>NZ_JAMBPQ010000018.1 GCF_024206495.1 Paraburkholderia sp. CNPSo 3272 | reverse complement strand
CCGCCCGCACCGCCCCCGCAGGCGCCGAAGCGCCGCCGGCCCGGCCCGCTCATTCTCGCCATTTTGGTGATCGTGCTGATCGTGCTCGTGCTCGTGATCGTGCACATCATGCGCAACAAGAAGACGGAGCACGGCGCCGCGCCGCAGGTCGTCACCGTGGCCGCCGCCACGCTCGGGCCCATGCCCGTGACGCTCAACGCGCTCGGCACCGTCACGCCGATCGCGACTGTCACGGTTCTGCCGCAAATCAGCGGCTACCTCACCGAGGTGGGCTACAAGGAAGGCCAGGACGTCGTGAAGGGGCAGTTCCTCGCCCAGATCGACCCGCGCCAGTACGAGATCAGCAAGGAGCAGGCGCTCGCGCAGCTCGCCAAGGACCAGGCCTTGCTGGCGCAGGCGCGCGCCGACCTCGCGCGTTATACGCAGTTGAACGCGAAACAGTCGATCGCCGCGCAGACCTACAGCGACCAGCAGTTCCTCGTCAAGCAGTATGAAGCCGCGGTGCAGGCCGACAAGGCCAACGTCAGGCTGTTCGAGCTCGATCTGATCTATTGCCGCATCACGGCGCCGGTGTCGGGACGCGTGGGTCTGCGGCTCGTCGATCCGGGCAACTATGTGACTTCGTCCAGCTCCACGGGCATTGCCGTCATCACGACCATCAAGCCCACCACTGTGCAGTTCGCCATCCCGCAAACCTCCCTGGGCAGCGTGCTCGAGCGCGTCAACGCCGGCGCGAAACTGCCGATTACCGTCTTCAGCAGCGACAACACCCGCCAGATCGCCACCGGCACGCTCTTCGCGCTCAGCAACCAAATGGCCACGGCCACCGGTACGGTCACGCTGCGCGCGAGCGTGCCCAACGACAACGAGGCGCTCTTTCCCAACGAGTTCGTCAACGTGAGGCTGCTCGTCGACACGCTGCAGAACGCCGTACTCGTGCCGACGCCCGCCGTGCAGACCGGAGCGCCCGGCGACTACGTCTACCTCGTGAACGCCGACAACACCGTGTCGGTCCACAAGGTCACGCTCGGCCCGAGCGACGGCCGCTACACGGTGATCTCCGCGGGCCTGCAGCAGGGTCAGCATGTCGTGACCGACGGACTCGACCGCCTCAACGACGGCGCGAAGATCCAGCCCGCTGGGCCGAGGGTCGCTACCCACGCGGGCGCGGCGAGCGCACCGCACCATGGCAGCGCCCCGGGCGCGGCCAGCGAACCCGGCGCCACGGCGCCGAACGCCTCCGACGCGAGCGCCGCGGCCTCGCAAGCGGGTTAAGCCCCGGACCCAGCGCCGATGAATATTTCGCGTCTCTTCATCCTGCGGCCGGTCGCGACTTCGCTCCTGATGATCGCGATGGTGCTGATCGGCCTCGTCGCAATGAAGTTCCTGCCGGTTTCCTCGCTGCCCGCGGTGGACTATCCCACCATCCAGGTGCAGACCTTCTATCCGGGCGCGAGCCCGAACGTGATGGCGACCACGGTCACGGCGCCGCTCGAAGTGCAGCTCGGCGAAATCCCGGGCCTGCAGCAGATGATCTCGTACAGCTCCGAGGGCGCCTCGGTCATCACGCTGCAGTTCGACCTCTCGCTGAGCCTCGACGTGGCCGAGCAGAACGTCCAGCAGGCCATCAACGCGGCCAACAGCTTCCTGCCGAGCGGCCTGCCCGCGCCGCCGACCTACGCCAAGGTGAACCCGGCCGACCAGCCCATCCTCACGCTCGCGGTCACGTCGAAGTCGATGTCGCTCACGCAGTTGCAGGACGCGGCCAACAACCGCCTCGCCACAAAAATTTCGGAAGTGCCGGGCGTGGGCCTCGTCACCACGGCGGGCGGCAACGTGCCCGCCGTGCGCGTCGAAGCCGACCCGCAGAAGCTCGCCGCCTACGGCCTGAATCTCGACGACCTGCGCACGCTGCTCGCCAACGTCAACGTGAGCAACCCGAAGGGCAACTTCGACGGCCCGGAACTGAACTACACGATCAATTCGAACGACCAGATCTCGGACCCGAAGGACTACGAAGACACGGTCATCGCCTATGAGAACGGCTCGCCCGTGTTCATGCGCGACGTGGCGCGCGTGTCCACGGCCGCGCAGGACGTAGAGCGCGGCGCCTGGTACAACAAGGCGCCCGCCATCGTGCTGAACGTGCAGCGCCAGCCTGGCGCGAACGTCATCGCCACCGTCAACCAGATCATGCGGCAGCTGCCGCAACTCGAAGCGGCGCTGCCCGCGGGCATGCAGGTCACGGTGGTGTCGAACAGCGTGGGCGTGATCCGCGCTTCGGTGAGCGACGCGGCCTTCGAACTCGTGCTCGCCGTGGCGCTCGTGGTGGCCGTGATCTTCGTGTTCCTGCGCAATCTGCCCGCGACCATCATTCCGAGCATCTCAGTGCCGGTCTCGCTGATCGGCACGCTCGCGATCATGTACGAGCTGGGCTATTCGATCGACAACCTCTCGCTTATGGCGCTCATCATCGCCACGGGCTTCGTGGTGGACGACTCGATCGTGATGATCGAAAACATCGTGCGTTACCTCGAGGAAGGCGACAAACCCTTGCAGGCGGCGCTAAAAGGCGCAGGCCAGATCGGCTTCACGATTCTTTCGCTGACAATCTCGCTCATCGCCGTGCTGATTCCGCTGCTCTTCATGGGCGGCGTGATCGGACGTCTCTTCAGCGAATTCGCCGTCACGCTCGCAGTGACCATCGTGCTGTCCGCCGTGGTCTCGCTCACCGTCGTGCCGATGATGTGCGCGCGCATCCTGCGCGCCCAGGCCGAGCGTCACCCGAGCCGCTTCGAGCGCATCAGCGAAGGGCTTTTCAACAAGACGCTCAACGCCTACGAGCGCGGCCTGCGCTGGGTGCTCGACCACCAGACGCTCACGCTGGTCGTGTTCGTGGTGACGGTGGTGCTCACCGGGTTGCTTTACGTCGTGATTCCGAAAGGCCTGTTCCCGGTGCAGGACGTGGGCGTGCTGCAAGGCATCAGCGTGGCCGACAACTCCATCTCCTACCAGGCGATGGTGCGGCGCCAGTCCGCACTGGCCGAGGAAATCCTCAAGGACCCCGATGTCGTTTCGCTCACTTCGTACGTGGGCATCGACGGCATCAACAACACGCTCAACAACGGGCGCTTCCTCATCAACCTGAAACCGCACGACGACCGCTCCGAAAGCGCCGACGAAATCGGGCGGCGCATTCAGCAGTCGGTCGCGAAGGTCGCGGGCGTGCGCCTCTACATCCAGCCCGAGCAGGACCTCACGCTCGACACCACGGTCTCGCGCAACCAGTACAACTTCGTGCTGCGAGGACCGAGCCAGGAGGCGTTCGACCAGTACGTGCCCGCGCTAATCGAGCGCATGAAGCAGATCCCGTCGATCCGCGACGTGACGAGCGACCTCAACACGGATGGCCTTTCCGTGAACGTCGAAGTGAACCGCCAGCTCGCGGCGCGCTACGGCATCACGGCGGCGACCATCGACAACGCGCTCTACGATGCGCTGGGCCAGCGCATCGTCTCGACGATCTTCCAGCAGTCGGACCAGTACCGCGTGATTCTGGTGGCGAAGCCCGAGGCGCTGCCCACGGTCGAATCGCTCGGCGACCTCTATCTGCCGAGCCAGACGAGCAGCGAAGGCCAGGTGCCGCTCAAGGGCATTGCGAAAATCAGCATCACGCGCTCGCCGCTCATGATCAGCCACCTCGCGCAGTTCCCTTCGGTCACGATCTCGTTCAATCTCGCCGATGGCGCGTCGCTCTCCGCCGCCGTGCGCGACGTGCGCAAAGCCGAGGCCGCCGTGAACTTGCCGCCCTCGATCACCTCGTCGTTCCAGGGCGCGGCGCAGGCGTTCGAGGATTCGCTTGCGAGCGAGGTGTATCTGCTGATCGCGGCGCTCGTGGCCGTGTATATCGTGCTGGGCGTGCTGTACGAGAGCTATGTGCACCCGGTCACGATTCTTTCGACGCTGCCTTCGGCCGGCATTGGCGCGCTGCTCGCGCTGATGATCGCGGGCAAGGACCTCGACGTGATCGGCATTATCGGCATCGTGCTGCTGATCGGCATCGTCAAGAAGAACGCCATCATGATGGTGGACTTCGCGCTCGAAGCCGAACGCGTGCAGGGCAAGCCGCCGCGCGAGGCGATTTTCGAAGCGTCGCTGCTGCGTTTCCGGCCGATTCTCATGACCACGCTCGCGGCCATGCTCGGCGCGCTGCCCATGCTGCTCGGCAGCGGCACGGGCTCGGAGCTGCGCCGCCCGTTGGGTCTTGCGATCATCGGCGGGCTCACGCTTTCGCAGATGCTCACGCTGTTCACGACGCCCGTGATCTACCTGCTCTTCGACCGCGTGGCCGAACGCTTTGGCCGCAAACGCAAGCCTGAGGGCCACGCGGACGGCGGTTCCGGCACCGGCGCGCCACCGGCGCCCGAAGGCACGCCGTGAACCTCTCGGCGCTCTTCATCCGGCGGCCGGTCGCGACCTCACTCCTCGCGATCGCGATTCTCATTTCGGGGACGCTCGCCTTCTTCCGGCTGCCGGTCGCGCCGCTGCCCAACATCGCCTACCCGGTGATCGTGGTGCAGGCCAACATGGCCGGCGCGAGCCCGGATATCATGGCGTCCACCGTGGCCGAACCGCTCGAGCGCCGGCTCGGCACCATCGCGGATGTCAGTCAGCTCACGTCGATCAGCAATACGGGCTCGTCGCTCATCGTGGTGGTGTTCGGCCTGAACCGCGACATCAACGGCGCAGCGCGCGACGTGGAAGCGGCCATTCAGGCCGCGCGCGCCGACCTGCCGACCACGCTGCGCAGCAACCCAACCTACCGCCAGTACAACCCCGCGAGCGCGCCGATCATGGTGCTCGCGCTCACCTCGGACACGCTCACAAAGGCGCAGCTCTACGATTCCGCGGACTCGGTCATCCAGCAGCAGCTCTCGCAGGTGGACGGCGTGGGACAGATCACGCTGGGCGGCGGCGCACTGCCCTCGGTGCGCGTGGAGCTGGAGCCGGGCAAGCTCAATAGCTACGGCATCGGCCTCGAAGACGTGCGCGCGTCGATTGGCGCCGCCAACGCGAACAGCGCGAAAGGCCATATCGACCAGGGCAACCAGCGCTACACGGTGACGTCGAACGACCAGATCAGCAAGGCCGCGCCGTTTCGCGACGTGGTGATCGCCTATCGCAACGGCTCGCCCGTGTTCCTGCGCGACGTGGCATCCGTCATCGACTCCAACGAAAACATCCGCAACGCGGGCCTCTACAACGGCAAGTCGTCCGTGCTCGTGATCGTCTACCCGATGCCGGGCAGCAACGTCGTGAAGACGGTGCAGCAGATCCGCGCGCGCCTGCCCTCCATCGAGGCCGCGCTGCCTGCCACGATCAAGGTGGACGTGGCGATCGACCGCTCCGAGTCCGTGCGCGCCTCCGTGGCCGACACCGAGCGCACGCTCTTCATCGCCGTGCTGCTCGTGATCGGCGTGGTGTTCGTGTTCCTGCTCTCGTCGCGCGCCACGCTCATCCCCGCCGTGGCGCTGCCGCTTTCCATCGTGGGCACGTTCGGGCCCATGTACCTGCTCGGCTACAGTATCGATAATCTCTCGCTCATGGCGCTCACCATCGGCACGGGCTTCGTGGTGGACGACGCCGTGGTGGTGCTGGAGAACATCGTGCGCCACATCGAGGCCGGCATGGAGCCGAAGGAAGCCGCGCTCAAAGGCGCGGGCGAAGTGGGTTTCACGGTGCTTTCCATGAGCCTTTCGCTCATCGCCGTGTTCCTGCCCATTCTGCTCATGCCCGGCATCGTGGGCCTGCTCTTTCACGAGTTCGCGATGACGCTCTCCATCGCGATCCTCATCTCGCTCGTGATCTCGCTCACCGTCACGCCCACCATGTGCGCCTACGTGCTCAAGCGCGAGGCGCTGCACAAGAAGCCCTCGCGCGGCGCCGTGTGGATCGACGCGCAGTTCGAGCGCTTCAAGCAGTTCTACTCGCGCACGCTCGACGTCGCGCTCGATCATGCGCGGCTCACGATCTTCATCCTGTTCGCACTGCTGGTCGGCAATGTGTTTCTCGCGCGGCTGCTTTCCGGCACGTTCTTCCCCGAGCAGGACACCGGCATTCTGATCGGGCAGATTATCGCGGACCAGAGCATTTCGTTCACGGCGATGGAGAAGAAGCTCGCGCAGTTGCAAGCCATCGTGAAGGCCGATCCGGCGGTGCAATCGGTGGCGGGCTTCACGGGCGGGCGCGCGCTCAATTCGGCCACCGTGTTCGTCGAGCTGAAGCCGCTCAACGAACGTCGCCTGACGGCCACCGAGGTCGTGAACCGCCTGCGTCCCAGGCTCAATGCGGTTTCGGGCGCACGGCTTTTCATGCAGGCCCAGCAGGACCTGCAGATCGGCGGGCGGCAGTCGGCAGCAGAGTATCAGTACACGCTCACGAGCGACGACGCCGACGCCCTCTTCACCTGGGTGCCGCGCCTCGTGGACGAGCTGAACAAGCACCACGGCCAGATGTCGGATGTGAACTCGGACCTGCAGCAGAATGGTCTGGAGGCCTACATGACGGTGCAGCGCACGACCGCCAGGCGCTACGCGTTCGACCCGAACCAGGTGGACAACGTGCTCTACGACGCCTTCGGCCAGCGCACCGTTTCGACCATCTACAACGCGATCAACCAGTACTTCGTCGTAATGGAAGTGGCGCCGCAGTACTGGCAGTTTCCGCAGTCGTTCCAGGATATCTGGTTGAGCACGGCAGCGGGCAATGCCAGCGGCGCCGCGCAAACGCAGATGCCGTCGAGCGTCATCTCGGGCGTCACGCCCTTCACGGCGGTGACCACGGCCAACACGGCGAACGGCAACACCAACGAGCGCAACGCCAACGCGGTGGCCAACCAGCAGAACAACGCGATCGCCAACAGCAAGGGCGGCAGCTCCAGCGGCAGCGCGGACAGCACGGCAGCCGAAACCATGGTGCCGCTCATGGCCCTCATGGACTGGAAAACGCGCCATACGGCCACCCAGGTCAATCACCAGGGCACCGAAGTGGCGGGCACGATTTCGTTCAATCTGCCCAAGGGCGGCTCGCTTTCCGAGGCCGGCACGATCATCGATCAGGCCGAGCGCGACATCGGCATGCCGGCCTCGATCCACGGGGCATTCGCGGGCGCGGCGCAGGCCTACGCGCAATCGATGAGCGTCGTGCCGCTGCTGATTCTCGCCGCGCTCGCCGTGGTCTATATCGTGCTGGGCGTGCTATACGAAAACACCATCCATCCGCTCACGATCCTCTCCACGCTGCCTTCGGCCGGCATTGGCGCGATTCTCGCCATGCTGATCTTCGGTACGCCGTTTTCGGTGATCGCGATGATCGGCATCATCCTGCTCATCGGCATCGTGAAGAAGAACGGCATCATGATGGTCGACGTCGCCATCCAGTTGCAGCGCAACGAGGGCATGGAGGCGCGCCGCGCGATTCACGAAGCCGCCGTGGTGCGCCTGCGCCCGATCATGATGACGACCTTCGCGGCCGTGCTCGGCGCGCTGCCGCTCGCCATCGGCATCGGCCAGGGCGCTTCGCTGCGCCAGCCGCTCGGCGTGACGGTGATGGGCGGCCTGCTGCTGAGCCAGATCTTTACCCTGTACACCACGCCGGTGATTTACCTGTTCCTCGACCGCCTGCGCGCACGCCTCGCGCGCTGGGCCGCGCGCCTGCCGTGGAATCGCCAGGCCGATGAGAGCGCATCATGATGAAGACTCGCCTTAATCCATCGCTCATGCGAATGCTTATCTGCGCCGCCGATCGCGCCGCCACCCGCGCGCTGCCGCTCGCGCCCCTCACCGCCGTGCTGCTGCTCGCGGGCTGCATGGTCGGACCGGACTACCACCGCCCGCAGGTCACTGTGCCCGCCACGTGGAAAGAGCTGCCCGGCTGGACCCAGGCCGAGCCCGAAGCCGCCCAGGGACCCAAGGGCGACTGGTGGACCGCCTTCCAGGACCCCCTGCTCGACGAACTGGAACCGCTCGTCCAGGTCTCGAACCAGACCGTGCGGCAGAGCTACGCGAACTACCAGGAAGCGCTCGCCGAAGTGCGCGTCGCGCGTGCGAGCCTCTTTCCGACCATCGGCATCACCGGCTCGCTCGCGCGCGAGCGCTCCTCCACCGGCACGCTCAGCAGCGTGAGCAGCATCACGTCCACGCCGAGCGGCGCGCGCATCGTCAACGGCGGCACGCTCGAAGCGAACGCGAGCTGGGACATCGACCTCTGGGGCCAGGTGCGCCGCCAGATCGAGGAACAGTCGGCCACGGCGCAGGCAAGCGAAGCGACGCTGGCAAACGCTACGTTATCCGAACAAATCGCACTGGCGAACGCCGTGATCGATCTGCGCATCACCGATGCCGATATCGACCTGCTCACGCACACCGTGCAGGCGTACTCGGACTTCCTGCGCGTGGTGGCCAACCAGGACCAGGCGGGCACCGTGCCGCCGTCCGACGTGATATCGGCGCGCACGCAGCTCGAATCCGCGCGCGCGAGCCTGATCGCCCTGGGCGTGGCGCGCGCGCAATACGAGCACGCCATCGCGGTGCTCGTGGGCCGCAACCCCGAAGAGGTCGATATCCCGCACAGCGCGCAGCTTCCCGCGCTGCCCACCATTCCTGCCGGCGTGCCCTCCACGCTGCTGCAGCGGCGGCCCGACATTGCGACCGCCGAACGTCAGATGGCGTCGGCCAACGCGGCGATCGGCGTAGCGGTGGCCGCGTACTATCCGACGATCTCGCTCACCGCGCTCGACGGCTTCACGCAGTCGCCGCTTTCGGGCCTGCTGCACATGAGCAACTATGTGTGGTCGCTCGGCGCGAGCGCGACCCAGACGATCTTCGACGGCGGCCAGCGCAGCGGCCAGGTGGCGGCCGCGCGCGCGAGCTACGACGCGGCGGTGGCGAACTATCGCGGTACGGTGCTGACGGCGTTCCAGGGGGTGGAGAACGATCTCTCGGGGCTGCGCATCCTCGCGCAGCAGGCCGACGTGCTCGACGCCGCCGTGCGCGACGCCATCCGTGGCGCCCAGATCGCGCAAAACGAATACGAGGCGGGCACCGTGGACTACACGACGGTCGCCACGGCGCTGGCTACCCAGGTGACCAATCAGCAGAGCGCGCTCAACGTGCATCAGCAGCGGCTGCTCGATACGGCTTCGCTGATCGGCGACCTGGGCGGGGGCTGGTCAGGGCAGCTGCACGATGCGCAGCACCCGGCGCGGGCGGTGTCGCCGGCTTCCGACGCCGCGGCGGCGGCCGCGAGCGCAAGCGGTGCGGCGAACGTGGAAGCGAGCAGGACGCAGGGTGCCGCTGCGAGCCCCTGACCGGGAGAACCCGCGCTACGCGCGCGGCTCCCGTTCCGAAGCGGTCATCACCGGCATGGCCGAGGCCGGCAGGCCGAACACGGCATCGAAGATCACGTTATAGACGTAGTTGTAGACGAGAAAGAACATCGAGAGGCCGATATCCATCGCGAACGCCTCCATCAACGTCACGTGCAGGGTGAGCGCGATCATCGGCACGAGGAACAGCAGGAGCCCGCCCTCGAAGCCGACCGCATGCGCAATGCGGCGCGCGAAGCTGCGACCGCGTTTCGTCTGGCGCGCTTCCCAGCGCTCGAACAGCAGGTTGTAGACGAAGTTCCAGCCCACCGCGATCAGCGATGAAAACACCGCCGCCGCGCCCGCGCGGCCCATGCCGCTGCCCGAGAGCGAGGCAAAGCTCGTGCTGGTGATCAGGATCGCGATGCCCTCGAACAGCGTGACGTACACGATCCGGCGTTTGATGCCCTGCATGGACCCATGCTCCTGATGCGGCTCCCGCGTAGCTTGGGGCCGCCTGCGTCGCCGCGCCTGCTGCGAACGCGGCGAAACCCTGCGCGAATCAACCGAGATCGGTGAATACCGAAGCCGCGGACAAACGCGACTTCGGCAGCTTCGCGTTGAAGTCGTCGGCGCTGCGGTAGCCGAGACCGACCACCACCAGCGCGGTGAGGCCCTGCTCGCGCAGGCCCAGTTCCTCGTCGAGCGCTTTTGCGTCGAAGCCTTCCATCGGGCAGGCGTCGATTTCGAGCGTCGACGCACCGATCAGCAGCGTGCCGAGCGCGAGATACGCCTGCTTCTCCAGCCACGCCGGCAGGTCGTTGCGCTCGCGATGCAGGTTCACATAGAACGAGCGCGTCTTTTCCTGACCCGCCTTCGCCTCGGCATTGGCGAAGCGGCCGTCCGCCTCTTCCTGCGCGAGCACCTGGGCGAGGTGCGCCTCGTCCATGTCGGTGCGCACGCACAGAACCACCACGTGCGAGGCGCGCGTGACCTTCGGCTCGTTGTAAGCGAAACCTTCCATACCCTTGGCGATGCGGGCACGCGCAGCCTCGCTTTCGGCCACCACGAAATGCCACGGCTGCGAGTTTACCGACGACGGGCTGAAGCGGATCAGCTCCTTGAGTTCGTCGATGACCGCGGCGGGAATCTTGCGGGCGGGATCGAACGCCTTGGTGGCGTGGCGGGCTTTCGCGAAGCGGGTGAGGTTCAAGCGGCTTTCTCCTTCGTATGCGGTCGGCCGGGGCAATAGCCGGCAAGGCCGACATCGTACCAGCATCGTGCGCCGGCCGCGGGGGCGGTATGCGCGCCCGTCGCGCCTGCGCTATGCTTTAAGGCTGAAATCGCCGCGACGGCTCAGCAGCCACGCGCCGCCGCCCGCAAGGAGACCGATCATGCGCCAGGCCATCCATCATCTGCCCGTGAGCACGCGCACGCGCGGGCTCGTCGAGATCAGCGATGAGGTGCGCGCGTTCGTGCGCGAACAGCGCATCGCCACCGGCTTGCTCACCCTCTTTTGCCGCCACACCTCGGCGTCGCTCGTCATCCAGGAGAACGCCGATCCTTCGGTGCGCCGCGATATCGAACGCTATTTCGAGCAGCTCGCGCCCGAAGATCCGCAGCGCTACGAGCACGACACCGAAGGCCCCGACGACATGCCCGCGCATTTGCGCACGGCGCTCACGCACACGCAGCTCTGCATCCCGGTGGAGCACGGCAATCCCTTGCTGGGCACGTGGCAGGGCATCTATGTGTTCGAGCATCGGCGCGCGGCGCACACGCGCGATATCGTGCTGCATTTGATCGGCGAATGAGCAGCTCAGGCGCGCACACGCAAATCCCCTACGCAAGCGCTATGCTTGCGTCTTTCGTTCAACCGACTCACCGAGGGTTGCCCCCAATGAAACAGTCCGCCGGATCCATGATTTCCTTCACCCGCCCTGACGGCCAGTCGCTCCAGGGTTATCTCGCCAAACCGGAAAAAACCGACGGCGCGCCTGCCATCGTCGTGATCCAGGAATGGTGGGGCTTGAACGACCAGATCCGCGGCGTGGCCGACCGGCTCGCGCAGGCGGGCTACCTCGCGCTCGTGCCCGACCTCTATCGCGGCAAGAGCACCGTCGAACAGGAAGAGGCCCACCAT
Organism: Paraburkholderia sp. CNPSo 3272; assembly: GCF_024206495.1. Classification (GTDB taxonomy): domain Bacteria; phylum Pseudomonadota; class Gammaproteobacteria; order Burkholderiales; family Burkholderiaceae; genus Paraburkholderia. The sequence goes on along the minus strand of NZ_JAMBPQ010000018.1, from coordinate 130,870 downwards.
CTGATGACGGGCCTCGACTTCGCGGACGCGGCCTCGCAAGACGTGTACGGCGCGGTCAATTACCTGAAGACGCTCACGGACCGCGTGGGCGTGACGGGCTACTGCATGGGCGGCGCGCTCACGCTGCTCGCGGCGACCATGGTGCCGGGCCTTTCGAGCGCCGTGGTGTGGTACGGCTTCCCGCCGCTCGAATACATCGACGCGAGCAAGATCACCGCGCCCATCCTCGGCCACTTCGCGACCCAGGACCAGGCGTTCAGCATCGAAACCGTGGCGGAACTCGAAACGAAGCTCAAGGGCGCCAGCGTCGACGTCGAATTCCATCGCTATCTGGCCCATCACGCGTTTGCGAACGAGACCGCCGTGGGCCCGACCCGCATCCCCATCACGCAGTACGACCCGGTCTGGGCGCAGCTCGCGTGGGACCGCTCGCTGACGTTCTGGGGCCGCACGATGTGGCCGCAGCGCGCGGCGCGCTGAAGCGCCGGCAGCGGCCCGCGCCGCCGCGCGGAACTGTCGTAGAATCGGCGTCGCCCCGCCTCGCGCGGGCGACGCCGATTTGCATTGCAGCGCCTTCGTCCCTCTCACGCTTTTCGCGGAGACTCCATGACGCCGCTCATCCTCCAGCGCCCCGCGCTTTTGTTCATCGTGCTGATCCTGGTGCTGCCGCTTGCCGCCGCCCTCGGCGCAAACGTGCTGCACCGCTACTTCCCGCTCGCCGAGGAGGCGCGCGAGAACTACAAGATCGTGCAGGGCGCGACGCTCACGCTGCTTGCGCTCCTGATCGGCTTCACGCTCTCGATGGCCGTGAGCCGCTACGACCAGCGCAAGAACCTGGAGGAAGAGGAAGCCAACGCGATCGGCACGGAGTATCTGCGCGCCGAACTGCTTGGCGGCGAGCCGGCTGCCCAGACCAAGGCGCTGCTTGCGCGCTACCTTCAGGCGCGCATCCGCTTCTATGTCGTGCACGAGCCCGGCGCACTCGAGCAGATCAACCGCGACACCGCCGGGCTACAGACGCAGCTCTGGGCAAGTGTGCGCGATCCCGCGAAGGCGCAGCCGAATCCGGTGATGGCGCTCGTGGTGGCCGGCATGAACGACGTCATCAACACCCAGGGCTACACACAAGCCGCATGGATCAACCGCATTCCCGTCGCCGCGTGGGTACTGATGATCAGCATCGCCATCTTCAGCAACCTCATGCAGGGCTACGGCGCGCACGGCCAGGTCGGCCGGCGGGTGCTGCTGCTCATCCTGCCCATCACGGTGACGCTGTCGCTCACGCTCATCGCCGATATCGACAGCCCGCGCGGCGGCCTCATTCGCGTCGCGCCGCTCAATCTGATGAGTCTTGCGCAATCCATGCCTGCCAATCCCTGAACCCCGCTCCAAGGCGCCGCACGATCACGTCCAAGCCCGTACAGCCATGAAAGTCATCCGCTCGAAAGCCTTCACCGCCACCCGCCCCTGGGGCGCGCTCGACATCGCCAGCATGAACGGCACTACCGTGCGCCTGCACTGGACCGACCAGCCGTACAAATGGCACATCAATGACGGCGAGGAAGTGTTCGCCGTGCTCGACGGCGTGGTCGACATGCATTATCGCGAAGACGGCGCGGAGCATGTTGTGGTGCTCGAAGCCGGCGACGTGTTCTTTGCGGGCGTGGGCTGCGAGCATGTCGCCCATCCGCGCGGCGAGGCGCGCATTCTCGTGGTCGAGCGCGAAGGCAGCGTGTAGCAGCGTGTAATCCGCGCCTTGCGGCGAAAAGACGGCGCGCGCCATTTCCACTAAACTTGGCGGCCTGACTCCACTCCCGCCTCTGAATAAGGCCGCGGCGCGCCTTGCACGGCAAGCGCCGCGCCGCTGAAGGCCTTCAAGGACCCCGCATGAACGACCTTTCCGCCTTTCCCATCACCCGCAAGTGGCCGGCGCTTCACCCCGAGCGCATCCAGCTCTATTCGCTGCCCACGCCCAATGGCGTCAAGGTCTCGATCATGCTCGAGGAAAGCGGCCTGCCTTATGAGCCGCATCTCGTGCGCTTCGACGCGAACGACCAGATGTCGCCGGAATTCCTCTCGCTGAATCCCAACAACAAGATTCCCGCGATCCTCGATCCGAACGGCCCGGGCGGCGAGCCGCTCGCGCTGTTCGAATCGGGCGCGATCCTCATCTATCTCGCCGACAAGTGCGGCCGCTTCCTCGCCCGCGAAGGCGCGGCGCGCTACGAGACGATCCAGTGGGTCATGTTCCAGATGGGCGGCATCGGGCCGATGTTCGGCCAGGTGGGCTTCTTCCACAAGTTCGCGGGCAAGGAGTACGAGGACAAGCGTCCGCGCGACCGCTACGTCGCCGAGTCCCGGCGCCTGCTCGCCGTGCTCGACCAGCGCCTCGAGGGGCGCAAGTGGATCATGGGCGACGAGTACACCATCGCCGACATCGCCACGTTTGGTTGGGTGCGCAACCTTGCTGGCTTCTACGAGGCCGGCGACCTCGTGGGTTACGCCGATTTCAAAAACGTCGCGCGCGTACTCGGGGCATTCGTCACGCGTCCGGCGGTCGAGCGCGGGCTCAACATTCCGCCGCGCGGCTAAGGCGCGCCCGCGGCGTCATTGCGGCGCCGCTTTCACGCGCGCCGCGACCGAGTCGGCCACTTCGGCCGCCGCGCGGTCCACGTTCTTACGGTCGTCGGCGCGCGCGAGCACGAATTTGGCCGCCGCCACATACGGATTGAGCGCGATCGCCGCGCCGGCGCCCGGCTTCGCGTGGCTCGACTGGCTGTCGATCACCTGATAAAGCGGCTGCGGCGCCTGGGTGGCCAGGTTGTCCACGGCCACCGCCAGCTCGATCTGGCTCGCGCCCGAGCCGAAACCCACCACCGCGCGCCGCATACTGTTGCCTTCGTCCACGCTCAGGAAGACGCCGCGCACCAGCCAGCCCTGCGCGGGCAGCGGCGCGCCGCTGGGCAGGCGGCGCGCGTCGAGGCCCTTCTCGCGCAGATCGTTCACCAGCGCATCGGCCATTTTCGTGACGACCTGATCGGCCTGCTGCTGCGGGTCGCGGTGACGCAACAGCGGTCGTGGCAGCAAGCCGCCCATGTGCTCGCGCGCATTCTCCACTGGATTCGAATCCTGCTTGACGTTGGCCGCGTCGAGTTCGAAGTCCGTCACGTAGACGAGCGGCGCGCCCGGTTGTTGAGCCGCGGCGAGCTGCGCGAACGCGCACAGGCAGAGCGTCGCGAGCCGCTTCCAGATCCATTGCATCTTCATCGCACGCTCCCATACGTTCGCCAGCCATCCATCCATTCAAGCCGTGGCCGCCCGTGCGGCACGACCATCAACCGTCGATCAGCCCGAGCCGCGCCAGGTCACTCGCGAGCGATTCGGTTTCGACGAAGTGGCACGCCTGCAAGCCCGCGTCGAGCGCGCCCGTGACGTTCGCTTCGCTGTCGTCGACGAAGAGCGTTTCCCGGGGCTGCACACCGAGCTGTGCAACGCAGCCAAGATAGGTCTGCGCGGCCGGCTTGACCGCGCCGAACGTCGCCGACGAGTAGACCTGTGAACCGAAAAGCCGCGCAACGGGCGGATTCAGATAGTCAAGGTGATGCGTTACGAGCGAGCAGTTGTTGGTCAGAACGGCGATGCGGCAGCGCGCGGCCACACGTTGCGCCAGCGCGAGCGCCGCCTCGTTCGGCGTAATCGAAGCGCGCCGCGCAGCGAGCCACGTATCGCGGCCCACCTCGCATCCGAGCATCGCGCCGAGGGCGCGCAGATAAGCGTCGGGGTCGAGCTCGCCCGCGTCGGCGCGCGCTTCGAGACCCGAGCCCCAGATCGCGTGACGCACCGTGGCGGGCGGCGCGCCGGTGGCGGCCGCGAGGCTCGCCACGCGCGCGTCGCGATCGTAGTGGGACAGCACGCCTTCCATGTCGAACAGGACTACGCCGATCGCCGCCATCTGCCGCTCCCGCCACGCTAAAGTCCACTGCGATCACACTGCGATCCCATCGCGGCGCCGCTAAGTCCGCAGCCGATCATACCGCCGTGCCGCGCGAGGCGGCGCACGAGTGGCACGCGCGCGGCGCTGCGCTGATCGCGCCCCTAAACCGTCAATCGATTTTGGGTAAACTGGGATGCATGGACACCTGCCGTTATTGCGGAAAACTGCGCGACGAATGGGATTGCCACGGGGCAGCGTGCCGCCAGGCGATCGCGCAGGCGCTGCACCGCCAGCGCAAGGGGCTGCCGATGGTCGCGAACGTGATCCGCAACGAAATCCCCGCCGACGCCACCACCGGCGAGATCATCACCGCGCTTTCCCGCCAGCGCCAGCGCGCGAGGCGAGGCAACGAGGAACGACGCGAGCGCAAGGCGCTCGATCTCCCCGAAGGCGAGTAAGGCACCCGCCGAAGCGGGCTAGCGCCCGCTCTCTTCCTCGTTTGCAGGCGCGGCAATGCCGATGCGCGCGAACGTTTCCTCCAGATGATTCACGCACACGCGCACTTTCGCGGACTGCGCGAGGCGCGCCGGGTACACGGCCCAGACATTGGCCGGCTGCGTCACGCCGGGCAGCACGCGCTGCAGGCGCCCGCTCTCCAGCAACGGCGCGACGTCCCACATCGAGCGCAGCACGATGCCGCGGCCCGCCAGCGCCCACTGCACGGCCACTTCACCGTGATTGGTCGAGAGCGGCCCCGCCACCTTCACCGAGACCGTTTCCCCATGCGTGTTCAGGCGCCATACGCCGAACGGATGATCGCGCTCCTTGATCGCGAGACACGCGTGTTCGGCGAGATCGGCGACCTCCTGTGGCGCGCCGCGCCGCGCGAGATACGCGGGCGCGGCGCAGAGCACGCGATAGTTCGTCGCGAGACGCCGCGCGATCAGATGGCCGGCGATCTCGTCGCCGATACGCACGTCGAGGTCGAACCCCTCGCCCGCCACATCGACGAGCCGGTCGAACAGCTCGAGGCGCACGCTCAGTTGCGGGTAACGCTCGGAAAGCCCGGCGAGCGCGGGCGCGACGAAGTTGCGGCCAAAGCCGAAGCTGCTCGACACGCGCAGCGTGCCGCGCGGAATGCGCCGCGTGGTGGAGACGTCGTCCACGAGCCGCTCGACGTCGTCGAGGATCTTGCCCGCGGAGGCATAGACGCGCTCGCCGGCCTCGGTCATCGCGACGCGCCGCGTCGAGCGGTGCAACAGGCGCGTGCCGAGGCGCGCCTCGAGCACGCCCACGCGCTTGCTGACATAGGCCGGCGACGCCGCAAGCGCTTCGGCCGCCGCGGTGAAGCTCGCCTTGCGCGCGACCATGCAGAACACGCGCAAGTCGTCGAGCTCCGGCGACGCGGCGGATTTCGGCGCTTTCGGTGCGTCTGGCATGGGCGTCACCGCGGCGTCACAGCGCGGCGGCTACCGCTTCGCCCAGCTCGGTCGTGTTCGCCGTGCCGCCCATGTCCGGCGTGCGCGGGCCTTCCACCAGCACCTTCTCGATGGCCTGCATGATCGCGTCGTGCGCAGCCTTGTATTGCGCGTCGCCGTTGCCGAGGAAGTCGAGCATCATCGCGCCCGACCAGATCATCGCGATGGGGTTGGCGATCTTCTTGCCGAAGATGTCGGGCGCGGAGCCATGCACCGGCTCGAACAGCGAGGGAAACTTGCGCTCGGGATTCAGGTTCGCCGAAGCCGCGAGGCCGATCGTGCCCGTGCACGCGGGGCCGAGATCCGAAAGAATGTCACCGAAGAGGTTCGACGCGACGACCACGTCGAAGCGGTCGGGCTGGAGCACGAAACGCGCGCACAGAATATCGATGTGCTGCTTGTCCCACTTCACGTCGGGATACGCCTCGCCCATTGCGGCCACGCGCTCGTCCCAGTACGGCATGCTGATCGAGATGCCGTTCGACTTCGTGGCCGCCGTGAGTTTCTTGCGTCCGCGCTCGTTCGCGAGTTCGAACGCGTACTTGAGAATGCGGTCCACGCCGTGTCGGGTGAACACCGACTCCTGCAACACGAACTCGCGCTCGGTGCCTTCGAACATCTTGCCGCCCACCGAGCTGTACTCGCCCTCGGTGTTCTCGCGCACCACGAGAAAGTCGATGTCGCCGGGCTTGCGGTTGGCGAGCGGACACGGCACGCCGGGCAGCAGACGCACCGGGCGCAGGTTCACGTACTGGTCGAACTCGCGGCGGAACTTCAGGAGCGAGCCCCACAGGGAAATGTGATCGGGCACCTTGTCGGGCCAGCCGACCGCGCCGAAATAGATTGCATCGAAACCCTTGAGCGTGGCGAACCAGTCGTCCGGCATCATCTTGCCGTGCTGCAGGTAGTAGTCGCAGCTCGCCCAGTCGAAATGGGTGATTTCGAGCTTCAGGCCGAACTTCGCGGCCGCCGCCTCGACGACGCGCACGCCCTCGGGCATCACTTCCTGGCCGATACCGTCGCCGGCAATGGCGGCGATTCTGAATGTCTTGCTCATGTCGCGTTCTCCGTTTCTGTGTCGATTCTGTCCTGATGCGCCAGCATGCCTGAAAACCCGCCGGCGACCAGCCCCGCAGGCGTGGATAGATTCAACACGAAACGTGAATAATCGCACGAGGGCGCGCTACGGTCCATGGATGCGCCATATTCAGCACCCGGCGATTTCCTGCCGATGCCCGATCTCGCCTACACTCTCGGTTGGCCCCACCGCGCCTTTCGCTGAAACGGCGCATATCCAGATCGACCGACTTATGTTCTCGCTTTCCGACACCCTTCCCTCAGACAAACCCGCCCTCTACGAATCGCTGGCCGCGCAGGCGCGCTCGCTGATCGAAGGCGAAACCGACGTCATCGCGAACGCAGCGAACTTCGCTTCGCTCGTGTTTCATTCGCTCGAAGGCCTGAACTGGGCGGGCTTTTATTCGTTCGACGGCACCGAACTCGTGGTCGGGCCGTTCCAGGGCAAACCGGCGTGCGTACGAATTCCGCTGGGCAAGGGCGTATGCGGCACGGCGGCGGCCACGCGGCAAACGCAGGTGGTGCCCAACGTGCACGCGTTCGCGGGCCACATCGCGTGCGATTCGGCCTCGCAGTCGGAAATCGTCGTGCCCCTCGTCACGCCGGACGGGGAGCTGATCGGCGTGTGGGACGTGGACAGCCCGCATCTCGCGCGCTTCGACGATGAGGACGCGAAAGGCATGGAATTGCTGTGCCGCACGTTTATCGAGTACGGCATGAAGCGTCGTTAGGCGTCGTTAGGCGCACGACGTGCCGTGGATCGCGGACGAAGGAGAAACGCCGCATGATCCCGAGTGGGCGACCTGAATCGCTCGACACGTCCTCAGGATGCCGAATCGTCTTGCGCATTCGCCTTGACGAAGTCAACGAACGCGCGCAGCGGCGCCGGCAGGTGCCGCCGCCCAGGGTAGTAGAGAAACGGCCCCGGAAAGGACACATCCCAGTCGTCGAGCAAGCGCACGAGCGCGCCGCTTCGGATATGCGGCAGCAACATCTCTTCGAACAGATACACGACGCCGACGCCGTCAAGCGCCATGTTGATCAGCAGGTCAAGTGCCGCGCCGGGACGCACCACGAGCACCGTGGGCGGGTCGAGGCGCAGCACCTCGCCGTCGCGCTCGAATTGCCAGAGCGGCATCGCGCCGCCCGCGAACTGCACGCGCAGGCAAGCGTGGTCGAGCAATTCGCGCGGATGTTCAGGCCGCCCGCGCGCCGCGAGATACGCGGGAGAGGCGACCGCCGCGAAGCGCTCCACCCGCGGGCCGATGGGAATCGCGATCATGTCCTGCTCCAGCCGCTCGTCGTAGCGGACCCCTGCGTCGCAGCCGATCTGCAGCACGTCGACGAAGCCGTCCTCTACTACGACCTCGACGCGAATCTCGGGATAGGCACGTTGGAACGGCGCGAGCACGCCCGGCAGGATGGTGCGCGCCGCGCTCGCGGGCACGTTGAGCTTGAGCGTGCCCGCCGGCTTTTCGCGGTAGCCGTTGAGCACGTCGAGCGCCGCTTCCATCTCGCTGAAAAGCGGCGTGATCGATTCGAGCAGACGCTGCCCCGCCTCGGTCGGCGCGACGCTGCGCGTGGTGCGGTTCAACAGGCGCAGCCCCAACTTCGCCTCCAGCCTGCGCACCGCGGCACTCAGGCTCGACGCCGAAACGCCGCCCACGCGCGACGCATCGCGAAAGCCGCCCGCGCGCGCCACCGAAACGAAAGCCGCCAGATCGTTCATTTCCATCGGCATGGTTCACCCAACACTGTTCGATTTCCCGCACAGACTGCTCTGATCAGATGAGATTATCGGACAATTCGAGGGTGCCCATATTGCGGACATTCGTCAACCGAGGAGTACGCCAAAACTATCTACGACATCAAAGACGTATGGCCGCTCACTTCTGCACTTTGCCAATCGCGTCGAGTTGCGCCAGCACTTCCGCGGAGAGCGCGAGTGTCTGCGCGCTCATGTTCTCGCGGAGATGCGTCACCGACGACGTACCCGGAATCAAAAGGATGTTCGGCGCGCGGTGCAGCAGCCACGCGAGCGCGACGGCCATCGGCGTCGCGCCGAGCGACCGGGCTATGTCCAGCAGCGCGGAAGACTGGATCGGCGTGAAACCGCCAAGCGGGAAGAACGGCACGTAGGCGACGCCCTTTTCGACCAGCGCGTCGACCAGCGCATCGTCGTCGCGGTGCACGAGGTTGTAGTGGTTCTGCACGCAGACTATCGGTGCGATCTTTGCCGCATCGTCGATCTGCTTCGCCGTCGCGTTGGAGATGCCGATGTGGCGCACGAGCCCGCGCTCGCGCAGAGCGGCGAGCGCTTCCATTTGCCTTTCGACGGGGCCTTCGGCGGGCTTGTGGACGTCGCCCATGATGCGCAGATTGACCACGTCGAGCGTGTCGAGCCCAAGATTGCGCAGATTGTCGTGCACGGCGCGCTCGATGTCGGCGGGCTCCAGCGCGGGCAACCAGGCACCCGTGCCGTCGCGCACCGCGCCCACCTTGGTGACGATCGTGAGATCGTCGGCATAAGGATGGAGCGCCTCGCGGATGATCTGGTTGGTCACGTGCGGGCCATAGAAGTCGCTCGTGTCGAGATGGTTCACGCCGAGTGCGAGCGCTTCGCGCAGCACAGCCACGGCAGCCGCGCGGTCCTTCGGCGGCCCGAATACGCCGGGGCCGGCAAGTTGCATGGCGCCGTAGCCCATACGGTTGACGGTGCGGCCCGCGAATGCAAACGTGCGCGCGGGTTGTGCCCGTTGTGCGGTCTGGGCGGGGGAATGGTCGGTCAGCTGCGGCATGTCGTGCTCCTCATGAACGGATGGCGCCAGTATGGGCGCTGCCGCGCTGTTGGATAATCCCATCAGATTCGCACGGGTTGTTCGAAATTTCGCACAATCACATGACGGTCAAAGGGGACGCTCAGTTGAACCTGATAGCTCGAAGCTCTTCATGGCGCGGGAGCCTGAGCAGGGTCGAAAGCGCCCTTCCGACAACAGCCGACGCAAGGGCTTGCTCTGCGCCCTGATGCGAAGGCATGAGCAAACTCAGGTGAAAGCAACCCGTCAATAGTGAGTGTATGTATATCGCTTCCACGGCGTAGTCAACGTGATCAGTGCCCTCGCGATCCGCCACGGCGAGCCTTAACGCAGACTCGATAGATGACTGCGCGATACGCGCAGCTTCCCCCAACGTCGATGTAGAACAAACGGTATCTCCTTCAGATCTTGCTGTGGAGAATGCGATGGAGTACAGACGCCGTCGCGTACCGGAATGAAGGACGTCGGCCAATCTTCTTTCAAGTTTTGAGCGCAAAGCGCCAAGCGTTGCCCCATTCGACTTCTCAGGCGGAATTGTGAAGGGGTCCAGAGGCAAAGCTGATCGTTCGAACAAAGCCGTCACGAGCGCCCATTTGTTTGAAAAGTGACCATAGATTGCGCCTCTGGTCATACCAGCCGCGTGAGCGATGTCTTCAAGAGACGTAGAGCTAACGCCACGCTCGAAAAATAAAATCTCCGCGCTGTCGAGGATCTTTTCGCGTGTTACGAGTCCCTGTACTTTTCGCTTCATCATCTCCCCTCCGGTCTTCTACGCGTTCTCTGGTCGCGCTGCGCCGCTATCCGTCCTCTTCGCCGCGAGATGTGAGGCCTTGTCCCGCGCGCCTACTCAAATTTCGCGAACATCACGTCGCGCTGGCTAGATACAAGATGTTGACCTCCGTCGACGACCAAGGTCGTCCCTGTCACTCCGCGGGCCTCGGCAAGATAGACAGCTGCATCGACGATGTCTTCGAGCCGCGAGCCGCGCCGAAGCGGGGTCATTCGGTGAGCCGTCTCAAACTGCTCTTGCGTTTGATCACCCGAGACAAGCGTAAGTCCTGGAGCCAATCCGACCACTCTGACCTTCGGCGCTAGCGCCTGTGCAAGCGCTATCGTTGCATTCGCCAGCGCTGCTTTCGTCAAGGTATAAGAGAGGTAGTCTGGATTCATGTTGTAAAGCTTCTGGTCCAGAACGTTGACAACGACGCCGCGCCGCGCCTCGTCGGCAACTGCACAGTCCGGTATCGCGTCGTAGAGTCCGCGCGCCAAAGCCAGCGGCGCAGCGACGTTGATCTTCATGAGCGCCAGCAGGAGATCGTAAGTAAAGGTCTGTGCCGTATCCTCCTCAAACCGCGAGGCGCAATTCAGGACGCAATCGAGTCGTCCGAATGCTTGCACACAAGCGGGCACAAGCTGCCTCACCTGTTGCTCGTTCGAAAGATCCGCGCAAAGGGAAATTGCGCTTCCGCCTCGCGCCGCGATCTGATCGACAACCTCTTGCGCTTCGCGCTTCGACTGGTGATAGTGCAAGGCAACGTCCCATCCTCGCTTGGCAAAGCCAAAAGCGAGGGAGCGACCGATTCGCCGGCCGGCTCCCGTCACAAGCACCGATTGCCTACGAGAGCCGTCGTAATGAATTGCTGGTTCAGTCATAACGAAACGCCAATGTCAGGCAGGCGCAGGGTGCGCCTTCGAGTTGCGCTCTCGCCCTATCCTCGAGTAACCGTGGCAAGGCGTAGCATCAAGGGTTCAAATCTCAAGGTTGTCAATAAGGCGTGTGCTGCCGAGGCGCGCTGCCGCGAGCACGACGAGCTTTCGATCGACGACATCCGACTCCATTGGAGAGCGTAAGTCGGCCTGCTTTCGGACCGAGATGTAATCGGGTTTCCAGCCGCGATCGATCAGCGTTGAGAACACGCGCCGTTCGATTCGCTGGATATCCTGTCGACCGCTCAAAATGTCGTCCCGCACGCGGCTCAGGAGCCGATATAGCGTAGGGGCCTCCACGCGTTGCTCCGGCGTCAGGAAGCGATTGCGAGAGGACAGCGCAAGTCCGTCTATGTCGCGGATGGTTTCGCCGGCCACGACATCCGTGGGCATCGCGAACTGCTTGCACATTTCGCGAACAATCATCAGCTGTTGATAGTCCTTTTTTCCAAACACCGTCACGCGCGGCTGCGCGCATAACAGCAACTTCATTACGACTGTGCAAACGCCTTGAAAGAAGCCCGGCCGGAACTCTCCCTCGAGCATGTCGCCAAGCCCACCAGGAGGCTGCACGCGATATTCTTGCGGCTGCGGAAAGAGGTCCCGTTCCGTAGGGGCGAAGACGACGTAGACATTCTCCTTCTGCAGCTTCTTCAGGTCCGCCTCGAGCGTTCTGGGATAACGCTCGAAGTCTTCACCCGGTCCAAACTGCAGCGGATTCACGAAAATGCTGGTAATGACAGGATCTCCATGCTGTCGTGCGAGACGGATCAGCGACAGATGCCCTTCGTGCAGATTGCCCATCGTCGGCACGAAGGCCGTGCGGTTTTGCCCGCGCAATTGAGCTCGCAGTTCCTCGACAGACCGAATCAGTTTCATGCTGGATCTTGCCTCTGAGACTTAACTCGTACTGCTTACATGTTCGGATAGTTCGGGCCGCCGCCGCCTTCCGGCGTGACCCATATAATGTTCTGCGTCGGGTCCTTGATATCGCAGGTCTTGCAGTGCACGCAGTTCTGCGCGTTGATCTGCAGGCGATCTTCTTGATCGTCTCTCACGAACTCGTAGACGCCTGCGGGGCAGAAGCGCGCCTCGGGTCCTGCATACGTTTGAAGGTTGATGTCGACAGGCACGCTCGCGTCCTTGAGCGTGAGATGCGCCGGCTGGTTCTCTTCGTGGTTCGTGTTCGAGATGAACACTGAGGAGAGCCGATCGAACGTGAGCTTGCCGTCGGGCTTCGGATACTCGATGGGCTTGCACTGCGAAGCGGGCTTGAGCATTTCGTGATCGCGATGCTGGTGGTGCAGTGTCCACGGCACGTTGCCGCCCAGCAGCTTCTGCTCGATGCCCACCATCAGCGTGCCCAGGTACAGGCCCTTGCTCATCCACTGCTTGAAGTTGCGCGCCTTGTACAGCTCCGTGTAGAGCCACGACTGCCTGAACGCTTCCGGATAGGCCGCGAGCTCGTCGCTCTGGCGGCCTGCCTGCACGGCTTCGAACGCCGCATCGGCTGCCAGCATGCCGGTCTTGATCGCCGCGTGGCTGCCCTTGATGCGCGAGGCGTTCAAAAAGCCCGCGTCGTCGCCCACGAGCGCGCCGCCCGGGAACACCAGCTTGGGCAGCGACATCAGGCCGCCGGCCGTGATCGCGCGCGCGCCATACGAGACGCGCTTGCCGCCTTCGAGGTACTTGCGGATTTCCGGGTGCGTCTTGTAACGCTGGAATTCCTCGAACGGCGAGAGATACGGGTTCTGGTACGCCAGACCCACGACGAAGCCCACCATCACCTGGTTGTTGTCGATGTGGTACAGGAACGAGCCGCCGTACGTATCGGATTCGAGAGGCCACCCGGCGGTGTGGATTACGAGACCGGGCTGGTGCTTCGTGGGATCGATCTCCCACAGTTCCTTGATGCCGATGCCGTAGACCTGCGGATCCGAATCCTTGCCGAGCTTGAACTTCTCGTTCAGCTGACGGCCCAGATGCCCGCGGCAGCCTTCGCAGAACAGCGTGTACTTGGCGTGCAGCTCCATGCCGAGCTGGAAGTTCTCGGTGGGCTCGCCGTCCTTGCCGAGACCCATGTTGCCGGTGGCGACGCCCTTCACGGAACCGTCGTCGTTGTAGAGCACTTCGGCAGCCGGAAAGCCGGGGAAGATTTCCACGCCCAGCGCCTCGGCCTGCTGGCCCAGCCAGCGCGTGACGTTGGCGAGGCTGATGACGTAGTTGCCGTGGTTCTTGAAGTTGTCGGGCAGTGCCCAGTTCGGCACAGCCTTAGCCCCCGTTTCAGAAAGAAAAAGGAACTTGTCCTCGGTCACGGGCACGTTAAGCGGCGCGCCTTGCTCTTTCCAGTCCGGCATCAGTTCGTTCAGGGCACGCGGATCCATGACCGCGCCCGAGAGGATATGCGCCCCGATTTCCGAGCCTTTCTCCAGCACGCAGACACCGATTTCAGCGCCTTTTTCCGCGGCCAGCTGCTTCAGGCGGATCGCGGCAGACAGCCCGGCGGGACCGCCACCGACGATCACCACGTCGTATTCCATCGACTCGCGTGGGCCATGCCCTTGCTGATTCCCCTCCGCCATCCCCACTTTCTCCCTGGCCTCGTAATGTCGCCATGCTCGTTGGACTCTCGCCCGTCGAGGGCGCCGCCACCACGGGAATCGCTTCCAGCATCTCCCGTAGGTGGCAGGCGAGGAGTATACATAAATGAATGTCGTATAACAATATGAACGCAAGACGGTGGCAAAAGCACACCCTTTCCAACCGCAATCGCTTCTCGGGCAATCGACGACCCAGTGTCGAGTTTTTTCTATTCGATAGTCCTAACTTCAAGCGGCAAACTTACCCTCGTGAAATATACGGCCCTCATCGACCGCATCTGCGTTTTACGTGAGTGATCTGCTCATGTCGAGCGCCTGGAATTTACCTTGCTGGTAAAGCATTCGATTCCACCAGGTGTTTGTACGGAGAGTGCGCAGGAAATTCACTTCGGCGACTGCTGCAGGCGAGCGATCGCGCTGGCAAAAAGACATGCGGCGCAGGCCGGGTCAACTCAACCTGGCAGGGGAACATAGACCGGGCCGGCGAAGGTGCAGGCGTGAGTGCTGCAATGGCTGGACGCCACCCGGTCCGTTCCGTATAAATGCACGTAACAAGCCGTGGGTGACAAGACGTGGTCGATAACTCTACAACTTGGGTCAGCGCCATACAGGTGGCAACGCAAGTGACCAGAAAAAACCGCGCGCAAACCAACACAATAAAACGGCGCGCGCCCAGCGCGCATGCCCCGACTACTGTCCAACGAGATCGTAAGCGGCGAGGGCCGCAACCTCCGTCACGCCGCCATCCACTGGCAGGCATGTGCCGGTGACAAACCGCGACTCATCGCTGGCGAGAAACAGCGCGGCGGACGCAACGTCCCACGCGTCTCCTTCCAGTGGAAGCGGTGCGATCTTGCGGCGCCGCTCGCGCGCCTTTTCGTTGAGCATGCTCTGCACCATGGGTGTAAAGATGTGCCCCGGCGCGATGGCGTTGGCGCGCACATGATCACGGCCGTACATCACCGCTAGCTCTCGCGTGAACGCAACCATGCCTGCCTTCGATGAACCGTACGCAGCTGACCCGTGACTGCGTATGCCAGCAACCGAACTGATATTGACGATTGCCCCGCCTCCACGCGCCACGATCTTTGGCACTGCACTGCGACTCATCAGGAACGCGCTCTTGAGGTTCACATCCATCACGCGGTCCCACGACGCCTCGTCGATATCCTGCAATCGTCCCGGCGCACCTGAAATTCCGACGTTGTTCACGAGTATATCCAGGCCACCATATCGCTCAACGGTCTCTTCGACGATGCGCGTGCACACCGCAGCGTCCGTGATGTCACCCGTACAAACGAACCCTGCACCGCCGGACTCGGTAATCAATGCGAGCGTCTCGGCAGCCCTCTCGTGCTGCTGATCGACAAGGCATACGGACGCGCCCTCAGCCGCAAAAAGACAGGCGATGGCCTTGCCCGTGCCGTAACCTTGCCCGAGTGACCCCGCGCCGGTGACGATCGCGATCTTGCCGCTCAAACGCTGATAAAAGACTTTCGGAGAAGGCATGCTGTAGTCGAATGATGTAGTCGCTCGCCACTCAAAGCATTCGCGCGTTTACGTGCCCGGGACGGCTATCCATACGCGCGCTGGAGTCGCATTTTCGAGCAAGCTTAGTCTCATGAGGTCGATAATGCAACGCATAGTTGTATTATCGACCTGTACGATCACCTGGACCTACTCTGCGGTGATCCATCAATGCCGCGCCAAAGCGCGCCGCGTAGGCCGTGTTCACCGCCTCCGTCTGGAAGCGTGTCTCGTTGATGGCGAAGATAAAGTAGCCGTATGCGAGATCGCGCCGATAGTCTTCCCAAGCCTCGTCGAACGACGGCGCCTCGACTCCGCCAGCTGCCAACTGCAGTAAATAGTGTTCGAGCAACGGCCGCTCCCACATGCGACGGTCTTCGATATCCAGCGCGCAGCCTATGTGATAGGCCACCTCCAGGCTCCACGGCGCCCGGCTTACCTGAGCATCGAAAAAACCTGGCGTTCCGTCTGGTTCAACGAACAAGTTGCCCAGGTGCGTGTCGCCGTGAATGAGACACACGGGCTTGCCTTTGTGCTGGCTGGCAATGTCTGCGAGCGCCGCTACCATCCATTCACGATCGTGCAGGTATCGGCTAACGGCGGCTCCTCGGGGGAGCGAGACGTAGTGGGCCCACACATCCGGCTCCAGATAGCGATTCTGATATTCCAGCGACCAGTCGGAAAAGCGCTCCCCCACCCACTCAAAGCGGCCGCCCGTTTCAAATTCGGCGCTGTTCCAGGTCTGCGCGTGATAGCGCGCCATCGCACTCAGACGCCGCACCATCTCTTCGTAGTGTTGCGCTCGCTGCGCCCTGCAAAAGCGAGCCCCGCGCTGCTCGAGGTCTTCCATCACGACGACAGATTGCCATTGATCGGGGTCCGCGCCCGCATAGAAGCATTTCGGCACGTTCATATTTATGAATGGCGAGACGTCACGATAGAACCGCATTTCGTTGCGGTACATATCCTTCATTGACTCGCTGTGATCCTGAAAGCCACCTTTTACGATCATGCGCGAAGGCAGCGCCATTTCCCTGCCCACATCGTTGTACTCGAGCGCCACGCGCACTTTCGTCGACGTTCCAGGCAGCACAGCTACGTGGCTGCACGAAGTCACTTCCACGCCCGCGAAGCGAAACGCAAGCGCCGACGTCAGCCACTGTGCGGTCACTCCTTCCACCGTGACCGGCAACGCCATGTCACTCATCACAGCAAGTGCAGACAAGATTTCCCCCTGGCGATTGAAATACGCAAGACGCGTGCGGCATCGTCGCGCACCGAGTCGTTCGACCGCAACATGGGGAAAACCACACCTCGTCGAGCGTTGCATATTTTGAATGCCGTGCATATAGTTGCTTTCAGATGCAGATACTTATTTGGCAGGTACCTGATGAATCTTCTTGAATCACCCACACTGGCCCATGACTTCGCCGGTGCCGCACCAGCACGAATGCTCTGCCCGGAGGAATACCGGACCGAAGAAAGCGTCGCCTTCAAGATGAATCTGGTTCACCTTCTGCTGGGCAGCGAAATCGACCGGAAGCTTGCCGCGAGCGGACTTTCCGCTCTCCAGTGGGGCATCCTGAAAGCGCTCTACGACGAGCGCGCCCGCACGCCCACCGCCCTGTGCCGCATCCTTCTCGCGGACAGCGGCGCAATGACCCGGAAGCTCGATTCACTCGAGAAGCGCGGATTGATCGAGCGTATCCGAAGCATTTCCGATAGACGCAGCATTGAACTCGCATTGACGGCAAACGGCCGTGGATTGCTGCACGAGACCCTGCCGCACATCGTGGAAACGAGCAATCGCCAGCTTCAGGGCTTCACGATGGACGAAGTCGCGACCGTCAAACGTCTTCTCGAGCGAATGATCGTCAACCTGAGCTGAGCGGCCAGTGCATGCCCGAACTAAGCGGCGAATCCGCCAGGCTCAGCGCTTGACTCAATTGAAAAAGGAGTAGTTCATGGAGCACACCGAAACAACCGCAAGACCGGCCGAGACATCGACGCAAGCGTCGGCTTCCGCGCCGCTGCCGGTTGCGCATGTCTACCGTGGCCGTATGATCACCGGAAATGCGATCAAGCACGTATCGCGAGATCTCGGTCAGGGTTTCTGCACGCCCAAAATCGAACTGGATGACCTCGTCTGGCCGCGTGCGGAATCGGGTCCTGCGTTCGATGTGCCCGTCGAGCAGATTATTGATTTCCTCGTCGAGCTCGGTCCCCGCCTGCATCTCGACGTCAATCCGCTCATGCAGGCCGCACTCGAATCGATGATCAAGGTTAGTCCCCTGGGACGCCGGATCCTCGAGAACTGCTATCGGGATATACCTAACCTGTTTTTGCGCGAGGTAATCGAAGACGAGTTGCGTGTGAGCCTTGGCGACGCGAGGCTCGTCGACGGCTGGGTAGAACGCACGCTGCGCGGCCGCCCTAGCCGTCTGCGCGCCTTCCCGCCGAGGCTCGTTCACATTCTGGCGGGCAACTCGCCGATGGTTGCGGCCATGACCGTGATGCGCGCCGCGCTGACGAAAGGCGTGCACCTGCTCAAGCTACCGTCGAACGACCTGTTTACCGCCACCGCGATTCTGCGCACGATGGCCGAAATCGATCCGAACCATCCCGTCACGCAGTCTTTTTCCGCCGCCTACTGGCGCGGAGGTGACGAGAACGTCGAGTCCATTCTTTATCGCCCGCAGTATTTCGACAAAATCGTCGTTTGGGGCGGCGATAGCGCGGTACGCCACGTCATGCGCTACGCCGGGCCGGGTCTGGAACTGGTTGCCTTCGACCCCAAGGTGTCCATCTCCCTTATTGGCCGCGAGGCCTTCATTTCCGACGCGGTTCTGCGTGAGGTCGCGCGTGCGGGCGCCGCCGATGTGCTGTCGTTCAACCAGGATGCGTGCAATGCAAGCCGCTATCAGTTCATCGAAGGCGACGAAGATGACGCCGACCGCTACTGCGAGCAACTCGCTCTCGCACTCGGCGACGACTACCGTTATGGCGATGGCCAGGGTCCGCTGGTGCCGAGCGACATTCGCGAAGCCGTCGACGTGCTGCGTGAAATGGAGCCGCTTTATCGCGTGTTCGGCGGCTACGACGGCAAGGGTCTCGTCGTGCGCTCGGACGAAATGGTTGACTTCCATCCGATCTGCAAGACCGTCAACGTCATTCCCGTGGGCAGCTTGCGCGACGGGGCTCGCTACGCGACTGTCGCGACGCAGACCGTCGGTATCTATCCGCCGCATCGGGTAACCGAGGTGCGCGACGCCCTTGCGTGCGCAGGCGTGCAGCGCATGGTCGCTTTGGGCGAATCGATTTCGGACGGCGTTGGTGGCTACCCCCATGACGGCATGTTCCCGATCCACCGATTCATGAAATGGGTCTCGGAAGAATCGGGTCCGAACCAGGGGGAGACGCGATAATGCATGCCCTTTCCTCCCTCCTGCAATTCACCGATCTGCAGGACCCCTTTCGCAACGCGCCTGAAAACCTCCATACCGTTCAGCTGCACGCCGTACGGGAGCGTTTCGCGCAGCGCCGTCAACAGATTCGCATTCTCGACAAGCGGGCCAGCGACGCCGGTGTAACGGAACTTGGCACGCTGGACGACGCAGTGCCGCTGCTATTCGCCGACGCCGTCTACAAAAGCTATCCCGATTCGTTCATCGAAAGCGGCAAATGGCGTCATCTCACGGCATGGCTTCAAACCCTTACGACGAACAAGATCGATGGGCTCGACTACAGTAGAGTCGCCAATCTCGACGACTGGATCAACGAGTTGCGCCGCAACGGCCACTATGTGATGAGTTCGAGCGGCACCTCGGGGAAGCAGTCATTCATCTACCAGAGCGAAACCGACCGTGAGCTCGGCTGGCGCCTGCTCGACCAGGGTATTCGCTGGGCGGCAAGCGCCATGCGCGATCGGTCGCGCCGTTATCCCGCGTACCTGTTGACGCCCTCTTCCGGGTCCTACACCGGTACCGAGCGCATGGCGAAGTTCGCCGAGTCGATTGCACTGCCTGGCGACGTTCACTACATGTCGGATGTGCCACAAAGCGCCGCCCAGACCACGCGCATGGCGCGCATGCGGCGGGCGATTGCGGACGGCACTGCGTTGCCCAGCGAAATCGAAGCTTTCCAGAACGAAAATCGTGAACGCACCGCGCGTGTGCAAGCCGACTTCCGGCGCTTCATCGACGAGTTGCTCGAGCGGCGCCACGAACCGATGTTCATCATGGGCATGATGGGGATGCTCTACCAGATCGTAGTCACGGCGCGCGAACGAGGCATTCCCGACGGCGACTTCCACCCCGATACGATCATCAGTATCGGCGGCGGCAAGAAGGGTGCGAATTTGCCGGAAGACTTCCAGCAGCAGTGCGAACGCTTCTTCAATTTCAACGCGACCAATTTCAACGATGGATACGGCATGGGCGAAGTATCGGGGTTCTGCCCGTGGTTCCATGAAGCGAAAGCGTGGACGGTACCGCCGTGGCTCGTCCCGCTAGTGCTCGATTCCACCGGCGAGCAGCTGCTGAATCCACGTGCCGGAAAAGGTGTCGTCGAAGGACGGCTTGCGATGATCGATCTGCTCGCCGACGGCCGCTGGGGCGGTGTCATCAGCGGGGACAAGGTCACCGTGGAGTTCGGCCATGGCATCGACGGCGTGCGAACGCCCGTCATACGCGACGTGGTGCGCTACAAGGATCTGCCCGGCGGCGACGACAAGCTTTCGTGTGCCGGCACGATCGACGCCTATGTCCGCGGAGAAATTGCGGATATGACCGAAGCCCGTATTGCCAATTGAGGCAATTCTTTTCAATATTATGTAGACCTACTCCACAATGACTGAGCAAACGACAAATCCGGCCGTGTGGTTCATCACGGGAGTTTCGTCCGGCTTCGGCCGGTCCCTTGCGGAAGCGGCCCTCGCACGCGGTGACAAGGTGGTGGGCACTGTGCGCAACGACGCGCAGCTAGCGCCATTCGAAAGTCTCGCGCCCGGGCGCGCGTACGGCGTGCTGCTCGACGTCACCGACGCCGCATCGGTTCCGCGCGCTGTCGAACAGGCTCTTGGCCGGGCGGGCGCAATCGACGTTCTTGTGAATAACGCCGGCTACGGCCTGTTCGGCGCACTCGAAGAAGTCTCCGACACAGAAGCGCGTCGGCTCTTCGATACCAACGTGTTTGGCACGGTCAACGTGATCCGCGCCGTGCTGCCCCATTTTCGCGAGCGAAAACGCGGGCACATCGTGAACTTCTCCTCGGTAGCCGGCGTAATCGGAATCACGGGCTGCAGCTTCTATTGCGCCTCGAAACACGCGATCGAAGGCCTGTCCGAATCGCTCGCGCGAGAACTAAAGCCGTTCGGAATTCACGTGACTATCGTCGAACCCGGCGGTTTTCGCACGAATTTCGCGGGCGGCTCGCTGAAATGGAGCGAGATCGAATCGCCTGCCTACGCTGAAACGGTGGGCAAGATGCGCCAGATGATGGGCGGCTACCACGGCACGCAGGCGGGAGATCCAGCCAAGGCCGCCGCCGCCGTCGTGCGCGCGGTGTCTGCGGAGAACCCGCCGCTGCGGTTGCCGCTCGGCCCGGATGCCGTCGACGTCGTCCGAAAGAAGCTCGCGTCCGTGCAGGACAATCTTGAAGCGTGGCTCGACGTGTCGAGTTCCACTGACTTCGATCGCTAACGCTGCAGAAGCTCGTTGCCCGGGAGACGACATGTCCGCACTGGACCCATTTTACGCAATGCTTCGCGGTGACGCCGATCCGTTCCGCAACCATCCTGAGGACCTTCGCGAGCTTCAGCTCGCCGCCATGCAAGAGCGTTTCGCCGAGCGCCGCAACCAGATCAGGCTGCTGCGCCGCCGGGCGGACGACATGGGCGTTGAATCCATCGACCGCCACGCGGACATGGTTCCGCTCCTGTTCGCGCATCAGATCTACAAGAGCTACCCCGAGCAATTCATCGACAACGGCCGCTGGAAACATCTCGCGGCGTGGCTGCAGACGCTTTCGAGCGCCCCAGTGAGCGACGTCGATATGACGGGCGTGGAAGACGTCGACACATGGATGGGCCGGTTGCGCGAAGCGGGACACTACGTGTTCAGCTCAAGCGGCACGTCCGGGAAATGCAGCTTCATCAACCAGACGCGAGCCGATCTCGAGAACGTCACCGAGTCGTGTGTGAAACTCGGCGTTCACGGTAACGAACTGATCCGCCGTGATTTCGGCAAGCGCCCGGTCTTCCTGATGATGCCGCCGGCCGGTGCGCATCGTCACATCGAACCGGTACTCGGCGCAGCGAAGCGACTTGGCGCCGAGAGCACGCTGATGTTCGACGAGCCGGTGTTTGCTTCCGCAACGATCTCGATGGGCCGCATGCGTCGTGCCATTGCCGACGGCTCCGCCAAACCCAGCGAAGTCGCAGCTTTTCAGGAGCATGCGGTGGCGCGACAGCGCCATACTGGCGCGATGATCGACAGCTTTCTCGACAAGCTGCTCGCGCAGCGCGACGTGCCCGTTCTCGTGCAGGGCAACTGGTCGCTGCACTGGACGCTCGTGGAGCGCGCCCGCCAACGCGGCTTCGCCGATGGAATCTGCCACCCCGAGACCGTGATCACGACCGGCGGCGGATTGAAAGGCACCTCAGCGCCCGCCGACTATCGAGAGCAGATCATACGCTTCTATGGCATTCGCCCAGAGAACGTCCAGAACAGTTATGGCATGTCCGAAATGATCGGGACCGGCCCCTGGTCGGAAGTAGCCCAAGGCTACGCAATCTGCCCCTGGATCGTTCCATTCGTGCTCGACAAGTCCGGTGAGCAACTGCTGAATCCTGCGGATGGCAGGGGCGCTATGGAGGGCCGCTTCGCGTTTTTCGACCTCCTGGCCGAGGGATACTGGGGCGGATTCATCACTGGCGACAAAGTCACGGTGGACTTCTCACCGGCCGGCAACACGGACGGCCTCAACGGACCGCTGATCAGGCAGGTTGGGCGCTATGCCGACCTGGAAGAAGGCGAAGACAAGCTCTCGTGCGCGGGCACGATGGAGTCGTATGTGCGGGGAATGATCAACGTTTGACCCCTTTCGCGAGCGCTTCGAGCCCCAGGGGGCGCCATGATTGGCGCCCCTTGGGGCTCGTGAGTATACTGATGCCCTAATTCCGTCATCAAACGCTCAACGATGTCCAAACCTATGGCAGTTCAGGCTCCCGACGGAGCCTCACGGCTCGCTGCGGCGGGCAAACCTCGAACGGCCGGCCGGCCCACCCACGACGACGCGCTCCAGCTGCGCGAGCGGCTGCTCGACGCCGCCAAGTCGGTCTTCATGCGGGAGGGCTTCGGCGCCGCCAGGGTCGAGGAAATCGCATCCCTTGCAGGCGTCAGCAAAACGACCGTTTACCGCCAGTTTGGCACGAAGGAAGAGCTTTTCCGCTCCATCGTCTGGCGCGGGATGTCCGATCTGCGCGGCAAGATCGCTCAGCACATCGAGCCCAGCCGCGATTTTTCGACGAACCTGGCATCCCTCATCGATGCACTCGTCGAACACATGGCCATTCCCGACAGCATGCACACTTCGCGCATGGTGATCGGCGAAGCGATACGTTTCCCGGACGTCGCCAGGCAGTTTCTGCAGTTCGTAGTGACGATGCTAGAGCCGCTTACGGGCGTTCTGGAAGCCGCAGCGGCGAATGGCATGATCGACATCGACGACCCCGCGAACGCGGCACGCGACCTCCTCACGCTGGTCACCGGTGCCCCTGAAGTGCACCTCGCGATCCAGACTACGCGCGCAGAACGCAAGCGCAGGGCCGAGCGGATTCATCGGATCCTGTTGACCGCCTGGAAGTATCGCGCAACGCTCGATAAGGTTCGGGCCAGGGCAATGCAGTAAAGTTCGCAGCGCGCCCGCCTCGCCGGCAGACTAGCTGGCGACTTCGCCCATCACCTGAAACTGCCCGGATGCCTGGGCAATGCATTTCGCATTGGCCCAGATCCGGCAGTCCGACAAAATCACTCGTTTTCCAGAACGCAGAACGTCGACATGGGCCTCCACCCAGTCGCCCGGCTCCGCGTTGCCCATGAAGTTGACCGTCAGGCCCGTCGTCAACACCTTCACCGCCGGTTGGCGCGAATACTTGCTTGCCCACGTAATGGCTGTATCCGCCAGCATACAAACGGCGCCGCCGTGCATCATCTGGCCGAGATTCCGATGCGCCTCGCGCACATACATACCAACGACGTGCCCGCGCTCGCTCTTGCGAAAGTACGTAGGTCCGAACATCTGATGGAAGGGGCCAAACTCGGGCATCAATGCAAAGCCCTCGGGAATGAGCTTTTCGCCCCCCTCTTCAAGCGCATCTGACGCCGGCGCATGTACTTGTTCCAATGCCATCCTCCTCTTCAACGCCGTATCTGCCCGGCGCCAATATTTCCTTTTTCATCGGCAAGACATAGCGTATCATTATTCGCACGCAAGTCAACTATATGAATGGATATGAGCACCGAATCGCTCTTTACGCCTCTCGCCGTTAGAGGCGTCACGCTTGCCAACCGTATCGTCATGTCCCCCATGACTCGCGGTTTTTCCCCCAATGGACTGCCCGGCAGTGACGTCGCCGCCTACTACAAGCGGCGCGCTCAGGGCGAGACAGGCCTCATCATCACGGAAGGTGTCGGTGTAGACCACCCGGCGGCGCTTGGCGAAGCAGGACTTGGCGAAAATTCGATTCCCGTGCTCGCCGGAGAAGAGTCGGTCGCCGCGTGGCGACGAGTGACGGACGAAGTTCACGCAAGCGGGGGCGTTATCTTTCCGCAACTGTGGCATATGGGGCCGATGAAAGAGGCGAACACAGGCCCCTTCCCTGCCGCCACGCCACTGCGTCCATCGGGACTGTGGGGGCCGTCCGGACGCACGACCTCGCTCAACGCAGCCTACATGGAGCGGGTCATGCCGCCAACGCGGCCAATGACCGACGTCGAGATCGCCGATGTCATCGCCGCTTACGGTCGAAGCGCACGTTTTGCGAAGGCCGCCGGATTCGACGGTATCGCCATCCACGGCGGTCACGGCTATCTGATCGATGCGTTCCTTTGGGCGCAGACCAATCAACGCACGGACGAATGGGGTAAGGATCTCGCGGCCCGCAGCCGCTTTGCCGCGGAAGTCGTGCGTGCAATCCGCGAAGCGATCGGCGATACGATGCCGATTACATTCCGCTTTTCACAGTGGAAACAGCAGGATTTCCGTGCTCGCCTCGCCAACGATCCGCACGAGCTCGAACAGATCCTCGCACCGCTAGCGCAAGCCGGCGTCGATATCTTCGAGGCGAGCACGCGCTATTTCAATCGCGCGGAATTCCCGGGCTCGGAGATGAATCTCGCGGGCTGGGTAAAGAAAGTGACCGGCCGGTATTCTATGGCGGTGGGCGGAATCGGTATTAATAAGGGTTACTACGATTCCATGGCCGGAGCCGAGACATCGGTACAACCCGACCTGACACCACTGCTGGATCGTTTCTCGCGCAACGAGTTTGACCTTGTTGGCGTGGGACGTTCGCTTCTGCACGACCCGAACTGGGCTCGGCGTGCCCGCCTTGGCGAGCCCTTTCTCGGATTCAGCAACGATTCGCTCGCGCGCCTCACGTGAAACGCCATTACGCGGTTGACGCCTCGAATCAGGCGTCAACCGCCGTTTCCAGTTTGCGCAACTTCAAGTTCGCCCCGTAACCGGAATCAATGCGCCGGTTACACCCGATGCAGCTTCCGAAGCGAGAAAAAGAATCACGTTGGCAATTTCCTCGGGCCGCACCCAGCGCGAAAAGTCCGCGTCGGGCATGTCGTTACGGTTTTGCGGCGTGTCGATAATGCCCGGCAGGATAGCGTTCACGGTAATTGAACGCCCCTTGAGTTCTTCTGCCAGCGCTTCCGTCAAACGCATCACCCCCGATTTCGACGCAGTGTATGCGCCCATCCCCATACCTGCCTTGAGCGCGGCGCCGGCACCGATATTGACGATGCGACCGCCCTGCGCACCGCCAGCAAAGTAGTCGAGTGCAGCTTTCGTTGCCGTGGCGGCCGTGCGCACGTTCATCTGGTACATCAGATCCCAGGTGTCGAGGCTACCGTCTACGAGCGTCTCCCAACGAAATCCGCCTGCCACGTTAACGAGGGCATCGAGCATGCCAAGCTGCTCAACAGCCGCTGCCATCGCCGAACGCGCCGAATCAAGATCGGTCAGCTCGACGCCGCCGCGCCACCACGCTGCATTCAATTGTGCCGCATTGGCTTTGTCTGGCGCAGGCGCCTTGTCGATCAGCGCGACCTTCCACCCGTTGTCGGCAAATACACGACCCACCGCGCGTCCCAGCATGCCAAAACCGCCAGTGACCACCACTACGCGTTGCATGTCCAATCACTCCCTGTCCGGGCCCGGCGCTGCGGTTCGTCCCGCGCCCGGCGCAATAAAATCAACGTCCCTTGAATACCGGCTCACGCTTCTCGCGAAACGCGTTGACCGCTTCCTGATGGTCTTGCGTCAAATTCGACAGCGCCTCGTAGGCAATCGACGCGTCGAGAATCGAATGCGCAAGTTGCTTGAGTCCGATATTGATTGAAGCCTTGGTCCACTGAATCGCACGTGCAGCGCCATTCGCAAGCCGTTTTGCCATGGCATCGACAACCGCGTCGAGTTCGTCGGCGGGCACGGCATGATTGATGAGGCCGAGGCGTGCCGCCTCCTCCGCGGTGAGAAGGTCACCCGTCAAGAGGTATTCCTTGGCCTTTGCGTAACCCACGAGCTGCGGCCAGATCACCGCGCCGCCATCGCCCGCTACGAAGCCGACTTTCACGTGCGGATCGCCGATCTTCGCGTGATTGGCCGCGTAGCTAAGATCCGAAAACAACGCGATCGTCGCGCCGAGACCAATTGCATGACCGTTGATCTTCGCGATGACCGGCTTCGGACAATCGAGCATCGAGAAGACGATTTTCTTGGCGCGCTGCATGCCTTCCAGAAACAACGCCGGGTTGTCGATGACCTGCTGCATGTGCTCGATATCTCCCCCCGCGCTGAATGCGCGTCCAGCGCCCGTCAACACGACAACACGGGTCTCGTCGTCCTCCGCGACATCGAGAAAGAGCCGCGACATCTCCATGTCCATCTGCTCGTCAAACGCATTGAGCGTTTCGGGGCGGTTGAGCGTGACGCTCAGGACGCCGCCGTCGCGTTCGAGTAATAACGCCTTATAGTCCGAAATATTCATGGCTAGCCTGTTCACAAAGAAGAGACAGCGCGGGACGGTGGGTCGCGCCGCCGCGCAATAGCCGGCTGCGACTCCCGCAGCACCGGCGCCCCGCGCGACTTCGATTACGCCTGCAGCGGGATGAACCTGCGGCCGTTGTCGTACATGATCTTGCGCGTGTCTTCTTCGGTAAGTCCATTGAGCGCTTCCGCCGCGAAGTCTTTCGGCTGCGGCACGCCTTCCGCGTGCGGATAATCGGAGCCCATCAGCAGGAAGTCCGACGATCCGGTCTGCGCGATGATCTGGCCGATGTCGTCCTCGGGATACGCGACCACAAACACGTTTTCCTTGAAGATCTGGCTCGGGCGCTTCTTCAGTTGACCGCACGGCCAGTAACCATTCTTCGCCATGCCCCGGCACTTGTCCATTTTCACGAGCAGCGACGGCACCCATTCGGCACCGTTTTCCGCGCTGCACAGTTTGACGCGTGGGAAACGCTCGAAGAAATTGTAGAAGATGAACGATGACAGCGTTTCCATCACCGGACGCTCGCCGTAACCGTGCATCCAGACAAAGGCGGTTTGACGCTGGCGCGACTGCTGCACCGGCTCGCCCCACACCGCCATGTGATCCTTCATGTAGATCGCTTCCGACACGTGGAACGTGACACGCACGCCTGCTTCGTTGAGGATCGACCAGAACGGATCGAAATACGGGTCCGCAGGCGCACGGCCATTGAACGGCCCCATCGGCATCAGGATTACGCGGACACCGTTCGCGACCAGCCATTTGGCCTCGGCGACGGCGGCGTCGAGATCGTCGAGCGTGACGACCGGCGTCGTGTAGATCCGGTCCTTGTAGTTGAAGCCCCAGTCGTCGAGCATCCACTGGTTATACGCATGCAACACGGCATTTGCGGCGGCAGGCTCGTTGAGGTAGGAAATGCACGCGACCATTTCGCCGATGTACATCGTGCAGGCTTCCACGCCGAATTCGTCCATCTTCTTCAAGCGGGCGTCGCGATTGAACATGTCCGGCGTCGGGGCGACGCGCATGTCGACGTTGTCCTTGCCGTCCTTCATCGCGCGCAGCCATTCATGCAGCTTGCCCGGCGGCGGCACGTGCCCCTCGGCCGAGGTGTAGCCTTCGCTGATTTCCACCTTGCGCTCGCCGACATACATGCAGCGGTTGCCGTCTGCCGTCACACGGCTGCTGAACGACCAGTCCTTCTTGAACTTCTCGGGCAGGTGGCGGTTGAATGCGTCCTCGACTTCGTAGAAGTGCGTGTCGGCGTCGTAGATCTTCCCTTGATACGCTTGCATGGACTCTCTCCTGGTTATGGGGGAGCGCTGCTGGACGTGCGCCCTTGAGAGAAGTATCGGCTCAAGCCATCAGCCCAAAAACTCTCATATCGAACCCGGAAACGTCGATATCGAATTGATATCGGCCGGCACCGTCGTCACTCCTGAAGTTCGCATAGTATTCCCCGGAAAACATAAATTCGAACATTGTTCGTATATGAGTATACTCGAAACGATACGTACAACCGGAGACGTTTATG
Source organism: Paraburkholderia sp. CNPSo 3272 (assembly GCF_024206495.1). Lineage (GTDB taxonomy): Bacteria > Pseudomonadota > Gammaproteobacteria > Burkholderiales > Burkholderiaceae > Paraburkholderia. Next base: position 102,913 of record NZ_JAMBPQ010000018.1, on the reverse strand, counting down.
CAAGCTGAAGTCCTCCAGCAGCAGGCACACCGAACACAGCCCGTTGCCAGTCCCCCGCGCGGGTTCACGATGGCGATCCTGCTAGCCGCGGTGGCATCCTCGTCCGGTATCGTCGTTATCTATACGGTGCTGGTCACGCTCTACAAGGCCTTCCCTGCCTCGAACGCCGTGAGCTGGACCGTTACCGCCTACTGGCTCGGCTCGGCCATCTTTGCCGCGCTAAGCGGACGACTCGGCGACTTGCTAGGCTACCGTCGCATTCTGCTCGTGGTGATGTCGGTCGCTGCCGCCGGCGCGGTGGTCGCCGCATGTGCAACCCATGTCGGCATGCTCCTCACTGGGTGCGCAATGCAATCGATCGCGGCGGGCATTACGCCGCTCTCCATCGGCCTGGTCCGCGAGAACCTGCCACCGGCGAGGCTGCCTGGCGCGGTGGGCCTGATCAGTGCTGCCGGCATGGTATCCGCGGGGCTGGTCTACATTGGTGCGGGCGTCGTCGTGGATCACTATTCCTGGCAAGGCGGCTTTTGGTTCAAAGTCGCGCTTTGCGTGGTGGCGGTCGCTGCCGTACGCGCCTGGACCCCGCCGTCGCCGCCGCATCCCGGCGTACGGATCGACTACGTTCGAGGCCTTGCGTTCGCTCCGGCACTGTGCGCCATTCTCTTCGCAGTGCAACAAATCCGCGCGTGGGGGTTTGGCGATGCGCGGCTATGGGGCTTGATCGTCGGCGGGATTGTCGTACTCGGACTATGGGCGCGGCATCAACTCAAGGCGCGTCATCCGCTCATCAACGTGCGTCTGCTGAAGACGCGCGAAGTCATATTGGCGAATGCCTGCATGGCATTTCTCGCGGCAGGCGGCATGCAGCTGGGGCAGGTTTTCTCGCTGCTTGCCCAGCAGCCTGCGGGCACGCACGCCGGGTTCGGGCTGAGCGCGACAGCGGCCGGATTGCTGATGTTCAGCGTCAACATCGTCGCGATGGTCGCGAGCCCGTGGAGCGGCCGCATTGCGGCCCGGTACAAGGCTCGTCGCGCTGCCTTGATCGGCATGGTCATTCTGGCCTTTGCCTGGGCCTCGCTGATCGTGCTTCATCGCAGCCTGCTGCTCTTTATTCCAGGCGCGGTCCTGTGCTCGTTTGGGCTCGCCTTCGCGAGCACGGCGCTGTACAACCAGATCGTGGAAACAACGCCTGTGCATCAGACAGGCGAGGCAACGGGCATGCTCTACGTCTTCTTCTCGTGCTTCTTCGCGGTAGGCGCCCAGGCGGTATTCGTGCTGCTGCGCAGCGCGGCGGCGGGAAATGACGGTGGTGCGTTTGCTGGCGACAGTGGCTATGTTTCTGTATTCGCCTACATCGCCTGCAGTTCGATTGCCGGACTGCTGATCGCCTTCATGCTGCCGAAGCGTCACGCCCATTGATCGTCGTTGCGGACGATCTGTCACACGCTGGTCCAACGCTTCTTCAAATTCGCCATGCGTGCCGCACATTGAAGCATATGCCTCAATGTACGGCACGCTGGCCGGTCACTCCCCTTCGGCTTCACCCAATGCAGACGCGCGCTGGGCCACCCTGATCATATTCTGCTCGAGTTGCGGGCGTTCGCGATCAAAACGCTCGAGCGGCGCACCAATCGCCATCGCCGCGATCACGTTACCGTTCGGCCCGAAGATCGGCGACGACACACCCGCGGAGTCCGGCAGCAATTCGCCGCGGCTCACCGACAAACCGGTTTCGAGGATGTGATCGAGTTCGTCACGCAGCGCTTTCTTCGTCGCGACCGTTTGCGGCGTACGACGCTCGAACTTGACCGTCTTCATGTAGTCGGTGACGAAAGCGTCCGGCGCATGAGCCAACAGCACGCGCCCCGCAGCCGTGCAATAGAGCGGACGGCGCAAACCGATGTGCATCGAATAGCGCACGGATTGTTCGCTCTCGATCACGTCTACATAGGTGATCTCTTTGTGCTCGATGTCGAGGACGCCGATATACACGGTTTCATTGGTGCTTTTCGAGAGATCCACCAGGAACGGGCGCAGCATCTTCGAGAAATTCCACGCGGCCATCACGCCCGCGGACAACCGGAAAATCGACGGCCCGAGGCGATAGCGGCCTGCGTCGTGCATCAAAAACCCTTCCGCCACTAGAGGTCTCAGCAGATTGAGCAGACTGCTCTTCGGTGACTCCAGGGCGACATTCAGTTCCGCCAGCGACATCCCTTCCGGGGACTTCGCCAGCACATCGAAAATTCCGAGGAGCCGGGTCAGCGAGCGTGGCCCGCTGACATCCCGGTCCGCCGGCGCTGAGGTCTCTTTCAACATGATTTTCCCCATGAATTGACTCTATCGATTATACGGGAACTATTCACATAGTTTTACAACGATCACAATTTGGCACACTTTTGCACTGCCCGAATTCGGGAATACGCCAGGGCACCCTCTCATCCAAGTTGAGATATAGTTGAACGACGTTCACAAAATTGAAATGCTGGCGCGACGGACTGTGCAGCATTTACGTAACACGCACGCGCGTCGAACAGCAGCATCAACTTCACTTCTGGATCACCCATGTACACGAAAAAACTGGCAGAAAAGGTCGCCATCGTGACCGGAGGCGGCCAAGGTATTGGACTCGGCATTGCCCGCTCGCTCGCCTCCGAGGGCGCGTGCCTCGTGCTGACTGGCCGCACGGAGAGCAAACTGACGCATGCTGCCGAGCAACTGAGCGCCCTCGGTTCCCAAGTGCTCGTCGTGCCTGGCGACACGCGCAATCGAGCCGACGCCGTGCGCACGGTCGAACTTGCCATTGAGCGTTTCGGACGCGTGAACGCGCTTATTAACAACGCACAAAGCAGCAGCCCGGGTGTGCTGCTCGAGTCCGTTACCGACGACGACTGGAGCAACACACTCGAGTCCGGCTTGTACGGCACGCTGTATTTCATGCAGGCCGTATTGCCGCACATGAAGGCACAGGGCCGCGGCGCCATCGTCAACTTCGGCTCGCGCACAGGCATCGAAGGGCTCAAGGGATTCGGCGCGTACGCCGCAACCAAGGAGGGCATTCGTGGGCTTTCGCGTGTTGCCGCGCGCGAATGGGGTGCCTATGGCATCACCGTCAACGTCATTTGCCCGGCAGCGCTCACGCCAGCCGCTGAAGCTTACCTCGAAGCCAATCCCCAGGAACGCTCGCGCTATCTCGCTGAAATCGCGCTTGGCCGCTTCGGCGATCCTGAGCTCGATATTGGACGAACAGTTGCATTTCTGTGCAGTGACGACGCTAATTTCATAACGGGGCAGACTATCAGTGTGGACGGCGGACAGTCAATGCTTTAGTGCGTCTTTTTGAACACAGTTGCAATATATGAAACAGGGAGTTGCATTATGCAGCAGTCGCAGAGAATTTAATCGAACCAATAGTTGCATTAGCTGGGACACCTCGATCTGAGGGCGAGTTCGCACGAGACGCGTACGAACTCGATCGAGAGCGCTCACATATTTCTCCTCCGGCACACTTCGCGAGAGCGTGTGGAGTTTAGGCCTTGGCTGCGGGACACCTGGCCAAGGTCTTTTTTTGCGCCGTTCATCCCTGATCCATTAGCGCGATAAAAAACGAGTGCCCGCCGCGCTGTGCAGCAATCTCGCAGCGGCTTGTATATTTGCAATCCTAACTGATGTCGAAAAGCCATGGATAAACGAGCCCCGAAGGGCTGCGCCTCGCAGGTTTTTCGCTTTCTACAGCACTTTCTTTTCGCGCAGGAGATCGATGTCCGATTGCGCCATGCCCAGCACATCGCGAAGCACGGTGTCCGTATGCTGACCGAGCATCGGCGGCGCTCCATACGAGTCGATAGGCGTGCCCGACATCTTCACCGGATTGGCGACCATACGAACCGCCTCGTCGGTAAGCGGATGCGCGACTTCAATACACATCGCACGCGCTTGCACATGGGGATCGGCGAACACTTGCGCCAGATCGTTGATCGGCCCCGCCGGCACCCCGGCGGCGTCTAGGGCCGCCAGCAATTCATCGCTTTGCCATGCGGCGATCAGCGGTTCGAACACTTCGCCAAGCGCGCGGCGATTTTTCACTCGCAGTGCAATCTCGCTGAATCGCGGGTCGCGGGCAAGTTCGGGATGCCCGAGGACCTGGCACATCCGCGCGTATTGTTCATTGTTGCCCGCAACGATCATGATGTCGCGATCGGCACAGCGGAACATGCGCGACGGCATGCCGCCGTTTCCCTCCGTACCGCGCCGGACCGGAACCTGACCTGAAACGAGGTACTGGCTTGCATAGTGCGATGTGGCGGCGATCATCGCATCCAGCAGCGCGAGGTCGATGTACTGCCCCTGCCCACTGCCGCCTTGCGCCGCGTCGCGATGATAGAGCGCGGCGATGATCGCGGACGCCGCGTACTGGCCGCAAAGGATGTCCGCGAGACTGGGCCCGGTTTTCATCGGTCCGCCGCCCGGCACGTCGTCGCCGTTGCCGGTGACGCTCATCAGACCACCCATCGCCTGGAAAATCGAGTCGTATCCGGGGCGCGGGCTGTACGGCCCGGTTTGTCCGAACCCCGTTATCGAGCAGTAGATCAAGCGAGGATTGACGACTTTGAGGCTCTCGTAGTCGAGCCCGTAGCGTTTCAGGTCGCCAACCTTATAGTTCTCGAGCAGCACGTCGCAATGCGTAGCCAGCGAGCGGACCAGCGCCTGGCCGTCGGGCGTCGAAATATCGCACGTAATCGACTTCTTGCCGCGGTTCGCGCTGATAAAGAACGTCGACTCGCGCGTGACCTTGCCTTCCCGATCCATCAGAAACGGCGGGCCGAACTGCCGCGAATCGTCCCCTTTGCCCGGACGCTCGACCTTGATGACCTCCGCGCCGAGATCCGCCAGCATCTGCGCCCCCCAGGGCCCCGCGAGAATACGGCTCAGGTCGAGTACGCGAACTCCCGTCAACGCGCCTTTTGTCATATCAAACTGTCCCCTTGAATTCATACCCGCCGCGCCGCAAGCCATGCCTCAGCGTCCGACGAACTTCGCCGTACGTTTTTCGACGAAGGACTGAACGCCTTCCTTTGCATCTTCCGTGTTGTAGAGAAACTGCTGCGTCGACTGAATCGTCGCGTAGGCATCCTGCCAGCCTTGCCCCAGTGAAACACGCGCGTTCTGCATCGTGGCCTGCACGGCGAGCGGCGCCTGCGCGGCGATTCGCTCTGCGATAGCCAGCGCGCGGTCGAATTCCTGGCCCGCCGGCACGACGTCCTGAACGAAGTTCATGCGGCGCGCCTCCTCGGCAGTGAACTCGTCGCCGGTGAGCAGCACCTTCATCGCGTTGCCCCAGCCGGCACGCTGGACCATCCGGAACGTCGCACCACAACCTGCCATGATCCCCCGCTTCACTTCAAGCTGGGAGAAACGGCAGTTATCGGCGGCCACCGCCACTTCCGACGCGAGCATCAATTCGACCGCGACCGTAAAGCAGATTCCCTTGAGAGCGATGACGACCGGCTTGGTGCGCAGCGGCGCGCGCAAGTTGAACGGATCGACCTCGCCCTCCGGAAGCAAGGGTTTGCCCTCACGGCGCAACGGCGCGATCTTCGGCATGTCGAGCCCGGCCGTAAAGTGGTCGCCTTCGGCATAGACCAGAGCGCAGAACAGATCGCTGCTGTTCTCGAGCCGCGTGTAAGCAGCGGCCAGTTCCTCGAACATCTTCGGGGTAAAGCCGTTGCGCTTTTCCGGCCGGTCGATCCCTATCAAAAGCAGGTTTGCGCGCTGTTCAACGCGAATCTGTCCGTCCTCGTGACGAGTCGTCATGCACTGTCTCCTCGCGGTATTTTCCGTTAGCAAATCCGACCACGGGCTCAATTGACAAAGCCGGGTCACACATTCAGAATCATAAACGTCGTTCATAAATTTGGCAACGCGCGGCACGACCCGACGCAGTCTGCACGGGGTGCCGCAGCCAACGCATCTACGGCCGAGCAGATACCGAAGCTGGCTTAAGTGTTCACCCTGATTCCCGCAAGGAAAGACCATGGCCTACGAGACGATCATCGTCGAAATTCACGGCAAGACCGGCTTGATCAAGCTGAACCGTCCGCAAGCCTATAACGCGTTGAACAACCCGTTGATGGACGAGCTGACGACCGCACTCGACGGCCTCGAAGCCGATCCGGCCATTGGCGCGATCGTGCTCACCGGCAGTGAAAAGGCGTTCGCCGCCGGAGCCGACATCAAGATGATGAGCGAATGGACGTACATGGACGTCTACAAGAATCAGTTCATCACGTCGAACTGGGAGCGCACCTCGCGTTGCCGCAAACCGGTCATCGCCGCCGTCGCCGGTCTCGCGCTGGGCGGGGGCTGCGAGCTGGCCATGATGTGCGACTTCATTCTGGCCGCCGACAACGCGCGTTTCGCCCTGCCCGAAATCACGCTCGCAACCATTCCCGGCGCCGGCGGCACGCAGCGCCTCACGCGCGTGCTCGGCAAATCGAAGGCGATGGAGATGATTCTCACGGGCCGCAGGATGGACGCTGTCGAAGCCGAACGATGCGGGCTCGTGAGCCGCATCGTTCCCGTCGATACGCTCGTCGACGAAGCCCTGAAAACAGCCGACGAAATCGCGCGATTCTCACAACCGGTCGTGGCGATGGCGAAAGAGTGCGTCAACCGTGCCTACGAATCGACCCTCGCCGAAGGCATCCTGTTCGAGCGGCGCATGGCTTATTCGACTTTCGCGACCGAAGACCGCAAGGAAGGAATGGCCGCCTTCGCCGAAAAACGCAAGCCGCAGTTCCGCGATTGTTGAATCGCTGAAAAAAAGCCACTTCTGCCGTGGCGAACCGAGCACGCCAGGCCGCGCGCGTCCAGCGCCCTTTTCTGGCACCCACACTCCCTACCCAGACTACAGGCACGCGATGAAACCCAAAGTCAATCGCATTACTGAATTACTCGGCATTCAATACCCCATCATTCAAGGAGGCATGCGCTGGGTGGCGCGCGCCGAACTGGCAGCGGCCGTAGGCAACGCAGGCGGTCTTGGGTTCATCTCGGCGCATACGCATGCAAGCGCCGACGCGCTCGCGCGTGAGATCGACAAAGTGCGTTCGCTCACGGACAAGCCGTTCGGTGTGAATCTGACCGTACTCGGCGCGAATGCCGGTCTCGACTATGACGCGTATGTGCGCACCATCGTTTCGCAGGGTGTGCAGGTCGTGGAAACGGCAGGCAGCAATCCCGCGAAATACATAGCCGAATTCAAGACGCACGGCGTCAAGGTGGTCCACAAGTGTGTCACGGTCCGCCATGCGGTGAAGGCCGAATCGCTCGGCGCGGACGCCGTCAGCATCGACGGGTTCGAATGCGCGGGACACCCTGGCGAAGACGATATCCCGGGACTGGTCCTGATTCCCGCCGCCGCCGACAAGCTCAAGGTGCCGATTCTCGCCTCCGGTGGCTTCGCCGATGGGCGCGGTCTGATGGCGGCGCTGGCGCTCGGTGCGGACGGCGTCAATATGGGCACGCGGTTTATGCTCACGCAAGAATCGCAGGTCCACCCGGCGATCAAGCAACGTCTGCTGGAAGCGACGGAGCGCGATACGGTGCTGGTCGGCCGCTCGATCGGCGATTCGAGTCGCGTGGTCAAGAACAGTGTGAGCCTCGCCGCGCTCGAACTGGAACGCAGCGGGCACGTGACGCACACCGACCTCTACGCGCTGACCGGAGCGAAGCGTTGGATGGACGCGTTCGTCACGGGAGAAGTCGAAGGCGGCGCGTTCCCCGCCGGGATCGTGACCGGTCTCATCCACGACTTGCCGACCTGTGCGGAATTGATCGGACGCATCGTGAAGGAGGCTGCCGCAATCGCGCAACGCCAGCTCGGCTTCGGAGCCGCTCTCGCATGAAACTCACCGGTCTTCGCGTCGTGGACCTGTCACAGTTCATGCCGGGTCCATTCCTCGCCGCCAATCTCGCGGAACACGGGGCGCAAGTCATCAAGATAGAACCGGTCGCCGGTGACCCCACACGCGGTGCACCGGGCACGGACGGCGCGTTCTTCGCCGCGATCAACCGCGGCAAGCGCAGCATCGCCCTCGACCTGAAGCATCCCGATGGACGCGAGGCCGCGCTCAAGCTGATGAACGAGGCTGACGTGGTCATCGAATCGTCGCGGCCGGGCGTGGCCGCGCGCCTTGGCATCGACTACGACACGGTGAGCCGGACGAACCCGCGACTCGTTTATTGCGCGATGACCGCATTTGGACAGAACGGCCCGCTCTCTCAACTGCCCGCCCATGATCCGGTGATTCAAGCGCTTGCGGGCACGCTGCCGCGCGATAGCCGCGGGATGCCCGTTACCACAGGGCCGTCGCTCGCCGCGCTGGCCGGTTCGTTGACCGCGTTGTCCGCTGTGTTGATGGCACTCCTGCGCGCGCGAGAAACAGGGCGCGGCGACTATATCGACATCTCGCTCTTCGATGCGGCGCTCACGGCGCAGCCGTATCTGAGTGGCCGCTTGCTCAACACGCCGGACGTTTCATCTCAGGAAACGCCAGACGACGACAGCGGGCTCGCACTGCTCAGCAGCTATGAGACCGCCGATTCCAAATGGCTCTGCCTCGGCGGCCGGGAGCGCAGCTTTGCCACCAACCTGCTTACGCCACTCGGCCGGCCTGATCTGGTCGGCGACGCCATCGGTCCGGCCGGCGAAAGTCAAACGCGGGTGCGCGCATTCCTGACGCGAACCTTCCTGAGCCGCACGCTCGATGAATGGCTCGACTGGTTCGATGGCAGAAACATCAGCGTCGCACCGGTGCTCTCGATCGCCGAAGCGCTCGACCATCCGCATGCGCATGAGCGCGCGATGATTCAAAGCGATCCGTCCGGACGCAAACACGTTGCAAGCCCGATTCACTTCCGCATGGAGCCTGCCGCACCGCCGCTCGCCGTTGCGCGCCTTGGTCAGCATACGGAGGCCGTACTGCGCAGCATCGGATACAGCGAAGAACGGATCGCTGAACTCATCGCTTCGGGCGCCGCGCGTGGGCAGTTCGACGAGCCCCATGCCGTTGCGCAAATGACTCAAACTACGCACTGACGCGGACAACATCATGCCTTTACTGCTAGAGGCGGACTCCGTCGACTTCGCATCCATCGTTCGTCCCGGAGATACCATTGCATGGGGCCAATCGAACGCGGAACCCCTCCCGCTCACGAGAAAGTTGCTAGAGCAACGGCACAGCATCGGCGCGTTTCGGATTTTTCTGGGCGCCAGCAGTTTCGACACCTGCCGCCCGGAGCACGCGGACTGCATCGATTTCGTTTCATACTGCGGCACAGGCGCCAACCGCGCTTTGGCCAAGGCGGGCGCACTCGATATTCTTCCGTGCCACTACTCGCAGTTTCCACAGATGATGGAGTCGGGCCGGTTTCCCATCGACGTCTTGCTGCTGCAGCTTGCGCCGCCCGATTCACTGGGGCGCTATAGCCTGTCCGTTGCGCATGAGTATCTGATTCCGGCACTGAAGCACGCGCGCGTCGTCGTTGCGGAAGTGAATGAGCAGGCGCCCTGGACATATGGCGAGCGCTACCTTCGCGACGACGAGATCGACTTCATCCTGCCGACGTCGCGCGCCTTGCCTGAAAGTTCGCCCAGCGCAGCAAGCGCAACGGATTTGGCGATCGCGCAGTACACAGCAAGTTTGATCGAAGACGGCGCCACGATTCAACTCGGTCTCGGCGCGATTCCAGAGGCGATCCTTGCGTGCCTCACCGATCGTCGAGATCTCGGCATTCATTCCGGCACCATCGGCGACAAAGTCGCCGATCTCATGGAAAGCGGCGTCATCAACAATGCGCGCAAATCCATCGACACAGGCAAGACCATCGCCGGCGTGATGATGGGTGGCCGCCGCATTCACGAGTTCGCGCACCGCAACGAGGCCATCGAGTTTCGTTCGACCCGCTACACGCACGACCCGCATGTGCTCGCGAGCATCGATCGCTTCGTGGCCATCAACTCGGCGGTCGAAGTCGATCTGAGCGGGCAGATCAACGCCGAAATTGCAGGGGGCGTGTACGTGGGTGCGGTGGGCGGCGCGCTGGACTTCCTGCGCGGCGCGCGACGCTCCCGCGGCGGCGTTCCCGTCATCGCACTGCCCTCCACGGCTGGCAAGGGAGCCACCCGCATTGTCGCGTCGTTGACCGGGCCGGTCAGCACGCCACGCAGCGATGCCGGGATCGTGGTGACGGAATATGGCGTTGCCGATCTGCGCGGACTGACGCTGCGGCAACGGCGCGAGCGCATCCTTGTGATTGCCCATCCGGACCATCGTGGCGCTCTCGACCAGATGGCCGGCGCCCCGCCATCCAATCGTTCCGGAAGTGCGACGCTCGTCGCCTGAGTGCAATCGGACCCGAATCAGAAACTCGAAACCCTGCAAGGAAATCCCCCATGAAACGCGCAGCAATTGTCTCCCCGGTACGAACGCCCGTTGGCACCTTTGGCGGTAGCCTGCGCGGCGTATCCGTCGAAGAACTCGGCGCACTCGTTGCGAACGAAACGATCCGGCGAGCGGGCCTCGATCCCGCTCGCATCGACGACGTCGTGTTCGCACAATCGTACGCGAGCAGCGAAACGCCCTGCGTGGGCCGTTGGATCGCGCTACAGGCGGGCCTGCCCGTGGAGGTGCCGGGCATGCAACTGGACCGTCGCTGCGGCGGCGGCCTGCAGGCGCTCGCCACCGCGGCGATGATGGTTCAGACCGGCGCCGCCGACGTGGTGCTGGCCGGCGGCGTGGAAAGCATGAGCAACATCGAGTACTACAGCACGGACATGCGCTGGGGCGCCCGTTCGGGCTCCGTCCAGTTTCACGACCGTCTCGCACGCGGCCGGGAGCGCTCGCAGCCCGAATCTCGCTTCGGCTATATCTCCGGCATGATCGAGACGGCGGAAAATCTCGCCACCGACTACGGAATCAGCCGCGAGGCCGCCGATGAATTCGCGTTGCGCAGCCATCAGCGCGCGGCCGCGGCGTGGGAGTCGGGCCGCATGGCCGAAGAAGTCATTGCGGTCAGCGTTCCCCAGAAGAAGGGCGAACCGCTCCTCTTTTCCAGAGACGAAGGATTCCGTGCGGACGCCAGCATGGAAAGTCTCGGCAAGCTTCGCGCGTTGATGCCGGGCGGCACGGTGACCGCCGGCAATTCCAGCCAGCAGAATGACGCCGCGGCCGCTTGCCTCGTCGTCGCCGAAGACCGCCTCGAAGCACTCGGCCTCGAACCCATCGCCTGGCTGACGGGCTGGGCCGCCGCCGGCTGCGAGCCTTCGCGTATGGGGATCGGCCCCGTGCCTGCGGTCCAGAAGCTCATGGCGCGCACGGGCCTCTCGCTCGATCAGATGGATCTCGTCGAAGTGAACGAAGCGTTCGCATGCCAGGTGCTGGCAGTCCTCAAAGGCTGGAACTGGCACGATACCGACCGGCTCAACGTGAACGGCTCCGGCATCTCGCTCGGCCACCCGATTGGCGCAACGGGCGTACGGATCATGACGACGCTCCTGCACGAACTCACGCGCCGAAAGGGACGCTATGCGCTCGAGACCATGTGCATCGGCGGTGGCCAGGGTATCGCCGCCGTATTCGAGCGCGTTTGACACTGGGCGACGCAGCGCACGGCCTGGCGCCGTGCGCGTGCCCTAGCCCTCAGACCTCCACCTCGACCATCACGAAGTCGGCCTTGGTCGCGCCGCACTCGGGGCATGCCCAGTCATCCGGGATGTCTTCCCAGCGGGTGCCGGGCGCGATGCCCTCCCCCGGAAGTCCCATTGCTTCGTCGTAGTAAAACCCGCAAAAAATGCATTGCCACTTTTTCATGATCGCTCTATGAGTCGTTGAGGTGGGGTTGTTTTCAGGGCGCTACGTCCCAGGCAAGCGGCAGATAAAGCATGCCGTTGACGGAGCCCGAGCCGCATCGTGGCCTGTCGTCCTCGCGAATGCGAAAATCAGGAATGCGTTTGAGCCATTCCTGCAGGAACACCTTGATCTCCGTGCGCGCGAGAAACGAGCCGGGGCAGCGATGCGGCCCGTTGCCGAAGGCAGCGTGCATCACCGGCTTGCGCGTGAGGTCGACGGCAAGCGGGTTGCTGAACTTGCGGTCGTCGAGGCCGAACAGGGAATTCGGCAACTGAATCTGGTCACCCTTTTTGAACTGGATGCCTTTGTATTCCATGTCCTGAGTGATGAGTCGCGCGGTATTCGCCACGCCAAAGCGCCGGATCAATTCGTCGACCGACGACACCATCAGTTCGGGATTCCCGATGAGCTGCCGCCGGTGCGCGGGATTCTCGGCGAGAAAACGTGCGATGAAACCCATCAACGAGGCGACGGTATCGAGACCGCCGAACAGCACGACGATAAACATGCCGAACATGCGCTCGGGGCTGATCGGCTTGCCATCGATCTGCGCGTTGACAATCAGGCTGACGAGATCGCCGCCCGCCTGCGCCTTGCGCTTTTCCACCCAGGTGGCGATATAGCCGCCAAGGCGGTGCTGGGACTCGATGCGCTCTTCGAGATTGCCGCGTACGGCCCACTCCGCCCACTCGAGCAGCTGCTCGCGGTCGCTCAACGGAAGATCCGCGAGACGCAGGAAAATCACGATCGGCAGGATTTTCGAGAACTCCGAGACGAACTCGCATTCGCCTTGCGGAGCGATCTTTTCGATCAACTCGATTGCAAGACTGCGCACATCGCTCTCGAGCGATGCGATCGCCTGTGGAAGAAAAGCCGGCGTGATCAGGTTGCGGTATGCAGTGTGCTCAGGCGGGTCGAGTTCGAGCGGCACGAGTCTCGACTCGTTGAGCGGCGGAATGTTGACGCTTTGATGCGAGAAGCGCGTGTGGTCCTTCTGCATCGCCTCGATATCTTCGCCTCGCGTGGCGATCCAGTGCCCGCCATAGTAAGGGGACCATACGATGTCGGGCCCCGCGTGCAGCGACTTCCATGCCAGATGAACATCGTCTTGTGCTCCGGGCGGGTTCATATAGTCAAAATCGACCACGAGTTCTTGAGGAACATGGTCAGGCACATTCCAGCCTTTCTTATGATTCATCTTGCGTCTCCTTTCATTTCGTCGTCTTCGAATGGATGAATCGTCACACTTGCCTCAACATGGCAGCGTTCATATTATGCAACGCTGTTCAGTTTTGCTATTATACCGAGGCGAGCTTTTCTACATCAACGCCTGTATCGAACGGAGACAAGAGTGAGCGATTTCGTCAAGGACAAGGTGGTAGTGGTAACGGGTGCGGGAGCCGGCATCGGGCGCGATTTCGCGCTGCAATTCGCGGCGAACGGCGCCAGGGTCGTCGTCAACGACCTCGGTCGCAACGCCGAAACCGGCGAAGTCGCCGCACAGCGCGTTGTCGCGGAAATCAAGGAGGCCGGCGGACAAGCGGTTGTCTCGACGGACAGCGTCGCTGAATGGGATTCGGCGCAGAAGATCGTGCAGGCCGCGCTGGACACGTTCGGTCGCATCGACTGTGTGGTGAACAACGCCGGCATCGTGCGTGACCGCATGTTCTTCAACATGAGCCTCGACGAGTGGAAGGCCGTGGTCGACGTCCACCTGAACGGCTCGTTTTTCGTGGCGCGTGCTGCGGCACCGCATTTCAAGGCGCAAAACGGCGGCAGCTTCGTTCATATGACCTCCACGTCGGGTCTGATCGGCAATATCGGGCAAGCCAACTACTCGGCCGCCAAGATGGGGGTCGTCGGTCTGTCGAAGTCGATCGCCCTCGACATGGCCAAATTCAACGTGCGCTCTAACTGCATCGCGCCGTGGGCATGGACTGCGATGACTGCCTCGATTCCCTCGGAAACGCCCGAGCAAAAGGCACGCGTCGAGATTCTCAAGCGCATGGAATCGCGCAAGATTGCGCCGCTCGCCGTGTATCTTGCCTCCGACCAGGCCACCAAGGTTTCGGGGCAGATCTTCGGTGTGCGCGCCAACGAAATCTACTTCTTCAACCAGATCCGCATGATCCGCTCGCTGCATCGCGACGGCGGCTGGACGCCCGAAGCGATTGCCGAGCAGGTCATGCCGGCGTTCGAATCGAGCTTCTTCCCGAACGTGCCCTCCATGGCTCTGACGCCGTGGGATCCGGTGTAAATTCAATCGGACCATGCCCGCGCCACATCATGCGGTGGCGGCGCGGGCGCCCCGCAGTTCTCCTTACGCTTCTACCGAACCGCGCACGCTTTCGGTCTTTTCGGACAAACCGACGATGCGTCTTGCCTTGAGCAAGACCGGCAAGTCCACCATCCGTCCATCCACGGACACTGCCCCGCCTTCAGCGCGCTCGTACGCCTCGACGACTCGCTGCGCCTTGGCAATTTCGTCTGCGCTCGGGCTGAACGCAGCGTTGACCACTTCAACCTGGCGCGGATGAATGCACAGCTTGCCGCCGAAACCCAGCGACCGTGCCTTCGACGAGTCGTCCGCGAGCTGCTGCCGATCATCGATCGCCACGGTTACGCCATCCACCGGAGACTGAATTCCGGCTACACGCGAGGCCAGCACGATGCGCGAACGTGCGTGCAGCAACGCGTCCCATGAACCGTCGCAGTCGAGATCGAGTTCGAAATCCACCGAGCCGAAAATGAGCCGTTCGACACCGGGCATGCGCGCCACTTCCAACGCGTTCCACACGCCCACGGCGGATTCGACGATCGGCCATATCGGCTTCTGCGTTGCTGTGGCGACAGCGGTCAGCGCTGCCGAATTCTCCGCCTTGGGCAGCACGATGCCATCGATACCATCGAGCGCCGCAAGTGAGAGGTCATCCTCGAACCACTGAGTGCTAACACCATTGATGCGCAACAGCACGCGAACAGGCGCAGCCGCAAATGTTCGCGCGGCATCGGCAACATGGGCGCGCGCGGACGCTTTATCCGCGTCCGCGACGGCGTCTTCGAGGTCCACGATCACCGCGTCGGCGCCTGCCGCGAGCGCCTTGGCGAATCGCTCGGGCTTGCTCCCAGGCACAAAAAGAAACGAACGCATAAAACTCCAGTTCAGAGACGGGTCCCCGGAAGATAGAACACCTTAGCGGACCGGATTCAACACATCAGGCGAGCACGGCCGATGCTTCCATGCGCAACGACCCGTCACTGCCCGAAATCCACAAGATCACCTTGCCGGGGTCCGATTCGTCCCGCTTTCCGCAGACATAGAAAGGTGTCGTGTCCACGACCGGTTTGACCGCGCGGAAGGAAAACGATCGCACGCGCGCGTCCGGCAGCTTTGATCTCAGCGAGTCCATGAGTAGCGTGGCGAGCAGCGGGCCATGCACGACAAGCCCCTCATACCCCTCTTCGCCGATCGCGTATGGCCGATCGTAGTGAATACGATGACCATTCAAGGTAAGCGCCGAATAGCGAAACAACAGCACGGGATCGGGCACGACCTCCCGCGCCCACTGAGCGCCCGCGGGCGCGGCCTGTGGGGCAGCGGGCTTTTCGCTCGCAGCCGGATGGTCGCGATAAACGACATCCTGATGTTCGACGATCGCGACTCCGTCAACGTCACTGACCTCGTGCTTGACCTTGACGAACACGAGATCGCCGGTGCGCCCCTGCTTGTGCGCAACGCTTTCGATGCGCGAAAGACGCGTGGTCGCGCTGCCCGCCTTCAGCAGCCGCAGAAACTCGAGCTGACTGCCCGCCCACATGCGCCGAGGCAGGTCGACAGGCGGGAGGAAACCTCCACGCTTTGGATGGCCGTCCGACCCGACCATCGACTGACGATGAACCGGCAGAAAATAAAGCCAGTGCCACAACGGCGGCAAGTCATCGCCAGCCGCTGCTGGCGGGTCGTCGCGGTCGAGCATGGCGGCGAGCGCCGCCATCGGCGTGAGAGTGACCTGGTCCCGCACCTCCTCGGTGCGCCCAGTCCATTGCTGCAAATGCGCGATATCGATGACCATTGCGCCAATCACTCCAGATCCAGCGCTTCACGAATCGCAACGGCGATCGGGAGCAGTGGATCTTCTTCCGGCGTGGTCGGATTGAACAGCTTGTTGTGGCAGATTGCCACCGCGAGTCCCGTGTCCGGGTCCGCCCAGCCGATCGAATTGCCCTGCCCCGGATGACACAATGCGCGCGGCGAACGCGCCGCCGTCACCGGCGGATGACTGCCGCCGAACCAGAAGCCGCCGATCGTGATCGGAATCGGAAAGCCGAACATCACTGGGTCCGGCTCTTCGCTGTTGGCGCGCGGCGTATTCAGCGTGGCCACGAGTTCCTTCGAAAGGATCCTCACGCCGTCCAGCTCGCCGCCGCACGCGAGCATCGCCCAGAAACGCGCTTCACTACGCGCGTTGAAGATCCCGCCTACGCCCGCCACCTCGGCGCGACGTACGTCCGGGCGCTCGAACACCGGCGGCGTCAACGCGACCTGCTGCGGCATAGAGCGCAGGAACAGCGGCGGCAGATATTCCGCGGGAACCGGCACCATTGCATCGGTAAGTCGAGCGATGCGCGGCTCCGCTTCATCAGGAATGCCAATCCAGAGATCGTCTATACCGAGCGGCTTCGCAATCTCCTCCTGAACGAAGCGGCCCAGCGAGCGCTTCTTCGGGTCGGCGCGTCGGACCAGTTCGCCAACTATCCAGCCGAAGGTCATCGAAAGATAAAGCGTCTTCGTGCCCGGCTCGGCAAGCGGCTCCAGGTTCGCGATGGCGCGCGTCATCCATTGCCAGTCGCACATCAGTTCCGGCGTCACACCGTCCGGCATCTGCGGCACGCAGGCGCGGTGAGTCAGCACATCGCGCACCGTCGTCTTGTCTTTCCCATGCGCGCCGTACTCCGGCCAATAGCGCGTCACCGGCGCGTCGTATTGGATGAGCCCGCGGTCCGCCAAAATGTGCAGCGCGGTTGCCGCGACGGCCTTCGTCACCGAATAGACGTTGAAGAGCGTATCGCCGTCAACGAGGCGGCCGGTGGCCGGATCGGCCACGCCGCTCCATGCGTCGATCACGAGTTTGCCATTGAGATAGGCCGCCACCTGTACGCCGATCTCGCCACCCTCCCGCGTCGCACGGTCGAGCGCCTTTTGAACGATCGCGTTTCGCCCGGTTAATGTTTGCACTGCCAGGTCCATATCGTGTCTCCCATTCGTGAACATGTCGCTTTGACGGGCTAGGTCTTGCCAGACTGCGCGGCAATACCGGCGAGCCCTTCGAGCGCGAGTCCGTAGCCCAGTTCGTCGGCCATGCGGCGCTTGAACGGCTGAGCAAAGACCGCGCGGGTATAGCGCAGAGTTTCGATCGGCTTCCCCGCGAGGCCGCGGGCGATCTCCCAGGCGCGATCGAGCAGCGCTTCCTGCGCGACGACTTCGCCGACCACACCAAGCTCCCAGGCGCGTTGTGCCGTCATGCGCTCACCGGTGAGCAGAAAATGTCGGGCGCGGTTATGCCCGATCAACATCGGCCAGACGATCTGCACCCCATCCGCCGGCACGACGCCGTGAACGAAGTGCGCCTGGTCCGAGATTTCCGCGTGACTGGCCGCAAGCACGATATCGGACAGCACGAGCAACTCGGCGTGAATGAACGCCGGGCCGTTGATCGCGCCGATAACGGGAACCGGAACGTCCAGCAGTTGCATGAGCAAGTCCTGCCCCTCGCGCTGAAGCCGCGGCCAGATTTGCGCAAGCGGTTCCGCCGGCAGCTCGGCGAAGTTCATGGCGTCGCAGAATGCATCGCCGGTGCCCGTCAGGATCACTACGCGATTTTCGAGGTCGCGTGCGATCTGGTAAAACGCCTCGCCTAGCTGACTGTGAATGCTGCCGAAGAGCGCGCCCCACTTGAGCGGCCCGCCGTCCGTGTGCAGGCGTACCTGTAGTACGCCATCGCGCCGCTCGAATTCGATGTTCGCAAAGCGCCTGCCGTAGTCCTCGAGATGGCTCATCGTGCATCCTCCAGGATCAGGCCGGCGGCGCGCCATGCCATCGCCATCATGGGGCCATTGGTGTTACCGGAAATCATCGTGGGCGTCACGGAGAGATCCATCACGCGCAGGCCTTCGACGCCCCGCACGCGCAAGCGCGAATCGAGCACGGCAAGCGGACCGGAGCCCATCTTGCAGGTCCCGCAAGCGTGATAGCCGGACTGCCCCTCGCGCCGGTAGAGGTCGAGAATCTCAGCGTCGGTCTGAACGGCAGGACCTGGACGCGTCTCTCCTTCCAGCAGGCTAGCGAGCGGCTCGGCGGCCATCACGTTGCGCATGAGCCGGAATGCGTTGACCGCCATCCGCTGGTCGTACGTATCGGCAAGGTAGTTCGCAACAACTTCTGGCGGCACGCGAGGGTCCGCCGACTGGATCTTCACGTGTCCCTCACTGCGCGGACGCAGTGGATAGCTGAAAAGCTGCATGCCAGGGAACGTTTCGAACGCATAGCTGGCCGCGCCGAAATCCATCGAGTACGGCGCCATCATCAACTGAACGTCGGGGCGCTTCGCGTCAGGGGCAGTCTTGACGAAACCGCCCACCTGATACGAGCCGAGCGACATAACGCCACGGCGGAACAGGAAATACTGCATCGCGTTGCGCCAAAGGCGCAGGCCGCTAAACTGCCGGTTCTGCGAATCGCGCCATTCCCGCAGGCGCGCCTGCACCATATACAAATAGTGCTCGCGCATGTTGAGCCCGACGCCCGGTCTCGCTGCCACGACCGGAATGCCAAGCGACTGCAGATGAACGGGATCGCCAATGCCCGACAACTGCAAAAGCCGCGGCGACTCGATCGCTCCAGCCGACAGCACGACTTCGCGGCGTGCACGGTAAACTATTTTCTGCCCTGCGCTTTCGCATTGCACGCCAGTTGCGCGCGTGCCGTCAAAGACGATTCGCGCGGCCTGCGTCGCGGTAACGACCGTGAGATTCTTGCGCGAACGGGCGGGTTTCAGAAAGGCTTCGGCCGAGCTTTGCCGCTGTCCGTTGCGTATCGTATAGATCAGATAGGCCACACCCTCGTGATCGAGCCGGTTGATGTCCTCCACGCGCCGAATGCCAAGCGACCGGCACGCCTCGAGTACAGCGTCGCCAATACGGTTGCGCTGCGCATACGGCGAGACTTTCAGTGGGCCGTCCGAACCCCGCAGCTCGTCGGCGCCCAGCGCGTGATCTTCGATCTGCCTGAAGCACGGCGCCAGGTTCTGCCAGCTCCAGCCCTCCACGCCCAGCTCACCCCATCCGTCGTAGTCCTCAGGATGTCCGCGCATGTACACCATGCCGTTGATGCTGCTCGAACCTCCGAGCATCTTGCCGCGAAGCCAGATTTCATTGCGGTGCCCGTTGCCGTCGTCGGGCTGCACGGGGATGAACCAGGCGTGAGCCGGATCGCCCAGCAGCTTTCCGAATCCCTTGGGCATCCGGATCAGGGGACTGCGGTCCTCGGGTCCTGCTTCAACGAGCAGCACCGTATGGCGCCCGCTCTGCGAGAGACGGTTGGCAAGCACGCAACCCGCAGCGCCCGCGCCAACCACGACATCGTCAAACTCCATCATCGATGCGTTCTCCACCGTCGGTGCGCGCCGGGCAGCTCCATGCGCGAGCTGGCCGGCGGCACTTGCCTTATCGGTCGGCCCCGTGCAAAGCCCATGAGGCCCGCTTTGTTTTGATTAGCCGAAGACGACGGGAATCGAATGCGGAACGCGCATCATGATGCCGTTGATCTGCGGAGCCTGCGCGGCTGGATCGAGACGAAGATTTGGCAGCCGGTCGAGAATCGCGTTGAGCGCGCGCGTCATCTCCACACGCGCGAGGTGTTGACCAATGCACACGTGAGGTCCATAGGCGAACGCGAAATGCCGGTGAGCCGGTTTGCGATAGATGTCGAACTTGTCCGGATCGGGGAAGCGGCTGGGATCGCGATTGGCGCTGCCCGCCAGCACGTCGAGAAATGCGCCTGCGGGAATCTCGACGCCACCGAGCGTGACGTCACGCGTCGCCATGCGCGACTGCATCAATACGGGGCCGTCCCAGCGCAGGGCCTCTTCGATCGCCTGCGCGACCAGCGTACGATCCTGGCGCACCGCTTCGAGCTGCGCGGGATCGCGCAGCAATGCGAGCAGCAGCACGCTGGTTGCGCGATAGGTGGTGTCGCCGCCCGCATTCACGAGTTGGCGCAGGAACGAAATAACGACCTCGTCCGGCAGCAATTCGCCATCGACTTCCGCGGTGGCCAGCGCGCTGACAAGATCGTCGCCGGGCTTGCTGCGGCGCGCCTCGACGAGTTGCGCGAAATAAGCGCCCAGCTTCGTCGACGCCTCCACGCCGTGCGCCACGTCGATCGAAACCAGGGTCTGTGCGATCGCCAGCTTGTGGAAGACCTTCACGTCTGCCGGCGGCAATGCGAGCTGGCGATAGATGATATTGAACGGATAGTGAAGCGTGAACTCCTCGACAAGATCCGCATGCCCGCGATCCACGAACTTCGACATCAGTTCGCTCACCACGGGATCGACCAGTGTGTCGCCCCATGCCGCCACGGTGTGCGGCAAGAATGCTTTCTGGAAAATGCGGCGGTAGCGCGGGTGTTCGGGCACGTCCATCGTCGAAATACTGCGTCCGAAGCTGATGCCGATATTGCGCTCGTACGACTTGTTCGAGAACGTCGCCGGATCGCCGAGAACCTGCGCAACCTCGTCGTATCCGAATACGCAGTAATGCGCCACGTCGGACATCGTCAGGTCCGCCGCACCGCCCATCAACACACGATAGTCCCCTTCCTGGACCGTGCCTTTGTCGCGTAGCTCGGCAATGCGGGGATACGGGTTGGCATCGGCTCCGTAAGCGAGCGAATCCTCGAAAAAGGGGTTGAACGTCGGATCGTCGAAGTCTTCAAGTCGCAGCGCGACAGCCATGATTCCAGTCTCCATTAGTCGTTCGATTGCAGGTACCGGCAGCCGAAAGTACCTATAGTTGAACTATGTTCGATTTTGCACGATTGTGCAAGACCGTTTTATCATTCGGTTGAAGGGGCTGCCGGCGCTTGACCGGATTGCGCCCGTAATGAAAGGGAAACTATGTCGTCGAGGAATACCCAAGCCGCCAGCAGCCCGGCAGCCGATAACAAGGAGCCTCGCGCTTCGGCTCGCAGCACAACGCCCGAGCGCATTCTGGATACGGCCGAAAGGCTGTTCGCGATGCACGGTTACTTCGGTACGTCGATTCGCGACATCATGCAGGGCTGCGGCATGGAACTGAGCCTCGCGCGCTACCACTTCGGCAGCAAGGACGCCCTGTTCCAGCAGGCGATCGGCCGCCGCGCAACCTTGATCAGCCAGCAGGTGATCGAATCGCTGGAAGCGGCGCTCGCTCCGTTGCATCGCGATCGACCCGATGTGGAAGCCATCGTGACCGCGCTTTCCGCGCCTGCCTTTGCGCACCTGAAAAGCGGCGACCCTGGGTGGCAAAATTATCTGCGCCTGCTGACCCAGATCGGCTGCCTGCTCGAGCGCCCCGACCTCTCGGCGCCGTTCTATGACCAGTACGCGCCGGCGGCTGCGCGCTACCGCGACGCCTTCGCCAAGGCGCTGCCTGGCGCCACACGTGAAACTGTCGAGCTCGTGCAGCATTTCGTCGAGTCCGTGTTTCATCTGGTACTCAACGAGCTGTACGCGAAGGAAGCCCGATCGGGGACGCGCGCGCTTTCGGCACAACATATCGAGCGCATGCGTACCTATTTGATCCGCTTTGCGGTTGGCGGCATCGAAGCGATGGTCAACTCCGCGCGGGACCCACGGCGGGCATGAGCGGGGTTGATGAGCATTGACAGTCGCGCCGATCGTCGTTCACAATTTAGAACATCATTCAAAATAACTGAGGCCGCAGCGCGCGCGGCCATGCGAGACGGAGTTCGCCTTATGACAGCTGTGGACGCAGAAAACATCGCGCTGATCGTCGGCGCGGGTCATGCTGCGGGAGAGTGCGCGACCGCAATTCGCGACCAGGGATGGACGGGGCGCATCGTGATGGTGGGAGAAGAACCGCACTTGCCGTACCAGCGGCCGCCGCTTTCAAAGGCGTTCCTGTCGGGCGAATCGACCGCCGAGCAGCTGTACCTGAAACCGCTGTCGACATACGACAAGGCACGCGTCGAGTTCATACCCGCTACGCGCGCGGAGCACATCGACCGCGAGACGAAACGGGTCACGCTTTCCAATGGCAGCGAGATCAGCTACGCGAAGCTCGTTCTGGCCACCGGCGGCCGCGCGCGGCGGCTCGCGTTGCCGGGTATCGAAGCTATCGAGAAGCTGCAGAACTTCCACTACCTTCGCACGCTCGATCACGTAGCGCGCATTCGAAACCAGTTTCATGCGGGCTCGCGCCTCGTGATCATCGGCGGCGGATATGTCGGCCTCGAAGTCGCCGCCGTGGCCGTGAAGCGCGGCTTGCACGTCACCGTGCTCGAGGCTTTGCCGCGTGTGCTCGCGCGCGTCACGGCGCCGGAGCTTTCCGCGTTCTACGAGAAAGTGCACCGCGAGGCCGGAGTCGACATTCGCACGAATGCGATCGTGAGCGGATTCGAACTCGACGCATCCGGCGACGCAGTTGCCGCCGTGTGCTGCGCGGACGGCACCCGCGTCGCGGCGGATCTCGTCATCGTCGGCGTGGGACTGGAGCCCGCCACCGAACTCGCGCAGGCCGCGGGGCTCGCCGTCGACAACGGCATTGTGGTGGACGAGCATACGCGTACCTCCGATCTGGACATTTTCGCGGTGGGCGATTGCACCAACCACCCCAACCCAACGCTTGGCCGCCGCCTGCGTCTGGAGTCGGTGCCCAATGCGCTGGAGCAGGCCCGCACCGCGGCGGCGGCGTTGTGCGGCAAGGAGCGCGTCTATGACAGCGTGCCGTGGTTCTGGTCCGATCAATACGATCTGAAGCTCAAGATGGTCGGCCTGTCCCAGGGCTACGACGAATTCGTGCTGCGCGGCAGTCCAGAAACCCGCTCGTTCTCGGCGTTTTATCTCAAGGACGGCGTCATGCTCGCTGCCGATACCGTGAGCCGCGCGCCCGAATTCATGCTCGCCAAGCGATTTGTTGCCGAGAAAATTCCGGTTCGCGCAGCTGATCTCGCCGACGAGTCGATCCCGTTGAAAAGTCTGCTTCCCCAGTCCACCTAAATTTCAGAGGTCCAGAAGCCATGCCGCTCATTCGATTCATCCAGCCGGACGGCAGCGAAGCCGCCGTGAGCGCCAACGTTGGCGACTCGGTCATGCAAACGGCCGTGAACAACCAGATTCCCGGCATTCTTGGCGATTGTGGCGGCAGCTGCAGCTGCGCGACCTGCCACGCCTACGTCGACGAAGCCTGGCGCGGCCACATGCCAGGGGCCGAGTCCTATGAAGTGGACATGCTCACCTGCGCAATGGACGTGCGCGAAAACAGCCGTCTGACGTGCCAGATCTTCATGACGCCGGAACTGGACGGCCTGGTAGTGCGTCTGCCCGGCTCGGGGGCTTGAGCATCATGAGTGCGCACGCACCCCGCACGACGCTGATCACCGGCGCGGCTTCCGGCATGGGCGCTGCGCTCGCCCGTCATTTGACGGCACTCGGCGAACGGGTGATTGGCGTCGATCTGCACAATGCCCATGTGTGTTCGGATCTCGCCGACCCGGCGGCACGCGTGGCGCTTGTCGCGCGCGTGCAGGAGATTGCGCCATCGATCGACGCGGTGGTCGCGTGCGCCGGGGTATCTCCCCCCGTCGCTGGCGATACGCTGGTATCGGTGAATTATTTCGGCGTTGCGGACTTGCTGCCGCGCCTGTTGCCGCTCCTCCAGCGTGGCACGCAGCCCCGCGTCGTGGTGATCTCTTCACTGGCCTCGCTTCATCCCGTCGATACGCGCCTTGTCGAATTGTGCCTCGACGGCGACGAAACTGCCGCGAGGGAACAGGCCGCAAAAATCGGCGCGCAATGCTATGCGTCGTCCAAACGCGCGCTGACGCAATGGCTACGGCGCACGGCGGTGCTGCCCGGCTGGGCGGACCAAGGTGTGCTGCTGAACGGGATCGCGCCGGGCATTGTGAAAACGCCGATGGTCGCGCCGCTGCTGGAAACTGCCGAGGGCCGCGAGGCGCTTGCAGCCGGTGTGCCCACCGCCGTACGGGACTATGCGAGCGCTGAGCAGATCATTCCGCTCCTTGCGTTCCTCGCCAGTGCGGCTAACGCCTACATGGTGGGCCAGGTTCCCTTCGCAGACGGTGGCGCCGACGTGCTCTTGCGCGGGGAAGCGGCGCTTTGATGCACGCGCACCTCCGCTAACGCCGAAGGCGCAACCGCGCCTAGGGCGCCTTCGTCAATGCATCGATGGCGTGCTGTTCGCTTTTGCTCCAGAACGCCGCCCACGTCGGAAAGCCCTGCGGAAGACGCGGCTCGTAGCGGTCGCCCTCATATTTGCCTGGCCAGTTCTGGAAGCGCGGCGCGCCGGGACGTGAGAGCCAGTCCGTCGAATACCAGTGCTGTTCTTCGCGCCGCTCGAAATACCACTGCCCGTCGCGCCGCACATAGTGATCGAAGTAACAGATCGCCATCACCACCCACGAGCCGTTGTCCTCGTGCTCCGCGCGGCAATATACGCTTCCCGTCGCGTGGTCGGGATCGATGAAATCGACTGCGTGGCCGCAGATCTGGTGGATGCTGCGATAAAAGCCGCGCAGGATATGTTCGGACCCGTAGAACGTTTTCAGCGCAGCGCGCCCCACGCCCCAGCGGCCGCAATCGACGTCTTCGGCGAACAGTTGCACGAGGCTGTCCAGATCGCGCGAATCTACCGCGAGCGCGTACCGCACCGGCAACTGCTGAATGGCGAGCTGCGCCTCGATGCGTTCGACGCGCGCCAGAAGGCTGGGGTCCGTCGTCATGCCGCCCCCTTCGCCACGTTGGCCGCGCTGGCCGCGTTGGCCGAACGTGCGCGGATTTCGTCAGCATAGTACGGCTGGTGAGAAAGCAGTCCGCCATCGACATTGAACACTTGTCCCGTGACGAACACGGCCTCGTCCGAAGCGAGATACACGAGCGCGTGCGCAATATCCTCGGGCAGCCCGAGGCGACGCGTGAGATGGTGGCTGAGCATCATTTCGCCGAGTTCGCCCGCGTAGTACGCCTGAGTCACAGGTGTGACGATCAGCCCGGGAGCAATCGCGTTGCAGCGTATGCCTTCCTTGCCATGCTGCGCGGCGATGTAGCGCGTCAAATTTTCAATGCCCGCCTTGCAGACACCATAGGCGCTGTACCCCAGCGCACCCGCCTGAGCGGAGCCCGAAGAGGTATTGATGATCGAACCGCCGCCGCGCGAGCGCATGAGCGGCAGCGCGCGCCGCGAAGCCAGCATGGTGCCGCGAAGATTGATGCGCATCGTGTCGTCCCAGACGGCGACGTCGACGGCCTCGACCGCCGCGTCGACCGTACTGGAAAGCGACGTGGCGGCAGCGTTGTTGTGCAGGATATCGAGGCCGCCCCAGGTCTCGAGCGTCAGATCGAACAACGCATCGATCGAGCTTTCTTCACCGATATCGACACGCGCAGCAACCGCCTGGCCGCCCGACTCCTTGATACGGCGAACCTGCTCCTGCGCGCCTTCGAGATTCAGATCCGCCACGACCAGCAAGGCGCCTTCCTGCGCGAGCCTCGCGGCGCAAGCAGCGCCGATACCCGATGCGGCCCCGGTCACAATCGCAATCTTGTCTTTCACGCGTTGCACGATCTGCTCCTCCGGGCTCACGCCGTTACCGGTGTGCGGTTGCTTGCCGCAACGCGGTCGAGATGAAAGTCGATATCGCCGAACATCTTTTCCATCATCGCCATCTTGCGGAAGTAATGGCCGACCGGATATTCCTCGGTCAGCCCCATGCCGCCGTGCAACTGGATGCCCTGCGCGCAAACGAAGCGATTGGCACGCGCGGCAACCGCCCTGGCCGCCGAGATGGCGCGGCTGCGTTCGGCCGGCGGCCGGTCGAGATGCGCGATCCCGCAGTACAACATCGAGCGTGCTTCCTGCGTGGCGACGAACATCTCCGCCATGCGATGCTGCAATGCCTGGAACTTGCCGATGGGCTGGCCGAACTGCGAGCGTCCCTTGATGTACTCCGAAGTTATGGCCATCACCGCTTCCATCATGCCGAGGTTCTCGGCCACGCTCGCGAGAATAGCGAGTTCCGTTGCCTGCGTGAGCACCTCCAGCGCGCGCTGCGGTCCGACAATCAGCGCATCGTCGCCGACCTCGACGTCGTGCAGGTCGATATCCGCCGCACGCGAGCCGTCGAGCAAGCGATACGACCGGCACGTGACGCCGGCAGCGCGACGGTCGACAAGAAACACGGCAACGCCTTGCGATGCGCTTTCCACTCGCGCGGTCACGAGCAGTTGATCTGCGGACTCGCCGGCCAGCACCAGCGTCTTCGCGCCACTGATCAGGTATCCCGAAGACGTTCTGCGAGCTTGGGTCCGCGCATGGCAACCCACCTTGTAGCGACTGCCCGCTTCGCTATCCGCCAGCGAAAGCAGTAACTTGCCTTCGATGACTGCAGGCAACAGCGTCTCGCGCTGTGGCTGCGAGTCGCCTCGTTCGATGATCGTGGCGCAAAGCAGCGCCGTTTGCACGACCGGCTCGAGCGCCATGCCGCGGCCGAGCGCCTCCATCAGGATCGCCATTTCGATAAACGAACACCCGAGGCCGCCAACCTCTTCCGGCATGGTTAGCCCGAGCCAGCCAAGCTCGGCGTATGTGCGCCAATGCTCGCGGCTGAAGCCCTCCTGCTGCGCCGCGATGTGCGTGCGCGCCTCGAATCCATACTCCTGTTGGACGTAGCGCTGCGCGCCATCCTTGAGCATCAATTGTTCTTCGGAGAAGTTGAAGTCCATGGCTACAGTCCAAATGCGAGTTTGGCGATGATGTTCTTCTGCACCTCGCGCGCACCGCCGTAAATGGTGGATGCGCGAGCGATGAGATAGCCCGACGTGCGGCCGCCCACGTAATCGGGCCAGTTTTCGTCGACCTCGGGATCGGCGTATGCGCCGCTGTGGTCGTCGAAGCGCATCACGCGGGGACCGAGCGCGTCCATCTGGAGCTGCGTCACGCGCTGCTGCAATTCCGACCCGCTGATCTTGAGCGCGGACACTACGGCATCGAGGTTGCGCTCGCTCTTCTCTTCGGCGAGGATGCGCAGCACCGACCACTCGAGCGCCATGAGATCCGCTTCGACCTCCGCAACCTTGCGCGCGAACCCGGCTGTATCGACCAGCCGCACGCCATCGACCATCTCCTGAGCGGCAATGTCCTTCGCACGTTGCAACTCACGCTTGTTGAAGTACAGGAACGCGCTCGTCGTGCGCTCCTTCTCCAGCAAGTACTTCGCATAGGTCCACCCCATGCCGGCCTCACCGACGAGATGCGCCTTCGGTACGCGGACGTTTTCGAGGAACACCTCGTTCAGACCCCTGCCGCCTTCGATCGACACGATCGGACGCACGGTAATGCCCGGCGTGTCCATCTTGACGAGCAGGAACGAGATTCCTCGCTGCGGCTTGACGGTCGTATCGGTCTTGACGAGAAAGAATCCCCAGTCGGCAATGGTGGCGTCGCTGGTCCAGATCTTCTGGCCGTTGATGACGTACTCGTCGCCCTCGAGTACCGCGGTGGTTCTCAACCCGGCGAGGTCGGAGCCCGCGTTCGGTTCCGAGAATCCCTGGCACCAAAATTCGTCGCCACGCAGGAGCGGCTTGAGGAAGCGCTCCTTTTGCCAGGCCGAACCGAACGCGATGATGACGGGCGCGACCATATGCGTGGACTGCCAGCTGTAGTCCATGGCGTCGGCGTTGTACAGCTCTTCCATGAAGATATGCTTGCGAAACCCGCTCCAGTCGGTGCCGCCATGCTCGACCGGCAAATGGGGCGCACCCCAGCCACGTTCGTACAGAATGCCCTGCCACTTGCGAATGTCGTCGCGCGCAGGCGGATGCACGCCAACGCGCCACCGGCGTGAGATATCGGCGGGTGCATGCTCCTTGAAGAACTGGCGCACTTCCTGACGAAACGCTTCGTCTTCCTTGCTATAAGCAAAATTCATTTTTCCCGACTCCAGAATCTCTTACGCACCCGTATATCGGACTAGCCGGGCTCGCGCTGCTCGTGCAGGCGCCCCACTTAGCGGCCACGGAAGGCAGGCGCTCGCTTCTCTCTCGCCGCCAGCCGGCCCTCCGCCGCGTCTTCCGAATTCACCGCGAGCGCTACCGCGTTCAGTTCCTGGGCCAGAAACTCTTCCATGCTTGCGGTGTTCAACCGGAACAACTGCTTGGTCAAGCCAAGCGAAAAGGTCGGGCCGGCCGCCAGTTCGCCGGCCAGCTTCGCGGCTGCCGCGTCGAGCTCGCCGTCCTCGACGAAGTGGCTCGCCAGGCGCAGATCGAGCGCTTCCTTGCCTGTCAGCCGCCGATTCAGATACATGATCTCCTTGGCGCGAAACTCGCCGCAATGACGCGCAAGCAGATGCACCATGCCGCCTTCGGGCAGCGTGGCGCGCATCAGGAACGCGGGAATGAACTGCGCCGTATCGGCAACGATCAACTGGTCCGCGCACAGCGCGAAGCTCCATGCGATACCCACGGCAACGCCCCGCACAGCCGCGACCATCGGCTTGTTCAGGTTGTACAGTCTGAGCGCGATCTTCTGATAGACGGCCATCGAAGCGCGCGCATGGGCAACGCTCATTTGCGGCGGCGCGGCCCCGCTGCCTTTGATGTCGGCGCCCGCGCAGAAAGCGCGGCCGGCGCCGGTGAGAATGACCGCGCGAATCTCCGGGTCCTGCTCGATGCGATCGAGGTGGCCGAGAATCAACTCCAGCATTTCCGGCGTCAGCGCATTGAGCTTCTCGGGGCGGTTCAGGCACAGCGTCGCAACCGCGCCGTTCAATGTGAGTTCAACGTCCATGATGTTCGGATCTTCGTTCGAGTTCGGTTCGTCAACTGCCACGAGCGTGCAGGCGGATCATCCCGTCGCCGAAAGGCTCGTCGCGGCGCTTGAGCGCTTCCTTGAGCCCGACCGCTTCCATATCTGCCTTGAACTGCGCGCGTCGCGGCCCCTGGCTCTGGTGAGCCCGCGAGTCGTTCTCCACGGCGAGCCGCTGGAGCGTGCGCGAACCGGCCAGTTCCAAGCCGATGTTGACGATGCGCTTGTTGGCCGCCAGCAGGTCGGCGTCGACGAAAGACAGACGGCGCGCCAGTTCGCCCGCCTCCGCTTCGAGTTGCTCCGCAGGCACCGCGTCCATGACGAGGCCGATTTTCGCCGCGTCTCTTCCCGTCAGCGAATCTCCGGAAAGCAGCAGACGTTTCGCCCACTGAGGGCCGACGTGATAGAACCACATGTGCGCAGGGGGCGAACCGTTGGCGCGCGTAGCGGGAAAACCGATTCTCGCGTTGTCGGCGGCGATCACCATGTCGCATGCGAGCGCGAGATCCGTGCCGCCTGCAAGACAGTTGCCGTGAACCTGCGCGATGATCGGCTTGTGGATTTCGGCCATCAGATTGACCGTCTCCGCCTGCCGCTCCATCGACCAGCAGTCGTCGTCGAAACTGCGAATCGTGCCGCGATACTCACCCGGATCGACGGCTTCCGCCGCCCGGTCCGTATAGGTCGTCACGAGGTCGTAGCCCGCGCAGAAGTCGCGGCCCGCCCCCGAAAGCACGATGACGTTGACCGATTTCAGGTCATCGGCTTCGAGCAACGCCGCCTTGAGTTCCTGCAGCAGCGCATTGTTGATGGCATTGCGCTTGTCCGGGCGATTCAGTGTGATGCGCGCAACCCGCTCCGCGACTTCGAACTGTACGCACTCTGTACTCTTGAGCCATTTGGCCATAATCGGTTCTCTTTGAATGAAGCGATTACCGGTTCAACTACGCAAACTGCTTGCGCAGAATCACTTTGCTGATCTTGCCTGTCGGCAACCTCGGTAGCTCGTCGACGAACGCGATGGCTTTCGGGCACTTGTAGCTCGCGATCAGGTCGCGACAAAATTCGATCAGCTCGGCCTCGCTCGCTTGCTCGCCCCGGCGCAGAACGACGATCGCCTTGACGCATTCGCCCCACTTCTCATGCGGGACCCCGATCACGGCAACGTCGACGACTGCGGGATGCTGCACCAGTGCATCCTCGACTTCACGGCTGTAAATGTTCTCTCCGCCCGAAATGATCATGTCCTTCTTGCGGTCGACGAGGAAGACGTAGCCGTCCTTGTCCTGATAGCCCATGTCGCCGGAGCGATACCAGCCGTCTCGCAGTGCTTCCACTGTCGCGACGCTGTTGTTCCAGTAGCCGCTCAGTTGCGTCTGCGAGCGCAGCCATACCTCGCCCGTCTGGCCTTGCGGCAAGTCGTTGCCGTGGTCGTCGACGATGCGTAGCTCGATGCCGGGACACGGCCGCCCGACCGATGCGAGGCGTCGAACCTGTTCGGGCGAGCCGTGCGGCTTGACCTCGTGAGAAGGCAACCAGCATGCGTTGCTCTCGGTCATGCCGTATTGAACCGAAAACACGGGGCCGAGCGCCTGGATGCCACGCGAAAGCAGCGGCGCAGGCACGGGTGCCGCGGCAGTGACGATGTTCTCGATGCTCGATACGTCGTAGCTCGACAGTTCCGGCACGTCGAGCACCGCCTGAAGCATGGCGGCCACCATGAACGTGAAGGTGATACGTTCCTCGGCGATCGTTTCGAGCATCTGCTTCGGCTCGAAGCCGCGATGCACGACCGTCGTGCCGCCCATCCAGGCCACAGAATTGACGAAGCCAATGCCGCCGACATGGAACGCCGGCGTGGTTTGCAGCACGCGCGTGTTGCCGGAAAATTCCGTGACGAGCGCGCAGCTTTCCGCGGTGACGCACATGGCGTGGTGCGTGCGAACGACGCCCTTGGGACGCCCCGTGGTGCCGCTCGTGTACATCAGGTAAGCGTAGTCTTGCGGGTTCGAACGGATCGGCGGCCCTTCCAGCGGGCCCTCGTCCACCACCGTTTCGAATGAAACAGCCCACTGCGGCGCGTCGCCGATGCAGATGTATTGCTCGATTTCTGGCAATTGCGAACGCAGCCCGTCCACGACATCCGCGTACTGCGCCTCGAACACGAGCGCCTTGGGCGCCGCATCCTTGAGGATATAAAGAATCTCCGCAGGCGCCAGCCGGAAATTGACGGTCGCCAGAATGAAGCCTGCCCACTCGCATGCGCGGTAGCTCTCGTAGTACTCCGCACAATTCATCGCGAGGATCGCAACTCGATCCTGACGCCGCAGACCACGCTCGTATAGCGCCCCCGAAAAGCGGCGCGCGCGCTCGGCTAGCTCAGCGTGCGTTAAACGACGCTCAGCGTACACGAGCGCCGTGTGGTCGGCATGCAAGCGAGCGTTTCGCTCGATCATCTCGCCAAGGGTTCTCATTTCAGTCCCGTCGTTGTTTTGTGACTTCGTTCTTTTAGCCTGCGAGCGCCTGCGGATCGGCCAGCACGGTCCCGATGAATGCGGCGAAGCGCGCCGCATCGGCTCCGTTGATCACGCGATGGTCGTAGCTCAGCGAGAGGGGCAACATCTTGCGCCAGCTAATACCGCCGTCTTCCGTGGGCACGGCCGTCAGCCGTGTTTTGGTCACGCCGAGAATCGCCACCTCAGGCGCATTGACGATAGGCGTGAAGCCGGTGCCCCCAAAGCCGCCGAGCGAACTGATCGAAAAGCAGCCGCCAGACATCTCCGCCATCGAAAGGCCTTTTTCGCGCGCCTTCAGGGAAATCGCCGCGAGTTCGGTTGCAAGTTCCTCGACGCTTTTCTTGTCGCAGTTTCGCAGCACCGGCACGAGCAGTCCAAAGCGGGTGTCGACCGCAACCCCAATATGGAAGTACTTCTTGAGGACGATGTTCTTGCCATCGCCATCGAGCGAAGCATTGAATTGCGGAAACTCTTGCAAGGCGCGCACTACCGCCTTGATGAGAAAGACGAGCGGTGTGAGCTTCACTGCCGCATTCGCCTCGTTGCGCGCCTTGCGCCACGTTTCGAGCGATGTGATATCCGCATCGTCATGGTGCGTCACATGCGGAATCGTGAGCCAGTTGCGCGACAGGAAGGCCCCTGTGAGCTTCTGGATGCGCGAGACCGGCTTGATCTCCACCTCGCCGAATTCGGCGAAGTCGACCTGCGGCCAGGGCGGCAAATTGGCACCCAATGCGGGCGTTACGGGTTCGCCGGGTCCGGCATTCGCATTGGCCTGCGGCCGGTTAGCAACGGATTCGACACTCATCGCGGATGCCTCTTCAAACGACCTTTGAGTATTTGACGGCGTGAAGCCGATCAGACGATTTCCGCCAGCAGCGTGCCGACGGGATACACTTCTCCAACCTGCGCAACGATGCGCAGCGTGCCCGACGCCGGCGACTCGACTTCCTGAATCGATTTGTCGCTCTCCAGCGCGTAGAGAATCTGGCCTTCGTTGACGGTTGCGCCGTCTTGGGCCAGCCATTCGGCCAGCGTGCCTTCGTTCATCGAAAAGCCCAGTTTTGGAAGCAGAACTTGTGTGGTCATGACGTTGCTCTATTGATGATGAAAATCCGTGGTGTGCGCCGCTGTCATTTCAACGTGGCGCGAACCGCCGCTTCGATATCGGCTACCCCCGGAACGAAGGCGTCCTCGAGCGGCTTGGAGAACGGCACAGGGCAGAATTGCGCGCCCACGCGCTGCACCGGCGCCTTGAGTTCACGGAAAAGCGCTTCGTAAATGCGCGAAGCGATTTCCGCACCCACGCCGAACGGCTTGACCGCCTCGTGTACGACGACGGCGCGCCCCGTCTTGGCGACCGAAGTCAAAATCGTCTCGGTATCCAACGGAGAGACCGTACGCAAATCGATCACTTCACACGCGATGCCGTCTTTCGCGAGCGCCTCTGCGGCAACCATGACCTCCTGCACGCGGCGGCTGTAGCTGATCACCGTCACGTCGGTGCCTGCGCGCACCACGTTTGCCTTGCCAAGCGCAATCGCCACGCCGCGCTCCGGCGCATTGCCGGGATTCCAGTAGGACGGCATGTTCTCGATGAAGAGGCACGGGTCGTCGTCGCGGATGCAGGACAGCATCAGGCCATAGGCATCGGCCGGGTTGGAAGGGGCGACGACCTTGATGCCAGCAACGTGCGCGAACCATGCCTCCAGGTAGTCAGCGTGCTGTCCACCCGTGCCGAACCCCGCGCCCGTCATGGTGCGAATGACGATCGGCACATTGGTCTGGCCGCCCGACATGAAGCGCAGCTTCGCGGCGTGATTGACGATCATGTCCATCGCGACCGTCGTGAAGTTCATCAGCATGATTTCCGCAACGGGACGCATGCCGACCAGCGATGCGCCGATCGCCGCGCCAATGATGGCCTGCTCGGAGATCGGCGTCGAACGCACGCGCGACGTGCCGTATTTTGAAGACAGTCCCTTCGTCACACCGACAATGCCGCCTTCCTGGCCGTCGGCAACGTCTTCACCCAGCACGATCACATTGGCGTCGGCGGCCATTGCGTCGTCGAGCGCGTAGTTGACCGCCTGGATGGTGTTGATGTTCGTGGGTGCCTGGCTCATGCGATCACCTCCTCCTTGAAGATGTCGCGCTGAAGCTCCGCAACATCGGGATATTCGCTCGACAACGTGAATTCGACAGCTGCATCGATCTGGGCCTCGTGACCGGATTCCATCGCGGCCAGTTGCTCTTCCGTTGCGTGCTTCGCGTCGATGAGCCACTGCCGGAAGAGCGGCACGGGGTCCTTGGCGAGCCAGGCCGCCTTTTCGTGCTTGTCCATGTACGCGTCCGGGTCCCCGAACACGTGCCCCTGAAAGCGAAACGTATTCGCTTCGATGAGCGTCGGGCCGCCGCCGTTGCGCGCGCGATCGACCGCGTCGCGCGCCGCCTTGTGCATCGCGATCGGATCGTTGCCGTTGACCGTGACCCCGGGCATCTGATACGCGACGGCACGTTGCGCGATATTCGCCACAGAAGTGCCGTAGGCGTATTTGGTGTGCTCGGCGTAGCCATTGTTCTGGCACACGAAGATCACCGGCAACTTCCACACGGACGCCATATTCAGCGACTCGTGGAATGCGCCGATATTCGACGCGCCGTCGCCGAAGTAGGCCACGGCCACCCGCGACTCGCCACGGATCTGCGCTGCAAGCGCGAGACCGTTGGCAATGGGCATCGAGCTGCCCACGATACCCGTGGTCACCATGACGCCAGATGCGGGATGAGTGACGTGCATCGGGCCGCCCTTGCCTTTACAGGCGCCCGTCACGCGGCCGCCGAGTTCGGCCCACAGTTCCTTGAGCGGCACGCCCTTGGCGATCATGTCGTGAACGCCGCGGTAGATCGTGCAGATGTAATCGTCGTCGGTGAGGCACACCGACATCGCCGAGGGAATCACTTCCTGGCCGCGCGGCGAGTAATACGGCATCACCAGTTTTCCGGACTTGATGACGGCACGAAAGCGCTCATCGTTCTGCTTGATGAGTGCCATGCGCCGGTAAATGTCGACCAGGACTTCACTGCTGGGCGGCTGATAGGCATTCATTCGTATCTCTCCTGTCTCACCAGATTTTTGGCGCGCCGCTCGCATGCAGCGCCGCGATATAACCAAATACGAACGAAGCGCCGATACTGCTGCCCGCGCCCGGGTAGCAGCGGCCGACCACGGACGCCGTGCAGTTGCCGGTGGCATACAGGCCGGGAATCTGCGTGCCGTCATCCCTCAGCACGCGTGCGTATTCGTCGGTCACGAGGCCACCCGCCGTGCCTACGTCGCCGGGGTACATACGCACGGCGTAGAACGGGCCCTCCTCGATCGGCCCGAGGTTCGGGTTCGGCTTGATGGTCGGGTCGCCGTGACAGCGATCGAATGCGCGCGAACCACGCCCGTAGTCTTCGTCGACGCCCGTTGCGCAGAAGCCGTTAAAACGCTTGACCGTCTCAAGCAAACCGACGCGGTCGATATTGCATTTCGCGGCCAGTTCTTCGAGCGTATCGGCCTTGATCATGTAGCCGCTGTCGAGCCACTTCTGAGGAATCTGCCCCGGCATGGCGGTGCCCCACGGGTAGTACCTGCGCTGCCGGCTGTCCATGACGACCCACGCGGGCACGGCCTTGCCGGTCTCCTTGTGGCGCCGGTACATGCGCTGGCCGATTTCCATGTAGGCGCCCGCTTCGTCGCAGAAGCGTTCGCCATCCTGATCAACCATGATGGAAAACGGCAGCGAGAGATCGAGGTGATGCATGAACGGCAGCGGCGAGCCGTCCGGTGCGCGCGCGCCCTCGGGCAGTTCTTCGTTGGGGCCGAGCGACGTCACGACCCACCACGCTTCCTCCATGCAGTCCACGGCGCCACCCAGCGCGATGGCGGCTTGCAGGATTTCGCCGGTATCGCCCGGATTCGCGTTCGTCCAATCCGCTGATGAAGGCTGCGGCTGGTATTTGCGGCGCATTTCCGCGTTGTGTGAAAAGCCGCCGGTGTTGAGCAGTACGCCTTCACGGGCCTGGATGCGCATCTCGCGGCCGCTGCGAACCGCAACGATGCCGGTCACACGCCCGTCCTCGACAATGAGTTCGCGAACCGGCGTTTCGGTCCAGATCGGCACGTTCGCGCGCAGCGCCATCTGCAGCATGCGACCCTGAATCGCCGCGCCGTTGGCAACCAGCTCTTTGCCCGTGATCTTCTGATAGAGCATACGGCCGCCAAGCTGCATTGCCTTGCGCTTGCCGCCCCACGTCCGCTTCATCAGAAAGAGTTCCGGATATTCGTCCGAGTTGGCCGGCATCGAAGGGCCTTTGTAGCGCGACAGACGCGGCGCCCATTCGCCAAGCTCCTTCACGTCGAACAGCTTCGCCAACAGCGAACGGCCACGCGGCTCGCCGCCGGGCAGCGTGTCGTAGTAGTCGGACCAGCCATCCGCGTACACGAACTCCATGCCGCGCTGTTCGAGGAACTCGGCCATCTTCGGCCCGGTGCGCAGATACGCCTCGCGTCGCGCCTCCGATGTGCCCGGGCCCTGATAGGTCACGGCCGCGTCGAAGTACTGACGTGCGCGTTCATACGAATCGCTTACGCCGTGGCGCTTCATCACGTGATTGTTGGGCAGCCACCAGACCCCTCCCGAATAACCGGTCGAGCCGCCGACCTTCGGCAGCTTCTCGATGATGAGCGCCTCCTTGCCCACCGATTTGCAGGCGAGTGCCGCGCACATCGAGCCGCCACCGCTGCCGACCACCACGAAATCGTAGCTTGCGTCCCAGGTCCCCGACATCACTCCTCCTGCGCGATGAATTCGCGCAGCGCGCGATGGAAGTTCGACACCGACGTTTCCTGCAGCGGATTCGTGCGCGAACCCTTGAACCCGCGCGACTTCATGCCCTGCTGCACGTTGGTCATGTTCTGGAAGTCCTGCCACAGAATCAGGCCGAAGTTTTCCTGTGCGTTCTCTTTCCAGTCGTCCACGCCGTAATGGAACTCGCGCTTCAGCGGCGGCTCCGCGCCTCGCGCGAAGCGCTGAAGCGACCAGATGTCGTAAATGCACGAATCGGGGTTGTCGCCGTCCGGCCGCGCGCGATAGAACAGTGCGCCATCGGGGTACGGGAGAAACACGAGATTCGGAAACACGTGCCAGTCCGCGCCGGCGCGGCCGAGCTGCTCGAACGTGATTTCGGGCCAGCCCGCGCCCTCGGCAATGGCCGCTTCGCGTTGGAATTCCATCGCTTTGCCAAGGACTTCGAACTGGTTGCCAGAAGGAGACATCTCGTGCATCAAACGCTTCGCGGCCTCATAGTCACGAGCGGTGTTGATCGCCTTGAGGGTTTCTTCCATGACACGGAAGAAGTTCACGAGTCCGTGGCGCACGTCCTCCGGCATCGGTTTGCCGGTACGCGGCGACGGCGCACCGATCATGCGCGTGGCCGTCGAGTACCCGAACATGCCGTGGCGGCCGTAGGCAAAGCTGCGCGTCACGTCGTCGCCAGCTACGTCGAGCAACTGCGGGTGCGTTGCCGCAACGTGATAACCCTCGTTGAACGCTTCGAGCGCGACCTTCCAGTTGCACGGCAGGCGAATCGACTTGTACCAGCGGTAGCGCATCTTCTCGAACTCGAAACAGTTCGTGATCTCCGGCACCGGCTCGAGAAATCTAGCGAGCGGTTCGGCCTTCGGGTCCATGTTGATGAAGACGAAACCGCCCCACGTGTCCACCAGGACATCGGTAAGGCGGAGATCGCCATCAGTCATCTCCGAGCAGCCTTCCCAGTCTTGACGGTCGAGCACGCGCGCCACGCTGCCGTCCAGATTCCACTGCCAACCGTGATACGCGCAGTGGAATTTTGCGGCCTTGCCGCAACCATTGGTCAGGCGGCGACCGCGATGCTGGCAGACGTTGAAAAAAGCCTTGATCTCTTCAGCCGACTTTCGCACGACGATGATCGACTCGCCCGCCACATCGAAGGTCACGTAGTCGCCAACGTTGGGAATCTCTTCCAGCCGGCAGGCAACCTGCCATACGCGCGGCCACAGGCGCTCGTTCTCCTGCTCGAGAAACTGCTTCGACAGGTAACTGTCCTTCGGGACGAAATCGAGTCGGACCGTGTGTTCACCCGAAGCGGAACCTCTGTTACCCATTGATATCTCCTTCGTGATATGGCCGGCGTAGGCGCCGGTTCCGGCTTTTTATGTAGCGGCCGCTCGACTTGCAGCCCGGTCGATAACCAATATGCAACTATTAGTGCAATTTCCGTGAACGGCGTTCAGATGCTAGGCTCACGCCCGGATTGCTGTCAATCCGGGCGAACGTCAATCGGGCGAACGTCAATCGAGGGCCGCGGTCAGCGCCGGCACCGCTTCGAAGAGATCGGCGGTGAGACCGTAGTCGGCCACCTGAAAAATCGGTGCCTCGCTGTCCTTGTTGATGGCCACGATGACTTTCGAGTCTTTCATGCCAGCAAGGTGCTGAATGGCTCCCGAGATGCCCACAGCGATATACAACTGGGGCGCGACGATCTTGCCAGTCTGGCCGACCTGATAGTCGTTCGGCACGAAGCCGGCGTCGACAGCCGCTCGCGAAGCGCCGACGGCGGCGCCGAGCTTGTCCGCGAGTGCGTCGAGAAGCTTGAAGTTGTCGCCGTTCTGCATGCCGCGGCCACCCGAAACAACGATGCTTGCCGCGGATAGCTCCGGCCGGCTCGACCTCGTGAGTTCCTGCCCGACAAAGCGGGCCTTATCGAAGGCCGGCGCCGCTGCAACCGCGCGCGAGGGCGCAGCGCTCGAACCCGTGGGCGCCGCATCGAAAGCGGTCGGGCGAATCGTGATGACCTTGACGGCATCGGACGATTGGACCGTTGCGAGTGCATTGCCCGCGTAGATCGGGCGCACGAAGACATCGGGCGCCTTGAAGGCGACGACATCGGAAATCTGCGCGCTGTCGAGCAACGCCGCCACGCGGGGCATGAAGTTCTTGCCCACGGCCGTGGAAGCGGCGATAACGTGCGTATAGCCGCTGGCCAGCGAGACAACGAGCGAGGCGAGATTTTCCGGCAGCCCGTGAGCGTATTCGGGTGCTTCCGCCACGAGCACCTCGGCAACGCCCGCGACTTTCGCCGCTTGCTCCACGACCGCCGCGGCGCCGTGGCCCGCCACCAGCACGTGAATGTCGCCAGGCGCTGCGCCCGCCGCCGAGATAGCGTTGAGCGTGGCGCGCTTGAGGGTTGCGTTGTCGTGTTCCGCGATAACGAGAATGGTCATGATCAGATCACCTTCGCTTCGTTTCGAAGCTTTTCAATCAGCGCTGCAACATCCGGAACAATTACGCCGCCTTTGCGCGCGGGCGGCTCAGTCACTTCGAGAACCTTCAAGCGAGGTGCAACATCGACATTCAGCGCCTCGGGACTCAGCGTCTCCAGCGGCTTCTTCTTTGCTTTCATGATGTTGGGCAGCGTCACATAGCGCGGGCTATTCAGGCGCAGATCTGTCGTGATAACGGCCGGCAAATCGAGCGCGACGCGTTCGAGCCCACCGTCGATCTCGCGCGTGACGAGCAGTTGCTGACCATCGACTTCCGTCTTGAACGCGAACGTCGCCTGCGGCCAGCCGAGCAACGCGGCGAGCTTCTGGCCGGTTTGGCCTGCGTCGTTGTCGATGGCTTGCTTGCCCAGCAGCACCAGTTGCGGGTTTTCCCGCGCGGCCACGGCGCTCAGCAATTTGGCGACTGCGAGCGGCTGCAACTCCGCATCGCTTTCGACGAGCACTGCGCGATCCGCCCCCATCGCGAGCGCCGTGCGCAGCACCTCCTGCGATTGGGGAGTTCCCGCCGACACCACGACGACTTCACTCGCGACGCCCGCTTCCTTGAGGCGCACCGCCTCCTCCACCGCGATCTCATCGAACGGGTTCATGGCCATCTTCACGTTGGTCAGATCGACGCCCGAACCGTCGGCCTTTACCCGCGGTTTCACGTTGTAGTCGATCACGCGCTTCGCCGCGACCAGTATCTTCAATTTGACGCTCCGAACGCTTTGTTGAACAATGTTCTATATTCTGAACTCATCTTTTTGCAGCTGTCAACGAGAAGAATGAACAAGGCGTCGTTCGGCAATGAATTTGACGCTCTCGTTCACCACCATGGAGACGACGAATGAAGCTCTATCGATGCGAGCGTTTTGAAGGCATTTCAGGTCTGGCGCTACGCGAGGAACCCGATCCGCCGCCGCCCGGCGCTCGTGAGATCCTTGTGCAGGTCAATGCAAGTTCGCTGAATTTTCGCGAGCTGTTGCTGATGAATGGCGCGTTTCGCGACTGGATGGCGCCCAATTTCATCCCCGCCTCTGACGGGGCGGGTGTCGTGCTTGCGGTTGGCGCGGGCGTTCGGCGCTTCAGGCCGGGCGACCGGGTGATGGCGAACTTCGCGGAAAACTGGCATGGCGGCGCCCGCCCGCAACACGCGGATATGCTGGGCCGCGGCGCGATAGTCGAAGGCATGCTGCGCGAGAGGGCCGTATTGAGCGAAGACGAACTGGTTGGCGTTCCCGATCATCTTTCCGACGTGGAGGCGGCAACGCTGCCCTGTGCCGCCGTCACCGCATGGAACGCGTTGTGCCAGCACGCACCGCTTCTGCCGGGCCAAACCGTCCTCGTGCAAGGTACGGGCGGCGTATCGATCTTCGCGCTGCAGCTTGCGCGTCTCTTCGGCGCACGCGTGATTGCCACTTCGTCGAGCGATGTGAAGCTCAAGCGCCTCGCAGAACTGGGCGCCGACGCCACGATCAACTACCGCGAAACGCCGCAATGGGACGATGCCGTGCTGCGCCTGACCGATGGGCTGGGCGTCGATCTGGTCGTGGAAGTTGGGGGCGCCCAAACGTTCGGCAAGTCCGTTGCCGCCACGCGGGACGGCGGCCGGATCAGCGTCGTGGGGCTGCTGACCGGCGCTCCCTCTCCCGGCGAGGGATTCTTCACACGCGGCCTGTCCATCGCGCCGATCCGCGTTGGCTCCCGTCAGGATTTCGAAGCGATGAATCGCGCGATCGGCCTGCACAAAATGCGGCCGGTAATCGACTCAGTTTATGACTTTGCACACGTACCGGATGCGCTGCGGCACCTCGAAAGCCAGCAGCATTTCGGCAAGATCGTCATTCGCCACCAGCGGGCAGCCACTGCATGATCGATGGGAGCCAGACTATGAAACTGTTTTCACTGGACGGACAGATCGCGCTAGTCACCGGCGCGTCGCGCGGTCTCGGCTTCGCCATGGCGAATGCTTTGGCGTCGGCAGGCGCGACCGTCATTCTTTGCGCGCGATCGCGCGAGAGCCTCGAAACCGCTGCCCAGAAGATCCGTGAGGCGGGCGGCAGCGTCGACCTCGAACCGTTCGATCTCACGGATCAAGACGCGATCAGAAACGGCGTACGCAACGTCCTTGCGCGTCATGGACGCATCGACGTCCTGCTCAACAACGCCGGCATTTGCGAATGGAGCGATTTTCTTCAGTCGAAGGTTGAAATGTGGCAAAGGACGATGGATACCAACGTCACGGCCGCGTATTTGCTCGCGCAGGAAGTCGCTCGTCCCATGATCGAACGCGGGCACGGACGCATCATCAACGTGGGGTCCTACGTTTCGGTACTGGGCCGCGAGAAGCTCCAGGCATACGTAGCGAGCAAGCACGCGGTCGCCGGACTCACGAAATCGCTCGGCGCGGAGCTGGGCCGCCACGGCATCCGTTGCAATGGCATCTGCCCCGGCTATTTCCTCACCGATATGGCAGAGCCCGTTACATCGAATCCGCAAATGAAGGAGATTGTGCGCTCGCATATCTCGGTCGGGCGCTGGGGGAACCCCGAGGAACTCGGCGGCGTAGCCGTGTTTCTCGCCTCCGAGGCCAGCTCCTACATGAATGGCCAGATGCTGATGGTGGACGGCGGCGTCTCGGAGATCCTGAGCTTCTCGATGTCCGTGGTGTAGGCCTGCTCAGCACCGTCCGCCCCGACGTGTCCTGTCTTGCACGCAATGCGTGCCCGCCATCTTCGCAAATGGCGGGCCGCTACATTCGTTCTGCCGGGAGTGCCGCGTAACGCGGCACATGCCACACGGTCACGACCGCAGGGTCACCTCGCCATTGCAGGCTTCGACCTGCGACGAACCCGCCGCCGGGGCTTTCGCCACTGCCTTGCGGGAAATCCCTTGCAACAGGAAATGCGACAGCGCCGGGATCAGGATCAGCGCACCGATCATATTCCACAGGAACATGAACGTAAGCAGGATGCCCATATCGGCCTGAAACTTGATTGGCGAGAACGCCCACGTCACCACCCCCGCGGCCAGCGTCACACCCACCAGCGCCACCACCTTGCCCGTGAACTGAACCGCGTGGCGGTAGGCCACCTTGAGCGGCTGCCCTGTGCGCTGGTACGCAAGCTGCACGCTCAGCAGGTACAGCGCGTAGTCCACGCCGATCCCCACCCCCAGCGCGATCACCGGCAGCGTCGCTACCTTCACGCCAATACCCAGCTTCACCATGAGCGCCTCGCACAGCACCGACGTGATGCCGAGCGGAACGACCGCCACCACCACCGCGCGCCAGCTGCGGAACGTGATGAAGCACAGCAGGATCACCGCCGCGTACACCATGAACAGCATCGTGCGGTTCGCCTTCGCAACAACCACGTTCGTCACCGCGTCAATACCGGCCGAGCCCGCCGCCATCAGGAACTGGTGGTCCGCATCACTGTGCGCCTTCGCGAACTCCTCGGCCACCTCCATCACCCGCGAGAGCGTTGCCGCCTTGTGGTCCGTCAGATACGCAATGACCGGCGCCGTACCGCACGTCTGGCTGATCAGGTCCGGATGGTCCAGCAGGATTTGCCAGACCGTCTTGTTGATGATCGATGGCACACGATCGATCGTGTACCACTTCGGATAGCCCTCGTAGAAGCCCGAGGTCATCCAGCGCGTCAGGCCACCCACCGAGGTCGTCGTCTGCACGCCCGGAACGCCGCGCAGTGCGGTCTCGAGGCGGTCCGCCTCGAGCACGAGCGGGAAGTTGTTCGCGTCGCAGGTGCCGTGCGACGACTTGCCGATCACCACGAACAGATCGCTCGACAGCCCGAAGTGCGCGTTGATGTACGCGTTGTCGAGGTTGTAGCGCGAGTTCGGGCGCAGCTCCGGTGCGCCGCTATCCAGGTCGCCGATCTGCAGGTGCTGGCTGATCGACCAGCCGACTGCCGTGAGCGCCGCCGCGCACACGATCGCGCCCACCGCCCAGCGGCGCTCGGTGAACCGGTCCAGCAGGTTCCAGAGCGCACCCGCGGACGACGTGCCGCGTTCGTCGTTCTGCTCGCCGCGCACGCTGCGACGTGCCGCCGACGGACTCACACCCACATACGAGAGCAGCACCGGCAGCAGCAGCAGATTCGTGAAGACAAGCACGCCCACGCCCACGCTCGCCGTGAAGGCCAGGTCCTTGATCACCGGAATGTCGATCACCATCAGCACGGCGAAGCCGACGACGTCCGCGAGCAGCGCCGTGAGTCCGGCCAGGAAGAGCCGCCGGAACGTATAGCGCGCAGCCACGTAGCGGTGCGTGCCGCGCCCGATGTCCTGCGTGATGCCGTTCATCTTCTGCGCGCCATGCGACACGCCGATCGCGAACACGAGGAACGGCACCAGCACCGAATACGGATCAAGCACATAACCGAGCGTGCTGATGATGCCCAGCTGCCAGACCACGGCGATAAGCGAGCAAGCCACCACCAGCAGCGTGCTGCGATAGCAGCGGGTGTAAAGAAAAATCACGGTGAGCGCAATCGCCGCGGCGATACCGAAGTACATCGCCACCTGCTTCAGACCCGCGATCAGGTCTCCGATCAGCCTGGCGAAGCCCACCACGTGCACGCGCACCTCGCCCCGGCCTTCGGTCTTGATGACCTCGTCGATTTGGTGCGAGAGCTTCGCGTAGTCAAGCGCCTTGCCCGTATCCGCGTAGTGGTCCAGCAGCGGCAGTTGGATCATGCTCGAATGCAGGTCGTTGGATACGAGGCTGCCAACGATATTGGCCCGCGCCACGTTCGTACGCAGCTGTGTGAGCGCCTGAGTCGAACTGTCGAAGCCGTCCGGCATGACGGGACCGCCCGCGAAGCCCTTCTCGGTCACCACGTTCCAGCGCACGATCGGCATCCACAGCGATTTCACACCCGGGCGATCAACGCCTGGAATCAGGAACAGGGCATCGTTGATGCGACGCAGTGCCGCCAGGTATTTCGGATCGTAGATGTCGCCGGAAGGATTCTCGACGACGATACGCAGC
The DNA here is from genome assembly GCF_024206495.1 of Paraburkholderia sp. CNPSo 3272. GTDB lineage: Bacteria > Pseudomonadota > Gammaproteobacteria > Burkholderiales > Burkholderiaceae > Paraburkholderia. The sequence goes on along the minus strand of NZ_JAMBPQ010000018.1, from coordinate 59,017 downwards.
GAGTTGCCGAGTCCCTTCAGGTCCGCCTTGTTGGCAAGATAGTTCTTGATGTACGGATGCGAGAGCGGAATCATCTTCTCGAAACTCGCATTGACATCGAGCCGCGTCGCCTGAAACCCGAGCACCGCGGTGATGATCGCGCAGATGATCATCAGCCAGGGACGCCGGTTGAAGATCAGCCGCTCGAGCGCGTTGCCAGAACGCGAATCGAACTGGGCAAGATCGGCCACGACGGGCATCTTGTCGAATCGGGCATTGTTGCCGCCAGCCATGTCTGCTCCCCCTTATTGCGACTTCGCCAATGTGACCCGCGTCAGGCCGGCTGCGCCGGCCAGCACCGCGGTGTCGTCGCGCAGCGCCATGGCGAAGACCCCGCCCGGCTGGCTCGCGCCCAGTGTGTGGAACGTTGCGCCCTGATCGGTGCTCTCGAGCAGCTCGCCGGCCTGCGTGGCCAGCAGCAGACGACCATTCGGGAGCTCGGCTGAGGCGAGGATGCTCGCGCCGGTTGGCAGCGTGATCTTGCTCCAGGTGGCGCCGCCATCGGTGGAGCGGTAAGCGTTGCCGAGCAGGCCGTACACGACCATCGCGTTGCCAGCCGCGGCGAGTCCGAAGAGGCTGCCCTTGGACGGCGAGGACAGCGCAACGAAGCGCTGCTTGTCAGGATCGAGCTTGAGCAGCAGGCCCTGCTCGCCCACGATATAGAGCGTCCCGTTAATACGCCGCATCGCATGCAGGTTCAGGGCGTCACGGTTGTCGACGCGGTCGAACCATGGAACCCAGCTCTTGCCGCCGTCTTCGGTATGGAAAATGATGTTGAACGAACCGATGACCCAGCCCGAGCGCTCGTCGTCGAACCAGACGTCGAGGAAAGGACGACCGCCCTGGTCGGCCACGAAGCGCTGGGCCTCCTCGCGCGAGGCCTTCAGGTCCGGCGAATCGCCCTGCTGCTTCGCGTAATAGTCCGTCATCAGCTTCGCGGCCTGCTCGCCGTCAAGCTGGCGCGTCCAGGTATTGCCGCCATCGATCGTATGGAGCACTTCCCCATCGTGTCCGACCGCCCAGCCCAGCGTCGCGGACTTGAAGGTCACCGCAACAAGATCGGAGCTCACTGGCACGTTCACCTGGCGCCAGTGCGCCGCGTCGTCGTCCGAGACGAGAATGACGCCGCGTGGCCCAACCGCGACCAGTCGCTGCCCGGCCTGGGCAACGGCCATCACGGGTTCGTGTGCAGCGCGTGGGTTGGTGATTGCCGGCGAGTGCATCGGGTCGGCAAACCCCGCATAAACCGCACCGCTCGCGAGGCTTGCCGCCGCCACCATGGCCAGCCAACGAAACGTGGTATTGCGCATTGCGTCTCCTTCACAGTTACTGCCGATCGACTTCGCGAACAGTCCTGCTTTATGTACTTTTGGCGTGCAGTGCCGGGTCGGACCGGCACTGCAAGTTCGCTGCGCTTAGTGCTTTACCGCCTGCTATCGGATACCGCTTGACTGCATGTGCTCCGGCGTAAAGAAGTCATGCGAAAAGCTGCTATTGAAGAAGACGCCTGGCGACTCGGCCGGATGGCTTCCGAAGATATACACACCGCTATTGAAGTCGTAGAACCAGTTGCCCAGCGAATACGGCACTTTGTAATCGTACGTCGAACTCTTGAATTGAGCCGCGAGGATCGGCGTGCCGCTGGCGTCGACGAGCCACGTCTTTACATTGTTGCGCTGCGCCGTACCGACGTAGCGCAGCTCCCAGTCCCACATCGCTTCCTGCCCGTTCCTGGGCACAGGGAACGGTTTACCGCCGAATGCGTCCTCCACGAACAGACCGTTCTTTTCGAGCTTCGCACTCTGCGCATTCTTTTCCGAATTCGCCAGATACCAGTCCGGGTACGAGACGGATCGGTGCGTCGGGTAAACATCCATGCGGTACGTCGGGTAGCGCTTGAACAACTCGACCGAACTGGCACTCAATTTATCCGCATATTGCTGGTAGTTTTGCGCCGTGATCTGCATCGTCGGCTTCTCACCAGCAAAGGGATCCGCCCACCTTCCCGAGTCGGGCTTAAAACCCGCCGGCGCCTGCGTGATTCCGCCCGTGTACGCAGGAATCGCCCCGTCCTTGCTGCCGGCAATTTGCGAGCCGAACGGCGTCATCCCGTTCTCGAGCGCGCCAGCCATCGGCGCCATGCAAACAGCCGCTGCAAATGCCAGCGCCTTCATCAATATCCGGTGCTTCTTCAAAGCCTTCACCATCCCTTTCCTGGATAACTCAAGACCAAAAGCAACAACGCTACTTTCGAGACCCGACACCCGTGTAGAAACTCGTTGCCGAAGCGTCTTGCCTGGCGGGGCCAGGCAGGACGCTACTAATTACCTCATCCCTACATAAGCAGACAATTAGCGCACACCCGCAGACTGCATGCGTTCCGGTGTGTAGTAGTCGGACGGGAAGCTCACGTTGAAGAGAATCCCCGGCGTCTCAGCGGGGTGACTGCCGAAGATGTAAATGCCGCTATTGAAGTCGTAAAACCAGTTGCCGAGTGAATAGGGAACCTTGTAGTCGTAGGCGGGCACCGTCGTCTCGAATCCACCGCGATAGAGCTTGCCCGACTGGTCGTAAGCGTCCATCATCCCGCCACCGCCGTCTTCGTCCAGGAAAAGCATCTTGCGGCTGTAGACGTGGCGCGCACCCGACTTGAGCTTCAGGTCAACGACCCACACACGGTGAAGCTCCCAGCGTACGTGATCCGGATTGACGAAGTGCGGTGTGAGGATCTTGCTCGCTGGCGTTTCGTACTGCTGCTTGTAGTCGTTGTACGGGATGTACATCTCCTTCTTGCCCACGAGCTTGGCGTCCCAGCGATCGATCCGTCCGTAGAACAACTGGATGTCATCCATCGTGATTGCCCCCGAATAGCCGGGGTTCGGCGTATCGTAGGCGAGATCCGGCGCCACCCGCACACGACGCTGCCCCGGGTTGTATTCCCAGGACTGCTGATCATGATCCGCCGTGTCCATGAAGTACCAGAAGAGGGTCGTATCGCCAATCAGGCGCGCCGGTGCCGCGTAGTCGTTGTACACGTAATACCAGTTTGCGAGGCCCGATTTTTTCCGGAATTCATCCTCCTTCTTGATATCGAAGTACGGGTAATAGAGGGAGCTCTTGAATTGCGCCGCAAGGATCGGCGTACCGGTCGAGTCCACCAACCACGTTTTCACGTTATTGCGTTGGATCGTACCGACGTAACGCAACTCCCAGTCCCACAACGCTTCCTGCCCATTCTTCGGCACCGGAAACGGTTTTCCGCCAAATGCTCCGGACAGGTAAAGGCCGTTCTTTTCAAGCTTCGCGGTTTGAGCGTTCTTGTTGGAGTTCTCCAAATACCAGTCCGGATACGAAACGCTGCGGTGAGTCGGATAGATATCCATCCTGTAAGTCGGAAAGCGTTTGAATAATTCAATTGCCGACGCACTTAATTTGTCCGCGTATTGCTCGTAGTTTTGTGCCGTGATCTGGAGAATGGGTTTTTCACCGGGAAACGGATCCGCCCATTTTCCTGAGTCCGGTTTGAATCCGGTGGGAGCCTGCGTGATGCCCCCGGTATAGGCAGGAATGGTCCCGTCCTTGTTTCCTGCGATCTCGGCGCCAAACGGCGTCAGTCCGCTATCGGCGGCTAGCGTGTATGGCGAGGCCCAGATTGCCGCAAGAACCGCAAGCGCCTTAAGAAGCTTTGGGAATCTTTTCACAGCTGTCTCCATTATCAAAACGTCGTCTGATACGTGATGCCTAGCCACGACTTGTCGCTGTACGGCGCGCCGAGAGCGGTTGCGGCGCCCGCCGTCGAATACCCCTTCTTGTTCATGTAATAGGTATAGGTGATATCGACCTCGTGCTTGTTGTAAATCGTGAAGTCGAGCCCGACCACGAACGTATTCTGCCCTTGCGCCTCGGCGGCAGGCGAGATAACGGACGAGTAGCCCTTCAGGTTCAGATTGACGAACAGCGGCATCGTCAGGTCGACCCCAGGGAATACCTGATACCACTGCGGGCTCGCACCGATGCCGAGACCGGCCCAGAAGCGCGTCGAGCAGTTATTGAATGCAGAATTGCCCGATGCCGAACACTGGCCGGTGGTGTCATAGCTGGAATTGGCGAAATTTCCCGCATTCGACTGCACGCTCAGCAACTGATTGAACGAGAATTCCGCCTGCAGGAACATGTTGTCCCACAACGGCGACTTGCCGAACGACTGCGTAACGTTCAAAAGACCATGGAGGGTACGGCCGGTCGGCGCGTCGTTGACCGTCGTCGTGTTGACTGCATTGAGCGGCATGTTCCAGCGGTATGAGACTTCGCCAGCCACGGCGGCATTGCCGATAGCGCTATTGAAGCCCAGACCGATCAGGTTGACGTCGTTGCCGTATTTCGCCGTGACTCCCGGCAGATTGGTGCCCGGGAAGAGTTGCGGCCCAGCGCCAGGTACAAGCACGGCCGCCCAAGGCATCTTCATGGCGAAGTGGCGATACGTCAGTTCGTAGGTGGTTGCCAGCGAATCAACACGCCACTTGCCGTCAAGACCGATATCACCGATCTGACCTTTGGTCGGCGCTACACGCGGAATCGCGAACGTGCCCAGTCCAGGAATCGTCGTGTAGCTGGCCACCGGCGGGCCATAGAGAATCGGATCCGCCCCGCCGAAATACGTGCCGCCTTCTGGCAGGCGATCGTGGTTCCACTCGAAGGTGTATTGCGCCCCGAGGGTGATCGTATCCGTAATGTTCGTCGTCACGTCGGCCTGAGCCGTCGGCAACACGATTTCCTTGAGCGAAGCGCTCGGGCTCTGCGTCAGCTTCATCAGGTCCAGCGGCGCCTGGCCGATCGCCACCGAGTTGGCGCCACCCAGCGTAGCAAACGCCGACTGGCCCCAGGTAACTGCCGTGCGGCCGAGCTTCACGTTGACGGAGTGACCGCCAAGGTCGAACGTGTTGAACACGAACGCATCACGCAGCTCCGCGCTTGGCCCCTGGTAGTACTTCTTGATGTAGCTTGTGTACGCGTTGTCAGGATAGTTCGGCGGAAAAGCAGGATTGCTCGTGTTGTGATTCTTGAACGTTGGGTCGTACCACGCGTCCATACTGATCCGGAAGCCGGACGTATCCTTGTACTTGAAATCGAATTCACTGTAGAGGTTCAGCATCGCCTGGATCGTGCTGAACTTCGGCGTCGACAGATCGCCTTCGTCGTAGGTCGGGCTGTTCGTGTAGAAGTGGTCCGGGTTCTGAAGCCGGATGTCGTAATCCGCACGCACGGTGTTATCCCATTCCATGTCGATGTCCGGGTTCGGCACATCAAAGTGGAATGCGTTGGCGTTCGCGCTCCACAATCCGCACGCCGCGGCGATACAGGTTGCGTGCACGCCAAGGCTGATCGCACTTGGCTTCAGACTCTTCTTTTTCATGCGTCTCCTCTTGTCTTTGTCGAACTGCCGCAGAAACGGCCAAAGCCATTGGACTGCCGCAGACTTTTGGCGATGAAGCGAAACCGCCCTCCCTACCTCGTCCGCATCGCGTCCAGGGGTACTGCCCATCGCATCACCAGAATACGAATGCTGTTCGCAAAGATAAACGCTCAAAACCTGACTGTCAACGCTCGCTCACCCCTATGCGATACATTTTTTCGAACGCCGTTCACAAACCTGGGTAAACGCGAGTTCGATATTTGTCATCGGCTTAACTCGGTACGTACATGCATGCTTGGGCCGACGCGGCACCGCCTGCCTGCGGCGCGCGTTGTGCTAGCGAGGGTTGTCGGCGCTTGCATTTGGGGGTCCGCCTCGCCTGGGCGCATGGGCTACAAAAACTAAGGGGCTTTCGCGCAACAAGCTTGCGGCGGTTCACAAATCGACAAGCAGGCCGGACGCGGCCAGGTACCGCCGCCCCGGTGCGGTGCGCGGTACCCGTCACAGACGACGCGGCGTTAAGTCTTTCGAATCAACGGCGAACGAAGGAAGAATTGCGCGAGCGACCGAAGCGCTTACGCGACTATGCCATTTTCCTTGGCAGTCCTTCCATATATGCCGGCTGTCGACCGCGACTTGCGCACGCCGCTATCCCGTTCCTGCGCTAAAGTGCATTGCTGGTTTTCGGGGAGCAGGAGGGAACACTCGCCAGGCCCCATCGTCATGCCGAAAGAAGAATATCGAAAGGTCCCTCTGGTCCGAGGCAGACGACCGCGCGAGCACACACCTCGTCTGGCTCGAATTTGCGAAGGTACATCGGCTCACGTGCACCGGGGTGGTCGCAGTGGGTGCGAACCATTTTTCGATGAGCGCACGCAAAGAACTTTCTCCAAGCTTCATGCCCTGCTCCTTCAACCGCTCTGTGTGCGCCTCTGACGATCACACCCACGAACGCAAATGGAGGCCCGAACCAGTCTGCCCAGACACCCGTGTTCCTCATCCTCCGGTTGCCGTTGCAGGAGGATCCGTCTGCGGAGCCGAAAATGTGTCTAGTGACTAAATATTAGTAGTCAGCGGACCCATTATCAAGTCCCGACGGTACCAGGGGAAATGCCGACATGGATAAATCTACCCTTTTTTCTAGTAGTATTCGTGATACTGTGGGCTGAGAGCCTCATGTGATCTGGACTTAATTAGTCGTCGGACTATTATTTATTCGTCGCCTGACCAGGAGTATCATCAGATCAAACTCGCCGCCGTGCGACCGGAACCGGAAGACGTACGCATCGGGGCGGGAACAGTTTCCAGTCTTATACGTCTCGCCCTTGCAACGCGTGCGAAGACAGGAAATGCCACGGAGAGCACAACAGATGAAAGACCTGACCATCTCATCGGCAGACCTCGACAAGACGGCAGCGGACGCGCCTCGGCGGCGGGGGAACAGATCTACACGTGTGCCAGCCATCATTGAAGTTGCGATCGAAGTCTTCGCATCGGAAGGCAACGCTGGATTCACGCAACGCCGCATCGCCAGCGACGCAGGAATCCGGCTGAGGACCCTGCAGCACTATTTCAGCACCCGCGAAGAACTATTGCGGGCTACGATCGAGGCATTCACGAATCGCTATTTCGCACACTATCGGGCGATCACGCAGGACAAACACCGGCCACCGGAGACACGGCTGGACATGATCGTCGAAGAGGCATTCTCTGTGCTGACGGCACCCGGCGGCAATCGCGTTAGCGCGTTTGTTCTGGAAACCTGGAGCCTGGCTGAACACGAACCGTATCTCCATGCCCTGATGGCCAAATCCACTGAGGATTTCCAGGTGCTTCTGGCGGATCTGATCGCGGAAATCAACCCAAATTTGGCGTCGACCGAATGTACGCTGCGTGGCGCCCTGCTTCTTTCCCATCTGCAAGGTCTGGTCGTCTTTCTCCGCAGGTCGGAGACGAACACACCGGAACGGGATGCATTCCGCCACGCCATGAAGGTCGTCTGGCGCGCGCTGAGCAAAACATCTCCATGAACCTGAAGGTGCAGGTGCGCGCAGCGTCGATAGCGGCCGGCGCGCACCGCCTTCTGCAGCTGGACGCTCAGCCGGCCACCTTCCACACAAGAGGCAAGTGGTACAGCGTGCCGTTCACACCACCGTGAACACCCGCCTTCTCGCCCGGCTTGATCTGGAAATCGGGAATACGTTTGAGCCATTCCTGAAGAAAAACTTTCAGCTCAACGCGCGCAAGGAACGAGCCGGGACAACGATGCGCACCGTTGCCGAAGGTTGAATGAATCGGCGTGGGCCGCGTGAAATCGACGGTGAGCGGGTCGTCGAACTTTCTCTCGTCGAGGCCATGCAGCGTGGTCGGCATGATGATCATATCGCCCGCCTTCAGTTGCACGCCCTTGTACTCGAAATCGTGGGTGATTCGTCGCCCCTGGTTGACCACCGGGAAGCGGCGCAAAAGCTCGTCAACGGCCTTTTGGGTCAGCTCGGGATTGTCGATGAGCTGCTTGCGATGTACGGGGCTGCCAGCCAGAAAGCTCGCGATAAAGCCCATTACGGACGCAACGGTATCGAGGCCGCCGATCAGCACGAGCCCGCACAGACCGCGAATCTCCTCGTCGGTCAGCGCACGCCCGTCGATCTTCGAATTCACGATCTTGCTGATGAGATCGTCGCCCGGATTCGCGCGCCGTTCGGCGATCTTAACGCCGAGGTACTGGAAGATAGCGCCGAGCGCGCCCAGCTTCTCCCTGGCGTCCACCGGGCGCACCATCTTGTCGGCGAGGCTCAGGAGGTACTCGCGATCCTCGGCAGGCAGCGCCACCATGTTCATGAAAATGCCGATCGGCAGATGCTGCGCGAACCCGGAGACGAATTCCACTTCTCCCTTCGGGTAAAAGTCTTCGATCAACTCGATCGCCATTTCGCGCGCCTTTTCTTCGAGCTTGCTGATCGCCTGCGGCATGAATGCGGGCGCGATCAACGCACGATACGCCGTATGCTGCGGAGGATCAAAGAAGATCGGCGGCAACGGCTGATGCTCGACGAGCGGCACGGTGAGCTGCTTCGACGAGAAGTTCTCGTAGTCCTTGAGGATGTGATAGATGTCGTCGCCGCGTGTTGCGATCCAGTGCCCGCCGTTGCGAGGCGTCCAGAACATGTCGGGAATCCCTTCGGCGTGCAGCTTCTTGAGCGAAAGATGGTAGTCGTCTTCCGCTCCGGGCGGGTGATAGATATCGATATCGAATACCCGTTCCGGCGGAACGTGCGCAGGTACCGGCGCCAGCTCCGGAGTCGCGCCATGATCTGCTGACATAAGTTTGTCTCCTTTCTTCGAATTGACCGCTATGCAGGGCCGAATGAATCTTCCTTGTTACTGTGCGAGCCGCGGTTATAGGAACGCGCCGTATAGCTCGATATGGTGCTCGGTGTTTCCCCACATCATGTCGATGCAGGTGAGGCGCTTCACATACCAACCCACCGCCAGCTCGTCCGTCATGCCCATCCCACCGTGAAGCTGCACCGCCTGCTGCGCGACGAAGCGCGCGCTGCGCCCGATGAGCGCCTTCGCGGCGGTCACAGCGCGATGGGCAGCGACGTCATCGTCTTCTCCGAGCTTGGCGGCCGCAAAATAGACGATCGATTTCGCCTGCTCCACCGCGGTCAAAATATCGGCAGCGCGATGCTGCAGCGCCTGGAACTTGCCGATGGGCGAACCAAACTGCTTGCGCGTGCGCAGATACTCGAAAGTCAGTTCGCTCAGCCGCGACATCGCGCCCACGGCTTCGGCGCACAGCGCGAATATGCCTTGATCGACGGTCCATTCGAGCAACGGGTAACCCTGATCGATCGCGCCGATCACCGCCTGTTGGTCGACTCGCACCCCGTTCAGCACCACTTCCGCGACACGCTGACCGTCCAGTGCGGGAAACCCTTTGACGCCCACACCCTGCGCGCGCGCGTCGACGGCGAAGAGCGTGATGCCGTGCCTGTCCGCCTGCTCGCCTGCGGTACGTGCCGAAACGAGCAGAATGTCCGCGCAGGCGCCATGCAGCACGACGCCCTTGCGGCCGTTGAGGATGTACCCGTCACGCGTTGCTTCGGCCCTCGTCGCTACGTTCCACAAATCGAATCGCGCGCCGGGTTCGAGCGTCGCGAGCGCGGTCTTCAGGCTGCCGTCGGCGATGCCGGCCAGCAGCTCCGCCTTGCGCGCCTCGTGTCCCGCGCGCCCGATGAGCTTCGCGCCAATCACGGCCGACGAAACGAACGGCTCCAGCACGAGTCCCCGGCCGAAGGCTTCCATCACGAGCATGGTCTCGACCGGGCCCGTGCCAAGGCCGCCGTGGTCCTGCGGCACGTTCAGCGCGAGCACGCCCATTTCGGCGAGCGTGGACCAATGCGCATCCGACCAGCCCTGCGACGTGGCGGCGAGACGGCGCCTCGCCTCAAAGTCGTATTCCTTTTCGACGAAGCGACCGACCACGTCGGCCAGCATCTGTTCCTCTTCAACCAGCGTGAAGTCCATGGCGTGTCCTCAGATGCCGAGCGCCTGCTTGGCGATGATGTTTTTCTGCACTTCGGTCGAACCGCCGTAGATCGAAATCTTGCGCCAGTCCAGGTAGTGCGCCGCCAGCGCGTTGAGCAGTTCACCGTTCGCGGTCTCGCCGCGCCAGTCCGCCTCCAGCGCTTCGCTTACGAAAGGCACTGCATAGGGACCTGCGCATTCCATGATCAGCTCGGTGAGTTCCTGCTGGATCTCCGAACCCCGAATCTTCAGCACCGAAGCTTCCGGACCGATGGGACGCCCTGCGGTTTCGGCGGAAACCACGCGCAGAAGCGACCATTCGTGAGCGATCAAATCGATTTCCACCTTGGCGATGCGATCGCGAAAGCGCACGTCCTCGATGAGCGGTTTGCCGTGCTTGCACTCGGTGCTCGCAATCTCCTTGAGACGCCGCATGAAACGCTTGCAGTTGCCAAGTCCGGCAATATTGGTGCGCTCGTGTCCGAGCAGATACTTCGCGATCGACCAGCCGCGATGCTCCTCTCCGACGAGATTGCTCACCGGTACTTCCACGTTGTCGAAGAACACTTCGTTGACATCGTGACCGCCGTCCAGCGTGCGGATCGGTCTGACCGTGATACCGGGCGTCGACATTTCGATCAGCAGGAAAGAGATGCCTTCCTGCGGGCGGCCGCTCCCATCCGTGCGGACGAGACAGAAAATCCAGTTCGCCCATTGCGCGAACGACGTCCAGATCTTTTGGCCGTTGACGACGTAGCAAGCTTGACCGTCACGCTCGATACGCTGCGCGCGCGTCTTGAGCGAGGCCAGATCCGAACCCGCGCCCGGCTCGGAATAACCCTGGCACCACCAGTCCTCCATCGAGATGATGCGCGGCAAGAACCGCTCGCGCTGCGCCTCGGCGCCGAACTTCTGGATCACCGGTCCGACCATCGAAAGGCCGAACGGCATCTGGCGCGGCGCGCCCGCGGTAAAGCATTCCTCGTCGAAAATGTTGCGCTGCGCGGCATTCCAGGCGGCGCCGCCGAATTGCGCGGGCCATGCGGGTGCGCCCCAGCCCTTCCCGGCCAGAATGCGTTGCCAGCGCACATAATCTTCGCGCGGCACATGGCGGAAGTTCAGCACGCGATCACGAATGTCGTCAGGCAAATGCGTCGCTACGAATTCGCGCACCGTGGCGCGAAATTCTTTTTCGGCGGGACTCTCTCTCAGGTCCATTCGTCAGGCTCCAGTCGCTGCCCGGCGAAGCGCGTCGGCGCTGCCAGGCGCGGTTTCAGGCAATTTCCACGATGCCGTTGTTCAGCACCACCACATCGCGTGCGTCGACGCGTGCGCGCAGACGCAGGCGTGTGTCGCTATCCCGCCAGAACTGGAAGCGCACTTCTTCGCCCGGATATACCGGCGAAGTCAGTCGCAAGGCGAGCCGCTTCAGACGCGAAGCATCGTTGCCCGCGAAGGTGCGAATTGCGGCGTAGCCTGCCATGCCATAGGTCGCGAGGCCGTGCAGAATGGGCCGGCTGAACCCTGCCTTCGACGCCACCTCAGGATCCGCGTGCAGTGGATTGGCATCGCCCGAAAGGCGATAGATCAACGCGGCATGGGCACCGGTGGCGAAGACGTATTCCGCATCCGGCGCGCGCTCCGGCACCGACGGAAGCGTTTCGGGCGGCACGTCGCTCACGCCCGACTCCGCGCTGAATCCGCCGTCGCCACGCAGAAACGACACCTGGCGGACTTCGGCGAGTTGTTCGCCGCTCGAAGCGTCGACGATGTCACGCATGAGCTCGACGATCGCGCCCTTTCCCGGACCTTTATCGGAGATGCGGCTCACGCGCGTCTTGCTGACGATGGTCGCGGCAACCGGCATCGGCCGCACGAAACGGACGTCCTGCTCACCGTGCACGAGCTTCAGGTAGTCGATGCCCGTACGCGCGTCGCGCATCCACGATCTCGGCCACGCGAACGCGGCCGCGCAAGTCGGCATTGCCTGCAGGTCCTTTTCGTAGACGTAGCGCAGTTGGCCGGCATCCAGCGGGTCTGCGCCCAAGCCGATGCCCAGCGAGTACAGCATGACGTCGCGCTCGCTGTACGTCTGCGTGACATCTTCGATAGGCCAGTTCTTGACGACTTCGTAGTTCAGCATGAGGGTGTCCTGTGGGTGCTCAGTAGTCCGTGAAGTTCGGCTTGCGCTTCTCGAGAAAGCTCGCCATGCCTTCCTTGTAGTCATCGCACTGGTTGGCGATCGGCATGTCCAGCCCCGCGGACATGACCGCCTCGTGGGGAGTCTGGAAAGGCACGTCCCAGACCTGCTCCTTCATGATGCGCATCGAGCGCGGCGAACAGTACTCAGCCATGTCGCGCGCGTAGGCGTAAGTCTCTTCGACCAGCTTCTCCGCCGGGATCGCACGATTCACGAGTCCCATGCGCTCGGCTTCGCGCCCCTTGATCTTGCGGCCCGAGAGCAGCAAGTCGAGCGCATGCGCCTGGCCCACGTGGCGCGCGAGTATCCACGCCATGCCGTATTCGGCGGTCAAACCGCGGCGCGCGAATGCCGTGGTGATGGTGGCGTCTTCCGATGCGAACCGGATGTCGCAAAAGAGCGCGTGAATCAGGCCGATTCCGACGGTCGAGCCATTGAGCATGGCGATTACCGGCTTCGGAATGGCCGGGTAATACGAACAACGCGTCTGCCAGTCCGCGCGCTTGCGCATGTCGAACGGGCGCGGCAGCTTGGTCATGAGCGCGGCGGGGTCGCCGCCGAAGCTGTGAATATCGCCGCCCGCGCAAAAGGCCTTCCCCGCGCCAGTGAAGACGATGACACGCACGCCGCGGTCCGCGCCCGCCGCCTGCATTGCCTCGTACACCTCCGTCGCCACCTGGTCGTTCCAGGTGTTCATGTGTTCAGGACGGTTGAGCGTGATCGTCGCGATACGGTCCTTTACGTCGTACAGAATGGTCTCGAAGCGCATGAGATCCCCTCGATGTTCAGAATGAACGCGGCAGGTCGAGCACGTGCTCGGCGACGTAGGACAGAATCAGGTTCGTCGAAATCGGCGCCACCTGATAAAGCCGCGTTTCGCGGAACTTGCGTTCGACGTCGTATTCGCAGGCGAAACCGAAGCCGCCATGCGTCTGCAAGCAGGCATTCGCCGCCTTCCACGAAGCCGTGGCGGCGAGATGCTTCGCCATATTCGCTTCCGCGCCGCATGCCTGATGGTTGTCGAACAGCTCGCAGGCTTTGTAGCGCATGAGATCGGCCGCGCGCACGTCGATGTATGCCTCGGCGATCGGAAACTGGATGCCCTGATTCATCCCGATCGGCCGGTCGAAGACGATACGCTCGCTGGCGTATTTCGACGCGCGATCGACGAACCAGTAGCCGTCGCCGATGCACTCGGCCGCGATCAGCGCACGCTCGGCGTTGAGCCCGTCGAGGATGTACTTGAAGCCCTTGCCTTCCTCGCCAATCAGGTTCTCTTCAGGAATCTCCAGATTGTCGAAGAAGAGTTCATTCGTCTCGTGATTGACCATGTTGGGAATCGGCCGCACGGTCAGACCGTTGCCGATAGCGTGATGCAGATCCACGAGGAAGCACGACAGCCCGTCCGACTTCTTCTTCACATCCGACAAGGGCGTGGTGCGCGCGAGCAGAATCATCATGTCCGAGTGCTGCACGCGTGAAATCCACACCTTCTGGCCGTTGACCACATAGCGGCCGTCTTTCTTTACGGCGGTGGTCTTCAGCTTGGTCGTGTCAGTTCCGGTAGTCGGCTCGGTCACGCCCATCGACTGCAGGCGCAGTTCGCCGCTCGCGATCTTCGGCAGATATTTGCGCTTTTGCGCTTCCGAGCCGTTGCGCAGCAGCGTGTTCATGTTGTACATCTGACCGTGGCAGAACCCGGAGTTGCCGCCGTTGCGGTTGATCTCCTCCATGATCACGGACGCCTCGGTCAGCCCGAGGCCAGAACCGCCGTACTCCTGAGGAATCAGCGCCGCCATCCATCCGGCTTTCGTCAACGCGTCGACGAACGCCTCCGGGTAGACGCGCTCGTGATCGATGCGGCGCCAGTACTCATCGGGATATTCCTTCGAGAGGTCACGCAGCGCGTCGCGCAGTTCCTGATATTGATCGGGAGGGGTAATTCGGCTCATGAATGGTTTCCGTATACTTGGCTGGATACGCGGCTCACGCTTGGGCATCGATCAGCCCGCCGGCATTGGCGAGCTGGGTCAGATGATGTTCGGTCGAGCCGAACTGGATATCGATCACGCTCAGGCGTCGCATGTAGTGGCCGATCTTGCACTCCTCGGTCATCCCGATGCCGCCGTGCAGTTGCACGCCTTGCTGGCCGACGAAGCGGCCCGAGCGTCCGATCTGCACTTTCGCGGCGGACAGGCTGCGATCGCGCTCCCCCGCATCGGGTTCCTCGCTCATCATGGTCGCTAAGAGCGCCATGCTGCGCGCCTGCTCCACCATGACCAGCATGTCGACCGCCCGATGCTGGAGCGCCTGAAACGACCCGATGGGCACGCCGAACTGCTTGCGAACCTTGAGATATTCGACGGTTTCTTCGTGCGCGGCTGCCATCGCGCCAACGGCTTCCGCGCTCACCGCAGCGATTGCGTGCGCAACGATCGTCTCGATGAGCGGTAACGCGGCACCCGCCACGCCCAGCACGTCGCTATCCGGAACGCGTACGCCCGAGAAGTCGATGTCTGCCGCACGCAGCCGGTCTTGCGTCGGATATGCGCGGCGAGCCACGCCCGCCGCATCGCTCCTGACCACGAACAGGCCGATGCCGTCACGCTCGCGCCTGCCGCCTGCCACACGCGCGGACACCACGAGAAGATCGGCGCTGCCGCCGTGCAGCACCACGCGCTTGGCGCCGTCGATTACCCATGCGTCGCCTTCGCGCCGCGCAGTGGTCGCCACGTCTGCCAGGTCGTACCGCGACTGCGCTTCGCTGTGCGCGAACGCCATCAGCAGTTCGCCCTGTGCAATCTGCGGCAGAATCGCCGCGCATTGCGCCGCGTTGCCGCCAAGGCGCACGAAGCTGCCGCCCAGCACGACCGTTGCGAGGTACGGCTCGACCGCGAGAGCGCGGCCCAGCGCCTCCATGACGATCATCGTTTCGACCGGACCGCAGTTGCTGCCGCCGTATTCCTCGTCGAACGAAAGACCGAGCAGCCCCATATCGGCATAGCGCGCCCATTGCGCGCGGCTGAAGCCATCCGGCTGCGCGAGGTACTTCGCGCGTTGCTCGAAACCGTACTCGTCCTTCACGAGCCGCTCGACGCTATCCTTGAGCATGCGTTGCTCATCGGTGAAATCAAAGTCCATAGCCCATGCTTCTCCGCTGTTCGACCGTCGCTCAAAGTCCCAATACCGACTTGGCGAGAATGTTCTTCTGAATCTCGTTGGAACCACCCACAATCGAAACGTGACGCGCAAAGTAGTGGTTCGGCGCGATCGTAAGCGCCCATTCGGGCTCGCGAACGGCGTCGCCAAGACCGCGCAGGAAGTCGATATCGAGCGGCAACGCATCCGGGCCAGCGACTTCCAGCAGCAGTTCGGCGGAAAGTTGCTGGAGTTCCGAGCCCTTGATCTTGAGGATCGAGGTCTTGGGGTCCGGCACATGGCTCTCGTGCGCGCTGCTTTCGGCGATCACGCGCATCTGCGTCATTTCCAGCGCCTTCAACTCCACTTCCACGGCCGCAACGCGCTCCCTAAAGCGCGTGTCGTCCCACAGCACCCCATCACCGCAGGGCACGCGCTTCGCGAGGTCCTTTGCGTGCCGCACCCGCATCTTCGAAACACCTACACGCGCAATGCCGCTGCGCTCGTTGCCGAGCAGATACTTCGCGTAGTCCCAGCCCTTGTTTTCCTCGCCAATGCGATTCGCAACCGGCACGCGCACGTTGTCGAAGAACACCTCGTTGGTTTCGTGGTGCCCGTCGATCGTGATGATCGGGCGCACCGTCAGGCCCGGCGTCTTCATGTCGATCAGCAGGTAGGTAATACCCTGTTGCTTCTTCCCGCTCGAATCCGTGCGCACGAGACAGAACATCCAGTCCGCGTGATGCGCCGTCGAGGTCCAGAGCTTCTGCCCATTGATGACATAGTGATCGCCGTCGCGAACCGCCTGGGCTCGCAGCGCGGCCAGATCCGAACCCGCGCCGGGCTCGGAAAAACCTTGGCAAAACCAGTATTCGAGGCTCGCGATGCGGGGCAGGAAGTGACGCTTCTGCTCTTCGCTGCCGAACGCGATCAACACCGGGCCGATCATGTTCACGTTGAACGACAGTGTTTCGGGCGCAGGCGCCATGTGCAGCTCTTCCTTGAAGATGTATTGCTGCACGGCGCTCCAGCCGGTCCCGCCCCACGCCTTGTCCCACGCGGGCGTCGCCCAGCCGCGCTCGTAGAGAATGCGCTGCCAGCGGCGCAGGTCGGCCGCCGAATAACGCTGTCCCCGGGTGGCCTTGCGTCGAATGTCGGCGGGCAGCGCTTCCTTGAAGAAGGCTCTCACCTCATTGCGGAACGCCAGCTCCTCGTCGGTATATCGCAGATCCATGAGTGTCTCGTTTCGTTTTTTGGGTCGCCTGCCGTGTGCGGCTCAGGCCAGCGTTCCCGCTTCTTTCAGCTTGCCAATGTGGCCTGGTTCGAGCCACGCGGCGAGCGCGGCGTCGACCGTCGCCGCCTCGGGGGCTTCGGGCGCCGTCGGTTTCGCGGGCTCAGTGGCGGAAAAGCGCGGCGCAGGAGCAGGCTGCACGATGCCGTCGACTTCGATGAACGTGCCGCGTGCCTTTAGATGCGCATGCTCCGGCGCCTCCGTCCACGACAGCACCGGCGCGAAGCACGCGTCCGAATGCTCGAGTAACGCGGTCCATTGCTCGCGCGTGCGGCTCTTGAACTTCAACGCGAACAACGCGCGCACAGCGGGCCAATTGCTTTCGTCGAGTTGGGCGCCGAGCGTTCGCGGGTCGATATCGAGCAGGCGCAGCAGTTCCAGATAGAACTTGTCCTCGATGGGACCGATGGTGATCCACTTGCCGTCCGCGCATTCGTATACGTCGTAGAAGTGTGATCCGGAGTCCGTGATATTCGTCCCGCGCCCGTCACGCCAGATACCGGCTGCCTGCATGCCGAAGAACGTGGTGGCAAGGTTGGCCGTACCGTCGACGATCGCTGCATCCACGACCTGGCCTGAGCCGCCGTTACGCGCATGCAGGATCGCCGAGAGCAGCCCCATCGCGAGGTACAGCGAACCGCCCGCATAGTCGCCGATCAGGTTCAACGGTATCGACGGCGGCTGATCGCGGCGGCCGATCGCGTTGAGCACACCGGTGATCGCGATGTAGTTCAGGTCATGCCCCGCGTACTGCGCGAGCGGGCCGTCTTGCCCCCATCCCGTGATGCGCCCATAGGCGAGCTTTGGATTGCGTTCGAGGCAAACCTGCGGACCGAGTCCAAGACGTTCCGTCACGCCGGGGCGGAAGCCTTCGATCAACGCGTCGGCGCGCTCCACAAGAGAAAGAACGAGTTCTACGGCCTCCGCGTCTTTCAGGTCGAGCGCGATCGTCTTCCGGTTGCGCAGCAACAGGTTGTAGCGCAGCGGGCGCTCGATACCGAGCTTGACCGGCTGGCGGCGCTCGATGCGCAACACCGTCGCGCCCAGGTCGGCTAGCAGCATCGCGGCCATGGGGCCTGGCCCGATGCCGGCCAATTCGATGATTTGGACTCCTGCGAGCGGACCCATCGTTCAACCCTTGCGCGCATGGGCGCGCATGGCGTCCCACTGTTCGTCGGTCCAGTCCTGCATCGCACGGAAAGTCGGGCCGCCAACGCCCTGCATCCAGCGGCCGCCGTCGATCACGATCATGTCGCCGGTGATGTAGCCGGAACCGTCTGACGCCAGATACGCATAGAGATCGGCAAGTTCCGTGTGATCGCCGAAGCGCCGCAGCGGTACGGAGCGCTCCTGCGGTTCGACCTGCGAGCCCGGCGGATACAGCTGCTCCCAAGCACCGGGCGTTGGAAAAAGTCCGGGCGCCACCGCGTTCAGACGGATGCCCTTCGGGCCCCATTCGACCGCGAGGCTGCGGGTCATCGCCAGAACGCCGGCTTTCGCCGCAGCGGACGGCACCGTAAAGGCCGAACCTGTCATCGTGGGCGTAGACACCGTACTGATCACGTTGCCCGCGTGGCCCGCATCGATCCAGCGCTTGCCCGCCGCGATCGTGCAATAGAAGCTGCCGTGCAGCACGATGTCGAGCACAGCGTCCACCGCGCGCGCCGAAAGGCTTTCCGTGCGCGCGATGAAATTGGCCGCGGCATTGTTCAGCAGCACGTCGAGCGGGCCGTCCTGCCAGATCGTGTCCATCATTGCCTCGACGGATTCCGCGCTGCGCACGTCTGCCTGCACCGTCGTAACGCGTGCACCAGGCACCACGCCGCGAAATTCGTCGGCCGTCGCATCGAGCACTTCCTTGCGGCGACCGCAGATGACGAGATCGGCGCCGAGTTCGAGATAACGTCGACCGATACTCTTGCCGAGCCCCGTGCCACCGCCGGTAATCAGGATCCTTTTGTTCTTCAGCAGGTCAGGCGTAAACATAGGCATTGAACTTCCAGTAAAGACAGCAATGAAGAACGGCGGCTTCAGGCGCCCGTGAAAACCGGCTTGCGCTTTTCCATAAAGGCCTTCACGGCCTCCGTGTGATCGCTCGTTTGACGGGTCAGGGGATTCAAGTCGGTTTCCAGACGGCAGGCGTCTTCGATCGAGTTGCCCGCGTTGACGAGGCTCGCCTTCAGGAGCGCCAGCGTAACCGGGGGATAGCTCGCGAAACGGGCCGCGGCCTCGATAGCCGCTTCGAGCGCGTGTCCGCTCGCTGCCACCTCGCTGACGAGACCGATACGGCGCGCCGTGGCTGCATCGATGACATCCCCCTTCAGCATTAATTCGCGCGCCTTGCCGCCGCCCACCTTTTGCGGCAGCGTCCAGAGAATCCCGGTGTCGGGCAGCAGACCTACCTTGCCGAAGGCGCACGAGTACTTCGCCGTATCGGCGCTGACCACGACATCACAGGCAGCAGCCAGCGAGATCCCTGCTCCGTAACACGCGCCTTCCACTGCCGCGACGACGGGCTTCGTGCCCGTATAAATCAGCTTGAAAAGACGCACGCCCACCGCAATGCGCTCACGCAGCGCGAGCAATGGCGGCGTGGTGGCGTGCATTTCCGAGAGGTCGCCGCCCGCGCAAAAATGACCGCCCGCGCCCGTCAGCACAATGGCGCGCGTGTCGGGGTCGTCGTTCATGAGTCGCTGAAACACCTCGGTCAGCGCGAGCCGAAGCTTCATGGAGAACGCATTGCGACGCTCGGGATAGTTCATCGTGACAACGCTCACGTCGCCTTCACGGCGCACCTGCACGACCTCGTCGGTGCCCGCAGCCACTTCCTTCTGCTCGTTACTCATCGCATGGGTCTCCGCGCTCACTCACCGGTGAAGACCGGCGTGGTCTTTTCCATAAATGCCTTGCAGGCAGCCTGATGGTCTTTCGACTGACGCAGAATGGGCTGATAGTCGATTTCGGCGCGCAGCGCGCCTTCCATGGTCGTCGCGGCATTGGTGAGCGATTCCTTCAGCAGCGCCACGCCAAGCGGCGGCAGGGCCGCGAGGCCGAGTGCAACCTCAATCGCCCTGGCGCGCGCCGCGCCCGGTTCCACCGCTTCGTTTGCGAGGTCGATCGCCGCGGCCTTGTTGCCGTCGATCTCCGTGGCGAGCGTTAGCATCTCTCTCGCGCGGGCCATGCCAATGCGCTTTGGAAGCGTCCACAGAATGCCGGTATCCGGAATCAGCCCCACACGCAGGAACGCAGCACAAAAGCGCGCGCTCGACGCTGCGACGACGTAATCGGCCGCCACGGCAAGCGAAAGTCCGGCGCCGAAGGCCACGCCTTCCACCGCCGCCACAACGGGTTTCGGACCCGCCTGCATTTCGCGCACCACCACGCACGATTCCGCCAGGATCTCGCGGCTTTGCAGGATCGTGCGTTTCGTCATCTCGGAGATGTCCGCACCCGCGCAAAAATGCTCGCCCGCGCCTGTGAGGACGATTGCGCGCGACTCAGGGTCGTCGACCATGAGACGATGCACCGTGTCACGCAGCAACTGGCGCATCTGGCGCCCCATTGCATTGCGGCGTCGCGGATTGTTCAAAGTCACGATCGCGACCGGCCCCTCGCGGGTCACCTCGATCAGCGCCGTTTCGGTTGCTGCCGTTTGTTTTTCGCTCATGTTGGCTCCCTTCAGTCGGCCACGAACACCGGCTTGCGCTTTTCCATGAAGGCGCTCACGGCTTCCTCGTGTTCGCGGCTGCGGCGCAGGATGGGCTGCAGGTTGACTTCGGCTTCGATCGCTTCGTCGAGCGTGCGGATGCCCCTCGCGAGCGCGGCCTTCAGATGCGCGGTGGCGACCGAGGGCAATTCGGCGTACTGTTGCGCCACCTTCAAGGCCGCGTTCAGCGCCTCGCCGGGCTCGACGACCTGGTTCGCGAAACCGGTCTCGCCGGCTTCGACGCCGTTGAACTCGCGCGCGCTCAGCATGAGCTCACGTGCGAGGCCACCGCCCACGCGTTGCGAGAGCGACCAGTAGAGCCCCGTATCGGGCAGCAGCCCGACTTTCACGAACGCGCTTGCATAGCGCGCGGACGACGATGTGACGACGTAGTCGCAAGCCGCTGCGAGCGAGAGGCCTGCGCCGAACGCAAACCCTTCGACAGCGGCGACAACCGCCTTCGGGCCTTCGACCATCAGTCTGAAGATACCGAGCGGCAGTTCATTGCGTTGCCGGTACTCGAGCACCTTGCGCGCCTGCATCTCCGAGATGTCGCCGCCCGCACAAAACGTGTTGCCCGCGCCGGTCAGGACGATCGCGCGGCAGCTTTCCTCGTGATGCATCAGTCGATAAAGTTGCGCATACAACGACTCGCGCATCCTCAATGAAAACGCGTTGCGCCGTTGGGGGTAATTCAATGTAACGGTCGCAATTGCGCCGTCTTGCTGGACCTGGACGATCTCTGTCGCGTCGCTGCCGGTCTCTACGCTCATCTGTCCGTCTCCCATGCAAAGCTGTTGACAGTGGCCTGGGCGGCCGGCGTGTCTTACAGGGTTTCTTCTGTTCCGAGAATCACCGTGGCCTGGCTTGAGAGCACGCCTCCGTTGCCGTGCGCGATGGCCAGCTTGGCGCCCGGGATCTGGCGCTCGCCGGCGCGACCCGTCAGTTGCCGCATCGACTCCTCAATCAGGAAAAGCCCATACATGCCGGGGTGAACGCAGGACAAGCCGCCGCCGTTGGTATTCACCGCGAGCCGGCCGCCCGGCGCGATGGCGCCGTCCGCAACGAAGCGGCCGCCTTCGCCCTTGGCGCAGAAGCCGAGGTCTTCCAGGAACAGAATAGTGTTGATCGTGAATGCGTCGTACAGCATCGCGACGTCGATATCGCTTGCCTTCACGCCCGCCATTTCATACGCGCGCCGGCCCGATTGCGCTGCGGCAGTCACCGTGAGATCGGGCATGCTCGCGATTTCGCGGTGCGACGTGGCCGAGGCCGCGCCGAGCAGATAGACGGGCTTGTCGGTCAGATCGCGGGCACGCTCGGCGCGCACCATGACTACGGCCGCCGCGCCATCCGTCACGAGGCAGCAATCGCGCACGGAAAGCGGGTCGGATACGAGACGCGCGCCCATCACGTCATCGATCGACAAGGGCGTGCGCACGTAGGCATCCGGATTGAGCTGCGCCCATTTGCGCGCGGCGACAGCCACCTCGGCCAGATGTTCGCGCTTCGTGCCGAACTGGTGCATATGCCGCGCTGCCGCGAGCGCATAAGACGACACCGGATTCATCGGCTTATACGGGCTCTCCCACGGCGAGGGGCGCGACGACTGCACGAGCTTGCCCGCCGCGCTGCGTTGGTTGCTGCCGTATGCGATCAATGCGACGTCGATCTGTCCCGTACACAACGCCATTGCCGCGGTATGCGCGTAAATCTCGAAAGCCGAGCCGCCGCTTCGGTTGTTGTCGGTGAACTTCGGGTTAATACCGAGGTATTCGGCGAACGTGAGAGCCGAGAGCATGTCATCGGGCGTACACACGAACAGGCCATCCACATCGCCGGGCGTGAGTCCTACCTGGGCCAGCGCGTCGACGCAAGCGCGCGCAGCAAGGTCCATCGACGACAACCCAGGTGCTTCCCCCATCCCATAGGTGGCGCCTGCCACCAGTGCGGTACGCCCGCGCAAGTTGAATTCCATTCGATCTACCTTTCATCAGGTGCGACCGGCTCTTGACGGCCGGTTGCGGGTTAGCGGGCGTCAGGCTGGTTCGAACACGAGCAGTGCCGCATCCCCCCGGTAGACGATCTTCGCCTGCACGGGCATGCCGATGCGCACGGCCTCCGGCTCGACGCCCTCAACGCAGCTGAGCATGCGCACACCTTCTTCCAGATCGATTACTGCGACGTTGTAGCTCGGCGTGGGCGACTTCTGGCGCACGACCGTGGTGGAATAAACCGTGCCTTTCCCGCACGCCTCGACCCACTCCAGATCGCGCGCCCCGGTAACCGGCTCGGCTACGCGCGGATAGAACACATAGCGGCCGCTGCTGCGGCTGCGTTGGATCATCAAACGGCCCTCGGCCAGAAACTTCTGATAATCGACTTCAGGACAAAGAGAGTCCATTCCCCGCTCCTCCAAATCGTTTTTGCCTTATGGCTCCCGCAAATCGAGCCGCGACGTCGGGCCAAAATGGAACAAATAACCGAACACTGTTCCAAATATTAAACGCATCGGAAGCGTGCTGTCAACGGTGGGAAAGCCCTGTCGTGCCCCGCCCCACAAGGCTGACACTACATCCCGGCGAAATTCCGGACGCACCTCGGACAAACCCGCGGCAGCCGGTTTCTGCGCTTGACGGCCACCAGATCCATCGTTTACTTTATCGAACATTGTTCAATATTTTGAAGAGGCCGGGGTGATTCGGGAGCGGTCAGCGGGGACGACCTGGCCCGCTCCGAAAGACGAATCCGGGCCCGATCCGGATAACCGCCAGCAAGAGAGCTAGAAGTGACATACGAACTAACAGACGACCAGGTTCAGATCCGCGATCTCATCCGTCGCGTCGCAAGGGAGCGTGTGGCACCGCGCGCCGACGAGATCGACCGTACGGCCGAGTATCCGCATGACATGTACGCACTGCTTAAGGAACTGGGCCTTTTCACGTTGCCGTTTCCGGAAGCGTATGGCGGCGCCGGCAGTGTGATGTCGGCCTGTATCGCCGTCGAGGAGTTTGGGCGCGTTTGCTACAACACCGGCTATTTGCTGGTGGTGCAATGGACCCCCTTTGGCGCCATTCTCGAAGGAGGCACGGACGAACAGAAGGCACGCCTCCTGCCCGGACTCGCATCCGGCGAATTGCGCGGCGCGCTCTCGATTACCGAATCGCAAAGCGGCTCCGACGTATCCGGCATTCGCACCACAGCGCGCCGCAAGAGCGGCGGCTATGTGCTCAACGGCTCAAAAATCTGGTGCACGAACTCGCATATCGCCGACTTCATTCTCGTCGCGGCAAAGACGCTCGATGAAGAAGGGCAGCCGCTGGGGATCAATCTCTTCATCGTCGATCGCAACACGCACGGCCTCACGATCGGTAATGAGGAGGACAAGATGGGTGCGCGAGGCGTAGCGTCTTGCCCCCTCTATTTCGACGACGCCTTCATTCGCGCGGAAGATCGTCTCGGGCCGGAAGGCGGCCAGGGATTCAAGGTGGCCATGGAAGCGCTCAACACGAGCCGCCCCATCGTTGCCGCGCGCGCGGTCGGCATCGCGCAGGGTGCGATCGATCACGCCGTCAGGTTCATTCAGGATCGCGTAGCGTTCGGTCAGACCATCAGCAACTTCCAGGGCGTGCGCTGGATGATCGCCGACATGGTTACGCAGACCGAAGCCGCGCGCCAACTTGTCTATCGCACCGCGTCGCTTGTCGACGCGGGCGTAAGCGGACGCGAACTTGCTCCAATGGCTGCGATGGCGAAGATGTTCGCATCGGACGTCGCCATGAAGGTCGCGACCGACGCCGTGCAGCTCTTCGGCGCGGCCGGCATCTCCAACGAGTACCCGATCAACCGCTATTTCCGCGACGCGAAAGTGGTGCAGATCATTGAAGGCACCAACCAGATCCAGCGCAACATCGTCGCGGACAACGTGCTGGGCCGCATCAAGAAGAACTGAAAACGACAGCCGAGCTAACAAGCGAGCGACAACAAGAGAGGACAGGCAATGGAAGACATCGAAACGGTTGGTTTGGGTATCCACTGGGAGGACCTGCCCGTTGGACGCAAGTTCAAGACTGTGGGCCGGACGGTCACCGAAACGGACGTCGTGAATTTCGTTTCCGTGACCGGCATGCTGGAAGTGCTGTTTACCAACACCGAATTTCTAAGGGAGCAGTCGGCGATCAAGGGGCGTGTCGCGCCGGGGGCGCTCGTGTTTACGCTCATGGAGGGGCTGCTTACGCAGGCCACCATGCAGGGCGTCGGCTTCGCGTTCCTCAACATGGAGCTCGATATCAAGGGCCCCACCTACGTCGGCGACACGATTCATGTGGAATGCGAGGTAATTGAATGCCGGCCCAGCAACGGGCGCCCCGGACTTGGTCTCGTACGCACGCGTAACCGCGTGATCAAGCAGGACGGCACGGAAGTCATGGTGTACACGCCGCTCAGACTCGTGAAGGGCAAAGAATACAAGGCCTGAGCATGGAAAATCCACAACAACCCCTCGAACGGGCTACGGGCCCGTTAGCCGGTGTCCGCGTGATCGACCTGACCATCAACGTGCTTGGTCCGGTCGCCACGCAGCTGCTGGGCGACATGGGTGCGGACGTCGTCAAGATCGAGCCACCCGAAGGCGACCAGAACCGCAAGAACGGTCCCGGCCGCAACCCCGACATGGCGGTGTTCTATACGATCATGAACCGCAACAAGCGGAGCGTGGTCCTGAACCTCAAACAGGCCGAATGCCGTGAAGCGCTGTTCAAGCTTGTCGAGACGGCCGACGTCATCGTGCACAGTATGCGTCCGAGCGCCGCCGACCGACTCGGTATTGGCTACGAAGCGGTGCGGGCGCGCAACCCGCGCATCGTGTATGCGTCGGGCGCGGGCTATCGCATCGACGGCCCTTACAAGGACCGCCCCGCCTTTGACGACGTGATCCAGGGCGAAACCGGCATTGCCGCCATGAATCGCGACGCCGACGGCTCGCCGCGTTACTTCCCCACCGTGATCGTCGACAAGTTCTGCGGTTACGTGCTGGCGTCGTCGATCGGCATGGCGCTTTTTCACCGCGAGCGTACCGGCCTCGGTCAACTCGTTCACGTGCCGATGTTCGAGACGATGCTGCAATTCAATCTGTTCGAGCATCTTTGGGAAGGCGCGCTAGGCTCCAATGACGGCACGGGTCTTGGCTATCCGCGCATGTTTTCGCCGCATCGCCGGCCCTACGCGACGAAGGACGGGCACATCTGCCTGCTCGCGGTAAACAACGAGCAATGGCGCCGTGTGCTGTGCGCGATCGATGCGGCGCATCTGCTCGACGACCCGCGCTTCTGCCATATGACCGAGCGCATGCGCAACATCAACGAGCTGTACCGCATCGTCGGCGACGCCATCCTCAACAAGACCACGGCGGAATGGAACGCCATTTTCGCATCGGCGGACGTGCCGCACGGCCCCGTGCGCGACCTGAAAGACCTGATGGACGACGCGTACATCAAGGAGACCGGCTTCTTCCAGCGTTTCGCTCATCCGACCGAAGGCGACATGGTCATGACCTCGATCCCGGTGCACTTCTCCGAGTCGCCCGGCAACGTTCGCTATCTCCCGCCGAATCTAGGCGAGCACAGCATCGAAGTCCTGGTCGAAGCGGGCTACAGCGCAAGCGAAGCCAGCGCGCTCCTCGCCCGTGCCACGGGAAAAGGCGAGGCCGTTACCGAAGCGCTGAGCAAAGACTAACTGGCGCGAAAGCGCCTCGCATATCACGGAGGGAATCAATGAAGGGGCTCAAGGAAAAGGTCGTCGTCGTCACCGGCGCCGCAGGCGGAATTGGAACCGCCATCAGCAAACGATTCGGCGAGGAAGGCTCGACTGTCGCGCTGTTCGACCTGAACGAAGACGGCGCGGCGCGTGTCGCGGCGGAAATCGAGGCGGCGGGCGGCAAGGCGCGTGCGTACCGCGTCGACATCACGGATCACGAGGGCGTGCATGCGGCAGTGGCGAGAGTCGAGGAAGAACTCGGCCCCATCGAGGTGCTCGTCAACAACGCGGGCTGGGACATGGGTTCGTTCTTCCTGCAAACCGAGAAGCCGTTCTGGGACAAAGTTGTCGCGATCAATCTGTACGGGCCGCTGAACATGCACCATGCCGTACTGCGGCGCATGGCCGAGCGTGGTCGTGGCCGCGTCGTGAATATCTCGTCGGACGCGGGGCGCGTGGGCTCCTCGATGGAAGCGGTGTACTCGTTCTGCAAAGGCGGACTCATCGCGTTCACGAAAACCATGGCGCGCGAAATGGCCCGCCAGCATATTCCCGTCAACGTCGTTTGCCCCGGCCCCACCGCGACCCCGCTGCTCGACAACCTCGCGCAAGGCGAGAAAGGCGAACGCATCAAGGCGGCGCTCGTGAAGGCCGTGCCCTTCGGACGCATGGGCGAGCCGGGCGATATCCCCGGCACGGTTGCCTTCCTCGCGAGCGACGATGCCGCCTTCATCAGCGGCCAGGTCATCAGTGTGTCCGGCGGTCTGACGATGGCCGGTTAAACGGCGACACAAACCTGTTCAACAACAAACGACATCGGAACACGACATGGAATTCAAGGACATTATCTACAAGGAGGCGGATGGCGTCGCAACGATCACCATCAATCGCCCCAGCGTCTACAACGCGTTCAGCGCCAACACGTGCGAAGAACTCATCAAGGCCTTCGGTGTTGCGGGCTGGAACAAGGATATCGGCGTCGTGGTGCTCACGGGCAGCGGCGAAAAGGCATTCTGCACGGGCGGTGATCAATCGGGCGACGGCTACAACGGCCGCGGCACGGTGGGCCTGCCGATCGAGGAACTGCAAAGCATCATCCGCGACATTCCGAAGCCGGTCATCGCACGCGTGAACGGCTACGCGATCGGCGGCGGCAACGTGCTCGTGACGATCTGCGACCTCGCGATCGCTTCCGAAACCGCGATCTTCGGCCAGGTCGGCCCGAAAGTGGGTTCGGTCGATCCGGGCTTCGGAACCGCGTATCTCGCGCGCATCATCGGCGAGAAGCGTGCGCGCGAAATCTGGTACCTGTGCCGAAAATATAGTGCCAAGGAAGCGCTCGACTGGGGTCTCATCAATGCGGTTGTGCCCCCCGAGCAACTCGACGCCGAAACGAAGAAGTGGTGCGCCGAAATCCTGCAGATGAGCCCCACCGCGATCGCGTTGGCGAAGCGTTCGTTCAATATCGACACCGAAAATATTCGCGGTATCGGTGCGTTCGCGATGCAGGCGCTCGCGATGTATTACGACACGGACGAATCGAAGGAAGGCGGCAATGCGTTCCGCGAAAAGCGCAAGCCGGAGTTCCGCAAGTACGTGAAGTAAGCGGAAAAAAGCACGCGGGGCGATGCTCAGTTTCGGCGTCGCCCTCTTTTCGCCTGATGCACTGCGCCGAAGCTCGGTACTTGCTGAAACTACGCGTGAGGTTGTAGCCCAGGCGCCACGTGTACCGGACCTGTCAGGCCCGCTGCACGCTCTATCGTCGCCATGACGACTTTCTACACCATTAGTTTGCCCAGCCGGTTCGACGCTGCTACCGCGTCGTCGATCATCTCGTCGAAGATGGCTTCGACGTTCCTCACCGCATCGGCAAAGACCGCCGCGTGGCCGTAGTCGATCATGCCCTTGCGGGTGTCGCCAGTCACGTAGGCATCGTGTGCGAGCGCGCCCATCACGTGAGGACGGAATTGCTCGAATTCGGTCACCTGCGCGCGATCCAGTTCCAGGACCGCCTCCGCGCTCTCGTTGCGCAGCACGCGATGGTGATCACGGATCGCAGACTTGACCACTACGCTCTCGCTGCCGTCGCCCGCCACCACTTTCGCCTTGACCTCGGGATGAATCCACAGCTCCTCGGCAACCATCATGCGCGTGCCCATGATGACAGCCTCGGCCCCCATCGCCAGCACGCCTGCAAGTTGACGACCGGTGCCGATGCCGCCGCCGATCACAACGGGCAAACCGACTTCCTGCGGCGCCTGCGCCGCCTGCACGATGCTGCCGATCTGATAGATGCCGGGGTGTCCCCCGCATTCGTTGCCGACGACGATCACACCGTCGACGCCCATCCGCACCGCCGTGTGTGCATAGCGCACAGCGGGCACCTTGTGCAAAACCTTGATGCCCGCCTCCTTGAGCACGGGCACGACCGCTTCCGGACTCGCACCCGCCGTTTCTACGCAAGCGACTTTCTCTTCGATCAGAATGCGGATCTGTTGTTTGACACGCTCCACACCGCCCGCTTGCCGCGATATGTAGAGATTGACGCCGAAGTTCTTCGCACCGCCAAGTTCGCGACAGGTACGCAACTCGTTGCGAAATTCGTCGGCGTCGGGAAAGCCCGCACCCACGATGAACCCCATGCCGCCTGCATTGACGACCGCCGCGACATACCGGGCGTCGGACACGCGTGGCCCGAGACCCCCGCAAAGAATGGGGTGCCGAATGCCGAGCAGATCGGTGATTCGCGTCTTGAATATTTGGGGGCGCACGATGCGGTTCCCTCGCGCAAGTCAGCGAAACGAGATCGTGTGGCCACCGTCCACTGCGATCGTCTGGCCGTTGATATAGCCGCCCGAGGGCGACGCCAGGAGCACGGCGAGCCCGGCGATTTCCTCGACTTCGCCGAAGCGCTGCGACGGATTGCGGCCACGGTACCATTCGACCATCGCCTCGTCCTCCCACTGCGATCGCGCCATCTCGGTCTTGAATGTGCCTGGCGCAATGCAGTTGGCCGTCACGCCCTTCGCCGCGAATTCCATCGCGAGGTTTCGCACCAGTTGCATGTCGGCGGCCTTGGTGAGGCCGTAGGTTCCCGTCACGGCGTCGCCGAAAAGGCCGACCACCGATGCCACGGAAACGAAGCGGCCATAGCCGCGCTCGATCATGCCCGGCACGGTCATCTGAGCGAGCCAGATATTGCTTTGCACGTTGACCTGCATGAACTTGTTGAACGTTTCGTCCTGCAGATCGAGGGCAGATCCAACCCACGGATGAATGGCCGCATTGGCCATCACGATGTCGACTCTGCCCCATTTGCCGTTCGCAGCGTCCACGAGATTCTGCAACTCGGCCTTGCGTCCGATGTTGCAGGCAAATGGCATGGCCACGCGGCTGCCGATCTGTTCGTTGATTGCTTGCGCGGCGCTTTCGCAGGCGTCGGCATTGCGGCCGGAGATGACGACCTTTGCGCCATGCTCCGCCATGCCGAGCGCACTGGCGTACCCAATGCCGCGACTCGATCCCGTGATGATGGCGACCTTATCGGTCAAGTCGAAAAGCGAAGAGCGCATGCATACTCCACATAAGAATGGTGTGCCGATGAAGGAGAATCACCTTGTCGAATTAGCCTTGTTTGCGCTTCTGCTGGGCGACGAACGCGGAGGCAATCTCGTGATGCTCATCGCTGAGCGTCGCCGCAAGCTGCCGCGCAAGCGTCGTGTCGAGCATTTGCGCGGCACTGCGATGGAGGTGGAGATTCATCAGCTTCTTCGTTTCGCGCAGCGCGTGACGCGGTTGCTTGAGCAGCTTTTCGGCAAGCGCCAGGGCCTCGTCCATCAGCTTTTCGGGGTCCACGACGCGGTTGGCGAGTCCGTATTCGACCGCCTGCTGCGCAGTGATGCGATCGCCCGTAAAGATCAACTCCTTCGCCCGTAGCAGACTCGTGTAAAGCGGCCACGCGACGGAAATTCCATCGCCGACGACGAGACCGATATTGATATGCGGCTCGGCCAGAAACGCCTTCCCGGACATCAGGACGATGTCGCAGAGCGTGGCCATCGTTGCTCCCCAGCCCACCGCAGGACCGTTGACCGCCGCAATGACCGGAATCGGCACGTCGATGAAACCGTGTATGGTCTGGCGCGCGTTCTCTTGTACGCGCCGGGCAAACGCGGGGTCGTCAAGCGTCTTGACGAAATGGTTCATGTCCCCGCCCGCGCTGAATGCCCGTCCCGCGCCGGTAAGAATGGCAACGCGCGCTTCGGGATCCTCGGCCAGCGCAGCGAACAGCTTCGGATAACTAAACAGCATTTCCGTTGTTGACGCGTTCAGATCGTCGGGTCGGTTGAGCGTGATGATGCGCAGGCCGCCGTCGGCCCTCACTTGAATGTCGTCTGGAAGGCCGTAGAGATTCGTCATGTTAGCCGCCGTAGGGCGAAGTCGTTGAATGAGTCGACGCGCCTGCGCCGCGTTACGCAGCTCTGTTCGACAGAACGACTAGTTCTGCACCTGCCACGCCATGCTGCCGCGTTGCTTTCGTTCCGCCAATGCCGCCTTCTCGATACGCAAGGCTTCTTCGAGCGTGGCTAGCGCACCCTGATCGATCACGTGCTTGACTGTGGCGACGAGCTCCGGGCGCCGGCTCGCGATCGTCCTCGCAAGCGCCGCTGCGCGCTCCATCAACTGATCGTGGGCGACCACCTCGTTCACGAGACCGATGCGCAAAGCCGTGGCCGCGTCGATCGGCTCGCTCGTGAAGCTGAACTGCTTGGCCCACCGCGGGCCCACGATATGCGGCAGCCGCGCGGTCATACCGCCACCGGCCAATGCGCCGATTTTCGTGTGCGTGTCGGCAAAGCGCGCGCGCTCGGAGGCGATGATGAAATCGCATCCCATCGCGAGCTCGAGTCCGCCGGTAACGGCAGCGCCATTCACGGCCGCGATCACCGGCTTGGTGATGCGCGGCCACATGTCGATCATTTCCGCGACGCGCGCGCGCGGCGCATCGGGCGCGGAAAAGTCGTGCAGGTCGAGCCCGGCGCAAAACGCGGGATCGGCGCCCGTCACGATCAGCACGCGCAGGTTTTCATCGGCCTCGAACCGGTTTAGTGCATCGACGAGCACTTCAGTCAATGCAAGGTTCAGCGCGTTGCGAGCCTCGGGCCTGTTCAGTGTCAGCGTGAGCACGGCGTCCTCACGCGTCGTGCATAGCAGATCGGCTCTCGTTGCGTCCATGACAATGCCTCGATAGGGATTCAAGCCGCCGCGGCCAATGCCTCGTGTTGTATCTGGCGGGCGTAGCGATTCAGGTGATAGTCCATGTTGCCGAACAACGCGTCGAGCACGAGGTGGCGGCGATAGTGATGGCCGACCTTGTATTCGTTCGTGATGCCATACCCGCCGTGCAACTGGATGCCTTGCTGAGTGACGAACCTGGCGCTGCGAGTAGTCTGCGCCTTGCACCCCGAGATTTCCACGCTTCGCTTTTCGCTGTCCTCGCTGAGCGCCAGTAATGCACGATGCAAGGTCGCTCGCGCCTGCATCGCATCGATCGCCATGTCGGCCATGCGGTGCTGCAGCGCCTGGAAGCTGCCGATCGCAACGCCGAACTGCTTGCGCGTTTTCAGGTATTCCGATGCGAGCTCGATGGCGTCTTCCATATCGCCCACCAGTTCCGCGCAAAGCGTGACGATGGCTTCGTCGACTGCGCGTTGCAGTCCCTCGAAGGCGCGGGCCGCCTCGCCCACGACATCGGAATCGGCAACGAGCACGCCTTCGAGCAGGAGGTCGGCCGACGGCGTGCCGTCGAGCAGCGCGCACGTCTTGAGCGTCACCCCCGCCTGCTTCGGATCCACGAGGAAAATACCAATACCGTGCTTGTCACCGGCCGCTCCCGAAGTGCGAGCAACGACGAGCAGGCGATCGGCAACGGGCGCACCGATCACGAGCGTTTTGTAGCCGTCCAGGCGCCAGGCGCCGTCGGCCGTTTTCTTCGCGGTGGCCGTGACGTAATGCACCTGGCCTCGCGACTCGCGTTCGCTGTGCGCAACCGCATAAACGGTTTCACCAGAGACGATTTTCCCGAGCACGGTTTCGCGCTGTCCTTCGCGCCCGCAGTGCGTGACGAGCGAAGCCGGAAACACGCCACACATTACGTAGGGTTCCAGCATCAGTGCGCGCCCGATCTGCTCGGCCACGATGGCGCTTTCCACCACCGAGAAACCGAGCCCGCCCATCTCCTCCGGCACCGCTATCCCAAGCCAGCCCATCTCTGCAAGCGCGTGCCATGTCTCCCGCGAAAAGCCGCCGCCTTGCGAAGCCAGATTGCTGCGATGTTCGAACGTATAGCTCTTTTGCACGAAGCGCTGCGCGCTTTCCTGCAACATCCGCTGTTCGTCGCTCAACTCGAAGTCCATGCTGCACCCTCTTTCTATCGGCAATTAATGCGGTCGCCCGTAACGGCGATCGACGGATGATCGTAGATCGACGCGACATCACAGATCGAACATCGCCTTTGCAATGATGTTGCGCTGAATCTCGGCCGTCCCGCCATAGATCGAGCAAGCGCGCCGGTAGAACACTTCGGCAGCGAGGCCCGGCGCGTATTCGGGCCCGATAAACGAGGCATCGCGCAGCGCGTGCTCCTCATTCGGATCGGGATAGAACACGGCGCCGTAGTCGCCAATCACCTCCAGCAACATCTCCGTGATCTTTTGGTGAAGTTCCGAGCCTCGCACCTTGAGCATGGATCCGATCGCCATGCCGCCGCTGCGCTCGTCTATCCCTTGATGCAGAATCTTTTGCACTGCCATATCGATTGCCCGAACTTCCAGCTCATGCTGCGCGAGACGCGCCGCAAATGTCGGGTCCTCGATCAATGGCTTGCCCGCCACGCGCTCGCGCGACGCGTAGTTCCGGATTTTGCGCAGATAGCGCTTGAGCGCCGGGGCTTCGGCGCCGAGGAACGCCCGCTCGTTGAAGAGCAGAAACTTCGTATATCCCCAGCCCTTGTTCACTTCCCCGATCAGGTTTTCGGCGGGCACGCGCACGTTGTCGTAGAACACTTCGGCCAGGTGATGACAGCCGTCGAGCGACCCAATGGGTCGCACGGTGACACCCGGCGAAGCCATGTCGAGCAACAGAAACGAAATGCCCTTTTGCGGCTTCGCTTCGCTGTCCGTGCGCACCAGCACGAAGTTCCATTGACCATAGGCGCCGAAGCTCGTCCAGATCTTTTGTCCGTTGACGATGTAGTGATCTCCATCGCGAACCGCCGTCGTACGCAGCGACGCGAGATCGGAGCCCGAGCCCGGCTCCGAAAATCCCTGCACCCAGAACACTTCCCCCCGCTGAATCGGCGGAAGAAAACGCCGCCTCTGTTCTTCATTGCCGAATTCGCAAATCACGGGCCCGACGAGCGATACACCCGCCTGATTCTGCGCGGGCGCGCCCGCCAGATAGCACTCTTCTTCGAAGATATAACGCTGCATCGCGGTCCACCCCGTGCCGCCGTAGGCAGCGGGCCAATGCGGCACCGACCATCCACGCGTTTCGTGCAGAATGCGCGTCCAGCGCTGGGAATCGTCGTCGCCTGCAAGAAAGCCCTGTTGCCCGCGAAAAGCCATATCGGCCGGCAGGTGATCTCTGAGGAAAGCCCTGACTTCTTCACGGAACGCAATGTCGGCGGGGGCTACGCGAAAATCCATAGTGTTTAGCTTCCGGCGTTTTCGGTACGTTGAACTCGATCTGATTCGGCTGCGCCCGCATTGCCGACCAGCGTGCGCGGCGTGGGCGGCGTGCGATAAAGCTCATCCACGACGCCGCGACGCCGCTCGAGCACGTTGCGCTGGCTGATCGCACTCTTCGCGCTCAACTCACCGTTGTCGAGTGTGGGCGCTTCGCTTTCGATCACAATGCGCGCGATACGGGCCGAACTGCCGCCGGAGCGCGCAGCGAGCTGGTCGACGCCCCTCTGGAAGAACGCCCGCACGCCACGGCTGTTGACGATCTGATCGACATCCGGCGTCGAGTCGTGAAGGTCGTCGCAAAGCGCACGGCACGCTTCGACGTCGGGGAATACGAGTGCGGTCAGGTAATCGCGGTCTTGACCCGCAATGACGACGTCGCGCGCATACGGACCGAAAGTGTTCAGCGCATGCAAGCGCAAGTCGGCAACGTTGACCCACGTGCCCGTGGACAGCTTGAAATTTTCGGCGATGCGGCCATCGAAGCGCAGGCCGAGTTCGATACGCTGCGGGTCGATGAACGTTGCAGCGTCACCAGAGCGGAAATAGCCCTCCTCGTCGAACGAGGCGGCGGTACGCTCAGGATCTTTCCAGTACCCCGGCGTCACGCAGTCGCCAAAGAAGCGGATTTCCAGCTTCTCTCCGACCGGCGCCACCTTCACTTTGACGCCGGGCACAGGCAAACCCGCAATCGCCTCGCGCCGCGGATCCCAGGCAGCCGACATCGGCGTGGGGCCTGCTTCGGTGCCGCCGATCCCCGACATGATGAGCACGCGCTGGCCGATAGTGCGTACGGCGAGTTCGTCGAGTTCGGCCCAGATGTACTTCGGCAGACTTGCGCCGCCGTAGTAGATCAGCGCGAGCTTGCTGAAGAATTTCTCGCGCAGTGCCTTGTCGGCTCGAAGATGCGGAATGAGCGAGGCCAACCCTTGGGGTGTATTGAGGTAGACCACCGGCGCGATTTCACGCAATGCCTGCACAGTAGGACCGATTTCCTCCGGCGTTGGCTTGCCGGGGTCCAGGTAGTATGTGCCGCCGCCGTACAACACCATGCCGAAGTTATGGGTGCCGCCGAAGGTGTGATGCCACGGCAGCCAATCGACGAGATCCGGCGGCCCGTCCTGAAGAAACGCGAACACCTGTGCGACCTGTTGGCGATTGCTGCACAACATGCGCTGAGGGTAGATCACACCCTTTGGTGCGCCTGTCGTACCCGAGGTGAACATGATCTTGCCGACGGTGTCCGGACCGACCGCATTGAACGCCTTGTCGACATCGGCGGTCACCGGCGTCTTCAGCCAGTCTGCTACACGCGAACTGGCACGCCCCTCTGGCAACGGACCGACGACGACACTCTCTACGTCGCCGAATACCTCGCGCAATGCGCGGCCATACTGCGCACCGTCATCCGCGAAGACGAGGCCAGGCGTACACACGGCCGCGAGTTGCCTGAGCTTCGAAAAATCCTGTGACAGAAGCGAATACGCAGGCGTTACGGGAATATAGGGAACCCCGACGTGCAATGCGGCAAGGGCGAAGAGCGCGTGCTCAAATCCCCGATCCGAAAGAATCATCAACGGACGAGACGGGGACAACCCTCGATCGAGCAGCGCCTGCCCCAGTGCACGCGCACCGTCGAACGCCTGCTTATACGTGAGCGACTCCCATGACTTGCCATCTGGCGTACGCCGCGCGAGCAACGCGCGCTCGGGCGTGACGCTCGCCCAGTGTTCGAGCCGCTGCGTCAAGCGCAGGGGATAGGGTTCAAGCCCTTCCCTCAGTTCATACACCACGCTTCCGTCGGGCCTTCGCTCGACGATGGCATCCATGCTGCCGAGGCGTATCGGGCGAAACGGCACATCCATCAGGGCGTCGTGCGAAGCCGTACCTGCATCCATCTGAATCGTCCTGTTGTTATCTGGCAAGCCACGTCCCACTGACACTTGCATCGCCATTCGGCGGCTAAGATTTTGCGCACCGAGACTGACCAATAATTGAACGCCGATCATCATTGTGAACCAGCATAGCGTGAAATCGAACGCACGTCTATTGGTTGTGACCCACCAGAATCGCCTGATGCCGACCTCCGGAATCCGGCACGAATGACCCGCGAAATACGCAGGACGCTCGCAACCTTGCGCACTGCACAATCACGTGGACACACTTTAGAAAATGCGCTACTTTATGAACGTCATTCACATTGTAAAACACTGCACGTGGATCGTAAGCGATCTCCGGACCAAGGAGCCATCATGTCGGATGAGGTTGTCGTCGCCGCTGCCGTTCGCACGGCTATTGGAGATTTCGGCGGTGCGCTCGCGAGCGTTCCGCCTACGCAGCTAGGCGCGACAGTGGTACGTGCATTGCTCGACCGCACGAATTTGCCGGGTGGCGATGTTGGCCACGTGGTGTTCGGCAACGTGATCCATACCGAGCCTCGCGACATGTATCTCGCGCGCGTCGCCGCGCTCGAGGGCGGCGTCAGCGCGGACGCTCCAGCGCTGACGCTCAACCGGTTGTGCGGCTCCGGCCTCCAGGCCATCATTTCCGCCGCCCAGGCTATCGCCCTCGGCGATACTGAAATCGCCATCGGCGCAGGCGCGGAAAGCATGTCGCGCGCAGCCTATGTGGCCACCGGAGCGCGTTGGGGCTCACGCATGGGCGACATCCGCCTGATCGACATGATGGTCGGCGCACTGACCGACCCGTTTAGCGCCTGCCATATGGGTGTGACCGCGGAGAACGTCGCGACGAAGTACGGTGTTTCCCGTGACGACCAGGACCAGCTCGCCGTCGAGTCGCACCGGCGCGCCGCACGAGCCATTCACGATGGCCGCTTCCGCGAACAGATCGTGCCTGTGGCACTCCGCACCAAAAAGGGCGAGAGCGCTTTCGATACCGACGAGCATGTGCGGCCCGGCACGACCGCCGCCGATCTCGGCAAATTGCGCCCGGCATTCCAGAAGGACGGTACGGTCACAGCCGGCAACGCGTCGGGCCTCAACGACGGCGCCGCGGCAGTCCTGCTGATGGCGCGCCGCACTGCCGAGCAACGCGGCCTTCGTCCACTTGCGCGGCTCGTTTCCTGGGCCCACGCCGGCGTCGATCCTCAATACATGGGCATCGGCCCGGTGCCTGCCACACGCAAGGCGTTGCAGCGCGCGGGCTTGACCGTGGCGGATCTCGACGTGATCGAAGCGAACGAAGCCTTCGCCGCGCAGGCTTGCGCCGTCGCGAAGGAGCTGGAATTCGACAGCGCGAAGGTGAATCCAAACGGGTCGGGCATCTCGCTCGGTCATCCGATTGGCGCAACGGGCGCCGTCATTGCAGTGAAAGCGATTCACGAACTGCACCGTTGCGGTGGCCGCTATGCGCTCGTGACGATGTGCATCGGTGGTGGCCAGGGTATCGCGGCTGTCTTCGAACGCCTTTAGGGCTCGGCGCGAGGGGGTTATCCATTGAATCAGAGCGAGTGACGTTTGAAGAACCAGGCCGGATGCCAGCACGCGCTTGATACTCGCGCGCGGGCAGCCGTATTCGAAGGGGGCCTTAGCGTGCCTTAGCGTGCCTTAGCGGGCGCTCAGCGCTCTTGTGCGAACGCGGTCAGCCGGCCGTGAATGAGTGCGCGTGCCTCAGCGACCATGCGGCTCACGAGTTCCGCACAGGTGGGAATATCCTCGATGAGCCCGATCGCGAGACCAGCCGGAAACGTTCCGTCTTCCGTATCCCCTGTCTCGTACATGCGTTTGCCGCGCTCCCCACTCACGAGTGACTTGAGATCTGCGAACGTTGCGCCTTCCTTGTATTCGAGTTCAAGCACTTTCTCCGCAACCGAATTCCTGAAAATGCGCGAGGTGTTTTTCAGCGTGCGGAAAATCAACGCCGTGTTGCGCTCATCGTTCTCGACTAACCTGCGCTTAACGTTCTCATGAATCGGCGCTTCCTGCGTGGCCATGAATCGCGTGCCCATGTTGATGCCGTCCGCGCCCAGCGCGAGTGCCGCGACCATGCCGCGTGCGTCGGCGATGCCGCCCGATGCAAGCATCGGAATGCGCAGTTTCGCAGCGGCTGCCGGCAACAGAATGAGATTGGGCACGTCGTCTTCGCCCGGGTGGCCGGCACATTCGAATCCGTCCACGCTCACGGCGTCGCACCCCAATGCCTCGGCTTTCACCGCGTGACGCACGGAAGTGCATTTATGGATGACCTTGATTCCCGCTGCCTTGAACGCCGGCATATACGGCTCGGGATTGCGTCCCGCAGTCTCGACGACTTTCACGCCGTTTTCCACGATCGCTTGCACGTACTCATCGTACGGAACCGGTTTGATCGTTGGCAGTATGGTCAGGTTCACGGCGAACGGCTGATCCGTCGTCGATCGGACGCGGCCAATCTCGTTGCGCAGCGCCTCGGGCGTAGGTTGCGTGAGCGCCGTAATGGTGCCTAGCGCGCCAGCGTTGGAGACGGCGGCGGCCAGTTCCGCGCGGCCCACCCACATCATGCCTCCTTGAACAATGGGATATCGAATCCCCAGCAACTCTGTAATGCGCGTCTTCATGTACGGATCCTGTGATGTAAGTGCAACCTGCTTGCCATGCGTGCAGCCTCTCGAGTGCAGCTTGCGTGCGTTTGTATTTACGAACATCGTGCAATTATATACACTTTATTCACGTCACCGACACGAGTGTGCCGCACACGCGCACCGAGTCGGATCACACGCTGCATGAATGATCAGGAGAGTTGATGAACAAGCGAGACAACGGGATTGGCGCCGAGGGAACGTCGGTTCGCCCCACGCGGGATCAGGCGGAAGAAGCCGTGCGAACGCTCATCCGATGGGCGGGCGACGACCCGGAAAGAGAAGGCCTCATTCAAACGCCCGCGCGCGTCGCTCGCGCGTATCGCGAGTTCTTCGCGGGATACGAATCCGACCCGATGCAGATTCTCGCCACGACGTTTTCCGAAGTGGATGGCTACGACGAAATGGTGGTGCTAAAGGACATCCGCTTCGAGAGCTATTGCGAGCACCATATGGTGCCTATCATCGGGCGCGCGCATGTCGCCTACCTGCCTGAGCATCGCGTGGTCGGCATTTCCAAACTCGCGCGCCTCGTCGATGTCTATGCCAAGCGTCTGCAGATTCAGGAGAAGATGACCGTTCAAATTGCCGATGCGCTGAACACCGTGCTGCAACCCAAGGGCGTCGCCGTAATCCTCGAAGCCGCGCATCAGTGCATGAGCACACGCGGAGTGCATAAACCCGGTGCGTCGCTCGTGACAAGCCGTATGCTGGGTGCGTTTCGTGACGACCCGTCCACGCGGCGCGAGTTTCTGTCGATTGTGGGCCACAGTACGATCATGCCGTTGCCAAATAGCTGAAAGCCAACGTCGGCTCCCTGCCGATGTTGGCTTTCATGACATGCTCGTTAATCTGTCGCAGGCGTCACCCGACGCTCATGCAAGCCACTAGACCTCGGTGGGCTGACGTGTCACAAGAGGCCGCTCGTAAGAAACGTCTTCACGGTTTCGAGAACTGACACCATTGCTCATCAGGATTTCCCGCCAGGCAGCGGGCACTGCTGCCGGCGCGAGCTCGTTGATTGCCTCCGAGATGCAAACGCGGGCGGCAATCGCCCACACGCCATCGCGCTTTTCGAAGCGGTCGATATAGCGCCCCACCGCGAGCGTGTCCGGCTTGACGCGGTTCTCGCCGAAGAAAAGCCAGTATGTTTCCCCGTGCGCGACGTCGCCCTTCAACTCTACGCTGTGATTGAACACCATATGATGGTGCGAGAGTTGATGCTCGGTATGGTACGCAAAGGCCCAGTTGACGAATTCCTCTGCATTCCCAACGAATGCGCCGTGGTCGTCGATTGCATCCGGGTGGTACGCCGACAGCGTCAACTCCCGATCCATGCGGTCCACTCCGCGGCAATACCGGTGCACGCATTCGAGTATGGCCTGCTTGTCCAGCAGCGCTTCTACGCGTGCGCTCAGCTCTTCGTTCATGGTTCTACCGTTAGTAAGTCATGGCGACAAAAAACACCACTGCGCCGATCACCGCGCCGACGAAGCAATAACCTTCGCCTGTCGACAAGTCAGTTTCATGTTTTTGCGCCCGACTCGCAATCGCACATCCAACGATGCCCGCGAATGCCGTCGCACCGAGCACCGCAAACGTCATCACGACGTCGAAGAGCGCCGAACGCCCCAACTCTTCGATCCGCAGGTCGCGTTGCAGCAGCCAGACAGCGGCTGCCGATATCGATAAGAGAATGAGCGGAAGCCATACCCTGCGCGCCTCTCGAGCGCGCTCGCCCGGGATCGTCTTCATCGTGCTGCTCCCTCCATGCGCACCTTGCCGAAGATATGGAGCGCCATCGCACCCAACGCACGCGCCGCCCGATTCGATTGTTTTGCTCGATCGGATTCGTCCGACGAGGGAGGATTGCTGCCAGGACGCTGGCGCCGATAGTGGAACGTGTAGTCCGCGAGAGGACCACGTAAATCGCTGTCGAGAAGGTACATCGCATGTCTCCGATCAGGCTTATGCCTCTCGGGCGCTTTCGCGGCGCCTCTATGAGGACATCCTAGGTGACAGGGTCCCGTTATGCAACAACTCGTTCAATTAATTGCGTCGGTGTTTTCACTAGCCGCCGGGGCGTAGCGTGCAATGCATGCGCGAGCGCACGCAACGCACGCGGCTAAGCGTGCGCAACGGGTCGAATTCAATCGGGGAAGCGAAATGCAGCCCTAAGCCGCGTCACCGACGCGGCTTGGCAACGCGAAATAACGAGCCGCTGGTGAGCGATCAGGAAACCTGGAAGCCGCCGTCGACAGCCAGAAGCTGGCCGGTCACGTAATCCGATGCAGGCGATGCGAAGAACAGCACGGCACGCGCGATATCGGAGGCGACGCCAATGCGGCCCAGGGGCATACGGCCGGGCTGTGTAATTGGGCCGCTTGCCTGGTGGACCTTGGTCGATGCAGCCGCGCCCTCGGTTGCCACGCCGCCGGGTAGCACGGCGTTCACGCGAATTCCGTCCGGTGCGAATTCGAGAGCGGCCACCTTGGTGAGATTGTTGACGCCCGCCTTCGATGCGCCGTAATCGCCGTTGTCGAAAATCACGGGCTGTAGCGATGCCACCGACGAAATATTGATGATGGATCCACCGTTACTGGCCGCTTGCATGCGCTTGATCGCTTCGCGCATGCAGAGAAAGGTGCCGCGCAGATTCACGCCGAGAACCTTGTCCCACTTCTCGGCCGACGTTTCGACGAAGGGCGTCTTCGGGTAGATACCCGCATTGTTGACGAGAATGTCGAGACGCCCGAGCTTCGCCTGAACGGTTTCGTACATCGCAAGAATCGAAGATTCATTGCCGATGTCCACCTTGACTGCGATTGCCTTACCGGACGCGCTTTCGATTTGTTTGACCGTCTCCTGCGCCGCTTCCTCGTTCAGATCCGCCGCAACCACGGCTGCGCCGGCCGACGCCAGCAACAGCGCCGTCTCACGGCCTATACCGGAACCGGCCC
This sequence comes from Paraburkholderia sp. CNPSo 3272, assembly GCF_024206495.1. Classification (GTDB taxonomy): domain Bacteria; phylum Pseudomonadota; class Gammaproteobacteria; order Burkholderiales; family Burkholderiaceae; genus Paraburkholderia. The sequence goes on along the minus strand of NZ_JAMBPQ010000018.1, from coordinate 17,659 downwards.
CTGTTACCACCGCGACCTTCTGATCGAGACTGAAAAGACTCGCCACATTCGTACTCACTGCTCCTCCTTTGGCTCGCCATGCGAGCGGGTTATTTTGTGAACGTCATTCGTAAACATAAACACGCCACCTTGGTGTGTCAAGGTGAACGCGAAACCGAATGACGCGAGGAGCAGCCGAAACGAATCAGCTCGTCGACGCGATTGTGCGCATCACGTCCCGGGCGGCGACGCGATTTCGCGGATGATGTCGAGCATCGAACGGTGATACGGCTTGTGAGGCCTATCCGCCCACACCAGCGAAACCTCTGTTTCGCCCGGCGCGGGAACATCCTCGATATCGACGTAAGCAACCCCTTCCACGGGCAAATATCGCGCCGAGTCCAGCATCAAACCGACACCCAGTTCGTGAGCAACGAGGTTGAGCATCGTATAGGGGTGGCGAGCTTGTTGGGTAACTCGTGGCGACAAACCCTCCTCGCGCCGCGCTGCTTCAAACGCAGCGAATAGCGGTTGCGACATTTGCTGAGGGAACATGATGAGCGAATATCGCGCGAGATCCGCGATGCGAATCGAACGCTGCGTCGCCACAGGCCACTTCGCCGGAACGGCGGCCACCACACGCAGACGCTCGATGACTACGCTCTCCAGACCCGAGACGTCCGCGGCGCTGGTGACAACCACGCCGAGGTCGATGCTACCGTTTTTTACACTTGCGACTGTTAGGGCACTACCGCGTTCGATCAACCGCACATCGACACCCGGCCATTGCTTGCGCAGCGCCTGAATGGCTAGCGGCATGATGCGTAGCGCGCACATCGGCACGAACGCTACGCTCAGGCTCGCCAGTTCGTCGGCTGCCTGGCGTACGCGGCGCTCGGCTAATTCCGCTTGCGCGATCAGCGGCTTGGCTTCCGCGAGCAACGCGGATCCAGCGGGCGTGAGGGATACGCCGCGCGGCGTGCGTTCGAGGAGCTTGATGCCAAGCTGCTCTTCCAGCCGCATGATCGACTGGCTGAGCGGCGGCTGCGCCATGCCAAGACGCGCTGCCGCACGACCGAAGTGCTGGGTCTCCGCAACCGCAACAAAGTGTCTGAGATGCCGCAATTCCATGGCTCGATATGACTTCGATATTGGCGTGCCGCCAGCATATCGCCTTTGTTCCACCGCGGTGCACTGCGGATGAACCCTGGTCACATTGTTGAACGTAGGCCGCATCGGGCGTATCCGGACTTGACGTCGGCCATGGTTCGACATACATTTTTGAATGTCGTTCTAATTTACGAATAATAGACGGGGCCGCCCGGTCGATCTGGAAGAGGCATGGGGCAAGAGAACAATTCAAAGCGTGAATACGAACTGCAGGACCATGAACTGATGGTTTGCTGTGGTTGCTGCGTTGGTATTGCCCGAAAAATTGACGATGCCAGAAATTAGGAACCTGCAGCCTTTCGTTCAGGCCGTCCGCTGCGGCAGCTTCATCGCGGCGGCAACCCGCCTCCAGGTCACCCCGCCTGCCATAAGCAAGAGCATTGCCGCGCTGGAGCGTGAACTGGGCGTGCGCCTTTTCAACCGGACCACACGCAAGCTGAGCCTCACGAGCGAAGGGCGCCAGTTCTATCAACGGGTGGCGCCATTGTTGAGTCAGCTCGACGAAGCCGTCGCGGATGTGCGGCGCAGCCCGGAGCATCCGGAGGGATTGATCAAGGTCTCCGTCACGCCGACGTTTGGGAGGCATTGCCTGACTCCGGTGATCGCAGAGTTTCTGCAACGCTATCCGCTCGTCGAAATCGACATCAGCTATGACGAAATTGCGCCAAGCCTGGTCAACGACGGCGTCGACGTCAGTATTCAGCATGCGCGGGGACGCGGAACCAATCATGTCTCCCGTCCGCTGTGCGATTACCCCATCGTACTGGTCGCGAGCCCGGATTACCTCGAACGCAAAGGCGTGCCTCATTCGCCGGATGAACTGGCGGAACACCAGTTCGTCGGCATCCGCATGCCGTTCGGACTCGCCGCGCTGCATCTCGAACGCTCGCCGGGAAGCATGCGAACGCGCGGCGCCCGGAAGAACAGGACGTTCGTTCACCATCCCCGCGGGCGTTTAACCGTGGCAGGCCAGCCGGACACCGGCCTCGTCGCGGCGCTCAGCGGCGCCGGGATCACGCCGTCATCCGTGCCCGTTGTGCTGCCGTATCTGCGCACCGGAGCACTCAAAATCGTCCTCGCCGAATACAGGGTGCGCGGCGACGAGGCTGATGGTACGGGGCCGCGCATTTACGTGCACTATCCCCACCGCCAGTATCTGCCCGCGAAAGTCAGGGTTTTTGTGGATTACCTGCTCGAACAGTTTCGCTCGACCGACACCGGCAAAGCGGAACTCGACGCATTTGCGGCCTGAATGCCGACCGGTTTCATTCGCGGCCCGCGCCACGCCGTCGATACGCAGAAGGACTCATCGCAACGTATTTGTGGAAGATGTTGCGAAACGCGCGCACATCTGAATACCCGACCATAACGGCGATCTGCTCGATGGAGACCTGTGTGTTGCGCAGCATTCTCTTTGCTGACTCGATACGCAGTGAGCTTGCATAAGCCCGCGGCGTCATGCCGAGGCTTCGCGTAAAGCGGCGCAGCAACGTGGCGTGACTGACGGCCAGCACGTCCGCCAGTTCGCTGATCTTGAAGTCCTGAGCGAAACGCTGTGCGAGCCAGAACTGCGCGCTGCTCACGAGCGGATCATCACTCGACAGGCGGCCTTCCTCGCGCTCGCCATCCGTGCCTGTCGTCGAAGCGAGCCATTGGGCGGTATGCGGTGAAATCGCACGATCGACGAGGCGCGCCACGAGTTGCCATTCGCTTGCTGGCACGCTGCAGGTGTGAGCGCCGCCGTGCTCGGCGATCGTGACGCCCGTGTCCACGCGCACCTTCGGATAGCGCGACCGGAGCAAGCCCCTGAGCACTCGCGGAACAGCCGCAGGGCCGTCGTCGAGAAAGCCTGCCTGCGCGAGCAGCAACACCGCCGTACCGCTTGCGGCCAATACCGCGCCGCGGGCACGTTGCCAACGCAGCCACTCCGTTACCGGCTGTGCGTGGTCGAGCAGCGTAACGAGCGCCTCTTCGCTAGTCACTGCAAAGGCTGGTACGTAGACGATGCTGTACTCGGCATCGCCCAGCAAGTCGCCGTCGCTATCCATCTTTCGGCCGCCGGCGAACTCGAGACCGCCGGCAGTGGCGCTCAACAGGCGCACCTGCGTCTTCATCGTATGCCGGTACGGCGGCGCAAACTGCGTAAATACATGTCGCGCAATGAGCGCAAATCCATCTACCAGCGCGCCCACGCTCGACAGGTAGCTGCCTGGCAGCACGAGCGCGGCAACGTCTTTCACTGGCTCAGTCGGCGCGGCGGACTTGCGAATTTCGATCCCCTTATATGCAGAATTTGATCCTCTTTCGCGGCGATCTTAGCACGCATCATCGTCATTATTGCCAGCGAAAAGAATGGCGGGAAAAGCGCAGCCGCTACCCGCCGCCAATAGCCGCGCCGCCGCGGTAAACAGGAGACGCAAATGAAGAGCCTCGAAGAAAAGCACGCCTATGGTCTAAAGGTATTCGGCGAGATCATGGGTGAAGACAAGGCAGCCGGCTTGCGCGCCGCAAGCGAGTCCACCGGCTTCGGCGCCGATATTTCACGCCTTGCCGTCAATTACGCGTTCGCGGACGTATGGGGCGACGACAAGCTCGAGCGCAAGCAGCGCAGCCTCGTGACGCTCGGCATCCTGATCGCCAGCCGGCAGACACTCGAACTGAAGAACCACGTCCGCATTGCCGTGCGCAACGGTCTGAGTGCTCGCGAACTCGAAGGTGTGCTTATCCAGGCGCTGCCGTATGCGGGCTTCCCGGCTGTCGCCTCCGCCACCACGGCGGTACTCGAGACGCTGCGGGAACTGGGCATCGACACTACCACCCGCACTTCGGAAGAACGCGGATTGCTGTGAGACAGCGGCAAAGTGCGCCCGCGACCTGAGGAGACAATTTGTGAGCACACCAATCGTGGATATCGTGCCGACGATGCGCGAATTCAACGTTTCGAACGATCTGCTCGGCGATCACGCCGCGTTGCAACAACGCTGGGACGAAGACGGCTACCTGTTCTTCCGCGACGTACTGGACCACGAGCCGCTCGAACGCATGCGCGCGCTGCTCGTTGACCACCTCGATCGCAACGGCTTCGTAGACCGTAACGATCGGGACGTGCGATGGACCGGCAAGGAGCGCGAAAATTTCAGCTTCTTTCCCGTGAAGGAAATGAATGAGCAGCGCGCCGCGCGAACGGTGATGGAAGACCCCGCAACTCGCGCATTCTTCCAGCGGCTCTTCGAGGTACCGCTTTATTGGGTGCCGTTTACCGAATACCGCACTTCGCCGCCCGCCATCGACAAAAACCGCACGCGCTTCGACTTTATTCACGAAGATGCGATCTACAGCGACCGCCTCGACTTCATCATTTGCTGGATTCCACTCAGCGATATCGATGCGCAAGTCGGTGGGCTGGCCGTAGCGGAAGGGCTGCACAAGCTTGCGTGCCTGCATAAGAAGGACGGCGACAAGATCATTCCCATCGACCTTGCGAGCGTGCCCGAAGACGCATGGCGCCGCACGAACTACCGCCTGGGCGACGTCCTGTTGATGAGCCGGCGCACGCCGCATTCCGGGCTCAGCAATCATTCCGGGCGCTTCCGCCTTTCGCTCGACACGCGCATCCTGCCGCAAGGCGGCAGTTTCCCGTTCGCGCCGCGGCTGCCCTACGTGGGCACGCTCACGTCTATCGCGCCCGACCGGATCGTTGTGCGCGACGCGGATGGCGACCATGCCCTGCGGCTCGACGAAACGAGCTATTTGCGCGGTTTCCAGGGCAACCGCGTGCGCGGCGACGAGATTGCCGACGTTTATCAGCCGGGCTGCGAAGTGATCGTCGCCCATGAAGGCGGCCTCGTTCAAACGCTGCGGCCGCAGCATTGATCGTCCTGTCACGCGGAAAGACGAAGCTTCGTCTTTCCGCTTCGCGCTCCTGTACGCCCGTGTCGCTCGCCCCATATCTTTTCCTGAACATCGTGCTAATATTAGAACAACAGCACGACTCCAGCCCGCTCGTGCGATGACCTGTCGCCTGGCGAGTGACTTCGTGCGCTATGCGACCAGCAACGACACGGCTGGCCTACCTCTATAGTTCGATCACCGGAATAGTCATGACCGATTCATCCGACGCGATACTCGTCATCGGCGCTACTGGCATGCAAGGGGGTGCAACGGCTCGCCGCCTCCTCGCGGCTGGACGAACGGTTCGCTTCCTGACTCGCGATCCAGATTCGCCGGCGGCACGGGCGCTCGTCGCAATGAACGCGCAGGCCCTCAAGGGCGATCTGGATGAGCGTGACTCGCTCGAAAAAGCACTGAAGGGCGTCCGCTCCGTCTTTTCCGTTCTCCTTCCCAATTTCGATCATAGCGATCGCGAACGCCGCCAGGGTTTCACGCTAATCGACGCAGCGCGCAAAGCAGGCGTCCCGCAATTCGTCCACACCTCCGTGGCGCAGGCCGGCAATCATTTGACGTTTCCGGGCTGGAGCGAAAAGCGTTGGAATCAAAAATACTGGACGGACAAATGGGACGTCGAGGAAGCCGTTCGCTCCGCGGGTTTCGAATCATGGACTGTCTTGCAACCGGCATTCATGATGGACAATCTCGCTGAACCCAAAGCGCGCGCAATGTTTCCGCACCTGCGCGAACGCGTACTGCTCAGCGCGTTGCTGCCCGACTCGCGACTCGACTGGATTGCCGCTGACGACGTGGGTGCGCTTGCAGCCAGCGCGCTCAACGATGCGCAACGCTGGCATGCAAAGACCGTACCGCTGGCTGCGGAGAAGCTCACGATGTCTGAAGTGGGAAATCGTCTCGGCCAGGTTCTGGGCACGCAGATTAGCGTTTCGCACGTCTCGCCGGACGAGGCACGAGCAAAGGGACTCGTGCCGGGCTGGGTGAATGCGCAGGAATGGATCAACGTGGTCGGATATCGTGTCGACATCGATTCGCTCTCCGAACGTGGTGTCCAGTTGACCTCGATGACGGAATGGATCGACGCGAATCGACAGCACATCAAATTCGTCTGACTGGTTTGCGAAACACTCCTTGCTCAATGGATGAGCTGCAATGAATATCAGTGTTCCCTCCTGGTTCGAACTCGTCATGAGCCAGCCACGCCGCTCCCATTTCACCGAGGCGGGCGGGGCTACAGTGCACTATGTCTCCTGGAATGCCGCAGACACTGAAAAACCTCCGCTCATCTTCGCGCACGGCTTCCTGGGGCACACGCACTGGTGGGACTTCATTGCGCCGTTCTTCACCGACCGCTTTCGCGTGTACGCTCTCGATTTCAGCGGTATGGGCGACAGCGGCTACAGGCAGGAATACGGCGCAGACGTTTTCGTGCGCGACCTCGTAGCCGTCGTGGACGCAATCGGCTGCGGTCCATGCGTCGCGGTCGGTCACAGCTTCGGCGGATCGCGCCTGCTGCAGGCGTGTGCGACTTTTCCCGATCGTCTTTCGCATGCCATCGTGCTCGATTCGTATTTCATGCTGCGCGGCGACAGCTTGCCTGCCGTGGAACGCCGGCCGCCTCCGCGCCCCTATCCGGACTGGCATACCGCCGTCAGCCGCTTTCGCCTCATCCCCGAGCAGGCTTGCGCACCGTGGCTTCTCGAACATCTCGCGCAGACATCGCTGCGCCAAACCGACGAAGGCTGGGTGTGGCGCTTCGACCCGAAGCTGCGGGATCTCCAGCCGGTTGAAGGCGAGGAGGACCTGCTGACCCGGATCACAGTTCCAGTGAGCTATGTTCACGCCGAGTGCAGCAGCGTGGTCAGCGCGGATCGCGCGCGCCACATCGTAGCGGCGATTCCCGGCGCGAAAGGGCCCATCACGATGCCGCGCGCGGGCCATCACATGATGCTCGACCAGCCGCTTGCGCTCGTGAGCCTCTTGCGGGCGTTGCTGGCATGAAACCCGACATGCGCGGATCGACAACTGCGCCGTGGTCGAGTGAGTTGCCTCTCTCGGCGCTGATTGCACGCGCCGTCGAGCAGCACGGCGCCACGCCGCTACATTTTCATACCCAAGGCGGCGCCTACACGTGCACAACGCAGTCCCTGCTGCGCGGCGCGAGAGAAATCGCCAGGGCGCTGCGAGCGATCGGACTGCGTCGAGGCGACGTGATCGCGATACAGCTCCCCACACAGCGCGAGACGGCGCTGCTGTATCTGGCTGCACTCGAGATCGGTGCCGTGCTCGTGCCGATCGTCCACATCTATGGTCCAGCCGAAGTTGGCTTCATCCTGCGGCAGTCGCGCGCCCGATTTCTCTGCGTGCCCGACCTCTGGTGCGGCACGGACTACCTGGAGCGTATCGCCGCGCTGGGCGACCCACCCGATCTTGAGCGCGTTATCGTCGTTGGCGATCGGGCGCCCGCGAACGGCATCACGTTCGATGCGCTGCAACGGCTCGCCGCGACAACGCACGATCGGCATCCGGGGGACGCGCCAACGACGGAAGACATCTGCCTGCTGCTGTACACATCGGGAACGACGGCTTCGCCCAAAGGCGTTCAGCACTCGCATCGCACCGTTGGCGCAGAGTGGCGGATTCCGTTCATCGACGGGCCTGGGCCTTACCTCACGCCCTTCCCCGCCGGGCACATCGCGGGCTTCAATTTTCTGTTGCGCCCGTTCGTCACCGGCACCGAGATGGTGTTCATGGACCGATGGGACGCCCCGCTCGCCGCGCGGCTCATCGAAGAGCATCGCGTGCGCCTTTCAGGCGGCACGCCGTTCCATCTTCAAGGACTCCTTGATGCCGCCCATCACGACGGCCGCAGCCTGGCGTCGCTCGTGTCTTACGGTCTGGGCGGCACGGGCGTCACGCCCGAGCACGTCGCACTGGCCGATCGCGCGGGATTTACGGGAACACGCGCTTATGGGTTGACCGAGCACTCGACGGTGAGCGTTGGCTGGGCCGATTTCCCTTTTGAAATTCGAGCCAATACGGACGGGCGCGTTCAGCCCGGTTCTCAAGTGCGCGTTGTCGACGAGTTGGACCGCGACCTGCCTGCGGGCCACGATGGCGAGATTCTCATCACGGGACCGGAGTTGTTCGTCCGCTACACGGACCCGGCACTCAATGCGGCGGCATTCACTCTCGACGGATGGTTTCGGACTGGCGATATTGGTCATCTCGACGAAAGCAGCTGCCTGACCATTACGGACCGAAAGAAGGACATCGTAATTCGCGGTGGAGAAAACATCTCGTCGCTTGAAGTGGAGCGCGTGCTTGCCACTCACCCCGCAGTGCGCGATGTCGCCGTCGTGGCCCAACCCGACGCCCGCTACGGCGAAAGAGTTTGTGCAGTAGTCGTCTTGCACGAACACACGACACTCGACCTGAGCGCGGTTCAAACCCACTTTGCTGCCGCGGGCGTGGCGAAGCAAAAGACCCCTGAGCACCTTTGCATCGTCGCAGAACTGCCGCGCACGCCATCGGGAAAGGTGCGAAAAGGCGACCTGCGCAAGCAGCTTTCCACCTAGCGGCAGTTCAGCCGGCACTTATCGCGCGTGGTTGTCCTGGCGCGACTTGAGAAAAAGATCTCGCTGCCTCGACATCTCATCGGACGCAGCGAGCCGATCGTAAATCGCACGCGCCGCAGCCAGGCCCGCCTCGAAATCAGCCGACTCGGCGGCGGCGGCGATGGCATCCAGGCACTTGATTTCTATCGCATCGCCCCGGGCGACGCATGCGCGCGCCCTGGCGACAATGGAACCCGGATCCTGATCCGGCAATGGCAGCCGGCTTATCAATGGCAATGCCGCGCTGCCGATCTTCTCTCGCGCCAGTTCGATCGCCATGCGCAACACGTGCTGCTCATCGCCCTCGACGATTCGGTCGAATAGCGCTGTTCCGGCGAACGTACTCGCGGTCACGATTTGCGCGCCAAGAATGAATTCAATCGATTTTGCGAAACCCAGCACACGCGGCAAACGCTGCGTCCCGGACAAAGGGATTACACCAAGCCTGCACTCCGGCAGCCCGATCTGCGCATTGTCCGCCACGAGCCGGTAATGGCAGACCAGCGCCGTTTCCAGCCCACCGCCAATGGCAAATCCGTGGATAGCGGCGACAACCGGCTTCTCGCTCGCCTCGATCACCGGATGAACGTGCAGCGACAACGCGGGGGCTGCCGCCGCAGCGGGCGTGCCGAATTCGCGGATGTCGCCGCCTGCAGAGAAGCCACGGCCGCCGCCTTTGAGCACTATCGCTCGAACCTCCGGATCGTGCCGCGCCGCTTCGAACGCAGCGACGAGCCCGCGACGAACTCCGAGGCCCAGCCCATTGACTGGCGGGTGGTTCATCGCGAGGACGGCCACGTCGTCTTCTACGTGGTACTCGACGTTGTCGAAGCGCTGAGCGTTCCGCCTGGTCATCGATCGTTCGCCAGCCAACTCGGCATATCCGTCGGCCACGGATCCGCATATACCGCGTGCACACCCATTGCAGTCGTGTAGGCAAGATTCAGTACATTGCAAAACGCGACGAAGGCAAGCACGCGCAGCGCCGTACGGACCGCTGAATGGCACTCGAGACGATCGACGCCTCGTTCGATCGCCGTGTAGCCGTTGCTGTCGACGCTAATCAGAAGGAACGCAGAAGCCACGAAGGCGGACGGAAACAGCAGGAACTCGTAGACCGGAAACTGGTAGTAGTGACCGCCCCAAAAGGAAAAACGCTGAAACGCCCCCGGCCATGCGTCGAATCCCATGAAGCGGCTGGCGGCGATGTCGAGCAAACCCATCGTCATCCAGATGGCTGCAAAGCCCGCGAGCGTGAGTCCAACGTTGCCTGCTCGGGGCCAACGCTTGCGGACCGCACGCATTGCCCACAGCGCGACCACTGCCGTGCCCGTGAACGTGTAGAAGTAGCTGGGCGCGTCGATCAAGACAGGCTCAGCAATGCGTGCGTGCGGCGATTGCCAGAACGGAATGAAACGACACCAGCAGCCGAAATTCACCGCATAGGCGTTATACGTGAACATCGGCCGAAGGAAGTCCAGCCATGGATCGAGCCAGTATGCCGAGAGCCAGCCGATCATCATGAGACGCACCGCGTCGATGCGGCGGCTTTTGACGATTCCGTAGACGAACCAGATTGCCACTGGAATCAATAGCAGCACGCTGACCCATTGGTAATGGTCGATCGTCGCCTTCACGGATTCCGGAATCGGGTCCGTGCCCGCATCGACGGGGTGGAAGTCCTCCGAACGAATCCATGCGACGTAGGCGTAGATTTGTGCCAACGCGAAAAGCGCGCCGAGCGCTGCCCACGCATACACCCTGTGCCAGGTCGTGCTGCGTCGAACGACCATCTCCGACATGCTTGCCTCCTCATCATTATGTCAGCATTCACATTTGTGAATGATGGTCTAAACAATGTACCCTGCTGCGGAGGCAGCGTCAAGCGCCATACGCAATGCGGCCTCGGTAGCGGCACGCGTGGCCGTGCCATTCAACGCCCCGGAAGGTTGTCATCGGCCGATAAGGTCATGAATCTCGTGATCGAGCGCTGCAATTGCGAATCGCGGGACAACTGCGCAATCGTTGACTTCCACCTGCCATTGCACCGGGTTCACGAGCCGGAAGCACACCCCGTAGACGATGTGCCGTCTCGAGCGCTCTAATTGATGAAAATTAGTCACTCTAATTGTTCCCTACGGTAACCATTGCGCGTCGGGGGTTGTCGCTAGAATGCAAAAAAATCGACAAGCCCCCAGGAGACAACCAGATGACCACGACCGTGCTTGAACGCCTGTTCGGCATCAGCGGGAAAGTCGCTGTCGTTACCGACAAGGGACGCAATTCCAGTATCGATATTGCCCCTGTGCTGGCCGAGGCCGGCGCGAAGGTCGTGATCGCGGATCACAGCGCGGCGCACATGCAGCGTGTCGTCGACAGAATCCTTTCGGCAGGCGGGGAAGCTCTCGCGATCGAGACGGACGTGGAGCGCGAAGCCTCCGTGATCGCGTTGTTCGAGCAGGTGAAGGCGACCTGGGGCAGCCCCGACATCGTGGTCAATTGCGCCGCGATGACCAATAACGGACCGCTCACGGATTTCACCGAAGCGGCCTGGGACGAAGTCATGTCGATCGACCTGAAGTCCGTTTTCTTCTGCATGCGCGAAGCGATCAAGCACATGCTGCTCGCAGGCCGGGGTGGCCGCATCGTGAACGTGACCACCATGGGAGCGATGCATGCAGTCCTCAACGGCAATGGCGCTTACGGCGCCGCGCGAGCCGGCGTAGCGGGCCTGGTTCGCTCCGCGGCGCTCGACTATGCCCCCGAGCAGATCCTCGTCAACTGCGTGCTTCCTGGCGCCGTGCCCGGCAAGGTTCAATTTCACCCCGACACGCAGGCTCGCCTGAAGACAGGAAAGCTCACGGGCCCCGGCACGGATGCAGAGCGACGCCTGCCGCTTGGATGGGGAGATCCCGCCGACATCTCGGCGGCGGTCTTGTACCTTGTCGGGCCATCGGGCCGCTATATGACGGGCCAGTCGATTACGCTCGACGGCGGGTTTCTGATTAGCTGAAGGCCCGCGAGCAAGCACAACTCCCAGCGACTACTCACACGGAGCATTCCATGTTTAGCGAAAGCCAGATCGGCGCACGTCTCGCGCAGATCTTCAATCTCACGGGAAAGACCGCCGTCGTTACCGGCTCTGCGCAAGGCCTGGGCCGCGAAACAGCGCGACTGCTTGCGGAGGCCGGCGCCAATGTCGTGATCGCCGATCTGGACCCGGATGCCGCGTCCGCAACTGCAGCGGATATCGAGGCAAACGGCGGCATTGTATTGCCCTACAAAGTGGACGTGGCGGACGAAGCTTCGGTCAAGGCACTCTTTGCAGCCGTCGATGCAAGATTCGGTGCCGTAGACATTCTCGTCAACAACGCTGCGCATCGTTCGAAAGCCGAGTTTTTCGAAATGTCCGTGGAGCAGTGGGACCGGATGCAGGACGTCACGTTACGTGGCACTTTCCTGTGTTGCCGCGAGGCGATCAGGCGCATGAAGGAAAAGGGCGAAGGCGGCTCGATCGTCAACATATCCTCCGTCGGTGCGCTTCGACCCACGTTGTGGGGCGTCAACGCCCACTACGACGCCGCGAAGGCCGGCGTGGACAGCATTACACGAACACTGGCCAGTGAGTTTGCAGCCGATGGAATCCGCGTCAATTCGATCCTGCCAGGCGCAATGGCCAGCGAGGGCGGCAAAAACATCAGCGCTACCTTCAGGATACGCGGGCCGATCATGGGCGCAGGCCGCGTTCCGATGGGGCGGATGGCCGCCCCAATCGAAGTCGCCCAGAGTGTGTTCTTTCTCGCAAGCCCTGCCGCAAGCTACGTCACCGGCCAAATCATCGCTGCGGACGGCGGCTTCACGGTCAGCTAGGCAACCGCCGCTACGATGGGCACGCAGTATAAAAACTTAGGATACTGAAATGCCAGGGATTACTTTCATCGAGCTCGCACGCCCAGAGCGACGCGCAGTGTAGTCCACAGCTGCGCCTCCAAGGTATGCATCATGCAGCAGTTCAAGCTGAGCGAGTTCGCCCGCCTCACCGTGGGCAACCACACGCCCCCCTTCGAGTACATAGCCATGCTGCGCATATCGCAGCGCCATCGTCGCATTCTGTTCGGCGAGCAGGAAGCTCACGCCCTCGTCGCGATTGAGCGAAGCAACGATTTCGAAGATTTCCTCGACGACCATCGGCGCGAGGCCCATCGACGGCTCGTCCAGCAGCACCAGCGCCGGACGCGCCATCAGCGCCCTGCCAATCGCCACCATCTGTTGCTCGCCTCCCGACGTCAACCCCGCCAGTGACTGGCGCTTGACCTTCAGGCGCGGAAAAATCCCGTAGATCCGTTCGAGATCCGCTTCGATCTCGGCCCGCCGCGGCCGTCTGGCGAACGACCCTATGCGCAGATTTTCCTCGACCGACAGATGCGCAAAGCAGCGCCGTCCTTCGAGCACCTGGACAAGCCCGCGCTCGACGAGCGTCCACGGTTCGACGCGCGCGACATCTTCGCCGCGATAGACGATGTTTCCGCCCGTCAGTTCCCCGCGCTCCGCGCGCACGAGGTTCGAGATCGCCTTGAGCGTGGTCGTCTTGCCGGCACCGTTGCCGCCGAGCAGCGCAACGATCGCGCCCTCGGGCACCGCCAGCGAGACCCCGCGCAGGGCGGGGATGATCTGGCTGTAGGTCACGGCGATCTCATCGACCTCCAGGATCGGGGCGCTCGTCATGTTAGAGGTCCTTGCTGCAATCGCGCGGCGTAATGCCCTTTTCCTTCGCATACGAAAGCGCCGATTTCTCGATGATCGGACGCAGCAGCGCGCGGTCGGCCTGCACCCAGTTGCTGATCACGTTCCATTTCTGGCCGTCCCATTGCTGGAAGCGCACAGCGCCGCCGCCTTCGTGGTCCGCGCAGGTCAGCTTGAGCGGCTGGACGAGGCCAAGTGCGCCGAGCTGCTTGAGGCGCGCTTCGTCAAGATCCAGATGCTCGAAGCCCCAGCGCACCTGCTCGCCCGTGAGCGGTTTGTTGCCGAATTTGCGCTGCGCGACGCGCACCGCCTCGACGTTCAGAATGCCGTTCACCACGCCCAGGTTGTAGTAGACGGTGCCAAAGCGCGCCGGGTCCTTGAGGTTGCCGTTGCCGGGCTTCACCACGTACTGGTTGATCGCCTGCAGCACCGGGTAGTCCGTGCCCGAGGGGTGTGTCGTGATCGAAATGAAACCCTTGGCCGCGTCGCCCGCCGGCCGCACGTCTTCCTCGGAGTTGCTCCAGATGTTGCCGATGATGTGATCGACAGGGTAGCCGACCTTCTGCGCGGTCTTGATCGCCACCGGATTCATGACACCCCAGCCACGCAGGATCACCCAGTCGGGATTGAGCTGGTGAATCTTCAGCCACTGCGAGCCCTGTTCGTTGCCAGGATGCGGCACTTCGATCTGCGTCACCTCGAAGCCGTACTGCTTCGCCAGCAGATCGACCACGGGAATCGTTTCGCGACCGTAGGGCGAGCCGTGATACAGCACGACGATCTTCTTGCCCTTGAGCGCGGCGAGGCCACCCGAGCGCTGCCCGATATAGTTGACGATCGCGGAGACCTCGCTGTACGGATTCAGCTGCAGCGGGAACACATAGGGAAACACGGCGCCATCGGTCGAATCGGTGCGGCCGTGGTTGATCGTGATGAGCGGAATCTTGTCGGCCGTCGAACGGTCGAGCGTCGCGTAGGCAATGCCAACCGACAACGGGTTCGTGGCCGCGGTCGGCGCGCCGTCGGGGCCACCGTGCTTCAGGCGTTCATAGCACTCGACGCCCTTCTCCACCACATATTCGGTCTCGCACTCCTTCCACACGAGCTTGACGCCGTTGACGCCACCGTCGCGAGCGTTGATCAACTGGAGATAGTCGATAAAGCCGCCGAAGAAGCCGCTGCCACCGGCTGCGTAGGGGCCGACCCGGTAGCTTTGCAGCGGAAAATACTCCTCACCCGCCGCATGCACCTGAGGCAACGCGCCAACGGTGAGCGCAAGCGCGGCCACGAAAGCCGAGGACCACTGTCGCCACTTGGCGCGAACGGGACGAATATCATTATTTCGCATAACAAAATATTCCTTGAACGATAAAAGAAACAATAAGACGGGGAGATTAACGGCTCAGGATTGCTTCGGCCGACGTTGACGGACGATCTGCACGAGTCTCGCGAGGCCTTCCGGTTCCTTGATCAGGAAGACGATGATCAGCGTGCCGAAGACGATCTTCTGCAGGTTCTGCACCTGGTCTGCACCGATGCCCGCGTGGGCCAGCGCGCCAGCCGCGTTCGAAAGCAGAATCGGCAGCAACACGATGAAGGCGGCTCCCAGGAAGTTGCCAGAGATGCTGCCCATGCCGCCGATGATGATGATGAACAGCACCTGGAATGACAGATTCAGGTTGAAGCCGTCGGGCTCGATCGTGCCGAGGTACGCGAAAGCCCACAGCGCGCCGGCCACGCCGAGCACGAAGGCACTCAGCGCGAAGGCCAGCAGCTTGCTGCGCCCAACCGGGATGCCGATCACGCGCGCGGCGGCTTCCATGTCGCGCACGGCCATCCAGCGCCGGCCCAGCTCGCTGCGCACGAGGCTCGCGCCGAATGCGAACAGCGAGGTCGCGACACCGAGCACGAACAGGTAGCGCGACACCGGCGTGTCGATGCGCCAGTGACCGATCGCGAGCTGCGGCGCGCTCAACACGCCGGACGTGTCGTAGTTCGAGAACCACCCCACGCGCGTGAACAGCCAGACCACGAAGAACTGGGCGGCCAGCGTCGAGACGATCAGGTAGAAGCCTTTGATGCGCAGGCTCGGCAGTCCGAACAGCGCTCCCGCTGCGGCGCTGACCAGGCCGCCGAGCAGCAGGCCGACGGGCAGCGGCAGCGCAGGCACACGCAGGAGCAGGTTGTAGGTCGCATAGGCGCCGATCGACATGAACGCGGCTGAACCGAGCGACAGTTGCCCGGCGTACCCGGTCAGGAAGTTCAGGCCGAGTCCGGCCACGGACAGGATTAGAAATGGCACGAGGATCGCGTTCAGCCAGTAGTCGTTCGCCACGAGCGGCACGCCTGCGAACGCAACGAGCGCGCTCGCAAGCGGCACGGCCAACTGGCGCAGGTTCAGCCGGCGCGGTTCGGCGAGGGGACGGGTCAGTTCCATCAAGGTTTCCTCAAACGCGCTCGACGGCCGCCTCGCCGAACAGTCCGGACGGGCGCGCGAGCAGGAACAGCATTGCAAGCAGATAGGGGAACCAGTTCTCGATGCCGTCGCCGATCACGCTCCCCACATAGACCTCGGCCAGCTTCTCCGTTGCGCCGACCAGCAGGCCGCCGACGATCGCGCCGCCGATCGACGAGAAGCCGCCGATGATCAGCACCGGCAGAGCCTTGAGCACGACGAGCGAGAGCGAGAACTGCACGCCCAGGCGCGCGCCCCAGAGCAGGCCCGCAACAAGGCTGACGAAGCCAGCCAGTGCCCAGACGATTGCCCAGACGCGCGGCAGCCGCACGCCGACCGCGAACGCGGCAAGCGGATCGTCGGCCACGGCCCGCAGCGACAGGCCAAAACGCGAGCGCTTCGCGAGCTGCGACAGCGCAAGCACCAGCACGCCCGCCGTGGCGGCCGCGAACAGGTCGAAGCGGCTCACCATTACGCCGGCCAGATGCAGCGGCCTGTCGTCGATGCCGAGATCGAGCCCGTGCACCTGCGCGCCCCATAACAGCTGCGCCGCGCCTTCGAGAATCAGGCTCAGACCGAGGGTGGCCATGAACAGCACGATCGGCGCACGGTTGACGAGCGGGCGCAACACGAAGCGGCCCGTTGCGATCGCGATCAGTACTAGCGCGGCGAGCGTCGCCGCGAACGACAGCCACGGGTTCCAGCCGCGCTCAACGAGGCTCACGTAAGTCAGCGCACCGAACAGCACGAGCGAGCCCTGCGCGAAGTTGAAGATGCCCGACGCCTTGTAGATCAGCACGAAGCCGATCGCGACCAGCGAATACATCACGCCGGCGAGCAGTCCGCCTACCAGCACCTCGAAAAAGAATTGCATTGCGCCCCCCTCTCAATGACGTGTGCCGAGATAGGCCGCCAGCACATCCGGGTTCGTGCGGACTTCGTCGGGCCTGCCGTCGGCAATCTTTTTTCCGTAGTCGAGCACTACCACGTGATCGGACAAGCCCATCACCACGCCGATGTCGTGCTCGATCAGCACGACCGTGACGCCCAGATGCTCGTTGGCATCGAGCAGGTACCCGGCCATCGCGTGCTTCTCCTCGGTATTCATGCCGGCCATGGGCTCGTCGAGCAGCAGCAGGCGTGGTTCGGCAGCGAGCGCCCGCGCCAGCTCGACCCGCTTCTGCAACCCGTAGGACAGGGTGCCCACCACGCTGTCGCGCCACGGCTGCAGATCCAGTGCTTCGATCACGCGCTCTGCGCGCTCGCGCTGCAAGGCTTCATCCCGTGCGGCACGGCCAACGTGCAGTGTCTGTTCGAGCCATGTACTACGGCGATGCAGGTTGCGCCCGGCCAGCACGTTCTCGAACACGCTCATGCGCCTGAACAGCGCGAGGTTCTGAAACGTGCGCGCGATGCCGCGATGTGCGGCGTCGTGCGCGTCCATGCGCCGGTAAGCATGGCCGTCGAAGCGCAGCGTGCCATGCTGCGGACGATAGACGCCGTTGATCACGTTCAGCAGCGAACTCTTGCCCGCGCCGTTCGGGCCGATCAACGCACAGATCTCGCCTGCCGCGACTTCGAAACTGATATCGGTAATGGCCTTGACGCCCCCGAACGACACGGAAATGCCGTCGAGCGCGAGCAGGGCCGTCGAGGCTTGCGTCATGCTGATTCACCCCTTGGGGTGCCGTTTGCCAGTTGTGTTGTTCTGTTTGGTGCGGCCGGGTCTGCTCGCGCGCCCGGCCGCACCAAACAGAACAACACAACTGGCAAACGGCACCCCAAGGGG
>NZ_JAMBPQ010000017.1 GCF_024206495.1 Paraburkholderia sp. CNPSo 3272 | reverse complement strand
GCCACATCGTGCGGCGCGCTCTCTACATGGCGTGCGTCGCAGCTCAACGGGCCAATCCCCAGATCAAGGCGTTTTGCGATCAGTTACGCGCCAGAGGCAAAAAGACCAAGGTCGCATTCATCGCCGGCATGCGCAAGCTGCTCACCCAACTCAACGCCATGATGCGGGATGCCATTCCCTGGAATCCCCCCAAAGCGTGATTTCTTGGGGCTTGCCCCTTGACCTTCAATACAGTTGCTTTCTTTGCCGTGCGCCCCGAAGGAAGTCCCCTTGGGGGACAAAGAAAGTAGGTGCCGCCCCGCACAGGGGCAACGCATGCATACCGACGCGAACACAAGGAACCGCCGAAAGCAGCCAGAAACCGCGCGCAGCGCCCATCACCTGACCTTCACAGCCACAAAGCTCCTCGCATTGTTCCGCTGAATCAGCAGCGACATGCTCTTCGTCGCCTTCGCCTCAAGCGCCACAGCTTGCTCCTGCGATTCCACCAGCGTGTCATCGAGCGACAGCACGACGTCTCCTGCGCGCACACCCGCGCTCGCAGCGGGTCCAGTCGAGGCTTCCACCATCAAACCAAGCGGTAACCCGGTCGAGCGCTTTTCCTCGGCGCTCAGCGCATGCGCGATCAGACCAAGGCGGTCTGCGGCATGGCGCTGGGCCTGCGCTGTCGCGGCGGCGGGCTGCGCGGCCGGGTCCGTCATCACCGTTTTGACGGCGTGCACGTCAGACGGTGGCGCCTTGCTCACCGGGTCTGCTACGGCGGGCGCGACTGGCGCGTCGGTCTTCTCCGCCGCCTGTGCGGCTTCGGTTGCCTGTGCCGCAGTCGCCCCGGCGGTCCCTGCTGCTGCCGTCGCTCCCGCGGCCGCCGCAGTCGCATCCGCATCCGCCGCCTTCGCCGCGAACGCCGTGTTCGAGAAGCCCGCCACCGCGGGCTGGCGGTTGCGGATCACCTTCAGCGACGCCGGCGTGGCCGGCGGCACGGCAGCGAGCGCGGCGGCGAGCGTCGCGGCCCGGTCGACAGGCTTGCTGCCGACCTGCACGATCACGTCGCCGGTCCGGATGCCCGCTTTGCCGATGGGTGAGCCAGGATCGACGGCGTCGACGAGCGCGCCGCCCGCATGCGGCAAGCCGAGCGCCGCCGCAAGCCCGGGACTCACGTCCTCGACCTGCATGCCGAACGTGCGGATCGTGCCGCCACTGCCCGCACTCGCTGCGTTAGCCGCAGTGGCGCTGCCGGCGGGCGCCGCCTTGCGCGCCTGCAACTGGGCGCGGAACTGGTTGGCGGCGTCGATCGGAATCGCGAAGGTCAGGCCCTGGTAGCGGCCGCCGTCCGCATAAATCTGCACGCCGATGCCGATCACCTCGCCCGCGCGATTGAAGATCGGGCCGCCGGAATTGTCGGGGTTGACCGCGACGTCGGTCTGCAGGAACGGGAACGCGTTGCCGTCGGGCAGCGTGCGCGAGGTCGCGCTGAGGATGCCCGTCGTCACGGTGTTCTGGTAGCTGTCCGGCGACCCGATCGACAGCACCGGCTCGCCGGCGTGCACCTTCGCCGTTTCGGCGAGCTTCACGAATGGCAGATCGTGGCCCTCGATCTGCAGCACGGCAACGTCGCTTTGCGGGTCGACGGCGACGACCTCCGCCTTGAACTCGCGCTTGTCCGTGAGCCGCACGGTCACTTGCTCGGCGTTGTCGACGATATGCGCCGTGGTGAGCACGACGCCATCGGGGCTGACGATGAAGCCCGAGCCCGCGCCCGTCATCACGCGCGGTCCGCCGGCCTCGGCGTCAGATGCCGGCTTCGGCGCGCGCCGGAAGAACGCGAAGAAAGGATCGGCATCGTCGATGGCTTCCTGCTCGGGCGGCGCGGACGGGTCGTCGGTGCTGCGCGCGATCACGTGCACGACGGCCGGGCCGTAGCGCTCGGCGAGCGAGAAGAAGTCGGGCGCGGCCACGGCCGCCGGCGCGGTCGCCTCGGCGGTGGCCTTCGGCGCAGCGGCTTTGTCGCCAGCCGCCTTGTCGCCAGCCGCCTTGTCGCTAGCTGCCGTATCGCTAGCCGCCTTGTCGTGAGCGGCCTTGTCGTTAGCCGCCTTATTGGCGGCGGCTTTGTTGGCAGGCGCTTTGGCGGCGGCCGGAGGCGGCGTTGCGGCGTTCGCCTCGTAACAGAAAGCGCTGGCGAGCGCGAGGGCAAGCGCCGCCGCAGGGCGCGAAGTGCGGGCGAAGATCAGGCGGAGCACAGCACACCTCCCAGTGGTCATCGTGCTGGCGGGCGGAACGCGAACGCGGATAGCAAACGAGTGCCGACGACCATAGTGTAGTCACGCCACAAGACAATTGGGGGGCAGGGTTTGTCCTGTAGCGCACGCAAATCGGCACGCACGCGTCACAGTGGATGCGCGGCGCATCGAACATGGCGCCTGGCCGACTTTGCGGCTGGTCAGGACGATCACGGAAGGGAGGGCGCGGCGCAGAGAAAGGCGCGCGAGACGCCCCGCTCGTCGCGAGCGGGGCGTTCGGCGGTGGCGGGGGGCAGCGGGATCCGGCGATCGATTTCAGCTACCCGAATACAAGTTGCAGAAGCTCACCGGCCCGACACATGTCGTCGTGTGGGGTGCGCCGGCGTCGCTCGTGCCCTGCATGGGTGCGCCCATGCCGCTGGGTTCCTGCTGTTGATGCTGTGCCTTCGCACGCGCGACTTGTTGCGCTGAGATGGGGCTCACGTCGGGATACGAGCTATCGGTCACGAATTGCGAACCGTTGGCCTGCGCTTCGATCAACTGTTCGCGCACCTGGGCACGCGTGAGTCCCTGCGCTGATGCGGTGGATGCGGCGCCGATGCAAGCGGTCACGGCGAGCAAGGCGAAAAGCGGGCGGCGGATGATCATTTCGAACTCCTGATTAAATGGCATGGTTCGGCGACCGGCTGAAGCACGGTCGAATCAACGGAGACTGCAATGGGTATACTGCCGCGGGCGAGCTGTTATTCCCGTGGAGTTGTCGCCGAGGGGAGTTTTTCTATGTGAGCTGCACCTGGAGCCAATGCGGCAGACCCACGTCGATCAGGCTGACGCCAAAGAGCGCGAGCGCACCGCCAAACAGCAGAACGAGCGGACTGACCCGAGTTCTGAGCAGCGCGCAAAGCGACACGACGGCAATGGCCTTCGCGGGCAGGCCGCCGTTGAGCGACTTGAGCAGCACCCAGCCCGCCGCGAGCATCATGCCGGCCGCGATGGGCCGCAGGCCGCGCTCGAGCGCCAATTGCCACGCCGCGCCCTGATATCGGCCCCAGATATGCGTGACGCCGTAGATGAGGATAGCGGTTGGCAGCAGGAGCGCGGCGGTCGCCACGAGCGCGCCCCAGAACCCGGCAACCTGCCAGCCGATCAACGTGACGAGCAGCGAGCCCGGGCCCGGCGCCATGCGCGAAATCGCGAAGTCGGCGGCGAATTGCGAATGCGTCATCCACGGATGCACGTCCACGACCTGGCGCTGGATTTCGGCGATGATCGCCTGGCCGCCGCCGATCGTCACGAGCGAAAGTGGCGCGAAAATGGCGGCTAGCTGACCGAGCAGGCGTGCCTTCATCGCGCACTTCGGCGGATCGCCACGTATTCGTAGAGCACGCTCACGGTGCCGCCTGCCACGACCACCCACACCAGCGACATACGCAGAATGCCGATCGCAACAAAGGTCGCTGCCATCAGCAGCAGCGGAAGCACCTGCCGCCGCACGCGCCGTGCGGTGACGACACCCATCGACAGCGACAAGCCCGTGGCCGCCGCGGCGGCGCCTGCGATGAGAATCTGGGTGAGCGGATGGAAGATGAGCGCGCCGACCACGCTGCCGATCACGACGATCAGGCATGCGGGCGGCACGACGATGCCTGTTACGGCCACGGCGGCGCCGCGCCAGCCCAGCAACCGGTGCCCGATCCAGATCGCCATGTTTTTCACGTTGATACCGGGCAGCGCCTGCGAGATGGCGAGCCCGTTGAGAAAGTCCTCTTCGCTGATCCAGTTGCGATCCTGAACGAATTCGCGCAACAGCCAGCCGCTCAAACCGCCGCCAAAGCTCGTCATGCCAATGCGGCTGAAAATCAGAAAGAGTCCGAACAGCGTGGGGCGCGGGGAGGCGTTTGGCGTGGAAGCAGTCACGGGGATGACGGAAGGCGGGTCATGCCGAACGGTTCGGCGATCGTCTCGTGCGGCGGTGGCCGAAATTATAGCGCCGCAACACGCGTGACGCCGTGCACCTGGCGGTGCGTGGTCACGCAAAACTCAGGACGACGCCGGGGCCGTTATGATGGTCGGACTCGCAGCGGCTCCATCGCTGTGATCGCTGTGATCGCTGTGATCGCTGTAACTGCGCTGTCCGCCGTGTGCCGCCTGGCGTGACGTGAACAAAACGCCTTGCCGCCATTGCTCATGCCCAGGAAAAAGACCAGCGTCTGGTTCAAAGGTCTCGAACTGCTCACCCGCATGAGCGCACCGCGACCGAAGAAAAAGGTCGCCGTACGCAAAACGGCGCCGGCCAAGGCCGCGCAGGTCGCGAGGCCGGCAGCCAAACCGGCGAAGCGCGCCGGGAAGGCGCACGTGGGGCGTGCGCAGCCGGCGGGTACGGCCGGCAGATGGATCCGCTCCTATCATTCCGCGCCGCCCAGGGCCGGGCATCTCGTCAACCATCTCGCCTATGCGCTCTATTTGCCCGCGGGCGCGGCTCGTGGCACGGGCCTGCCGCTCGTGGTCATGCTGCACGGCTGCAAGCAGACGGCGGAGTCGTTCGCCGCGGGCACGCGGGTTTGCCGGCTGGCGGATCGCGCAGGCTTCGCCGTGCTGCTTCCCGAGCAGGCGAAAACGGCGCACGCACAGCGATGCTGGCACTGGCACGGCGATCATGCGCAGTCGGAGGCGCCGGCGGTTGCCTCGCTCGTCGATGCCATCGCGCGCGAGCACGGATTCGATCGCGAGCGCGTCTACCTTGCCGGCATCTCGGCGGGGGCGGGTCTCGCGTCCGTGCTCGCGATGCGCCATCCGTTGCGCTTCGCGGCCGTGGGCCTGCATTCGGGCCCGGTTTTCGGCGCGGCCAGTTCCACCATGACCGCGATGAGCGTCATGCGCCACGGCAGCCGCGAAGACCCGGTGCATCTGGTCGATGCCGCTCTCGACGTCGCCGCCCATCCCGGTGTGCCGGCCTTCATCGTGCAGGGCGAAATCGACGCGGTCGTGGCGAGGCGCAACGCCGTGCAGCTCGGCATGCAGTTCGCGCGTATCAACCGGCTGCTCGACGCGCAGGGCGAATTGCGCGTCGGCGAGATCCGGACCCATAGCCGTGACGCGGTGGCGTACACCGACTATGTCAAGTCGGGCAGGCTCGTCGTGCGTGTGTGCGTGGTTCGCGGTCTCGGGCACGCATGGAGCGGCGGCGATCCGCGCGAAGCGTTTCATTCGGACCGGGGCCCCGACGCAATGGCGATGATGTGGCAGTTCTTCCGGCGGCAACACCGAAGCGCGGCAGATGAAATGGTGTGAGCGGGGCGTTAGCCCTCGCTTGCGCGGCGCACTCTCGCCGGTAGCAGCATGGCCGCCGCGAAGCACAGTAGATGCAGGCCGCAGAGCGCCGCGAACGCCAGCAGGAATTGCCGCGGTTCGGCAGCGGAGGAACTCGGCACGGCCAGGGAAACGGCGATGGAAACTAGCGTCGTTGCGACCGGGCCACCCATTCTCTGGGCGATATTCAACGCGGTGTTCGCCACCGGAAGCCGTGCTTTCGGCATGCGGGCATACGCGGCCGAAATCGAAGGAATGCTAATGGTTCCCTGACCGACACCGGCGATAAAGAGGCTGGCCATCGCGAGGCCGGTGAAGAGCGCATGGCCGCTCATCCACAGGAACGGCAGAGTGGCGACGAGCGCCAGCAGCGCGCCGCCCGCCGCGAGCGCGCGGCAGCCCAGCCGCTCGGTGAGAAACCCCATGCAGGCGAACGAGGCCATCATGCCCGCGCCCGTCGCCGCGAGCAGCCAGCCCGCGTGCGCGGCGCTCAGGCCGCAGCCCGCTATCAGGTAGAGCGGCACGGCAAGCTGCCGTCCATACATGATGCCGTTGGCGAAGAACTGCGTGATGGCGGGAACCGCGAACATTCGGTCCGCAAAGAGGCGTACGTCGATTAGCGCCGACGTTGGCCGGCGTAGCGAGTGCCACACGAATCCCGCGAGGAGCGCGGTGCCGGCTAGCAGAATCCCCGCGCCTCCGGCGTGCATGGCGCTCTGGAATCCATAGACGAGTGCGGCGAGCCCCGGCGAAATCAAAGCGAAGCCCGCGAAATCGAAGCGGCGTTTGTGGGGTTCACCGGCGTCGGGCTCGAGCAGGAGCACGGCCAGCGTGACGCCGAGTATGCCGACCGGCACGTTGATCAAGAAGAGCCAGGGCCAGGCGGCCCGCGCCAGCACGGCGCCGGCGAGCACCGGGCCGAGAATCGGCCCGAGCAGGATAGGCAGCGTGGCGTAGCCCATCACGCGCTCCATGTTCTTGCCCGCGACGCGTCCGATCATCATCTGCGCCATGGGTGCGAGCACCCCGGCCACCAAACCCTGAACGATGCGCGCGCCGATCAGTTCCCCCATGGTTTGCGCCGCGCCGCACAGCACGGAGGCGAGCGTGAAGGCCGTAAAGGCGAAGAGATAGAGCCGCTTCGCACCGACGCGGTCCACCAGCCAGCCGTTGAGCGCAAGCACGAGCGCCATCGCCAGCAGGTAGCCGCTCATGATCCACTGCGTCGTGGCAACGGGCGAGTGGAGCGCATGGCCGATGGCCGAGAGCGAGACGTTCACGAGCGTCGAATCCATCTGCGCCATGAAAGAGCCGATGGAGACGACGACGGCGACCTTCCAGACGGATGCGGGAATCCGCTTGTCGGGGGCGCTGGGCTCACGGGTGCCGGTCATCGTTCAGCCAGCCTTCTCATGATGTCGCCCGCCTTGAAAAGCGTGGCGCGCTCGTCTTCGTCGAGGGTCGCGATGGCTTGCGAGAGCCAGAGCTGTTTCGCGTCGCGGGTGCGCCTGCGTAGTTGCCTGCCCTTTTGCGTCAGCTCGATCACCAACTGACGGCCGTCGGTCGCGTGCGGCGTACGCGTGACGAGGGCCATTTGTTCGAGCGCCGCGACGGTGGCGCCCATCGACTGGGGCCGCATGCCTTCGGCGCGCGCGAGCGCGGCAATCGTGGCGGGGCCGTCGTTGGCGAGCCGCGACATGACGACGGACTCGGTCATCGAGAGCGATCCCGCATCAGACTCGTTGCGCGTGCGCCGCACGAGCATGCCGATCGCCTGCATGAGGTCGATGACGGCGGGTTCGGGGGATTTGGCAGACATGGCGACTCACGCGGATTCGGCTCGGGTACGTCATCGAATCATGAAGATAAACAGCCAGGCTTGCAAGGTTACCTGTTAAAAACTGAAGGGCGCGAAGAGAGCGATGCGAAACGGCTAACGCCAGACGCGCACCATTGAGGCGTATGCTTGCCGTCAAACGACGGCATTCAACCCCGATGGAGACACGCATGGCGGCACTTCAAATCGACGATGTCCCGGCCGCGATCCGGCAGGCCAAGCGCATGTTGCGCGCGCAACTGCCGAACTATCGCGAAGTGTTCGAGGAGGTCGCGCAGGCCATAGGCAAACAAGCGCGGCACATCGCCCGGCTGCGCGAGGCGGGCGAGGCCGTGATCCCGGAGATTGCGTTCGCCGACATCCAGGCGCAGCGCGTGAACCCCGAGGCGATCGCGCTCGTGAAAGCGCGCGGCGCCTGTGTGATCCGCCGTGTGTTCGAGCCGGAGCAGGCCGCGCGCTGGGACGCCGAAATTGCCGAGTACGTGGCGCGCAACGATCTCGACGCGCGTGCCGCCCAACGCGCGGCGCAACGCAACGCCCTCCCGCCGCAGGCGAGCCGCCCGTTGATCTACGGGCTCTACTGGTCGCGCCCGCAGGTGCAGGCACGCGAGTCCGCCGAACTGACGGCCGCGCGCGTGTTCCTGAACCGCCTCTGGCGCCATGAGAGCGAAGGGCGCGTGCATTTCGATCCTGATGTCGTACCCGCCTACGCGGACCGTCTGCGGCGCCGGCCGCCGGGAACGGCCGCGCCCGGCCTCGCCGCGCATTGCGACGGCGGCGCGGTCGAGCGCTGGGTCGACGAGAATTTTCGCCAGGTCTATCGCCACGTCTTCTCTGGCGACTGGCGGCGCTACGACCCGTTCGACGGCGCGTACCGCACGAACGCGAGCGAGATTCCCTCGCGCATCGCCTCTTCGATGTTCCGCACTTTCCAGGGCTGGACTGCGCTCACACCGCAGGGCCCCGGCGACGGCACGCTGCAGATCGTGCCCATCGCCAACGCCATGGCGTACGTCCTCTTGCGCGCGCTGCAGGACGACGTGGCCGAAGACGACCTGTGCGGCGCCCAGCCGGGCCGCGGGCTGCCGATTCGCCCCGAATGGCATGCGCCGCTGATCGATGCGTTGACATCGATTCCCCACATGCAGGCCGGCGACACCGTGTTCTGGCACTGCGACGTGATTCACTCAGTGGAAGACGAGCACCGAGGCAGCGGCTACAGCAACGTGATGTACATCCCGGCCACGCCGGGTTGCGCGAAGAACGACGCCTATTTACAGCGCCAGCTGCCGAGCTTTCTCGAAGGCCGAAGCCCGCCGGACTTTCCCGCCGAGCATATCGAGGCCGATCTGGCGGACCGGGCGGGCGTGGCCGATCTCACGCCGCTCGGCCGCACCCAGCTCGGCTTGCCCGGCGTTGCTTAACATGGGCACGTGACCCGCGCGTGTCGGCGCATCGATTCGCGCGCTTGCCTGTAAAAGCACGCGTATGGCATGCTGTGCGCCGATCAACCGGCCATGACGACCATGGATTTCGCTTCGTCCGTCGCAACGTATGGCGCCGACCTGTCGGGCCTCATTTGCGGTTTTCGCTTCACGCCCGGCCAGCCCGGCCAGCCCGTCACGTGCGACGATGTACTCGAGGCGCTGCGGCCCCCGCACGAGAGCGGCGAGCCGCAGGCCGCGCGCGACGACACGTTTTACTGGCTGCACTTCAATCTCGCCCACGCCGCGGCGCAACCGTGGATGCGCGCGCATCTCGATCTGCCCGACGCCTTCTTCGAGATGCTCGTGGAAGGCTCGCACTCCACGCGTATCGAACACGTGGACAACGGGCTCTTCGCCGTGGTCAACGACGTGATGTTCGATTTCGAACTCACGCCTTCGCAGATCGCGACGCTCTGGTCGTACACGCACGAGCGCGTTCTCATCACGGCGCGCCTGAAGCCGCTGCGCTCCATCGACCGTCTGCGCGGCTATGTGCGCAACGGCGAGACCTTCCGCTCGCCGGCCGAGCTGCTGATCCATCTAATGCGCGACCAGGCCGACCTCATGGTGGAGATCGTGCGCCGCACGAGCGTCGACGTCGATCGCGCCGAGGACCAGTTTCTCGCCTCGCGCCGCAACGCGAGCCGCCATGAACTCGCGGCCATGCGGCGCATCCTGGTGCGCCTGCAACGCATGCTCGCGCCGGAGCCAGGCTCGATTTTCCGTCTACTCGCGCGCCCGCCGCGCTGGCTGCTGACACCCGACATGCAGGACCTGCGCGAGGCGACCGAGGAGTTCTCGCTCGTGCTGGGCGACATGGCCGGACTCGTCGAGCGCATCAAGCTCCTGCAGGAAGAAATTGCCGCGCGGCTCGAAGAGCAGAACAACCGCACGCTCTTCACGCTCACGCTCGTCACCGTACTCGCGCTGCCCATCAATATCGTCGCGGGCTTCTTCGGCATGAACGTGGGCGGCATTCCGCTCGCGGAAAACCGCCATGGCTTCTGGCTCATGGTGGTGCTGGTCGCGACCTTCACGGCGCTGCTGGGCTGGTGGGTGTTCCGCCGGCGCGGCGACACCTGAGGCTTGCGGGGCAGCCGCAGGACTGCCGGCGCGCGCGATACAACCGACGGCCTCACGCGTCCGGGCATGATCGGCGCTCACGTTAGCTGACATTGGCGTGCGCCGGGCACCGCGCGCGTGCGCGGCGAGCACGTTGGTGTATGTTGGCGTCATACCGTAGCCGTCCCCATGACGGTCCTGGTGCGGAGGACGCCTTGCCCGAAGTCTCGCCCAACCCCGGCGCGGTCCGCTCGCGAGTCTGGCGTTTGCTCGTGCTGCTGGTCGTGGCGCTGATTCCGATCCTGCTGTGTGTGGTGCTCGGGCGTTACGAGGCCGAACGCATTGCGCAGCGCGAGGCGAGCCTCGCTTCCACGTTTATCGTCGGGCAGGTGGTCGCGATCGTCGAGACGGCGCAGAGCGCGGCGCGCTCGTTCGCGCCGCGTGCCAACGAAGCGTGCGACACGCTCTCGCGGGATCTCACGCGCAAGGCCGCCACCGTGCCCTATGTGCGCACGCTCAATATCCTTTACGAAGGCCGCGTCGACTGCTCGTCCGCGTACTCGCAACAGGCGGTTCCCAATGGAGGCTGGCTCACAGGCAGCGTGCCGGCCTCGCAGGACGAATGGCTCCTGATCGTCGAGGACACGCCGATGGTGCGCAACCGCCCCTCGCTGCTGGTGGGCGTGGCGGGTGAAGCGGGGCGCGCGGTCGTGGCCGTGGTGGACGTGCAGTACCTGCTGGATCTGCTGCATGGCGCGGCGCCGCTCGCGGTGTTTCGCCAGGCCGAGCTGAGGGTGGGCGAGGGCACCGTGCTGCGCGAAGCCATGGCGCTCGTGAACGTGCGCGGCGCGCCGTTGCTGGTCGAGGTGCAAAAGCGCATGGCGGGCGCCACGATCGATCTGAAGATCTACGGGCGGCCCGAGCGCATTCTGGAAAACTGGCGCGCCTTGTTGCTGCGCTACATGCCGTGGGCGGCTGCCCTCTCCGCGTGGCTCGTCTGGCTCGTGAGCCGCTTGCAGCAAAGCGGGCAGTCGCGCCGCGAACAACTGCTGCGAGCCATACGCGCGAACGAATTCCATGTCGAATATCAGCCGCTCTACGGCGTCGAAACGGGGCGCTGCGAGGGCGTGGAGGCGTTGCTGCGCTGGGTGCGGCCAGGCACGGGCGCGATCCGTCCGGACGAGTTCATTCAGGTAGCCGAAGAAGAGCACGTGATCGTGCCGCTCACGCAGCATCTGCTGAAGCTCATCGAGCGCGACGTCGCCACATGGGAGGTCGCGCCGGGCTTTCACCTCGGTGTCAACTTCGCGCCCGAGCATCTGTCGGGCGTACAGCTCGTGAGCGACGTGCAGGCGCTGCGCACGGCCGTGGCGCCGCACGGCGCGACGATCACGCTGGAGATCACCGAGCGTACGCTGGTGCGCAATACCGAGCAGGCGCGCAGCAATCTGGTGACCTTGCGGCGCGAGGGCGTGAGGGTCGCCATCGACGACTTCGGGATGGGATATTGCTCGCTCTCGTATCTCGAGAAATTTCCGTTCGATATCCTGAAGATCGATCGCGGCTTCGTGCTGACCATCGATGCCCAAGGCAGCAAGGCGGCCGTGCTCGACGCCATTATCGATCTCGCGCATAGCCTTGGCGCGCGGCTCGTCGCCGAGGGGGTGGAAACGCAGGTGCAGCGCGACTATCTGTGCGCGCGCGGCGTCACCTATATCCAGGGCTTTTTCTACGCGAGACCCATGCCCTCGGAGGCGTTCGTGCGCTGGTATCGCGCGAACGGGGCGCATATGTCGCCCAATCCGCACATGACGGCCGGCACATAGCGCGTGCGCGAAACACGCCCGCGTATTCCCGCCGGCGTGATTTGCTTAGCGCCAAACATCGGTTCTGCGAACGCGTGCGGCCGGGTAGCATCATCGCTTCGATGGCTGCGCCTGTGGGCGCATGCCCCACGCCAACACGGAAGCGCTGAACATGACTCGCCCCACGCCGCCCCGGCCCTATGGCCGCCGCCACTTCCTCGCCACGCTGGGCGCGACGCTTGCCGGCGCGGCGCTGCCCGCAACGGCGCTCGCCAAATATCAGCCCGACCAGTTCCGCATCGGCTACCAGAAGGCCGCGAGTACGCTCGTGCTGCTCAAGGCCAACGGCACGCTCGAAACGCGCCTCGCGCCGCTCGGCATCAAGGTGTCGTGGACCGAATTCCCGGCCGGCCCGCAATTGCTCGAAGGCCTGAACGTGGGCGCGATCGACTTCGGCTACGTGGGCGAGGCACCGCCCGTGTTTGCCCAGGCGGCGGGTGCGGACTTCGTCTACACGGCGTATGAGTTGCCCACGCCGCACGCGGAAGGCGTGGTGGTGGCGAAAAACTCGCCGATCCATGACGTGGCAGGACTGAAGGGCAGGAAGATCGGCCTGAATCGCGGCTCGGACGTGCACTGGTTTCTCGTTGCGCTGCTGCAGAAGCACGGCCTTTCGATCGGCGACGTGCAGCCGGTGTATCTGCCGCCCGCCGACGCGCGCGCGGCGCTGCAAAGCGGCGCCATCGATGCGTGGGCGATCTGGGACCCGTTCCTCGCGGCCGTGGAATCGCAGGACGGCGCACGCCTGCTTGCCGACGCCAGCGGCGTGGCGAGCCATCATCAGTTCTTCCTGAGCCAGCGCGAATTCGCGCAAAACCGCAAGGACGCGCTGGCGATCGCGCTGGACGAACTCGGCAAGACGGGGCAATGGGTGCGCGCCAACACGGCGGCAGCGGCCGCGAAACTCTCACCGATCCTGGGCCTCGATGCGGCGACGATCCAGACCGGCCTCACGCACTACGCGCATGAGTACCGGCCTATCGACGCCGCCGTGATCGCGCAGCAGCAGAAGATCGCGGACACGTTCTACGACCTGAAAATCATTCCGCGCCGCGTGGTGACGAAGGACGCCGTGCTTGCTTGACTGCATGAGCACGGGCGATCCCGTGCTCATGCAACGCCAGGGCTTAGTGCTGCGACGACCAGCCCTTGTAGCTGCCCACGTTGTCGCGCGTGACGAGCTGCGGCGTCATTTCGATCATCGGATTGGCAGGCTTCTTGCCGTTCATGATGTCGTAGCCCACCTGCACGGCCGTTTGCGCCATCTTCCACGGGTCCTGGCTGGCCGAAGCCTGCACCAGCGTATCGCTCTTGAGCGCCGTTTCGATATCGGGCGCGCCGTCCACTGACGTAATCACGATGTTGCTGCGATGCAGCTGCTTCGCGGCAAGGTCGCTGCCGATGGCTTGCGGATCGTTGATGGCGAACACGCCGGCGATCTTCGGAAAGCGCGTCAGGTAGCCCTGCATCACGTTCATGCCGCCTTCGCGCGAGCCCTTGGCGTCCTGATCGTCGGAGAGGATCTTGATGCCGGGCGTCTTGGCGAGCACCTGCTTGCAGCCGTTCACGCGGTCGATCACGGCCGAGACCTGCGGCCCGTTCTGGATGATCACGTTGCCGGTGTTGTTGATCTTCTTCGCGAGGTATTCGCACGAAATCGCGCCGGCCTTCACGTTGTCGGTCTGCACGGTGGCGTCGGCGCCCGCGGCGGCCACGTCCACGGCCATCACCACGATGCCAGCCGCCTGCGCCTTCTTCACCGCCGGCAAGATCGCCTTTGGATCGGTCGCGTTCAGGAGAATCATGTCGACGTGAGCCGAAATGAAGTTGTCGATCTGCGTGAACTGCTTGTTGAGGTCGTAGTCGGCGGAAACGGCCGTGACCTTGGCATTCGGGTTGATCTGTTTGGCCTTCGCTTCCGCACCCTGAACGATCGTCACGAAGTAGGGGTTGCCGAGCGAACCCACGGTGATGCCGATCGACTTGAGCTGCTTGTCGGCGGCATGCGCGCCTTGCAGTGCGAAACCGAACGTGAGGGCGGCAGCGGCGAGAACGACTTTTTTCTTGAACATGAGGTTGTCTCCTGAGGGGTCCTGTTTGGGTGCTTTCCGGGCGAGCGCAGCAGGACCGCCTGCGCTCGGCCTGTTTCCGGCTGATGCTGGTTCGAATCTACGCTTAGGTGCGGGCCGAGCCGCGCTGGCGGTAGCGGTCGAGGGCCACGGCGCCGACGATCACGAGGCCCTTGATGATGTACTGCCAGATGTCCGACACGCCGAGCAGCACGAGGCCATTGGTGAGGACGGCGATGATGAGCGCGCCGATCAGCGTGCCGATGATCGAGCCCACGCCGCCCACGAAGCTCGTGCCGCCCAGAATCACCGCGGCGATCGCGTCGAGTTCGTACGACTGGCCCAGTTGCAGGCCGTTGGCTGCGTAGAGACGGGCCGCCGACATCACCGCGCCGAGACCCGCGAGCAGGCCCGACACGGCATAGACGAACATCTCGATGCCCCACACCTTGATGCCCGAGAGGCGCGCCGCTTCCGGGTTGCCGCCCACCGAGTAGATGCGCAGGCCGAGCACGGTACGGCGCAGCACGAACCACGAGCCGGCCACCACCACGAGCGCGATGATCACGAGCCAGGGCACGCCGAGCACCGTGCCGTTGCCGATGAAGGCGAACGACAGTTGCGGGTTGAAGATCGTCGTGTCGTGACCCATGAGGCGCGCGATGCCGCGCACCGCCGTGAGCGAGCCGAGCGTGACGATGAACGGCGGCAGGCGCAGGAGCGCGATGAGCGCGCCGTTGATGAGGCCGAAGCCGAGGCCCACCGCGAGCGCCATGGGCACGCCGACCCAGCCCCAACCCGCGAAGTTCGATCCGATCATGGCGGCCATCGCAGCGGCAGCCAGCACCGAACCCACCGAAAGGTCGATGCCGCCCGTGAGGATCACGAAGGTCATACCGGCGGCGAGCACGATGTTGATCGACGCCTGCTGCGTGACGATCGAAAGATTCTCCAGCGTGAAGAAGCCATCGGTGAGCAGACCGAAGCCGATACACAGCAGCACCAGCACCGGCAGCATGCCGGCGGTGCGCACGAGCGATTTCATGCGCTGGCGATGACCGTCGACCGCGACGCTGCGAGCGGGTTGAGCGCCTTGCGCGGGCTGTGTGGGCGAGGCCGCGACACCGTGCCGGGGAAGAATGCTTTTCATGTCGTACTCCTGATGGACGTTTCTTGCGAAGTCGGTGAAGGTCAAGCGGCTTCGTCGAGCGGGTGCTGCGAGCCAGTGGCGAGTTCGATGATCGCCTCCTGGCTGATGGGTTTGCCGGTGTAGCCGCCAAGCTCGCCGGCGAACACGCCTTCGCGCATGACGAGCACGCGGTCGGCCACGCCGATGATCTCGGGCAGCTCGCTCGAAATCACGATGATGCCCACGCCGGTCTTGGCGAGGTCGTTGATGATGCGGTAGATCTCGGACTTGGCGCCGATATCGACGCCGCGCGTGGGCTCGTCGAGAATCAGCACGCGCGGCTTCGTTTCCAGCAGGCGCGAAAGCAGCACCTTCTGCTGGTTGCCGCCCGAGAGCGCGCCCACGTTCACGCGCGCGTTCGGCACGCGAATGGAGAGCGAGCGGATGGCTTCCTTCGCACGCTCGCCGCCGCGCGCGAGGTCGAGCACGCCCATGCGCGCGTCGCGCCCGGCCACGGCGACGTTGATGTTGTCGCGCACGCTCATGTCGAGAAAGAGGCCCTGATGCTTGCGGTCTTCGGTCAGGTAGACGAGGCCCGAGTTGATCGCGTCGCGCGGCGTGTGCACGTTGAGGGTCTTGCCGTCGATGGCGATCTCGCCGCGCACGCGCGGCTCCGCGCCGAAGATGAGGCGCGCAAGCTCGGTGCGGCCCGCGCCCACGAGGCCCGCAATGCCGAGCACTTCGCCCGCGTGCAGGTCGAGGCTGCAGCCGCGCACGCGCTTGTCGTCGGCCACATCGCGCACGGTCAGCACGACCTTGCCCGGATCGTAGGGCGCGTGCGCCTTTTTGTAGAAGCCCGAAATATCGCGGCCCACCATCATGCTCACCAGGCTCTCCGCGTTGAGCGCGTCGCGCATCAGCGTGCCCACGTAGCTGCCGTCGCGCAGCACGGAAACGCGGTCGGAGAGCTCGTACACCTCGGCCATGCGGTGACTGATGTAGATGATCGCAAGCCCTTCGTCGCGCAGCTGGTTGATAAGCTTGAAAAGACGTTCCGTTTCGCGCGAGGAAAGCGGCGTGGTGGGCTCGTCCATCACGATGATGCGTGCGTCGCTATGCACGGCGCGTGCGATTTCCACCAGCTGACGCTCGGCGATGGAAAGCGAGCCGACCAGCGTGGTGGGCCCGAAGCTCGCACCGAGGCGCTTGAGCACGTCTTCGCAGCCGCGCTCCATGGCGCGCCGGTCGACCGTGCCGAAGCGGCGGCCGCCCTTGCGCAGTTCGCGGCCCGCATGAATGTTCTCCGCAACGGAGAGATTGGGCGCGAGGCTCAGCTCCTGATAGATCACGGCCACGCCCAGCGCGCGCGACGCATGCGGCCCGTCGATCACGACCGGCTTGCCCTCGATGAGAATTTCGCCGCCGGGATCGGCCTGGTAGGCGCCCGAGAGAATCTTCATCAGCGTGGACTTGCCCGCGCCGTTCTCGCCCATGAGCGAGTGGACCTCGCCGGGGTAGACGGTGAGGCGCACATTGTCGAGTGCGCGCACGCCGGGGAAGGTCTTGGTGATGCCCCGCATTTCCAGCAGCGGCGGCGTGGACTCAGAGGGCGACATGGCTCTCCTCCTGCGCTTGTGCGTAAGTTTGTGCGCCGGCGCCCATGAGGATGCCCGCGCGCGGCGAAAAGTTGAAGAACATGGGGAGCGTGGCCGCGCCGAGCGCCCCCGCATCGGGACCGAAGGTGCCGCGCACCAGGGCCGGCGTGCCGCGCGCCTCGGGCGCGGTGGCTGCAACCGCGAGGCGCAGGCGCTGCATGAGCGTGTCGATGAGGCCCGCGTCCACGTCGGCGTCGAGCACCACGGCCGGCACGTCGAGCACGCAGAACGCCGAGCGCAGCGCGGGCGCGAGCGCATCGATGCAGTCGTCGAGCCATTCCTGCACGCCGGGGTGGCCGCGCGCGATGCATGCTTCCAGATCGGCGCGGCTGTCGATCGTCTCGCCGCAATACTGCAGATGGCGGCGCAGCGCGATGAGCGACGCGCGCGACAGCAGGATGTCCCACTGACCGGGCGGCTTGTGCGCCGAGGGCAGGCGGCTCGGCGGCACGGGCATCACCGCGAAATCGCCCGCGTTGCCGGTGAGGCCGCGCACGCAGTCGCCGTCGATGGCGATGCCGCCGCCGATCGCCGGGCCGAGAAACAGGTAGAGGAAGTCGTCGCGCTGGCGCCCACAGCCGTAGAAGATCTCGGCGATGGCGGCCGCGTTGCCGTCGTTTTCGCTGAACACGGGCAGCGCCGTGGCGCGAGCGAGTTCGCCTGCGAAATCGACGTCGTTCCACACGCGGAAGGTATCGGCTGGCAGGCCCAGTTCGCGCAGCCAGCTGCCGAGGTTGTACGGCTGCGCCACGCCGATGCCGGCGAGGCGGCTGCGTTCCTCGATCGTGAGGAGCCCCAATAGCTCGGCGATGTCGCGCTGCACGATCTCCTGCGCGACCGAAGGTTGCGGCAGCAGCATGTCGCGCGAGCGGCGCTCGATCATTTGCCCCGCGAAATCCACGAGCACGGTTTCGATGTTGGTCCGGTCGAGCCGCACGCCGATGGCGAACGCGCCGCGCGGCGAGAGGCGCAGGAGCGAGGCGGGCTGCCCGCGCTGGCCGTCGCGGCGGCCGCTCACCTCGATCAGGCCATTGGCCGTGAGCGACGTGATGATGGTGCCCACCGCCGTGCTGGTGAGATTCGCGAGACGCGCGAGATCGGCCTTCGACGCCTCGCCCGCGCGACGCAGCGCCTGAAGCAGCAGGCGTTCGTTGAAGCGGCGGACGTTGGCGGAATTGCTGCCCTGACCGACATGCGGACTTCTCACGTGTCTCCTCCGGTCCCGTTGCAAAACTGAAGAGGTCGGCGCGGTTGAAGTGCGTGGCCGACTAAATAAATCAAGTTGATTTATTTAATGCCAAAAATCGGGAGCTGTCAGCCTGGGGAAATCCCGTTATGGATAAAGGGGCGGGATGTTGGGGCCGCGTACGATGCGGTCCCCGATGCAAAAGCTTAGGAGACTTTTGCCGCGAAGGGGAAGAAGCGGGGAGCGAGCAGCAGGCGTGCCCGCGCGTTCGGCTGGCGCGCGGGCTGTCGAGGCGTGGGGCCAGTGTTACGAGCGCGCTTCGCTCGCGTCGCGGCAAGCAAACCACCGGCGCGCCGTGCGCGGCGGCTCTGCGCTTTCCGCCACCTCGCGCCACCAGCGCTCCCCACGATGCGGCTCGACCAGATCGAGCCGCTCCCCCATGCGCGGCGTGGAGAGCGTCACGCCGCGTGCGAGCGCGAGGCCGGTCACGCGTTCGAACGGGTCCTGCCAGCGATGCATTGCGAGATCGAACGTGCCGTTGTGGATCGGCACGAGCCACTCGCCGCGCAAATCCACGTGCGCCTGCACCGTTTCCTCGGGCTGCATGTGGACGTAGGGCCATTGCGGGTCGTACGCGCCGGTCTCGATGAAGGTTGCGTCGAACGGGCCGAGCCGCTCGCCGATCGTGCGAAAGCCGTCGAAGTAGCCGGTGTCGCCGCTGAAGAACACGCGCAAGTCGGCGTCGGCGATCACCCACGAAGCCCACAGCGTGCTGTTGCCGTCGAACAGGCTGCGCCCCGAGAAATGCTGCGCCGGGGTAGCGGTGAACTCGACGCCCTCGACATTCGCGCCTTGCCACCAGTCGAACTGGCGCACCTTCGCACCGTCGATGCCCCATTCGATCAGCCGGTCGCCCACGCCGAGCGGCGTGAGAAACACGCCCGTCGTGGCGGCGAGCGCGAGCACGGTTTCGCGGTCGAGGTGGTCGTAATGGTCGTGCGAGAGGATCACGCCGCGCAACGGCGGCAGATCGGCAAGCGCGATGGGCGGCGCATGAAAACGCTTCGGCCCGAGCTTGCGGAACGGCGAAGCGCGCTCGGCGAATACCGGGTCGGTGAGCCAGAAGTGGCCGCGCAGCTTGAAGAGCAGCGTGGAATGGCCGAGCCGGTAGACGCTGCGGTCGGGCGCGGCCTCGAGCTCCTCGCGCGTGAGCGCCTGAACGGGCAGCGCGCTAGCGGGCATGGTGCCGCCCGGCTTGTGGAAGATCATGTTCCACATGATCTTCAGCGTCTTGCCAAGCCCCTCGGCCGGCCGCGGACGCACATTGCGAAAGCGCTCGCCATCGTGTTGCGGCGAGGTGGACGAGAGCTCGCGGCCGCGTTGTGCGGCGCTCAGGCCCAAGGTACGGCTCAGCGATGCGAAAGGCGAGGTCATGTCGGCGGCTGCCTTTGGAACAGGAAGTAGACTGCACAGTGTAGTTTATTCGGGCGAAAAGTAAACTGTCTGGTGTAAGATTTGGGAATGGATTGCCTCTCAGCCACCCCTCAGCGCCTGACCGACCGCAAGCGCGCCGCCATCGTCGCGGCGGCCATCGACGAATTTCTGGCCTCGGGCTTCGACGCCACGAGCATGGACCGTATTGCGGCGCGCGCGAGCGTCTCGAAGCGCACGGTCTACAACCATTTCCCGAGCAAGGAGGCGCTGTTCGCGTCGATCCTCTGCCAGCTCTGGGACGCGAGCGCGACTGCCGACGCGCCGGCCTACCGCGCCGGCGAGCCGCTGCGCACGCAGCTCGTCGAGTTGCTGATGCGCAAGCTGCGGCTCCTGAACGACGAGGCGTTCTTCAAGCTCGCGCGCGTGGCGATCGCGGCGGGCATCCACTCGCCCGAGCGCGCGCGCGACATGGTGGCCCGCATTGGCGAGCGCGAAGAGGACCTGACCGTCTGGGTGCGCGCCGCCGCCGCCGATGGCCGCCTGAAAACGACCGACCCGGCATTCGCCTCGCAGCAGCTGCACGGCATCGTGAAGGCGTTCGCTTTCTGGCCGCAGGTTGCGATGGGGCAGCCCCCGCTCGACGACGCGCAGCAGCGTCAGGTCGCCGAGTCGTCCGCCGATCTCTTCCTCGCGCGTTACGCGTGAGCGCCTGACCGCGCGCGGCCCCAACGCGCAACGGTTCTTCTGGAATAGACTCTTGCCTTTCAGGATCGCGGGCTGACTGAGAGGACACCCACATGCCATTCATGCTGCTCATCGCCGAGCCGCGCGGCCAGCGCGACACGCGCGCGCCATCCGAAGGCGAGGCGCTTTACGCGCGCATGGTCGCGTTCGCCGAAGAACTCGCCGCCGAGGGCACGCTAATCGACGCGCACGCGCTCACATCCGACACCGGCGGCGCACGCGTGCAGGTGCGCGAAGGCCGCACGAGCATCGTCGACGGCCCGTTCGCCGAGGCGAAGGAGATGATCGGCGGCTTCTTCCTTGTCGATTGCGCAACGCGCGCCGAGGCGCTTGCCATTGCGCAGCGCTGTCCCGCGGCGCAATGGGCGAGCGTCGAAGTGCGCGAAACCGGTCCGTGTTTCCGCTGAGGCGGCGCCTCGCCAGGTAGTTTCCCCAGGCACGCAAAACATTTCGCTGTCCGTTGTCGATTTCCGTGCGCCCCGCGCGTCGTGTTCATGAGCGCATCAACCGGTGCCGCTTGCTTCGAACCACCCCGAACGCCACATTCAGGAGAAGACAATGCGATTCATGATCATGGTGCGCGCCAACGCGCTGACCGAAGCGGGCGAGCCGCCCGACGACGTGGAAGTATTCGCCGAGATGGCCCGCTATCACGAGGAACTGGCGAAGGCCGGCGTGCTGCTCGACGCCTCGGGCCTGCAGCCCAGCTCGCGTGGCTTTCGCGTGCACTATACGAACGGCAGGCCCACGATCCTCGACGGTCCGTTCGCCGACACGAAGGAGCTGATCGCCGGCTATACGCTGATCCAGGTCCGCTCGCGCGACGAAGCGCTCGAATGGGCGCGCCGGTTCCCGTCGCCGTTCGGCAAGCAGACCGAAGGCGAGGTCGAAGTGCGGCAGCTCTATGAGCTGGACGAACTTCCGCAGTGCGAGGGCGTCGAGAGTTTTCGCCAGCTGCAGGAACAACGTAAGGCGTCCTGAGCATTTAATCGATCATCGTGAGGCTTCAAAACATGCATAAGCACATCTTCGTCAATCTGGGCGTGCGCGATCTCAAGCGCTCGATGGACTTCTTCGGCCAGCTCGGCTTTAAGTTCGACCCGAAATTCACCAATGACCAGGCCGCCTGCATGGTGCTGGGCGAGAACATCTACGCCATGCTGCTCACCCTCGATTTCATGCGCGGCTTCACCGACAAGGCGCTCGTGGACGCCCGCGAAAGCACCGAGGTGCTGACCTGTCTTTCGTGCGTGTCGCGCGAGGAAGTGGACGGGCTCGTCGACAAGGCACTCGCGGCGGGCGGCACCTCGAAGCGTCCGCCGATGGAGTGCGGCACCGACATGTACGGCCGCAGCTTCGAAGACCCCGACGGCCACATCTGGGAACTGATGTACATGTCGCCGGCGGCGATCAAAAAGGGCGCACACGGTTCGTGACGCAAACGCGCGACCCTCACGACCCATTCACGGCAACGCGCCGCGCGGTCGAGGCCGTGTGGCGCATCGAGTCGGCGAAGGTGATCGCCCACGCCGCGCGCATCGTGCGCGACGTGGGCGTGGCCGAGGAAATCGCGCAGGACGCGTTCGTCGCCGCGCTGGAAAGCTGGCCCGCGAGCGGCATTCCCGAGAACCCCGGAGCGTGGCTCATGACCGCCGCGAAACATCGCGCGCTCGACCGGCTGCGTCGCGCGGCCTCGCATGCCCGCGCGCACGAGGCGCTGGGCGCGGATCTCGAAGCGCTCGAAGCGCACTTCGCGCCCGACTTCGTGGAGGCGCTCGACGCCGCGCGCGAGGACGAGATCGGCGACGATCTGCTGCGGCTCGTGTTCGTGGCGTGCCATCCGGTGTTGCCGAAGGAGGGACGCGCCGCGCTCACGCTGCGTCTGCTGGGCGGCCTCACCACGGCTGAGATCGGGCGCGCGTTCCTCGTGCCCGAGGCAACCGTCGCGCAGCGCATCGTGCGGGCCAAGCGCACGCTCGCGGCGGCGAAGGTTCCGTTCGAAGTGCCGCGCGTGGCCGACCTCGAACCGCGACTTGCTTCGGTATTCGAAGTAATTTATCTGATCTTCAACGAGGGCTATGCAGCCACGGCGGGCCCGGACTGGACACGGCCCGCGCTGTGCGAAGAAGCGCTGCGCCTTGGCCGCATGCTGGCGGAACTCGTTCCGCTCGAGGGCGAGGCGCACGGCCTCGTCGCGTTGATGGAGCTGCAGGCTTCACGCCTGCCCGCGCGGGTGGACCGCGCCGGGCGCGCCGTGCTGCTCGCCGACCAGGACCGCAGCCGCTGGGACGCGCTACTGATTCGGCGCGGGCTTGCCGCGATCGCGCGCGGTGCTGCCTGCGCCGGTGCGCCGGGCACGTACGCGCTGCAGGCGGCGCTGGCGGCTTGCCATGCGTGCGCGCCGAGCGCGGCGGCGACCGACTGGGCGCAGATCGTCTCGATCTACGACGTGCTGCTCGAACTCGACGCGTCGCCCGTCGTGCGACTGAATCGCGCCGTGGCGGTGGGGATGGCGCAGGGACCGCAAGCGGCGCTCGATCTCGTCGATGCGCTTTGCGCGGAACCCTCGCTGCGTCACTATCCGTGGCTGCCGGCCGCACGCGGCGATCTGCTCGCGAAACTGGCGCGCCATGGCGAAGCCCGCGCGGAATTCGAGCGCGCGGCCGCGCTCACGCAAAACGCGCGCGACCGCGAAGTGCTGCTGACGCGGGCGCAATCGTGCGCGCCGCGCGCTTGAGGGAGCGTCTTCGGAAGGGTCAACGCTTGCACTTCTGAAATATCGGGGCACAACGCTTGCTACCCGTGCGCGCTAACCATTCACTTTGCGCGGACCGGCGCGCAGGCTCCCGATGATTTCAAAAGCGACGATTCTGGCGGTTTCGTGCTCGGCCTTGCTGGGCACGGCGTGTGTGCATCTCGGTCCAACGCGCTTGCGCGCCGATCAGGTCGATTACGCAAGAGCACTCGGCGATGCAAAAAAACGCGGAATACTCGCGGCCGTGATCGGTTTGCGTTACGGCGACGCGCCCGCCTTTCTCACGGTGAGTTCGATCATCGCCGCGTATCAATTCGATTCGACGGCGGGCGTCACGGGCAATATCGGCTCAGGCGCGCAGCCGGACTATGCGCTTGCAACCGGTAATATCTCCTGGTCGAATCGCCCGACTTTCACGTTCACCCCAACCACGGGCGAAGCGTTCGCCTCGGCGTACATCCGGCCGCTCGCGCCGGAACTCATGATGCCTCTCGCCGAAGGCGGCATGCCGGTCGATCTGCTGCTGCGTATCGGCGCGCAATCGATCGGCGGACTGCAGAATGGCAGCGCACTAGGCGGAGAGGGCAGCGCGGGCTCGGCGGGTTTCTTCCAGTTGCTGCAGGCGCTGCGCCGCCTGCAACTGGCTGGCGAACTGAACGTGGAGTCGCGCAGCGAGAACGGCAAGAACACGGTGTTTCTCGCGCTCGGCGCGACGAACAGCGCGCAGTCGCCGCAAGTTTCGGCGGACCTGGCTCGCGTGCGCGAACTGCTGCATCTCGCGGCGGACACGCGTACTTACGAGATCGTCTATGGGCCTTCGGCGCAGGGCGGCAATCGCATTCCCATGGTGACGCGCTCGGTGCTCGGCATCCTCACGAATATCGGCGCGCAGGTGCAGGTGCCTGACGCCCAGGTGCAGAGCGGCGCGACGAAACCGACCGTCGGGCTGATTGGGGGCGAAACGCGGCCAATCATCATCGTGCACCAGGGGCCGAAGGCGCCCGCGGACGCCTATGTCGCGATCGAGTACGAGGGCACCGCGTATTGGGTCGAGCGCGCCGACTTCGACTCGAAATACGCGTTCACGGTCCTGCAGAACCTGATGGCGCTCGCGGAGGCCGACACGAGCAGCAAGGCGCCGGTCGTGACGATTCCCGCGAACTAGGCTTGCGCTTCCTCGCTACGCAAAGCGCTTGCGCGCGAACATCGCAAGGTCGATGCGGCTTTCGCCTTGCGTGATGCGCTCGGCCAGCGCCTCGCCGATCGCGCTGGCGAACTTGAAACCATGTCCGGAAAAACCGGTCGCCACGTGCACGTTCGGGCAGGTGAGCACGCGGTCGATGATGAAATGCTCGTCCGGCGTCATGTCGTATTCGCAGGCGCGGCCCACGCTCAGCTTGCCCGCGCCCGGCAAGTAGCGATCCAGGAAGGCTTGCAGATCGCCGAGATCGCTCGGCTCGGCGCCGAATGGCGCAAGCGGTGCGTCCGCCGCGATGGGCTTGCCGGTGTCGTGGCGGCCCAGTTTGAGGCCGCTGCCGTCGAGATCCGGAAACCCGTAATAGCCGCCCGCTTCCGAGGCGACGAAAAAGCCCGGGAAGCGCTCCGGCGCAAAGAGGCCGGGCTCGCCCTCGAACCACGCGAAACACTTGCGCACGCGCGTGACCGGAACCTCGAGGCCCAGCGGCGCGAGTAGATCGGGAGTCGATTTGCCGGCGCACACGATCAAGTCGCGCGCGGTGAATTTTTCGTTCCTGTCGGTCCAGACGTTGACGCTTTCCCGCCCGTGACACTCGATGCGCGTGACGCGCGTATTCGTGCCCAGCGTTGCGCCGAGCGCAGTCGCGAGCTGGCGGTAAGTGCTGATGGCGCGCTCGCAATAGAGCACGCCCGCGCCGGGTTCGAAGTTCGCGATCTGCTCTGGCCGCAACCGCCACGCGGGCCAGCGTTTGCCGGCAGCGGCGGCGTCGAGCGTTTCCAGCGGGATGCCGTGGCTGGCGGCGCTCGCCTGCACCTCGCGCATGAACGCGTCGTCGGGCGAGCCGATATTGACGACGCCCGTGCGCACGAAAAGGGCAGTCTGCGTTTGCTGCTCGAGGTCTTCCCAAAGCTGCTGGGCGCGCAAGGCGAGCGGCACGTAAGCGGCGCCTTCGCCATAGGCGTGGCGAATGAGGCGCGTCGCGCCGTGATGCGCACCCTGATCGTGCGGTGGATCGCCGGCGTCGAGCACCAGTACCTTGTTGCCCAGACGGCTCAGGTAATAGCCAGCCGCCATGCCCATCGAACCTGCACCGACGATGAGCGTGTCGAAATGTCGATTGCTTGCGTTTGTGTCCTGCATGTAGTGCCCCGTGCGCGCCGCGGCGCGCGAACGTGTGTGCGTGTCGCGCGCCCGCAGAGCGGGACGGGCGCAACGTAAGGGCATTCATTGTCGGCGCTTCGCCCGCACCTGTCGAGCGAGGCCCGGCGCGCGCAGGGTCAGGCCCGGGCGCGCCGCTTGCGCGGCCCCGTGGACATGCGCGTAATGAGCTCGGGCGGCGGCCCGAGCACCATGGGCGGCTGCTGCTCCGGTTCGTCGATCAGCCGGATCAGGCTGCGGATCGACAGTTCGGCCACGGCCTCGGTCTGGATCGCGACCGTGGTGAGGGCGGGACGCATCTGGTGGGCGAGCTGAATGTCGGTGATGCCGATCACGGACACGTCGTCGGGCACGGCGCGCCCCATGCTGACCAATGCCTGAATCGCACCGATCGCGAGCAGGTCGTTGGTCGCGAAGATCGCGCTCACGCGCGGGTGCTGCGAGAGCAATTGCTGGCAGGCCGCGTAGCCGGAGTCGATCGAGTCGCGCACCTGCATCTGCGCCACGTTCGCGGGATCTACGCCGCCTTCGCGCAAGGCCGTTCGGAATCCTTCCGAACGGGCGTCCTGCAGGCCGCCGCAGCCGTCGCCGATCAGCATGGAAATATTTCGGTGTCCCAACTCAAGCAGATGCTGCGCCGCGAGTGCGCCTGCGCGCGCGAAGTCCACGGCCACGCACGGCAGCACGGGCGGATTCTCGGGATGCTCCCACATCGCCAGCAGAATGGGGCCGTTGTGCATGGCCGAGATGCACAGTTCGTTCATGGCGATGTCGGTGTTCATCACGAGCACCCCGTCCGCGAAGGTGCCCGCGATCTGGTTCAGGTAGGCGCGGCCGATTTGTGCGTCGTCGTCGGTGTTGCAGACCATCAGGAAGTGGCCCGCCTTGCGCGCGGCGCGCTCGGCCGCGAGGACGAACTCGGGATAGAACGGGTTGGAGATGTTCGAGAGCATGAGCGCGAGCGTGGACGAGCGCCCCTGCGCGAGCGCGCGCGCGTTGAGGTTGGGCCGGTAGCCCAGTTCGGCGATGGCCTGCAGCACACGCTCGGCCGTCTCGGGACGAACCTTCTCGCGGTTGCGCAGCACGTTCGAAACGGTAGCCGCCGTGACGCGTGCGCGCCGCGCGACTTCTGACAAGGTGACCATGTCGGACCTTTCCCACATTCAGGGAAGATGATTCAGATGTTGCAATGCTGCGGCCGGGTTTGCTACTTTTCTCCCACAACATCAACGGAGACAACGAATGCGCGATTATGCCGGATTCGAATTTAAGCGGTTAAATGGCCGCCGCGCAAGGGCTACGGGAAGTTTTCCGCGTAAAAATTTAAGCGCTTAAATTCGAGGCGAGAACATGGCGACGATACAGCTTTCGGGCGTCGGCAAACGCTACGGCGATCATCCGCCCGTGGTGCGGCGTGTCGACCTCGACATCGGGAATC
Organism: Paraburkholderia sp. CNPSo 3272; assembly: GCF_024206495.1. Lineage (GTDB taxonomy): Bacteria > Pseudomonadota > Gammaproteobacteria > Burkholderiales > Burkholderiaceae > Paraburkholderia. The sequence continues at coordinate 121,474 of NZ_JAMBPQ010000017.1, read as the reverse complement.
ACGAGTTTTGCGTGTTCCTCGGGCCTTCCGGCTGCGGCAAGTCCACCCTGCTGCGCATGATCGCGGGCCTCGAAGAATTGAGCGAAGGCGAACTGCGCATCGGTTCGCGCCTGGTGACGGACGTGCCCGCGGCCGAGCGCGGCGTGGCGATGGTGTTCCAGAGCTACGCGCTCTTTCCGCACATGACGGTGTTCGACAACATCGCGTTCGGCCTGAAGATCGCCAAGGTGCCGAAAGCCGAGATCGAGCGGCGCGTGCGCGACGCCGCGCGCAGCCTGCAACTGGAGGCGCTGCTTGACCGGCATCCCAAGGCGTTGTCGGGCGGGCAGCGGCAGCGCGTCGCCATCGGCCGCGCTATCGTGCGCGAGCCCGGGGTGTTCCTGTTCGACGAACCGCTTTCCAATCTCGACGCCGCGTTGCGCAGCCATACGCGCATCGAGATCGCGCGCCTGCACCAGCGCTTCACGGATGCGAGCGTCGTGTATGTCACGCACGACCAGGTGGAGGCGATGACGCTCGCCGACCGTATCGTGCTGCTGCACGCGGGCGCCGACATGGAGCGCCACGGCAGCGTGGCGCAAAGCGGCGCGCCGCTCGATCTCTATCACCACCCGAAGTCACGCTTCGTGGCCGGGTTCATCGGCTCGCCGCGCATGAACTTCATCGACGCGACTGTCGATTCGGCGGATGAAGAGGGCGTGCGCGTCACGCTCGAAGGCGGGCAGACGCTGCTCGCCTGCGTGGACGGCCGCGCATTGCAGCGCGGCCAGCCGGTCACGCTTGGCGTGCGGCCCGAGCATCTGCGGTTGACTGGCGACGATCAATCGATTGCGTGCGCAACGGTGCTTGCCGAGCGCCTGGGCGAACATAGCTATCTGCATGCGGACCATGCGGCGGGTACGCTCGTGGCGAAGGCGCCGGGAGATTCGCCTGTTGGCGTGGGCGAACGCATTCGCGTGCATGTGCCACCGCAGGCGTGCCATCTGTTCGACGGCGAAGGCGCAGCTTTGCGCCGGCTCGCGGCAGCGCACGCGCCGGCGCTGGGCTGATTTCGTTATACCCCGCCGGCAGAGCGGGTCACCAGGTCTGGCGGCGCGAGTGCCGTCAGTCGACAAAGGCAGTCCAACAGCATGTTGGATGGATCGACACAGGAGACAACAGATGTTTTCCAATCGCTTGAAAACGTTCGGTTCGCTGGCCCGCGCCTCGGCCGCCGTTGCGATCGCGGCGGCGACAGCGTTCACGAGCATGGCTGCCGACGCCGGGACGCTCACCGTCAACGTATCGGCGCGCGCCAACCAGCGCTCGACGTGGCAAGACGCCTTCGACCAGTTCAAGAAAGCCAATCCCGACGTCGACCTCAAGGTCTCCTATATAACAGAGGAGGCCTACAAGGTGCAGATGGGCGGCTGGCTCGCGACCGATCCGCCCGATGTGGTGTCGTGGCACGACGGCGAGCGCATGGCTTATTACGCCGAGCGCGGCCTGCTGGAAGACCTCTCCCCGGACTGGGCCAAAAACGGCTGGAACGACCAGTACGCATCGGTGAAAAGTGCGTCCACCTGGAACGGCAAGCAGTATGCCGCGCCGCTGGGCTATGACGCGTATGGCTTCTTCTATCGCAAGGACCTGTTCGCCAAGGCCGGCATCAAGTCCGAGCCGAAGACCTTCGACGAATTGCTGGAAAGTTGCAAGAAGCTCAACGCCATCGGTGTGCAGCCCATCGCCGTTGCCGCGCGCGACAGCTGGACACTCGCGGCCTGGTTCGACTATCTGGACCTGCGCATCAACGGCAACGAGTTCCACCAGAAGCTGATGGCCGGCCAGATTCCTTATACGGATCCGCGCGTGAAGAAGGTGTACACCACGTGGAAGACGCTGATGGACAACCATTGCTTCATGGAGAACGCGCTGTCCTACGACGTGGACTCGATCGCGCCGGTGCTCGTGAACGGCAAGGCGGCGATGATGCTGATGGGTACGTTCTTCTCGGCCAGCTTTCCGGAGAACATGAAGCAGAACGTGGGCTTCTTCCGCTTCCCGATCATCGACGCCAATGTGCCGACGGCCGAAGACGGTCCCGTGAACGTGCTGCTCATTCCTGCAAAGGCCAGGAACAAGGCCGATGCGCGCCGACTGCTCGCCTTCATGGAAACGCCCGCGATCAACGCAGAACTCGCGCACGGCTGGGGGCAGCTGCCTTCGAACAACAAGTCGGCCGAGCCTGACGATCCCATCTCCAAGGTGGGCTTCCAGACGCTCGCGAGCACGCGCGGCGGCATTGCGCAGTTCTACGACCGCGACATGCAGAAGGAAATGGCCGACGAAGGCATGAAGGCCATGCAGCAGTTCTACAGCGATCCGTCGCAACTCGATACGCTGCTTGCGCGCCTCGAAACGACGCGTCAGCGCATCTATCACAAGTAAAGCCGCGGTGCGACCGGTGCATTACGCCGCCGGCCGCACCTTCTTCGATCACCGGCGAGACTTCACCATGTCCGATACCTTGGCGCGCCCCGTTGGGGCGGCGCGGCCGCGTCGCGTCTCAACTGTGCGGCGGCAGCAGAATCGCGCCGCGCTGTTTTTCCTGCTGCCGGGCTGCGCGCTCTTCACGCTGTGCGTCGTCTACCCGATCATCAGCAGCATTACGCTCAGCTTCTATAACTGGGACGGCATGACCGCGAAGACGTTCGTCGGCCTCGCCAATTACGTCGAGCTGTTCCAGACCGATACGTTCTATACCGCGCTCAAGAACAATCTGCTGTGGCTCGTGTTCTTCCTGATCGCGCCGCCGCTCGGTCTCGTATTCGCGCTCTATCTGAACCAGCATGTGCGCGGCATACGCGCAGTGAAGTCGCTGTTCTTCGCGCCTTTCGTGCTTTCGGGTGTGGTGGTCGGTCTCGTGTTTTCGTGGTTTTACGATCCGACCTTCGGCTTGCTCAAGATGATCGTCGGACACGGCATTCCCGTGCTGGGCGACCCGAAGCTCGTGACGTTCGGCATTATCTTCGCCGCGCTCTGGCCGCAAACGCCGTTCTGCATGATCCTGTATCTCACGGGCCTCACGGGTATCAACCCGGAGATTGTGGAAGCCGCGCGCATGGAAGGCGCGAAGGGCTGGCGGCTCTTCTGGCACGTAGTGCTCCCGCAGCTTCGCCCGGCCACGTTCATGGCCATCGTGCTCACGGTGATCGGCGCGCTGCGCAGCTTCGACCTGATCGCCGTGATGAGCGGCGGCGGCCCGTTCGACAGCTCCACCGTGCTCGCGTACTTCATGTACGACCAGGCAATCAAATACTACCGCGAAGGCTATTCGGCTGCGATTGCCGTTGTGCTGTTCGCCATCATGCTCGTTTATATCGTGTTCCATTTGCGCCGCATGCTGCGCGAAGAACGCTGAATTACCCGTCGATTTCTCGTCGCTGTTCACGGAGTCGCTGCCCATGTATCCGCTTCCCGTCGATCGCTGGAAACCCGCGAATCGCGCGCTTTACAAAATCTCGTTGCCCATTGCGCTCGTCATCTGGCTGCTGCCCATGCTCGCCGTGCTCGTCACGTCGATCCGGTCTACCGAGGAACTGCAGCAGGGCGACTACTGGGGCTGGCCGAAGCACTTCGCCCTGCTTGAAAACTATGGCGCGGCGCTCACGCAAACACCCATGCTCCATTACTTCGCGAACAGCGTGCTGATCACGGTGCCTTCGGTGATCGGCGCGATCGCACTGGCTTCGATGGCGGGCTTCGCGCTCTCCACGTATCGCTTTCGCGGCAATACGGCGGTGCTGTTCGCCTTCGTCGCCGGGAACTTCGTGCCGATCCAGATTCTCATGATCCCGGTGCGCGATATGGCGCTGCGCGTGGGGCTCTACAACACCGTGTGGGCGCTCATCATCTTTCACGTGTCGTTCCAGACCGGATTTTGCACGCTGTTCCTGCGCAATTTCATCAAACAACTGCCGTTCGAGCTGATCGAGGCCGCACGCGTGGAAGGCGCGAGCGAATGGGCCATTTACTGGCGCATCGTCATGCCGCTCGTGCGGCCGGCGCTCGCCGCGCTCGGCATACTCGTCTTCACGTTCGTCTGGAACGACTACTTCTGGGCGCTCTGTCTCACCCAGGGGGACGACGCCGCGCCGATCACGGTGGGCGTGGCCGCGCTCAAGGGGCAGTGGACCACGGCGTGGAATCTCGTGGCGGCGGGCTCGGTGCTTGCAGCGCTGCCTTCGGTGCTGATGTTCTTCGCCATGCAGAAACACTTTGTCGCGGGGCTTACCTTCGGCGCGAGCAAGGGCTGATCGAGCCCGGCCGCAGCCGAAGGCCCTTTTTTTAACTAATTCGTATTACTGATGTTATTCCGAGGCGGATTGTCACTCATGCAAATCGGTGTCTGCTACTACCCCGAACAATGGCCGCAAACGATGTGGGCCGACGACGCGCGCCGCATGGCCGAACTCGGCATTACGCACGTGCGCATTGGCGAATTCGCCTGGAGCCGCATGGAGCCGCGCGCGGGGATGTATGAATGGGCATGGCTCGACGACGCGATCGAAACGCTCGCGGTCCGCGGCCTGAAAGTCGTGCTCGGCACGCCCACGGCCTCGCCGCCAAAGTGGCTCGTCGACGCGACGCCCGACATTCTCCCCGTGCGCGCCGACGGCACGCCCTGGAACTACGGCTCGCGCCGCCACTACGACATTGCGAGCGAGGCCTATCGCGCGCATTGCGTGCGGATTACGGAGGCGATGGCGCAGCGCTACGGCGCGCATCCGGCTGTGGTCGCATGGCAGACCGACAACGAACTCGGCTGCCACGACACCGTGCCGAGCTGGTCAAGCGCCGCGCAGCGCCGCTTCCAGACGTGGCTCGCGAAGCGCTACGACACGATCGAGGCGCTCAACGAGGCATGGGGCAACGTGTTCTGGAGCATGGAGTACCCATCGTTTGAGGCGGTGGGGTTGCCCGTGCGCACGCCGACCGACGCCAATCCGGCGCATCACCTGGACTTTCGGCGCTACATGTCGGACGAAGTCGCGAGCTTTCATCGCGAGCAGGCGGACGTACTGCGCCGCCATGCGCCGAACGCCGACGTGCTGCACAACTTCATGGGCTTCTTCACGACCTTCGACCACTACCGGTTCGCAGCGGACAAGGCCATCGACGTGGCGACCTGGGACAGCTATCCGATCGCGCGCACCGAAGTGATCGGCTTGCCCGAAGCGCAAAAGGCTCGCTACGCACGCACCGCGCACCCGGACGTCTCGTCGTTCGACCACGACCGGTACCGCACGATCGGCGGCGGACGCTTCTGGGTGATGGAGCAGCAGGCCGGGCCGGTGAACTGGGCGCCGTGGAACCCGGCGCCCGCGCCGGGCATGGTCCGCCTGTGGGCCTATGAAGCGTTCGCGCACGGCGCTGAACTCGTCTCGTACTTCCGCTGGCGGCAGTGCCCGTATGCACAGGAGCAGATGCATTCGGGCCTCAATCTGCCGAATAACGAGCTGTCTCCGGGCGGCCGCGAGGTGGAGCAGGCCGCGCGCGAGATCGCGGCGAGCGATGTGCTGCGCACGCTCGCGCCGGCGGGGCGTGCCGAGGTGGCGCTCGTATTCGACTACGAAACGCAGTGGATGTTCGAGATCCAGCGCCACGGCGCGAGCTTCGACTATCAGACACTCGCGTTTGACTACTACAGCGCGCTGCGCGAGCTTGGCCTCGATGTCGAAATCGTCTCGCGGCACGCGGATCTTTCGGCGTACCGGCTCGTGGTCGTGCCGTCGCTGGCCGTGATCGACGACGCCTTCGTCGATCAGATCGAGCGCAGCGACGGCCTGTGGGTGTTCGGGCCGCGCAGCGGCTCGAAGACCGCGCACTTCGCCATACCCGGCGACCTGCCGCCCGGCGCGTTGCAGCGCGTGCTGCCGTTGCAGGTGCTCGAGGCCGAATCGCTGCGGCCCACGCTCGCGCCGGCGGTCACGATCTCCGGCGTGCAGGGCGAGGCATTGCATTGGCGCGATCACGTGCGCGCCAACGGCGCCACGCGCGTTCACGCGCAATTCGAAGACGGCTGGCCTGCGTTGCTCTCACATGGCAGCGTGCGTTACGCCGCTGCGTGGTTTTCGCGCGAGCTGCATCTCGCCATGCTCGACGAAGCCGCGCGCGGCGCGGGCCTCGCAACGCAGCGCTTGCCCGAAGGCTTGCGCGTGAGCCGACGCGGTGGAATGTGCTTCGCCTTCAACTTTGGCGAGCAACGTGTGCAGGCGCCGGCCCCCGCCGGGGCGCAGTTCGTGTTGGGCGCGCGCGAGCTTGCGAGAGGCGACGTGTGCGCGTGGCGCGAAACTCGCTGAGCTGAGCCGCAGCTAGCCCGAGCAAGTGTTCCGCGTCGCGCTACGCGCGCGCCGCGGAACACTTGCGTGCATCAGAACAGATGCCGGATGCCGATGCTCGCGCCCACGGTCGAGCCGGAGACTTCGAAGAGCGCGTTGTTGATCGACAAGCCCGTATCCATGCGCCCATGGTTGTTCACGTAGCCGACCTGGCCATAGAGCGTCGTGCGCTTGGAGAGGAAGAACTGCAGGCCGCTCGACGCCAGCAGCGAGTGGTTGCTGCCGTCGTTGCCGTCCCGCGTGTACCAGACGCCCGCGTCGACGTCGAGGTAGGGCGTGATCATATAGCTGAGGCCGCCGGAGTAGACGCTGTTGTCGAACGACTGCGCAACCTTGTAAAGCGCATACGAAGCGGAGACCGTGAGCGAGTTCGGGAAGCGGTAGCTCGCGCCGATCGTGCGGCCCACGAACTCGACGGTGCTCGGCACCGGCGTGGCGGCTGCGCTGCCTCCGGCGTTGCCGCTATACAACGCGCCCGTGATCGTGAAGCCTGCGATGTGGTAGCGCAGGCTCGCCGAATACTGGCGTCCCGCCTGGAAGTTGCCCGCTGCGCCGCCCATGGCGAACATGCCCATCGCCTGGATGCCGGCGATTTCCGGCGACGTGTACGTAATCGCGTTGCTGTTGAAGAGGCCGGTCACATAGACGTTGTTCACGTAGCTCACGAGACCGCTGCCGAAGTACGACATGCCGCGCGGATCCGTCTGGTAGAGCGACAGGAAGAACGGTGAGTACTGCAGACCAGCCTTCACCGTACCGTAGGGGCTTTCCATGCCGACCCACGCCTGGCGCCCGAAGAAGTTGCCGTTGGAATTGCCGAACTGGCCGTTCGCGATGCTGATGCCGCTCTCGAGCGCGAATACCGCTCGCATCCCGCCGCCCAGGTCCTCGGCGCCGCGCATGCCGAAGTTCGAGCCGGACATGCCGCTGTCCGTGAAGGAGAACTGGTGACCGGCGTTCTGGCCCGTCCGCGTGTTCAGCGTATGGCTCGTGTAGAGGATCGACCCGTCGACGATGCCGTACAGGGTGACGCTGCTCTGTGCGCTTGCGACACCCGCTGTGCCCATCAGACCGGCCGCCGCCAGGCAGCGGACCAGCCATTTCATGCCGAGATTGTCGCGTTGTAACATTTCGTCATCCTTAATGTTATTTATGGATTGAGATTGATGTGACAGGGTGTTGCGCACGCTTCGGGCCATGCTCCAGGCAAAGCCGCCGATAAAGTTTCGGGCAAAAGGGGGCCGGGGTTCCTCGCGGAACCGCACGAAACGGAATGCTGGGAGTGCTGCTCGGGGTCCTACGCGGAGTACTGCGCGTACTCCTGTGGTCTGGCGCAGCGGCCGGGGTCCTCTCGCGTGCGCAGGAGCGGCGTGGACGAGCGCGTGGTCATCGTGGGCCTGCGGCTAGGCATGAGCCGGATTGAATGCGCGTTCACCGATCGCTTCTCCCCTGACGAGAGGTGTGCAACGTTGACGGAATGCTACGTTCGATGGGGGCTATTTTTGTACGACCGTGCGGAATCTGTCACCCTGGGAGAAACGATCACATTCGCGCATCAGTTTGTTGCATCCGGCGCATGATTCGGCGCGCGAGCGCCTCACTCATCCCGCTGGATTCTCCTCATCCTGCGCCGGCGGCGCGCTCCCCGCAGGCGCGCCCAGAATGCTGACCTGGAACACCGGCGTGCCCGCGAGCGATTCGAGGCCCGGGTCTTCGGGGTAGGCGAGCAGCAAGGGCAAGACGACCGAGCCGCCAATCACGGCGCGCCGGCTGTTGTCGGCGGGGCGCAGGCCCCACACGTCCTGATAAACGAGCGGCACCGTCTTGCCGTCGCGCTCCGTGTTGCCGAGGTAGAGCATCACGTGACCGCCTATATAGATGAGCGTGCGCATGGGCGCGCCGTGCTGCACGAGCCAGTCGAGGCGTTGCCCGGGCGTGGACGCCGAAAGATCGGTCATCGCCCCGGCGTTCATTTGCGTGGACGAATGGCGCGGCAGCCACACGCCGAACGCCGCGAAAATGCTCTGCAGTTCGGCCGAGCAGTCGTTGTCGAAGTTCGTGTTGCCCCAGCCGTAGGGGCGGCCGATCAGCGCCTTCATCAACTGCGCGAGATGGCGCGGCGTGGCCGCGAGCGGCGCGGGCACGATGGCGTTCGTATCGAGCGCCGCCGTGCGGATCGCCGCGCGGCCGTCCACGTCGCGGGCGGGCACGAGCACTACGCCCGGCTTTGCGCCCGAAGCGGGCCGCACCGGCAGCAGCGTGCCGGCGGGCGCGTCGAAGCGGAACACGCCGCCGTCGTCGCGCAGCGCGGCGCAAGCCACGACCACGACGCCGAGCGAGTGGTGCGCCGCCGCTCGCCACGTCGAAACGAAGGTTTCATCGACGCTCGCCACGCCGTCGCTGCGCACCCAGCCCTGCACGTCCGGCGTCTGCACGTAGCGCCAGGCGCCGTCGCCGCTCGTGCCGAGCACGTAGAGCGGCGTACCCGGCCGCACGGCGCTCACCTGCAGGTTGTCGAAGGGATAGCCTTCGCCTGCTATGCGATGTGAATAGAACGACGGGTCGATGGTGGGCAGCTCGCGCACGTACAGCGCCGTCGTGGCGATGGCGCGACGCGTGGCGTCGAAGCCGCCGGACTGTTCGAACTGGTTGACGTTGGCGTTGCGCTCGATGGCGTCGATCCACGCCTTCGTGTGCGGCCGGAAATTCATGCCGTAGCCAATGCGGCCTGGCGCCTTGCCGGTGTTGTCGAACTCGGCCAGGCGGCGCGTTTGCAGCGCGGCAATATCGCTGCCGCCGTCGCGATACACGCGCTGCTCGACAAACGCACGATTCCACGGCGAGGGATCGTTCGGACCTGCACCGAAATAGCGCGTGACGAGCGCATCGAATTGCGCGCGCTGGACGTCGGGCGAAAGGAAGGGCTTGTCGTAATCGGCGCTGGCCGGATCTATCCAGTGATCGACGTTCTGCTCGTAGTGCGCGATCGGGAAGAGCGTGACCGTGTCGGGCGGGAGTGCTTGCCCGGCCTGATTCTGCGAGGCCGGGCCGGTCGCGCATCCCGGCAGCACGCACGCGGCGGCTAGCGTCAGGGCGAGGAAGCGGGCGCGCGGAGCCCGGACGAAAGCGGAAAGGCGAAACGAAGAATCGAGGGCGGAGCGCATGGGCGAGCGGGCGGTTCGACAACGCGTGGATGATACAGGACGCGCCGGGCCCGCCGCCCTCGCCGATGCCCGAAAATCAAACGATCACTGCTCGATCTGCCGGTTCCAGCGCGAGTCCCACTGCGCGCGGTGCTCGTTGATCACGTCCCAGTCCACCACCGTCACCTTCTTCACGAGCTGGTCGAGATTGCCCAGGCTCTTTTGCATGTCGGCCGGCATGGTAGCGTTCTGGTTGGTCGGAATCTGCTTGCCGGCGACGGCCGCCTTGCTTTGCGCGGGCGCTGAAAGCAGGAACTGCGCGAGCTTTTGCGCGAGCTGCGGGTCGGGATTGTTCTTCACCACGCACAGGTCCACGAGCAGCAGCACGGCGCCTTCCTTCGGGTTGGCATAGGCCACGGGCAAGCCCTTGTCCTTCAGGTCGCCCACTGCCGTGGGCGTGAGTGGGAAGATGCCGGCTTCACCGGTCTGGATCATCTCCGAGAGCTTGGCCGAGTTGGGAATATATTCGACGACGTTCGGCCCCACCGTGCTCGCCCACTTGGTGAAACCCGGCTCGACGTTGTTCTCGCTGCCGCCCATCAGGCGGTTGATGGCGAGAAAGCCGTGCAGCCCGAAGGTGCTGCTCGAAGCCGACTGGAACACCACCTTGCCCTTGTATTTCGGATTGGCGAAATCGAGCCACGAAGTGGGCGGCGCCCAGCCTCTATCCGCGAACACCTTCGTGTTGTAGCCAATGCCGGTCATGCCGAGCTGCACGCCCGCGCCCATGTCGCCTTTCATGCGCGCAAACGGATACAGTTCCTTGAGCACCGGCGCATCGTCGAGCTTCTCGCACACGCCCATGCTCACGGCGCGCGCCATTACGCCGTCGTCGAGAAAGGCGACATGCATCTGCGGGCTGTTGCGGTTGGCGAGGAGCTTCGCGAGCACGTCGGAGGACGTGCCCGGCACGACCACCACCTTCACGTTGTTGGCCTTCTCGAAGTCGGGCAGGACCTGGCTCGTGTAGGCCTTCTCCATCGGGCCGCCGTTCATGCCGATGTAGATCGTCTTCGTTTGCGACCAGGCGCCTTGCGAGATGCCCAAGGCGACGAGTGCGGCTAGCGAGGCCAGGGTGCGTGTTAGTTTCATCGTGTGGACTCCTTATTTGATTGGGAGAGCGGCATGAACGGAAGACTGCGTGAAGCGGCCGATTGCGAACGCTTCGATGGGCGTGCTCGTCGCGCCTTCTGTGACGAGTTCGGCGAGGACTTCGCCCACGCCCGGCGCCAGCAGGAAGCCGCCGCCGGAAAAGCCGAAAGCGTGCAGGAGGCGCGGCGTGGTGTTGCTCAAACCGATGATCGGGTTGCTGTCCGGCGTCTCGCCCTCCACGCCGCTCCACGTGCGGATCAGCAGTGCGTCGCGCAGGCCGGGAACCAGCGCGCAGGCGTCGCGCATGACGGCGCGTGTGGTGGCGGTGGAAGGCTGTGCATACTCGCCGTCGCCATGCCCGCGACCGCCGCCGATCACGCAGTTGCCGCGCTCCACCTGGCGCGCGTAGACGCCGCCGCCGTACACGCCCAGGTTGTGCTGGATAAAGCGCGGCAGCGGCTCGGTCACCCACATGTTCGGGTAGATCGGCTTCATCGGCACGGTTTCGCCAAACGCGCCCGCCACCGTATTGGCCCAGGCGCCCGCCGAGTTGATCAGCCAGTCCGCGCTGACGCGCTCGTTGCCCGCTCGCATCTGGAAACGCTGGCCGTCGAAGCTCAGGTCGTCCAGCGCGGTCTGCTCCTGCACGTGCGCGCCCGCGCGCCGCGCCGCCGCCGCGAAGCCGGGCGAGACGAGACGCGGATTCGCCTGGCCGTCGCTCGCGCAGAGCGCCCCGCCAATGGCGGCCTTGCCGAGCCACGGGTAGCGGCGCCGAAACGCTTCGCCGCTCATGACGAGCGACTCCACGCCGAAATTACGCGCCATGGCGGACCATGCGTGGAGCGCCTCGAGATCGCTGTCGCGGCGCGCGAGGCGCAAGTGCCCCGACACGACGAATTCGCCGTCGCTGCCGATCAGTTCGGGCAAGCGGCTCCATACGCGCCGCGCGCGCACCGCAAGCGGCAGTTGCTCGGCGCTGCGGCCGTGGGTGCGCACGCCGCCGTAGTTCACGCCGCTCGCTTGCGCGCCGCAAAAGCGCCGCTCGAACAAGCCGACGCTCACACCCTTGCGGGCGAGCGCGAGCGCCGCCGATGCGCCAACGAGCCCGCCGCCCGCAATCACGACCTGGAAGTGGCGCGTGTCACTCATCGTGGGCTTCCTCTTCGATGACCTGCACGCCGTCGTCGAACAGCATCGGCGAAATGGGAACCGGCTTGATGGGCGCCTGGCTGCGCAAGCGGCCCACCTCGTGCAGCGGCTTGCCGGTCTCGGCACTGAGCAGCGCCATCGCGGATTCGCCGCACATGCGCCCCTGGCAGCGCCCCATGCCGATGCGCGTGAGCGCCTTCAGGCGGTTGACTTCGCTGGCGAAACCGTTGCGGATGCAGCTACGCAGCGTGCCCGCATCGACTTCCTCGCAGCGGCAGATGGTCAGATCGTCGGGCCAGCTGGCGGCGCAGTTGTCCGGCGGGGCGAACGCCTGCTCGATGCCCACACGAAAGCGCGTAATGCGTTCGAGGCGCTTCTCGATCGTTGCCGCGTCGGGCAAATGGGCATCGTGCTGTGGCGCTTCGATGCCGATGTCTTCGAGCACCGCGAGTGCGGCGCGGCGGCCCGCGAGTTCCGCGGCATCGGCGCCTGCGATACCCGCGCCGTCGCCGGCCAGATAGACGCCCGGCACGGAGCTGCGGCCCGCCGCATCGCGTTCGGGCAGCCAGCAGCGGTTGAGGGTGTCGAAGGCGAAGCGGCAGCCCGCGAGGTCCGCGAGCTGGGTTTCGGGCCGCAAGCCGTAGCCGAAGCCGACCGCATCGCACGCAATGGCGTGCTCCTTGCCGTCGGCCGCGCGCCAGCGGACATATTGCACCGCCGCCTCGCCTTCGATGGCCTCTAGCGAGACGCCATGCTCCATGCGCACGCCATGCGCCTTGAGCCACGCGACGTAATAAACGCCCTTGGCGAAGGTGCCCGGCTGGTTGAGCAGCTTCGGCGCGGCGGCGGCCTGGCGCGCGAACGGGCTCGTGTCGAGCACGGCGGCCACGTGCGCGCCCGCTCTCGCATACTGATACGCGACGAGGTAGAGCAGCGGCCCGGTGCCGGCGAACACGGTGCGCTGGCCAATTGCGCAGCCCTGGGCCTTCAGCGCGACTTGCGCGCCGCCGAGTGTATAGGCGCCTGGCAGCGTCCAGCCGGGCAGCGGCACGATGCGGTCGGTGGCGCCGCTCGCGATGATCAGATGCGACCACGGCACGCCCGCTTCGCGGCCCTCGCTCAAGGTGTCGAGCCGGCCCGGCTCGCACGACCAGGCCAGCGTGTCGGGCCGATAGTCAATTCTCGGCAGCAGTTCGGCCATGGCGCGATGGATGGCATCGGCTTTCTTCGCCTCGAAGCCGTAGAGCGCGGCTTTCGTGCGCGCGAAACCTGCACCGACCGCGGGCTGGCGATAGATCTGGCCGCCCCAGCGCGCGTTTTCGTCGATCACGGTGGGTCGCAGTCCCGCGGCCACGAGCGTTTGCGCGGTGCGAATGCCGGCCGGTCCCGCGCCCACGATGACGATGCAATCGGGCCTGGCCGCGCTCATCGCACACCTGCGTCATAAGTTTCGGTATCCGAAACGGTTCGCGTCAGCACACGCATGCCTTCGCGCAGCGGCGTGGAGCAGGCGCGCAGGCGCGTGCCGTCTTCGTTGCGCACCCAGCAGTCCTGGCAGGCGCCGATCAGGCAGAAGCCCGCGCGCGGTTCCGTGCTGAACTCGCTGTGGCGCACGTGCCGCTGATGCGTGAGGATCGCGGTGAGCAGTGTATCGCCCGCGAGCGCCTTGACTTCGACGCCGTCCAACACGAAGGAAATACTCGCGCGCGCGGTCTCGGCAACGCGGACGAACTGGGCAAGGGGAAGCGGCGTGACGGTGCTCATGGAAGGTCGGTGGCGCGGCAGCAGGAATCGAAAGAGGCGGGCGGCGGTCAGTGCTGCCCGATCAGAATGCGGTTGAGCCCGTACACGCGGTCGAGCAGGAACATCGCGCCCGCCGTGATGAAAATGACGAGCGCGGAAACGGACGCCATCATCGGGTCGATCGACTCGGTCGCGTACATATACATGCGCACGGGCAGCGTGACGGTTTGCGGCGAGGTCACGAAGATCGACATCGTCAGTTCATCGAAGCTGTTGATGAACGCGAGCAGCCAGCCGCCCGTGATGCCGGGCACGATCATTGGCAGCGTGACGCGGCGGAAGGTCGTCCAGGCGTTCGCGCCGAGCGACGCGGCCGCATGCTCGATGCTGCGGTCGAGGCCGCTCACTGAAGCGAGCACGAGCCGCATGACGAACGGCGTGATGATGATCATGTGCGCGAGGATCAGCCACGCGAACGAGCCGGTCGCGCCGATCAGCGCGAAGAAGCGCAGCAGCGCAATGCCCAGCACGAGCCCCGGTATCACGAGCGGCGAAAGCAGCAGCGCGTTGAGAAAGCCGCGGCCCGGAAAGCGCGCACGGCCGATAGCGAGTCCCGCGGGCAACGCGATGACGAGCGAGAGCGTGGCCGAGGCGAACGCAACCTTGAGGCTGTTGAAGAACGCGGTGATGAAGTCGGGGTAGTCGAGAATCGCGCGGAACCAGCGCAGCGAGAGGCCGTGCGTGGGGAGCGTCAAGGTTTCGTCGGGTGTGAAGGCCACGAGAATGACGATGACGAGCGGCGCCAGCACGAAAAGAATGACGAAGCTGTGGAACGTGAGGGCGAGCGGTCCGTTTTTGCGCATGATGTTGTGTCCCAGGGCCTTAGCCCATGCTGCGCGCGTAGCGCCGTTCGAGCACCCGGTAGTAGGTGAGCATCACCACGAGATTGGCGACGAGCAGCAGCACGGCGATGGTCGCGCCGAGCGGCCAGTTCATCGAGCTGAGGAACTGGTCGTACACGGCGGTGGCCGCCACCTTCAGGCGCCGGCCGCCCAGCAGGCCCGGAATCGCAAAGGCGCTCGCCGACAGGCCGAACACCATGAGGCTGCCCGAGAGAATGCCCGGCATGAGTTGCGGCAGCACGATGCGGCGCATGGTGGTGAACGGCGAGGCCATGAGCGAAAGCGCCGCGTTCCCGGTTTGCGGATCGAGCCTTTGCAGCGCGGTCCACACCGGAATCACCATGAACGGCAGCATCACGTGCACGAGCGCGATGACGATCGCGAAGGTCGTGTATTCGAGCTTGTAGGGCCCCGCGCCGAACAGGCCAAAGAACTGGTTCACGAGACCGTTCATGTTGAGCAGCATGCTCCAGCCGAACGCGCGCACCACCACGGAAACCAGCAGCGGCGCGAGGATCGCGAGCAGGAAGAGCGAACGCCACGGGTCGCGCATGCGCGAGAGGATGTACGCCTCGGGCGTGCCGATTACGACGCATAGCAGCGTGGTGAGCGCGGCAATGCCAAAGGTGCGCAGGAAGATCGTGTGAAAGTACGACGAGCCCAGCACTTCTATGTAGTTGTGCAGATCGAATGCGGCGATGGGGCCGCTCATCGGATCGAAGCGATAGAACGTGAGCGCGAAGGTCATGGCGAGCGGCACGAGCACGAGCGCGGCGAACAGCAGCAGCGCGGGCGCGCTCATGAGCCAGAGCGGCACGTAAGCCTGCCAGCCGGCGCGCACCGTGGCGTGGGGGGCAGGCTGCGAAGCGCGGAGCGTGCTAGACACGGGCGCCCTCCTGGTGAATGAAGCGGATCGCGTCGCTATGCCAGTCGATGCCCACCTGGTCGCCTTCGGCAAGCGGCTCGTTGCCCTCGTTCTGGCAGCACACGAGCATTTCGCCCGCGCGGCTGTCGAGCCGGTAGAGCCACTGGCTGCCGAGGAAGAAGCGGCTCGTCACGCGTCCGGCGAGTCGGCCCGAGCCGGTTGCGCACAGCTTGAGCTTTTCGGGGCGGATGCACAGCGTGATTGCGTCGCCCACCCCCACCGCGCGGCCGCGCTCGGGGAGTTGCGCCGTCGAGCCCGTTTCCGCGAGATCGTTGCCGAGATCCACGCGGATCGTGTCGCCCTCGCGCGCCACGATGCGGCCCGCGAGCATGTTGGCCTTGCCGATGAACTGCGAGACGAAGTCGTTCTCGGGCCGCTCATACGCGCGATAAGGCGTATCGACCTGGGTGATGCGGCCGCTTTCCATCACGACCACGCGGTCGCTGATCGAGAGCGCTTCTGACTGATCGTGCGTGACCATCAGCGTGGTCGTGCCGATCTTGCGCTGAATGGCGCGCAACTCGAACTGCATGTCTTCGCGCAGCTTGGCGTCGAGATTGGACATCGGCTCGTCGAGCAGCAGCACGGGCGGCGCAATCACAATGGCGCGTGCGATCGCCACGCGCTGGCGCTGGCCGCCCGAAAGCTCGCGCGGAAAGCGCTGCGCGTAGGCATCGAGGCGCACGAGCGAGAGCGCCTCGCGAATGCGATCCCGGCGCTCGGTTTTGTCCACGCCGCGCATTTCGAGGCCGAAGCTCACGTTCTGCTCCACGCTCATGTGCGGAAAGAGCGCATAGCTCTGGAACACGATGCCGAGGCCGCGCCTGTTTGGCGGCATGTGCGTGATGTCGCGCCCGTCGAGCGTGATGCGCCCGCGCGTGGTTTCCACGAAGCCGGCGATCATCTGCAGGGTTGTGGTTTTCCCGCAGCCCGAGGGGCCGAGCAGTGAGACGAACTCGCCTTTTTCCACCGATAAACTGACGCCGGCGACCGCCTGCAGGTCGCCGAACGATTTCGATACATCGGTCAGGGTGAGGAACGACATGGGGTGGCCTTCCAGTGCTTGGGTTGCGCCGGCAACCGCTGAGCGAATCGCGGTGCAGGGCGTTGAACCGACTGTAGCTAGCCAATTTTTTGGTCGTCAATTTAAAATTCCATCGGGCGATAGGAATCTGCTTTATATTCCGTTTGATGGAATGGGTTCGCGGCTGGCTTGTCGATTGTTTCACTCGGCGAACTTCGGGGAATCCCTGAATGAGCTGGCTGCAGGCACAAAGACATCCAGCGGCCCCACCCTTGGGGCAGCGCGTGCATTCAACCGCGCTCTCAGTGATATTCCGCTGAATGGAATTAATCGAGGTCGATATGACGTCTGTGGAAGAGAAAAGCGGAACGCCCGCCGACGACGCACGCGGCGCGGGTGTCCTGCAGCGCGCATTCGCGGTGATCCGCGCACTTGGGGCGAGTCAGGAGGAAGGCAGCCGCGTGACCGCGCTCGCCCGGGCGGTGGGCTTGACCCAGGCTACCGTGCATCGGCTGCTGCAGGGGCTGATCGCCGAAGGCGTGGTCGAGCAGGACGAAGGCACGAGGCGCTATCGGCTCAGCGTGGATTTTTTTGCGCTCGCGGCGCAGGCGGGCAATCCGAGCGGCATGCGCACGCTATGCCGGCCCGCATTGCTGCGCCTGTGCGCAAGCCTGGGCGACACCATTTTCCTGCTCGTGAAGAGCAGCTTCGACGCGGTTTGCCTCGACATGTGCGAAGGTCCGTTTCCGATCCGCTCGTTCACGGGCGATATCGGCGGGCGGGTGGCGCTCGGCGTGGGCCAAGGCAGTCTCGCCATCCTCGCGTTCCAGCCCGAGGCCGAGCGCGAAGAAATCATTCGTTTCAACGTGCCGCGCCTGCGCAGCTACGGCGTGCTGGACGAAGTGTACTTGCGCACCGAGATCGAGCGCGTGCGCAAGCTCGGCTACGCGGGGCGCAATACCGGCGTGCTCGAGGGCATGGCAGGCGTGGCCGTGCCGATTCTCGACCAGAACGGCTGCGCCGTGGGCGCACTGAGCGTAGGCACGCTGGCTGCTCGCCTCACCGAAGACCGGTTGCCGACGATCGTCGAACTGCTCAAGCGGCAGGCTGAAATCATCGGGCCGCAAACGAACCCGTTCGACGTTGCGGTGCGCCGTCCCATGCATGGGCTCACTCGGGCGATGACGACGCAACCATTGGCTTGAGCGATGACGGGCGGGGATTGATCCGGTCGAATGGAATCCTAACTAAATTTCCTGATCGCGAATCGTTCTCGTTAAGTGATCGATGTTCAGGCGTTCAGCAGATGCGCGCATTGCTGCATTGCGAAATCGAGCAGTATGGTCGGACGAAAATTGACCAGGGCATAACCTATCCGCATGCGTCTTGGTTTTGGCGTAAACGGGCAGGGGGCTGTTCGTAGACTGAAGTCCATGTACGAAACGGCAGCCCGCCGCCATGGAACTTTGCAATCCATTGCAGCGCGAGCAGGTGCCCCCGGAAACGAAAACAGAAGCGCCGAAGCGCCAGCTTGCATGTAGTCTTGCGAGACCCCGGAGGGACAAAACCATGCCGTGTGCACTGTCACATCGAGTACTTGCCGTTGCCACGGCGACGAGAAGTCATTGAGGAGCATGGGTGCTGGGGGAGGTGGAGCGCATGTGTGATCCCGCGGCGCTTGCAGTAAGAATATACCGGTGATCGATGACGACCATAAACGACCGGACGTTGCCCGTTCTCGAGGCACCGGCTGCTTCTGCTACGCCGGTGCCGGTACGCGCGGCGCCTTCGATCTTTCATGAGCGCTGGTGGCTCGACATCGCCACGCAAGGCGACTGGAAACTTGCGATGGTGAAGCAGAACGACGAGGTCATCGGCGAGATGCCGTACGCGATGCAGCGCACGCGACTGTGGCGTGTCTCGCACCTGCCGCCGCTCACGCGCACGCTCGGGCCGGTCATCAAGTCCGTGACGGGCAGCGAGGCCCGCCAACTGCATCATGAACTCGATGTCACCGGAAAGCTGATCGAGCAGTTGCCCGAGTGCGACAGCTTTTTCCAGGTGCTCGACCCGCGCATCGACGACGCGCTTGCGTTCGCACTGCACGGCTTTACGGTGACCGCGCGCTACACGTTCCGCATCGATCGGAACACGACGGCCGACGAAGCATGGAAGCGCCTGAACAGCAAGACGCGCAACGTGATCCGCAGCGCCTCCCGTGAATTGACCATTGTGCCGGACATTACGCCGGACGAGTTCATCGCGTTCTACGAAGCGAATCTCGCGGCGCGTTCGCGTACCAACGCGTATGGGGATGCGGTCATGCGCGACCTCGTCAACGCCTTCGTCGAGCGCAATGCGGGGATGCTGCTCGGCGCCTATGGGCAAGGCGGTAAGCTCGTGGCGGCGGTCGGCCTCGTCTGGGACCATCAGGCCATGTATTACCTGCTTTCGTCGCGGGCGCAGGACGCGCACAGCGGCTCGATCAGCCTGTTGCTGTGGAAC
Source organism: Paraburkholderia sp. CNPSo 3272 (assembly GCF_024206495.1). GTDB lineage: Bacteria > Pseudomonadota > Gammaproteobacteria > Burkholderiales > Burkholderiaceae > Paraburkholderia. Next base: position 102,551 of record NZ_JAMBPQ010000017.1, on the reverse strand, counting down.
GGCATCGGCCGCGCGCTGGAGCGCAAGCTTATCTTCGACTTCGACGGCTTTTCGAGCCCGTCGACATTCAGCTTTCTCAACGGATTCGGCGCGACGCTAACACAGCGGCTAGGCGTCGAGCGCCACGGCACGGTTTATTTGCTGATGCGTACGCTCAAGCGCAAGTTCGCGCCCGGGCGCGTGTTTGCCCCCCATCTCTGAGCGTTTGAACGGCGGGGCGTCGTGCGCGAACTATATCGCGCGCTAAACGAGTTCGTGCCGCGCGGGGTCGCTTGCGCGGCGGGTCGTGACCTCGGCAAGCTCCAGCGCGCTCGATGCGAAGAGCAAGGGCGTCCAGCGCCGGATCGTGCTTTGCGCGCCGGCGGCGAAGCGTTCGCGCAGCGCGGGCTCGCCGCCCAACTCGCCGATACGCTGCGCAAGCGTCGAGACGTCGCGCGGTTCGACCACGAAACCGTTCACGCCGTCTATCACCACTTCGCCAGCCACGCCGCAGGTGCGCGTGACGATGGCCGGGCACCCGGCCGCGAATGCTTCGTTCACGCACAGGCCCCATTGATCGAATTCGCTCGCGAGTACGACGAATTCAGCGAGCGCGTAGAGATTCGGCATTTCCTGGTTGGCGAGCGAGTTGAGTATCGTCACATGCGGCGTGAGGCCGAGCGACCCGATGCGCGCGCGCAGCTGGGCTTCGAGCGGACCCTGACCCACCAGCACGAGGCCGATATTTTCGTTGTACACGCCGGATTTGCGGTAGGCGTCGATCAGCACGTCGACGTTCTTGCGCGCGACGAAGCGGCTCACGCACAACACGTAGCGCTGCGGCAGGCCGAAGCGCGATCGCACGGCCTCGGGGTTATCGCTCGCGGCCTGCGCCAGATCCGAGAAATAGTCGACGTCGATCACATCGAAACCGATGCGGGATCGCTCCTTCGGTATGCCAAGCGATTGCGCGTATCGGCGATGCTTCTCGCCCGCGACGAGCGCGCCGTCGAAGCGGCTCACGATGAACCGCTTGAGCCGCTCCTTGGTGCGCTGGCGCAGTCCGTCGTCGGCCTTCGAGTCCGACATGTAGATGAGCTTGAAGCGTCGCGTGAGATGTCTGAGGAAGCAGAGCACCGCCGAATAGCCGGTGTTGTAGCCGAGCGTGATGACCACGTCGGGCTCGAAGTTGCGCACCTTCGCAATCAGGCGCGCGGTGTCGCGCGCGCCGAGGCCGTCGCTGTCGGCGCCGTTCTCGACCAGCGTTTCCGCCATGCGCGGCCGGTTCGCGAAGAATGCCGCGCGGCGTTCCTGGGGGAAGCCGTAGACGCCCGAGCGCGCGAAGACCTCGAGCAGCGCCACCTGATGGCCGCGACTGGAGGCCGCGCTGACGAGAGCCTCGTAGCGAGGGACGTGATAGTCGCCCAGGTTGCCGATGACGAAGAGGATGCGCATGGACAATGACGGCTCACGGTGGCGCTTGGTTGGGCAGGCAGCGCACCGCGGGTGCCTGGCCTGCATGAAATCCCGGACAGTCGTCCTGACCTGCCGGGCAGCGTTGGCCGCGCCACACCGCTCGCACATTCGCGGCGGGGACCCGCAGTCGCCGTTTGCTGCATCGTAACCCGATTAGGAGACGTTTTTACGCGATGTCGGCGATCAGCGAAAACTTGTCCGATATGGCGGAGTCGATGCAAAGCAGATGAAACCTGCTCGTCAATTCGCCTGAGGAATGCGCAAGGGGCAGGCACTTAATGACACATGATATGCACCCCCCGATCGATTAATACGATTTCCAGTGACGAAGGGGCGCACTTTGCCTCGCTTGTAATCGATTGTCGTCACAACGGACATCAATTGGCGCAGTGCGATGAAAACTGTCATATCAATGCGCCACACTGGAGGTTTGGCATGTTTCAATACGTCGGAAGAAGGGAAAGCGCTTAAGGTCAGCATCAGATTTTCGGCTTAATATCTCAGGGTTCACCCGTGGCGCTTAGTCCTTCAATTTGATAACAAACATGCAAACCGGAATGCAGATCGAATGCTTTACGTAATGCGTTTGGAGGGAATTGCGCGGTGCTGGACGCCGACCGTGCAAGCACGAGGCGCACGCGATCGCTAACCGGGTTTCATCCTACTGTGCGGACAATCGAGGAATATGAAAACGCTGTTTCTGCAGGCCCCGTCGTATGACGGCTTCGACGGTGGCGCGGGCTCGCGCTACCAGGCAAAGCGCGAGATCCGCTCGTTCTGGTATCCCACCTGGCTCGCGCAGCCCGCGGCCCTCGTGCCCGACAGCCGCGTGCTCGACGCGCCGGCCGACGGTCTGGGCGTGGAAGAGACGTTGAAGATTGCAGCCGCATACGACCTCGTCATCATCCACACGAGCACGCCGTCGTTCCCCACCGACGCGCTCTTTTGCGAAGACCTCAAGAAGCGCAAGCCGTCGATCGTCATCGGTCTGGTGGGCGCGAAGGTGCAGGTCGATCCGCACAATTCGCTGACCGCGAGCGAGGCGATCGATTTCGTCTGCCGCGAGGAATTCGACTTCACCTGCAAGGAAATCGCCGAAGGCATGCCGCTGGCCGAGGTCAAGGGCATCTCCTGGCGCGCGAAGGACGGCTCGATCGAGCACAACCCGGGGCGTCCGGTGCTGGAAGACATGGACTCGCTGCCGTTCGTCGCGCCGATCTACAAGCGCGACCTGAAGATCGAGAATTACTTCATCGGCTACCTGAACTACCCGTATGTATCGATCTACACGGGCCGGGGCTGCAAGTCGCGCTGCACGTTCTGCCTGTGGCCGCAGACCGTGAGCGGCCACGTCTACCGCACGCGCTCGGTCGAGAACGTCCTCGAGGAGGCGAAGTGGATCCGCGAGAACATGCCTGAAGTCAAGGAGCTCATGTTCGACGACGACACCTTCACCGACGACCTGCCGCGCGCCGAAGCGATCGCCATCGGTCTGGGCAAGCTCGGCATGACGTGGTCGTGCAACGCGAAGGCGAACGTGCCGTACAAGACGCTCAAGGTGATGAAGGAAAACGGCCTGCGCCTGCTGCTCGTGGGCTTCGAATCGGGCGACGACCAGATTCTCGTGAACATCAAGAAGGGCGTGCGTACGGACTTCGCGCGCCGCTTCAGCGCCGACTGCAAGAAGCTCGGCATCAAGGTTCACGGCACCTTCATCCTGGGGCTGCCGGGCGAGACGCAGGACACGATCAAGAAGACGATCGAGTACGCGAAGGAAATCAATCCGCATACGATTCAGGTGTCGCTGGCCGCGCCCTATCCGGGCACGACGCTCTACAAGCAGGCCGTGGAAAACGGCTGGATGGAAGAGAACAAGACCATCAACCTGGTGAGCAAGGAAGGCGTGCAACTGGCGGCGATCGGCTATGCGCATCTGTCGCGCGACGAGATCTATCACCACCTCGAACAGTTTTACCGGCAGTTCTATTTCCGGCCGTCGAAGATCTGGGAGATCGTGCGCGAGATGCTCACGAGCTGGGACATGATGAAGCGGCGTCTGCGCGAAGGCGTGGAGTTCTTCCGCTTCCTGCGCGCGCACGAGGCATGATGGACCGCTCGCATGCGACGGGGCGAACGGGCGCCATCGTTGCGATGGCCGTGACGGTGCTTGCGGTCGCTTCCGCGGCAATCGAAGTCATGCGTGCTGAATTGCCCGGCTTCTCGCATCTGCTCTTCGATTCGCTCGCGGTGCTGAGCGGCGTTTGCGCCGTGCTCGGCATTGTCTATACCTGCACGGCGAGCGCGCTGGTCGGCCGTTTCTTCGCGCGCGAGGTGGCGACGCCGCAGCACTTTCCGGCCATCACGCTCGCCAAGCCGCTGCACGGCGACGAATGGCACCTCGAGGAGCACCTCGCCAGCTTTTTCGAGCAGGACTATCCTGGACAAGTCCAGTATCTGTTCGGCGTGCACGATGCTCGTGATGAAGCGCTCAACGCCATCGAGCGGCTACGCGAGCGTTATCCCGATGCACACATCACGGTCGTCGCCGATGCGCGGCTATACGGTCCCAACCGCAAGATCGCGAATCTCGTGAACATGCTCGAAAAGGCCGAGCACGACGTGCTGTGCTTTGCCGATAGCGACGTGCTCGTCGACAAAAACTATCTGCGCCAGGTGGTCGGGGCGCTGCAGCAACCGGGCATCGGCCTCGTGACCGCGGTTTATCGGGGCCTGTGCGCGCCGGGATTCTGGCCGCGCGTGGCGTCTGCCTTGACGAACTATCATTTCCTGCCCGGCGTCGTCACGGGGCTCGCGATCGGGCGCGCGCGGCCGTGCTTTGGCCAGTCCATCGCCATGACACGCGAAATGCTCGATCGCATTGGGGGTCTGGCGCAATTCGCGCATCACCTCGCCGAAGACCATGCGATCGGTGAGGCCGTGCGCCGCGCCGGTGCGGAGGTTTCCGTTCCGCCCATTCTCGTGCGGCACGCGTGCGTGGAGAATACGTTCGCCCAACTCTTTGCGCACGAATTGCGCTGGAGCCGCACCGTCCGCGCGGCGGACCGCTCCGGACATCTGGGCGCCGTGCTGATGCATCCGTTCGCGCTCGCCATGCTTGCCGTGGCGTTGTCCGGCGGCGCAGCGCCTGCGTGGATACTGGCCGCCGTGGCGCTGTGCGCGCGCGCGTGGCTGATGTGGAGGACCGATCGCGCGACGGGCGACAAGTCCAGCGGACTGTTATGCTTACCCCTTTGGGAAATGGTCCAGTTCGCGATCTATGTCGCGAGCTTTTGTTCGTCTGGCGTCGTTTGGCGCGGCACGCGCTTTCGCGTCGACAGGAATGGCATGCTGTCGCCAGTCCACGAGACCTGAGCGTCACAGTAGATGGGGGGGCACAATGAGACGGGAGCATCCACTAGAGAGCACCCGCAGATGAAGCACATGGGACGTATCGCCGCCCTGGTCGGTCTTGCGATCGCCGCGTGGCTCGTTTGGCGCGAACATCCCGCGGCGGTGCTGCAACTGTTGCGCGGAGCGGGCATGGGCCTCGTGCTGGCCGCCATCGTGCATATCCTGCCGATGTGCGCGAATGCATGGGACTGGCGCAGCCTGATTCGCGCGGCGCAGCGTCCGTCGTTCACGACGATGCTCAAGCTCGTCTGGATTCGCGAGTCGATCAACGGCTTGCTGCCGGTGGCGCGCGTGGGCGGGGAACTCGTATCGTTCCGTCTGCTTGGCCGTGCGGGCGTACGGCCGGCCGCGGCGGTTGCGAGCCTCATCGCCGACATGCAGCTCACGCTGATCAGCCAGGTGCTCTTTGCGTTGCTCGCGGCCGGCTATCTGCTCGAGCATTCCTCTTCCGATACCGCGCGGTTCGTTGGCCGGCTCGCCTGGGGCCTCGCGGGCTTCATCCCGCTGCTCGTGCTGTTTGCACTCGTGCAGCATGCACGGCCGTTCGAGCGCGCGGCACGCACGCTCAACCGCGTCACGAGCGGCAAGGTCGTCGATCTCGTGGGCAAGTCCGCGCGCGTCGATTTATCCCTCAAGCTGATCTGGCGGCAGACCGGCGTGATCGTGCGCTATGTGCTCGTGTGGCAGACGCTGCAATGTCTCGGCTACGCGCTCGAAATCTGGATCGCGTTGCGCGTGCTCGGCACGGACGCGACGTTCGTGCAAGCGTTCGTGATCGAAGCCCTGATCCAGATGCTGAGCAGCATCGCGTTTCTCGTACCAGCCGGCCTTGGCGTGCAGGAGGGCGGCTTCGTCGTGATCGGCGGACTGCTGGGGTTCGATGCGCCCACCTGCCTCGCGCTCGCGGGCGCAAGACGCGTGCGCGATCTCATGTTCTATTTGCCGGGGCTGCTTGCCTGGCAGGCGGCCGAATATGGCTGGCCGTCACGACGCCGCACAGAGGGTACGGCCACGCGCGCCCGCACGGAATGATCCCGGAAGTGACCTGTCATTGAAGACAGGTCGCGGATTCCGAACGGGCGTTATCCGTGACTCGTGCGCAACTGAAAGCGCCAACGCTCGAGATTCGAGAGTTCATCCACGGTCTTTTTCTCGATGTCGCCGCGAATCAGATGATGAATCGTGAGCCGCCCCTGCTGTGTCTCCAGAATCTGCACTAGCCGCGCGCGCTCGCGCTGGCCCTCGAAGCCCAGATCGAAATAGATGACGCGGCGGCGCGTATCCCCGGTGACGAGGCTCAGCCCCCCGCCGCCTCCCGTCCCGCCAAGGATGCCCATTTGGGGAATGTCCCGTATGTGGAGATTCCAGCTGAAACCGTTGCGCGCAATCCACTTCTTTGCATCCTCCTCGCGCTTCATGGCCATCAGCGCGGCAGGCGGACGGTTGGTCACATCGGTCGCGATCGTATAACGCGACCTGTGCCAATTCCGGAAGGTATTCGACTCCCGATTGTGCGCATACATGTTCCGCACGATTTTGCCTTCGAAGTCCCATTGCTGTGTCGCGGTGTCGAACCTGAACCATTCGATGCACTCGTTCCACTCCAATAGAGGACATTCGATGTCATCGGCCAGCAGCTTGCCGAGCGTGGGCGCCTTTACCTCGGCGCGAAACGTCAGGTCGAATTGATGACCCGCGGTGCCGGTGGAAGAGCGCCCGCCAATGGGCTTGATCCGTTCCACGGGCACGGCAAGACTGGAAATCGTCATGCGGGCTTTCATGACATGGCTCCGTTCAATTGTGGATCCAGCCATAACAGCTGGACGTTTCCCGATATTCCCTCCCATGCCTGTCAACAGGCTGCAAAAACAGATGGAATACTTTCCCGCGCCGGGCTGTTGTGCAAGAGCGGATCGAACTGGGTCGACCCGTTGGGCTAAAGGAGCTTCTCCATGCATCGCCACTCACCCGGGAAGCATATTGCAATTGGGGCTGGGCTGATTTCGATGATGAGCGGACCGTCCGCACATGCGGAGTCGATCGATATATTGGACGCACAGCCTTTACTGACCACGACCGCAGCAGGGGTGCAGATCTACGCGTGCGAGTACGGTGCTGACCACACGCTCGGCTGGGTCTTTCAGCAGCCGCGCGCCACGCTCTACGACGCGCACGGGGCCGAGGTGATCGAGCATTCGGCCGGCCCGTCGTGGCAAGCGCGCGACGGTAGCCGCATCGAGGGAAAAGTCGTCGCGCAAAAGCCCAGTGATACGCCAGCCAGCGTGCCGCAACTGCTGCTCGAGGCGCACTCCGCCGGATCGCAGGGCATGCTCGCGCCCGTGCGCTATGTGCAACGCGTCAGGACGGTGGGCGGTGTAAAGCCGGCTGCGCCGTGCACAGTCGAGCACGAGTCGGGTAGTTCGCCTTATATCGCGACTTACATCTTCTATAAGTAAGAAGACCGTTTGCTGAGCGGTCTCTCCGGAAAACTGGATTGTCAATTAATTCGGAATGCAAAGTAAAACCATTCAACGTGCCATGACCATCGAATTCATCACGCATCGGGACTGGACCGCTTGGCTCGAACCAGTCACGCAGGCAGAACCGTGCGGCCCCGACCTCGAATATGACGCGCAATTCCGCGAACTCGAAGAAGCGGTCAGCGGGCGTCCCGAAGCCGAGTATGGCGACACGCTCGTGGCCGCGGTGCCGCCCGACTGGGAAGCCGCGGATGCGCTTGGCAGCGCATTGATGGCCCGCACGCGAGACCTGCGCGTGGTGATGCATCTGGCGCGGGCGCGCTGGGTTCGCGAGGGCGTTACCGGTCTTGCGGACGGCCTGATCTTGACTGCTGCACTGCTGGAACGCCACTGGGAGCACGTGCACCCGCAACTCGACGCCAGCGACGGCGACGACGCGACGGCCCGCATCAACGCGCTTGCCGCGTGGACGCAGGCGGGCAGCGTGCTCGCCGGTCTCATGGATAGCCCGCTGCTGCAAGGCCGTTCGCCGGTCACGCTGCGCGAGTGGTCGTATGCGAATGGCGAAGCCGCCGTACCGGAAGGGCAAACGGTGATGAGCCAGGCAGCGCTCGAAGCGTCGATCGCCCTGGCGCCTGATGCCGCGCGCAGCGCGAAGCGGGCGTTTGATGCCGCGTGTCAGAGCGTCCGCGCAATCGAAGCGATGCTTGCCGAACGTGTGGGCGCGACCCAATCGCTCGATTTCGCCGCGTTGACGGCGTTGCTGGAGCGCGCATCGTCGCTGCTTGCAACCGCCGTGGGCGCGCACCCGGACGAAGCGCAAATGCATAGCGATGCGACCGGTGTCGCGTCGCCCGCTGCCGCGATCGGCAACGCACCCTCCAACGCGATTGGCAACCGCGCCGACGTGGCCGCCACGCTGCAGCGGATCTGCGCCTGGTACGCGCAACACGAACCTGCCAGCCCCGTGCCGTTACTGCTCGAACGGGCGCGCGGCCTCGTCGGGAAGTCCTTTGTCGATCTCTTGCAGGACCTCGCGCCGGAAGGGCTCGTCCAACTTACCCAGGTAGTCGGTCCGGCTGCCGTCGAAACGCCGGTGGAATGATCGAAGCCGCACTGCAACGCAACTCAACCAGGAGAACGGTCAAATGGCCAAGGAGAGCAGTCAGAAGTTCATTGCGCGCAATCGGGCGCCGCGCGTGCAGATCGAGTACGACGTGGAAGTGTACGGCTCGGAAAGGAAGGTCAACTTGCCCTTCGTGATGGGCGTGCTGTCCGATCTCTCGGGGCAGCCGCAGGAAGCGCTGCCGCCCGTTGCGGAGCGCAAGTTTCTGGAGATCGACATCGACAACTTCGACGAACGGCTGCGCTCCATGAAGCCGCGTGTGGCGATGCAGGTCGACAACACGCTGACCGGCGAGGGCAAGATCGGCGTGGACATGACCTTCTCGAGCATGGACGACTTCGAGCCGGCCGCTATCGCGCGCAACGTCGAGCCGCTCGCGAGGTTACTCGAAACGCGCAGTCAGTTGCAGAACCTGCTGACCTATATGGACGGCAAGACCGACGCGGAAAAGCTCGTCGCCCGCTTGCTCGAGGACCCTGCGCTGATGAATGCGCTCGCCGCCGCGCCGAAGCCCGAGGGCGCGCCCGACACCGAATAAAGGACCCAAGATGGCAGACACCCAACTCGATCCATTCGCGTTCGCGCAGCCGCAAAGGCAGGAAGCTGACGCGGCGAGCCCATCCGGCGAGTTTCAACAACTCTTGCACAAGGCATTCCGCCCGCGCACGGAGAAAGCGCGCGAAGCGGTGGAAAGCGCCGTGCGCACGCTCGCGGAGCAGGCGCTGCTCGACACGCACCGCGTGTCCGACGACGCGCTCGCGACCATCGAAGCGCTGATCGCGCGCATCGACGAAAAGCTGAGCGCGCAAATCAACGTCATCCTGCATGCAGAGCCGTTCCAGCAACTCGAAAGCGCGTGGCGCGGGTTGCACTATCTCGTCACCAACACCGAGAGCGACGAAAGCCTCAAGCTGCGCGTGATGAATATTTCGAAGGCCGACCTGCACCGGTCGCTGCGCAAGTACAAGGGCGTGGCGTGGGACCAGAGCCCGCTCTTCAAGCGGCTATATGAGGAAGAGTACGGCCAGTTCGGCGGTGAGCCTTACGGCGCATTGGTGGCCGATTACTACTTCGACAACAGCGGCCCCGACGTCGATTTCCTCACGCAAATGGGCAAGATTTCCGCTGCCGCGCACGCACCTTTCATCGCGGGCGCGGACCCGGCAGTCATGCTGATGGACTCGTGGCAGGAACTGGCGAATCCGCGCGATCTCACGAAGATCTTCCAGACGCCCGAGCACGCCGCATGGCGCTCGCTGCGCGATTCCGAAGACTCGCGCTATATCGGCCTCGCCATGCCGCGCTTTCTCGCGCGCACGCCGTATGGCGCGAAAACGAGCCCCGTGGAGGAATTCGATTTCGAAGAAGACACCGCGGGCGCGGACGCGTCGAAGTACGCTTGGGCCAATGCGGCCTACGCGATGGCCGTGAACATCAACCGCTCCTTCAAGACGTGGGGATGGTGCTCGCGCATTCGCGGGATCGAGTCGGGCGGGGTGGTGGAGGATCTGCCGGTCCACGCGTTTCCCACCGACGACGGCGGCGTCGACATGAAGTGCCCGACGGAGATCGCGATCAGCGACCGCCGCGAGGCTGAGCTGGCGAAAAACGGCTTCATGCCGCTCGTCCACAAGAAGAATTCGGATATCGCGGCTTTCATCGGCGCACAGTCGCTCAACAAGCCGATCGAATACGAAGACCCGGACGCCACGGCGAACGCGAACCTCGCCGCGCGCCTGCCCTATCTGTTCGCCTGCAGCCGTTTCGCCCACTACCTCAAGTGCATCGCACGCGACAAGCTCGGCAGCTTCAAGGAGAAGGACGACATGCAGCGCTGGCTGCAGGACTGGATTCTTCAATACGTGGACGGCGACCCCGCCAACTCCTCGGAAGAGACCAAGTCGCGCCGGCCGCTCGCGGCGGCGGAGGTCGTGGTCGAGGAAGTGCAGGGCAATCCGGGCTACTACACCTCGAAGTTCTATCTGCGTCCGCATTATCAGCTCGAAGGCCTGACCGTCTCGTTGCGGCTCGTTTCGCGGCTGCCGTCGACCAAAGCGGCCTGAGCCGCGGCGGTTTTCAAATCTGCATTAACCCGATCAATAAGGAATCCAAATGGCAGTCGATATTTTTTTGAAACTTGGCACGGTCACGGGCGAGTCGCTGGATACGACTCACAAGGATGAAATCGACGTGCTCTCGTGGAGCTGGAGCATGGATCAGTCCGGCACGATGCACCTCGGCACGGGCGGTGGCGGCGGCAAGGTCGACGTGCACGATCTTTCGATCACCAAGTACACGGATCACGCAACGCCGGCCATCATGACCGCGTGCGTAACGGGCAAGCACTTCCCCACCGGAAAACTCACCGTGCGCAAGGCGGGCGGCAACAAACCGTTGGAGTACTACACGATCGACCTCGACAAAGTGCTCGTCACGAACTACGCGACAGGCGGATCGGACGGCGAAGACCGCTTCACCGAAACGGTGACGCTCAACTTCGAGAAATTCCACGTGACCTACCAGCAGCAGGATCCGACCACCGGTTCGGCGCTCGGCGGCGTGGTCGAGTGCAAGTGGAACATTCCGGCCAGCGCAACGGCGTAAGCGGATCATGCGCACGAGAAACGCCGAGCGCGTGCAGCCCTCGCTGCTGGAGCGGTTGACCGACCACGCGCCCGAAGCGACGAGCGAAGTCCGCGAGCATCGGGCCAGTTCGGCGCGCGCGCAGCGCTTGAGCGTCATGCGCGATATCGGCTGGCTCCTCAATGCGCGGGGCATCGCGTCGGCGCAGGAGATCGCGCGCTATCCGTGCGTGGCCGACTCGGTGCTCAATTTCGGCTTCGCGGAGCTGGCGGGCAAGAGCGCGTCGGAGGTGGAGCTCACGCGGATCGAACGGCTGATTGCCGAAGCCATTGGCGCGTTCGAGCCGCGCATCGTACGCGGCACCTTGCGCGTGCGCGCCATTCAGTCCGGCGGTGCGGCTATCGCGCACAACGCGCTGGCGTTCATCGTCGAAGGCGATCTCCATGCGCACCCGCTGCCCGAGCGGCTTTATTTGCGCACGGAACTCGATCTGGAAGCCGGCAAGGCAAACGTGTACGAAGAGGTGATGCCCAGATGAACCCCGACTTCCTCCAGTACTACAGTCGCGAATTGCAGCATGTTCGCGAGATGGGCGGCGAGTTCGCGAAGGCGTTTCCGAAGATCGCGGGGCGGCTGGGCCTCGAAGGTTTCGATTGCGCCGACCCCTATGTGGAGCGTTTGCTCGAAGGTTTCGGCTTTCTTGCCGCACGCGTGCAGATGAAAATCGACGCCGAGTTTCCTCGCTTCACGCAGCATCTCGCCGAACTGGTGTATCCGCACTATCTCGCGCCGACGCCCGCGATGACGGTCGTGCAACTGCAGCCCGACAAGACTCACCCTGCACTCGCGGACGGCGTGGCCGTGCCGCGAGGCACGCCGCTGCAGGGCCGGTTTGACGGCGAGCGTGCGACGCGTTGCGAGTTCCGCACGGCGCACGCGCTCACCTTGTCGCCGCTCGAACTGGTGGAAGCGCGGCTTTTCACTCACACCGGCGCGCTGTCCGGCGTCTGCGCCGCCGTGCCGCGTGGCGTGAAGGCAGGCTTGCGCCTCAAGCTGCGCGCACTCGGCGAACGATCGATTAACGACCTCGCCATCGATCATCTGCCCCTCTACCTGCGTGGCAGCGACGGAACGGCGGCAAAACTCCATGAACTTTTGGTCGGCTCGACGCTTGGCATCGCGACGCCCAGTGGCGTGCTGCCGCCTTCGTCGCTGCGCCCGCTCGGCTTCTCCGACGAAGAAGCCCTGCTGCCCGTGAGCGATCAATCGTTTCCGGGCTATCGGCTGCTGCAGGAGTATTTCGCATTCGCGCAGCGGTTCATGTTCGTCGGCATCGATGGATTGCGCACGCATTTCGCTCGCTGTGAAAGCCATGAGATCGAGCTTGTCGTCCTGCTTTCGAAGGGCGATACCGCACTCGAGCAACGGATCGACCACGAGAATTTTGCGCTCCATTGCACGCCTGCGATCAATCTCTTTGCGCGCCGCGCCGATCGTATCGCGGTGACGGGCGAGCAGTTCGAGCATCACGTCGTGGTGGACCGCACGCGGCCGCGCGACTTCGAAGTCTATCGCGTGCAAAGCGTGACGGGCCATCGCTCGGGTGGCAGTGCGCCGGTCGAATTTCAGCCGTTCTACCGCATGCGCGACCTCGGCGCAGGCGAGCCCGACACGGCGTTTTATCAGGTGCGGCGCGAAAAGCGTCTGCCGTCCGCCCGCGAGCAGGAGCGCGGCGCGCGTTCGTCGTATGCGGGCAGCGAAACCTGGATCGCGCTGGTGGATACGCACGAAGCACCGTATCCCGGCGATCTGCATCAACTCGGTGTCAGCGTGTTGTGCACCAACCGCGATCTCACGCTGACCCAGCCGCTCGGGCGCGGCGAAACCGACTTCACCCTGGAGCTCGAAGCGCCGGTTTCCGCAGTGCGCTGTGTCGCCGGGCCGAGCCGCCCGTTGCCATCCTATGCGCAAGGGGCAGTGGCGTGGCGTCTCCTGAGCCACCTGTCGCTCAACTACGCATCGCTCGTGGACGACGCGAACGGGAGCGGCGCCCGCGCCATGCGCGATCTGCTCGCGCTCTACGCGCCCGAAGGCGACGGCGCGGCCGCGCGGCAGATCGAAGCCCTGCGCTCCATCGGCTCGCGAGCGGTCACGCGGCGCCTGCCGTCGCGCGGGCCCATCGTGTTCGGGCGCGGCCTCGCGCTCGATGTGCTGCTCGATGAGAGCGGTTTTGAAGGTGCGAGCGCGTTTTTGTTCGGCGCGGTGCTCGCGCGCTTCTTCGAGCAATACGTGTCGATGAACGCGTTTACGGAAACCTGCGTGAGCTCGACCACACGCGGTGAAATCATGCGCTGGGCGCCGGGGAGCGGGCAATGCCGGACGCTGTGATGCTGTTCGAGCGCTTTTCCGCCGATGCCAACCGCTTCGACTTCTTTCAGGCCGTGCGGCTGGTGGAATGCGCGCATCGCGGGTTGCCGCGCGTGGGCGCTTCGCTGCGCCCACGCGACGACGCGGTGCGATTCGGTCAGGAACCCGAATTGATATTTTTTCCAGCGGCGCTGCGCAATTTCTCCAGCAAGCAGGATGCTGCGCCGAAGCTCGCCGTGAACTTCTTCGGTCTGCTCGGCCCGAATGGTCCGATGCCCACGCATCTGACCGAATACGTGCGTCACCGCGCGCGTAACGCGGGCGATCCCACTTTCGCGCGCTTTCTCGACGTGTTTCATCACCGCATGGCCTCGCTGCTCTATCGCGCGTGGGCCACTGCGCAGCCGGTGGTGAGCCTCGATCGCGACGACGACGACCGGTTCTCCGCCTATGTGGGCACCGTGTTCGGCCTCAACGAAGCGGCGCTGCGCAATCGCGACTCCGTGCCCGATTTCGCCAAGCTGCATTTCGCCGGGCTGCTTGCAGGACCCACGCGTCACGCGGCGGGTTTGCGGATCGTGCTGTCGCGCTTTTTCGGCTTGCCGGCGGAGGTCGTCCAAAACGTGGGGCACTGGATGAAGCTGCCAGATGCTGCGCTGACGCGCGTCGGCTTGCGCGACGAAAGCGCCCGCATGGGCGTCGGCACGATGCTCGGGGCGAGAGTGTTCGATCGGCAACACAAATTCCGCGTCGTGCTCGGACCGCTTTCGCTGGACGATTACGAGCGCTTCCTGCCGGGCGGCGCGAGTCTCGCGCGGCTCGCCGATTGGGTTCGCCTGTACGTGCGCGACCCACTGGAATGGGACGTGAACCTCCAATTGCGGCGCGCACAGGTGCCGCGTCTCGCGCTAGGGCGCAAGCAGCGCCTCGGCTACACGACGTGGCTGCACGCGCGCGCGGCCACCGCCGACGCGGCGCAACTCAAGCTGCGTCCGTTGACCCCCTCTCATGCAAAGGATTAGTTCAATGGCAGACATCAGCCGCGCCGTCCTGTTCGGCAAACTCGATACGCTCAGTTTCGGCGCGATGGAGAGCGCGACCACGTTCTGCCGCTTGCGCGGCAACGCGTATGTCGAGCTTGCGCACTGGCTGCATCAGATGCTGCAGTTGCCCGATTCGGACCTGCATCGCGTGATCCGCCACGCTCACATCGAGGCCGCCGCGCTCGCACGCGATATGACCGAGGCGCTCGACCGGCTGCCGCGCGGGGCGGCCTCGGTCAGCGATATCTCATCGCAGCTGGAAGAGGCCGTGGAGCGCGGCTGGGTCTATGCGTCGCTGCTCTTCGACGCGCAGAAGGTGCGCAGCGCACATGTGCTCGTCGGCATGTTGCAGACGCCCGTGCTGCGCAACGCATTGCGCGGCATTTCACGCGAGTTCGATCGCGTGAAGCTGGATGACCTCGTCGCCAACTTCGCCGATGTGCTCGACGGTTCGCCGGAAGCATCGACGCAAGCGCCTGTCGCGACGCAGGAGCCCGACACGCCGCACCGAACGGACGACGCCTTGCAGCGCTTCACCGTCGATCTCACGGCCCAGGCGCGTGAGGGCCGGCTCGATCCCGTGGTGGGCCGCGACGCGGAGATTCGTCAGGTCGTCGACATCCTCATGCGGCGCAGGCAAAACAATCCGATCCTCACGGGCGAGGCGGGCGTCGGCAAGACGGCCGTGGTCGAAGGCCTCGCGCTGCGCATCGTGGCGGGTGACGTGCCGCCCGCGCTGCGCGACGTGAGCCTGCGCGCGCTCGACGTGGCACTCCTGCAGGCCGGTGCGGGCGTGAAGGGCGAATTCGAGGCGCGTCTGCGCCAGGTGCTGGAAGCCGTGCAGGCGGCTCCCCATCCCGTCATTCTCTTCATCGACGAGGCGCACACGCTGATCGGCGCGGGCGGCGCGGCGGGCACCGGCGACGCGGCGAATCTGCTCAAGCCCGCGCTCGCGCGCGGCAGCGTGCGCACCATCGCGGCGACGACGTGGTCGGAGTACCGCAGGCACATCGAAAAAGATCCGGCGCTCACGCGGCGCTTTCAGGTCGTGCAGGTCCACGAGCCCGAGGAGGCGCGCGCGGTGACAATGATGCGCGGACTTGCCGCCGCGCTCGAAGCGCATCACGGCGTGCAGGTGCTCGACGAAGCGATCGAGGCGGCCGTGAAGCTATCGCATCGCTATCTGCCCGCGCGGCAATTGCCGGACAAGTCGGTGAGCCTGCTCGATACCGCATGCGCACGCGTTGCGGTGAGCCAGCACGCCACGCCTCCCGCCGTCGACGACGCGCAACGGCGGATCGATGCGCTCAACACGGAGCTGGAGGTGATCGGGCGCGAGGCGGCGATCGGCGTCGATACGGCGGCACGTCGCGAAGCCGCGGCGGCGGCGTTGCAAAGCGAAACCGCGCGCTTGGCCGACCTGCACGCGCGCTGGCACGCGGAGCGCGAAATGGTCGAAGACATCCTCGCGCGCCGCCAGGCGCTTCTGGCAGGCGCACCGCACGCCGATCTGTCCGCGTTGCGCGAACGCCAGGTGCAGCTCGCCGCGCACCAAGGCGACGCGCCGCTCGTGCTGCCAGGGGTAGACCGTCATGCGGTGGCGGCGGTCGTGCAGGACTGGACCGGCGTGCCCGTGCTCAACATGCTGAAGAACGAGATCGGCAATGTGTTGCGGCTTAACGAGGTGCTCGACCGCCGCATCATCGGCCAGCAACACGCTACGCAAATGATCGCGCGGCGCGTGCAGACTTCGCGCGCCGGTCTCGAGGATCCGAATAAGCCCGTCGGCGTGTTTCTGCTCGCGGGCACATCGGGCGTCGGCAAGACCGAGACGGCGCTCGCGCTCGCCGAGGCGCTCTACGGCGGCGAGCAGAACCTCATCACCATCAACATGAGCGAATACCAGGAAGCGCACACGGTATCGCTGCTCAAGGGCGCGCCGCCGGGCTACGTGGGATTCGGCGAGGGCGGCGTGCTGACCGAAGCCGTGCGCCGGCGTCCGCACAGCGTCGTGCTGCTCGACGAAGTGGAGAAGGCGCATCCCGACGTGCACGAGCTGTTCTTTCAGGTCTTCGACAAAGGCCGCATGGACGACAGCGAAGGCCGTTCCATCGACTTTCGCAATACGCTCATTCTGCTCACGACCAACGCGGGCACGGAATGCATTGCGCAGTTGTGCCGCGATCCACGAACGAGCCCACCGATGGAGGTGATTGAACGCGAGCTCCACACGCAATTGCTGGAGACGTTCCCGCCCGCTTTGCTCGGGCGCATGGTGACCATTCCGTATTACCCGCTCTCCAATGAGATGCTGAGCGCCATCATCCGGCTGCAACTCGGCCGCGTGGCCGAGCGTGTGACGCTCACGCACGGCGTGCCGTTCACCTATGACGAGAGCGTGGTGACGCAAATCGCCCAGCGTTGCACGCGCATGGAAAGCGGTGGTCGAATGATCGACGCCATTCTCACGAACAGCGTGCTGCCGCGTATCAGCACGGCGTTTCTTTCGCGCGTGATGGACGGCAAAACGCTTGCGCGCGTGCACGTGGGCGTCGAGGGCGAGGAGTTCAGTTATGCCTTCGACTAGTCGCCATGTGCGCATGACCTGTGCGGCGCTCGGCGACGACGCGGTGTTTCTGCGTATGTCGGCGAGCGAGGCGCTGGGACGCCTGAGCCGCTTCGAGATCGCATTCCTGAGCCTGCACAACGACATCGACCCGGGCGCGGTGCTCGGGCAGAACCTTTCCGTGACGCTCGACTATCCGGCGGGCGGGTCGCGCGAGTTCAACGGCATCGTCACGACGCTGCGTCTGCTCGCGCCCGGCGACACCACGAAGAACCGCATGGCGCGCTACGAGGCGGTCGTGCATCCGCCCCTGTGGCTGCTCACGCGCGCCTCGCACCGGCGCTTCTTTCATCAGCGCACGGCGCCGCAAATCGTTGCGCAGGTGCTGGAGTCGTACGACATCGACTTTCGCAATACATGCACGGCGAGCTACCCGGCGCTTGACCATTGCGTGCAGTACCGCGAGACGGATTTCGACTTCGTGAGCCGCCTCATGGAGCGCGAGGGCATGCATTATTTTTTCGAGCACGCAGACGGCAAGCATACGCTCGTGCTGGCCGATTCGGGCGCCGAGCATCGGCCCATCGCGCACTACGAGTCGGTGCCGTTTCAGGGCTGGGACACGCCTGAACCCGACGAAGAATGCGTCTACCGCTGGCACGCGGGCGCGACGCTCGAAACGGGGCGCTACGAGGTCAACGACTACGACTTCGAAAAGGCCTCGGTGAGCAACAGCGAAGGGCTCGTTTCGCGCGCCACGCGCAGTGCGCCCTACGACCGGCCGCGCTATCTGATGCAGGAGCATCTGAGCGGACATCTGAAAGCGGGAGACGGCGAGCGCCTCGCGCGCATCAACGTGGAGATCCATCAAACGCAGAACGACGCGATGGAAGGGCGCACCACCGCGCGCGGCATCGCAGCAGGTGGGTTGTTCCGGCTGCGCGAGCATCCGGGCGGCGCGCAGAACCGCCAGTATCTGGTGATCGAGAATCAGAGCGAAATCGTATCGGACGCCTATGTATCGACGAGCGACCCCACGCAGCCGCTATTCGACTGCCATTTCAGGGCGATTCGCAGCGACAACACGTTCCGTTCGCCGCGCATCACGCCGGTTCCTCGCGCGGCGGGACCGCAGACAGCCGTCGTGATCGGGCCGCCGGGCGAGGAGATTCTCACGGACAAGTACGGGCGCGTGAAAGTGCAGTTCCATTGGGAGCAGCTTTCGCAGGCAGGCGGCGCGGATCGGCTCGATCGTTGCTGGGTGCGCGTGGCGCAGGGCTGGGCGAACCGGCGCTGGGGGGCGATGTGCCTGCCGCGCGTCGGCCAGGAGGTACTGGTGGATTTCATCGAAGGCGATCCGGACCGGCCTGTGATCGTGGGCGCGGTCTACAACTCGACCAACATGCCGCCGTACGACCTGCCCGCGCAAAGCGCGGTGTCCACGCTCAAGAGCCAGTCGACGAAGGGCGGCAACGGTTACAACGAAGTGCGCTTCGACGACCGCAAGGGCGGCGAGCAGATGTTCTTTCACGCCGAGCGCGATCACGAAACCTGGATCAAGCACGACGCGCTGATGAACGTCACGGGCGAGCGGCACCTGCGCATTGGCGGCGGGGAGTTTCGCGAGACGCGCGGCGCGCGCAACGATTCGGTGCTGGGCAGCAGTACGTCGCGCGTGCTTGGCAGCGTCTCGGCAGCGAGCATGACGACGCACGAGCAGTTCGTAGGCGAGGCGTATTCGCTCGACGCGGGCGCAGCCGTGCACATCAAGGCAGGCGCTGCCGTGGAGATCGAGGCTGGCGCAACCATCGCGCTGCGCGCGGGGGCGGCGTACATCCTCATCGGTCCCGAAACGATCGAGATGTCGAGCTTCCCGATTCCGCTCGGCCCGGGCGTGCCGCCGGTGCCGCTTTCCGTGCCCCCCGCGCCGCCCAGGCCGCCGCGCGACGCCGACGACGGCACGAGCAAGATTCGCAATCAGGAGGCCCCGTGAGATTGACGCTGACTGTCGAGGGCGGCGAAGCCGGCGAGCACGCCGCGCCACGCACGATAGAGATCGACGACCGCGCCACCATTGGCCGCGCGCCGGAAAGCACGGTGGTGCTTGGCGACGTGCAACGCGGTATTTCGCGCTTGCAGGCGAGCGTCGAACGCCGTGGGGACACTTACGTTCTGGTCGATGCCGGCAGCAATCCGACACTGCTGAACGGCGAGGCGCTGAACGGCGCGCACGAGGCGGTGCTGTCCCATGGCGACCAGATACGGATTGGCGCTTATACGCTCGCGGTTTCCATCGAAAAGGACGAGGAAAGCCGGGGGCCATTCGATCAAACGCTGATGACGCAACCCACGCCGCCTGCGCAGGCCCGCGCCGCGAGTTTGCCGGGCACGCCGGAGTTCGAGGCGCCGCCGGGCGCGCCGCTCATCCCCGACGACTGGGACGCACCACGCATTTGTGCTGCGCCGCGACCCCAGCGCGACGACGCGCCGTTCACGCCCGACCCGCTCGCCGCAATGCCGCTGCTGCGCGAGCCGGGCCATTTCGGCGGCGAAGCGAACCAGGCGCTACTGGACGTGCTGGGCTCCGCCGACCCGTTGCGCGACGCTCCCGCGCGGGTGGCGCGCGCACCTGCCGCGCCGTCACGCAGTTTCGAGCACGTGTCGCCGGAAAAAGCGCTGGCTGCGCTACCGGCGCACCGGTCCGATGACGCGCGCGCCGCGGCGCCGGAGACCCGCCCCGCAGCCCCGCGTGCGGAAGATTCCGCGGTGCTGGACGCATTGCTGGATGGCCTCGGAATCGCGATGGACGATGTCGCCCACCTGAGCGCGCCGGAACTCGCGCGCCTCACCGGTGCGCTGTTGCGCGAAGCCACGCAGGGCACGATGAGCGTGCTGCGCTCGCGCGCGATGGCGCGCCGCGAGGCCCGCATAGCGATGACGATGATCGAGGCGCGCGACAACAACCCGCTCAAATTCTTTCCCGACGCAGACCGCGCCTTGACGCAAATGCTGGGCGCGCGCGGGCGCGGCTATCTCGCGCCGGACGAAGCCTTGCGCGCCGCGTACCGCGATATCCAGGCGCACGAACTCGCGCTCGTCGCCGGCATGCGCGCCGCGTTCGAAGACGCCATGGCGCGCCTCGACCCTGCCGCTATCGAGGGCTCGCTCGACGCGCCCGCCGGCCTCGAAGCACTTGTCGGCAATCGCCGGGCGCGCCTGTGGCAGCGCTTCGTGAAGACGTGGGAGCACGTATCGCGCGACGCGGGCGACGACTTCCAGCAACGCTTCGGCGAACCGTTCAATCGAGCCTATCAGGCGCAGCTCGACGCGCTGCAAATTCCCAAGGATTGAGTCACAGCATGTACTGGAACAACAAAGTCATCTGGTCGGAGGGCATGTTCCTTCAGCCGCAGCATCTCCAGCAGCACGACCGGCACGTCGAGGCGCTGCTCTCGGGCCGCGTGAACGGCCTGCGCGCCTATGGCTGGGGCTTTACGACGCTGGAGATCGACGAGGCGCTGCTCAAGCTCGGCAAACTAGCGTTGCGCGCGGCGGCAGGCGTGCTGCCCGACGGCACGCCGTTCAACCTGCCCGCGGACGACGATCTGCCCGAACCGCTCGATGTTCCCGAAAACGCCGCGAACGTCACGGTGATGCTCGCGCTGCCCGTGCGCCGCGCGGGCGCGCCCGAATCGGGCGGCGACGGGCACGCCGACGATCTCGCGCGTTACGGCGCGGGAGATTTCGAAGTGCACGACAGCAACGACGCCGACGCGCCCAGCACGTTGCTGCAGATCGGCAAGCTGCGCCTGCGCCTCGCGCTCGCGCCCGACGTTGCCAATGCGCATGCGTGCGCGGGCGTCGCGCACGTGCTCGAGCGCCGTAGCGACGGCCGCGTCGTGCTCGACGACGACTACTGCGCGCCATGCCTCGATTATCGCGTGGCGGGGCGCCTCGCGCGCTTCTCGACGGAACTGGGCGGACTCCTTCAACAGCGCGGCGAAGCGCTCGCCGGGCGCCTCGGCCAGCCCGACGGCGCGGGCATGGCCGAAATCGCCGATTTCCTGCTGCTGCAGATCGTCAATCGCGCGCAGCCTCTCGTCACTCACTTCAATGCCATGGATGGTTTGCATCCCGAAGCGTTCTATCAAGCGTGCATCGCGCTGGCTGGCGAGCTTGCCACGTTCAGCCAGGCGGGGCGGCGGCCACCTACGTTCGCGGCTTACCGGCACGACCGGCTCAAGGAGACGTTCGAACCCGTGATCGACGCGCTGCGGCTCGCGCTGTCGCGTGTCGCCGATCCGCAGGTCGTGGCGATTGCGCTCGAAGAACGCAAGTATGGTTTGCGGGTGGCGCGGGTCGCGGACCGCACGCTCTTTACTGGCGCGACCTTCGTGCTCGCGGTGCGGGCGCAGGTGCCGGCCGGCACGCTGATCTCCGCGTTCATAAGCCAGGTGAAGATCGGCAGCATCGAGAAGATCCGCGATCTCGTGAACCTGCAGCTGCCAGGCATTGCGTTGCGCGCGCTGGCGGTCGCGCCGCGCCAGTTGCCGTTCCATGCGGGCTACAGCTATTTCGAACTCGACGACCAGAACGATGCGTGGGCAACCCTGCCGGCTTCGGCGGGCATGGCGCTGCACGTGGCGGGCGAGTTCCCCAGGCTCGCGATGGAACTCTGGGCCATCCGTCATTGAAGTCTCGCATAGAGGACCATTGCCATGACCGACAGCACGAACGCGCCGCTCGACGATGCGGACTATCTCGACGCGGCGCGCACGATCCGTATGCCGATGCCGGGGCGCAAGCGCGAACGCACGGCCGGCGCCGAAGCGCAAGCCACGCCGCAGCGCAAGCCGCAAGCCACCGAGCCCGCGCTCACGCCGCTCGATGCCTCGATCGCCGGGCGCAACCCGCTGCTGCGCGCGGCGAATCCGTTGCTCGAACTCGCGCTGCCGCTGCGCCGCCTGCCTGCCTACCCGGATCTCGACACGTTGCGCACGCAGCTGATCCAGATGGTGCGCCGCTTCGAGGCGGACGGCCGCGCGTTCGGCGTGCCCGACACGCAGCTCGGCCCGGCGCGCTATTGCCTGTGCACTTTCATCGACGAGGCCATTGCGGCGACGCCGTGGGGCGCGGGGGTCTGGGGCCGCAGGAGCCTGCTCGTGACGTTTCACAATGAGGCCTCCGGCGGCGAGCGGCTTTTCGTCATGTTGCAGCGGCTCGCCCAAACCCCCGCTGCCGACATCGACCTGCTCGAACTGATCTACGTGATGCTCGCGCTTGGCTTCGACGGGCGCTACCGGCTCATCGAAGGCGGCAAGCGGCAACTCGACGAGATTCGCGAACGCCTTGAACAGATGATTCGCGCGCAGCGCGGCCCGGTCGAGCGCACGCTGTCGCCGCACTGGCAACCCGCGGAGCACGCGCGCGAACGCACGCTGGGTTTCGTGCCGCTGTGGGTCGCGCTGGCGTTCGCGGCCCTAGTGTTGATGGCGGCAAGTCTCGTGCTCGGGCTGCGCATCAACGCGTTCTCCGACCCGGTGTTCGAGGCGATGCGCGGCATTCGCGTGGCGCCCGCGCCCGTGCTCGCGGCCAAGACGCAGGCTGCGCCGAAATTCGCGTCGGCGCTCGATGGCTTTCTCGCGCCCGAGATCGCGCAAGGGCTGGTCACGGTGGGCGAATCGGGGGACCGCACGACCGTGACCATCAACAACAGCGCCGAAGGCACGCAGATCTTCGCGTCGGGCAGCGCCGAACTCGATCCGCGTTTCGTGCCGCTCGTGCAGCGCATCGGCGAGGCGCTGGCGGACAAACCGGGCAATGTCGTCGTGATCGGGCACACGGACGATCAGCGCATCGTGTCGGCGCGCTTTCCATCCAACGTCGCGCTCTCGCAGGCGCGCGCGGAGACCGTGCGCGCGATTCTCGCGGCGCATCTCGCGGACCCTGTGCGCGTGAGCGCCGAAGGCCGCGGCGATACCGAGCCGGTCGCGTCGAACGATACCGCGGCGGGCCGCGCGCGCAACCGCCGCGTGACCATCGCCATTCTTGCGCCGGGAGCCGCGCCATGAAGTGGATACAGTGGTTCAAAAAGCCCACGGTCGTCACGTTCGCGGGCGTACTGGCGCTTTGCGCGCTGGTCTGGTTCGAAGGGCCGCTCGTGGCGTTCAACGGCACGGCGCCGCTCGAGAGCAGCGCCAGGCGTTGGAGCGTGATCGCGCTCATCCTCGCGTGCTGGGCGCTTTATTGGGGCGTCCGGTTTGCCAAGGCGCGCATTGCCAGTTCGACGTTCGTGCAGAGCCTCGTGGCCGATGCGCTCGATCCCGCGAAGCACGCACCGAACCCCGCGCGCGAGGCCGCCGACGCCGACGTCGCGGCACTGCGCACGCGCTTCGAAGGGGCGCTGAAGACACTGCGCGAGTCGCGCGCGTCTGCCGGCGGCGCGCACGGCATGCGGCGCATGTTTGCTTGGCTCGCTCCACGGCGCGAAACGCTCTACGACTTGCCGTGGTATCTCTTCGTCGGCGCGCCGGGCGCGGGCAAGACGACCGCGCTTGCGCACTCGGGGCTGCACTTCCCGCTCGCGGACCGGCTTGGCGCGCAGGCGGTGGGCGGCGTGGGCGGCACGCGCAACTGCGACTGGTGGTTCACGGACCACGCGGTGTTGCTCGACACGGCGGGGCGTTTCACCACGCAGGACAGCCACGAGCAGGCCGATCGCGGCGCGTGGCTCGGCTTTCTCGGGTTGCTGCGCAAGTACCGGCCGCGCCGTCCGCTCGACGGCGTGATGGCTGTGGTCTCGGCCGCCGACCTGCTGCAACAGTCCGATGCGGATCGCGCCACCTATGCTGCCGCGATCCGCGAGCGTCTTGCCGAACTGAACCAGCAACTTGGCGTGCACCTGCCGGTGTACGTCGTCGTGACGAAAACCGACATGCTCGCAGGCTTCTCCGAGTATTTCGACGACTTCGGGCGCGACGAGCGCGAGCAGGTGTGGGGCATGACGTTCCCGCTCGCATCGGAGAACGAGGCGGGCGAAGCCAGTGCGCCGCTCGCGCGGTTCTCCGAAGAGTTCGGCTTGTTGCACGCGCAACTACAAGGCCGCGTCCTGCAACGCATGCAGCAGGAAACCGACGCGCGGCGGCGCGCGCTGATCTATGCGTTCCCGCAGCAGTTCGCGGGCATCGAGCGTGCGTTGCGGCGGTTTCTCGAAGACGCATTCGGCGAGTCTCGTTTCGGACGCGCGCCGTCGCTGCGCGGCGTGTACTTCACGAGCGGCACGCAGAGCGGACGTCCGCTCGATCGCATGATGAGCGCGATGGCTGCATCGCTCGGCTTGAGCCGCGAGGTCGTGATGGCGGACGCGTCGAGCGGCCGCGCGTATTTCGTCAAGCGGCTGCTGCGCGACGTGATCTTTGCCGAACAGGGCATCGCGGGCAGCGATCCGCGCGCGGTGCGGCGGCGCGCGCGCTTTCAGCAGGCGACGATCGCAGGCATCGCCGTGTTGCTGGCGGCGGGACTGATCGCGCTGATCGCGAGCGATCGCGCAAATCGCCGCTTCGTCGATGAAAGCCGTCAGCAGATCGCCGTGCTCGCCGAGCTTGCGAAGAAAACCAGTGCGGGCGATAGTCCGCTTGCGGTCCTGCCGCTGCTCGACGCCGCGCGCGATTTGCCCGGCGGCGAAGCGGAGCGCGCTTCGCGTGACACGCCGTGGTGGGCGGGCCTGGGCCTCGATCAGCGTCAGAAGCTCGGCCTGGAAGCGCAGCGCCTGTATCAGCGCCTGTTGCGTCAGACCTTGCTGCCGATCGTCGTGCAACGCATGGAGGACGAGCTTCGCCGCGGCAGCACGGAAGACCCCGCCACGCTCTACGAAGCCCTGCGCGCCTACCTGATGCTGGGCGACCCGACGCATTTCGACCCGGACGCGCTGCAGGTCTGGGCGCTGCGTACCTGGCGAACGGGTTCGATGAAAGATGCGAGCGACGCGCAGCGCGCGGACATCGAGCAGCATTTGCAGGCGCTGTTCCGGCGTGGCGAGTTCGATTCGAACTTGCCGCTCGATCAGAACCTGATCGCGCAGGCGCGCGCCGTGCTCAATCGCGTGCCGCTCGCGCAGCGCCTGAACGGCCGTATCGATCAGCAACTCGCGCAACTGCGCTTGCCGGATTTCACCGTGGCGAAGGCGGCGGGGCCGAGCGGGCAAATCGTGTTCGTGAGACGGAGCGGCGCTCCGCTCACGCAAGGTATAGAGGGCGCCAACACGCGTGCGGGGTTCGACGCTTTCGTGCGTTTGCGCGAAGAGGCGCTCGCCAATCTGTCGAAGGACGACTGGGTGCTCGGCGCGGGTCAGACGCATACGGATGCGCAAAGCACCGACGCATTGCGCGCGGCGCTCACGCGGCTCTACAGCGAGGAGGCGATCCGCCAGTGGGACGCGCTGCTTGCCGATATCGCCGTCGTGCCGTTCAGCGCGCCGGATCAGGGCGCGCGCATCGCGAACCTGCTCGGCTCGCCGACTTCGCCGTTGCGCGCGCTCATCCAGGGCGCCGCGCGCGAAACGACTTTCACGCCGCCCGCCGCCGCGCCCGACAAGCTCGACGCGCTCAAGAACCGCATCGGTGCGCAGGCGGAGCAGCCCGCCGCGCCGACGCCCGTCGATACGCATTTTCAGGCGCTGCACGATCTCGCTGGCGCGGCGCTCGACGAATACATCAACGCGCTCAGGGACGCGGCAGCGACCCTGCAGGCGGAAGACACGGCGCGCAGGCAGTCGCTGCCGCCGCCCGCCACGGGCCCGCTCGACCGCCTGAAGTTGCTCTCGCAGAACGCGCCCGCGCCACTCGCGGCGGTGCTGCAAGGCGTAGCGGGCAACGCCGATACCGTGCAGATCCAGGGCCAGCGTGCGCAGTTGCAGACACTGTGGGCCACGACCGTCGCGCCCGCCTGCAAGCAGGCGCTCGACGGTCGTTACCCGCTCGTGAGGACTTCGACGCGCGACGCCGCGCCCGACGACTTCGCGCGCGTGCTGGCGCCTGGCGGCTTGATCGACGCGTTCTTCCAGAAGAATTTGCAGAATCGGGTGGATACGTCCGGCGCGGTGTGGAGGTGGCGGCCCGAAGCGAAAGCCCTCGGCATGTCCGACGATGTGCCGGTGGCGTTCCAGCGTGCGGCGACGTTGCGGGACGCTTTGTTTCGCGACGGCGGCCACGACGTTTCCGTGCATTTCTCGGCGAAGGTGGTTTCGCTCGATCCTTCGCTGAAGCGCTTCGTGCTTGATATCGACGGCACCCAACTGAGCGCGACGAGCGACGCGCCCAACGCCACCGCCGCGTTCCAGTGGCCGAGCGGGAAGGGCACGGGGCAGGCGCATGTCGAACTCGACCCCGCGGCTGCGCCGCCGCCTCGCGCGGACGGACCCTGGGCGCTGTTCCATCTGCTCGACGCCGCGCGCATCGAGCAGGCCGGACAGGCCGATCATTTCAACGCCATGTTCGACGGCGGCAAGGTCAAGCTCGCGGTTGTCGCCGGCAGCGTGCAAAATCCGTTGCGCGCGGGCGTGCTCACTGGCTTTCGTTGCCCGGCCTCACTATGAACGCAGTATCTCGAATCGACGCCGGTTTTTACGGCAAGGTCCGCACGCATGGCGATTTCGTCGGACGCGGCCTTTCCGTGGCTTTCGTCGGCCGTTGGGACGCGTGGCTGCAACGCGGTCTGCTGGCCGCGCGCGAACGCCATGCCGCAGGCTGGCTCGAGCGTTATCTGCAGATGCCCGTGTGGCGCTTTTCGGCTCCACCCTCCGTTATCGACGACTGCGCGTGCACCGGCGCGCTCATGCCCGGCATCGACGCCGTGGGGCGCTATTTTCCATTCGTGATCGCGCGGCAAATCGAAGGCGCAGCGCGTGCCGTCGATTCGCGCTGGCACGGCGAGGCATGTGCGCTTGCCCTCTCCACGCTGGCGCCTTCGTTTTCGCTGAAGGCGTTCGAATCGAACCTGGCTGCGCTGCGCGAGCAGCCAGTCGCGTTGGCATCGTGCGAAGGCGCCAGCGTGTGGTGGACTCACGAGGATGGCGTGACGCATCGGCACGAGGGGCCGCTCGATGCGCGCGTGTTCCTGGATCTGCTCGAAGCGCACGACAGCGTGGACTAGTCGCCGTCGATGCCCCATTCGCGGCGCAGCGCTTCGCGGTGCGGTTCCGGCACGGCGTCGAGCAGTTGCGCGTGGAAGGTGCGCAGATCGGTGGCCTGGGTTGCGGCACGGCGCGCCACGATACGGGCGATGGGGCCCAGCAGCGTCGAGAGGCGCGAGGCGGCTTCGCTCACGCTTTCGGCGCTAATGGTCTGCGCGCCGATCGTGCGCGGCGCGCCCGCGCCCACCGGAATCAACAGCGAATCGAAGTCGCGCCGCGCATCGTCGGTGGGCAAGTGAGCGCTGAGGCGTTCGCGCAGCATATCGATGTTCGTCGCGCTTGCGCACGCACGCCGTACCAGCAGCGACGCCACGGGCCCGACATGGCTCGCGAGGCGCTTCTCCAGGTGCGCGATGAGTTCGGGGTCGAGTGGGATCTGCGTTGGCGGCGCGGGGATCGGCGATTCAAAGGCCGCATGCGCGAGCACGGTTCGTTCGGCATCCTCATGGACATCGGCAGCGAGTGTCGCCAGCAGCTTGTCGCGCCATTCGCGCGCGCCGGCGTAGCGCATTGGGGGGCGCTTCTCCATGCCCTTCATCACCAGTGCGTCGACATACGCAGGCAAGCCGGGCACGACTGCGGAAGGGGGCGGCGGCATCTCGTCGAGAATCTTGCGCATCACAGCGCCCGGCGTTCCCGTGAACGGGCACACGCCGGTGAGCATTTCGTAGAGCACGACGGCGGCGCTAAAGAGATCGGAGCGTGCATCGACAGCGTCGCCGGTGAACTGCTCCGGCGACATATAGCTGGGTGTGCCGAGCAGCGTGCCGGTTTGCGTGAGCGTGGACGTGTCGAGCTGCGCGATGCCGAAGTCCGCGACCTTGCATTCTCCGCGCGGCGAGATCAGCAGATTGGCTGGCTTGATGTCGCGGTGAACGATGCCTGCGCCGTGCGCGTAGTCGAGTGCATCGAGCAGTTGCGCGAACCAGCGCAGGGCGGCCAGCGGATTCATCTGCGTGCCCGCGCGCGCGTGCTGCGCGACACGCGCTGCGAGGGTTTCGCCGTGCACGTATTCCATCGTGATGAAGGCGGTGTCGCCCGTTTCGCCATAGTCGTACACCGCAACGATGTGCGGATGCGCGAGACGTCCCGCGGCGCGCGCTTCGTTCAAAAAGCGCGCGGTGAGTTCATGATCCGATTCGCTGCCTGCGGGCCGCTCGATGGTCTTGAGCGCAACCTTGCGCTCGATGCGCGGGTCGAACGCGAGATACACCACACCCATCGCGCCGCGCCCGAGCACGCGCTCGATCACGTAGCGGTCGAATGTCGTGGGGATGTCGGCGGAGTGGGACATCGCTTACGTCTGCTCTTCGTCGAGAATGCGGAACGCTTCGATGAGGCTGGTCTGCATGCGTCCGAAGGACACCGCAAGCGAGGCGATTTCGTCCGATCCGCCCGTTTGCAGCGTTGTCGCATCGAGCTTGCCGAGGCTCATTTCGTCGGCGGCGCGCGACAGCGCACGTATGGGGCGCGTGATCAGCACGTGCATCATCACGTTCATGACGATCAGCACGACCGCGAACACGGCGGAGAGCGAAAGCATGAACGTGCGCCAAACAGCCCGCCCGCGCGCAATGGGCTGCGCCATCGGCACGGACACGAACTCCGCGCCGATCACCTCGTTCATGGTCCAGCCGAAGCCGTTCGAGGTGCCGTACTTCTCGATCATCGTCGCGGGCGCGGCATTCGGCGTGCTATGACACTGCATGCAGGCGGTGTCGGTAATGCTGCTGGGTCGCGCGAGGAAGAACGAACGGCCGCCCGGCGCATCGCGCTGGCCGGTCAGTTCCTTGAGTTCCGGATGATCGTGTAGATGGCGGATGACGTCGGTTTCCCAGTCAGTCGGGCGGTCGCGCGGATTGGTCGGGTTGAGCATGGTGGCGTTGTACGAGAAGTTCGGGAAGTCTTTTCCCAGCAGCCTGAGCATCTCGATGGCCGAAAACGCGGGGATCGATTCGGGCACGAAGCTGTACTTGATCTGCGTGGCGAGCAGCGGCGTGACGTGCGCGGCGGTGTAGCTCTGCATCGACGATGCGGCGCTCGCGAGGATGTTAGCGTCGTGCGCGGTCTCTTCGAGCGCCTGCTTTTGCAGCAGACGGTCGGAGACCGCGCCCACCACCACCAGCGCGATCGAGAAGATGATCAGGAATACCAGGTTGAATTTGACGCTGAGCGAGAGTCCGGGCTTCATGGCAGTGAAGGGTCGAGCCTTATGGATAGCGCACGTTGTGAACGCCCGGGCGCGCCGGCGGATAGAGCAGGGCGCGCCAGTCGGGCAGGACGTTCAGATGCGCCTGAACGTCGTGGCGAAACGCACGGTCGGTCAAACGCGAGCGAAAGCGTGCGGGAAAGCTCTTGCGCGCGGGCAGCTTGCTGTCCAGCCACGGCGCGATGTCGTCGTAAGTCGCGGCGTGCGAGGGCGGCGCAATGTGTGCGGGTCGGGCGACGGCGAGCGGCTGCAAAGCGTCGCGAAACGCGACCGGCATGGTCGTGACGAAAGCGTCTGTGGGGCGCGCCGAAAATTGCACACGGCCGGTGCTGTCGAAACTCGCGAAACGGCCGCTGCGTATCGACGTGGGCGGGTTGGTCGGTAAAGTCTGTGTGCCGGTCTCGCTGAATACGTCGACCGTTTGCGTGTTAACGTGCGCTGCGATGATCGCAGCCGCGCTCGATCCAACATCGAGCGCTCCGGATTCCGTGTCCACGCGCACCTGGGCGCAGGGCGCGGTGGCGCACGCGGCAGCGGCGATCTTCAGCCAGCCGCTGAGCAAGGCGACACGGGCGTCGGCCATGAGCATCGCGCGAGTTTGCGGACCGAGCGCGACGAGCGTGCCGTGCTCGTCCTGCAGATGCGCTACGCCTTCGCGTGATTCGAGCAGGTCGCCGCCGCGCAAGGTGTCGCCCGCCGCTGCCGAGGTCACGTTCGCGCCGCGCACGACGCCGACGGGTGCATCGCTGCTCGCGAGCCGCCAGGCGGCGTGCGCGGGCGAAGCGAGCGCCGCCGCAATGACGATGCCCGCTGTCCAGAGGTGCAATCGATGAGTCATGCCGAGCCATTGGTCGAGGTTCCCTCAACACAACAGCCCGGCGGCGAAATTATTCCGCGCCGGCCTTGGCGCTTATCCGTTATGCGGCGGTACGGCTTCCTGCGCCTCGCTGAATAGCGCGGCCGTATCGAGGTTGGAGATGCGCTTGCCGAGCGCGGCGAGATCGACATCGCCCGCCTGCCCGATGAGCGCGTAGGTCAGCTCGTTCTGCCGCCATGTGGTGACGCCCATCGAATCGACGGTGCGCGACGCGACCGCTTCGTCCGGGCGCGCGTCCTTCATCACGCACAACGCGATGGGCGGCCCGCTGCGCGGCAGATAAACGATCTGCACGAGCGGCTTGTTGCGAAAGCGCAGGCGCTGCACCGACTTGAAGGTGAGCCCGGCGCTGCTCAGGTCGGGCACACGCAGCGCTAGACGGTCGTCGCGGCGAATGTCTTCGACGACCCTGGCGGCGAGCGCGGGATCGTCCTGCCGGTACGCGACGGTTTCTCGCGTATAGAGCTTCTGGTAGCTGACCGCCGCCTTCACCCACGGCGACAGGTCCGATGCGCTCGCAAGTTGCGAGGCACCGGTGCCCTGACCGCCAGCCCCGGACAGCGAGTCGAAGCGCACGAACTGGCCGGCTACGAACGCGCCTACCACGCAGGCCGCCGCGAGCCAGACCGGCACGCGGCGCAGGCGCGATCTCACGGGCGCGGAAGGTTGTTGCTCCTCGGCTGGTATCGCCGCGTCGTTCGCGCTCGAAGAAGGTTGCGCGGGTTTCGCGGGTTCTGGGCTTTGGGCAGCTTGCGCGGTTTGCGCGCGCACCATTTCCTCGATGCCAAGGCGCAGCGATTCGGGCACGTGCGGCAGCGTTTGCTGGGCGAAGGCGCCGGCGAAATCGACCTGCGAGGCGCGCAGCAGCGTGACCTTCTTGCGCGCCTCGGCGGACTCGCGCAACTGCGCTTCGATCGCGGCGCGCTCGTCCGGCGACAGGCGGCCGTCCACATAGGCGAGTAACTGGGCGTCGTCGGCAATCATGCGAGTGAGTCCTTGTGCTGCGGGGCGGGCGGCGCCTTGGGCGCTGCACCGCTGAACATGGCGCCGACCGATTGCCGCGCTCGCGAGAGCCGGCTCATCACGGTGCCAATGGGTACCTTGAGCACGTCGGCGGCCTGCTGATACGTCATGCCTTCGACCGCGACGAGCAGCATCACCACACGCTGCGCTTCGGGCAGGCGCTCGACCGCTTCGATGATCTGGCTGTGCATGAGTTGCGTTTCGGGGCCATTATCGACGGGATCGGGGAGATTTTCGAGGAAATCGTCGTCCCATTCGAAGCTCGCGCGCTTGCGCACGCTACGGGCTCGCAGCTCGTTGATCCATGTGGAATGCAAGATGGAGTACATCCAGCTCAGCGGAGCCGTGTCGGGTTGAAGCTGATGCGCGCGTTCGAGCCCGCGCAGGCAGGCGCGCTGCACGAGGTCTTCGGCGTCGTGCTGGTCCCCGGACAGGCGCAGCGCAAACGCCCACAGCCGCGGAATCATGGCGGGTAGCATCCCCGGTAAGTCTGTACCGCTCATCGAAGGGTTTTCTCCACGATCCCCGTTCAATCCGGACCGGCGTGCGCTGCGGTCGTGTACGACCGTCTGGTCAAGGGCGCGGCTCGGGCCATTTCTGGTGAACTGGAAGCGAAACACCTGGCCGGTGGGCTTTATTCCATGCTTTCGTTCGGGTTGCGCCCGCGCGGCCTTCACTGACCTTCAGCGGGTTTTCACGCCGGCGTGCGCTTCTTCGCTCGTGCGCCGGTCGAACGACACCGCGTAAGCGGCCGCGCGCGCGGCGAGCAGCGGGTCGTCAGAGGGCGCGATGCCCACGGGCAGCACCGTCGGGTCGAAATTGATGTCGCGGCAGGGGCCGTCGATCTGCGACTGTGCATGCTCGATGACGATGGTACCCGCATCGACGCGATGCTGCTCGCGTTCGGCGGGCCACGCGCGGGTGGCGTCGTCCACCGTGTCGCCCGCGCCCGCGGGCGTCAGCATGAGGTGCCAGCGCACTGGAGCCGATTCCAATTGCACTTTCAGGTCGTGGGCGAGAAAGTCGGGGTCTCTCGCGTTCGAAGTCCGGGTGTCCAGCGGCGCGTAAGGCACATCGGGCACGACACTCCAGCGCACGAATCGCATGTTGCCGCTTGCGTCAGTGAAGCGAAACGCATCGATGCTGTAATAGCTCGCGTTATAGAACGCGGAGGACGGCGGATGCGCCGCGAGCCAGTCGCGCAGCGCGTTGGTTTCGGGGTGGCGCGCAAAGAACGCGTCGAGTCTCGCGGGGTCGGGACGGCCCGTGCGCTTATCGTGCTCCATTGCCTGTTGCAGTTCGTACACCGCCTGTGGCGTGCGCACCGCGAATACGGGCGCGGAATTCATGCCGGTGCGCCATTGCTCGCCGTCGCGCATCGCGAAGCGCAGCGCAAAGCTGCGCACGGTCGTGTCCGCGTCGTCTTCGCCGGGATTGCCGCCGGGCGCGGAGAAGCGGCCAATCAGCGGGGTGCGGCCGCGCTCGAATACGCTCGCGCGGGAAAGCGCCGTGCCGTTGCCGTTGCTGTCGAAATAGCCGCTCACGCAGATGCCTTTCGCATGGTTGCGGCGAAATCCGGGATGCTTGCCGGCACTGCGTTCGAATGCGTCGATGAGCCGGTCGGGCGTGAGCGCGGCCTGGGCGCCGGGCCAGTGTATCCAGCCCGCGGTCCATGCGAACGCCGCGGCAAAGGCCGCGAGCGTGATCGCGATGAATGCGTATCGGACGAGAAGTTGCGAAAGCGAAAGACGGGACATAAATCAGCGCAGGGGCCTCATACAGCCGCTGATGCGTGGAAAGGCCCTCTATGAATCTCGTGCGTTGCCGTCGTGCGGCGAGGTCGTTATGGTAATCCGCTTGCCGCTATTCAGTGTGCGCTGAACGATGAAGGTATACCTACGTATGGGACTCGCACTATGGCATACGCGTACGTCAGGTCGCACCGCTCGCGCTCGATCATGTGCGCGCCGCTGATCAAGCAAGGTGAACTCACTGGCTTGCTATATCTGGAGAACAGCCGGATTTCAGGCACGTTTACACTCGCCCGCTTGCGCATTCTCGAAGTGCTCGCCTCGCAGGCGGCTATCTCGCTCGAAAACGCGAAGCTCGACCGCAATATCAAGTCCGAGCACGAACGGCGCGCAGCGGCGGAACGGCATCTCCGCGATACGCAAGGCAAGCTGGACCGCGCCGCGAATCTCATGGCGCTCAGCGAGCTGGTTGCGTTTATCGTTCACGAGGTCAGTCAGCACCGTTAGTGCAATCGGTATGAGTTCGATCGCCGCCATGCAATGGCTTCAACGCGATGTGCCAAATCTGGACGAGGCGATCAAAATGCTCGGCACGGCGGACAGATCGAAGCGGCTTCGCTGGAGGGGAAAGGGGCGTGCTTCCGGTTTTCGCTGCCTCAGGGCAGTGGCAGTCTCGCCCCGACGCTGCGCTGATCGCAGGCGGATGGCCTGCGTGGATGCTGGAGCGGGAGACGAGTCTCGAACTCGCGACCTCAACCTTGGCAAGGTTGCGCTCTACCAACTGAGCTACTCCCGCATGTCTGGCTCCCCGACCTGGGCTCGAACCAGGGACCTACGGATTAACAGTCCGGCGCTCTACCGACTGAGCTATCGGGGAATCAAGGAGGCCGGATTGTACAGGAGATTTTTGGGTCTTGCAGCTTTTTCCTGGCAGATCATGGTGAGGCCGATTGGGAGAAATAACGTTGGAAACTTAACGGTTTACGATGTATTACCTACGGTAGATCTCCTCCCGGCAACATCGTGGCTCTACGACGCAACGCAAGTCTGGATCTACCCATGGGGCCACGGCTTGTCTATCGTAAGCGGCATCTCAACCCGTACCCTGGAGGAACCAAACGATGTCCTTCGCCGATGCCGTCAACGAAGCCGCCCTCGACACCAGCGCGGCACCTTCGCAACGCACGCGCGTGCGCCGGGTCGCGCAGCGCGCCCACTACGACGCGGCGACACTGCACGCGATTCTTGACGAAGCCTACGTCTGCCACGTCGCTTTCGCCGACGAGCACGGCGTGCATTGCATCCCCACCGCGTGCTGGCGCGAGGGCGATCATCTCTACATTCACGGTTCGAACGGCAGCCGGATGCTGCGGCTCGCGGCCGATGGCGCCGAGGTTTGCGTGACCGTTACGCATCTCGATGGTCTCGTGCTCGCGCGCTCGGCGTTCAATCATTCGATGAACTATCGTTCCGCCGTGATCTACGGCGTGTTCGAGGTGGTGACAGAGGAGCACAAGGCGGCGGTGCTCGATGCCTTCATGGAGCACATCGCACCGGGCCGCCGGCATGAAGTGCGTGCGGGTAACCGCAAGGAACTGGCAGCGACCACGGTGATGCGCATTGCGCTCGCGGAGTCCGTGACGAAGATCCGCACGGGCGGCCCGAAGGACGACGAGGAGGACATGGATCGGCCTGTCTGGGCAGGTGTGCTGCCGCTGACGCTCGCACCGTTGCCGCCCGTGGCCGACATCGCAACGCCGGAGCGCGAGGCTCCGGCTTATGTGAAGACCTGGTCAGACCGGCAGGGCGGCTGAACGCGGATTACAGCGTTCACCGCGCCGACGTAAGGGCGCGCAGCTTCGCCCGCAGCGGGTCGATGGCGAACTCGCGCGCTCTGCGCAATACGCGTCGAAGCTGCTCCGCGGCAAGGGGAAACTCGACGAGCCTGCCGCGCCAGGTGAGTATGACGAAATGCGACTCGTACCAGCTTTTATGATTTGACCAACGCTCCTTATAACTCGAGAAGTATGGGCGGAAGTCGAAATCACGGCCGTTCTCGAGCGCCCATCGCGCCATGCTGTCGACCAGCAGGTTGCCGACGGAGCGGGCGGCATAAGCTTCGTCATACGTCGTGATGAAATACTCCAGTCTGCGCGGCCCGGTCAGATTGACGGATGCCGCAATGGGGGCGCCGTCCAGTTTGACGAACGAGACCAGTGGAGTCGTGACGAGATCGGTCCGCCCGGCGAGTTCGATGAAGAAGTCGCGCACGTCGTCATTCATCAAATAGGGGGCGTCGAGGCCGCGAGCCAGCACCCAGTTGCGCTTCGTCGCAAAGAGCCACGTGAGTACCGCTCGGGCGTCGTCGACGTCCTTGCACCAGCCGTATTCAACCGCGCCGTCCTCCGAAAGCCGCCTTGCGAGGCGTCGCAATGGGCGACGCAGCGAGTCGGGCCTCGTGGCGATGAAGGCGTCGAAGGTGGGGAACCGGGACAGCTCCATGGCGTACCCGGAAAGCAGGCGCCAGCGCTCAGGAAGCGCGCGCTGGACCCACGACAAAGGCGCACGCGAGAGCGCCTCGTGAAGCGGCCCGTTGCTTTCGACGAAGCGTATCTCCAGTACGTCGGCGTTGACGCTGCGCAGCGCATCGACGGCGGCCTCGTAGAAGCGCGCGTCGCCACGATCGGATACGAGCGGGCCACCATATTCCTCGTTACTGCCGCAGCCGAGTGCCCGCGCGACCCGGCACGCGCCTTCGCGCGCAATGGACAGCGGCCAGAGTGCGACGAGCGCGGCGCCGTCGTAGACCAGCGCCACACTCACCGCCGCGCCGCGCGCGAATGCTTTGGCCGCCGCAAGTTCGCAGTATGTAAACTCGAGGGTCGCCGGGCACGCCGTGCAGACGGCCTCCCAGGAGGAGCGCAGTTTCAGGAAGTCCGCGTGGGTGTTGCATACGCGTATCTCGTGGCGAAGACTACCCGTGTTCGCGCGCGCGGCGACGTCGGGAAGGAAAGCAGTCTCGGTCGGTGAGTTTCGCATCATGTTGTCCCGGTAGTCCGATTCGGCGGAGCGTCAATCTCACGTTTTATCGATATGGACTCCGAATGAGATACATATGAAGATCGGAGGCATATCCATATGATCCATCGAAATAACCCGCTCAGCGCGGAAAAGTATTCCGATTGCTGGAAATTGGCGGCGGACGACTAATACGCGGGCGAAGCGTGGTAGGAGGAATGCGGGCTTGCGGTAAAACGCACTGCACCATTGCATGAATGCGGTTGACCTTCGGCACGAGTTGCCGCTCGATTAGTCGGTTGATTCATCAACCAGGTGGAGTTCCGACCGACGACGAACACGGCGATTGCCGAGCCCGCAGATTTGTGTGTATTGGACGCGGTTGGTTCTGATCAGGCAATGGCGGACCAAAGCATGCTGGCGATCGCGACCAGGTAGAACACTGCCGTGATGGTTGCCGCCACGCGCAGCGGCCGGCCGACTGCCGAACCGCTGCTGATAATGACCAGGCTTATCCCGATACCGATGAGGGCGAGCACGAAGAGTCGCGGCAGCAGACTCCAGCCATCCAGCCCGACCTTGAAGATCGACCAGCCGAGGGCGGCGGCGAACATGCCGAAATACCACCACAGTCCCGCTGAGCGGTTCCATAGCATGAGGATGCCAGCGCCAATGAGTGCAACGCCGGCAACGAAGTAGTAAGGGGCGTGGCCCATCCAGGGTATCCACCCGCCCAGCACTGCGAAAGCTGCGCCGACGAGGATGATCCATTCTGCGGTCTCGGCAGGAGACGTCCAGCGGCGGTAAGACATAAAAGTCCCCCCAATGACAAACCGGACTTTGCAGCGAGCGATGCCGAGATCTGAAACTGACTTATCGACGCATCGATGAAAAAGCTCAAAGCAAAGTCCCACACTGATCCTAAGCAGCCGATGTGCCCAGGTCAAGGGTGATAACACCTTGAATTTGTAAGAACTCAGAAACCCATTCGCATTCCTTTATCTCGCGAAAGAAATGCACGTCGACGGGATTGGCCAAAGTCGACATTACCGGGAGAATGCGATTTCGCGGCAAGAGTTGCAGTGCGAGGCCGCATGCCAAGAAGAATGCGTCAACATTACTTGCGGCACAGAGGCGTACGCCGCGGCGGCAGCGCGCCCTCGTCCATATCGCGGCCAGCGCTTTCGATCTGAAAAATACTTGGTTCCTTCGCACTCGTCATGCGGATAGGCTGCGTACTTCGCCAGCGCCAAGGTCAGCGGCAGCGCAAAGGCAACGAGAAAAGAAGGAAAACCGATAATGAAAAGCAGCATCTGGGGCGCAGTGCCAGGCGCACTGTTGACGGCGCTTCTGGTCGTAGCATCGACGTCCGCCCATGCGGATCGTCTTGACGACATCAAGCGGGCGGGCGTGTTGCGCGTCGCTGCATTCGACAGCAATCCGCCGTTCGGTTTCGTCGATCCAAAAGATAATCAGATCGTTGGCCTCGACGTGGACTATGCGCGCGCCGTCGCCAAAAACCTGGGTGTGAAACTCGAAGTTCAACCCACCAATCCCGCCAATCGCATCGCATTTCTGAAGTCGGGCAAGGTCGATCTGGTATTCGCCAACTTTACGATTACCGACGATCGCAGGAAGGAAGTGGATTTCAGCACGCCATATTTCGCGTCCGGCACCCAGTTCATTGCGAAGAAGGGCGTGCTGAAGTCTTCGGAACAGCTCAATGGTCTGCGTATCGGCGCGGATAAAGGAACGACCAACGAGCAACAGGTGCGTGCGAAATTCCCGGGCGCAACCATCATTGCTTACGATGACACGCCTTTCGCTTTCGCTGCGCTGCGCACGGGCAACGTGCAGGCCATCACGCAGGACGGCCCGAAGCTCGTCGCGCTGCTGGCACGCGCACCGGACAAGGCGAGCTACGAGATCTCCCCGTTCACGATCTCGAACGACTACGAAGGCGTTGGCGTGCCCAAAGGCGAGACGCGTCTGCTCGATGCGGTGAACGGCACGCTGACGCACCTGGAAAGCGACGGCGAGGCCGGGCAGATTTACGACAAGTGGTTCGGCCCGAAGAGTGCGGCGCCGCTGCCCCGTCTCTTCAAGATCGGCGACCCGCAAAAGAACAGTTGAGCGCGGCGCCCGATTCATGCATAGCTGGCTCGAACCGAAGTACCTCGCGTGGCTTGAACAAGGTTTCTTCGTCACACTGATGCTCTCCGCCTGCGCGGCGTCGTGCGCGACGCCCCTGGGATTTTTGCTGGCGGTTGCGCGCACGGCCCGCACTTGCGCGATTGCGCGCGCTGCTGCGCTCTACGTGTTCGTCTTCCGCAATTCTCCGCTGCTCGTTCAATTGCTGTTCTGGTACTTCGGCGTTGCAGCCGTGCTGCCGTCCGGCTGGATGAGTTGGCTCAACACCCCGCATCTCGCAACGTTTGGGCCGCTCACGCTGCGCTGGCCGAGTTTCGAACTGTTCGCCGGCTGGGTCGGATTGACCTGCTACACCACGGCGTTCATCGGCGAAGAGTTTCTGGCCGGCCTGCGCGGCGTGAACCACGCCCAATGGCAGGCGGCCGCGGCGCTTGGAATGCGCCGTTACACGACCCTGCGCTACGTGATCCTGCCGCAGGCGTTGCGCATCGCGACGCCGCCGCTCGCCGGCCAATACATGAACGTGATCAAAAACTCGTCGCTGACGATGGCGATAGGCGTCGGCGAACTGTCGTACATGTCGCGGCAGGTCGATACCGAGAGCTTCAGGACCTTCCAGGCATTCGGCACCGCGACGGTCTTCTATGTGCTGGCGATCGCCGTGATCGAGGTCGCGCTGGTGCTCTGGCAACGCGCCGGCCTGGACGGTTTGCAGCGAGGCCGTGCGTGAACGGGTTCGCGTGGTGGCCGGCTTTGCGTTATTTGCTGATCGGCGCGTTTCCGGCGGGACCGCTGGGAGGCGTTGCGCTGACCATCGCGCTCTCCGTGGTGTCGGCGCTGCTCTCGGCCCTGATCGGATTCGCGCTTGGCGTCGCGCTCGCCATGACGCGCGGATTCGTCCGTCTCGCGCTGACCGCGACGGTCGCGTTCTTTCGCGCGATTCCCGTGCTGATGCTGATTTTCTGGACCTTCTTCCTGATACCGATCCTGCTGCACATCGATGTTCCAGGTCTTGCGACGGTTGTGTGCGCGCTGGCGCTGATCGGCGGCGCATATCTGTCGCATTCGGTCTATGCAGGCATCGCGTCGATCGGCGCAGGGCAGCGGCAGGCAGCGCTATCGCTTGGCCTGACGCGCTGGCAGGCGCTACGCGAGGTCATCCTGCCGCAAGCCGTGCGGGTGATGATGCCGTCGTTCATCAATCAGTGGGTGGCGTTGATCAAGGATACGTCGCTCGCCTATATCGTCGGCGTGCCGGAATTCACGTTTCTCGCCAATCAGCTCAATAACCGTCTGCTCGTGTACCCGGCGCAAATCTTCCTGTTCGTCGGGCTCGTCTATCTGCTGCTGTGCGGTGCGATGCAATGGGGCGCCAATGCGCTGCTCGCGCGACGCATTCAAATGGATACGCATCCTCGACCGTTGCCGGCAGGCCGGAACACGATACGATGAAAGCGTCTTTCTAAACGCGTTGGACCTGCACCCGCCCGATCAGGGGGCAATCCAGCTGTGGGTCCAGCTGTCACCGTCACGGACAAACAGCGCGCGCTGATTTTCCGAAAGGTCTAGCCAATCCAGGCGCGCCGGTCGCAACTCCACGACGCCGAAATGCTTAAGGCCCTCGTCGGGGCCGGGAATACCGTGTGCCGCGTCGAACGCATCACCCGAATGACTCATGCGGGTTCCCGGTGGCAGGCGCGTGCGGTAAACAATTAGATCGTGGTCGGGACTGGTCCTCCATGCATCGATTCGCGCTTGCCCGTCGCGAAGGATTCGGGTTTTGCCATATATGCGGACTTGCAGGTTGTGGACGGGATCGCAACCGACGAGCGCGATGCGAGGTTCCCGGGTGAGTTCGGCAATCTTGGGCGAGCGCAGGTCGGTATGGAAAGTGAGCCGGTTCCCGACTTCATTGGCGCTGCGAAGCAGTACGGTGCGCACATTCGGGGAACCATCAAGGCCGATCGTCGCGGCCTGCATCACCTTGAACGGCTGACTATCTTCGCGTACCGCGGCAGCGAGGCAATCCCAGATTCGGGCATAAATCTGACCGAGACTCATCGAGTTTATTCCTGCAGACTGACATCGCCTGATGAAGGATGGAATCAGAAGAGAAGCGCACGCTCGATGCCCGGGAACGTGCCCTGCGGGGCGGGGTGCACTCCGCACGTCTATGCACTCTTCCCGATGAAAGCCGGCTTGAGCCTCCGTTTTCGACGCGAGCATGCCAATCGAAGCGAACTCCCGGCGCACGCCTGGGCGGCGGACATTGGCCCGGGTCTCGGTACGGTCGCAACGGACAATGATCCCGGCGGCATCCTCACGTATTCGCTGGCCGGCGCGCAATATGGTTTCGATCTGCTCTGGGTGTGTGTTCTTTCATACCCGTCGATGGTAGCGCTCCAGCTGATCGCCACGCGCGTCGCCGCGGTCACGGGCAAGGGCCTCACGGAGAACATGCGCGAGCACTATGCGCGCTGGATCTTCCTGATCGCTGTCGCGCGCTTTCTGGGTGCGAATACCGTGAACATGGCTGCCGACATGCTTGCGATGGGGGAAGCCGCGCGCTTGATGTTCCGAGGGCCCGTCGCGCCATTCATCATCCTTTTTGCCGGCGCGTCAATCGCGCTTCAATGGTGGATTCCATATGCGCGCTACGCTAACGTGCTCAAGTGGCTAGCGCTCTCGCTGTTCGCGTATGCCGGCGTGATGTTCGTGACCGACGTGCCGTGGCGCACCGTGGCGTGGCATGCCCTGGTGCCACGTTTCACCTGGTCCGAAGATTACTTCGGGATGCTGCTTGCGGTGCTCGGCACCACGGTCAGCCCGTACCTGCTGTTTTCGCAGGCGGAACAGGAGGTCGAAGAGCGTACGCGCACGGGGGAAAGCCCCGAAAGCCGTAACGAAGACCCCCCGCAGCTAAAAAAGACGCGACGCGATACGCTCGTGCGGACGCTGTTTTCCAACGCCTGCGGGGCGCTTGTTCTCGTCGCGGCTGCCGTTACGCTCCACGCCGCGCACCAGCCGGTCAGCAGTACCCAGGCCGCCGCACTTGCGATCGCTCCGGTCGCGCATGGATACGCGTCGCCTGTACTCGGCCTCGCGCTCCTCGGCACCGCGCTGCTTGCGCTCCCGCCTCTGGCGGGTTCGGCGGCGCACGCGGCCGCGAGTTCATTCGGATGGCCGCAGGGTGAGCGGCGAGACCGCCGCATCGCCGGCGTCCTCGTTGTGCTCATGGTGGTGAGTCTGGCCATTGCGCTGCTATTCCATGTATCCGGGGTCGATCCGGTCAAGGCCTGTTATTGGAGTGCCTTGGCCAACGGCATGACCGTCGCGCCCGTCCTCGTCCTGCTGTTGCTGTTGAGCCGGCGCCGCGAGGCCGTGGGCGAGATGAAGGCGCACGCGATCACTCGCGCACTATGCTGGCTGGCCACGCTCGCTACGGGCGCGGCATTGGCAGTGCATACCGTTTTGGAGTTCACATGAGAGCCCACGAACGGCGAAGCGCTCGTGCAATCAAAACCCCAGAATTTCGCGCGCCGCGTCCATGGACAGGGGCCTAGCCCGTGGCGTTGAGGGCTGCGCGCTCCGGTATCGGGCGGTGGGCGCAGGCATCCGGCGTGCGCATGCACAGAAACCAGACTGTGCCGCTCGTGCGCGAAGTACGCGAGCGGGGCGGTCTGGCCTTTGCTGCGTACGCCACGATCGCACTTCGGGTGGCATGACGCAATGTCACGCCAATACCATGGAGTTCGAATGATCGGGGTCATTATTCCTGCGCACAACGAAGCGGGCCTGATCGCC
Source organism: Paraburkholderia sp. CNPSo 3272 (assembly GCF_024206495.1). Lineage (GTDB taxonomy): Bacteria > Pseudomonadota > Gammaproteobacteria > Burkholderiales > Burkholderiaceae > Paraburkholderia. The sequence goes on along the minus strand of NZ_JAMBPQ010000017.1, from coordinate 60,498 downwards.
GCGTGTCTTGCCTCGGTGCGGTGCGCCGCGGCGCATCCTTCGCTGCGAGGCGAAGCGGTTCGGCCGCTCGTGGTGCTCGACGCCTGCACGGATGCATCGGCTGCAATCGTCTCGGACTTCGGGTTCGAGGCCCTATGCATAGAAGCGCGCAACGTTGGCGTCGCCCGCGCTGCCGGCGCCGAGGCTTTGCTCGCCTACGGCGCCCGCTGGCTGGCCTTCACCGACGCCGACAGCCACGTCGCGCCCGACTGGCTTGCCGCCCAGCTCGCGCTTGCCGCGGACGCCGTGTGCGGGCCCGTGAGCGTGGACGACTGGAGCGCGCTGGCGCCTTGCGCCCGCGCGACCTGGGAACGGCGCTACCGCGATGCAGACGGGCATCGCCACATTCATGGCGCAAATCTGGGCGTCTCGGCGCACGCGTATTTGCGCGCTGGAGGTTTTCCGCCGCTTGCCTGCAGCGAAGACGTCGCGCTGGTCGACCTGCTGATCGCGACAGGCGCCACGCTCGCGTGGAGCGCGGCGCCGCGCGTGGTGACGAGCGGGCGGCGCGACGCGCGTGCGCGCGGCGGCTTCGGCGACACGCTCGCCGCGTGGGCGGACGGCGTGGACGATAGCGAGCAGTCGGTTGTGCCTTGAGTCCCAGGGTGTCTTCACGCGCTTTCGCGGCGCGCGACACTGAGCCGATCGCGGCTCCAGACATCGAGGAGAAAATCCGTATCTTCGATCTGAACCACGGCCTCCAGCGCGGCGTTTGCCGCCGCCTGCGCGAAGATGCCGTGCACCTGGGCGCTTTGCAGCATCCAGGGCTCGCCGCCGTGACGCCAGTGGCAGCACGCCAGCGTGCCATCGGCGGCGAGCGAGGAGGCGGCTAGCGTGGCGAGCGAAGTGCAGTCGCTTGCATTCAGGTAGTACGCGAATTCGCTCATCACGATCAAGTCGAACTGGCCGGGGGGCCAGTCGCGCGGCATGGCGAGCGACTGCACGTCCACGTTCGAGAACGCGGCAAGGCGCTCTTGTGCCGCGGCGACGGCGCGAGGCGAGAAGTCCGCGCAAAGCAGATGCTCGCAACGCCGCACCAGTTCGGCGGAGAGGGCCCCGATCGCGCAACCCGGCTCGAACGCAGTGCGATAACGCTCGCGCGGCAGCGACGCGAGCAGCAGCGCGCGCTTGCGCGCCTCGTACCAGCTGTCGCGATAGCGCCATGGATCGGGGCTCGCCGCGAACTTGCTGTCGAAATAGCTGGCGAGCGATGCGGGGGGACGGTCCATCGTTATCCTTGCGATCACGGGTTTTAGAGCCGCCAGTCTTCGCCCGACTCGAGCACCGCGCCGGCGAGCGCGGCAAGATCGGCTTCCGCATGGCTCTGGCGCACGAAGACCGGCAGGTCCGCGCTCATGCGCGCGAACCAGCGGTCGCGGCACAGAGGCGCCGCGCCCATGCCGCGTGCGCAGGCACGCAGCGTACTGTCTACTGCGCTTTCCACGGCGCAGCGCGCGCGCAAAGCGTGGCGCATGGCGTCCGCGAGCGGCGCGGCGTCGATGGTGGACGCGCACTCGCGCAGGCACGCGCGCGCGCCGGCGAGCGCGACGTCCGCGGCGCCCAGGTGTGCACGCAAATGAGGATTGTCGCGGCGCTGCGCCGCGTCGCGCAGTCTCGCCGCGAGCGCCGAAGCGGCACCGTACCAGCAAGCCGCGATACCCGCGCCGCCGTGCCAGAAGCCGGGCCGGCGCACATACGCCCCAGCGTTGCCGACGAGCGTTGCGCGCGCATCGGAAAAGTCCACTTCCACGCTTTGAGTGGCGTCCATGCCGACCGCTTCCCACCCGCGCGCGCTGACCGTTACGCCTGGCTGGTCGAGGGATACGGCCGCGAGCCAGTCGCTCCCGTCTGTATCGACGCAGGTCACGAGCGCGTGGGTAACGAAGCGCGCGCCCGAACACCATGCCTTGGTGCCGGCGAGCTTGACGTGCCTGCCATCGCGCGAAGCAAAGCTTAGTTCGTTGCCCGGCGAGCGAGCGGCCCAGACGGCCCAGACCGGCTGTCCGGCAAGGGAAGGGGCTTCGAGGCGCGTAGCCGGCGCGAGTTCGGCCAGGATCGCGCGGGCGTCGGCGTGCGCTTCATAAATCTTGACTAGCGAAAGGTCGCGCGCGGCTACCTCCGCGAGAAATTGCCAGCGCGCGAGTGTGTCGGCCGCGCCGGGCGTCGGCAGGACGGGAAACGCCGCCACCAGACGCGCAGTCGCGCCGGCGAGCGTCGCCGCGTCGAGCGGCATGGATTCGCTGGCCATCAAGGCATGGAGTTCCGCTTGCCAGTGTGTGGGTAAATCGGACATGGTGGACTCCCATGTGAATTGCTCAACGTGAGCAAGCGGCATGCCATCGCCAGTATGAGCGGGGCTCGCGGCAGCGCGAGCATGCTGTCGCCAATGCCCGGAAGCCCGCCGCTCCACATGACCGAGTAGGCAATCCGTCCGCGTTCGACGTCGAGCACGATGTGATTGATCTTGCCGAGCCCTTCGTTATCCGAACTGAAGACGGCCGCAACCCGCGCCCGCGTCGCCACGCCATGGCGGCGGCCCGAGCCGGAACGCCAATTGCGCGTTTGTGACGTTCGACGAGCTTTTCGACAAGGAATTCATCATGAAAGAGAAGGCGGCGGAAATACGCACGCCGCAGGTGCGAAAAGGACAGATGACGCAAGGTCTGTCGCGCGAGGCGTTTCGGGCGCGCTTTATGGCCCGCTATCACGATCCCGCGTTTCGAGCCGAAGACGCCGCGCTCGCGCGCCTCGAAACGATTGCCTGGGATGCCTATAGCGAAGGACGCAAGGCGCCGCTGACCACGAAGGCGGGGGAGGGTTATGCCGATCCCGATTATGACCTCTCCACCGAATGGCGCTTGACCCACGAGCGCCTCGAAGCCGCGCAGCGGCGCCAGCAGGAGAGCGGTACGCGCTCCCGCGTGATCGTGGTGAATGCGTCGTCGCGCAATGACTATACGTGCCCGGGAGAGATGTCGAAGAGTTTTCGGCTCGCGCAGATCTGCGAGCATGAACTCACACAGGCCGGCATCGAAGCCGACATGCTCGACCTCTCGCGCCTCGCCGCCGAACCCGACCTCCACATTTATCCGTGCAAGGGCTGTGTCTCCACGGCAATGCCGCTATGCCACTGGCCATGCAGCTGCTATCCGAACCATTCGCTCGGTCAGGTCAACGACTGGATGGCGGAGATTTACGAGCGCTTCACGGCCTGCCACGGCGCGATTTTCGTGACCCCGGTGTATTGGTATCAGGTGAGTAGCCCGCTCAAGCTGATGATGGACCGGCTCGTATGCGCGGACGGCGGCAATCCCGATCCTTCCTCGACGCACGGCAAGCATCCGGACGAAGCGAAGGCGCTTGAACTGGCGGGCTGGCATTATCCCAAGCATCTTGCGGGGCGTGCGTACGGCGCGATCGTGCATGGCGATGTGGCAGGCATCGAGGACACGCGCCGCGCGCTTGCCGACTGGCTCGACTGGATGGGATGGGTCGACGCGGGTGCGTCGGCGCGCATCGATCGCATGGTGGGCTACTACGAACCCTACGCGAGCTCACATGACACGCTCGACGCCGACGTGCGCTTCCAGCAGGAGGTGGCCAACGTCGCCCGCGCGGTGGGGAAAGCGGTGCTCGCGCTCCGCGCAGGCAAGCTGCATCGCGCCGACGAAGGTATCGAACCGCCGCGTCCGAAATGAATCTGGTCTGCATTGCACAGCAATGTGCAGTTGTAGAAGCTACGCGCAAGCGCTGCAAGCCGTACGATTTGGGGCCCCCGCGCCATTTCGCGTGCATGCCATTGAGCCTCTGAAGCCCAAAAGGAGAGACGATGTCGATTGCTTTGCCTCACGACATGAGCGACGGCGCGCCGCGGCTGATCGTGGTTTCGCCGCATCTGGACGACGCCGTGCTCGGCTGCGCCGGTCTCATCGCAAGGTGCCCTGGTTCGATCGTTTGCACGGTGTTCGCGGGCGAGCCCGCCGCGCCGATGCATACGCAATGGGATGAAGCCAGCGGCTTTGCCGATGCGCACGAAGCCGTGCGCGCGCGCAAGCAGGAGGACGAGCGAGCGCTTGCGCTGTGTGGCGCCACACCGTTGTGGCTGGATTTTCTGGATGGACAGTATGGTGCGACGCCCGACGTCGAAGACGTTGCGCACACGTTGGCCGAGCAGTTCGCGCGTTTCGGCGCCTGGCTGCCCGTGTGCCCGTTCGGCCTGTGGCATTCCGATCATCAACTCGTGGGCGCCGCGTGCCGCTTGCTGCTGCAAACGGAGCGTCTTACACGATATATCGCCTACGAGGACGCTATTTACCGCGCAATGCCCGGTGTGCTCGATGAAGGCTTCCAGCGCCTCGAAGCAGAGCGCTTGCGGGTGAGCCCGCTGCGCGCGCAGGCGTTCGGCCGGTATCCGGCTCGGCGGCTCGCGGCGATCAAGCGGCGCGCAGTGGGGGCGTACCCGAGCCAGATGCGTGCATTCGGTCCGTTTCCGCCGGATGTGGAGCGGCCCGAGCGTTACTGGCAGGTGGAGCGGCCTGCATTGCTCACATAGGCATAGCGCCTCCCCTAAAAGTCTGCAGCCGACGTGTCCGCTCGCTGTACGGCCCCACGCGGCGCGCTATCGCCAGGTTTTTTTTCTGCCTCCCGCACGGCCGCGCGCATGCGCAGCACGCGCGCAGAAACGGGCCGTCGGCGGCGCAGGGCCCAGGCGATCCCGCGCCAAAGCTCACGAAGATCCTCGCCTGGCCGCCCGGCACCGCACGCGCCGCCGAGCGCCCGCCACGTCGCCGTCAGCGCTTCGCCACGCGGCAGACGCAGCCACGCCACGAGCGCCGCATTGCGCGCCAGCATTCGGCGGCGCAGCGCGCTGTCACGCGCGAGCGAAGGCCGATGGTGCACTTCGAGCTCGCTCGCATAAGCGATATCGTGGCCGCCCTGCAAGACATCGAGCGAAAGCAATGCTTCCTCGCCGCCGATGAAAAGGCGCGGTTCATATCCGCCCAACGCGTTGAAGAGCGCGGTGCGGAACACGCATGCACCTGCCATGAAGCCGACCAGATTGGGCAGAGGATGAGCCGCATGCGCCAATGGGCTCGCGGCCATCAGCGCGCAGGTGGGATCGAGTGTTTCTTCCTCACCCACGTGCACGGACGCCGTGAGCACACCAATGCGTGCATGACGGTCCAGCAATTCGACAGCGCGCGCAAGCGACCCCGGCTGCCAGTCGGTGTCGTCGTCACTGAAGGCCACGTAGTCCGTCGTCACGCGCGCGGCACCCGCATTGCGCGCGGCTGCGCCGAGGTTGGCTTCGCAGCGCAGCACGCGCAAGCCGGGATACGTCTGGGCGAGCAGGTTGGGCGTGCCGTCGGTCGAACCGTTATCCACCACGATGACTTCGGGCCGCTCCGGCAGGCGCAACAGCGAGGCGACCGTGCGCATGACTTCGGCGCGCCGGTTGTACGTGAGCACGACCACGCTGATGCGGCGGTTCAGGAAGAAGAGACCTTGCATACCTGTGTCTCTGCACGGATCGTCTTCGCCGCTGCTGCGGCGGTGCTCGCAAGCAAGGCTCCTGGATCAGCGCTCGTCATCTCGCGCCGGAAGTACGCAATGGTCGCGCTCAAGCCGGCATCGAGCGACGTGTGCGGCGACCAGCCGAGCAACGCGCGCGCGCGTTCAATGGAAGGGCAACGGCGGCACGGATCGTCCACGGGCAGCGGCGCGAAAGCGATTTCCGAGGTCGACTGCGCGGCGGCGATCACACGGTGGGCCGTGTCGAGCATCGAGATTTCCTGAGGATTGCCGATATTCACGGGGCCGTCCGGGGGTGTTGCGCGACTCATGAGCAGCACGAGAGCGTCGATCAGATCGTCCACGTAGCAGAAACAGCGTGTTTGCGATCCGTCGCCATAGACGGTGAGCGGCTCGCCGGCCAGCGCCTGCATGACGAAGTTCGAGATGACGCGGCCGTCGCGGGGATGCATGCGCGGTCCGTACGTGTTGAAGATCCGCGCAATGCGAATGTCGAGGCCATGCTGGCGCATGTAGTCCATGCACAGCGTTTCGGCGCAGCGCTTGCCTTCGTCGTAGCACGAGCGCGGGCCGATGGGATTCACGTGGCCCCAGTAGTCCTCGGTTTGCGGATGGCGGCGCGCGTCGCCGTAGACTTCGCTGGTGGAGGCCTGCAGCAACTTCGCCCGCACGCGCTTGGCGAGCCCGAGCATGTTGATCGCGCCGTGCACGCTCGTCTTGGTCGTTTGCACCGGGTCGTGCTGGTAGTGCACCGGCGAGGCGGGGCAGGCGAGGTTGTAGATCTCGTCCACTTCCACGTACAGCGGGAAGGTGACGTCGTGGCGCATCAGTTCAAAGTTGGCGTTGTCGAGCAGATGCGCCACGTTGCGCTTGGAGCCGGTATAGAAGTTATCGACGCACAGCACGTCGTGGCCCAGCGCCACTAGCCGCTCGCACAAATGCGAGCCGAGAAAGCCCGCGCCGCCGGTGACGAGAATGCGTTTGCGGGTCAGTTCTTTCACGTTTGCTCTCCTTGGAAAAGCGCTGCAAGCCACACGTTCATGCCGTCACTTCTCGCAACGCGAGATCCCAGTCGTGCGCGAAGCGATCGATGGAAAACCGTTCGAGCGCGTCGCGCCGCGCGCGTTCGCCGAGGCGCCGCGCGAGTGCGGGATCCCGGATGAGCGTGCGCATGCAGTCGACCAGGCGATCGATGCGTGTATCGACGAAGCCGTTCTCGCCGTCGCGAATCACGCTTGCGAGTTCCGTCGTGGCGAGCCCGACAATGGGCAGTCCGACCATCATTGCCTCGACAATGGCCAGACCGAGGCTCGTCCAGCGGATCGGATTGAAGAAGAAGCGGTAGCGCGACACGAACTGGGCGAGCTCGACATTCGAAATCTCGCCGATGCCGCCGAGGCTTTGCGCCTCCATGCCCACGAGATCGAGCGGCACCTTGTGACGAACCTGCTCGAAGACATCCGCACCGAGCCGCCGTCCGCGCTCGCGCAGATGATTGACGACGACGATGCCGCGCGGCGTTGCGCCCGTGTAGCGCACGCCTTCAGGTACGAGTACGCCATGCTCGATCACGCGCGTGGGCGTGGCGCCGCTGTCCCACATCAGCGCGTTGAACGGCGTGACGTGCACGAGCAACGCGCCGCCGTCGTCTACCCAGTGCCGCTGTGAAAACGGCGCCTCCTGCGGCGGGTCGTGCTCGATATACACCCGCGGCAAGCGGCGCTGCGCGTCGCTCAGCAGCTCGAACCGGTCATGCTCCCAATGGCTGCGCTGCTGGTACACGACTACGTCGAACTCATTCGAGGCGACGTCTTCGGCAGCGACCTCACGTACGTTCGCCCCCCATGGAAGCACACCCGCGCGGCCCGCGTAGCCCGCCGGGCGCCCCGGTTTGGTCACGACATGGAAGTCGTGCGGCGCCTGCGTAAGGTAGTAAAGATAGTTACCGTGTACGTGCCAGGTGAGCACACGCAAGGGCCGCGTGTTTCGCATCAGCATGGCGGGGTCCTCCTCATCGGCATGGGGGCAGCGTATCCCCGGGCTGCGAAACCGGGCATGCGGTGGGTGTCGAGCAGGTGCGCTTGCGCAACGGCCGCGACCTGCTCCGCGCTCACGTTGAGCGCGCAAGGGTGGCCGTACGGGCAGGCGTGGAACGAGCAGGGGCGGCAAGCGGGCCAGTCGGCGAGCACGCGGTGCCGGGCGCGGTCCAGCGGCGCCCAGCGCCGCGTGTCGCTGCCCGAGGCGACGACCACGCTCGGCGTGCCCATGGCGGCCGCCACATGCGAGATGCCCGTGTCGTTGCAGAGCACGAGCCGGGCCTGGCGCACGAGCGCCGCCAGCGCACCGAGCGTGGTTTCCCCCGCGAGATGATGAGCCGTCTGCGTCATGCCGCCCAGTACGCTCGCGGTCAACTCGCGTTCGCCTGCGGTGCCGGTCACCGCGATCTGCCAGCCGTCGAAGGCGAGCGCGTCGGCAACGGCGGCAAAGCGCTGGGCCGGCCAGCGCCGCGAGGGCAGCTGCGCACCCGGATGCACGAGCACGAGCCGCCCGGGATCGAGTCCGAAGCGCTCGACGAGGTCGTCGCACGCAGCGTAGTCCGCGTCGTAGAGCGGAAACCAGAGGGTGTCGTCGCGCAGCGCATGGCCTCGCGCGCCCAGCGCGTGCATGAGCGCGAGGTAGCGCTGCGGCTCGGGCAGCGCGTCGGGCCACGGCACGTAACAGCCGGGCGGCGGCGCTTCGCCGGGCTGGCTAAAGCCTCCGAGCGCGCGCGCGCCGAACTCGTCGACCAGCACGTTTGCCACGCCTCCGCTGCCATGAAGCTGGATCGCGAGGTCGAAGCGGCGCATGCGCATCGCGTCGAGAAACGCAGGCAGGCCGCGCTCGTCCTCGGGCTGTTCGGGAAAGCCGCGCGCGCCGGGAAAGACGATGTGCTCATCGACCAGCATGGGGTAGCGCGCCACGAAATCGGCCGACCACGGCAGACCGACGAGGGCGATGCGCGCGTGGGGGCAGGCTGCGCGCAACGCGCGCAACGCGGGCACGCTGCAGAGCATGTCGCCGAGCTGCAGCGCGCGGAAGATCACGATGCGGCGGGGGGCGAGGGCTTCGAGCAGAGTCGGCATGGACACATCCGTTAGAGAAACCACACGCGGTAACTGGCGGCTCCCTGGAGCCGCCAGAAGATCGAAAGAAACGGAATCCACAGCGACGTCCAGATCATTTCGGCTACATGGCGCGCGTCGCGACGCGTGCCGCGCAAGCGGCGTGCGCAGAACACAGCGGTGCAGGCGATCCATGCAGCGAACGCAGCCAGGGCGACCCTGGGGTAGCCCCAAGCGAGAGCGGCTAGCAGCACGAGTACGCTGATCAGCACCGCGTAGTAAAGGAGCGGCGGCCCCGCCCCGATGCGCTCGCGATACAGCACCGGATGCTTGCGAAACAACAGCGCCTCGAAGCGGCTCTTGCGCTGCTGCGCGAGACTCACACCCCAGCGCGCGGGACGCACGGGGTGCACGACCACGGCATCGTCGGCGCGTACTACACTGGCGCCCGCCTGCAGCAGCGCGAACTGCAGGTCAGAATCCTCGCGCCACGCCGCTGTGAAGCGCTCGTCGAAGCCGCCGATCTGCGAGAGCGTCGCGCGCTGCACGAATGCATTGGCCGTAGCGAATTCGGCGTGCGCAAGGCCGCTTGCGTCGCGCTCATAGTCGCTCGGTGCCACGCCCAGCGGTACGACGATGCGGCCCGCGGCCGCTTCGGCGTGCGCGAGCGCGGCGAGCCCCGCGCGCAGCCAGCCGGGGTCGGCAATCGTGTCGTCGTCGGTGAACGCGATGAGCGGCGCGCGCGCCGCGCGCCAGCCCGCGTTGCGCGCCGCGGCCGGGCCTTGCGTGGCGCGTACCGGCACGTAACGGATCGCGAGCCCGCGCGGGGCCTGCATCGCCGCCATGCGTTCCACCGTCGCGCGCGTCGCGTCGTCCGGTCCGTCGTCGCACACGACGATCTCATAGTCGTCGGGCGCGAGGTCTTGCGCGCACAGCGCGGTGAGGCACTGTCCCAGCAGCGTCGCGCGATGGTACGTCGGGACGACCACCGCAATGCGCAGATGTTCGAGCAGCGCGCCCCCATCGCCGTCGAACTGGGGCTGCGCCGCGCCAATGGGCCGCTCGCGCAACTCGACGTCGGCGGGCCTCATGCGCGCGCCTCGCTCTTGCGCACGAGGAAGGGGCCGATCACGAGCGCATCGAGCGGCGAGGTCCAGAACGATTCGAGCGCGTCGCGCGGCGAGTTGACCATCGGCTCGCCGCGGGTGTTGAACGACGTGTTGACGAGGACCGGCACGCCGGTGCGCCGTTCGAACGCCGCGATCAGGTCGTAGTAGAGCGGATGCTGGTCGCGGTTCACGGTCTGGACGCGCGCGGTGCCGTCCACGTGGCGCACGGCGGGAATGCGTTCGGCCTTCTCGGGCTGCACGTCGAAGATGAACAGCATGAACGGCGCGCGCCTCGCGCCCACGAACCATTGCGCGGCGCGCTCTTCCAGCACGACCGGGGCGACCGGCCGAAAGTCCTCCCGGTCCTTGATCTCGTTGAGCTTCGCCTGCATGCCGGGATCGACGGGCGAAGCGAGAATCGAGCGGGCGCCGAGCGCGCGCGGGCCGAACTCCGTGCGGCCCTGATACCAGCCGATCACCTGGCCGTCGGCGAGCAGTTGCGCGGCTTCCTCGGCGATGTTGTCGAGCCGCCGGTAGGGCGTTTTCGACCAGCGCAGGAATTGCTCGATGGTCTCGTCGTCGAACGCCGGCCCGAGGTAGGCGTGGTCCATCTGCCAGCGGCGTTCTGCGCGTTCGCCTGCCGCTTGCGCCGCTTCGCTGCGCAAGCGGTAGTCGGTCCAGAGCGCCGCGCCGAGCGCGGTGCCTGCGTCGCCCGCGGCGGGCTGCACCCAGATATCGTCGAACGGGCCGTTATCTCGCACGTACGAGTTCATCACGCAGTTCAGCGCTACGCCGCCCGCCATGCACAGCTTCGGCAGTCCCGTGCGCGTATGGAGCCAGCGCGCCATCTCCAGCACCGTCTCTTCAAGCACGAGTTGCAGCGAGGCGGCGATATCGAAATGCCGCTGCTCCAGCGGGCCGCCGCGTTCGCGCGGCACGCCGAAGCGGTCCACGAGGTGCGGGTCGGCGACGGTGTAATGGCCATTGCCGTTGTACTGCACGATTTCGCGGAACTGGTCGGCATAGGCCGGTTCGCCGAACGAGGCGAGGGCCATGACCTTGTACTCGTCGGAAGAATGCAGGAAGCCGAGCCAGCCTGTCACGGCTTCGTAGAGGAGCCCGAGCGAATGCGGCAGCTCCACCTGAGTGATGCGCTTGTACTTGCCGTCGCGAAATTCGCCAAGGCTCGTGGTGACGCCTTCGCCGCGGCCGTCCATGGTGAGAACGGCGCATGCGTCGAAGGGGCTCGCGAGAAACGCGCTCGCTTCGTGAGCGAGGTGGTGCTCGACGTTATGCCAGACGAAGCCTTTTTCGCGGTCCACGCCCGCAAAGCGCTTGCGCAGATGATGCGGCGCGCCGTCCAGCAACTGCGCCTTCGCGTTCACGATATAGCTGAGAAAGAGCGGGTCCCATGGCGACGCGTTGGCTTCCGTGCGCGCGCGCGAGGGGTCGAGTGGCAACGCGATGGTCGCGCCGGGCCGGGCCGGCATATCCGGAAAGAGAGCCGGATCGTAGGAGTACGCAACATGATCGACATCGGCTAGCGTGATGCCGGCTTCCTTAAGGCAGGCGTCGATGGCGTCGAACGGCAGTTGCCATGTCGAGAACGGCACGGGCCGCTTGGCGTGCTTGACGTGCGTGAAGCGCTCGTCTTCGGCGGCGGCGATCACCACGCCGTCATGGACCAGCGCCGCGGCGCTGTCGTGATAAACGGCATTGATTCCGAGTGTGTACATGAACGGTCTCCCGTTGCGGGCGTTGGGTTGCAGGGCTCAGGCGGGCTGCGGCACGAGTGCGCCGGCTTCCTCGAGCAGTTCGCGCGCCGCGCGCGCGACGTCGCCGGGCGGCACGCCGCGCAGGCAGGCGTGGTGGCCTTCCGGGCACTCGCCGCGATAGCACCAGCGGCACGCCACGTCGCGATAGAGCAGGCGGTGCGGCGTCATCCACGGTGAGTGCTGCGGATTCGTGAGCGCATACAGATCGACGACGGGTTTGCCGAGCGCGGCGGCCAGATGCGCTGGTCCGCTGTTGTTGGCGATGAGCAGTGAAGTCTGGTCGAGCAATGCGATCAGTTCGCCGAGCGTGAGCGCGCCCGCGAGATCGACCAGGCGCGTGCTGCCCGCGGAGCGCGAGAAACGCATCACCTCGCGCGTCAACGCGCTTTCCCCCAGGCTTCCTGTGAGCAGGAACGGGCAACGCACCGTGGGCGCGAGCAGATCGAGCGCTTCGGCGAAGAGCGCCGGGGGATACCGCCGCGAAGGCGCGCTCGCGCCCGCATGCACGACGATGCAAGGCTCGGCCGGATCGACGCCGAACATGCGCAGCTTCTCGGCGAGCGTGGTGCGCGCGGCGGGGTCCACGCTCATGCGCATGCGTGAATCGGCCATGTCGGCGAAATCGGCGCCCACGCTGCGCACGAGCGAAAGTTGCCGCTCGACTTCGTGGCGCACGTCCGTCTGGGGCTCGCGCTCCGGCAGCCAGTTAGTCAGCAATGCGTAAGGATTCTCGCGGCAATGCGCGAGGCGCCGCTCGATCCCCGCGAAAAAGCACAGCGTTGCGGCCGGCAGCGGATTCTGGCTGTAGACCGTGAAGATCGCCGCGGCGTCGAAGCGTCCGGCGCGCAGGCGCGCGAGCACGGGGTCTTCCTTCCCCGCGCCGCCACCGTGTCCTTTGGCGTGAGTGCCGTTGGCCCATGGCGCGTCGTATTCGATCACGTCGTCCACGTCGGGCAGATAGCGCGCCACGGCCGCGCCCGCGCCGGAAGTGAGCAGCGTGATATGGCGGCGCGGCGCGCTTTCGCGTAACGCGTGCATCGCAGGCGTGGTCATCAGCACGTCGCCTAGTTGATCGAGGCGTACGCAGAGAATGCGCTTGACGTCCGGCCCCCAGGGCTCGCTAGCAGGCTGGCGGCGGGGCGAGCGCGCGTGCGCATCGCGCGGCGCGATGGGGAAGGCGGTTCCGTTCATCGCAGCGCCTCCTCCTGTGCACCGTCGTGCGTTGCCGCCCGCACGCGCCGTTCGTGCTCGTAACGCTCGACGATCACCTGCGCCGCCTCGTGCAGGTCCGCAACGATCGCGTAGGGCAGGCGCTCAGGCGCGCTTTGCCACTCGGTCTCATTGCCGCAATCGGCGAGGATCGCGCGGCAACCCGCGCGATTGCCCGCTTCCACGTCGTCGAGGATGTCGCCGACCATCCAGCTGCGCGCGAGATCGATGCCATGCTCGCGGCTCGCGTGCAGCAGCATGCCGGGCGCAGGCTTGCGACAGGTGCAGTTGCACGCATAGGGCGCCACATGACCGAGCGGGTCGTGCGGGCACCAGTACGCAGCCTGCAGCGTGGCGCCGCAGCCGGCGAACATGCGGCGCAACTGCGCCTCCACGCCGCCGAGCGCCGCGTGCGCGAAGCGCCCCAGCGCAACGCCGCGCTGGTTGCTCACGACGAATAGCGGGAGTGGCGTTCGCGCGAGCAGCGCGAGCGCCTGAGCGGCGCCCGGGGCGAAACGCATACGCGAGGGCTCGACGTTGTACGGCACGTCGTCGAGCAGCGTGCCGTCCTTGTCCAGGAACACCGCTGGGCGCGTCGCGAGCAACCCGCGCGGCCCGGTGGTTCGGTTCAGCATACGGTTCGCTCCTCAACCGACGGCGCGCAGCACGCGGCCCTGGGTGGTTTCCCTCGCGTGCTCGCGCGTGTCGAGGCGCGCTCCGGCAAGTTGCGCATAGACGTCTTCGAGTTCGAGACCGATCTGCCGCCACGTGAAGTACGCCTGGGCGCGCCTGCGTCCCGCTTCGCCCATCGCGCGGGCCTGCGCTGGGTCGCCATGAATGGCGAGCAGGCGCTCGGCGAGCGCCTGGGGGTCGCGCGGCGGTACGTGCCAGCCCGTTTCGCCGTGACGCACCGAATGGCGAATACCACCCACGTCCGCCCCGATCACCGGCGTGGCGCACGCCATTGCTTCCACGGGCGTGATGCCGAACGGCTCGTACCACGGCGTGGTCACGAACACGTCGGCGGCGCTATAGAAGTCTCGCAACTGCGAGCGATCTCGGCGGCCCACGAAGGTCACGCGCGGCTCGATTCCGCAGCGGTGCGCAATGCCGCGCAACCGGGCGATCTCGGGTGTGGCGATCTCATTGGGCGTTTGCGCGTCGCCTCCCACGACGTAGAGCCGGGCTTTCACGCCGTGGCGCGCCTCGAGCGCGGCCACACCGCGCACGACGTTGTCGATGCCCTTGCGCTCCACGAGGCGGCCGAGTTGCAGCACGCAGAATTCGCTGGCGGACCAGCCCAGACGGCGGCGCGCCTGGCGGCGGTCCACGGGCGAGAACTCGTCGGGATCGAAGCCGCAGGCAATGACGGCAATCCGCGCGGGGTCGGCGCGATAGTGCTCGACGAGATCGGCATGGTCGGCCGGACACTCGGCGACGATACAGTCCGCGCGCCGCACCAGCTCGTCTTCGATCGCGAAGCGCTCGTCGGGAAAACCGTCGCTCGCACCCTGATGGAGGCGCCGGACGCGTCCGAGCGCATGGAACGTCATGACGAGCGGCACATGAAGCGCGTCCTTGACCGCGAGCGCCGCCAGGCCCGACATGAAGAAGTTGGCGTGGATGACGTCGTAGGGGCGCCTCTCGGCGCGGCAAAAGTTCACGAGGAACTCGGCGAACCGGGGCATGTGGGGCAGGAGCAGCTCTTTGGGCATCTGCATGGGCGGTCCGGCGGGGACGTGAATCACGCGTACGCCGTCCATGTCCAGAACAGGCGGCAGCAAAGCGCGGTCGCGCCGCGTGAAGACGTCGACCTGATGTCCGGCGCGCTGGAGTTGACGCGCGACATGCGCGACGTAGATGTTTTGTCCGCCGGTATCGACGCCGCCCGCGACGGCGAGCGGCGACGCGTGTTCACTGACGAGTGCGATTTTCATGACGTGTCCTCGCGAGAAGTGGGTGGCGAGCTGTGTCGCGTTCAAATAGGGGCGCGGAAGAACTGCTGGAATGTTGCACCCGGTGCAACGGCGTAAGCGCATTTGCTGTGCCGTTGGTTGGTAGTGCGCAGGGATCGGGGCGGCGCGGCGCGCGAATCCGCCGTGGACTGCTCAAAGCGGGCATCTGCGGACCGTCTGCATCGGCGCCGCCCACCGCGACGAATGCCGAAACGCATCTGCCAAAAAGGCGATGCGCTTTTACACCTGGCGGCAAGACGTTTCGATAACCCCCGGGTAGTGTCCACCGGCTGCGCGCCGCGGGAGCGTCGATTGCGCACCGGTCCGCTCCACTAGCACTTTTGGGGACAGCTACGCGATGAATGGAGCAACGCCCAGCCGGCGCGCCGTGCGCTCGCGCATCCTGCGCACGCTCGGCGAGGCGCTGTGGCGGCATCGCAGCGCGAGCGCAGCGGCGGCGTCGTTGATGATCCTGGCGCGCCTCGGCGCCGTTTCGGTGCCGATCGCACTCAAGCATCTGATCGACGATCTCGGCCACATTCACTCGCTGGCGACGCTGCCGGCGCTGCTCGCCATCGTCTATGCGCTGCTGCGCTTCCTGTCGGACGCGCTCGGCGAGGCGCGCGATGTGGCGTTCAGCATCGTCGTGCAGCGCGCGGTGGCCACGCTGCGCGAACGCACGTTCGCTCAGCTGCACCGGCTTGGCGCGCGCTTTCATGCGCAACGCGAAACGGGTGCGATCGTGCGCGACGTCCAGAAGGGCGCGGACGGTCTCGGCTTTCTGCTTGGCACCGCACTCGTTTCAGTGCTCCCTACGGTGTTCGAAATCGGTGTGGTCGTGGCGATCGTCGCGTCGCGCTACGACAACGCCTTTGTGCTCGCCATCGCCGGGACATTTGCATGCTATGGGACATGGACCGCGATTTACACGCGCCGCCGGCTCGCGTTCCAGCGCGCGGTGAACACGCTGGAGGCGCAGGCGGACGGCCGGCTCGTCGACAGCCTGCTCAATCACGACACGGTCAAGTACTTTTCGACGGAGCAGCACGAAGTCGCTCGGCTGCGCAGCGTGCTCGACGACTGGGTAGTCGCGCGCACGGCGAACCAGCGCGCGCTGACCGTGCTGCACGTGGGCCAGAGCGGCGTGGTGGCGGCAGGTATTGCGGCGGTGATGGTGATCGCCGTGCAGAACGTGCTGACTCGCGCGATGACGGTGGGCGACCTCATCCTCATCAACGCGTACATCATTCAGGTGTGCGCACCGCTCAATACACTCGGCTTCGTGTTTCGCGAGGCCAACGATGCGTTCGTCGATGTCGAGCGGCTCTTCGCTATCCTCTGTGCGCGCGGCACGCCGGGCGAGGATGAGGACATGCCCGGAGCGCGCGAGCTAGTCGTGCGCGAAGGCGAGGTGGCGTTCCGGCACGTCGATTTCGGCTACGAGGCGGGGCGGCCCGTGCTGCACGATGTGGGGTTCCTGGCCGAGCCAGGCCGCACCGTTGCCGTGGTGGGCGGCAGCGGCTCAGGTAAATCCACGCTGATCCGGCTGCTGTTCCGCTTCTATCAGCCTCAGCGCGGGACCATCTCAATCGACGGCCACGATATTGCGCACGCCACGCAGTCGAGCCTGCGCGAAGCGATCGGCATCGTGCCGCAAGATACGGTGCTGTTCAACGAGACCATCGCGTACAACATCGCCTACGGCCAGCCCGACGCCACGCGGGCAGATGTGGTGCGCGCCGCGCGCGCGGCCCAGCTCGACGAGTTGATCGAGCGTCTGCCCGACCACTACGAGACGCGTGTGGGAGAGCGCGGCGTGCGCCTGTCGGGCGGAGAGCGGCAGCGCATCGCAATCGCACGCGCGATTCTCAAGAACCCGCGCATCATGGTGTTCGACGAAGCGACCTCGGCGCTCGACACGCGCTCGGAGCGAGCGATCCAGATCGAGCTGCAGCGCCTCGCGCACGGGCGCACGACGATCGTGATCGCGCATCGTCTTTCGACGATCGTCGACGCGGATCTGATACTCGTGATGGAGCAGGGCCGAATCGTCGAGCAGGGACGGCACGACGCGCTGCTCGCCCGCCAGGGCGTCTACGCGAAGATGTGGGCGATGCAATGGCAGCAGGACGATCTCGAGCACGCTGAGCGGCGGCTCGTGACGACGTCCGTGAACGTGGCGAACCTGCTTGCACGGGTGGCCGAGCGTGTTCGTGAATCGTTGGGCGAAGCGGCGGCGCGGCTCGTCACGCAACCCGACGACGGGCTCTATGCCACTGTCGCGAACGGCGACGCGTTACTGGTGGCCCTCACGCTGCTGGTGGCGAATGAAGTGCAAAACGCGGCGTCGATCGCGGCTTCCGTTACCTCGGCAGGGGCCACGCGAGAAACGCGCGGCGTGCAACTGGCCGCCCGGCGCAGCGCCAATACGGTTTTGCTCGGCGTGGCGGGCGGCGCGCGGCCCGCACCGCTCGACGACAGCGCCCTCGCGCGTATCGAAGCGCTGCTGCGCAAGGCAGGCGCGAGTCTCACGCTAGATCCGCAGGACCGCCGCGTGCGCTACGCCGTGGCGCTGCCGCTGCATGCGCTGCTGCCCGAGCGCACCGCGGAGCGCGGCGGCGAACTCGCCGAACTGCGCATAGTCGTGCTCGACGACGAAGAGCAAACGCGCGATGCGCTGGAAGCTGCGCTCACGTTGCATGGGGCGACCGTGCAGCTCGAAAGCAGCGGTGCGCGATGGCTCGCTGGGTTGCGCGAGACGCCGCGCGCCAGTTGGGCAGATGTGCTGCTGTGCGACTTGCAGCTGGACGGCGAGGACGGAACGCAGATCGTCGCGGCGCTACGTGACATGGAAGCGCGCGGCGACTATGCGGGCAAAGCGCTTCCTGCCATCGCCATGACGGGGCAGGTTGCGCGCGCCGATTCCAGCGGCGAAGAACGCAGACTGTTCGCCGCGCGGCTCACCAAGCCAGTTGCGGTGCCGGCGCTGCTCGCCGCGATCGTCGCGGCAACGCAAGGCGGTAACGAAAGCGCCGGCGCCAGCGATTGATTCTGGTCCGCCGTCTAGATGAGCGGCGTGCCGCCCGTCACGGCAACGGTGGCGCCCGAGATGTAACTGCCCTCGTGCGACGCGAGCAGCACATACGCACCGGCTAGCTCCGCAGGTTGCCCTGGCCGCCCCATTGGCGTCGCCTTGCCGAAATCGCGCACGTCTTCGGCCGGCATGGTCGACGGAATGAGCGGTGTCCAGATCGGCCCCGGCGCGACGCAATTCACACGTATGCCGCGCTCGGCCACGAGTTGGGCGAGACCGCCGGTGAAGTTCTGGATCGCGCCCTTCGTGGCGGCATAGGCGAGCAGTGTGGGCTTGGGCTTGTCCGCGTTGATCGACGCGGTATTGATGATGGCGGCGCCCGGCTGCATGAGAGCGACCGCCTCGCGTGAAATGCGGAACATGGCGCCGATATTGGTATCGAAGGTGCGATCCCATTCCTCGTCGCTGATCGATTCGATCGACTCGTGCGTCATCTGGTACGCGGCGTTGTTCACGAGTATGTCGAGCTTGCCCAGCTCGCGCGCGGTCTTGCTCACGAGCTCGCGGCACCACGCACGGTCGCGGATGTCGCCGGGGAGAAGGAGCGCGCGGCGTCCGGCGTCTTCCACCCAGCGCGCCGTTTCCTTCGCATCGTCGTGCTCGTCGTAGTACGCGATGGCCACGTCGGCGCCCTCGCGCGCAAAAGCAATGCATACCGCGCGGCCAATGCCGCTGTCGCCGCCCGTGACGAGGGCGACCTTGCCGGCAAGCCGTCCCGACCCGCGATAACTCTTTTCGCCGTGATCGGGTTGCGGGTCCATAGGTGCGGTGCGCCCAGGCGTGCGGTCCTGCTGCTGTTCGGGCATGGGCGGGGCGGGGCGATGTTCGTTCATGGTCCTTACCTCTTCGAATGACGTTGCGTGTTTTCTGCGTACCGCGCGAAGCGCAAGACATATGCCGCACGCCCCGCGAGGCTGTGGTTAGCCGGCGGGCTTGAGCACGACCTTGGTCCAGCCCTCATTGCGCGCGTCGAACTGCTGGTAAGCGTCTGGCGCTTGATCGAGCGGTAAGGTATGCGAAATGATTTGCGAGGGCCGCGCCTTGCCTGCCGCGATGAGATCGCGCAGCTTGCGGTTATATGCCTTCACGTTGGCCTGACCCGTGGCGATGTGCTGTCCCTTCATCCACAACTGGCCGAAGTCGAAGGCCAACTGGCCCTTCTTCGCCAGCTCGTCCTGCGCGCCGGGATCCTTCGGCACGAATACGCCCACCACGCCGATGCCGCCCGTTGGCCGCACGGCTTTCACGAGATTGTTCATCGTCAGGTTCGGCACTTCGCGGCCGTGACAGGTGCATTGATACCCCACGCACTCGCAGCCGCGGTCGGCGCCTTCACCGCCGGTCAATTCGACGATGCGCTGTGCGGAATTGCCGTCGCTGTCGTCGATGGGAATCGCGCCGAGCTTTTCCGCCAGTTGCAAACGGTCCGGGTGGGTATCGACGACCATGATTTTGCTTGCTCCCTGGACCTGGGCCGAGAGCGCCGCCATGAGACCCACGGGTCCCGCACCATAAATGGCGACACTGTCGCCGGGCTGCACGCCCGCGAGCACGGTCGCGTGCCAGCCGGTCGGGAAGATGTCGGACAGGAGCACGTAGTCGTTCTCCTTTTCCTCGGCATCGGGCGGCAGGCGCAGGCAGTTGAAGTCGCCGAACGGCACGCGCAGCAGTTCGGCCTGACCGCCGCTGTACGGACCCATGTCGGCGAAGCCGTACGCCGCGCCCGCCATGCCCGGATTCGCCGTCAGGCAAAAGCCGGTGAGCCCGCGCTCGCAGTTCTTGCAGAATCCGCAGCCGATATTGAATGGCAGGCATACGCGGTCGCCCACCTTCACGCGCACGACCGCGGAACCCACCTCGATCACCACGCCCAGATTCTCGTGGCCGAGAATGCGGCCGGTTTCCATGCTGGTGCGTCCCTCGTACATATGGAGATCGGAACCGCAGATGTTGGTGCTGGTGATCTTGACGAGCACGTCGGTAGGGCGCTCGATTTTCGCGTCCGGCATTGCTTTGACGGTGACTTTACGCGGACCTTCGTAGACGACAGCTTTCACTTGACTCTCCCTCGGAAGCGCGCGAGACATGCTGCGCGCGGTTGGCCTGGCGCACGCAGTGGCTCGCCTCATGGCGAATGCGTGTGCGCCCGTTGCAAGCGCATTGACCGTTCCCATGAGCCGGCGGCAAGGGATGTCAAGCGGCAGCGCGACTGCTCCGAACGCCGCCGCCCCCGCGCCCCGTGCGAAGCGGGGGCCAGGCACAGCCGGTGCGCACAAGCGGTAGCTCTTTGCGACGAAAAGAATGACGTCGCCACGGCGAGCCTGATCGAAAGCTTGATCGATGAGAACGAAGCGCGCGTCTGTTTCCTGTTAGAGACAACGCGCCATACGCACATACGCTGAAGACATCCAATTGACAGCATCCCCGCCGAGCCGGTGCTTCGCAAAGGCGCTGGCGCACGCCTGCAGACCAGGAGGTCGACAATGGAAGACGAATCCGGTACGCGCCCCGCGCAATCGCCTGAAGGCGATCGGCGCAACACTGCACCGCCTGAACACACGAGACAGGAGAAGCGCGACGAGAGCGAGAAGAGCAAGCACGAAGCGTCTGAAAACGAGTTGCCGTCCACACAGGAAAAGAATCCCATCCCACCTGGAACGACGCAGAAGACGTCCTGAAATTGCGTGCCCCGGGCAGCCGCGCGCAGCCGGGGGGGCATTTGACGTCCGGCGGGGCCGACTGAGGTGTACCAGCGGGCCTTGGGTATGGTGAATGCGGAGAAGGCGAGGCGGAAATCCTTTCCCCTCTCGTTCCCAGTCCGTATTGGAGTTCATCATGCCTTCCCGCGAAATATCCGCGTCCCGTCGCAACTGGATGCAAGCCGCCTCGGCAGGTGTCCTCGCCGCAGTTGCGCCCGCCTCGATGGCCCAGGAGCCTGCCTCAGCGAGCGTCACGACGTCGCCGCGGGATCCGCGCGCCGTTTATCCACATCCGCCATTTCCCGCCCAGCAGCAACCCTGGCCGGGGCTCGCTGGTCGCATGACGCCACGGCCCGACCACGGGGAAACGAGCTATCGCGGTACGGGACGTCTGAACGGCCGCAAGGCGCTGGTGACTGGCGGCGACTCGGGCATTGGGCGCGCAGCCGCCATCGCGTTTGCGAGAGAAGGTGCCGACGTCGCGATCGTCTATCTGCCACCGGAGGAACCGGACGCGCGCGAGGTCGTGCAGTGGATCCAGTCAGCGGGACGCAAGGCGGTTCCCCTGGCGGTGGACATCCGCAGCGAAGCAGCGTGTCAGTCGCTGGTCGAGCGCGCCGTAACCGAACTGGGCGGCCTTGACATCCTGGTGAACAACGCGGGCCGCCAGCAAAGCCACGACTCGATCCTCGACATCAGCACCGAAGAGTTCGACTGGACCCTCAAGACCAACCTCTACGCGCTGTTCTGGATCACGAAAGCGGCCATTCCGCGCATGCCGGCCGGCGGGGCGATCATCAACACTACATCGGTGAACGCATACGACCCGTCAGCCAATTTGCTCGACTACGCCATGACGAAAGCGGCGATCGCTAACTTCACAAAGGGGCTTGCGAAACAACTCATTAAACGGGGAATCCGCGTGAATGGCGTTGCGCCCGGACCTTTCTGGACGGCACTTCAGGTGAGCGGTGGCCAGACCATGGAGAACGTGCAGAAGTTCGGTGAACAGGTACCCATGGGGCGACCCGGCCAGCCTGCAGAGATCGCCCCCCTGTATGTCGAGCTCGCTTCCGCGCAGGCGACCTACGTGACAGGACAAATTTACGGCGCCTCGGGTGGCGCCGGAAATCCGTAAGCGTGGGGGTAATTGGGTCGGCTGGGTGCGATGCTTGCGCCTCGCAGACGTCCGCCTGACGGATGCATCCTTTTCAGGGAGATTGAGATGGCAAAGCCGTATTCCATATTGGTCACCGCAGTGGCGGTGCTTTGTGTCGCGTTAGCGCCCGGCGTAGCGGCCGCGCAGACGAGCGTGCCCGACGACGCGTCAGCGAATGCGAGCACATCGAAGGCGCAACGCAAGGAAGCCCGCAAGGAGGCGCGAGCGCAAAGAAACGCGGAACTGAACAAGCTCGAAAAAAACGGATATAACCCGTCTGCGGGAGACGATCCAAACTATCCGAACGATATTCAGAATGCCGAAAGAAAGGCGGCGACGCCGGGTAGCGCGAGCCAGTAGAGGGCGCTCGTAGCCTGATACGTAGTCCTCCACCTGAGTCATATTTCCGCGCTCACGGGACGCGTGGGCGCTTCGCACTGCACACCAAAAGGTGCGCCATATTCGGCGAGCAACGCCTCGAAGTGCGCGGGTTCGAGCGGCGAGGGCGGCCCGAGCCGGGGCTTTAGCTGCGCGAGTGCCCGCCCGTATCGCTCGAATGTGGCGAAGTCGCGTGGGTAACGCTCGCTATCCACGCCCGCGAAGCGCCCCTCGCGCGCAGCGTGAGCCAGCAGCGCTCGCCAGCGCGAGATCGGCGCCAGCCCGATGCTTTGCGTGCCGTGTGAGAACAGCATCATGTCGATGTCCTCGAATGCGGGCGTGCTGTCAAGGAAGCGCTGCAGGGCGTCGGCCGAGGGCTCGACGCCGAACAGCAGCCAGAACGGTATGGCGTGAATCTCGAGCGTCGTGAGGGGATCCATCAGCATGAAAGAGTCGACGAGGAGGCGGCGCGTCTCGATCACGCTTTCCTGATACCAGCGCCGATAAACAGCCGCGGTCGCGAAGCTCAGCGCTTCGGGTTCCTCGAAACGGATCTCGACGATACGCCACTGCATTGGCCCGGCCAGCTCGACGAGATCGTCGCGCAAGGCGGCGTCGAAGCCCCACTCGGCTTCAGGGGCGCGCGCGTCGGGAGCCGGGGGATCCCAGCGCGTGCGCACACTGCCGTAGTGCGCGAGAAACGCCCGCACGCGCTCGCCGCCGTGCAGATATTCGTCTTCGCTCGCGCCGCCTGTGGCGCCGAACTGAAACACCGAACGCTCGCTCGTACGCGTGACTGCCCAATCGCGCGTGCAGTTCACCACGTAGAGGGTCCCGCCGCGCTCGAGATTGCCGAGCAGGAACTCGCGAAAGGCGAGCGGCAGGCGTTGAAACTTGAGCCGGAAATAGCGCATGCCATGCAACATCAGGCGATCCTGGTTGGGATCGTGCATATGATGAACGGCAATGCGATCGTCGGCGGCGAGCAGGGCTTCCACGATGCGCCGGCTCGTGTCGAAGCCACGCTGGGCATCGTCGGGATCGCTGAACGGCGCGCGTACCGGGCATAGAAACGTCTGCGGCAGCCAGGGCGCGCGCAGCGCGGCCGCGAGATGGATCATCGCGCCGTTCGACGACCCGATAAACGCGCAGCGGCGGGGGACTTGCGGATAAAGGTCCGTCATCCACTGCGCAATGCGTTCGACGTCGAGGCTCTTCGCCCGGCGAGGATCGATGCCCTCGCTCATGCCGCCCACAATATAGGCCCATTCGCGCTGACGTTTCGGCAGCGCATTGATCGCGGGCATCAAGCGGTCGAGCAGGGGCGACTGACTCGGGCTCGAAAAACGTCTCCCGTGCAACATGCTCGCCAGCGCCTGGGCCATGGCGGCGGCGGAATCGAAACGGGCGATGCCCGGCGGCGGCTTGTTCATCGAAGTGCTCCCTTGCTATACGCCGACGGCACCGGCCTTGAGAAACGGTGTGATCGCGAACGCGAACGCGTTGGGCGCGGCGTAGTTGAGTGTGTGCGTGCCGCCTTCGATCGTCATCAGGCTGCCGTGCTGCAGTTTGCGTGCGGCCTCGGCGCCCCAGCCGAGCGGCGCAACGGGGTCGCGCGTGCCCACGACGACGAGGGCGGGCGCAGCGATGCGCGGAAGCCGCTCGTCGACGGGGTCGCGCACCAGCATGCGCATGGTGGCAAACGCGCGCCTCAATCCCGCCTTCGCGTAGTCGATACGGCCGGCCCTGGCTGGGGTGTGGGGACGCTCACGCAGTCCGTTGATCCAGTCGCGCCACGCCTGGCGCGGCAGCGAGCGCGCACAAGGGTCCGGTGTCGGCGCTTGCAGAACGAGACGATCCACCGCCTGCGGGTAGCGCACCGCGAAATCCGCGAGGACCTGGCAGCCAAACGAGTTGCCCACGAACATCGCTCGTTTCATGCCGCATGCCTTCAGCCAAAGATGCAGCGCATCGGCGAGTTGCGCGAGGCTCAGGGCGTCGCGGCTTCGCGCGAGCGGGCTTTCGCCGAAGCCGGGCAGGTCGGGCGCAAATACGTCAAAGTCGCGCTTGAGCGCGTACGCGAGCGGTTCCATGTAACGGCTCGAGACGACGAGGCCGTGGACCAGCACGACGGGCAATCGGCCCGGCGCGCGCGCGCGACAGCGGGCGACTCGATAGAACATGCGGTATGGGCCGGCCTGCACGAAAGCGCCTTCGATGCCGAGACGGCGGCTGCCTTTGTCGATGGCTGCGGTTTGCTTGAGCCGGCGCCAGGCCAACGTCAACCACACGAGGGCGACGGCGCAAACGCACGACAGGCAGATGAGAAAAATGAGCACGGCAGAACGCTCCTGCGCTCGCGGCATGCGGCCGCCGGGCGCTATCGCAGTGACAACAGCAAATCGTGTTCCACCAGGATCAGGACTGGGCGCCCAGCACGTCGTCGAGAAAACGCAACACGCAGGCATGACCTCCGCGCTCCCATGCATCGACGTGCGTGGCGCCTGCGATGATCGCGAAGCGCCGGGGGGCCCGGATCGCCGTGAAGAGCCGCGAGAATTGCGCCGGGGGAACGACGCGGTCGGCGTCGCCGCCATAAATGAGGATAGGGGCGCGCACGCCGCCGATTTTGGCGAGATTGTCATAGCGGTCGCGCACGAGCCACCGCAAGGGAACGATGCACGGCAGCCAGCGCATGCGCACGGCGGCGACATCGGCGACGCTGGTGAACGGCGCTTCGAGCAACACGGCGGCGAGCGAGCGTTCGGTCGCGATCTGCACTGCGACGCCCGAGCCGAGCGAATAACCATGCAGGACCACGTCGCGCGAGTGCTGCGCGGCGAATGCGATGGCAGCGCGGCCGTCGGCGTAGAGCCCTGCTTCGCAGGGACGCCCGGGCGCGCCGCCGTAACCGCGATAGCCCGCAAGCAGGACGCCGTAGCCTGCGTCGAGCAGCGCATGCGCGATATGAGTTCGCTGGCTGAGGTCCTCTCCGTTGCCATGGAAGAGTACGATCGTGGCGCGGGCGGGACCCGCGGGCGCCGCGTGGCCGCAAATCAGTTCGTTGCCCTCGGCAGTATGCACACGCACGTAGCGGATGCGCCCTTGCGCATCCGGGCGTAGCGGCCCGCGCTGCAGCCGCTCCCACGGGTAGATCAGCCGGCCTTGCAGCCAGTACAGCAATGCAATGGCGCAGCCATAGATCAGCAAAGCGGTGACAGCGAGCGCGATGAATAACGGTGCCGTCATGATCTCGTTCTTCGCGCACCGAACATTCCCGTCTCCTCAGCCCGACGCCGTGCAATCAGATCGCGAAAGCAAACCCTGACGTCGCGGGAGACATCATCGGTCGGCGACCCTGGAGGCAGCAAGAACCTGGCATTCCCTCGGCCGGCACCGGTTGCCCATAAAGATTGATTTCCGGACACGTGGCCATTGTGTACTTGCCAGCCACCGCTGGCATATGCTCATGCAAGCCATACGCGAGCTTTTCTCCGCCAGGATGAGTGACACCATGAGTACTGAAATGGTCATACAAAGGCTCACAATTCGGGCTGCCACGGGCAAGCTCAGAATCATCCCGGTGTGGCGATGCCTGGCGCAGAGCGGTGCCAAGGTCGTTCGCTGGAATGTCCATGCCGATCGCAACGATGGCATGGACTCTATGACTGTCGACATTATCGAAGCCGATCCATTGCGTACGGAAGAGATCGCGATTGCGCTCGGAAAAGGACCTCTGGAAATGACGGTTACTGCTCTCAATTTGACAGTGCTGTCCACTCCCAACTCCGCCCCTGACGTAGGGGCCGAGAGCGAACGAACCGCGGCGGACGCGCGCCGAATCGATCGTCCGCCTGCGAGGCCGACCATACTGAGGAATGTCACCAGCCAGATCCCACCTGTCGCGAAAGATTGATCGCACGCGACGCGCAGAGCCAGATATGTATCGAAGTTACGAATACAACGGATTCACGCTCGATGTCGCAGTCGATGTCGACGTTGTCAGGATAGAGCCGAGCCAAAAAGCGCAAGCCGCCGCGAGGTATGTCGCGGTCGTCGAGATCTTCAAGGAAGGCAAGGCAATGGCGGTTTTCTCGCCGTTGAGGTTCGGCGACATCCACGGCTACCCGTTCACAACCGAAATCGATGCGCTGATGGGCGGCTTCAGCGCAGGCCGAAAAATTGTCGATGATCTTTTCTCGACAACTTGACCCTGTGTTGCGCAACCCTGCAAAACAACCTCGGTAAAGGGCGAGGGCGTCTCATAGACACTCGCAGGTACTTGCTCCGCTCGCGAGCGCAGAACCGGAATCGATACTTCCAGGCGATGCGGATCTGGGCGGCCGGTCGGGCTGCACGCCGTTCAGCCGGAGAAAATACTCTTCGCGGCGTGCCTTCATCAGAGCCAGGTCGGTTCGCAGGGCGGTGCGAGTCTCGGTCAACCACGCTGCCGCGCGGTGGTCCGTGCTGCGTTCGACCTCGGCGATGCGCTCCATGCACGCCTTGATCTCCGCATCGATGTTCAGCATGGCTACCAGCAGGTCTTCGGCCGTGCAAACCATCCTCTGTGTCCTCTCATCATGAGCAACTCGATGTTACGTTGCGCCAATGTTAAATCGAGGAGGTCAAAATGATGCCTGGGGAATACACCAAATCGCGCGCCGCTGTGGCTGTGCGAGCGTGAATGGCGAATCGCAATATTTACTAGAATTACGTCCACCACTCACGAAGGAAGGATCGCGGGAGATGACATGGCCAGTTCCCAGCCTGAAGGCAGTTCTCTCGAGCGAGAATATGATCTTGCCCTGGAATTGCTCGAAGCGAGGTCTGCTGCACTCGAACGCGCCATACGCCGCCATTCGGCCGAGTCGGCTCAGGCCCACGAAGCCCGCAAAGCCTACGATCTCGCCAGGGTAGTTTTGCTCTCGTGCGAACTTCGCCTACGAAGCCGAGGGATAGTCAGGCAAATGACGCGTCGTCGTCCGATCACGGTCATCGTTTTCAGCGAGTCGGAGCTGTTCAGGAAATCGTTGACGGTATTGCTTCGCGCGGAGGGCTACCAGGCGATTTCGGCGACCACGCTCCGCGAGCTGAGAAGCGTGATGGCGGCCCGGCAAGCCCGCGCGATTGTCATGTACCCGGAGCGCGGGGCGTCGCACGCTGCGCCCACCATTGACGGCATGGTCGCCGCCGCGCCATTGGTGCCCACCTTCATGCTGCTGTGTGGCAAGCGAATGTCGATCGCAGGGACATTCGCCGACTCACGCGTCCATCAAGTTGGCTCGATTCGCGAATTGGTCTCCGGCCTCGACGCAACCCTTGCGAGCGGTGGCGGCACTGAGAGGCCGTGCGTCAGTGCAGCCGGCGGCTCGAGATAGCGGCGCTCCGCAATGTCGATCGACGCATCGGCCAGCGCCCGGTGTTTCGCGAATGTGCTGCCGGCAACTTCTCAGGTCTCGTACTTGAACGACACGGACACCCGGGTTCGATATTCAACGACCTTGCCGTTTTCGATCTTGATGTCGAGCTTGCAGACCTCGGCGATTCGCAAGTCACGCAGCGACTCGGCTGCGGTTTCCACTGCATTTTTTGCGGCGTCCTCCCAGGAAGTCGTACTCGTGCCGATGATTTCCGTCACCTTATAGACGCTGGAATCCGTGCTTTGGGTCATGGTCTTTCTCCGTGTTGAGATGTGCGATGCACCGCGCGCGCATTCCGCGTGCCGCGCAGACAGGCTGGCGCACACGCTCCACGGCCGCCGCGCGGAAATCTGGCGCGCGCTTCGAGATACCTACCGCCAGCTCCCACCGGGCGGCACAGGGAGGGTGGGCATGCGTTTTGCGCACCGCACGCTCCGCCGTCAGTGCATCGACACGGATACAATGAGCCAGGCCCCCGCGATCTGGGAATTTCGCATCAAATACCGAGCAGTCAGGAGCGCCTGATGGACGATGAGACCAAAGCCATGCCGATCGTGCGCACTGGCGTTCCCGGGCTGGACGATGTCCTGGCGGGAGGGCTGACTCCGGGAAACCTGTTCCTTCTCGAAGGCAGCCCAGGCACCGGGAAAACGACCATCGCGCTGCGGTTTCTGCTTGAAGGCGCCGAGGCGGGCGATCAAGGTCTTTACATCACGCTGTCCGAAACGGAGCGGGAATTGCGCGAGGGCGCCGCGTCCCACGGTTGGCAACTGGGTGATCGCATCGCCGTATTTGAAGTGGTGCCTCCGGAGAGCCTGCTCGACGCGAATCAGCAACAGAGCCTGCTGTATTCGTCCGATCTCGAACTCGGCGAGACGACCCGCTTGATCTTTGACGCCTTCGAACGAGTCCGGCCCAAGCGGGTCGTCCTCGACAGCCTCTCGGAAATCCGTCTGCTCGCGCAAAGCTCGCTGCGTTACCGCCGCCAGGTGCTCGCCATCAAGCATTATTTCTCGCGACAAGGAGCGACCGTCCTGCTGCTCGACGACCTGACTGCAGATGCCGCGGACAAAACCGTACACAGCGTCGCCCACGGCGTTATCAAGCTCGAGGAACTTGCCCCTGACTACGGAGCCGAGCGGCGCAGGTTGAGGATTTCCAAGTACCGGGGACAGGCGTTCCGTGGCGGGTATCACGACTTCACCATCAAACGCGGAGGTGTTTCCGTGTTTCCCCGGCTCGTTGCTGCGGAACATCGCACCAGGTTTGCACGCGAGCCAATGACGAGCGGCGTGGCGGAACTCGATGCGCTTCTCGGCGGCGGCATCGAACAGGGATCGAGCACGCTGGTGCTAGGACCAGCAGGGACCGGCAAAAGCATTTTTGTGCTTCAGTTCATTTCGGCAACGGTCGCTCGGGGCGAGAAGGCAGCGCTGTTCGCCTTCGACGAAGAGCTTGGACTGCTCTTTGACCGGACCCGCGCGTTGGGATTCGACCTTGAAGCGATGCGCGACACCGGCCGTCTGCATATAGAGCAGGTCGATGCCGCGGAACTCTCGCCTGGCGAGTTCGCCCAGCGCGTACGCGCTTGCGTTGTCCACTCCAACGCCAAAACGGTGGCCATTGACAGTCTCAACGGTTACCAGGCCGCCATGCCGCAGGAAAACGCGCTCGTCCTTCATATCCACGAATTGCTGCAATACCTCAACAGGCAAGGCGCGACGACCTTCCTGACGGTAGCGCAGCATGGGCTGTTTGGCGACATGAAGGCGCCCGTCGACGTCACGTACCTTGCCGACACGGTCATCCTGCTGCGGTATTTCGAGGCGCTGGGAAGCGTGAGGCGGGCGGTGTCGATCATCAAGAAACGCACCGGTCGTCACGAAGAGACAATCCGGGAATTTCGCATTGGGCGATTCGGTCTTCATGTCGGGGCACCGCTCGACAGTTTCCAGGGCATCCTGCGCGGTGTACCCACGTTTGTGGGTAACACAGGGCCGCTCATGCCGACGGGCTCCGCTGGTAATGAAAGCACCTGATTTCAATCGCTGTCCCACGCTGGTTTTTACACCTATTGGGCGAGACGCTGTCGTTGCCACGGCCCTCCTGCAAGAGGCCGGCGCTCTTGCGTACGTATGTCGCGATTTCGAGCAATTCGTCGCAAAGCTGAGTGAGGGAATATGTTGCGCGATCGTGACCGACGAGGGGCTGCGAGACGCCGACCTCAAGCCACTCGAAAACTGGGTGTCAGCGCAGCCCACATGGTCCGACTTTCCATTCATCATCCTTACGCAGCGTGGGGGCGCGCGGGATCGGGACCCCGAACTGGCCCGACTCGCGGCGACGTTGGGAAACGCGACGTTCATCGAGCGCCCGTTTCATCCGCGCACGTTCATCAGTGCGGTTGGCACCGCACTGCGCGGCCGGGCGCGGCAATTTGAAGCCCGCCTGCGTATCGACGAACTGCGCGAAAGCGAGGCGCGCCTGCATACTGCACTGACGGCAGGGAAACTGGGCTCATGGGAGCTGGACCTGTCGACATTCGCACTCATGGCCTCGCCCGCGTGTCACGCGATTTTCGGGCATGCGTCAGGCGAGCCTTTCACGTACACGGATCTCATCGCCGGCATCAGCCAGGGCGACAGGCCCCGGATAACCGACGCAATCAACCGCAGCCTGGCAACCGGCTGCGATTTCGCACTCGAACTCTGTACGATCTGGCCTGACGGGACGGTGCATTGGGCGGACATGCGCGCGCGGGTGGTTCGAGACGGCACTCGAAAGAACGCACGGCTCGTCGGGGTGACATCCGATATCACCATGCGCAAGGCGGCGGAAGACAGCCTGCAGCGGGCCAACGACATGCTCGAGGCAAGGGTTGCCCAGCGCACTGCGGAGCTTGAGCGTACCCACCAGCTCGTGCTGGACGAGATCCGGCAGCGCGAGCGCGCAGAAGAGTTGCTGCGCCAGGTTCAGAAGATGGAAATGATCGGGCAATTGACGGGCGGCGTCGCCCACGATTTCAACAACCTGCTGATGGCCATCATGGCCAATCTCGAACTGCTGCGCAAGCAGCCGCAGGACGCCGTTCGAGC
Source organism: Paraburkholderia sp. CNPSo 3272 (assembly GCF_024206495.1). Classification (GTDB taxonomy): domain Bacteria; phylum Pseudomonadota; class Gammaproteobacteria; order Burkholderiales; family Burkholderiaceae; genus Paraburkholderia. Next base: position 29,933 of record NZ_JAMBPQ010000017.1, on the reverse strand, counting down.
AACGCGACTGATCGACGGCGCGCTTCGGGGAGCGCAGCGTGGCGCCGCTCTTACGCAGCGCCTTCTGGCTTTCGCGCGGCAGCAGGATCTCAAGGTCGAGCCGATCCACCTCCCCACCGTGGTTCGGGGAATGACCGATCTCCTCGAGCGATCGATAGGGCCGCGAGTGGCGCTGGAGCTGAATTTGCCGGAGGGCATTCCGCTTACCCTTGCCGATGGGAATCAACTCGAACTCGCGCTGCTGAACCTGGTGGTCAACGCCCGCGACGCGATGCCTGAGGGAGGGGCGTTGTCGATAGCGGTCGATGACGTACCCACGTGTGGCGACAACGGGCTGCCTGCGGGCGAATATGTGCGCATCATCGTCACTGATACCGGAAAAGGCATGGATCCGGACACCCTTGCCAAAGCAACCGAGCCGTTCTTTACAACCAAAGAGATCGGCAAGGGGACGGGGTTGGGTCTCTCAATGATTCACGGACTCGCGCTGCAGCTCAACGGCGCCCTGCGCCTCGCGAGCGAAGCAGGACGAGGCACGCGGGCAGAGTTATGGCTGCCCGTTACCTCGCAAAGTGTCACGCCCCATGACGTACAGAACGATGCGCAGCCAGAGGGCATCGCAATCGATCCGATCCAGGCGAGCATTCTTCTCGTCGATGACGACGCCCTGATCGCAACGAGCACCGCGTACCTCCTTCAGGATATGGGACATGAGGTGATAGAAGCTGACTCGGGCGCACGCGCACTCGAGATCCTGAAGGCGGGGCGGAAGATCGATCTCCTGCTCACCGACTATTCGATGCCACGGATGACGGGCCTGGAGCTCGCGCGGGCCGCGCGCGAGTTGCGTCCGGCACTCCCTGTGATCCTGGCGACCGGCTACGCAGAGCTTCCGCAGGGAAACGACGTCGAAATCCAGAGGCTTCGCAAACCGTATCAGCAACACCAGCTCGTCGCGGAAATAGCGAAGGCCCTCACGAAGGCCAGGGCCATCGGGTAGTCGCCCGGCGACGGTTGGCCCATCCGGGCCACGGGTTTGCTCGCAGTTCGCCGGACTACCGCTGCATGGAATATCGCCACCGGGAATATGCCGGTTTGCGCGCGTGAAATTGTCGTGCTAGTTTTTCATGAAATCAACATGAAAAATTTCACGGACACGCCATGTTCGCCGAATCGACTCGTCATATCGAAAGCTATTACGCATGTCGCAACGCCCAGAGTGGCGCGCTGCCCGAGCGCCCCGCGCTGACGGGCGACTACCACGCAGATGTGCTGGTCGTGGGCGCGGGGTTCAGCGGCCTGCACACGGCGTTGCGGCTCGCGCTGGCCGGCCGCCGCGTCGCGGTCGTCGAGGCGAGCCGCGTGGCGTGGGCCGCCTCTGGGCGCAATGGTGGTCAGGCGCTGCTCGGCTGGTCGTGCGACATGCCGCCCCTCGAGCAGGCGCTGGGTGTGGCGGGCGCGCGGCAGCTGTGGGACAGCATGCGCTGGGCCGCCGCCGAAGTGCGCGAGTTGCCCACGCGGCACGGCTTCGACATCGACTATCGGCCTGGCAGCCTGTGGGCGGCGGTGAGGCGTTCGCGTGTCGCCATGCTCGAAACCGCGCGCGACGAGGCCGCGCAGAAGTGGGGCTACGAACGCCTGCGCGTCATTGCCGAGCCGGAGATGCCGGAGTGGATCGGCAGCCGCCGTTATCGCGCCGCGCTCTACGATCCCGAGGCGGGGCATCTCGATCCGCTCAAGCTGGCGCTCGGCCTCGCCGACGCCATCGAGCGCGCGGGCGGCGCCATCTTCGAGCAAAGCCGCGTCCTCGCCTATCGCGAAACGCCGGGCGGCTACGTGGCGAACACGCGGGGAGGCACGGTGCGCGCCGGCGCGCTGGTGCTCGCCTGCAATGCCTACATCGATCGTCTCGATAGCGATCTGGCGAGCCGCCTGCTGCCCGTGGGCACCTGGCAGATCGCCACGCACAGGCTCGACCCTGCGCTCGCCGGCTCGCTTTTGCCGCGCAACAGTTGCGTGATCGACAATCAGTTCGTGCCGGACTACTTTCGCCTGAGCCCGGACGATCGCCTGCTCTTTGGCGGCGCGTGTACGTATCTCGGCGGCATACCGAAGGACATCGGTGCCGCGATCCGGCCGAGTCTCGAACGCGCATTTCCGCAATTGCGCGGCATAGAATTCGAATACGCGTGGGGCGGCCATATCGACATCAGCATTCGCCGCACGCCCGACGTCGGTCACGAACGCGATCGCTACTGGCTGCAGGGCTTTTCCGGGCACGGCATTCTGCCGACACTCGCGGCGGCGCGTGCCGTAGCCGACGCCATCCTCGGCGAACCGCACTTGCTCTCGCTCTACGAGCGCATTCATAATCCGCGCTTTCCGGGCGGCGAGCGCTTCGCCGCGCCGCTCGAGGCGCTCGGCAAGCTGTGGTATCGCCTGCGCGACGTCGTGTGACAGAGAGAACTGCATGGACCAGCAGGACGAAATCGAAGGCCTCGCGATCCTCATTCGCGATCTGCGCAAGCACAAGAAGGTGACGCTGGCCGAACTCGCGCAAAAGATCGGCCGCTCGGTCGGCTTTCTTTCGCAGGTCGAGCGGGGACTTTCGCGGCCGACTGTGGCGGATCTCACGGCTATCGGCGAGGCGCTGCAGACGCCCACTACGTACTTCTATAGTGTCAGCATGCCGCGCGAGCTGCCGTGGGTCACGCGGCCGGGCGAGCGGCGCACGCTTTACTATGGCGGCGGCATTACAGACGTGCTCGTTTCGCCCAGCATGTCGTCGGGTTTCTCGATGCTGGAGAGCCGGCTCGAACCCGGCGCGACGAGCGGCGAGCGCCCCGTAGACGACAGCGACGAGCAGGGCGGCTTCGTGCTCGAAGGCGAGTTGACGATCTGGGTGGAGGATAGCGACGAGCCCGTGACGCTGCGGGCCAACGACAGCTTCCAGTTGCCGGCGCGTCGCCCCTTTCGCTACGCCAATCTCGCCGATGCGCCCGCGCGCGTGCTATGGGTTTTCACCTGAGTCCCGGTAATCAGCATCACTGATCAATCCAGTGGCTGACGACGCGATTTCGTTTTGCGCAGACGACAGCATAGGCGGAAGGCGTTCATGCGGCCTTGCGTTGCGCAACTGAAAGACAGGATGCGATTCGGCTCGCCTCGATCCCTGCTCCGGAAGACGGCCCCGAAGTTGCGCGACGACCCGCTCGACCCGCGCGGCCGATTTGCCGGATGCCGCAACCGGCGGAATCCCCGACGGTGACAGCAAGCCGGCGACGGTCCCGGCGAGACATTTTTTCTGGTTTGCCGATTACCGGAAATATCGCTGATTTTCGTTGCGCAGCAGAGGTCATCTGCACGAATCGTTCCTGTATAAGCCCGCTTTAAACCACGGCAATGTCGTTTTTGTGCATTTTTGCCAATATTTAACGTGTTTTTGTCTACACACTGACTCCGTGTTGTGCTATTGATTCGCCTTTCGCCGTCATGCACGTAGGAGGCAAAACACGTGCCGGGCGGGCGATCGGCGCGTTTCCATATGCAACGCGATTTGCCTGTTTCGCCCGCGTGAGGTAGGGTATGCAGGTTTTCTCAACTCAACACAGGTAGCAGATGAACAAACAGGAACTCATTGACGCAGTCGCCGCTAGCACGGGCGAGACCAAGGCAGCGACGGGCGCAGCCATCGACGCGATCCTTGACGTCGTCACGCGTGCGGTCACCTCGGGTGACTCCGTGCAACTGGTCGGCTTCGGCTCGTTCTCGACTGGCCAGCGTGCTGCCCGCGTGGGCCGCAATCCTGCCACGGGCGCGGAGATCCAGATTGCCGCAGCCAAGACGGTGAAGTTCACCGCTGGCAAGGCATTCAAGGACGCCGTCAACGCGTCGTGATGCCAGCTCCGCCGCTATGGCGGGCGCGCGCGTGGCCGGCTCGCTTGCTGGCGCGCGGCGCAGCATCACGCCAGTGCGGTGGTCCGCACTCGGGCAGGCGGCGTCACGCTGCTGGCCCGAGTGTGTGAAACGGGGCGCCAGGCCCTCGGCAAGCCGGCATGCTTACATGCCGGCCGCTTTTTCTTCCCTGCTTTTCTTATGGTATCCGAAGCGTTTCACGCGCTTCGAGCGTTAGCCATTGCGCGCGGCGTCGGCTTCCAGCGATGAGCGGCTCGTTTCGTTGCGGCGGCGCTTGGCCTCGTACATCGCCGCATCCGCTTCGCGCAACATCGCCTCCACGCTTTCGCCTTCCTCGCAGCTCGCAAAGCCCATTGAAAAGCTCAGCTTAGGTCCACCGTAAAACTGGTTGTTCAGCTCCACCAGTTTGGTGATGCTCTCCACCACGGTTTCCGCATCGCGCAGGTCGGCGCCGGGCATCAGCACGGCGAATTCGTCGCCGCCGATGCGCGCGGCCTGCCAGGGCTTCTGGATCGCTTTCGTGAGCACTTCACCGGCCCGGCGCAGCAACGCGTCGCCGGCCGCGTGGCCGAGCTGGTCGTTCACCGTCTTCAGATTGTCCATATCGACGACGATGGCGCTCACCGGGAACGGCCCCTTGCGATGCAGACGATTGAGTTCGTCCACATAGAACGAGCGGTTCTTGAGCTTCGTGAGCACGTCGTGTTTGCCGAGAAATTCGAGGTAGGCCTCGGCTTTCTTGCGCGCCGTGATGTCGGTGAGCGCGAGCAGCACGAGGTCCCATTGCGCTTCGTGGCCCGGGAACACGGAAAATTGCAGGTGTACGTTGACCTCGCTGCCGTCGAGCGTGTAGTTGACCACCTCGCGCTGCTGAAAGAGTCGGCCTTCCCAGAGATCGAGCAACTGCTCGCGGAAGTGCGGGCGCATTTCGTCGCGGAATACCTCGGGCAGGCGCGCGAGCAGCGTGGCCTTGTCCGGTGCGCGAAACATGCCCAGCGTGTAGTGATTCACGTCGAGCACCTGGATTTCGCTCATGCAGCGCTCGACGAATTCGGGGTGCACGTCGGTGAAGGTGCGAAAGTCGACGATGCCCTGCTCGCGGACCTCGTTTAACAGCTCACGAATGGCGGAGAAGTTTTCGACCCACAGCGAAACCGGCGAGTGTTCGAAAACACCGAGCGCGTATTGCTCGCTCACGGTCGCCCGATGGCGCGCTTCTTCGAGCGCCGAGACGTCTTCGATCGCCACGAGCACGCGGCTCCAGTCGGCTTCGTGGCCCGGCAGGATCACCCCGCGCAACAGGATGTCCATGCGCCGCCCGCGCAGCGTGTAGTTCACGCTCTTGCTCTCGAACGTGGTGCGGCCGGCCCACATTTGCTCGAGTTCGCCCACGTGCGCCTGGAACATGTCGTCGCGCAGCACCTGCGGGAGATGCGCGGCGAGTTCTTCATAGTCGCGCGCGCCGTAAAGATCGAGCGTATGGCGGTTGACCTTCAGCACGCGGATGCAGGCCGAGCATTCGGCCACGCGGCGCGGATCGTCTTCGAGGAACTGGCGCAGGCTGGTCACGCCTTGTGCACGCCAGCTGTCGAACAGCGCGCGCAGCTGGCTATAGTCTTCGAGCCACAGCGAAGTGGGCGTCACGTCGAAGAAGTCGAGCAGATCGACGCCCATGTTGGCAAAACTGGCCGCGGTGGCCGGGGTGCCTTGTTGCATGTCGGTTGGATGTAAGGGGGCGGGGTGCGGCGGGCTGCGCCGCACGAATTACCGAATCCTGGCACACCTTGGGGCCCGAGTGGGCATCGACGATGCCATGTGACGTTGCGCGGCGATACGTTACGCATCGAAGGGCGGCGCAGGGCGCTCAGTCGGACGTTTCGATCGAATCGACGCGATCCGGGTAGAACGCAAGGTGGTCCTTGATTGCCGACACCGCTTCATGCGGCGTTTCATAGCTCCATATTGCGTTCACGGCTCGCGCGCCGCCTGGCGCGATCGAGTAGTACGAAGCCTCGCCCTTGTAGGGGCACCAGCTCTTGTGTTCCGTGCGTGAGAGCAGCGACATGTCGGCGTCCTCGCGCGGTATGTAGAACACCGCGGGATAGCTCGCCTCGCGCAGCGTGAGCGCGCCGCGCGTGTCGGCGACCACGCGCCCGCCTGCTTTCACCACCACGCGCGTGTGCGCCGGTTCGACCGTGATCGGATGATCGGGGCCGGGAATCTTGACGGTCCGTGTGTCCATGGCTGGGTTCCTCGCGAAAGGGGTTGGAAATGCGCACGTTTAGCCGAATACATCATATGCAATTGCAGATTAACTGGTAGGGGAAAACGCTGCAGGCTGTTTCAATGAGGGCGCGACTGAGTTCGACGCACGGGCGGCGATAGTCATGCGATTGCGCCGCGCGAATTCGCGCCGCCAGTCTTCGCCCACGCCTTCATTTACCCGCAGCAGGATCACTGATGAGCCTCGATATCTTCTGGTTCTTGCCGACCTCCGGCGACACCCGCTACCTCGGCAAATCCGATTTCGGCCGCGCGCCGACCAACGCCTATATGCGCCAGATCGCCGTGACCGCCGAAGAACTCGGCTACGACGGTCTCCTTATTCCCACCGGCAGCAGTTGCCTCGACCCGTGGGTGACGGCGGCGAGCCTCGCGCCCGTTACGCAGCGCATCAAGCTGCTCGTCGCGCTGCGTACGTCGCTCGGCGGTCCCACCGCTTCCGCGCGCCAGGCGGCCACGCTCGACCAGGCGTTGAACGGCCGTTTGCTGCTCAACGTCGTGCCGGGCGGCGACGCCACCGAACTCGCAGCCGACGGCGTGTTCCTCGCGCACGACGAGCGCTACGAAGCCGCCGACGAATTCCTGACCATCTGGCGCAGCCTGCTTCGCGGCGAGAGGGTGAACTTCGAGGGCAAGCATTTGCACGTGCAGGGCGCGCAGAACTTTCACGCGCCGGTTCAGACGCCGCATCCGCCGCTGTATTTTGGCGGCTCGTCGCCGGCGGCGCACGAGCTAGCGGCCAAGCATGTGGATGCCTATCTCACGTGGGGCGAGCCGCCCGAAGCCGTCGCGCAGAAGTTCAGCGATATCCGCGCGCGGGCGGCGCGCCATGGACGCACACTCAAGCTCGGCGTGCGCCTGCACGTGATCGTGCGCGAGACCAACGACGAAGCGTGGGCCGCCGCCGGGCGTCTCATTAGCAAGCTCGACGATGACGATATCCGCCGCGCCCAGGAAAATTACGCGCGCATGGATTCGGTGGGCCAGCGCCGCATGGCCGAACTGCACGGCGGCAGCCGCGACAAGCTCGAGATCAGCCCGAACCTATGGGCCGGTGTGGGCCTCGTGCGCGGCGGCGCGGGCACGGCGCTCGTGGGCGACCCGCAAACCGTGGCGGCCCGCATCAAGGAATACGTGGACGCCGGCGCGGACAGCTTCGTGCTCTCCGGTTATCCTCACCTGGAAGAGGCGATTCGCTTCGCCGAACTGGTGTTCCCGCTGCTGCCGGGCAAGAAACCGGTGACGCTGCGCGACCAAGCCCTGACGGGCGGCGCGTTCGACGTGCGTGCGCGTGAGCGGGCACAGGAGTCCGCTCGCGCGTGAGCACCGCCCTGCGCGGCAACCGGGCCGTATCGAGGAGGGCTCGCCGGATGACTATTCGTGGGAGCGATATTCCCGGTTTATTTGTATGAATGATATTGGCAAAATATTCCCCACAGGCATATAATCGGTTTATGCCTCACAGGAATATGTCATGAAGATCATCGTCCAGACGCCAGGCGGGCTTGGCGAGATTCTGCAATCGGCCCGCAAGGCGCGCGGCATGACCCAGGCGCAGGCCGCGGCGCATCTGGGCATCGGCCAGCCGCGCCTTTCCGCACTCGAAACCACGGGCGCCGCCAGCCTCTCGCTCGAGCAGATGCTCGCGCTTTTCGCGCTCTACGGGCTGGAACTCTGCGTGCAGTCGCGCGAGGTGGCGGCCGGTGCGCCGGAGTGGTGAGCATGGGCCGCAAATCGCATTCGCGCGCGCTATCGATCTGGGCCAACGGCGAGCGCGTGGGCACGTGGGTCATGACGTCCTCCGGCGACACCGAGTTGCGTTATGACGACGCCTGGAAGCGCTCGGCCGTGGGCCGGCCGCTTTCGCTCTCGCTGCCGTTCGGCATCGGCGACGTGCCGTTGCGCGGCGAGCGCGTGCAGCACTATTTCGACAATCTTCTGCCCGACAGCGAGCCCATCCGCCGTCGCATCGCCACGCGCTTTCGCACCGATACGCTCGAGGCCTTCGACCTGCTCAAGGCCATCGGGCGCGATTGCGTGGGCGCGGTGCAACTGCTGGACGAGGACGAAACGCCGGGGCGCGTCGACCGCATCGAAGGCACCGCGCTGAGCGATGCCGTCATCGAGCGCCTGCTGCTCGAAACGGCCGGTGCGCTGCCCGGTGGCGCACTCGAGACCGACGATCTGCGCATTTCGCTGGCGGGCGCGCAGGAGAAGACCGCGCTCCTGCGCCACCGCGGCAAATGGCTGCTGCCGCGCGGCGCCACGCCCACTACCCACATTCTCAAGCTGCCACTGGGGCTGATCGGCCATCGCAAGGTGGACTTCAATACCTCGGTGGAAAACGAATGGCTTTGCCTGGCACTGCTGAGGGCCTACGGTTTGCCCGCTTCACAGGCGCAGATCGTCCGCTTCGGCGCGCAAAAGGTGCTCAGCGTGGAGCGCTTCGATCGTACGCGTTCGCGCGCCGGCGGCTTGCTGCGTCTGCCGCAGGAGGACTTCTGCCAGGCGCTCGGCGTGCCGCCGCATCGCAAGTACGAAGCGCATGGCGGCCCCGGCGTGCGTGAAATTGCGGGTCTCCTGCGCCAGTCGCTGCAGGCGCGCGAGGACCTCGAAACGTTTCTCACTGCGCAAATCGTCTTCTGGATGCTCGCGGCGCCGGACGGCCACGCGAAGAATTTCAGCATCCGCCTCTTGCCGGCAGGGCGCTTTCAGCTCGCGCCGCTCTATGACGTCATGTCGATCTGGCCCGTGGAGGGCGACGGCGGCAATCAATGGTCGTGGCACAAGGCGTCGCTCGCCATGGCGGTGTGGGGCAAGGCGCGCCACTATCGCATGCGCGACGTGAAGCGCACGCATTTCGACGCCACCGCGCGGCTGTGCCACTATGGGCCGGATGCGGGCCCGCTGATCGAGCGCGTGCTGGCGCGTACGCCCGCTGCGATAGAAGAAGTCGCAGCGGCGCTGCCCGAAGGCTTTCCCGAGCGGGTGGCCGAGCGGCTCTTCGACGGCTTGCGTTTTTCGGCAGAGCGGCTGGCGGCGCAGTGAGGGTGTGCCCACCGGGAAACCGTGGTGGCCGGCATCCATGACGTTCAGGAGGATTCGCCGCACAAGATCGGTGCCGCCGTGCGCGCATTCGTCAACGAACCGGGGTAGGCGGTTTATCGCTTCACGACTTTTTCTTCTTCGAAGGCAGCCACGTTTGAGGCTCGGCGTACATTTCCTTGACCAGTTGCTTCACGAGATCGACGTAGACGGAGTTGTCGTTCACGCGGTGATTCAGGATGATGGGGGAAGTCGCGTGGTCGCTGTCGATCAGCCGATAGTGCACGTCCTGGCGCAATTGCCGCGCTGAAGCAGGGATCACGCATACGCCGAACTCTGCTGCGACGAGACCCAGCGCCGTCTGGATTTCCCGCACTTCCAGCACCTCGCCCGGTTGCACGCCGTCGCCGTGCAACACGTTCAATACCTGGTCGGCGAAACTGGGGCGCGGCTCCTTGGGGTAGACAATCAGTTTCTGTCCGGCCAGTTGCTCGATGGGGATGGGCGTCGATTCCTGCGCCATCTCGCTGCCGATCGGCACCACCACCGCCAGCGGCTCTTCGCGCAGGACGATGCCGGCCACGTTGGGGTCGCTGTGGCGCACGCGTCCGAAGCCGATGTCGATGCGGCCTTCCTTCAACGCCTCGATCTGCTGCACCGACATCAGTTCGACCATCTGGATGTCGAGTTCCGGCGCATGCTGGCGCAGCTTGCGCATCAACGGCGGCAGACCCGAATACAGAACGGAAGCGACGAAGCCGATCGACAACACGGTGCGGTGATGGAGTCCCACGTGTTTGGCGGTCGCCTGCAGTTGTTCGACGCGCCCAAGAATCTGCATGGCCTGCTCGTAGACGAGACGTCCCGCATCGGTCGTGCGCACCGGGCGCGTATTGCGAATCAGAAGGGGCACGCCGATCTCTTGTTCGAGCAACTGAATCTGCCGGCTCAGCGGCGGTTGAGCGATGCAAAGCTGTTCGGCTGCGCGCGTGAAATTGCGCTCGCGCACGACGGCAACGAAGTAACGAAGCTGGCGGAGATCCATGGTTCCTTCCCAAATGAGGCATCAAATTATCAATACTCTGAGAATATGATGCGCCGCAATATCCGCCTGTTCATGGGCGATTGAGGCGTTTCCATATTATAAAGGTATGGAATTGGACGCAAATAGTATTGGATGCTGCTCAGGCGCGGCGTGTATAAATCCACCATACCTTCTCCACTTACGCAGCCTGCGACATGACCTCCGCCACGATCGAACGTATCGAAACCCGCCTCGTCGATCTGCCGACGATTCGCCCTCACAAGCTATCCGTTGCCACGATGTACGGGCAAACCCTGATGCTGGTGAATGTGTATTGCAGCGACGGCGTAACCGGCATGGGTGAAGGTACGACGATTGCCGGCATGGCCTACGGTCCGGAAAGCCCGGAAGCGATGAAGCTCGCGATCGACGCCTACTTCGCCCCGGCGATGATCGGCCAGGACGCCACGCGTATACAGGCGCTCATGGCGCATCTGGGCAAGCTCGTGAAGCTCAATCACTTCGCCAAGTGCGCGCTGGAAACGGCGCTGCTCGACGCGCAGGGCAAGCGTCTCTCCGTGCCGGTGAGCGAACTGCTGGGCGGCCGCCGCCGCGAACGCCTGCCAGTGGCATGGACGCTCGCTTCGGGCGATACCTCCAGGGACATTGCCGAAGCCGAGGCGATGCTGGAAGTGCGCCGTCACAAGATCTTCAAGCTGAAGATCGGCGCGAAAGACCTCAAGACCGACATCAAGCACGTTGCCGACATCAAGAAGGCGGTGGGCGATCGCGCCGCCGTGCGCGTGGACGTCAACATGGCCTGGAGCGAGACGCAGGCGGCATGGGCAATTCCGGCGCTGGCGGAAGCCGGCTGCGAGCTGGTCGAGCAGCCGGTCGCTTCGCCCGCGGCGCTGTCGCGCCTCATGCGCCGCTTCCCGGTGGCATTGATGGCCGACGAAATCCTGCAGGGACCGGAAAGCGCGTTCGAGATCGCGAAGAACGAGGGCGCCGATGTCTTCGCCATCAAGATCGAACAAAGCGGCGGACTGTTCGCGGCGCAGCGCGTGGCCACGATTGCGGACGCCGCGGGTATCGAGTTGTACGGCGGCACGATGCTCGAAGGCGCGTTCAGCACGGTGGCGTCGGCGCACCTGTTCGCAAGCTTCGCCAACCTGCAGTGGGGCACCGAACTGTTCGGCCCCTTGCTGATCACCGAAGAAATTCTGACTACGCCGCTCGACTACAGCGACTTCGAGCTGACGGTGCCGAACGGCCCGGGCCTGGGCATCGAACTGGACGAGGCGAAGGTCAAGCGCTTCACCCGCGACGGCCTGATGAAAGTCACGAAGTAATCCGGACACCTGATAAACGGACAAGACGATGCTTTTCCACGTACGCATGGATGTGAACATCCCGGCCGACATGCCGGCCAATGTCGCCAACGAAATCAAGGCGCGCGAAAAGGAGTACTCGCAGGAGCTGCAGCGCAGCGGCAAGTGGCGTCATATCTGGCGACTGGTGGGCGAGTACGCGAATTACAGCATCTTCGACGTAGAGAGTAATGCAGAGCTGCACGACATTCTCACCGCCTTGCCGCTTTTTCCGTACATGAAGATAACGGTCACGCCGTTGTGTCGCCACCCGTCCTCCGTCAGGGACAACGACGCTTGAGCTGATTCCCCCTCAATACCAGCAAGCACCAGGAGACAAAGACCATGAGCGCAAAAGTATTCGAATCGAAGGAAGTGCAGGACCTGCTGAAGGCCGCTGCGAATCTCAACGGCGGCAGCGGCAACGCGCGTTTCCAGCAGGTCGTTTATCGACTGCTGGGCGACCTCTTCAAGGCCATCGACGATCTCGACATCACGCCCGATGAAGTCTGGGCCGGCGTGAACTATCTGAACAAGCTCGGCCAGGACGGCGAAGCGGCGCTGCTCGCCGCCGGCCTCGGCCTCGAGAAGTACCTCGACATCCGCATGGACGCCGCAGACCAGGCGGTGGGTCTCGAAGGCGGCACGCCGCGCACGATCGAAGGGCCGCTGTATGTGGCAGGCGCGCCGGTGCGCGAGAGCGTTTCGCGCATCGACCTCAACGCCGACGCCGATGCCGGTCCGCTCGTCATTCACGGCACGGTTACCGGCCTCGATGGCAAGCCGCTCGCCGGCGCCCTGGTCGAATGCTGGCACGCCAATTCGAAGGGCTTCTATTCGCACTTCGACCCGACCGGCGCGCAGGCCGACTTCAACCTGCGCGGCGCGGTCAAGACCGGCGCAGACGGCAAGTACGAGTTCCGCACGCTCATGCCGGTGGGCTACGGCTGCCCGCCGCAGGGCTCGACCCAGCGGCTGCTGGACGGCCTTGGCCGCCACGGCAACCGCCCGGCGCACGTGCACTTCTTCGTCACGGCCGATAACAGCCGCAAGCTCACCACGCAGTTCAATATCGAAGGCGATCCGCTGATCTGGGATGACTTCGCCTACGCGACGCGTGAAGAACTCATTCCGCCGGTGGTCGAGAAGACCGGCGGCAACGCGCTCGGCCTGAAAGCCGACACGTACAAGGACATCGAGTTCAACTTCACGCTCACGCCGCTGGTCCAGGGCAAGGACAACCAGCTCGTTCACCGCCTGCGCGCCGCAGCTGCGGCGTAACCGACCCGCCTGGCGGCGGCATGTTGCCGCCGCCCCCCGTTTCACCTCGAATCTTCATTCGACACCGATGCAGGAACTCCGTACCGCGTGTGGAGTATGCATAGGAGAGCTAATATGTCAGCCATCATCGACAAAGCCAGTGACCTGGATCATCTGCTGTCCACCGCCGTGCAGGACGACAAGCAAAACGGTGTGTTCCGTTGCCGACGCGACATCTTCACCAATGCAGACCTGTTCGAACTGGAAATGAAATACATCTTCGAGAAGAACTGGGTGTACCTCGCGCACGAAAGCCAGATTCCCGAAAACAACGACTACTACACCACGTGGCTGGGTCGTCAGCCGGTCGTCATCACGCGCGACAAGACCGGCACGCTGAACGCCGTGATCAACGCCTGCGCGCACAAAGGCGCCATGCTGTGCCGGCGCAAGCACGGCAACAAGGGCAGCTTCACCTGTCCGTTCCACGGCTGGACGTTCTCCAACACCGGCAAGCTGCTCAAGGTGAAGGACGAAAAGACCACCGAATATCCCGTGCAATTCAACAAGCAGGGCTCGCACGACCTGAAGAAGGTCGCTCGCTTCGAGAACTATCGGGGCTTTCTGTTCGGCAGCCTCAATGTCGACGTGCAGCCGCTCGAAGACTACCTCGGCGAAGCGAAGATCATCATCGACCAGATCGTCGACCAGTCGCCGAACGGCCTCGAAGTGCTGCGCGGCAACTCCTCGTATGTCTACGACGGCAACTGGAAGATGCAGATGGAAAACGGCTGCGACGGCTACCACGTCAGCACCGTGCACTGGAATTACGCTGCCACCATGGGCCGCCGCAAGGAAGACGGCACCCAAGCGGTGGATGCCAATAGCTGGAGCAAGTCGGTGGCGGGTGTCTACGGCTTCGACCACGGCCACATCCTGCTGTGGACCAACACGATGAACCCCGAAGTGCGACCGGTCTATAAGCATCGCGACGAAATCAGAGCGCGCGTGGGCGAAGTGCAGGCCGATTTCATCGTCAACCAGACGAGAAACCTGTGCCTCTATCCGAACGTGTTCCTGATGGACCAGTTCAGCACGCAGATTCGCGTGGTGCGCCCGATCAGCGTGGACAAGACCGAGGTGAACATCTTCTGCTTCGGGCCGAAGGGCGAGAGCGCGGAAGATCGTGCGACCCGTATTCGCCAGTACGAGGACTTCTTCAACGTCACGGGCATGGGCACCGCCGACGACCTGGAAGAGTTCCGCGCCTGCCAGGCGGGTTACGCCGGCACGACGGCAATGTGGAACGATCTCTCGCGCGGCGCGCCGCTGTGGGTCGAAGGCGCGGACGACAACGCGAAGAAGATGGGGCTCAAGCCGGTCATTTCCGGCGAACGCAGCGAAGACGAAGGGTTGTTCGTGGTTCAGCACGAGTACTGGGTGCACGCCATGCGCGACGCCCTCAAGCAGGAACTGAACCACGAACAAGCGGGAGCGCAGGCATGAGCAACGATTACCAGAGAATCTGCGCCGCGCTGTATCGCGAAGCGCGCCTGCTCGACGATCGCCAGTGGGAAGAATGGCTCGCGTGCTACGCAGAAGACGTTACGTACTGGATGCCCGCGTGGGACGACGATGACCAGCTCACCGACGACCACGAATCGCAGATCTCGCTGATGTACTACCCGGATCGCGGCGGCCTCGAAGACCGCGTGTTTCGCATCAAGACCGAGCGAAGCGGCGCTTCGATGCCCGAGCCGCGCACGAGCCACAACGTCACGAACGTGGAAGTGCTGGCGGATCGCGGTGATGAAGTGGAAGTGCGCTACAACTTCCACACGCTCAATCATCGTTATCGGGCCACGGATCATTTTTTCGGCACGATGTTCGTCACCTTGCGCAAGGCCGGCGACGGCTTCCTGATCGCCTACAAAAAGATCGTGCTGAAGAACGACTACATCCGGCAGGTGCTCGACGTCTACCACGTGTGAAGTCACATTTGACACCGAGCCTCAGTTTCAACATGGGATAGAAGGAGACACCATGTCCAGCTACAAGATTGCACTCAATTTCGAAGACGGCGTCACTCGTTTCATCGACTGCAAGGCGGGCGAGAAAGTGCTCGATGCGGCCTTTCGCGCGCGCATCAACCTGCCGATGGACTGCTCAGACGGCGTGTGCGGCACCTGCAAGTGCCGCGCCGAAAGCGGCAGCTACGACCTCGGCGAAGACTATATCGAGGACGCGCTGACCGAAGACGAAAAGGACAGCGGTCTCGTGCTCACCTGCCAGATGGTGCCGGAAAGCGATTGCGTAATCGCGATTCCCGCGTCTTCCACAGTGTGCAAGACAGCGCATGGCAAGTTTGCGGCCACGGTCGCGAAGGTCGAACAGCACAACGATGCCGCGGTCGTGCTCGAACTGGACGTCGACGCAGCGGGTCCCGTGTTCCTGCCGGGCCAGTACGTCAACATCGACGTGCCGGGCAGCGGTCAGCATCGTTCGTATTCCTTCTCTTGCGCGCCGGGCGAATCGAAAATCAGCTTCCTGATCAAGAAGATTCCGGGCGGCGTGATGAGCACGTGGCTCGAAGCCGCGCAAGCGGGCACGAAGCTCGAATTGACGGGGCCGCTCGGCAGCTTCTATCTGCGTGACGTGCAGCGGCCGCTGCTGTTCCTCGCGGGCGGCACGGGCCTCGCGCCGTTCCTCTCGATGCTGGACGTGCTCGCGCGCACCAACGCGCAGCACAAGGTGCACCTGATCTACGGCGTCACGCGCGACCTCGACCTCGTGCTCGTTGAAGCCATCGAAGCCTACGCGGCGAAGCTGCCGAATTTCAGCTTCGCTACCGTGATCGCCGACGCGGATTCGAATCATCCCCGTAAAGGATGGGTCACGCAGCATATTCCCGCCGACGCCTTGAACGATGGCGACGTCGACGTGTATCTGTGCGGGCCGCCGCCGATGGTAGACGCCGTGCGCAAATATTTCGATGACGAAGGCGTGAAGCCCCACAGCTTCCATTACGAGAAGTTCACCCCCAACGCAGTCCCGAAGGCGGCATGATCATGCAACGATTCGCAGGCAAGGTCGTCGTCGTCACGGGGGCGGCACAAGGAATCGGCCGCGGCGTGGCGCTGCGCGCGGCGGCCGAAGGCGGCAAGGTGGTATTTGTCGATCGAGCGGATTTCGTAGCCGAAGTCGCGGCCGAGGCGCAGGGCGCGCAAACGGCGGGATTCGTCGCCGACCTCGAAACGTATGAGGGCGCGAAAGCGGCAATGGATTTCGCCGCGCAAAAGTACGGCGGCATCGACATCCTCATCAACGGCGTGGGCGGTGCCATCCGCATGCGTCCGTTCGCGGAATTCGAGCCTGCGCAGATCGATGCGGAAATCCGCCGCTCGCTCATGCCCACGCTATATACGTGCCATGCCGTGCTGCCGCATTTGCTCGAGCGCGGGCGCGGAACCATCGTCAACGTGTCGTCGAATGCCACGCGCGGCATTCGCCGCGTGCCGTATTCGGCAGCGAAGGGCGGCGTGAATGCGGTGACGCAATCGCTGGCAATGGAATACGCGGAACACAATATCCGCGTGGTCGCCACGGCGCCAGGCGGCACCGAAGCGCCGCCGCGCCGCATTCCACGCAATGCCGCGGGCGACAGCGAGCAGGAAAAGACCTGGATGGGCGAGGCGGTGCGCCAGGTCACCGAATCGACCTTCTTCAAGCGCTACGGCAGCCTCGACGAACAGGTCGCGCCGATCCTCTTTCTCGCTTCGGACGAGGCGAGTTATATCACCGGCTCGATCTTGCCGGTCGCCGGTGGTGACCTGGGCTGAGCCATGAACGCACGATGACGGTGGGCGCGCACAAGCGGGCGGGATGATATGCTCGAACGAGCCTGATTTTCGCCTCGCGCTCCCATGAACATCGATCCCGCTGTCGTCAAAGCCTTCGCGCCAACGGGCACGTTGCGCGCCTCCATCAATCTCGGCAATCCGATACTCGCGAATCGCGATGCGGCGTCGGGCGAACCGTTCGGCGTCTGCGTCGATCTCGCGCGCGCCTTCGCACAGCATCTGGGCGTGCCGCTCGAACTTGTCGTATTCGACGCAGCGGGCAAGTCCGTCGAAGCCGTGAGCGACGAACGCGCGGACTTCGGCTTCTTTGCCGTCGATCCGAAGCGAGGTGAAACGATCGCGTTCACCGCGCCTTATGTGTTGATCGAAGGTTTCTATCTCGTTCGCAACGATTCGCCGGTGCGCACTAATGCCGAAGTCGATCGACCGCATAACCGCGTGGCCGTGGGCAATGGCAGTGCGTACGATCTTTTTCTCACGCGGGAATTGAAGCAGGCGCAGATCGTGCGCGCGCCGACTTCGCCCACCGTCGTGCAAACCTTCCTCGAACAAGGGCTCGAAGTGGCCGCGGGCGTGAAGCAGCAACTGGAAGCCGACGCCGCGAAGACCGGCGGCTTGCGTCTGCTCGACGAGCGCTTCATGGTGATTCGCCAGGCGATGGGCGTCGCGAAGCGTCGCGGTCCGCAGGCCGCCGAAGCGCTTGGTGCGTTTGTCGAAACGATGAAGGCATCGGGATTCGTCGCAGAGGCATTGGCGCGCCACGCAATAGTGGGCGCCTCGGTCGCGCCGGCCGCTTGAACGAATCACCGCAAGTCAGAAGAGAGCGCGCATTAAAAGAACAATCAACACGCTCTGGCAGGGCCGATTAGCTCCACGATTTTTTTCGATGCGGATAATCGTCCTTTCTCGCCGACTTTAATGCCTCGCTCCGAAAGCATTATGTAATTTGCCCGGCGATATTCACGCCCCGCACATTCCTCGACGCGCGTCGAGCCTTGCCCGGCGCGGTTGTGCCATCGACGCCACGTCGCCCGAATTTCGACACCATTTTTATTTTCGACACCCTATGATGCGGGTGTTCGATTCGCGCCGCGCTCGCTGCACGATTTCCATTCTGCCATTGCATTTTCAACATCGATGAATTGCGCAATTCACAATAATCGTCGACGGATCGCTTTTTGCTCTTGAATCTGCACCGAAATGGAATGCGCGCATATGAGATTGCACGTCGATGGTGCCGGCTGCCTGAATTCGTTGCATTAACCCACCGCCCAATCCGGAGCTTCAAAATATGAAAAAATCGCTACTCGCCGCGGCACTCCTGAGCGCCTTTGCGATTTCGGCGCACGCGCAAAGCAGCGTGACCCTCTACGGCCTGATCGATACCGGCCTCGTCTACACGAACAACCAGTTCGGCCATAGCAACTGGCAGCTGAATAGCAGTTCCACGCAGAACACGGTGTTCGGCCTCAAGGGTTCGGAAGATCTGGGCGGCGGTCTGCACGCCATCTTCAAGCTCGAACAAGGCTTCCTGCTCAACAACGGCGCACAGGCGTTCTCGGGCCTCGGCTTCGGTTCGCAAGCGTGGGTGGGCTTGCAAAGCGATCCGTACGGCACGCTGACGTTCGGGCGCCAGTTCGACGTGATGAACGACCTCGTGGGCCCACTCACGGCTGGATCCAACACGTGGGGCGGCAACCTCGCGGCGCACCCGTTCGAGAACGACAACCTCGCGGCGAACTCGGTGGTCGTCAACAACTCCGTCAAGTACGCGAGCCCGACGTTGTACGGCGTGACGTTCGAGACAATGTACTCGTTCAGCAACAAGGCCGGCGACTTCGCGAACAACCGCTCGTACGGCTTCGCTGTTTCGTACACCCAGGGCCCGCTGAACCTCGCGGCCGGCTACCTGCAGTTCAACAACGCGGGCAACAGCAGCGGGGCGGTCACCACCAGCGACACGAGCGCGAACTTCCTTGCGGAGCGTCAGCGTGTCTGGTCGCTCGGCGGCAACTACACGTACGGCCCGGCCACGGTGGGTCTCGTCTGGAGCCATACGCAGATCGACAACGCCGCAGGGGTGTACTCGTTCGGCACGGGCACCTATCTCGGCTCGAACGACGACTCCGCCGGCTCGCTCGCCGGTTCGCTGCGCCTCGACAACTTCGAAGCGAACGTGAAATACGCGCTCACGCCGGCATGGAGCGTTTCGGGTGCGTACACGTACACGCACGGCGCCTACAACGGGACGAACCCGGGCTGGAACACGGGGATGCTGCAAACGGACTACGCCCTCAGCAAGCGCACCGACTTCTACCTCGAAGGCGTGTATCAGAACGTGCATGGCGCACCGGAAGGCTCCGTGCTTTCGCACGCCATGATCAACACGCTCTCGCCTTCGTCGACCAATACGCAGGTCGCCGTGACGGTGGGTATGCGTCACGCGTTCTAAGTCGATTCGGCGATGACTTCGGCGGGGCACCTGTCCCCGCCGGACGTTTCCTCCTGCGCGGCGGGCTCCCTCTAGAACGGGGCTCCGCCGCGTTGTCACATCTGCATCCCTGCACCCGCTCATCGTGTTTCCCTGATCCAGATAGTTGAAATTTTCAACTACTTGACTATACTGCGTCCAGCTAGCGCACGGATGGGAGCACGCATTTGTATTCGGATTTCCTGACCTTCAGGCTCGATCAAACGAGCGCGCTGCTGATGGATCGCGCCAACGCGGTCTACCGCGAGCGCTGGGATCTCGACGTGCGTGCCATGCGCGTGCTGCGCATCATCCGCGCCGAGCCGGGCATTACGCCCAAGGCGGTATCGCAGCGCGCGCTCATCGAAAAAACGTTGCTTTCCAAAACGCTCGGCGAACTCGAATCGCGTGGCCTTATTGGCCGCGGCACGCATGCGCAGGACCGGCGCAGCGTCGTGCTGCGCGTCACGCCCGAGGGCGCAAAGGTGGCGAATGCCTCGGAGAAAGCCGGCTCGAAGCTCGAAGCCGAACTCGCGGCCGTCCTCACCGAACACGAGCGCAAGACGCTCGACCAGTTGCTCGCCAAGCTTGCGCAGAGCCTGCTCGACGGTGTTTGAGATCGCGGCGCGCAGGCCGCACATTGCACAATGAAACGCATGAAGGAGTCGTCCATGCCGAATCTGGTAGAAACCGCGGCCCCCGCCATCGGCGCGCTGCTGCCCGAACTCGAAGCGCTCTACAAGGATCTGCATCAGCATCCTGAACTCTCGATGCAGGAGTTCCGTACGGCGGCGCTCGTGGCTCAGCGCATGGAAAAGCTCGGTTACGAAGTCTCAAGCGAAGTGGGCGTGACGGGCGTCGTGGCCCTGCTGCGCAACGGCGAGGGTCCGGTCGTGATGCTGCGCGCCGACATGGACGCGCTGCCCATGGCCGAGGCCACGGGCCTGCCGTATGC
Organism: Paraburkholderia sp. CNPSo 3272; assembly: GCF_024206495.1. Classification (GTDB taxonomy): domain Bacteria; phylum Pseudomonadota; class Gammaproteobacteria; order Burkholderiales; family Burkholderiaceae; genus Paraburkholderia. Next base: position 9,751 of record NZ_JAMBPQ010000017.1, on the reverse strand, counting down.
GAGCACCGTGACCGCCGAAGACGAGGAGGGCGTGCAGGTGGGCGTGGCCCACTCGTGCGGGCACGACCTGCACGTCACATGGCTCCTTGGCGTGGCGCAGTTGATGGCGGCGCATCGCGACGCATGGAGCGGCACGCTGCTTGCCGTGTTCCAGCCCGGCGAGGAAGTGGGACGCGGCGCGCGCAGCATGATGGACGACGGCATGATCGAGCGCTTTCCGAAGCCCGACGTGATTCTCGGCCAGCACGTGATGGTGGGCCCGGCTGGCACCGTGGGCTATCGCAGCGGCACGATCCTCTCGGCCGGTGACAGCCTCAAGGTGAAGCTGTTCGGCCGCGGTTCGCACGGCTCGCAGCCGCAGACCTCGATCGACCCGGTGATCATGGCGGCTTCCACCACGCTGCGCCTGCAGACGATCGTCTCGCGCGAAATCTCGCCGCGCGAGTCCGCCGTGCTCACGGTGGGCTCGCTGCAGGCGGGCACGAAGGAAAACATCATCCCCGACGACGCCACGCTCAAGCTCAACATGCGCACCTTCGACGACGACGTGCGCGAGTACATGCTGGGCGCGATCCGCCGCATCTGTTGCGCCGAATGTGCCGCCTCCAATGCGCCGCGCGAGCCGGAATTCACGACGCTGTCGAGCTACCCGCTCACGGTCAACGACGACGCCACCACGGCGCGGCTGCGCAAGGCCTTCGAAGCATGGTTCGGCGCGCGAGCCTACGAAACGCAGCCGGCCGCCGCCAGCGAGGACTTCAGCGTATTCGGCCGCGAATGGGGCGTGCCGTACGCGTTCTGGTTCGTGGGCGGCACGGACCCCGAGATCTACGCGCAAGCCGAAGCGGCGAAGAAGCTCAACGAAATCCCGAGCAACCACTCGCCGAAGTTCGCGCCCGTGCTCGACCCCACATTGCGCACCGGCCTCGAAGCGATGCTGTGCGCGGCCGCCGCGTGGCTCGGCCACGAAAGCGAGGCGGCGTGAGCGTGGCACTCGGCGCGCACGTGGGCGCGCATCTCAACGCTCACACGGCCTATACGGCACTCGACCTGATCGGCACGTTCGCCTTCGCGATATCCGGCGCCGTGGCCGCGCGGCAACGGCGGCTCGATCTGTTCGGCATCGTCGTCGTGAGCTTCATGGTGGCATGCGGCGGCGGCATCATCCGCGATCTTTGCATCGGCGCGGTGCCGCCCGCGGGGCTCGCGAACTGGGCCTACCTCGCGGTCACGCTGCTGGCTACGGGGCTGACCATTGCCGCGTATCCGCAGGTGCGGCGGCTGCGTCACCCCGTGCTGTTGTTCGATGCGATCGGGCTAGGGCTCTTTGCGGTAGCGGGCGCGCAGAAGGCGCTTGCGTACAGCCAGAGTGCCGAGCCGGCCATCATCCTCGGCATCGTGAGCGCGGTGGGCGGCGGCGTGATGCGCGACGTGCTGCTCTCGCGCGTGCCCGCCATTCTTGAGCGCGAGATCTATGCGTCGGCGGCGCTGCTAGGGGCCGCCGTGCAGGTGGGGCTCACGTACGCGGGCTGGTCGACGTTCTGGACCCCCTGGGTGGCCGTGATTTCCTGCGTGGCGCTGCGGCTGGCCGCGCTCTACTTCGGCTGGCGTTTGCCGGTTTTTCACGCTGTGCGCTCGGCTCAGCCGCAACCTGCCCAGCGTGGCGACGCCGCAAGGGCCGATCCGCGGCACGACGCGCGCTAACGTCAGTCACCTTACGCCGCTGGCTCGAACGCGATTTCGCCGGTACGCCCCGCGCTGATCTTCGGGCCGAAGCTGCCGAGGGTCGAAAGCGTCGCGTTGTGATGCGCGCGGATCAACGCGGCGTTCGCGTGCGGCCTGGCAGCGCTTTCGCCCCCCGATGCGCCGTGCGTGGTGCGGCGCGGCATGCAAAATGCTAATCGCGAACGGCGCCGTCGCGCGCGTGCAACTGTACGTCATTCGCCGTCCAGCCAAAATACGGCTTTCTTCACCACGCGGTATGCTTTTTGGTGCGCGATGTGGCCGGCATGAGAGCAGGCGCGCTGGCCGGTCCGCACGTTCAACCACGTTATCCGCCCCGGCATGGACCGGATCAAGCAAGAAGACTCCACGAGGGAGCCAACGTGAAAACGACTCTGGGCGCAGTGGTGCTGCTCGCCGTCAGTTCGGCCGCGAGCGCACAATCGAGCGTCACGATGTATGGCCGCGTGGATGGCGGCATCGAATACCTCAATCACATCGCGAACGGCAACGGCGGCAGTTCGAGCCGCTGGAGCGCCGAAGGCGGCGACTGGGGCACCAGCATGTTCGGCCTCAAGGGCACTGAGGACCTGGGCGGCGGCAGCGCCGCGATCTTCAACCTCGAGACCGCCGTGCAGATCATGAACGGCACCACGGGCGGCGGCCGGCTCTGGTCGCGGCGCGCGTATGTGGGTTTGAAGAACGACACATGGGGGCAACTGCAAGCCGGCCGTAATCTCTTCATCGACAGCGACGGCGTGTGGGCATTCGATCCGTTCGTGCAGCAGGCGGTGTCGTCGGCTTCCCTCGTGCGTGGGCGCAACTGGCAGCAGACGAGCAACAACGTCGAATATCACAGCCCGGTGTGGAACGGCCTCGACGTGCAGGGCCAGTATTCGTTCGGCAACCAGCCAGGCAACTTCAACGCCGGCGCCGAAGGCGAGTTCGGCCGCTCGGACGGCATCATGCTCTCGTATCACTCGCCGCTGTTCGACCTGCGCGGCATCTACGACGAACTGCGCGATTCGAGCGGGCGCTTTTCCAACATCTTCACGGCCTCGCGCGAATACTTCGTGGGCGGCAATCTGCGCGTGCAGAAGTTCAAGATCCAGGCTGCGTACACGCATTACTCGGCACCCGATTCGCCACCGGGCGTTTCCGATACCGCCGACCACTACTGGCTGGGCGCGACCTGGCAGGCCACCCCGAAGTGGGCGGTGACCGCAGCGGGTTTCTATATTCATGTAGGCGAGGGCGGCGGCGACGCCTCGCACGACCCCGCGAGCCACGCCATGCTCTACGCGCTCGGCGCGACGTACAACCTCAGTGCGCGCACATTCCTGTATGGCACGGTCGCGTATGTCGACAACAGCAAGAACGGCACGTTCTCGGTCTTCGCGACGCCGCGCGACTCGAGCACGCCGACCAGCCCCCTGGCCGGCCAATCGCAAACGGGCGCCTACGTCGGGATGATGCACGTGTTCTGACGCCACGCTTTTTCCGCCATTGCAGACGACATTCTTCGAGGAAGGTTGAGATCATGGCCAGACTATCGAAACCGCTGGGCTTCATCGGAGTCATCTCCGTGCTGTTCACCTTGCTCACGGCGGTGTATCTGCTGGCTGGCGGCGCGTGGCTCATTTCGCTCGGCGGTTCGCCGTATTACGTCGTGACGGGCGTGCTGCTGCTCGTCTTCGCGTGGCTGCTGTGGCGCGCGAGCCCCTCGGCGTTCGTGCTCTATGCGATCGTGCTGATCGGTACGGCGATCTGGGGCCTGTGGGAGTCGGGGCCGGACTTCTGGGCGCTCGTGCCGCGCTCGGGCGTGCTGGTGGTGTTCGGCATCTGGCTGCTCCTGCTCATGACCTGGCGCCTGGAGCGCCCGCGCCAGTTCGGCGTGCTTGCGCTCGTGGTCGGTCTGCTCGTATGGGGCGGTGTGCTCGTGTATGCGCATTTCAACGACCCGCAGCAGATCAACGGCTCGCTCGCGGCGGTGAGGGCCACGCCTGCGCCGAACGTCGACGGCATCGAGCCATCCGAGTGGCCCGCTTATGGACGCGACCAGCAAGGCACGCGCTATTCGCCGCTGCAGCAGATCACGCCCGATAACGTGCATAACCTGCAGGTGGCCTGGACCTTCCGCACCGGCGACACGAAAGGCCCGAACGATCCGGTGGAGATCACCAACGAAGTCACGCCGATCAAGATCGGCGATCTGCTTTACCTGTGCTCGCCGCACCAGATCCTGTTCGCGCTCGACGCGCAAACGGGTGAGCTCAAATGGAAGTTCGATCCGAAGCTTCAGGCCGATCCCTCGTTCCAGCACGTGACCTGCCGGGGCGTGTCGTTCGTGGATCTTTCGGCGGCGTCCGTGAACGCCGCGGCGGCGGACCTGGGAGCGACGGCGACGACGCCCGCGGCCGCATCGGACGCTGCGGCGGCTTCCGGAACCGAAGCGGCGGCGCCTGCCAGTAATCCCCCGTCGGCAACGCAAGCCGCCGCGCCCGCGAGCGCACCGGCGGCCGCAGCAACGCCTGCCGCCGCTAACGGCACCTGCATGCGCCGCATCCTGCTGCCCGTGAACGACGGCCACCTCTATGCACTCGATGCGCTGACGGGCGAGCGCTGCGCGGGCTTCGGCAACAACGGCGACCTCGACCTGCAGCACGCCATGCCGGTCACGACGCCGGGCATGTACGAGCCCACCTCGCCGCCGATCGTCACGAACAAGGTGATCGTCGTGGCAGGCGCCGTGGAAGACAACTTCTCGACGCGCGAGCCCTCGGGCGTGATTCGCGGCTTCGACGTGCGCACGGGCAAACTGCTATGGGCGTTCGACCCGGGCGCGGCAGATCCGAACAAGATTCCGGGCCCAGGCGAGCACTACGTTTGGAATTCGCCGAACTCGTGGGCGCCGGCCGCCTACGATGCGAAGCTCGACATCGTCTATTTGCCGATGGGCGTGAAAACGCCGGACATCTGGGGCGGCGACCGCACGCCCGACCTCGAACGTTACGCAACGGGCCTGCTCGCGCTGCACGCGTCGACCGGCAAGCTCGCCTGGTTCTACCAGACGGTGCACCACGACCTGTGGGACATGGATCAGCCCTCGCAGCCCACGCTCGCCGACATCACCGACAAGGACGGCAAGACCGTGCCGGTGGTCTACGCACCTGCGAAGACGGGCAACCTGTTCGTGTTCGACCGCCGCACGGGCGAACTCGTCGTGCCCGCGCCCGAAATGCCGGTGCCGCAGGGCGCGGCGCCCGGCGACCACGTCTCGGCTACGCAGCCGTTTTCGGCACTCACGTTCCGCCCGTCGAAGAATCTCACCGACGCCGACATGTGGGGCGCCACGATGTACGACCAGCTCATCTGCCGCGTGATGTTCCATCAGTTGCGCTATGAAGGCACCTTCACGCCGCCTTCGCTGCAAGGCTCGCTCATTTTCCCGGGCAACCTCGGCATGTTCGAGTGGGGCGGCCTCGCCATCGACACCGACCGGCAGATCGCCGTGGCGAACCCCATCGCGCTGCCGTTCGTCTCGCGGCTCATTCCACGCGGGCCGGGCAATCCGCTCGAGCCGCAGCCGGGCGCGAAGGGCAGCGGCACGGAGGCGGGCATCCAGCCGCAATACGGCGTGCCTTACGGCGTGACGCTCAACCCGTTCATGTCGCCGATCGGGCTGCCCTGCAAGCAGCCGGCGTGGGGTTATATCTCCGTCGTCGACCTGAAGACCAACCAGATCGTCTGGAAAAAGCGCATCGGCACGACGCGCGACAGCTCGCCGATTCCGGTGGCCTTCCGCACGGGCATGCCGATGCTGGGCGGCCCGATGGTGACGGCGGGCGGGGTGATCTTCATCGGCGCGACGGCAGACAACTACCTGCGCGCCTTCGACGTGAACAACGGCAACCGGCTTTGGCAAGCGCGGCTGCCCGCGGGCGGCCAGGCCACGCCGATGACCTACGCGGTGAACGGCCGCCAGTTCGTCGTGATCGCGGCAGGCGGACACGGCTCGTTCGGCACGAAGCTCGGCGACTACGTGATTGCCTACGCGCTGCCGAAGCAATAAGCAACGCGCCGCCGCCCGGGTGCACCGGGCGGCCGCTGCTTGCGGATTTTCCACGCGGGGGCAGGCGACAAGCACGGCGCCCGCCGCCCCTCATGCAGCATGCGACGCACCTATCGTGCGCCTCACCCGCTTTTCCCACATGAGTCGAACATTGCGCGCGGCGCGCGCCTGGGCGGTGTTGTCTGCGGCAACCTTCGCCACGTTGCACACGATAAGCGCGCACGCGCAAAGCTCGGTCACGCTGTACGGGGCGCTCGATACGAGCATCGAGGTGACGAATCCGGGCGCCGGATGGGTCGCGCGCATGGACTCGGGCGCGTATCGCGGCTCGCGCTTCGGGTTGCGCGGCGTGGAGGATATCGGCGACGGCATCAAGATATTGTTCGAGCTGGAAAACGGCTTCGGCTCCAACGACGGCACCTTTGCCGTCGCGAACACGATCTTCAACCGCCAGGCTTGGATAGGACTCGGCACGCAGTGGGGCACGGTGCGCGTGGGGCGGCAATACTCGCCGATCTATATTCCGTTCAAGGGACAGCTCGACGCGTTCGGCGCGGGCACCATCGCTTCGGGCCTCAACAATCTTTCGAAGATCACGCCATACGAAAGCAATGCCATCACGTATCTGTCACCCGACATCTACGGCTTCTCGACCACGCTGATGGCCTCGCTGCGCGATCCGTCCACGGGCAGCAACGGGCTGGCCGGCAACATCGAAACCGTCGAGTGGCGGCGCGGACCGTTTCGCATTGCCTATGCGCATCAACAGCAAAACGGCGATGGCGCGCTGCGAGCCAACCTGGGCGGCATGTCGTACGTGCTCGGGCCGGTGAGCGGATATCTCGCGTACTTCAACGGCGATGGCGGCACGCCGCGCAACCACAACAACGGCGTGTCGGTCTCGGCGCGCTATGCGATCACCTCGCGGTTTCGCGCTTCGCTCGGTTACGCGTGGGTGCACGACCTCTCGGGCGCCGACAACGACGCCGACCAGTTCAGCGCCGCGTGCGAGTACGACCTCTCGAAGCACGTGCTGCTCTACGCGAGCGCAGGGTGGCTGCGCAATCGTGCTGAGGCGACCTTTACGCTGCGCGGCGTGAACGTCACCGGCCTGCCGCCGTCCTGGCCAGGCGCGCCCGTGCGCGGCGTGCAGTTCGGCATGATCGACCGCTTTTAGAGCGTACGGCTTGTGCCGGCCATCGCTCGTTGTTATGATGCGCCTTCCATACCTGCATACCGGACTCCAGCCAAAGTGGACAACTAAGCTTTCCCCAAAAATGTTTTCGCGCCAGCGACATAGTCGCCGCGCGAGTGGTTTCATACATTCGGGAGAAGCTTATGGCTCGAGTCACGCCAGCCGCGACGCTTGTCGCCCTCCATCACGTTTTCTTCCGGTTCGATAGCGGAGTCACGCTATTCGACTCGCTGGACCTCGTTCTCGATCGCGTGCCCACGGGTATTGTCGGCCGCAACGGCGTCGGTAAAAGCCTGCTCGCGCAACTTGTCGCCGGGCGAATCGCGCCGACGTCCGGCTCGATCGACCGGCACGTCAAGGTGGCGTTCGCGGCCCAGCAGCCCCTCGACGCGTCGCACGACAGCCAGACCGTTGCTCAAGTCGCGGGGCTCGACGCGCCGCTCGCGGCCCTGGCACGGCTTGCAAACGGCGTGGCCGACACCGGCGATTTCGACATGATCGGCGAGCGCTGGGACCTCGCTGAGCGCCTGCGCTCGGCGCTCGATACAGCGGGGCTCGATCATCTGGAGTCCGATACATTGGCGCAAACGCTCAGTGGTGGCGAACTTGCGCGCGTTACCTTGATCGGCGCGCTGCTGGCGGACGCCGGCTTGCTCGTACTCGACGAGCCGACCAATCACCTCGACGCCGATGGTCGTGCGTGGTTGGGCGGCGCGCTGGCGGGTTTCCGCGGCGGCCTCGTCGTCGTGAGCCATGACCGTGCGCTGCTGGCGCGAATGCAGCGTATCGTCGAGGTGACGCCCAAGGGACTGCGAACCTATGGCGGCGACTATGCCAGTTACCGCACCCAGCGCGAAACGGAACACGAAGCGGCAAAAAGCGCGCTCGGCCATGCGCGTACCGAACGCGAGCGCGCCGCGCGCAGGCTCCAACGCGAACACGACACGATCCAGCGACATGCCGCCGGAACGTTGCGTTACGCGAAGACGGCCAATCTGTCGTCGATGGCGAAAGAGGGAATCAAGGGCGGGGCGCGCAATGTGACGGGGCAGGTCAGGGCCGAGCAACGCGAGCACAAGGCGGTGCTCGATGAACGCGTTGCCGATGCTGCCGCGCGCGTCCAGCCCGACGCGCCCGTGCTGGCGGCGCTGCCAGGCGCAGAGATGAGCGCGCGCCGCCAGGTCTTCACGCTCGAAGAGGCGAGGCTGCCTTGGCTTGCACACGACGATCCCGCCGCCACGCTCACCTGGTCGTGCAGCGGTCCTGTGCGTGTGGCGCTGACGGGGCCGAACGGATGCGGGAAGTCGACGCTGCTGCGCCTCCTCGCGGGACGGCTCGCGCCGAAAGCGGGGCACAGCTTGACGCATGTCCGCAGCGCGTACCTCGACCAGAAGCTCGCGCAGCTCGATCCCGACCGCTCGATCGTCGAACAACTTGGGTTGCTCGACACACCACTAGCAGAAGGGCAACTGCGCAGCCGCCTCGCGCTGCTGCAACTCGATGCCGGGCGCGTGACCCAACCATCGCGCCACCTGAGCGGCGGCGAGCGGTTGAAGGCCGCGCTCGCCTGCGCGCTCTGGCGCGGCGCGCCGGCGCAGTTGCTGCTGCTCGACGAGCCGACCAACCACCTCGACCTGGAATCCGTGCGTGCGATCGAAGGGGCGCTAGCGGACTTCCCGGGCGCGCTGATCGTCGCCTCGCACGACGCCGATTTCATCGCCGCGCTGGCGCCGACGCATACGATGCAGTGGAGCCGCGAGGGATGGCGCTACGATCCCGTCATCTAATCCTCAGACTACGTTGTGTTAAATACGGCTGGACTTCCGACATGCGACGGCGGTGGATTTCGCGCTTCGGCGGGTGTGTCGAGCAATGGTTGGCTTGAAGTTATCGTCTGCAGCCCAAAACGAAAGCGTCGTGCTATGCCGGCGCATTCCGGCTGTTTGGTGGCGTTTGCAACGCGGAGATCGCGATGCCTAGTCGAAGGCCGTGCAGAGGCGCTCGATCGGTACCGCGATCAGTATGCAGATCGAAAAAGCGAGACCGAAGGTGAAGGCCACGGAAGCCGTCGCGCCGCACCATGCGACGAAGCGCATGGCGTCGTGCTTGTCGTGCGCGACGTAGGCAATCTTGCGCCAGGCGCGGCCGGCCGCGTAGGTAATGGCGAGCGCGAGCACGAGCGCGCAGACCGAGGCGATGCCGAGGATCCACTGGGTGCCGTGCCAGCCTGGCATCGGGTCCTGCGTGACGGCGTCGGCGCAGGCCGTGGAAACGAGCGTGACGCCTAGCGCCAGATGCAGCAGCCAGATGAGCGGCACCGCGCACAGACCGAGCCAGCCGGCGACGCGCTGCGCGCGCGTCGGCTCGGGGTGCGAGCCGGCGCCGGTGGGTTGCCCGGATGTGGGGGCGGACGTCATGGGTTCCTCCTGTGAGCCGGCACGGGCTGGGAGCGCAGGAGGTGTGCCCGGATGGTTATTTAATTTTACATAACATAAATTATCGCACTTTTTCCATGTACGGGCTAAGTTGTAGTGTCCGCTTTTAGCCAAGTTCAGATGTCCGCTTTTTGGACGATCGTAAGCTAACAGATCGCTGGGAATCCAGTGTTTGGGAGCTTTAATGGCGGCAACAGAACGGATAACAATGACGATGCGCGAGCTGGACAGATTGAAGCTCATTCAGGACGTGGTGGACGCACGGCTCAAGCCGCTGCGCGCAGCGCAGCGGCTCGGGCTGACGACCCGGCAGATTCGCCGGCTGGT
>NZ_JAMBPQ010000016.1 GCF_024206495.1 Paraburkholderia sp. CNPSo 3272 | reverse complement strand
CGGACCAAGCCGCACGTGAACGTGGGCACGATCGGTCACGTTGACCACGGCAAGACCACGCTGACGGCAGCGATCACGACGGTTCTGACCGCCAAGTTCGGCGGCGAGGCGAAGGCGTACGACCAGATCGACGCAGCGCCGGAAGAAAAGGCACGTGGTATTACCATCAACACCGCGCACGTCGAGTACGAAACGGCTAACCGCCACTACGCACACGTCGACTGCCCGGGCCACGCTGACTACGTGAAGAACATGATCACGGGCGCGGCGCAGATGGACGGCGCGATCCTGGTGTGCTCGGCCGCTGACGGCCCGATGCCGCAAACGCGTGAGCACATCCTGCTCGCCCGTCAGGTTGGCGTGCCTTACATCATCGTGTTCCTGAACAAGTGCGACATGGTCGACGACGCCGAGCTGCTCGAGCTGGTCGAAATGGAAGTGCGCGAGCTCCTGTCGAAGTACGACTTCCCGGGCGACGACACGCCGATCATCAAGGGTTCGGCCAAGCTGGCGCTGGAAGGCGACAAGGGCGAACTGGGTGAAGTGGCGATCATGAACCTGGCCGACGCACTGGACACGTACATCCCGACGCCGGAGCGCGCAGTTGACGGCGCGTTCCTGATCACGGCTGAAGTGTACGTGCTGAGCAAGGACGAAGGCGGCCGTCACACGCCGTTCTTCAACAACTACCGTCCGCAGTTCTACTTCCGTACGACGGACGTGACGGGCTCGATCGAGCTGCCGAAGGACAAGGAAATGGTCATGCCGGGCGACAACGTGTCGATCACGGTGAAGCTGATCGCTCCGATCGCGATGGAAGAAGGTCTGCGCTTCGCAATCCGCGAAGGTGGCCGTACCGTCGGCGCCGGCGTAGTTGCGAAGATCATCGAGTAATTCGAGTAGAATACTCGGCTCGCTGTAGAAGTTGATGTATCCAGGGACCGTTCTCGCGACGCCTTGTCGCGGGGCGGTCCTGCGCTCTTTATATCGTTTGGCGGCGCAAGTCCGCCTCGCTCTTTTCAAGGAATTGTCATGCAGAACCAAAAAATCCGTATCCGTCTGAAGGCTTTCGACTACCGTCTGATCGACCAGTCGGCTGCTGAAATCGTCGATACGGCGAAGCGCACGGGCGCCATCGTCCGCGGTCCGGTGCCGCTGCCGACGCGTATCCAGCGTTTCGACATCCTGCGTTCGCCGCACGTCAACAAGACGTCGCGCGATCAGCTCGAAATCCGCACGCACCTGCGCCTGATGGACATCGTCGACCCGACGGACAAGACCGTTGACGCGCTGATGAAGCTGGACCTGCCGGCTGGCGTGGACGTCGAAATCAAGCTGCAGTAAGAGCCTCGAACGCCGCCGAAATCTTCTGGTGGCGCTAAGTCTTTGATTGCTTGCGGAAAACGAAGAAGGACGTTATACTTGACGTCTTTTCGCGCGTTTGCGCAAAAATCGGTGTGTCCCTATCAGGCCTTTACCCTGGAAAACACGCCGGTACTTTGTAAATTAGCCCCGACCAATCGCAGTCGGGAATGGAGAAAACGATGAGCCTTGGACTCGTAGGTCGCAAGGTTGGCATGACCCGTATCTTCACGGCCGAAGGGGATTCGATTCCCGTGACCGTGCTGGACGTGTCCGACAACCGCGTGACGCAGATCAAGACTGTAGAAACCGACGGCTACACGGCCGTGCAGGTTACTTTCGGTACTCGCCGCGCATCGCGCGTGACGAAGCCGCTCGCAGGTCATCTCGCCAAAGCTGGCGTTCAAGCCGGTGAAATCCTCAAGGAATTCCAGATCGACGCCGCTAAGGCCGCCGAGCTGTCCGCTGGCGCTGTGATCGGTGTGGAACTCTTCGAAGAAGGCCAGAAGATCGACGTGCAAGGCACCTCGATCGGTAAGGGCTACGCCGGTACCATCAAGCGTTACAACTTCGCTTCGGGTCGTGCTTCGCACGGTAACTCGCGCTCGCACAATGTGCCGGGCTCGATCGGTATGGCGCAGGATCCGGGTCGCGTATTCCCGGGTAAGCGCATGACCGGTCACATGGGTGACGAGACCGTGACGGTGCAAAACCTCGAAATCGCCCGTATCGACGCAGAGCGCAAGCTGCTGCTGGTCAAGGGTGCCGTGCCGGGTGCAAAGGGCGGCAAGGTTTTCGTGACGCCCGCCGTCAAGGCGCGCGCCAAGAAAGGAGCGCAATAATGGAACTGAAGCTCCTGAACGCTAATGGTCAGGAAGGCGCAGCTGTTAACGCGTCGGACGTCGTGTTCGGCCGTGACTACAACGAAGCGCTGATCCACCAGATCGTTATCGCCTACCAGGCGAACGCGCGCAGCGGTAACCGCGCGCAGAAGGACCGCGAACAGGTCAAGCACACCACCAAGAAGCCGTGGCGTCAGAAGGGTACGGGCCGCGCTCGTGCCGGTATGTCGTCGAGCCCGCTGTGGCGTGGCGGTGGTCGCATCTTCCCGAATTCGCCGGAAGAAAACTTCTCGCACAAGGTCAACAAGAAGATGCATCGCGCAGGTCTCTGCTCGATCTTCTCGCAGCTGGCCCGCGAAGGCCGCATCTCGGTCGTCGAAGAGCTTTCGCTCGAAGCGCCGAAGACGAAGCTGCTGGCCGAAAAGTTCAAGGCCATGGGTCTCGAATCCGTGCTGGTCATCACCGACACGGTCGACGAGAACCTGTATCTCGCGTCGCGCAACCTGCCCCACGTGGCAGTCGTTGAGCCGCGTTTTGCCGACCCGCTCTCGCTGATCTACTTCAAGAAGATCCTGATCACGAAGGCAGCGGTCGCCCAGATCGAGGAGTTGCTGTCATGAGCGAGATTCGCAAGAACGATCATCGTTTGATGCAGGTCCTGCTCGCACCGGTGATCTCCGAAAAGGCGACGCTGGTTGCGGAGAAGAACGAACAAGTCGTCTTCGAAGTCGCGCCGGACGCGAACAAGCAGGAAGTCAAGGCTGCTGTCGAGCTGCTGTTCAAGGTGGAAGTCGAGTCCGTCAACGTGCTGGTCCAGAAGGGCAAAGCCAAGCGCTTTGGCCGCTTCAACGGCAAGCGCAAAGACGTGAAGAAGGCGTATGTCTGCCTGAAGCCCGGCCAGGAAATCAACTTTGAAGCGGAGGCCAAGTAATCATGGCAATCGTGAAAGTTAAGCCGACCTCGCCGGGTCGCCGCGCGATGGTCAAGATCGTCAACAAGGACCTCCATAAGGGCGCGCCGTTCGCGGCACTGCTCGAAAAGAAGTCCTCGACGGCCGGCCGTAACAACAACGGTCGCATCACGACGCGTCACCAGGGTGGCGGTCACAAGCAGCACTACCGTGTGATCGACTTCCGTCGTACGAAGGATGGCATCCCCGCGAAGGTGGAGCGTCTCGAGTATGACCCGAACCGTAGCGCGAACATTGCGCTGGTTCTTTACGCAGACGGCGAGCGCCGCTACATCATCGCGCCGAAGGGCGTGACGGTTGGCACGCAGCTGATGTCGGGTTCGGAAGCGCCGATCCGTGCAGGCAACACGCTGCCGATCCGCAACATTCCGGTCGGTACGACGATCCACTGCATCGAAATGCTGCCGGGCAAGGGCGCGCAAATGGCGCGTTCGGCTGGCACGTCGGCAATGCTGCTGGCACGTGAAGGCGTCTACGCGCAGGTTCGTCTGCGTTCGGGCGAAATCCGCCGCGTGCACGTCGAATGCCGCGCAACGATTGGTGAAGTCGGCAACGAAGAGCACAGCCTCCGTCAAATCGGTAAGGCTGGCGCGAACCGCTGGCGCGGCATCCGCCCGACGGTCCGTGGCGTTGCAATGAACCCGGTCGACCACCCGCACGGTGGTGGCGAAGGCAAGACTGCGGCTGGTCGCGACCCGGTGAGCCCGTGGGGCACGCCGACGAAGGGCTATCGCACCCGCAGCAACAAGCGCACGACGAGCATGATCGTCCAGCGCCGTCACAAGCGTTAAGGAGTAGGCAATGGCACGTTCTATTAAGAAAGGTCCGTTCTGCGACGCCCATTTGCTGAAGAAGGTTGAGGCGGCTGCAGCAACGCGCGACAAGAAACCGATCAAGACCTGGTCGCGTCGTTCGACGATTCTGCCGGACTTCATCGGCCTGACGATCGCCGTGCACAACGGCCGTCAACACGTTCCGGTGTATGTCACGGAAAACATGGTCGGCCACAAGCTTGGCGAGTTCGCATTGACCCGTACGTTCAAGGGTCACGCGGCCGACAAGAAGGCCAAGAAATAAGGGGCAATCAAGATGGAAGTGAAGGCAATTCATCGCGGTGCCCGCATCTCGGCGCAGAAGACGCGCCTTGTGGCTGACCAGATCCGCGGTCTGCCGGTCGACAAGGCACTGAACGTTCTGACGTTCTCGCCGAAGAAAGCGGCTGGCATCGTGAAAAAGGTTGTGCTCTCGGCGATCGCAAACGCGGAACACAACGAAGGTGCTGACATCGACGAGCTCAAGATCAAGAGCATCTACGTCGACAAGGCAGCTTCGCTGAAGCGTTTCACCGCGCGCGCCAAGGGCCGCGGCAACCGCATCGAGAAGCAATCCTGTCACATCACTGTGACGGTCGGGAATTAAGGAGCCATACGATGGGACAGAAAATTCATCCGACTGGCTTCCGTTTGGCCGTCAGCCGCAATTGGGCTTCGCGTTGGTACGCGAACAACAACAATTTTGCGGCGATGTTGAAGGAAGACATCGGTGTTCGTGAATACCTGAAGAAGAAGCTGAAGAACGCTTCGGTGGGCCGTGTTGTGATCGAGCGTCCGGCAAAGAACGCTCGCATCACGATTTACAGCTCGCGCCCGGGTGTGGTGATCGGCAAGAAGGGCGAGGACATCGAACTCCTCAAGGCCGAACTCCAGAAGCGCATGGGCGTTCCGGTTCACGTGAACATCGAGGAAATCCGCAAGCCGGAAACCGATGCTCAACTGATCGCCGATTCGATCACGCAGCAGCTCGAGCGCCGCATCATGTTCCGTCGCGCAATGAAGCGCGCGATGCAGAACGCGATGCGTCTGGGTGCCCAGGGCATCAAGATCATGAGCGCCGGCCGTCTGAACGGTATCGAAATCGCACGTACCGAGTGGTACCGCGAAGGTCGAGTGCCGCTTCACACGCTGCGTGCTGACATCGACTACGCAACCTCGGAAGCGAAGACGACGTACGGCATCATCGGCGTGAAGGTTTGGGTCTACAAGGGCGACACGCTCGGCCGCAACGACGCACCGGTGGTGGAAGAAGTCGCCGAAGAAAAGCGTCCGCGCCGCAACGCGCGTCCGGGCGATCGTCGTCCGCGCCGTGATGGTGAAGGCGCACCGGGTGCCCGTCGTGGCGCACCGCGCCGTGGCGCCGGCGGTGACGGCAAGAGTGGAGAATAACGATGCTGCAACCGAAACGCAGGAAGTATCGCAAAGAGCAGAAGGGTCGTAACACCGGCGTCGCAACGCGCGGCAACGCAGTTTCGTTCGGTGAATACGGTCTTAAGGCTATCGGTCGTGGTCGCCTGACCGCGCGTCAGATTGAAGCAGCGCGTCGTGCAATGACGCGTCACATCAAGCGTGGCGGCCGCATCTGGATCCGTATCTTCCCGGACAAGCCGATCTCGCAAAAGCCGGCGGAAGTGCGTATGGGTAACGGTAAGGGTAACCCTGAGTACTACGTCGCCGAGATTCAGCCGGGCAAGATGCTGTATGAAATGGATGGTGTGTCCGAAGAACTGGCCCGTGAAGCCTTCCGTCTGGCTGCAGCCAAGCTGCCGCTGAAGACGGTCTTCATGGTTCGCCAGCTCGGCGCCTAAGGAGTGATTGATGAAGGCATCTGAACTTCTTCAGAAAGACAAGGCCGCGCTCGACAAAGAGCTGTCGGACCTCTTGAAGGCGCAATTCGGCCTGCGCATGCAACTCGCGACCCAGCAGCTCACGAACACGAGCCAGCTGAAGAAGGTCCGTCGCGACATCGCACGTGTGCGGACCGTCCTGACTCAGAAGGCGAACCAGAAATGAACGAAAGCGTGAAAACCTCGCTTAAGCGGACGCTGGTCGGCAAGGTCGTCAGCAACAAGATGGACAAGACGGTCACCGTCCTGGTCGAGCGCCGCGTCAAGCACCCGATCTACGGCAAGTACGTCGTGCAGTCGAAGAAGTACCACGCTCACGACGAAGCGAACACGTACAACGAGGGTGACCTCGTTGAAATCCAGGAAACGCGTCCTCTCTCGAAGACGAAGGCCTGGACCGTGTCGAAGCTGATCGAAGCAGCACGCGTCATCTAAAAGTGGCGCATCACCCCGGGGAGCAACTTCCCGGGGTGTAAAAGTAATTGAAATCGCTGAAGATTTCGCTTGCTAGACCAAGATTATCGCGTTATAGTCTTGGTCTTCCCTCTTTATGGGCTTGCTGTTGGCAAAGCGGCAAGCGGCAAGTGGAAGTAGGTGGGGAAGCAGATCCGGGCGCCAGTCCGGGTTAGCAAGATTCACCGGAATGCGATGGCCGGTTTCGTTTGCCGTCGCTGCTGTTCTTACCCAAGCAGCTGAGCGGTCGTTCTAGTGGCGGCGCGGCTGACGGGACCAAGACTGACCGGATGTGCCATGGTGGCGCAACCGGATTAAGTTGGGAAAGATAAACCATGATCCAGACCGAAACTCGGCTTGAAGTGGCCGACAACACGGGTGCACGTGAAGTCCTGTGCATCAAGGTGCTCGGCGGCTCGAAGCGTCGTTATGCCAGCATTGGCGACATCATCAAGGTGAGCGTCAAGGAAGCAACGCCGCGTGGGCGCGTGAAGAAGGGCGAAATCTACAACGCTGTTGTGGTTCGCACCGCGAAGGGCGTGCGCCGTCAAGACGGCTCGCTGATCAAGTTCGATGGCAACGCCGCCGTGCTTTTGAACACCAAGCTTGAGCCGATCGGCACCCGCATCTTCGGGCCGGTCACGCGTGAGCTGCGTAGCGAACGATTCATGAAGATCGTTTCGCTTGCGCCGGAAGTGCTGTAAGGAGTCGCGATGAACAAGATTCGCAAGGGTGACGAAGTCGTCATCATCACCGGCAAAGACAAGGGCAAGCGCGGTGTCGTGCTGGCCATGGGCGAAGGGCGCGTGACCGTCGAAGGCATCAACATTGCCAAGAAGCATGTGAAGCCGAACCCCATGAAGGGTACGACGGGTGGCGTCGAAGCCAAGGCAATGCCGCTGGCTATCTCGAACGTCGCACTGGTCGACGCGAACGGCAAGCCGTCGCGCGTAGGCATCAAGGTCGAAGGGGACAAGAAGGTTCGTTTCCTGAAGACGACCGGTGCTGTCCTGAGCGCCTGACGCTGCGGAGTAAAAAATGGCACGTTTGCAAGAATTTTATAAAGAGAAGGTCGTTCCTGGCCTGATCGAGAAGTTCGGTTACAAGTCGATCATGGAAGTGCCGCGCCTCACCAAGATCACCCTGAACATGGGTGTCGGTGAAGCCGTCGCTGACAAGAAGGTCCTCGAGCACGCCGTTGGCGACCTCACGAAGATTGCCGGTCAAAAGCCGGTCATCACGAAGTCGCGCAAGGCAATCGCGGGCTTCAAGATCCGTGAAGGCTACCCGATCGGCACGATGGTCACGTTGCGTGGCCAGGCTATGTACGAATTCCTCGACCGTTTTGTGACGGTTGCGCTGCCTCGCGTGCGCGACTTCCGCGGCGTGTCGGGTAAGGCGTTCGACGGCCGTGGTAACTACAACATCGGTGTGAAAGAGCAGATCATTTTCCCCGAAATCGACTACGACAAGATCGACGCGCTGCGTGGGCTGAATATCAGCATCACGACGACCGCGAAGACCGACGAAGAAGCAAAGGCACTGCTCGCCAGCTTCAAGTTCCCGTTCAGAAACTGAGGTTACCGTGGCTAAACTGGCACTGATCGAACGTGAAAAGAAGCGCGCTCGTCTGGCAGCGAAATTTGCGCCGAAGCGCGTAGCGCTGAAGGCGATCATCGACGACCAAAGCAAGTCGGAAGAAGAGCGTTACGCAGCTCGCCTTGAACTGCAACAACTGCCGCGCAACTCGAACCCGACCCGCAAGCGTAACCGCTGCGCGCTCACGGGTCGTCCGCGTGGCACGTTCCGCAAATTCGGTCTCGCACGTAACAAGATTCGTGAAATCGCGTTCCGTGGTGAGATCCCTGGCATCACCAAGGCGAGCTGGTAATAGGAGAAACATAAATGAGCATGAGTGATCCTATCGCCGATATGCTGACTCGCATCCGCAATGCGCAGATGGTCGAGAAGGTTTCGGTTGCTATGCCCTCGTCGAAAGTGAAGATTGCGATTGCGCAGGTTCTGAAGGACGAAGGTTATATCGATGACTTCGCGGTGAAGACCGAAGGTGCGAAGTCTGAATTGAACATCGCGTTGAAGTACTACGCTGGCCGTCCCGTTATCGAGCGCATCGAACGCGTCTCGAAGCCGGGTCTGCGCGTGTACCGCGGCCGCAACGACATCCCGCAGGTTATGAATGGCCTGGGCGTGGCGATCGTGTCGACGCCCAAGGGTGTGATGACGGACCGCAAGGCGCGCGCTACTGGCGTCGGCGGCGAAGTTATCTGCTACGTCGCTTAAGGCCTAAGGAGAAGAAACATGTCTCGAGTAGGTAAGAGCCCGATCGCGCTGCAAGGCGCAGAAGCGACGCTCAGCGACGAGAAGATTACCGTCAAGGGCCCGCTGGGTACGATTTCGCAAGCTGCGAACCGCCTCGTGAAGGTGGTGAACGACAACGGTACGCTCAAGTTCGAGCCGACCGATGAAAGCCGCGAAGCCAATGCGATGTCGGGCACGATGCGCGCGATTGTCGCGAACATGGTGCTAGGCGTGACGAAGGGTTTCGAGCGCAAGCTGACGCTGGTTGGCGTTGGTTATCGTGCTCAAGCGCAAGGCGACAAGCTGAACCTGTCGCTGGGTTTCTCGCACCCCGTGGTGCACCAGATGCCGGAAGGCATCAAGGCTGAGACCCCGTCGCAAACGGAAATCGTGATCAAGGGGATCGACAAGCAGAAAGTCGGCCAAACCGCTGCAGAAGTGCGCGGTTATCGCCCGCCTGAGCCCTACAAGGGCAAGGGTGTGCGTTACGCCGACGAGGTCGTGATCCTCAAAGAAACGAAGAAGAAGTAAGGGTGCGCAATCATGGATAAGACTCAATCTCGCCTGCGCCGCGCTCGTCAGACGCGTCTCAAGATCGCTGAGCTGCAGGTCGCGCGTCTGGCCGTGCATCGCACGAACACGCACATCTATGCGCAAGTGTTCTCGCCCTGCGGCACCAAGGTGCTGGCCAGCGCGTCGACGCTTGAAGCTGAAGTGCGTGCGCAACTGGCTGACCAGTCGGGCAAGGGCGGCAACGTCGCCGCTGCCTCGCTGATCGGCAAGCGTATTGCAGAAAAGGCTAAGGCCGCCGGCATCGAATCCGTCGCCTTTGACCGCTCGGGTTTCCGCTATCACGGCCGCGTCAAGGCGCTGGCTGATGCTGCGCGCGAAGCCGGGCTCAAGTTCTAAGGAAGGAATTCGTCATGGCAAAGATGCAAGCGAAAGTTCAGGCTGACGAACGCGACGACGGCCTCCGCGAAAAAATGATTTCGGTCAATCGCGTGACCAAGGTCGTGAAGGGTGGCCGTATTCTCGGTTTCGCCGCTCTGACCGTGGTTGGCGACGGTGATGGCCGCGTCGGTATGGGCAAGGGCAAGTCGAAGGAAGTGCCCGTTGCTGTCCAGAAGGCGATGGAACAAGCTCGCCGCAACATGTTCAAGGTGCCCCTGAAGAACGGCACCCTGCAACACGAAGTGCACGGCAAGCACGGCGCATCGGTCGTCCTCCTCGCTCCGGCGAAGGCAGGTACGGGCGTGATCGCCGGCGGCCCGATGCGCGCAGTGTTCGACGTGATGGGCGTGCAGAACGTCGTGGCCAAGAGCCACGGTTCGACGAACCCGTACAACCTCGTTCGTGCCACGCTGGACGGTCTGCGCAAGCAGTCGACGCCGGCTGACATCGCGGCGAAGCGCGGCAAGTCCGTCGAAGACATTCTGGGCTAAGGGTGGGCACCATGTCTGAAAAAACTGTCAAGGTTCAGCTCGTCAAGAGCCTGATTGGGACCCGCGAAACGCACCGCGCCACGGTGCGCGGTCTCGGCCTGCGCCGCCTCAACTCGGTCTCCGAGCTGCAGGACACGCCGGCTGTGCGCGGCATGATCAACAAGGTCTCGTACCTCGTCAAGGTCATCGGCTAAGCGGTCGACCAGGACTCCAGGAGTTGAAAATGGAATTGAATAACCTGAAGCCGGCAGAAGGCTCGAAGCACGCCAAGCGTCGCGTCGGTCGCGGCATCGGCTCCGGCCTCGGCAAGACCGCTGGCCGTGGTCACAAGGGTCAGAAATCGCGTTCGGGCGGCTTCCACAAGGTTGGCTTCGAAGGCGGTCAAATGCCGCTGCAGCGCCGTCTGCCGAAGCGCGGCTTCACCTCGCTGACGAAGGAATTCGTCGGTGAAGTGCGCCTCGCCGACATCGAGAAGCTGCCGGTCGACGAAATCGATCTGCTGGCTCTCAAGCAGGCAGGCCTCGTGGGCGAACTGACCCGTAGCGCAAAGATCATCGCCACCGGCGAGATCAAGCGCAAGGTCGTCGTGAAGGGTCTGGGTGCGACGAAGAATGCGCGTGCTGCGATTGAAGCAGCAGGCGGTTCTTTTGCCGAGTGATTGTGAGTGGTGCGCGCGGGCTTGCCCGCCGTCACTAGCATCTGCATCGGAGAAGCTACTTGGCTAACAGCCCGAGTCTCGCAAAAACCGGTCGCAGCGCTCCGAAGTTCGGCGACCTGCGCCGGCGTGCAGTGTTCCTGCTGCTGGCGTTGGTCGTTTATCGTATCGGCGCGCATATTCCGGTTCCGGGTATCGATCCGGACCAACTGGCGAAGCTCTTTCAGAGCCAGTCGGGCGGCATCCTTGGCATGTTCAACATGTTCTCGGGTGGCGCACTGTCGCGGTTCACGATCTTCGCGCTGGGTGTGATGCCGTATATTTCGGCGTCGATCATCCTGCAGCTGATGGCAATTGTTTCGCCGCAGCTGGAAGCGCTGAAGAAAGAAGGGCAGGCTGGGCAACGCAAGATCACGCAGTACACGCGGATCTTCACGGTGGTGCTGGCGACGTTTCAGGCGTTCGGCATCGCGGTCGCGCTGGAAAACCAGCCTGGCCTCGTGATCGATCCGGGCATGGTGTTCCGCTTGACGACGGTCGTGACGCTCGTAACGGGCACGATGTTCCTGATGTGGCTTGGTGAGCAGATCACGGAACGCGGGCTTGGCAACGGTATCTCGATCATCATCTTCGGCGGGATCGCGGCAGGCTTCCCGAATGCGCTCGGTGGTCTTTTCGAACTGGTCCGCACCGGCTCGATGAGCATCATCTCGGCGATCATCGTGGTCGTTCTGATCGCAGCCGTGACGTACCTGGTGGTGTTCATCGAACGCGGCCAGCGCAAGATCCTCGTGAACTATGCGAAGCGTCAGGTCGGTAACAAGATTTACGGCGGGCAGTCGTCCCACCTGCCGCTCAAGCTGAACATGTCGGGTGTGATTCCGCCGATCTTCGCGTCGTCGATCATCCTGTTCCCGGCAACTATCCTGAACTGGTTCAGTTCGGGGTCGCGAACCGGCTGGTTTGCGGACACGCTGCACAATGTGGCCGAAGCCCTCAAGCCTGGCCAGCCCGTGTACGTGTTGCTGTACGCGTTGGCGATCGTGTTCTTCTGCTTCTTCTACACCGCACTGGTGTTCAACAGCAGGGAAACGGCCGACAACCTGAAGAAAAGTGGCGCGTTCGTACCTGGCATCCGCCCGGGCGATCAGACGGCACGCTATATCGACCGCATCCTCACGCGTCTGACGCTGGCCGGTGCGATCTATATCGTGTTCGTTTGCCTGCTGCCGGAGTTTCTGGTGCTGCGCTGGAATGTGCCGTTTTATTTTGGTGGAACGTCGCTGCTGATCATTGTCGTCGTCACAATGGACTTCATGGCGCAGGTGCAGTCGTACGTGATGTCGCAACAATATGAATCGCTGCTCAAGAAGGCCAACTTCAAGGGCGGCGGCGTCCCGATGCGTTGAAAGGACCTATGGCCAAAGACGATGTAATCCAGATGCAAGGCGAGGTGATCGAAAACCTCCCCAACGCTACCTTCCGGGTGAAGCTGGAAAACGGCCATGTCGTTCTGGGACATATTTCCGGAAAGATGCGGATGCACTACATCCGCATTCTCCCGGGCGACAAGGTGACGGTTGAGTTGACGCCTTACGATCTGTCGCGTGCGCGGATCGTGTTCCGGGCGAAGTGATTTAGGAAAAAGGGTAATATCATGAAAGTGATGGCATCGGTAAAGCGCATTTGCCGCAACTGCAAAATCATCAAGCGCAACGGCGTCGTTCGCGTGATCTGCAGCTCGGACCCGCGCCACAAGCAGCGCCAAGGCTGATTAGCGCGCTTGCGCTTTTTGTTTGAGGAAAAACAATGGCTCGTATTGCAGGGGTTAACATCCCGAACCACCAGCACACCGAAATCGGCCTGACGGCAATTTTTGGTGTTGGCCGCACGCGTTCGCGCAACATCTGCGTGGCCGCCGGTGTGCCGTTCAACAAGAAGGTCAAGGACCTGAACGACGCGGATCTGGAAAAGCTGCGTGAGGAAGTGGGCAAGTTTGTCGTCGAAGGCGATCTCCGCCGTGAAGTGACGATGAACATCAAGCGCCTGATGGACCTCGGCTGCTACCGCGGCGTGCGCCATCGCAAGGGCCTGCCCCTGCGTGGCCAGCGTACGCGTACCAACGCTCGTACGCGTAAGGGTCCGCGCCGCGCAGCACAGTCGCTGAAGAAGTAAGCGGAACTGAAAGTTACAGGAAAACGTAATGGCTAAGGCTTCGAACAACTCCGCGGCGCAACGCGTTCGCAAGAAGGTTAAGAAGAACGTCGCCGAGGGCGTGGTTCACGTTCACGCGTCGTTCAACAACACCATCATCACGATCACCGACCGTCAAGGCAACGCGCTTGCCTGGGCAACGTCGGGCGGTCAGGGCTTCAAGGGCTCGCGTAAGTCGACCCCCTTCGCAGCTCAGGTCGCAGCCGAGTCGGCTGGCCGCGTGGCGATGGAATACGGCGTCAAGAACCTCGAAGTGCGGATCAAGGGCCCCGGTCCTGGCCGCGAATCGGCGGTGCGCGCGCTGCATGGTCTTGGCATCAAGATCACCGCGATCTCCGACGTGACGCCGGTTCCGCACAACGGCTGCCGTCCGCCGAAGCGTCGCCGTATCTAAGGCGTCGCGTTCGCCGTTCGCCTGAGCCGCCGGAAACGGCGACCCAGGCTCTCGGCGTTATTGAATTGACTAAGTCCACCGTTCGGTCCAAAGGGCCGGACTAGCGCGATACCGCGGGTTTCCCCACTCAGGTTTCGCGTGATCAATTATCGAAGGAAAGCAACGTGGCACGTTATATCGGCCCGAAGGCCAAGCTGTCCCGCCGTGAAGGCACCGACCTCTTCCTGAAGAGCGCGCGCCGCTCGCTCGCCGACAAGTGCAAGCTCGACAGCAAGCCGGGTCAGCATGGCCGCACCTCGGGCGCCCGTACGTCCGACTACGGCACGCAGCTTCGCGAAAAGCAGAAAGTGAAGCGTATCTACGGCGTGCTCGAGCGCCAGTTCCGCCGCTACTTCGCGGAAGCTGACCGCATCAAGGGCAACACCGGCGAAAACCTGCTGCAACTGCTCGAGTCGCGTCTCGACAACGTCGTGTACCGCATGGGCTTCGCATCGACCCGCGCTGAAGCGCGCCAGCTCGTGAGCCACAAGGCTCTCACGCTGAACGGCGTCGTCGCGAACATCCCGTCGATGCAAGTGAAGGCTGGCGACGTCGTCGCGATTCGCGAAAAGGCGAAGAAGCAGGCGCGTATCGTCGAAGCCCTCTCGCTCGCAGAGCAAGGCGGCTTGGCAGGTTGGGTGTCGGTCGACGCGAAGAAGTTCGAAGGCACGTTCAAGAGCATGCCTGAGCGCAGCGACATCGCTGGCGACATCAACGAAAGCCTGATCGTCGAATTGTATTCGCGGTAATCGGATTGACGGCCGGGGTAACCTCTGTGCTTCGCGCAGGAGGCGGCCTCGGCCGTTTTTTTCAGGTTGTTGCCATCTCAGCCTTATCGGTGTAACGAGCCGAGGGTATTGAAAAGGAAAACCTATGCAAACCAGTTTGTTGAAACCCAAGATCATCGCTGTGGAATCGCTCGGCGACAACCACGCGAAAGTGGTCATGGAGCCGTTCGAACGCGGTTATGGCCACACCTTGGGTAACGCGCTCCGGCGCGTGCTGCTGTCGTCGATGGTGGGCTACGCGCCGACCGAAGTGACGATCGCAGGCGTCGTGCACGAATACTCGACGCTCGATGGTGTGCAAGAGGATGTGGTCAACCTGCTGCTGAACCTGAAGGGTGTCGTTTTCAAGTTGCATAACCGTGACGAAGTGACGGTTACGCTGCGCAAGGAAGGCGAAGGCCTCGTCACCGCTGGCGACATCGAACTCTCGCATGACTGCGAAGTGATCAACCCGGATCACGTGGTTGCGCATCTGACGAAGGGCGGCAAGCTCGACGTGCAGATCAAGATCGAAAAGGGCCGTGGCTATGTGCCGGGCAACGTGCGCCGTTACGGCGAAGAGTCGGCCAAGATCATCGGCCGCATCGTGCTGGACGCGTCGTTCTCGCCGGTTCGCCGCGTGAGCTACTCCGTGGAAAGCGCGCGTGTCGAACAGCGTACCGACCTCGACAAGCTCGTGATGAACATCGAAACCAACGGCGTGATCTCGCCTGAGGAAGCGATCCGCCAGTCGGCGCGCATCCTCGTGGATCAGCTGTCGGTGTTCGCGGCGCTGGAAGGCACGGAAACGGCCGCGGAAGCGCCGTCGCGCGCCCCGCAGATCGACCCGATCCTGCTGCGTCCGGTGGACGATCTCGAACTCACGGTTCGCTCGGCGAACTGCCTGAAGGCCGAGAACATCTACTACATCGGCGATCTGATCCAGCGTACCGAGAACGAGTTGCTCAAGACCCCGAACCTGGGTCGCAAGTCGCTCAACGAGATCAAGGAAGTCCTCGCTTCGCGCGGTCTCACGCTCGGCATGAAGCTCGAAAACTGGCCGCCGGCTGGTCTCGACAAGTAAGAAGTCTGGCACGGACGCGGATTTTCCTTTAAAATCCGCGTCTCGCCTTTTTCATGTACCGGCCCGTGCCTTGATCGGGGTTGCCAAACCCGCGAGGCGATAGAAGAGCTGGACCAAAACTTTGTTTCAAGGAAATTGAAATGCGTCACCGTCATGGTCTGCGGAAACTGAACCGCACGAGCAGCCACCGTCTGGCAATGCTCCGTAACATGTCCAACTCGCTCATCGAGCACGAAGTCATCAAGACGACGCTGCCGAAGGCGAAGGAACTCCGTAAGGTTGTCGAGCCCCTCATCACGCTGGGCAAGAAGCCGTCGCTCGCAAACCGTCGTCTGGCGTTCAACCGCCTGCGCGATCGTGACTCGGTCACGAAGCTGTTCGACGTGCTCGGTCCGCGTTTCGCGAACCGTCCGGGCGGCTACCTGCGTATCCTGAAGTTCGGTTTCCGTGTCGGCGACAACGCACCGATGGCACTGGTCGAACTGCTCGACCGTCCGGAAGTCGCGGAAGAGAACGTCCAGGAAGCGGAATAAGCTTTCCGTCGCTCGATCCCCGGATTGAGCCGCATGCAAAAAAGCCAGGCCTAGCCTGGCTTTTTTGTTTTCGGGCGCGGATTAAATCGCGTCGTGCCGTGTTTGCCGGTTGCAGTCCGCTTTTGCCACACGGTGCACGAGAGAAGCCGATCGGCGCCGATGGTACGATTACGTTCTGCCCCGAAGCCCGTTTGCCGTCGCACACGGGCGCCACGCCGGAGTTCGTCGTGACCCTCAATGTGACCCTGATGCTGACTACGGTGCCCGACGAGAGCGCCGCCGAAACGCTCGCCGCCGGGGCGCTCGCGCAGCGTCTCGCCGCGTGCGTGACGCGCCTGGGCGCCGTGCACTCGCAGTATCACTGGCAGGGCAACATCGAGTCGGGCAACGAGATCCAGCTGCTCTTCAAGACGAGCCTCGCCCGCGCGGCCGCTCGAACAGTTCATCCAGACCCAGCATCCCTACGAGACGCCCGAGATTCTCTCGTGGCAAGCCACGGCGTCGAACGCCTACGGGCAATGGGTCAATGCCGAGACTCAGCGCACTCTTCATGTTTAACCGCTTCGATCGGCGCTCGCGCGCCGCGCCGTACGCTACGCTGTCCGGCTTCCTCCTGCTCGTCTGCTGCCTGCTGCCGATGCTGTTTAGCACTTCGCTGGCGCGAGCCGCCGACGACGACTTCCTGCCGCCCGACCAGGCCTTCACGTTCAGCGCGAGTGAAGCGCCGGGCATGGTCGACGTGCACTTCAAGATCGCAGACGGCTACTACATGTACCGCGAGCGCTTCGCCTTCGCCGCGCGCAACGGCACGGCGCAGATCGGCGAGGCGCAGATCCCGCCTGGCCACGTCAAGTTCGATCCGACTTTCCAGAAGAATGTCGAAACCTATCGGGGTGAACTGACGATCCGCGTACCGGTTCAGAAGGCGAGTGGTCCGTTCGATCTCGCGGTGACCTCGCAGGGCTGCGCCGATGCGGGCATCTGTTATCCGCCCGCGGAACACGTGTTTCACGTCAGTGGCGCGGCTTTGCAGGCCGCTGCGGCCGGCCAGAGCGCCGTGCCGGGCGCCGCGAACCCGACGCCCGCGCCCCAGCCGCAGACCAGCGCAGCACCCGCAGCAGACGCCACCGAGGAGCCCTGGTACGAACGCGCCACGAGCGCCGACTACGCGCAGTCGCTGCTGCAAGGCGGCGGCTTTTTCGCCGTGGTGGGTCTCTACTTCGTGGCCGGCATGGTGCTGAGCCTCTTGCCCTGCTCGTATCCGATGATCCCGATCCTGTCGGCGATCATCGTCGGTGAGGGCGAGCGCGTCACGCGCTCGCGCGGCTTCGCGCTCTCGTTCGTCTACGTGCTCGGCATGGCGCTCGTCTACACGGTGCTCGGCATCGCCGCCGCGCTGGTCGGCCAGAGCCTTGGCGCATGGCTGCAGAACCCGTGGGTGCTGGGCGTGTTCGCGGTGCTCCTCACCGCGTTCGCCGTCATGCTGATCGCGGGCTACGACATCGCGCTGCCGCAGCGCTGGCAGGACGGCGCCTCGCGCGCCACCCAAGGCCGTTCCGGCGGCAAATTCGCCGCCGTCGCCGTGATGGGCGCGCTTTCCGCGCTCGTGGTGGGCGCCTGCATGACCGCGCCGCTCTTCGCGGTGCTGGCGTTCATCGCGCACACGGGCAACGCCCTGCTCGGCGGCGCGGCGCTTTTTGCGATGGGCCTGGGTCTCGGCGTCCCGCTGATGATCCTCGGCCTCGGCGCGGGCACGCTGCTGCCGCGTGCGGGCACGTGGATGGACGGCGTGAAGGTGTTCTTCGGCGTCGTGCTGCTCGCGGCCGCGCTGTGGATCGTCTGGCCGGTGCTTGGCGCCACCGCGCAGATGCTGCTCGCCGCCCTCTGGCTGCTGCTCGCGGCCGCCGCGCTTGGCCTGTTCACGCCGAACGCGGGTGCGGCCAACGTCTGGCGGCGCCTCGGGCGTGGTCTCGGCGCGGCGTTCGCGATCTGGGCCGCGACGCTGATCGTCGGTCTTGCGGCGGGTTCGACCGATCCGCTGCGCCCGCTCGCGGTGCTGGCCGCTCGCGTGGGCGGCGCGAGCGATGTTGCCGCCGCCGGCGCGACGCCGTTCACCGGCGCCGGCGAAGCGAAGGCGCTGGTATTCGCACCCGTGCGTTCGCCCGCGCAGCTCGACGCGGCGCTCAAGACTGCGGGCAAACCGTCGATGCTCGACTTCTACGCCGACTGGTGCGTGAGCTGCAAGGAAATGGAGAAGTTCACGTTCAGCGACCCGCGCGTGCAGGCGCGCCTCGCGGAGCTGGGGCTCTTGCGCGCCGATGTAACCGCCAACAATTCGGACGACCAGGCACTGCTCAAGCGCTTCGGGCTCTTCGGACCGCCGGGCATCATTTTCTTCGATACGCAAGGGCGTGAAGTGCTGCGCGTGGTCGGCTACGAGAATGCCGACCGGTTCCTCGCGCGCCTTGATCGCGTGACGGCGCCGGCGCCGCAGACGCCGGCAGCGCCATCGGCCTGATTGGCCCTGATTGGGCCGATCGGCATGATCGGCAGCATTGCGCGCGCGTGAGAGCGCGCATCGGCCCAAAAGCAAAAAGGCACGTCCGCGGACGTGCCTTTTTCATACGATGCGTGCAGCGCTTACTTCTGTGCGCGCAGCAAACGCGCGGCGTCGAGCGCGAAATACGTGAGAATGCCGTCGGCGCCCGCGCGCTTGAACGCGAGCAGCGATTCCATCATCACCTTGTCGTGATCGAGCCAGCCGTTCTGGGCTGCGGCCTTGAGCATGGCGTACTCGCCGCTCACCTGGTACACGTAGGTCGGAAAGCGGAATTCGTCCTTCACACGGCGCACGATGTCGAGATACGGCATGCCGGGCTTCACCATAACCATGTCGGCGCCTTCCTCGATGTCGAGGCGCACTTCGCGCAGCGCCTCGTCCGAGTTCGACGGGTCCATCTGGTAGGTCATCTTGTTGCCCTTGCCCAGATTCGACGCCGAGCCCACGGCGTCGCGGAACGGACCATAGAACGCCGAGGCGTATTTGGCCGAGTACGCCATGATGCGCGTGTGGATGTGGTTCTCGCTTTCGAGCATCTCGCGGATCGCACCGATGCGCCCGTCCATCATGTCCGAAGGCGCGACGATATCGACGCCGGCTTCCGCCTGCGCGCGCGCCTGCGCAACGAGGATCTCGATAGTCTCGTCGTTGATGACGTAGCCGTTTTCGTCGAGCACGCCGTCCTGGCCGTGGCTCGTGTACGGGTCGAGCGCGACGTCGCAAAGCACGCCGAGGTCGGGGAAGCGTTTCTTCAGTTCGCGCACGGCGCGCGGAATCACGCCGTCGGGGTTCGTCGCCTCGATGCCATCGGGCGTCTTGAGCGCCGGATCGACGACGGGGAAGAGCGAAAGCACCGGAATGCCGAGTTCGACGCACTGCTCGGCGACGCCCATCAGCAGATCGATCGACACGCGTTCGACGCCGGGCATCGACGGCACGGCTTCGCGCACGTTGTTGCCCGCAATCACGAATACGGGGTAGATCAGGTCGTTCGTGGTGAGGAGGTTTTCGCGCATCAGACGGCGCGAGAAATCGTCACGTCGCATGCGGCGCGGACGATGATGCGGATAGAAGCTCATGTCGGCGGATATCTTGAAACGGGATGGGTTCCTGGGGCGCAGGAAACTTTTCGGGACAATGGTATATCATACCGATCGAGCGAGGCGCCTGGCGCCGAGCTCCCCGCTTCTCCTCCCTGAGCGGGTGCCTGTCGTTTTTCGATAAGGCTGTTTAACCCGCCGGAAATCACGGCGGGTTTTTTTATGTGCGCCGGAAGGGGCGTGGCAAAGCCCGCGGCGCAAGCGAACGGGCGCTTGTGGCAGCGTTTGGCGTGGTCTGTATGCGCTAGCCCACATAACGCGGCAAATGCCGCGCCGGCCTTGCGAAAAGATCTGATGAAAGCGCATGAAAAGCCCGACAGTATGGGCTTTCACACGACTGAGGGCCTGCCCGAAGCGACTGGCCCGAGGTGCGCTATTCCGCTTGCGCGTCGGTTTCGCCGACGGATTCCTGCGGCACGATCCAGCTCTCGATCACCGCGTGCGCTTCGTCGAGCCCAACGCGCTTGAGCGCCGAAAAGAGCTGGGCGCTCAGCTTCCCTTCGTAGCCTTGCTTGCTGTATTCGTCCAACGCCTTGTTCGTCGTGCGCAGCGCGAGCACGCTTTCTTGGCGCGTCAATTTGTCGCACTTCGTGAGGAGTGTGTGGATCGGTTTGCCCGTCGGCGCAAACCATTCGATCATGCGGCGGTCGAGGTCGGTGAGCGGGCGGCGGGCATCCATCATCAGGATGAGCCCCGAGAGCTGCGCGCGCGTTTGCAGATAGAGCGAAAGCAGCTGCTCCCAGTGCGCCTTCGCGGCTAACGGGACTTCGGCATAGCCGTAGCCGGGCAGGTCGACGAGATAGCCCGCTGGTTCGTCCGCGGGGCCGACTGAGAAGTAGTTGATATGCTGGGTGCGGCCCGGCGTCTTCGAGGCGAAGGCGAGCCGCTTCTGGTTGCACAGCAGATTGATGGCGGTGGACTTGCCGGCGTTCGAACGGCCGGCGAACGCCACCTCGGGCCGCGCCGTAGCGGGCAGGTCGCGCAAATGGTTCACCGTCGTGTAGAAGCGGGCTTGGTGCAGCAGGAAGGCCATCGGAAAGGACCACAATGTGAGACAACGCGGCGGGTGGCCCCGCCGGGCCCGGACGCGCCCGGGATGGATTCTGGGATATCGGGGGCAGGCCCGACTGGCGCCGTGGCGCCTTGCGCGCTATTGTACAATGCGATGGTTTACTGAATACCAGTGAGGCCAGCGCGGGCCTTCGAGGTAGACGGTCGCTGTCGTCCATTGCAGAACCTGATTCCCACAAGACGAAACAAGGTGCGCGAATGAATCGACTGGGCAAGTGCTTGAAGGTATTCGAGAGTGCGATAGCGTCAGGTCTTACAGCAGGTCTATTCATGATGGCGGGGCAGGCAAGCGCGGCGGATCAGGGAACGCCGGCCAAGCCCGACGTCGCCCGGGGGCAAGCCATTGCTGCGCAGGTATGCGCGGCCTGTCACGCGGCGGACGGTAACAGCTCCGGCGGCGCGTATCCCAAGCTCGCCGGCCAGCACGCCGACTATCTCGTCAAGCAACTCAAGGACTTCAAACCGCAGCCCGGCGGCAAGCCGGCGGCGCGCGCAAACCCCATCATGGCCGGCTTCGCTGCCGCGCTGTCAGACCAGGATATGATCAACGTCGCAGCCTGGTTCGCCTCCCAGACACCCAAACCCGGCTACGCGCACGACGCGAAGACCGTGCCGTTTGGCCAGTCGATCTGGCGCGGCGGCATCGCCGACAAGGGCGTGCCAGCCTGTGCAGCGTGCCACGGACCCACGGGCCAGGGGATTCCGATCCAGTTTCCGCGTCTTTCGGGCCAGTGGTCGGAATATGTCGTTGCACAACTCAATGCTTTCCAGCAGGGCACGCGTAACAATAACGATCCGATGCGAACCATCGCGCACCGGCTCTCGGACGACGAGATCAAGGCCGTCGCCGATTACGCCGCCGGGCTGCATTGAGCGTAATCGGTTTGCCGCACGTTTGATCAGCAGTTTCACGGCGCGGCCGGCCGGAAAACAAGAAAAGGGTGAGGGCGTCGTCACGCCGACGGCGCGCCTGCACCCTTTTTTGCTGTAGCGCCTGATCGGCGAGAAGCCAGCAAAAGCGATAAAGCGGAGTTTGAATGAGCGTCACCACGCAGGGTTTGCAGTTGAATGTTCGCCAGAAGGCGGTGAAAGTCGCCGTCGAGCTGATCAGTTCGATGCGCTTCGCGATTGCGCTGCTCGTCGTGCTCGCCATTGCGAGCATCATCGGCACGGTGCTCACGCAGGACGACCCGTACCCGAACTACGTCAACCAGTTCGGCCCTTTCTGGGCCGATATCTTCCGCTCGCTGAGCCTCTACACGGTCTACAGCGCGTGGTGGTTCATGACGATCCTCGGCTTTCTCGTGGTGTCGGTCTCGCTGTGCGTGATCCGCAACGCGCCAAAGATGCTCGCCGACATGAAGAGCTGGAAGGACAAGGTCCGCGAAGGCAGCCTGCGCGCGTTCCATCACAAGGGCGAGTTCGCGGTAGAGGACGGCACGCGCGAGCAAACGGCCGCCACGCTCGGCAAGCTGGCGGGGCGCATGGGCTACCGGTTCGTCACGCGCGAGAGCGATGGCGCGACGCTCATCGCGGCCAAGCGCGGTGCGCTTACGAAGATCGGCTACATCTTCGCGCACCTCGCGATCGTGATCATCTGCCTCGGCGGCCTGCTCGACAGCAATCTGCCGATCAAATTCCAGATGTGGCTGTTCGACAAGACGCCGATCCGCAGCAACGCAGTCATCAACGACATTCCCCCCGAGCACCGGCTCTCGCAGTCGAACCCGACCTTCCGCGGCTACGCGTGGGTACCCGAGGGCCAGTTCGTCTCCACGGCCATCCTCAACCAGCCCGACGGCTCGCTGATTCAGGACCTGCCGTTCTCCATCCAGCTCAACAAGTTCATCGTCGATTACTACTCGACCGGCATGCCCAAGCTGTTCGCGAGCGACATCGTCGTGATCGATCACAAGACGGGCCAGCGCGTTCCGGCGCGCATCGAGGTGAACGAGCCGTTCGAGTACGACGGCGTGTCGATTTATCAGTCGAGCTTCCAGGACGGCGGCTCGCAGATGTCGATGACGGCGTGGCCCATGTCGGGTGCAAGCGCGAAGACCTTCCCGTTCGGCGGCACGATCGGCAATTCGGCGCCGCTCGCGGTGCCTGCTGGCCAGGCGCTGCCGGGCGTGGATGGGCAGACGATCGAATTCGCGGACTTCCGCGCGATCAACGTCGAGAACATCTCGAATGGCAGCGGCGCGAACGACGCGCGCGGCGTGGCGCACCAGTCGCTCAAGGAAGCGTTCGACGAGCGCCTCGGCTCCGGTGCGAAGAGCTCGAAGCCGCTCGACCTGCATAACGTCGGCCCCTCGGTACAGTACAAGGTGCGCGACAAGGACGGCCAGGCGCGCGAGTACAACAATTACATGCTGCCCGTGGACGTGGGCGGCGGCGATCGCATGTTCCTCGCGGGCATGCGCGAGAATCCCGACGATCCGTTCCGCTACCTGCGAATTCCCGCCGACAGCGGCGGCACGCCGAAAGAGTGGATGATGCTGCGCGCGGCCTTCGAGGACCCCGCATTGCGCGCGCAGGCCGCGAAGCGTTTCGCCGCGCGCTCAGTCCCCGCTTCGAACCGCGAGTTGCAACAGCATCTCGAGGACAGCGCCGAGCGCGTCTTGACCCTGTTCGCGGGATCGGACGCCCCGCAGGCAGGCGCTGCGGGGGCTGCAGGTGCCGCAGGCGGCTTCCAGGCCGTGGCGGCGTTCATTGACAAATCGGTGCCGAAGGAGCAGCAGGAAAAGGCCGCGAGCCTCCTGCTGCGCATGCTCGAGGGCGCGACATGGGACCTCTGGCAACTCGCGCGGGAGCAGGCAGGCGAGCCGGACCTGAAGCCCGATGCCGACGCCGCGCGCTTCGTACAGGATTCGATCAACGCGATATCCGACAGCTTCCTGTATGGATCTCCTGTCTATCTACAGCTCGATTCATTCAAGCAGGTGCAAGCTTCGGTATTTCAGTTGACGCGCGCGCCGGGCAAGAAAGTCGTGTATCTTGGCAGCCTGTTGCTCGTGCTCGGCATCTTCTCGATGTTTTACGTGCGTGAGCGGCGTGTGTGGTTCTGGCTGAAGGACCGGAAGGGTCAGGACGGTCAGGACCACGGCGTCGACGTCATCATGGCGATGTCGACCGCCCGCCGTACCCTCGACTTCGAGAAGGAGTTCGCCCGTACCCGCGACGCGGTCGGCCGTGCGCTAGGCGCGGCGCCGCAAACAGGCGCCACCAACCAGGCGGGCGACACGAACGGCAGCGGCACGGACCGTGCGCCCTGATCCACGCACGCGATTGCAGCCACTCACGATCAACACCGGTAAGCCCATGGACTTGTCTCAGGTTTCCTCCTCCGCGAAGGCCCGGCGCGCCGAACGTGCGCAGGTGGCCAATGCCGCTGTGGCGCACGGCGCCGCAAGTGAGCGCGATCCCCTCGCCGATATTCTGTTCGACGAACGCCCTTTCCTGCGCCGCCTGACGGTGGTGGACTGGCTGTTCGCGCTGGCGCTCGTGGCGGGCGCGGGCTTCGCGCTCTCGCGCTACCACGCGCACATGAACTATTACGACAAGCTGGTGCTCTGCGGCACGACGCCGGCACTCGTCGTACTGGGGTGGCGCTGGAAGCCAGCGCGGCTGCTCATGGCCGGCATCGCAGTGCTCGCGCTGTTCGCGATCCAGATCTACCAGGGCGATCTCGCGCGCGCGGATCAGGCCTTCTTCCTCAAGTATTTCCTCTCCAGCCAGTCGGCCATTCTGTGGATGAGCGCGCTGTTCGTGCTCGCCACGCTGTTCTACTGGATCGGCCTGCTTTCGCGCTCGCCCTCGGGCGGCTCGATCGGCTCGAAACTCACGTGGGCGGCGGTGCTCATGGGCTTCGTCGGCCTGATGGTGCGCTGGTACGAGTCCTACCTCATCGGCGCGGACGTCGGGCACATTCCCATCTCGAACCTCTACGAAGTGTTCGTGCTGTTCAGCCTCATCACCGCGCTCTTCTATCTGTATTACGAAAAGCACTACAACACGCGTGCGCTCGGCGCGTTCGTGCTGCTGGTGATCAGCGCGGCCGTGGGCTTCCTGATGTGGTACTCGATCTCGCGCGACGCGCAGCAGATCCAGCCGCTCGTGCCCGCGCTGCAGAGCTGGTGGATGAAGATCCACGTGCCGGCGAACTTCATCGGCTACGGCAGCTTCGCGCTTTCGGCCATGGTGGGCGTGGCGTACATCATGAAGGAGCGCGGCGTGCTGGCGGACCGCCTGCCCGCGCTCGAAGTGCTCGACGACGTCATGTACAAGTCGATCGCCGTGGGTTTCGCGTTCTTCACCATCGCGACGATTCTCGGCGCGCTGTGGGCGGCGCAGGCCTGGGGCGGCTACTGGAGCTGGGACCCGAAGGAAACCTGGGCGCTGATCGTGTGGCTCAACTACGCGGCCTGGCTGCATATGCGGCTCATGAAGGGCCTGCGAGGCGGCGTGGCGGCCTGGTGGGCGCTCACGGGTCTGCTCGTCACGACCTTCGCGTTCCTTGGCGTGAACATGTTTCTTTCGGGCCTGCACAGCTACGGCAAGCTGTAACCGAATCCGCTCTCAAGACGAACTAACCGTCGGATGCCTCGCGCTCCGACGGTTTTTTTTCGTCCGCCGGGAAGTTTTCTGCGAATTGCGCGTTTGCCCGCTTGAGGTCATTCAGTCGATCCACGTCCTGCGCTGCACGGCAGGACGGGTCGAGATACGATCAATGTGCTGGCGGCGCACGCCACGCAAGACGCAGGAGCAGCGATATGTGGATCAAGCGGAGCAGCAGGATCTTGCTCAACGGTGACGACATCCGCGCGAGCGAAATCACGCCGCAAAAGGTATACGAAGAGCGGCGGCGCATTCTGCGGGCAGCGGGCGCGCTCGCGCTCGGCGGCATCGCGGGGCCGTTCGGTGCAAGAGAGGCGCTTGCGGAATACGCCCCCGGCGACCCGAAGGCGCAGAAGCTCGCCGCGCAGACGAACACCAGGTTCATCGCGCTCGACAAGGTCACGCCCTACAAGGACATCACGACCTACAACAACTTCTACGAATTCGGCACCGACAAGGGCGACCCGGCTCAAAACGCGCATACGCTGCGGCCGCGTCCGTGGAAGCTGAGCGTCGAGGGCGAGGTGAAGAATCCGAAGGTCTATGACATCGACGAGATCCTCAAGCTCGCGCCGCTCGAAGAGCGCGTGTACCGGCATCGTTGTGTGGAGGGCTGGTCGATCGTCGTGCCGTGGATCGGTGTTTCGCTTTCCGAACTGATCCGCCGCGCGCAGCCCACGGGCAACGCGCGCTACGTGCAGTTCATCACGCTCGCCGACCCCTCGCAGATGCCGGGCCTCGCCGAGCCGATTCTCGACTGGCCGTATTCCGAAGGCCTGCGCATGGACGAAGCGATGAACCCGCTCACGCTGCTCACGGTGGGCCTTTACGGCCAAGTGCTGCCGAACCAGAACGGCGCGCCCGTGCGCGTGATCGTGCCGTGGAAGTACGGCTTCAAGAGCGCGAAGTCGCTGGTGAAGATCCGCTTCGTCGCGAACCAGCCGCCCACGAGCTGGAACAAGTACGCGCCGAACGAGTACGGCTTTTATTCGAACGTGAATCCGAACGTCGATCACCCGCGCTGGAGTCAGGCCACGGAGCGGCGCATCGGCGAGGACGGCTTCTTCCAGCCCAAGCGCAAGACGCTTATGTACAACGGCTACGGCGACCTCGTCGCGTCGATGTATCAGGGCATGGATCTGCGCAAGAACTTCTGAGCAACGAGCTTGATGGAGCGAGAGATGGAATCGACGACGACACCGCAGGCCGCAGCGCGCGTGGGGGCGGGGCAGACGCGTCCTGCGCGAAAGGCGGGTGCGGCGAGCGTGACGGGCCCGCGCTGGCTGCCGTGGGCGAACGTGGGGGTGTTCGTCGCGGCGTTGTATCCGCTCGCGCGTCTCGTGCTGTTCGGCTTCACAGACGGGCTCGGTGCGAATCCGATCGAGTTCATCACGCGGTCCACGGGCCTGTGGACGCTGGTGTTCCTCTGCATCACGCTTGCGGTCACGCCGCTGCGACGACTCACGGGCTGGAATACGCTGATCCGCTTTCGGCGCATGCTGGGCCTCTTCGCGTTTTTCTACGCGACGCTGCACTTCACGACCTACATCTGGTTCGACAAGTGGTTCGACGTCGCCGCGATGTTCAAGGACGTGGGCAAGCGGCCGTTCATCACGGTGGGTTTCGCGGCGTTCGTGCTGCTGATTCCGCTCGCCGTGACGTCCACGCGCGCGATGGCGCGGCGGCTCGGACGCCGCTGGCAGACGCTGCATCGGCTCATCTACGCGATCGGCGTGCTGGCGATCCTGCACTTCTGGTGGATGAAGGCGGGCAAGCACGACCTCGTGCTGCCCAAGCTCTACGGCGCGATCATGCTGGCGCTGCTCGGCTGGCGCGTGGCCGTGTGGCTGCTTGCACGCTGGCGTGCTTCGCGCGCGGGTGCGGGCGCCGCGTAGGTGCACCGCGCGCAGGCAGGCAAATAAAAAGCGACGCCGTGGCGTCGCTTTTTTACATGGGCGAGCGGACGCAAGACTCAGTCCGGCAGCACGCGCTCGCTCGCGAACAACTGCGCCACGCTTTCGCGCTCGCGCGCGAGATGCACGCGCTTGCCGTCGACCATCACTTCGGCCGCGCGCGCACGCGTGTTGTAGTTCGAGCTCATCACGAAGCCGTATGCGCCCGCGGAGCGGATCGCGAGCACGTCGCCCGGTTCGATCGCGAGCGAGCGGGCGCGGCCCAGCCAGTCGCCGCTTTCGCACACCGGGCCAACCACGTCGTAGGTCTGCGGCGCGGACTGGCGCGCAACCACCGGCTCCATCGCGTGATACGCGTCGTACATGGCGGGACGGGCGAGGTCGTTCATTGCGGCGTCGACGATCGCGAAGTTCTTTTCCGAGCCCGGCTTCAGGAACTCGACCGTGGTGAGCAGGATGCCCGCATTGCCCACGAGCGAGCGCCCCGGCTCGAAGTAGACCTCGCGCGCCTTGCCCGTTCTCGCGCCATACGCCTCGATGCGGTCGAGCACCGTGCGCACGAACTCGCCGATGTCGGGTGGCGTTTCGTCATCGTAGGTGATGCCGAGGCCGCCGCCCACGTCGATGTGGCGGATGTTCACGCCGTCGGCTTCGATCTGGTCGACGAGTTCGAGCAGCTTGTCGATGGCGTCGAGATACGGCGCGATTTCGGTGATCTGCGAGCCGATGTGGCAGTCGATGCCGACCACGTCCAGGTGCGCCATGGCCGCGGCCGCGCGATAGGTCGGGCGCGCTTCGTCGAATGCCACGCCGAACTTGTTCGCCTTCAGGCCGGTGGAAATGTACGGATGCGTTTTCGGATCGACGTCCGGATTCACGCGCAGCGAAACCGGCGCCTTCTTGCCGAGCTTGCCCGCCACCTCGTTGAGGCGGTCGAGTTCGGGAATCGACTCGACGTTGAAGCACTTCACGCCAGCTTCGAGCGCCGCGCGCATTTCGCCGGCGGTCTTGCCGACGCCCGAGAACACCACGTCCTGCGCTTTACCGCCTGCCGCGAGCACGCGGGCGAGTTCGCCCGCCGAAACGATGTCGAAGCCCGCGCCTTCGCGCGCGAATACGTTGAGCACGGCGAGGTTGCTGTTCGCCTTGACCGCGACGTGCACCTTGGCGCGGCGGCCGGCGCAGGCGTCGGCGTAGGCGTGCCATGCGGCGGTGAGCGCCGCGCGCGAATACACATAAAGCGGCGTGCCGTACTGTGCTGCGAGATCTGCGGCCGAGACGCCTTCTACGAAGAGCGTGCCGTTATCGCGGTGAAAAGCGGACTGGGTCATGCGAGCGTTCTTACTGGATTGGCGTGGCGTCGGAAGCCGCCTGCGGGCTGCCGGTGGTCGCGGGTGTGGTGCCGAGTTCGGTGTCCGGCGACAGCGAAAGCGGCGTGCCGGAGGTGTCCGGAATCGTGCCTACGGGCGCCGAAGCCGACTCCGGAGCACTCGCAGGCGTCGCGCCGGTTTCCGGCTGCGTGGTTTCGAAATTGGGCTTGGGCGGAAGCGGCGGCACGGTGGGCATGTAGAGCGCGCCGCGCTGGCCACAGCCTGCGAGCGCGGCGGCGCCGATCGCAAAAGCCGCTAGAATCGCGCGGGGCGTCCATGCGCTGGGGGCCGCTGCGCGCGTCCGGGAAATGACACGCATAATTGTCCCTGAATGAATAACCGGTGGAGTTTAGCATGCCAGACAATGACTACCTGAGCCGCGCGGAGGCCGTGCTGGCGGCCGTGGAGCGGGCCGTGGACGAGGCCGAAGCGGACATCGAACTCGAGCGCAGCGGCAACGTTCTGACGCTCGAATTCGAGAATCGCACGAAGATCATCGTGAACCTGCAGCCGCCGATGCGCGAAATCTGGATCGCGGCGAAGGCAGGCGGTTTCCACTATCGCTTCATCGACGGCGAATGGCGCGATACGCGCACGGGCACCGAGTTCTTCTCGGCGCTCACGGCCTATGCAACGGAGCAGGCGGGCGAGCCGGTACGGTTCGAGCCGTAAGGGCGCAAGCGTGAGCTCATAAAAGAAACGGGCGCGAGTCGCAAGACTGTGAACTGAACCCCAAGAGTTGGACATAGATCCGACCCTTGGGGTTTGTTCATGGCCCTGCGGTGTGCCTCAGTGCCCGCGGAACAGATTCATGATGTCTTCCTTCTCCTTCGCATTCACGTGCTCGGGCGTCGGGTCTGCACCGGCATCGTCGGCGCCCGATGCGCCGCCAGCCGACGCTTCGAGCGCCGCCTGACTGATGCCCACTGTCGAGACGAAGCCGTGGCCCGGCGTGGCGTCGGCGTAGTAGAGCTCGTCGCCGAGCGTAACGATGCCGTCCGGCATCGCCATCTTGTACTCGGGCACGCCGCTGAGCGCCTTCTGCATGTAGTCGATCCAGACCGGCAGCGCGAGACCGCCGCCCGTTTCCTTGTCGCCGAGGCTGCGCGGATTGTCGTAGCCGATCCAGGCGATCGCGGCCAGCGTGTGCTGATAGCCCGCGAACCACGCGTCGCGCGAGTCGTTGGTCGTGCCGGTCTTGCCGCCGAGGTCGGTACGCTTGAGGACGTTCGACTTCGCGCCCGTGCCGCGCTGCGCGACGCTCTGCAAGAGGCTGTTCATGATGTACGCGTTGCGCGGGTCGATGGCGCGCGGCGCGTTCTGCTCGGCCACGAGCGGCTGCGCCTGAGCGACCACCATGCCGCGCTGGTCGGTGACCTCGGCGATCAGATACGGATTCACGCGATAACCGCCGTTGGCGAACACCGAATAGCCCGCGGCCATTTGCAGGGGCGTGACGAGACCGGCGCCGAGCGCCATCGGCAGGTAGGCGGGATGCCGGTCGGCGTCGAAGCCGAAGTGCGTGATGTACTGCTGTGCGTACTTCGTGCCGATGTGGTTGAGGATACGGATCGACACGAGGTTCTTCGACTTCATGAGCGCCGTACGCATGCTCATGGGACCATCGAAGCCGCCACCGTAGTTCTTCGGCTCCCACGGCTGGCCGCCTGTTTCGGCGGCGCTGAAGAAGAGCGGCGCGTCGTTGATGACGGTCGCCGGCCCGAGTCCCTTGTCGAGCGACGCCGAGTAGATGAACGGCTTGAAGCTCGAACCCGGCTGGCGCCATGCCTGGGTGACGTGGTTGAACTTGTTCTTGTTGAAGTCGAAGCCGCCCACGAGCGCGCGGATCGCGCCGTCCTGCGGCACGATCGAGATGAACGCGCCTTCGATTTGCGGCAACTGCGTGATCGACCAGTCTCCCGCGTTGTTGCGCGCGACGCGGATGATCGCGCCCGGCCGGATCTTCTGCGACGGCTGCGCGCGCGCGGAGAGTGCGAACTGCGCGAAGCGCACCCCGTCGCCGGTGATGCTCGTTGTGTTGCCGTCCATGAACGTGACCCGCACTTCCTTCGGGCTCGCCGCCGTCACGACCGCCGCCACGAGTTCGCCGTTGTCGGGGTGCTCGACGAGCGCGTCGTCGATGGCCTGCTCGCGCTCGTCGCTGTCCGTAGGCAGGTCGATGAACGCCTCGGGTCCGCGATAGCCGTGGCGCCGCTCGTAGTCCATCAGCCCCTTGCGCAGCGCGCGATAGGCGACGTCCTGATCGGCGGAGTCGATGGTGGTGACGACGTTCAGACCGCGCGTATACGCCTCCTCGTGGTACTGCGCGTACATCATCTGGCGCACCATTTCCGCGACGTACTCGGCGTGGACGCTGAATTCCTTGCCCGCGCCCTTGACGACGAGCGGCTGCGCCGCGGCCTCGTCATACTGCTGCTGGGTGATGTAGTGCAGCTCGAGCATGCGCTGGAGGATGTACTCCTGACGCACCTTCGCCCGCTTCGGATTGACGACCGGGTTGTAGGCCGACGGCGCCTTGGGCAGCCCGGCCAGCATCGCGCACTCGGCGAGCGTGAGGTCTTTCAGATCCTTTCCAAAGTACACGCGCGCGGCGCTCGCGAAGCCATATGCGCGCTGGCCCAGATAGATCTGATTCATGTACACCTCGAGAATCTGATCCTTCGAGAGCTTCGACTCGATCTTGTAAGCGAGCAGCATCTCGTAAATCTTGCGCGTGTAGGTCTTTTCGCTCGAAAGGAAGAAGTTGCGCGCCACCTGCATGGTGATCGTGCTGGCACCCTGGGTGGCGTGGCCGTTGGTGAGTGCGACGAAGCCCGCGCGCGCAATGCCGGCGAGATCGACGCCGCCGTGATCGTAGAAGCGCGCGTCTTCGATGGCGAGAATGGCCTTCTTCAGGTTGTCGGGCACGTCCTTGAAATGGACGATATCGCGCCGCTCCTCGCCGAATTCGCCGATCAGCACGTGGTCGCGCGTGTAGATGCGCAACGGCACCTTCGGGCGATAGTCGGTGAGCGCCTCGAGCGACGGCAGGTTGGGCGTCGCCACGACGAGCGCGTAGCCGAGCACCAGCGCCACGCACACCACGCCCGCGAAGATGAGGCCGAAAAAGGCGATCAGCAGCGTGGCCCACCACGGGCGCTTGCGCCGCCGGGGCGGCTCGGGCGGCGTGGAAGGCGGTACGGACGAAGGAAGCTGATCTTGCATACGAACACCAGAAAAACAGTCCCGCGATTATAGCCGCCGCTCGCTCGCGGGCTTTCTAGATGCTTACATTGATGGGGGCGCGGACACGCAACCCGCTGTTTTTGTCGACGTTTGTACTGACGCTTCTGTTGATATTCGCACTGTAGACGCGCCCCTCGCGCGTGGATAGCGCTTGCACCGACCGTTGGCCGTTCGGCCGAATATTCGCGCGCCGCCCTGGTTCGCACAATCTCCTCATGGTGGCGCCGTGAACGGTTTGCGGCGCGCGCACGTACGGGAGGGGTGCGATGGGTTTCGGTAATCCGCTGTTGTTGGGCGCTCGCCGCTTTGCTGCGGGAGTGGATCTAAGCGCACGCGGGGTCACGCTCGCGGTGTTGAGCCGGCGCATTCTCGGGGCGGGGCCGGTCCGTCTCGAATGGCTGGCGGCCGCGCCGCTCGCGCGCGAAGCGCTCGCAGGCGCGGAGATCGTCGACCGGGCGGCCATCGTCGCGGCGCTTCGCAGCGTGTTTAGCGAGTTGCCGCGCGCCAGCGCCGCGGCGTCGCTGCGTTGTGCGATGGCGCTGCCCACGAGCGCGACGCTCGTCGCGACTGTGCCGCTCGCGCGTCTGGCGCCCTCGGGCGCTACGGACGAATCGGGTATTCACGCGGCGCTCGAGCCGCTCGTGCTGGCGGAGGCGGAGCGTGTCGCGGGTGTGGAGCGCGGCGAGCTGGCGGTCGACTGGGATGTGCTCCCGGCCACACCACGCAGCCACGAAGCGCAGGTGACGATTGCGGCGACAGCGCGGCAGCATCTCGAAGCGCGCATCGAATGCGCGGCCATGGCGGGCATCACGCTGAGCGCCGTGGACGGCGACGCGCACGCGGCGTTGCGCGCCATGCGGCACGCGGCGCTCTACGAGTTGCCGGCGCACGAACCCTGGGTGGCGATCTGGGTCGGCCCGGAAGGCGTGCACGGCTGGTTGCTCGTCGACGACTCGGTCATCCGGCACATGCGCTTTCCCGCGCTCGAACATGCCGATCTCGTGGAGGCGCTGCGCGACCTCGTCGCGGGCGAACAGGCCGGCTGCGTGCAGGTCTCGGGCGAGCTTGCCATGCTGCGCGGCGCGAATTTCACGATGGCCGACATCGGCGACGCGCTGGGTGCACCGGTGCTGCCCTTCGAATGCGCACCGCTGGCCGACGTCGAGTGGCCGCTCGCGGCGACGCTGCTGCATGACCCGGCGTGCGCGGTGGCCTTCGGACTCGCGCTGCGCGGGGTGGCGGAATGACGCTCGCGCGCGGGGTGCGCGCCTTTCCGGCCCAAGCCATCGGTGGATTCAATCTGTTGCCGTGGCGGCAGCGCGCGATGCGCAGGCTGCTTCGCCGGCGCCTGCTCGAATGGGGCGCCGCGGCGTTTGGCGGGTGCGCTTGTGCGCTGGGTGTCGTGCTTTGGCAGCGCGTCGAATTTAGCGCACTCGAGGCTCGGCGCGTGGCGCTGGAGCGGCCGCTGGCGCAGTGGCGCGCACCGCTCGCCGAGGCGCAGCGCCTCACGCGGGAGAGCGAAGCGCGGCGAGTCGGCGATCGACTGGCCCGGCAGCACGCGCAAGTTACGACGCGCTTTTTAGCCCTTGCAGACGCGTTGGCAAGCGACGCTGCGCCAGGTGTCGGCTTGCAGCAGCTCGCGCAGTTCGCCGATGAAACCGATCTGCAGGCGAGCGCGGCGGACGAATCGGCGGCTGCGGCCTGGCTCGGACGGCTGCGCTCGCTGCCCGACGTCGAGGCCTTGAGCGTGCGTGAACTGAAGCGCGGCGTGCCGGCTGGCGCTGCACGTGAGCGTGCGCCCGATGGCGAACCGATTCGCGTGGCGGCTCATCTCGTCTGGCAAGGCGCCAGCACCGTGCCGCGGGCTGGCGCACCGCGAGCGCGCAAGGCGTCCCGAGCATCGAGCGGCGCCGCAGCGAAGGAGGCGACATGAGCACAATGCCTGCTCACGCCGGACAGGAGCGGGCGCTCGTTTTCGCGCAGTCAGGCATGAGCAGCGCGTTGCGCGGCTGGCCGCCGCTTTACGCGTGGAGCCCGCGCCGCCGCCTGGCTGTCGGGCTGTCGATGGCCGTGCTGGCTCTCGCTATCGCGAGCGGTGCCTGTATTGTCGGGGATCCGCTTGGCGTGCATGAAGCGCGCGCCGCGCTGGAAGGCGCTCAACGGCGCCACGCCGACGCCCGGCAAGTCCTGGCGCGCCTGCCCGCGCTGCGCGACGCTGCGGCGCGAACGACTTCGCGTGCGCCGCGTGCTGGAAATTCCGCCGACGACATTCGCCGCATCTCGCAACTCGCTGCGCAATCGGGCCTCGTGTTGCACGCGCTGGAGCCAGGCGCCGGGGGCGGCGCGCAAGCCGAGGCGTTCAGGACGGTCAATCTGGTCGCCCAAGGCAGCTTCGCGCAACTGCGTGGGCTGCTCGAAGGGTTGGCGGGCGAGCCGGCACTCACGGTGCCATCCGAGCTTGCAGTCCGGCGCACGGGGACCGGCTTGTCGGTCTCAGCAACTTTGCGTGTGTACGATGCGCTTCCCCCTGCGCCGCTGGCGGTAGCGTCTGCCGCAGCGGCGGCTCGCGATCCCTTCACGCATGCGGCTGCGGCCGGGAGGGCGGAAGACGGGTGGCGCCTTGCCGGCATTCTGCAGGATCGGCAGCGCATCGTCGCGCTCCTGGAAACGCCCGAGGGCGTCGTGACCGCGCAGGCGGGCGAGGCGGTCGGTGACGCTCGCGTGCTGGAAATCGGCCCGGCGCGGGTCGTCGTCGCGGCGGGTGGGACGACGCGCGCGCTCGCCTGGGCGGAGCCGGCGCAATGAGCGTGCGCAAACGGAGCGTTGCTGTCCTCGGCGGGTTGACGGTGAGCGTTGCTGCATGCGCTGCATGGGCCGCGGTGCCGTTGCCTCGACCTGGGTGGGCAGGTCCGCCAGCGGCGCTCGCGCGCTACGAAGTGCCGCCGTTACCCGATGGTGCGGCTGAGCCCGCAGTGAAACAGTGGATCGCCAATCCGTTCGCGGGAGGCAGCGATGCTCCTGCGCCCGAAGACGCTTCGCAGGCGCTCGCGGACGGCGACGCTGGCGCGTCCCAACTCGCCTCCCAGCCTTCGCGCGAACCCGGCACCGACGCCCCAGCAGCCGGGCCGCTCGAAGGACCGCCCGTACCCATGCGCGCGCCGATGCGCCTTCGCGACGCCGACGCAGCCAACGACGGGTTGCCGCCGGACCGGCCGATCACGCTCAACTTCCAGCGGGCAGAACTCACGGCTGTGCTGCATGCGTTCGCCCAGTTCACGAAGCTCAATATCGTCGCAAGCGAACGGGCGCGCGGCCGGGTGACGTTGCGCCTCGACCGCGTGCCGTGGCGTACCGCGTTCGACCTGCTGCTAGAGGCAAGCGGCCTGGCGATGTCGCGCATCGG
This sequence comes from Paraburkholderia sp. CNPSo 3272, assembly GCF_024206495.1. Classification (GTDB taxonomy): domain Bacteria; phylum Pseudomonadota; class Gammaproteobacteria; order Burkholderiales; family Burkholderiaceae; genus Paraburkholderia. The sequence goes on along the minus strand of NZ_JAMBPQ010000016.1, from coordinate 122,445 downwards.
CGATGTGATCTGGGTCGCGCCCGCCGCGGAGGTGGCGGCGCGCGAGCGGCAGCGTTACGAGGCGCACGCCCGGGCCGCGGAGCTGGAGCCGCTCGCGAGCCGGTCGTTCGAGTTGCACTACGCACGCGCCGAGGATTTGCGCCGCTTCCTGACCGGTTCGGGCACCCAGCGCGCTTTGTCGAAGCGCGGCACGGCGGTGGCTGACGCGCGCACGAACCTCTTGTTCGTCACCGACCTGCCGGGCCGACTCGAGCAGATCGGCGAGCTCGTGTGGCGGCTCGATGCGCCCGCGCGTCAGGTGCTGATCGAGGCGCGCATCGTCGAGGGAGACGAGGGGCTGTCGCGCGAATTGGGCGTGCGTCTTGGCGTGACGCCGGTGGCCGTGGATGCAACGCCCTCACGCGGCCTGACCACGAGAGCCGACGGCACGGTGTACGACCTCGCGGCGGGCCCGATCGCCGGCTTCGAGGCCGCAGGCCTTGGGCTCACGTTGCTGGCCGCGCGCGCCACGCGCCTGCTCGACATCCAGTTGAGCGCGCTCGAGGCAGAAGGGCGCGGGCGCGTGGTGTCGAGTCCGCGCGTCGTCACCGCCGACCGTACGAAGGCTGTCGTCGAGCAGGGCACCGAGCTGCCTTATCAGGCGAAGGTCGGGCAGGGCGTTTCGGGCGTGCAGTTCCGGCGCGCCAGCCTGAAACTCGAAGTCGAGCCGCAGATCACACCCGATGGCCGCGTGATACTCGACCTCGATGTGGCCAAGGACAGTGTCGGCGAGCAAACGGCCGCCGGGCCTGCGATCAACACCAAACACGTGCAGACACGCGTGGAAATCGAAGACGGCGGGACGGTCTCGATAGGCGGCATCGACGCCACCGATGACCGTGATGATGTGACGCGCGTCCCACTCCTGGGCAAAATACCGGTTCTGGGCGCGCTTTTTTCGCATCGCGCGCACCGGGATCAGCGCAGCGAACTGGTGGTGTTCATCACGCCGCGTGTCGTGGAGTCGAATTGACCCTCGTTGATTGCCCAGACCGGCCGCAAGCGCGCAGCCGCATGTTCGTCGGGGCCGGAACAACGGGGCAGCAGGCTCGACAACGCCGCCGCTTTGCCAGTAAGCTGCGGCACCAACCTTTCGTAGGAAACGCTGCAAGTGCGGGACGCAAACGCCAATGTATTTTTTGTAGGGCTCATGGGCGCCGGCAAGACGACCGTGGGCCGGGCGGTCGCGCGCCGGCTGGAGCGTCCGTTCTTCGACTCCGATCACGAGATCGAGGCGCGCACGGGCGCGCGCATCCCGGTGATCTTCGAACTCGAAGGCGAAGCGGGTTTTCGCGACCGCGAGGCACAGATGATCGAAGAGCTCACGGGGCGCGAAGGCATCGTTCTCGCGACCGGCGGCGGCGCGGTGCTGCGGCCCGAGAATCGCGCGGCGCTCAAGGCGCGCGGCTTCGTCGTGTATCTGCGCGCGCATCCGCATGACCTGTGGCTGCGCACGCGGCGCGACAAGAATCGTCCGCTCCTGCAAACCGAAGACCCTAAGGCGCGGCTCGAAGCGCTGTACGAAGTGCGCGACCCGCTATATCGCGATGTCGCGGATTTCGTGATCGAAACCGGCCGGCCTTCCGTCAACGGACTCGTCAACATGGTGCTGATGCAGCTCGACATGGCCGGCGTCGTGCGGGCCACGGCGCGCGAGTAGGGCGCAGGTCGCGCTGTGAGTGGCGCTGAGTCCTGAAGCAGGCAGTGCATCGGAAACCCAACAGGTTCAGAGCATGATTACCGTCAACGTCGAACTGGGCGAGCGCGCCTACCCCATCCATATTGGCCCCGGCCTGATCGGTCAGACGGCGCTTTTCGCGCCCCATATCGCCGGCAAGTCGGTGACGATCGTGACGAACACCGTTGTCGACCCGCTCTACGGCGAGGCGCTGCGCGCCGCGCTCGCGCCGCTCGGCAAGGACGTCAACACGGTGGTGCTGCCCGACGGCGAGGCGCACAAGAACTGGGAAACGCTCAACGAGATCTTCGACGCGCTGCTCACCTCGCGCGCCGATCGCAAGACCACGCTCATCGCGCTGGGCGGCGGCGTGACGGGCGACATGACGGGCTTCGCGGCCGCCTGCTACATGCGCGGCGTACCGTTCATCCAGGTGCCGACCACGCTGCTTTCGCAGGTCGATTCGTCGGTGGGCGGCAAGACGGGCATCAATCATCCGCTCGGCAAGAACATGATCGGCGCGTTCTACCAGCCGCAGGCCGTGATCGCCGACATCGGCGCGCTTGCCACGCTGCCGCAGCGCGAGCTGGCGGCGGGCATTGCCGAGGTCATCAAGACCGGCGCGATTGCCGACGCCGAATTCTTCGACTGGATTGAAGCCAACGTCGAATCGCTCAACCGTTGCGAGCCCGAAGCGCTCGCGCACGCTGTCAAGCGCTCGTGCGAGATCAAGGCATCGGTCGTGGCCGCCGACGAGCGCGAGGGCGGCCTGCGCGCCATCCTCAACTTCGGCCATACGTTCGGCCATGCGATCGAGGCCGGGCTCGGCTACGGCGAGTGGCTGCACGGCGAGGCGGTGGGCTGCGGCATGGTGATGGCGGCGGACCTTTCGGTGCGCATGGGCATGCTGGACGAAGTTTCGCGCACGCGCCTCGTGCGCGTGGTCGAGGCCGCGAAGCTGCCGGTGCGTGCGCCCGCGCTCGGTGCCGAGCGCTACGTCGAGCTGATGCAGGTCGACAAGAAGGCCGAGGGCGGGGCGATCAAGTTTATCCTGCTCGAGCGCTTCGGCGAGACGCATATCGGCCGCGCGCCCGACGAAGCCGTGCAGGCCACGCTCGCCGCCGCGACGCAGAGCTGAGGCGGCGCCGGCGACAACCCTTTGCGGAGGAACGGTGAGCGACACCCGCAGCGATAACCGTAGTGATCCCCATAGTGTTCAGGAAGGCAGCGAGGCGCCTGGTGGCGACGCCAGCGCCGCGCTGGTCGCGTCATTCGAGGCCGGCCTCGCGCCTTACGCGGCGCACGCCTCGCGCTCGCGCGGGCGGCGCTACCCAGAGCCGCCGCCCGCCGCGCGTAGCGAGTTCCAGCGCGACCGTGACCGCATCGTCCATTCCACGGCGTTTCGCCGCCTCGAGTACAAGACCCAGGTGTTCGTGAATCACGAGGGCGATCTCTTTCGCACGCGGCTCACGCACAGCCTGGAAGTCGCGCAGATCGCCCGTTCGGTCGCCCGCAACCTGCGCGTGAACGAGGATCTGGTCGAGGCGATCTCTCTCGCCCACGACCTCGGCCATACGCCGTTCGGCCATGCGGGCCAGGACGCGCTCAACGAGTGCATGCGCGAGCACGGTGGCTTCGAGCACAATCTGCAGAGCCTCGCGGTCGTGGACGAGCTCGAAGAGCACTACGGCGCGTTCGACGGCCTGAACCTGTGCTTCGAGACGCGCGAAGGCATTCTCAAGCACTGTTCGCGCGAGCATGCGCGGCATCTGGGCGATCTGGGCGAGCGTTTTCTGCTCGGCCGGCAGCCGTCGATCGAAGCGCAGATCGCCAATATCGCCGATGAAATCGCCTACAACAACCACGACGTCGACGACGGTTTGCGCTCGGGCCTGCTCACCATCGAGCAGCTCGCCGAGGTCGAACTCTGGCAAACGCACTACGACGCCGCGCGCGCCGAATATCCGCAGATCGAGGGCCGCCGGCTGGTTCACGAGACGGTGCGGCGCATCATCAACACGCTGATCGTCGATCTGATCGGGCAGACGCGGCGCAATCTCGCCGAGTGCGCGCCGCAGTCGCTCGACGACGTGCGCACGGCGCCCGCGCTCGTCGCGCACAGCGAGCGCGTGGCCGCGCAGGCGGCAGCGCTCAAGCGCTTCCTCTACCGCAACCTGTATCGCCACTATCGCGTGATGCGCATGGCCAACAAGGCGCGGCGCGTGGTGAAGGGGCTGTTCGAGGCGTTCAGCGAAGACTCGCGCCTGTTGCCGCCGCCGTACCAGACGCAGGACGCCGCCGTGCAGCCGCGGCTGATCGCGCATTACATCGCGGGTATGACCGACCGCTACGCCCTGAAGGAGTACCGCCGTCTCTTCGTCGTCGCCGACGACGTTTGAGGGCGCGGCTCGCCCTATCTCACCGCCCCTGCCTTCCGGGAGCCCATTTGATCAAGTCCTGGCCCTATCCGCGCGTTGCCGCGCACCGAGGAGGCGGCACGCTCGCGCCCGAGAACACGCTCGCGGGGCTGCGCACCGGTGCGGGCCTCGGCCATACGATGGTCGAGTTCGATGCCAGGCTGTCCCTCGACAACGTCGTGTTCCTGCTCCACGACGACACGGTGGACCGCACGTCGAACGGGCACGGCGCGGCGGCGTGCATGCGCTACGCGGAACTTGCCACGCTGGACGCGGGCAGCTGGCGGGACGCGCGTTTTGCAGGCGAACGGATGCCCCCGCTCGCTCAAGTCGCGGCGTGCTGTCGTGAGCTGGGGCTTGCGGCGAACGTCGAGATCAAGCCTTGCACGGGCCGCGACGTGGAGACAGGGCGCATGGTCGGCGCCGAAACGGCGCGCCTGTGGGAGCAAGAAGCGCAGACGGGCATGCCGCCTTTGCTCTCGTCGTTTTCCTACGCGGCGCTCGAGGCAGCGCGCGCGAGCGCGCCGCAACTGCCGCGCGGCCTGCTATTCGAGCGCGTGCCCGCCGACTGGCGCGAGCAGACGGCGGCGCTCGAGTGTGTGTCGCTCCATACGAGCCATCGCCATCTGGACGAGGCGCTCGTCGAGCGCATCAAGTCGGCGGGGCTTTTCATCCTCGCCTATACGGTGAACGACCTCGAGCGCGCCCGGCAACTAGTGAGCTGGGGCGTCGATACGGTCTGCACCGACCGTATCGACGTGATCGGGCCGCACACGCTCGACGCTTGAGGCCCAGCCCGGGCGCCCGGCGCCCGGATCTTCCTTCAGCGGCGCGACAGCAGGGCGCCCATTACCAGCGCTACGCCGCCAGCGATCGCGACGGCCTGCCAGGGATTACGGTGCACGTAGTCGTCGGCGCCGGCGATGGCCGCGTCAGTATGGTCGCGCGCGGCTGCACGCGCCACTTCGAGCCGCTCGCGGGCGGCGTCGAGACGCTTGCGGATGTCGGCGCGCAGCGCGGCGGCATCGGCCTGGGTTCCTTCGCCCAGCGTGTTTTCCAGCTCGGCGAGCAGATCACGCAGCTCGTCGGTGATATCGGCGGCGGCGCTGCGGCCGCGGCGCGCGATGCGCCGCGCGTGTCGGCTGGTGCGCGTCCAGGAATCGCCGAGGGCTTCTCGCGTGTTCGGAAAGGCGCTCATGTATGGCTCCGTCGTTGAAAAGTCACAGGTAAAAAGGCTCGCCGCGGGGCGCACGAAAAAGGGCGCGGTAGGGCGAGGGCAGGAGGGCAAGTATTGCGCAATTCCAGTGCCCGAGCCTTGAACGAGCGCAGCGCGCCGGGGGCAAACGCCTGCCAGGCTGGGATTCGCTCTCTGGTGACAAAACAGGTGATTACGGGGACAGCACGCTTTTTCGCAGAGGCATAGAATCAGGATAAGCCCATGCGAAGGCGGGGAAAAATCGATGGAGACGCCAAGAAGGGAAGTGCACGGCCGGGCGGGAAACGCCGCCCTCCGCCAGACGCCGCAAGGGCGGGGCGAAGGGGCGGCGCGAGGTAGTGCGGGGCGCCGAAGGGCGTTAGAAGTTGTAGCCGACCTTCAGGTACGTCACGAGCGGGTTCAGGTGAATCTTCGATTCCGCGACTCGCTGGGTGCCGAACTGGTTGTTCAGCGTCGTGTGGTACGTGGCCGTCACGTTGATCGGGATGTACGAGAGCGAGAAACCGGCGAACCAGTGCTTCGTGAAGTTGTAGTTGAAGCCCAGGTTAAACACGGGGGCCCAGGAACGATCCGTCGAAACACTGGTCGGACCCCCAAGTACACCCTGTTCGAAGGAGCCGTTGGTGATCTTCGCGTCGGTGAACCAGGCGTAGGTCACGCCGACGCCGAGGTAAGGACGGAATTTTGCTTCGGGGCTGTTGAAGTAGTACTTGAACAGCAGCGCGGGACTCCACAGCTTTGCCGAGCCGACCTTGCCGAAGCTGCTGAAGCTGCCGCCGCCGGAAATATCGAACTTCGGCGGAATGCCCAGTTCGGCTTCGGTAGCGAAGTGGTCGGTGATGTAGTAGCCGAGGGAGAAACCCACGGTGTCGGCCGAGCCGACACTGGCGCCTGTATTCGGAATGGCCATGTTGACGGGCGCGCCGCCGACGGTGTCGATCTTGAGCGGATCGCTGGTGTCCTGCGGCATGAAGCGGAACCAGCCGGTGGTGACGTAGAAGGTGTTTGCGGATTGTGCGTGTGCCGCCGTGAAACTGGCGAGCGCGGCGACCCCTGCCAGCGCCTGTTTTAATTTCATATTAATTGCTCCTCCATGAAAGGCCCGCTCATTATGAACACAACGTTTGCAACAAACCAGACGCGACCGTTAGAGCTTTTTTACTAAGCGCCGCGAGCTTTCCGCCGAAGCCGCATGCCAGCGAGAACTAACGCTGGTGGGGCCTGGCGGGTCTGCGGGTATTCACCAACGGAACCAGGAAAATCGAGCATGGCACGGCTTGCACGTCTTTATGTTCCCGATCAGCCACAGCATGTGATCCTGCGCGGTCTCGATCAGCAGCCCGCGTTCGTCGATGACCAGGACTACGAACTGTTCATCGACTGCCTGAAGGCCGCGGCGCGCGATCATCATCTGGCGGTGCATGCGTGGGTTTTGATGCCCGGCGCGGTGCAACTGCTCGTGACGCCCTCCGACGAATCCAGCCTGCCCAAGGCAATGCAGGCGGTCGGCCGGCGCTACGTGGCGCATTTCAACCGGCGCTATGCGCGTCGCGGCACGCTCTGGGAGGGGCGCTACCGCGCGACGGTCATCGAGGGCGAGCGCTTCTTCCTGCTGGCGAGCCGCGTCGTCGAGCTCGCACCGGTGCGCGGCCACCTCGTGACGGCGCCCGAAGACTATCGATGGTCGAGCTACCGGCATCACATCGGCCTGACCGTCGACAGCCTCATCACCGACCATCCGCTCTACTGGGCGCTCGGTAATACGCCGTTCGAGCGTCAGCGCGCGTATCGCGAACTCTGCGAGCAGGTGCTCGACGAACGCGAAACGACGCAGCTCATGCAGGCCACGCTCAAGGGCTGGGTGCTCGGCAGCGACACGTACCGCGATTGGGCGTCGCGCACGGCGAACCGGCGCGTCTCGCCGCTGCCGCGCGGGCGCCCGCGCAAGGTGCGCGAGGCGCCGGGCACGCCTGCGGCAACGCAGGGCGCTATTGGCGCCGCGCCCACCGCAAGCCCGGCTTCGACGCCTGCGGCCGGATCGGGCGCAGGCGGCGGTCAGCCGGCGGGGCATGGCGCCGCCAAATCTGGCCCCCATTCTAGCTCGCACTCCGGCGCCAACCCGGCTGGCTCGACCTCGACGCACGGAGGCGGCCACGCCGGGAGTGGTTCGGCTACAACATCGGGTGGAAATCCGGGTGGCGCGAGCGGCCATTCCGGTGGTTCGCAGGATTCCGGCAACGGTGCCTCCTCCGGTTCGAGTTCGGAACACGACGAGCGCAAGCCGGGCACTGGTGCTCACTGATTGCTTTTCGGATCAAATGTTTACGAGATAAACGGCATCTCCGGATGCCGTTTTCTTTTGTCCGTCTTTGATATGGCACCAATAAAAAAATGTGCGAATGCACCAACTCGATAATTGGGGTTCAATCATCACCTTTTATTTGCATCCCCTTGATTCGTCGCGTATATTCGCCTTTCGGCTCTCCTGGGCGCATAACGCGGGAAGCACGTAGTACCCGCGCAACGCCGTACAGCGGTCACGTAAGCGGCGTAAATCAAGAAAACGGATTCAACGGCTGGCAACGGCCCCCACTCTGACGGTGTCCCCATGAACGATCACCAGCAGCGCGCCGCGGTGCCCGCCGCGCAAGGTCTCTATGACCCGCAAAACGAACACGACGCCTGTGGCGTCGGCTTCGTCGCCCACATCAAAGGCAAGAAGAGCCACGAAATCATTCAGCAAGGCCTGAAGATTCTCGAGAACCTCGACCACCGGGGCGCCGTGGGCGCCGATCCGCTGATGGGCGACGGCGCGGGCATCCTGATCCAGATTCCGGACGCGTTCTATCGGGAAGAGATGGCCAAGCAGGGCGTGACGCTGCCGCCGTTCGGCGAGTACGGTGTCGGCATGATCTTTCTGCCGAAGGAACACGCTTCGCGCCTCGCCTGCGAGCAGGAGCTCGAGCGCACGGTGCGCGCCGAAGGCCAGGTCGTGCTGGGCTGGCGCGACGTGCCGGTCGATCATGCCATGCCGATCTCGCCCACGGTGAAGGCGAGCGAGCCGCTGATCCGCCAGATCTTCATCGGCCGCGGCAAGGACGTGATGGTCACTGACGCGCTCGAGCGCAAGCTGTACGTCATCCGCAAGACCGCGAGCCACCGCATCCAGGCGCTCAAGCTCAAGCACGGCAAGGAATACTTCGTGCCGTCGTGCTCGGCGCGCACGGTCGTCTACAAGGGCCTGCTGCTCGCCGGCCAGGTCGGCGTGTATTACCGCGACCTGCAGGACGAGCGCGTGGTCTCGGCACTGGCGCTCGTGCACCAGCGCTTCTCGACCAACACGTTCCCGGCGTGGGAGCTGGCTCACCCGTACCGCATGATCGCCCACAACGGTGAAATCAACACCGTGAAGGGCAACGTGAACTGGCTGAACGCCCGTACCGGCGCGATCGCCTCGCACGTGCTCGGCGACGACCTGCCGAAGCTCTGGCCGCTGATCTATCCGGGCCAGTCCGACACGGCATCGTTCGACAACTGTCTCGAACTGCTGGTGATGGCGGGCTACCCGCTCGTCCACGCGGTGATGATGATGATCCCGGAAGCCTGGGAGCAGCACACGCTGATGGACGAGAACCGCAAGGCGTTCTACGAATACCACGCCGCGATGATGGAGCCGTGGGACGGCCCCGCGGCGATCGCGTTCACCGACGGCCGCCAGATCGGCGCGACGCTCGACCGTAACGGTCTGCGTCCGGCGCGCTACATCGTCACGGACGACGACCTGGTCATCATGGCGTCGGAGGCCGGCACGCTGCCGATCCCCGAGTCGAAGATCGTCAAGAAGTGGCGTCTGCAGCCGGGCAAGATGTTCCTGATCGACATGGAACACGGCCGCATCATCGACGACAAGGAACTCAAGGACAACCTCGCCAACGCCAAGCCGTACAAGAGCTGGATCGACGCCGTGCGCATCAAGCTCGACGAGATCGAGCCGAAGGCGGAAGACGTCGCGACCGCGCGCGCCGAAGCCGCCGCGCTGCTCGACCGTCAGCAGGCGTTCGGCTACACGCAGGAAGACCTCAAGTTCCTGATGGCGCCGATGGCAATGTCGGGCGAAGAGGCGGTCGGTTCGATGGGCAACGACTCGCCGCTGGCGGTCATGTCCAACAAGAACAAGACGCTCTACAACTACTTCAAGCAGCTGTTCGCGCAGGTCACGAACCCGCCGATCGACCCGATCCGCGAAAACATGGTGATGTCGCTCGTGTCGTTCATCGGCCCGAAGCCGAACCTGCTCGACACCAACAACATCAACCCGCCGATGCGTCTCGAAGTGTCGCAGCCGGTGCTCGACTTCAAGGACATCGCGAAGATCCGCGCGATCGAGCAGTACACGGGCGGCAAGTTCAGCAGCTACGAGCTGAACATTTGCTACCCGGTGGCCTGGGGCAAGGAAGGCATCGAAGCGCGCCTCGCGTCGCTGTGCGCGGAAGCTGTCGATGCGGTCAAGTCGGGCTACAACATCCTGATCGTGTCGGACCGCCGCGCGGACCGCGACAACGTCGCTATTCCCGCGCTGCTCGCCACCTCGGCCATCCACTCGCACCTCGTGCAGCACGGTCTGCGCACGAGCACGGGTCTCGTCGTGGAAACGGGTTCGGCGCGTGAAACGCACCACTTCGCGCTGCTCGCCGGTTTCGGCGCGGAAGCCGTGCACCCGTACCTCGCGATGGAAACGCTCGCGCAAATGGCGCAGGGCCTCAAGGGCGACCTGTCGGGCGAGAAGGCCGTCTACAACTTCACCAAGGCAGTCGGCAAGGGCCTGCTCAAGGTGATGTCGAAGATGGGCATCTCCACGTACATGTCGTACACGGGCGCGCAGATTTTCGAAGCCGTCGGTCTGGCTGACGACCTCATCGCCAAGTACTTCAAGGGTACGGCCTCGAAGGTGGGCGGCATCGGCCTGTTCGAAGTGGCCGAAGAAGCGATCCGTCTGCACCGCGACGCCTTCGGCGACAACCCGGTTCTCGCCAACATGCTCGACGCGGGCGGCGAGTACGCGTACCGCGTGCGCGGCGAAGACCACATGTGGACGCCGGACGCGATCGCCAAGCTCCAGCACTCGGCGCGCAGCAACTCGTATCAGACGTACAAGGAATATGCGCACCTGATCAACGATCAGACGAAGCGCCACATGACGTTCCGCGGTCTGTTCGAATTCCGCCTCGACCCGGCGCGCGCGATCTCGATCGACGACGTCGAGCCGGCCAAGGAAATCGTCAAGCGCTTCGCCACGGGCGCGATGTCGCTCGGATCGATCTCGACGGAAGCGCATGCCACGCTCGCCGTTGCGATGAACCGCATCGGCGGCAAGTCGAACACCGGTGAAGGCGGCGAAGACGAGAAGCGCTACCGCAACGAACTGCGCGGCATTCCGATCAAGAACGGCGACACGATGCAGTCGATCATCGGACCCGAAGTCGTGAAGGACATCCCGCTCAAGGATGGCGACTCGCTGCGTTCGAAGATCAAGCAGGTGGCGTCGGGCCGCTTCGGCGTGTCGGCGGAGTACCTGTCGTCGGCGGACCAGATCCAGATCAAGATGGCGCAGGGCGCGAAGCCGGGCGAAGGCGGTCAGCTGCCGGGCCACAAGGTTTCCGAGTACATCGGCAAGCTGCGTTACTCGGTGCCGGGCGTGGGCCTCATCTCGCCGCCGCCGCACCACGACATCTATTCGATCGAAGACCTGGCGCAGCTCATTCACGATCTGAAGAACGTGAACCCGGTTTCGTCGATCTCCGTGAAGCTGGTGTCGGAAGTGGGTGTGGGCACGGTGGCAGCCGGCGTGGCGAAGGCCAAGGCCGACCACGTCGTGATCGCCGGTCACGATGGCGGCACGGGCGCCTCGCCGCTCTCGTCGCTCAAGCACGCCGGCACGCCGTGGGAACTCGGTCTGGCGGAAACGCAGCAGACCCTGGTGCTGAACCAGTTGCGCGGCCGTATCCGCGTGCAGGCCGACGGCCAGATGAAGACGGGCCGCGACGTGGTGATCGGCGCGCTGCTCGGCGCGGATGAATTCGGCTTTGCGACGGCGCCGCTCGTCGTGCAGGGCTGCATCATGATGCGCAAGTGCCACCTGAACACCTGCCCGGTCGGCGTTGCGACGCAAGATCCGGTGCTGCGCGCGAAGTTCTCGGGCCAGCCCGAGCACGTCGTCAACTTCTTCTTCTTCATCGCTGAAGAAGTGCGCGAAATCATGGCGCAACTGGGTATCCGCAAGTTCGACGACCTGGTCGGCCGCGCGGATCTGCTCGACACGCGCCGTGGCGTGGAGCACTGGAAGGCGAAGGGCCTCGACTTCTCGCGCGTGTTCTATCAGCCGTCGGTCGGCGCTGAAGTCGCGAAGAAGCACGTCGACACGCAAGACCACGGTCTGGACCGCGCGCTCGATCACACGCTGATCGAGAAGGCCAAGGCTGCGATCGAAACGGGCGAGCACGTCTCGTTCATCCAGCCGGTGCGCAACGTGAACCGCACGGTCGGCGCGATGCTCTCGGGCGTCGTCGCGAAGAAGTACGGCCACGACGGTCTGCCGGAAGACACGATCCACATCCAGTTGAAGGGCACGGCGGGTCAGAGCTTCGGCGCGTTCCTCGCACGCGGCATCACGCTGGACCTCGTGGGCGACGGCAACGACTACGTCGGCAAGGGCCTCTCGGGCGGCCGCATCATCATCCGTCCGACCAACGACTTCCGCGGCAAGTCCGAAGAAAACATCATCTGCGGCAACACGGTGATGTACGGCGCACTCGAAGGCGAAGCCTTCCTGCGCGGCGTGGCGGGCGAGCGGTTCGCGGTGCGTAACTCGGGCGCGACGGCGGTCGTCGAAGGCACGGGCGACCACGGCTGCGAATACATGACGGGCGGCACGGTGCTCGTGCTCGGCGAAACGGGCCGTAACTTCGCGGCGGGCATGTCGGGCGGCATCGCCTACGTGTACGACCCGGACGGCACCTTCGCCGGCAAGTGCAACAAGTCGATGGTCGCGCTCGACCCGGTCCTGCAGCAGGCCGAACAGGAGCGCACCGTGGACCGCGCACTGTGGCACACGGGCCAGACCGACGAAGCGCTGCTCAAGGGACTCGTCGAGCGTCACTTCCAGTTCACGGGCTCGACGCGCGCCAAGGCGCTGCTCGAAAACTGGGATGCGGCGCGCCGCCAGTTCGTGAAGGTGTTCCCGACGGAATACAAGCGCGCACTGACCGAACTCGGCGCGAAGAAGGCGAGCCAGGAAGAACTGGCCGCCTGATCCGCAAGACGACGACTGAACGAAGACGAAGCGCCCGCCGCGCTCACTGAAGCGGCGGCGGGCGCGGTCCCCTCACCGAATAGATAGAGATAGACGAGAACCCTATGGGTAAGGCAACCGGTTTTCTCGAGTTCGAGCGCCAGCATGAGGCGTACGAAGCACCGCTCACGCGCGTGAAGCACTACAAGGAATTCGTGGCGGCGCTCTCCGACGCCGACGCGAAGATCCAGGGCGCACGCTGCATGGACTGCGGCATCCCGTTCTGCAACAACGGCTGCCCGGTCAACAACATCATTCCGGACTTCAACGACCTCGTGTTCCGCCAGGACTGGAAGAGCGCGATCGACGTCCTGCATTCCACGAACAATTTCCCCGAGTTCACGGGCCGCATCTGCCCGGCGCCCTGCGAAGCGGCGTGTACGCTCGGCATCAACGACGATCCGGTCGGCATCAAGTCGATCGAGCACGCGATCATCGACAAGGCCTGGGCCGAAGGCTGGGTCGCGCCGCAAGTCGCGAAGCACAAGACGGGCAAGAAGGTTGCCGTAGTCGGTTCGGGCCCCGCGGGCCTCGCCGCCGCACAGCAGCTTGCCCGTGCCGGGCACGACGTGACGGTGTTCGAGAAGAACGACCGCATCGGCGGCCTGCTGCGCTACGGCATCCCCGACTTCAAGCTGGAAAAGTGGCTGATCGACCGCCGCATGCGCCAGATGGAAGCGGAAGGCGTGACGTTCCGCACCAACGTGTTCATCGGCCGTGGCGAGTTACCTGCGCACATCGGCAACACGGCGAAGGAAACGGTCTCGCCGGAGGAGTTGAAGGACCAGTTCGACGCCGTGGTGATCGCAGGCGGTTCGGAAACGCCGCGTGACCTGCCGGTGCCGGGCCGTGAACTCGAAGGCATCTACTACGCCATGGAGTTCCTGCCGCAGCAGAACAAGGTCAACGCCGGCGACAAGCTGCCGAACCAGTTGCTCGCCAAGGGCAAGCACGTGGTCGTGATCGGCGGCGGCGATACGGGTTCCGACTGCGTGGGCACCTCGAACCGTCATGGCGCGAAGAGCGTCACGCAGTTCGAACTGCTGCCGCAGCCGCCCGAGGAAGAGAACAAGCCGCTCGTGTGGCCGTACTGGCCGATCAAGCTGCGCACGTCGTCGTCGCACGACGAAGGCTGTTCGCGCGACTGGGCGGTGGCGACCAAGCGCCTCGAAGGCAAGAACGGCAAGATCGAGAAGCTGGTCGCCGCGCGCGTGGAGTGGAAGGACGGCAAGATGGTTGAAGTGCCGGGCTCGGAATTCGAAATGAAGGCCGATCTCGTGCTGCTCGCCATGGGCTTCACGCAGCCGGTTTCGCCGGTGCTCGAAGCATTCGGCGTCGAGAAGGATGCGCGCGGCAACGTGCGTGCCTCGACCGAAGGCGAGAAGGCGTACTACACGTCGGTCGACAAGGTCTTCACCGCCGGCGACATGCGCCGCGGCCAGTCGCTCGTGGTGTGGGCTATCCGTGAGGGCCGTCAATGCGCGCGCTCCGTCGATGCGTATTTGATGGGCAGCTCGGAGTTGCCGCGTTAAACCGCGGATTGGGACCAGAGTAAGCGCTAAAGCGCTAACTCTGGTCGACACGTGAGGGCCGTCAATGCGCGCGCTCCGTCGATGCGTATTTGATGGGCAGCTCGGAGTTGCCGCGTTAAACCGCGGATTGGGACCAGAGTAAGCGCTAAAGCGCTAACTCTGGTCGACACGCGAAGGCCGCCAATGCGCGCGCTCCGTCGATGCGTACCTGATGGGCAGCTCGGAGTTGCCGCGTTAAATCCGGTGTGTCCCGCTATTCGACACGGTCGGTTAGAGGGGACACACGGGAGACCGCAGGAGACGCAACGACAGAAGCCGGGCACCCGCGAGGGTGACCCGGCTTTTTTACGTCCGTGCGCGGGTCTGCATGGGCGCGCGCCTCGCCCGAGAGGATTACCATGACGCGATTGCCCGACCGAACGAGGCCCGCCGATCATGTCCGAAGCCCGCGAGACCGATCGTGACACGCAGCAATGGCGGCGCTGCTTCATCGCGCTTTCGCCCACTGCGGCGTCGCGCGATGCGCTCGCCGCGCTGGACGTGCCGCCCAATGCGCGGCGCGTGCCCTATGCGCAGCTCCATCTGACAGTGACATTCATCGGCGCGATGTCGTTCGACCAGGGGCACGCGCTGTCGCGGCGGCTCGCCGAGCACGCGCCGCTCATCCCGCCCGCGCAGGTCACCGATATCGAATGCTGGCCGGGACGTGCGCATCCGCGCCTTATGGTGGCGGTGCTCGCGATGTCGGATGCGTTCACGGCGCTCGACTGGCACGTGCGCTCACTCATGGGCGACGTGGGATTGCCACTCGACGCGCGAGCGTTCCGCCCGCACGTGACGCTCGCGCGCTTCGCGCGCGACGCCGTGGGCGCGCCGGCGGCTAGCAGCGGCGAAGCGCTGCCGCCGTTGCGCTTCGAATCGCTGGTGCTGTATTCGAGCACGCTCGCGAGGCAGGGCGCGCGCTACGAGGCGTTGGCGAGCGTCGCGCTCGATTGAGGCGTCGCCGCGGATTGAGGCGTCGCCGCGAGCTGGAGTCTCGACCGGCGTTTAGTGGCGATACCGCGCCAGCGTCAATCCATCGAGATCGATTTCCGGCACGCGCTGCGTGACGAGATCCGCGAGCACGCGTCCCGAGCCCATCGACATCGCCCAGCCAGTCGAGCCGTGCCCGACGTTCAGCCACAGGCCATCCACGCCCGACGTGCCGAGCAGCGGCGCGCCGTCCGGCACCATCGGCCGGCGCCCCACCCAGAATTGCGCCGACGAAGGCGTCGCGGCGTGCGGGAACCAGTCGTCGAGCACCTTCATGAGCGTTTGCAGCGCCTGCTCGCGCAGCGTCGCGCGGTGGTCGCCCAGTTCCGCCGTCCCCGCCACACGCAGATACGGGCCGAAGCGCGTGATCGCCGTCTTGAGCGACTCGTCCATGAGCGCCGCGCGCGGGGCCTTCTGCTCGTCGACCACGGGCAGCGTGGCCGAATAGCCTTTCACCGGATACAGCGGCACCCGCACGCCAAGCGGCGCGACGAGCGCCGCGCTCTCCACGCCCAGTGCGACCACCACGGCGTCGGCGGCAAGCGTGTAGGGCGTGTCGTCGGTGGGCTCGCTGCGCTCGGCCGGGCGCAGCACTTCGGCCGGCGCGCGGCGCAGCTCGCGCCGGTCCTTTCGGTTGTTCGCCGTGCGCCGTCCAGGCACGGCGCGCACGCGCACGCCGTTCACCTTGCCGCCCGCGGCTTCGAGCGCGAGCACTTCGGTATCGAACAGAAACGTGACGCCGCGTGCTTCGCAAACGGAGCGCAACTCGCGCGTAAAGCGTGCGCAGTCGCCGGCCTCGTCTTCGGGCAGATAGACGCCCGCCACCGGTTTCACGCGCGACCAGGCGAGCCCCGGCTCGACCTGCGCGCAGGCGGCTGCATCGAGCTCGCGATAGACGATGCCCGCGTCGCGCAGCACGCCGAGCGCCGGTTGTGCGAGTTCGAGGTCGTAGTCGCTGCGAAAGAGCTGGAGATAGCCCTGGCTGCGCCCGTACTCGAACGCGTGCGTGGCGCGAAACGCGTGCAGGCATTCGCGGCTGTAATAGGCGATGCGCTGCATGCGCTGCTTGTTCACGCGAAAGCGCGCGAGATCGCACTCGCGCAGCCAGCGCGCGATCCAGCGCCACTGCGCGGCGTCGAGCGTGGGCCGGAAGATGAGCGGCGAGGTAGGCTTGAGCAGATACTTGATGAGCTTCGCGGGCATGCCGGGCGCGGCCCACGGCGTGACATAGCCGGGCGCGATGACGCCGGCGTTGCCGAAGCTCGTGCCGAGCGCGACGCCCGGTTCCCGTTCGACGACCGTGACGTCGCAGCCTCGTTCGCTCAGATAGTACGCAGTAGCGACGCCGATCACACCGGCGCCGAGGACGATCGTTTTCATGCCGGTAGCCCAACACGGAGGGACGGTCGGTATTGCAGCATGTTCGCGCTCATCGTGCAGTGGACTCCGCAGACGCTCGCTCGCTCCCGGCATCAGGCACTTCCTCGGTCAGCGCCTTGCCCTTTGTCTCCGGCAGGCACAACGCCGCGACGATCACGAGCAGATAGCCCGCGCCGGCTACCACGCCGATCGCCTTCACGAGCGAGGTGGTTTGCGCGAACATGCCTACGAGAATGGGGAAAAACGAGCCGAGTCCGCGTCCGAGGTTGTAGCAGAAGCCCTGACCCGAGCCGCGAATCGCGTTCGGGTAGAGCTCCGAGAGATACGCGCCCACGCCCGCGAAAATGCCCTGCACGACGATGCCGAGCGGAAAGCCGAGCAGGAGCATGGCGGTGTCGGTGATCGGCAGCATGGTGTAGGCCATGCCGAGCGCAAACGAGCCGATGGCGAACAGGATGAACGAGGCGCGTCGGCCGATCTTGTCGCACAGGATCGCGCCGACGATGTAGCCCGTGAACGAGCCGACGATCAGCACGATCAGATAGCCGCTCGTGTTGAACACCGAGAGATGGCGCACCGTCTTGAGGTAGGTGGGCAGCCACGTGGTGATCGCGTAGTAGCCGCCGAGCATGCCGGTGCACAGCGCGCTGCCGAGCAGGGTGGTGGCCAGATGCGCGGGCGCGAAGATCTGCATGAAGTGGCTTTGCACCGCGCCGCTTTCGCGCGCCCGGCGCGTGGCGACGAACACGTCGGGATCGCTCACGTTGCGGCGCACATAGAGAATCCAGAGCGCAGGCACGATGCCGATCCAGAAGCACGCGCGCCACGCGTATTCCTCGGGTAGCAGGGCGAAGAAGGCCCAGTACAGGATGGCGGCCGCGCCCCAGCCGAACGACCAGCTGCTCTGCACCGTGCCCACGGCTTTCGCGCGATGCTGCGGCGAGCGGATCGTTTCGGCCATCATCATCGTGACGACCGTCCATTCGCCGCCAAAGCCGATGCCCTGCAGCGTGCGCGTGGCGAGCAGTTGCCAGAACGAATGCGTGAAGCCGGAGAGGCAGGTGAAGAGCGCGAAGGTGGCGATGGTCCACTGCAGCACGCGCACGCGGCCGTAGCGGTCGGCGAGGATGCCGGCGAGCCAGCCGCCGATCGCCGACGAGATCAGCGAACTGGTCGCGATCATGCCGGCCTCGCCCTTGGTCATGCCCCAGGTCGCGATGAGCGTCGGGATCAGGAACGAGTAGATCATGAAGTCGAACGCGTCGACAGCGTAGCCGCCGAATCCCGCGTAGAGCGTGCGCCGCTCGCGCGCGTTCAACTCGGTGAACCAGTGAAAGTAGCCCACAGCGTGTCTCCCATATTTGTTGTGCGCGCAACGAGCCGGGTGAGCGGCGCGTGCTGCGCAAGCGACCCGGCTCGCGCAGACGCGTTGGGTGGCGTGTGCGCTTGACGCTGGCGGGCTGCGCGGTGCGCCGCCGCCCGTCTCCGGTGTGCTGGAGGGCTATTTTACGGTGCGAAACCGCGCTGAGGCGAGGGGCATTTTTTGGCGCCCGCTATCGTTGTATTCCGATAGTTATTTCGAAGTTCAGTTCAGGGTTTAGTTCGATAGCGAGCGAACGACGGCGCGCGCGAACTGCTCGGACGCTACAGCGTGCGCCCGCCGTCGACGTGAATCACCTGGCCGGTGATGTGGCGCGCGGCGTCCGAGAGCAGGAAGGCGATGAGTTCGGCGACATCGGCCGGATCGGCAACGTGGCCGAGCGGCGTTTCCTGTGCCGCTCGCTCCCACACCGGCGCGTTTTCCGACGTGGGGCCCTTGTCCTTGCGCGTATAGCCGGGGGCGACGCAGTTCACGGTCACGCCGTGCGGCGCGAGCTCCGCCGCGGCGGTTTTCGCCAGCGATTCGAGCGCGGCCTTCGCGGCGGCCGTGGCCGCGAACGGTGCGCCGGCGCGGTAGCGGTGCGCGACGAACGAACTCAGCGCAACCACGCGGGCGCGCGCCGAGCGTTCCAGCGCCGGCTGCGCGCGTTGCACGAGCGCCGCGAACGCCGCTGGCATGGCCGCAAAGGCGTTTTCGAGCGATGCGGCGTCGAGCGCGGCGAGCGTCTGGCGCTGCGCGTGCCCGGCGTTGGCGACGAGCTGGTCGAGCGCGCCGAAATGCGCGAGCGTGGCGTCCACGAGCGCGGCCACCTGGCCGGCCTGCGCGAGATCCCCGTACGCGGTGGCGCTGGTCGAGCCGCGCTGTTCGCACTCGGCGGCGACGGCGGCGAGCCGGGCACGCGATGCCTCATCCGCGCCGCGCGCATGCAGCATCAACGCCACGCGAGGCGCCGCGATGCGCCGCGCGAGCGCCGCGCCGATGCCCGAGCCCGCGCCCGTGATCAGCACGACGCGTTCAGGGCGCTCGGCGCTTGCGCTCACGCGGCAACTCGCTCTTCGGGCATGCGCTCGATCTCGAGCGTGTCGTGGTGGTACGCCGCGAGCGACTCGCGGTGAGCGACGCTCACGATCGCCGCCTTGGGCAGGCGTTCCATGAACAGCTTGTAGAGACGGCTTTCGTTGTCGGGGTCGAGCGCGCTCGTCGCTTCGTCGAGGAACAGATAGTCGGGCTTGTGCAGCAGCACGCGCGCGCCCGCAAGGCGTTGCTGCTCGCCCGGCGAGAGCACGCGCGTCCAGTGCGCCGATTCGCCGAGACGATCCACGTACTCTTCGAGGCGGCAGGCGCGCAACGCTTCGCGACAGTCTTCGTCGCTGTAGTCGTCGGCGGGCGAGGGGTAGGTGAGCGCCGCCTTGAGCGTGCCGATGGGCAGATAGCTCTGCTGCGGGATGAACATCATGCGCGCATCGACAGGCGCGTCGATCGAGCCTTCGCCGAACGGCCACAGGCCCGCGAGCGCACGCATCAGCGTGCTCTTGCCCGCGCCCGAGGGGCCGCGCACGAGCCAGCGCGAGCCGGGCTTGATGGCGATGTCGCGCACCTCCGAGAGCGGCGTACCGTTGGGCAGCGAGAGCTTGAGGTGCTCGGTGGCGAGTTCGTTGTTGTCGATGAAGTGCAGGTTGATGCCGCCGTGCTCGGTGGCGGGCGAGACCGATTCCTTCAGGCGCGGCGAGTGCACCACGCGCACGAATTC
Organism: Paraburkholderia sp. CNPSo 3272; assembly: GCF_024206495.1. Classification (GTDB taxonomy): domain Bacteria; phylum Pseudomonadota; class Gammaproteobacteria; order Burkholderiales; family Burkholderiaceae; genus Paraburkholderia. The sequence goes on along the minus strand of NZ_JAMBPQ010000016.1, from coordinate 102,672 downwards.
GCGCAGACGATTCACGGTAGCGCGCCATTCGACCAGCGTGGAGTAACTGTTGATGAACCACGAGAACGAGTCGCTCACGGTGCCGAACGCCTGCGAGATCTGCATCAGCACGCCGAACGTGAAGGCCCCCGCGAAGTAACGCGGCGCGGCCACGACGAGCGGGAAGATGATGGCGATCTGGCCATAGAAGCTCAGCACGAAGGTGAGGCGCTTCGTGTACTTCATCACGCGCCACCAGTTGTCCTTGATGTGCGCGAAGAGGCCTTGCGCGTTGCCGCGCTCGGTGTCCATGCCGTCGTAGAGGGCGATCTGCTCGGCGTTTTCGCGCAGGCGGATCAGGCCGAAGCGGAAGTCCGCTTCCACTTTTTGTTGCTGGTAGTTGATCGACACGAGCGGGTGGCCGACCTTCTGGATCACGAGCGAGCCGAACACCGCATAGAGCGCGGCAGCCCAGACCATGTAGCCCGGAATCGCGAGCGGCTGGCCGCCCAGCGTGACGGTGAGCGCGCCCGCGAGCGTCCACAGGATCGTGATGAACGAGATGAGCGTGACGACCGTGGAGAGCAGGTCGAGCGTGAGCGAGAGCGTGGTCGTGGCGAACGACTGGAGGTCGTCGCTGATCCGCTGGTCGGGGTTGTCGGCGAGGCGGTCGCGCTCGATGCGGTAGAACGCGCCCTTGCCGAGCCACTCGCTCAGGAACCGCGTGGTGAGCCACTGACGCCAGCGAAAGCCGAGCATCTGGCGCAGATAGCGGCCATACACCGCGAGGATGATGAAGCCGAACGCCAGCTCGGTGAAGGTCATCAACAGCGGCGGGAAGCGCTTGACGTCCTTGGCCTGCAACGCGTTGTAGAACTCCGCGCTCCAGCCGTTCAGGCGCACGTTGATCCACACGACGAGCAGGTTCATCACGATGATCGCGACGAGCAGGCCCCAGGCGATCCAGCGTTCCTCGGAGACCCAGTAGGGCTTGATCAGGCTCCACGCGGTGATCTTCTGATGCTCGTTCTGATCGGGCGTGGCGCGGGCAGGTTGGTTGGTCATGTGCGTCCTGAAGGTGTGGCGGCCCGCTTGGGGCATGCGCCGCGCGCCGCACGGCGGCAGCGTTGCAGGGATTTTTGCAGCGATTCTGTCGTCGGGCGCTTAAGTGAGTCTTAACGCGTCACAGGCGGAGCTAAAACCGGCGCGAGGCGCAGACAAAAGCGCACGCCGGCGCCGCCGTAGCGTGGCGCTCATTGTCTCACCGCGCGGGCTCGGGAGGCGAAAGAGCCGGGTTCAGGGCATTGTGCCAGACCACGACCCCCGGCTCCGCCGAGGTTTGCGGGCCGCGCGCGTTTTGTGGTCTAATCGTCGTTGACGAAACAGGGGTGCTTCACCGGTATGCCGGGCATGCCGCCAGTGAGGCTGAGAGAAACCCTTTGCACCCGATCCGGGTAATACCGGCGCGGGAAGTTTCCAGAAAGTCTTGGCCGGCGCCCAGCCTGGGTTTTGAAAAGGCGGGGGGCGCCAGGATTCCCGCCGGGCTGCGCTTTGGGCGCCTGGGTTCGTATACGCATTCCGTATCGGGCCGTCTGCGCCGCATAGCCTCCACGGTCGGCCTTGCCAGCCGGTTTCGTCCTTGGGTACGTCTGCTGCTGCCGTACGGAAAGGATACGATGACCGCCTATTCTCTTTGTTCCCCTATTCTTATCGCGTTCGCCTTGCGTGACGGAGCACTGTCATGAGCCGCGCCCGCAACCCCAACGTGGGCAGCGTGCCCGACTTCGCCGTGCTCGGCGGCGGCCTGAGCGGCCGGCTCGTCGCATGGCGTCTGGCCGGCGAGGGCCATCGCGTCGCGCTTTACGAGCGCGGCGGCCCCGAAGGCGGCGAAGCCGCCGCCTGGGTCGCGGCGGCCATGCTTGCGCCGCTCGCGGAGGCCGCTGTCGCGGAACTGCTCATCACCGAGCTTGGCGTCGCGTCGCTCGAATCCTGGCCGCGCATCCTGGCCGAGTTGCCGGAGCCCGTGTTCTTCCAGCGCAACGGCACGCTTGTGGTCTGGCATAGCGCCGATCGCACCGAAGCGCCGCTCTTCGAGCGACGCGTGCGCGCCAACGCGCCGCGTTCTCTCGCCGATGCCAACTTCGTCGCGCTCGCCGGTGCGCAGCTCGACGCCGCCGAACCGGCGCTCGCGGGGCGCTTCGCGCGCGGCTGGCTGCTCGAAGGCGAGGGCCAGCTCGACAATCGCCAGGCCCTGGCCGCGCTGGCGGCGGGGCTCGCTGCGCGCGGCGTGGAAACCCACTGGCACACCGCGGTAGACGAGGCCAATCCGCCGCCCGCGCGCGTGACGATCGACTGCCGCGGGCTGGGCGCCAAACCGGCGCTGCCGGGCTTGCGCGGCATTCGCGGCGAAGTCGCGCGCGTGCACGCGCCGGGCATCACGCTCACGCGCCCGGTGCGGCTCCTGCATCCGCGCTATCCGCTCTATATCGCGCCCAAGGAACACGATGTCTTCGTGATCGGCGCGACCGAGATCGAAGGCGAGGACCGGTCGCCCGTGAGCGTGCGCTCGGCGCTCGAACTGCTGAGCGCGGCGTTTGCGGTGCATCCGGCGTTCGGCGAGGCGCGCATCCTCGAGTTGAACTCGCAGTGCCGCCCGACGCTGCCCGACCACCGCCCGGCGCTCATCTGGGACGGCAAGACGACGCTGCGCGTGAACGGTCTCTATCGGCACGGTTTCATGATCGCGCCGGAAGTCGCCGACGAAGCCGCGCGCTTCGCCCAGGCACTGCTCGCCGCCCGCGTGAGCGATGCCGATTCCTTCGAGGCGCTGCGCCGCGCGTCGCGCTGGGGCGACATGCTGCACGCGCAGGGCGCGCACGAGCCGGCCTGACGCCTCACCAGAAACAATCCGCAGTTTGAGAACGTATTTGCCATGGACATTCATATCAACCAGAAGCCGATCACGCTGCCCGAGGGCGCGACTGTCGCCGATGCGCTCGCCGCATTCGGCGCGCGTCCGCCGTTCGCCGTCGCGCTGAACGGCGATTTCGTGGCGCGCACCCAGCATGGCGCGCGCTCGCTCCAGGCGGGCGACCGCCTCGACGTCGTGAGCCCCGTGGCCGGCGGCTGAGCCTCGCTCGCCCAAGCCACCGGTCGCGCGCATCGCATGTATCGCGAGCGCGTTCACGACACCGCCAAGGATTCCCACCCATGACCACCACATCCACCGCCGACGCGCTCACGCTCTACGGCGAAACCTTCGCGAGCCGCGTGCTGCTCGGCACGTCGCGCTATCCGTCGCTGCAGTCGCTCGCCGACTCGATGGCTGCCGCGCGCCCCGGCATGATCACCGTTGCGCTGCGCCGCCAGATGAACGAGGGCACCGCCGAGGCCGGCTTCTTCGATCTGCTCAAGCGCCACGGCGTGCCGCTCCTGCCGAATACGGCCGGCTGTCTCACCGTCAACGAGGCCGTGACGACGGCGCACATGGCGCGCGAAGTCTTCGAAACCGACTGGATCAAGCTCGAACTGATCGGCGACGACTACACGCTGCAGCCCGACCCGGTCGGCCTGATCGAGGCCGCGTCGCGCCTCGTGAAGGACGGCTTCAAGGTGCTGCCGTATTGCACCGAGGATCTCGTGATCGGCCGGCGTCTGCTCGACGCGGGTTGCGAGGCGCTCATGCCGTGGGGCGCGCCGATCGGCACCGGCAAGGGCGTGATCAACCCCTACGGCTTGCGCGTGCTGCGCGAGCGCTTGCCCGATGTGCCCCTCATCGTCGATGCGGGCCTGGGCGTGCCTTCGCACGCGTGCCAGGTGATGGAGTGGGGCTTCGACGGCGTGTTGCTCAACACGGCCGTCTCGCAGGCCACGCACCCCGCGGCGATGGCGCGCGCGTTCGCGCAGGGCGTCGAGGCCGGGCGCGCCGCGTTTCTCGCCGGACCGATGGCCGAGCGCGAAGCGGCGGTCGCGAGCACCCCCGTGGTCGGCATGCCTTTCTGGCACCAGGATGGAGACAAACGATGACTGAAACGCTGCGCCTGCAGGACCGCGAACTGTTCTGGCCGCCTGCCGACGAACTCACCGAAACGGCGGAGCGCATCCGCGCACGCCTGGGCGACTGGCAGCCCACGCATGCGCCGTGGCGCATCTGTCTCACGCCGCCCGACGCGCCCAACGGCGGCGATCTGATCATCGTGACCGACGCGGCGCCGCATCTGGCTAACATCGCGCGCTGGATGACCGACGGCGCGGGCGTGATCGAAGCCGCGGGCGAAAACCCGAAGGCGGCGCGCGCCACGCTGCATCTTGGCGGCGAGCGCTACGCGCTGGAGGGCGAGCTGGCGGAAGACTGGATCCCGGCGCTGGCGGCGTTCCTCGACTGCGGCTTCGATCCGCACGACGCGCTCGTGCTCGCGCTCGCCTGGCGCGACGGCGACGAGCAGCAGACCGACGCCTGGCCCGTCGACATCAAGCGTTTTCCGCGCGTGCTGGGCTTGCCCGCCGCGCCCGCGCAGCCGTTCGCGCCGTGTCCCGCGAAGCTTGGCTTGTATCCGGTGCTGCCCACGGCCGACTGGGTCGAGCGCGTGCTCGACTACGGCGTCAAGACGGCGCAGCTGCGCAGCAAGCAGCCGAAGTCTCCGGCGCTCACGAGCGAAATCGAGCGCTGCGTCGCGGCGGGCCGCAAGCACGACGCGCAGCTCTTCATCAACGATCACTGGCAGGAGGCCGTCGCGGCCGGCGCTTATGGCGTGCACCTCGGCCAGGAAGATCTGCGCGAAGCCGACCTCGGCGCGATCGCGGCGGCCGGCGTGCGTCTTGGCCTCTCGACGCACGGCTACTTCGAGATGCTCACGGCGCTTCATTTCCGTCCGAGCTACCTCGCCTGCGGCGCCGTCTTCGCGACCACGACCAAGGCGATGCCCACGGCGCCCCAAGGCCTCGCGCGTCTGGCCCGCTACGTGAAGCTGCTGGACGGCGTCGTGCCGATGGTGGCGATCGGCGGCATCGACGGCAATGTGCTGCCCGAGGTGCTCGCCACGGGCGCCGGCAGCGCGGCGGTGGTGCGCGCCGTGACCGAGGCGGCCGACCCGGCTGCCGCGCTTGCTGCATTGCGCAACGCGTTTACGCAATAATGGTCCGCCCTGGCATCGGGCTGCGTCGCGCGCGCGATCCGATGCCGAGGGGGCCGCAACCCGTAACACTGGGCGCTTGCGGCTTACATCAACGGGTCCAGGGGCGTCACGGCAGGTTTTCCACGATGGCCCTATAATCCCGCCTTCGTGTAAATGGACTGTCAGCCACGTGCCCTCAACCTCTGAGACCCTACTGGAGCTGCGCGACGTCGACTTCGGCTACGGCGACCGGCTCGTCCTGTCCGGCCTGAACATGCGCTTCGCGCGCGGTCGGGTGGTGGCAGTCATGGGCGGTTCCGGTGGCGGAAAAACGACAGTGCTGCGCTTGATCGGCGGCCTCGTTCGCGCCCAGCGCGGCCAGGTGCTGTTCGGCGGCCAGGACGTCGGCGCGCAGTCGCGCGACGGCCTTTACGCCCTGCGCCGCAAGATGGGCATGCTCTTCCAGTTCGGCGCGCTCTTCACCGACATGTCGGTGTTCGAGAACGTCGCCTTCGCCCTGCGCGAGCACACCGACCTGCCTGAAGAGCTGATCCGCGACCTCGTGCTCATGAAGCTCAACGCCGTCGGCCTGCGTGGCGCGCGCGACCTCGCGCCTTCGGAAATTTCCGGCGGCATGGCGCGGCGCGTGGCGCTTGCGCGCGCCATCGCGCTCGACCCCGAACTCATGATGTACGACGAGCCCTTCGCCGGTCTCGACCCGATTTCGCTCGGCATCACCGCGAACCTCATCCGCACGCTCAACGACGCGCTCGGCGCAACCTCGATCCTCGTCACGCACGACGTGCCCGAGTCGTTCGCGATCGCCGATTATGTGTACTTCCTGGCGAACGGTCGCGTGCAGGCGCAGGGCACACCCGCCGAGCTGCGCGCCTCGACCGACCCGATCGTGCGCCAGTTCATCGACGGCGCGCCGGACGGCCCGTTCCGGTTCCATTACCCGTCGAACTTGCCGCTCGAAGCGGACTTCGGCATTGGCGGAGGCCGCTCATGATCGGCGCCATCAGCTCGATCGGGCGCACCGTGCTCGAAACGATCGCGCGCGCGGGGCATGCCACGCGCTTTTTCGTGCGCCTCGTCCTCGAATTCTTCCCGCTGCTGCGCCGGCCGCGTCTTGTCACGAAGCAGATCCACTTCGTCGGCAATTATTCGCTCTTGATCATTGCCGTGTCGGGCCTGTTCGTCGGCTTCGTGCTCGGGCTGCAGGGCTATTACACGCTCAACCGCTACGGCTCCGAGCAGGCGCTCGGGCTGCTGGTCGCGCTTTCGCTCGTGCGCGAGCTCGGGCCCGTCGTCACCGCGCTGCTGTTTGCGGGCCGCGCGGGCACCTCGCTCACGGCCGAGATCGGCCTCATGAAGGCGGGCGAGCAACTCACGGCCATGGAGATGATGGCGGTGGACCCCGTGCGCGTGGTAGTTGCGCCGCGCATGTGGGCAGGCGTGATCGCCATGCCGATCCTCGCGGCTATTTTCAGCGCAGTCGGCATTCTGGGCGGCTACGTGGTGGGCGTGCTGCTGATCGGCGTGGACGCCGGCGCGTTCTGGTCGCAAATGCAGGGCGGCGTGGACGTCTGGACCGATGTGGGCAACGGCGTGATGAAGAGCATCGTGTTCGGCTTCGCCGTGACGTTCACCGCGCTCTATCAGGGCTATGAGGCGAAGCCCACGCCCGAGGGCGTGTCGCGCGCGACCACCAAAACGGTCGTGTACGCGTCGCTCGCGGTGCTCGGCCTCGACTTCCTGCTCACCGCGCTGATGTTCAGCTAAAGACGCCGGGTAGCGACCCGGCCGCGCGGCGCGCACAGGAGCGACGCCGCAACGGATTCTCATTGGGATGACGATGAAAAAGAATGCTCTCGACTTCTGGGTCGGTCTGTTTGTGGTGCTGGGCTTTATCGCGCTGCTGTTTCTTGCGCTGAAGGCCGGCAACATGAGTTCGCTGTCGTTCCAGGCCACCTACCCGGTGAAACTCAAGTTCGACAATATCGGTGGCCTCAAGCCACGCGCGCCGGTGAAGAGCGCAGGCGTGACCGTGGGCCGGGTGGCTTCGATCGGCTTCGACCCCACCACGTATCAGGCGCTGGTGACGATCAACCTCGATCAGCAGTACCAGTTTCCGAAGGACACGTCGGCGAAGATCCTGACGTCGGGCCTGCTCGGCGAGCAGTACATCGGCCTCGAGCCGGGCGGCGATTCGGAAATGCTCAAGGCCGGCGACACCATTTCGATGACGCAGTCGGCCATCGTGCTCGAGAACCTGATCGGCCAGTTCCTCTATAGCAAGGCGGCCGATTCGGGCGCCGCGAAGCCGTCGAGCGGCGCGAGCACGGACGCGGCGCCTGCTGCCGCACCCGCGCCCGCACCGGCTCAGGCACCGGCACCGGCACCGGCTGCTTCGGCGGCCCAATAAGGAGAAAAAGAATGACGACCATACGCATGCGCGCCATTACGCTTGGCGTCGCAGCGCTTGCACTCGGGGGCTGTTCGACGGTGCAGACGCCGTCGAAGGAAGATCCGTGGGAAGGGTTCAACCGCACTGTGTACACATTCAACGACAAGGTTGACACGTACGCGCTCAAGCCGGTGGCGCAGGGCTACGTGAAGGTGACGCCGCAGCCCGTGCGCGACAGCGTGACGAACTTCTTCGCGAACATCGGCGACGTGTACAACGCCGCGAACAACTTCCTGCAGCTGAAGATCACCGACGGCGTCGAGGACATCATGCGGATCGTGATCAACACGGTCTTCGGCCTCGGCGGCCTGTTCGACGTCGCGACGCTCGCGAAGCTGCCCAAGCACAACCAGGACTTCGGTCTCACGCTCGGTCACTATGGCGTGCCGCCCGGCCCGTACCTCGTGCTGCCGCTGTTCGGTCCTAGCACGGTGCGTGACGGCGTCGGCCTCGTGCCGAACTACTTCATCAATCCGCTCACCTATGTGGATCCGGCCGCGCTGTCGTGGGGCCTTTACGGCCTCAACGTGGTGAGCACGCGCGCCAACCTGCTTGGCGCGAGCGACCTGCTCGAAGGCGCGGCGATCGACAAGTACTCGTTCATCCGCAACGCCTATTTGCAGCGCCGCCGCTATCTGCTCTCTGATGGCCGCGCGTCGTCTGGCAGCAACTTGCCGGATTACGGCGATGGTGCGCCGCTGCCGAAGTACGACGACACCGACGAAGGCGCGGCAGCCGGTGCGGCGGTCCCCGCTTCGGGCAGCGAGCCTGCGGCCACGCCCAATGCGGCCAGCATGGTGCCCGCAAACCCCAACGGCGCAACGACCGCGCCGGCCACGCTGGAAGGACCGGCTGGCGCCGCGGCTCCCGTGGGCGCGTCGGAAACCACGGTGCCGGGCGACCAGATGATTCCGCCCGCGCGCATCGGCTTCCCGGGCATGCTGCGTCTGCGCTGAGCGCTGCGCTCCGGCGTGGTGAAACGCCTCGCCGGAGCGTTCGTCTGACACATACGTCCGACGTAACAAGCAGAAACGCTTGTCGCACTTTGCTGGCAGTTTCTGACACAGTGCGATAGATCTCGCGTGATATCGTTGGCTCCAACGGGGCGATGTCCCCCAACCAGCAGGACTCGATATGAAAAAATTATTTCTGTACCCGTTTTTCGCCATGTTTCTTTCGTTTGCCGGCGGCGCGTTCGCCCAGACGGTAGACAGCAGCAATCCCGACGCGATGGTCCAGACGGTCACGCAACAGGTCATGAGCCAGATCAAGGGCGACAAGTCCATCCAGTCCGGCGACATCAGCAAGATCACCCAGCTCGTGAACGAAAAGATCCTGCCGTACACCGACTTCCGCCGCACCACGCAGCTCGCGATGGGCCGCAACTGGCGCACGGCCACGCCGGAACAGCAGCAACAGGTCATCGAACAGTTCAAGACGCTGCTCATCCGCACGTACTCGGGCGCGCTCGCCCAGGTGCGCGACCAGCAGATCCAGTACAAGCCGTTCCGCGCGAACCCGGACGACACCGACGTCGTGGTCCGTTCGACGGTCATGAACGGCGGCCAGCCGATCGAGCTCGACTATCGCCTCTACAAGACGCCGCAAGGCTGGCGCGTATATGACATCAACGTGCTCGGCGCGTGGCTCATTCAGGCGTATCAGCAACAGTTCCAGGAAAAGATCCAGCAAGGCGGCGTGGACGGCCTGATCCAGTTCCTCACGCAGCGTAACCAGCAACTTGCATCGGGCAAGGCGACCTCGTGAGCGAGCGTTTCGCCACCGGCGCCAACCTGACCCACGAGAGCGCGAATGCCGCGCTCTCTGCCGGGTTCGCGCAGATCTCGGCGGGCGCAACCGCCGTGGACTGCGCAGCGCTCACCCAGTTCGATTCTTCGGCGCTCGCCGTGCTGATCGCGTGGCAGCGCGCCGCGCGTGAGCGCGGCGCTTCCCTCGCCGTGCTCAACTTGCCCCCCGCGCTCGCCTCTCTCGCGCGCGCCTACGGCGTCGATTCGCTTCTCAACGAGCGACATTGACCCGCGTCGCCTGGCCGGACGCTAGCGTTCGCGCGGTATCACACCGCACTGCCGGGCCGACGCCGTTCCCCTCCAGGGCCAGGCCGCGCTTTCCGACTTGGCCTATAATCAACCGTTTTTCGGGCGCTGCCTCGGCGCGAAAAGTACCGCTTGGTATGTAATAAGCGTGCCCTGAGACAGCAAAGCCGGCCTCACAAGCCGTCCCCAATTCCGGTCTTCCCCGCAGCATTGATGCACTCTTGAGCCGCGCCGTTCGCAAACGGGCGGCGTATTAGTCATGCCAGCCATAGAAATCCGTAACGTCAAGAAGCGCTACAAGTCGCTTCAGGCGCTCAAGGGCGTCAGCTTCACGGTCGAAGACGGCGAGTTCTTCGGGCTGCTCGGCCCGAACGGCGCGGGCAAGACGACGCTCATCAGCATTCTTGCCGGCCTCGCGCGTGCGGACGAGGGCTCGATCGCCGTCCGCGGCCACGATGTCGTCGCCGACTACCGCAACGCCCGCCGCAATCTGGGCGTCGTACCGCAGGAACTGGTGTTCGATCCGTTCTTCACCGTGCGCGAGACGCTGCGCATCCAGTCCGGCTATTTCGGCCTGCGCAACAACGACGCGTGGATCGACGAAGTCATGGCCAATCTCGATCTCACCGAGAAAGCCGACGTGAACATGCGCGCGCTGTCCGGCGGCATGAAGCGCCGCGTGCTCGTGGCGCAGGCGCTCGTGCACCGGCCGCCCGTGATCGTGCTCGACGAACCCACCGCCGGCGTGGACGTGGAACTGCGCCAGACGCTCTGGAAGTTCATCGCGCGCCTGAACCGCGAAGGGCACACCATCGTGCTCACCACGCACTATCTCGAAGAAGCCGAGCAGTTATGCGACCGCATCGCCATGCTCCGGCGCGGCGAGATGGTCGCGCTCGAGCGCACGAGTGCGCTGCTGCAGCGCTTCGCCGGCACGCAACTCTTTTTGCGCTTCTCGGAAGGCGTGCTACCGAGCGACCTGCGCGCGCTCGAAGTCGATCCGGCGGGCGCCAGCGCACACCAGCATCTGCTGCGCCTCGCGAGCTACGACGACGTCGAGCGCATTCTCGCGAAGTGCCGTGCGAACGGCTGCAAGCTCGAAGAGGTGGAAGTGCGCAAGGCCGATCTGGAGGATGTCTTCGTGCAGGTGATGAACGGTCCTGAAGTGGTCGAGGGTCTCGCATGAGCGGTTTCCGTACGCTGTTCTACAAGGAAGTGCTGCGTTTCTGGAAAGTCGCGTTCCAGACCGTGCTCGCGCCCGTCATTACCGCGCTGCTCTATCTCACGATCTTCGGTCACGCGCTGCGCGGGCACGTCGAGGTGTATCCGGGCGTGGAGTACACGAGCTTCCTGATCCCCGGCCTCGTCATGATGAGCGTGCTGCAGAACGCCTTCGCGAACAGCTCGTCGTCGTTGATCCAGTCGAAGATCACAGGCAATCTCGTATTCGTGCTGTTGCCGCCGCTCGCTGCATGGGAGATGTTCGGCGCCTACGTGCTCGCCTCGATCGTGCGCGGCCTCGCCGTTGGCGCGGGCGTGTTCGTCGTGACGATCTGGTTCATTCCGATGAGCTTCGCCGCGCCGTTCTACATCCTCGCGTTCGCGGTGCTCGGTTCGGCGATCCTCGGCACGCTCGGCCTGATCGCCGGGATCTGGGCGGAGAAGTTCGACCAGCTCGCGGCGTTTCAGAACTTTCTCATCATGCCGCTCACGTTCCTTTCGGGCGTGTTTTATTCGACGCATACGCTGCCGCCCCTGTGGCGCGAAGTGTCGCGGCTCAATCCTTTCTTTTACATGATCGATGGTTTCCGCTTCGGGTTCTTCGGCCTGTCCGACATCAACCCGCTCGTGAGCCTGTCGATCGTTTTCGTGTTTTTCGTGGCGCTGGCCACGCTCGCCATGCGTTTGCTCGCGAGCGGGTACAAGCTGCGTCACTAAGCAGGAGCCATACTCATGTTGCCGACTCCGGAACAGATCAAGCAGTACATCTCGGCAGGGCTCGCGTGCGAGCACCTCGAAGTCGAAGGCGATGGCCAGCACTTCTTCGCGACCATCGTCTCTTCAGCGTTCGACGGCAAGCGCTTGATCCAGCGCCATCAGCTCGTCTACGCGGCGCTCGGCGACCGCATGCGCGAGGAAATCCACGCGCTCAGCATGAAGACGCTCACGCCCGCCGAATGGCAGAACGCATAATCTGGAATCTCAGTGCGAATTACCCAGGACAAAGACGCCGCCGCGAGCGGCGCAGCTCAACATCAAGCGACCCCGCAAGCCGGCCGCACCGATCAGGAAACCTCAGGCATGGATAAACTCGTCATCGTCGGCGGGCAGAAGCTCGCAGGGGAAGTGGCTGTTTCCGGTGCAAAGAATGCGGCGCTGCCCATTCTCTGCGCAGGCCTTCTGAGCGCGGAACCCGTTCATCTCGACAACGTGCCCGACCTTCAGGACGTGCGCACCACGCTCAAGCTGCTTGGACAGATGGGCGTGCGTACCGAGCAGAACGGCGCGCGCGTGCAGCTCGACGCCTCGAAGGTGAACAACCTCGTCGCACCGTATGAGCTCGTGAAGACCATGCGCGCGTCGATCCTCGTGCTCGGGCCGCTCGTCGCGCGCTTCGGCGAGGCGAAGGTGTCGCTGCCGGGCGGCTGCGCGATCGGCGCGCGCCCCGTGGATCAGCACATCAAGGGCCTGCAGGCGATGGGCGCCGAGATCAACATCGAGCACGGCTTCATCGAGGCGCGCGCAAAGCGCCTGAAGGGCGCGCGCATCGTCACCGACATGATCACGGTCACCGGCACGGAAAACCTGCTGATGGCCGCCGTGCTCGCCGATGGCGAAACGGTGATCGAGAACGCCGCGCGTGAGCCCGAAGTGGGCGACCTCGCGCACCTGCTCGTGGCGATGGGCGCGAAGATCGAAGGCATCGGCACCGACCGCCTCGTGATCCAGGGCGTGGACAAGCTCCACGGCGCGCACCACACCGTCATTCCGGACCGTATCGAAGCGGGCACGTTCCTGTGCGCGGTCGCGGCGGCGGGCGGCGACGTTACGCTGCGCCACGTGCGTCCGCACATCCTCGACGCCGTCACCGACAAGCTGCGCGAAGCGGGCGTGACGATCGAAGAGGGCGACGACTGGATGCGCGTGCGCATGCAGGAGCGCGCGCGCGCCGTAAACGTGCGCACCTCCGAATATCCGGCGTTCCCGACCGACATGCAGGCGCAGTTCATGGCGCTCAACACGATCGCGGACGGCACCTCGCAGGTGGTCGAAAACATCTTCGAAAACCGCTTCATGCACGTGCAGGAACTCAATCGCCTGGGCGCCCACATCACGATCGACGGCAAGACGGCGCTCGTCGCCGGTGTCGAGAAGCTCTCGGGCGCGAAGGTGATGGCAACCGACCTGCGCGCCTCGGCGAGCCTCGTCATCGCGGGCCTGTGCGCAGACGGCGAAACGCTGATCGACCGCATCTATCACCTCGACCGCGGCTACGACCGCATGGAAGAGAAGCTCACGAAGATCGGCGCGAATGTGAAGCGGATCAAGGGGAGCGCGCAATGAGCACGGTCGAGTCCAGGCCCACGCCGGCGGCCGCGGCCAGCGTGCCGCTCACGCTTGCGCTCTCGAAGGGCCGCATCTTCGAAGAGACGATGCCGCTGCTCGCCGCGGCTGGCGTGCATGTGACCGAAGACCCGGAAACCTCGCGCAAGCTGATCCTGCCGACCACCGACCCGAACCTGCGCGTGATCATCGTGCGCGCGAGCGACGTGCCCACCTACGTGGAGTACGGCGCGGCCGACTTCGGCGTGGCGGGCAAGGACGTGCTCAACGAGCACGGCGGCGGCGGCCTGTATCAGCCGATCGATCTCGACATCGCGCGCTGCCGTCTCTCGGTGGCCGTGAAGGGCGGCTTCGATTACGCGAACGCGGTGCGCCAGGGCGCGCGCCTGCGCGTGGCGACCAAGTACACGGAAGCCGCGCGCCAGCACTTCGCGGCCAAGGGCGTGCACGTCGACCTCATCAAGCTGTACGGCTCGATGGAGCTCGCGCCGCTCGTGGGCCTCGCCGACGCGATCGTCGACCTCGTCAGCACGGGCGGGACGCTGCGCGCGAACAATCTGGTCGAGGTCGAGGAGATTATGGAGATCTCCTCGCGCCTCGTCGTGAATCAGGCGGCGCTCAAGCTCAAGCGCGCCGCGCTGCGGCCGATCATCGACGCGTTCGAACGCGCGTCGCGCGGCACGCAGCCGAGCTGACCGGGTAGAAGCGAAGGGCGGCCGCAATCACGCGCCGCCTCGCGCGCTGTGCGCCTCAAAGGGCGCGGCGCGCACAAACGTAACGGATGGATACCAGCATGGCTATCACGATGCGCAAACTCGATTCCGGCGCCGAAGGCTTCAAAAAGGCGCTGCACGCGGTGCTCGCCTTTGAGGCGAGCGAGGACGAGGCCATCGAGCGCTCCGTCGCGCAGATTCTCGCCGACGTGAAGGCGCGCGGCGACGCCGCCGTGCTCGACTACACGAACCGCTTCGACCGCCTTGCCGCCCCGAGCGTCGCGGCGCTCGAACTGCCGTTCAGCGAACTCGAAGCGGCGCTGGAGAGCCTCGAGCCCAAGCAGCGCGCGGCGCTCGAAGCGGCGGCGGCGCGGGTGCGCGGCTACCACGAGAAGCAGCGCATCGAGTGCGGCTCGCATAGCTGGCAATACACCGAATCCGACGGCACGGTGCTCGGCCAGAAGGTCACGCCGCTCGACCGCGTGGGCCTTTATGTGCCCGGCGGCAAGGCCGCGTATCCGTCGTCCGTGCTGATGAACGCCATTCCGGCGCGGGTCGCGGGCGTACGCGAAATCATCATGGTCGTGCCCACGCCCGACGGCGTGAAGAACCCGCTCGTGCTGGCGGCGGCGCTGCTCGGCGGCGTCGATCGCGTGTTCACGATCGGCGGTGCGCAGGCCGTGGCGGCGCTCGCGTTCGGCACGAATACGATTCCGGCCGTCGACAAAATCTGCGGGCCGGGCAACGCCTATGTCGCTTCGGCCAAGCGCCGCGTGTTCGGGACGGTCGGCATCGACATGATCGCGGGCCCCTCGGAAATCCTCGTGATTTGCGACGGCACGACCGATCCGCGCTGGGTGGCCATGGACCTGTTCTCGCAGGCCGAGCACGACGAGCTCGCGCAATCCATCCTGCTGTGCCCGGACGAGAGCTTCATCAAACGCGTGGAAGACGCCATCGACGAGCTGCTGCCCGCCATGCCGCGCGCCGAAGTCATCGCCACGTCGCTCACGAACCGCGGCGCGCTCGTGAAGGTGCGCGACATGGCCGAGGCCTGCGCCATCGCCAACGAGATCGCGCCGGAGCACCTCGAGATCTCGGCGCTGGAGCCGCAGAAGTGGGGCGCCGAAATCCGCCACGCGGGCGCCATCTTCCTTGGCCGCT
Source organism: Paraburkholderia sp. CNPSo 3272 (assembly GCF_024206495.1). Taxonomy (GTDB): domain Bacteria; phylum Pseudomonadota; class Gammaproteobacteria; order Burkholderiales; family Burkholderiaceae; genus Paraburkholderia. The sequence continues at coordinate 87,614 of NZ_JAMBPQ010000016.1, read as the reverse complement.
ACACGAGCGAAAGCCTCGGCGACTACTGCGCGGGGCCGAATCACGTGCTGCCTACGTCTCGTACCGCACGTTTCTCGTCCCCGCTTGGCGTCTATGATTTCATCAAGCGTTCGAGCCTCATCGAGGTGAGCGCGGAAGGCGCGCAAACGCTCGGCGAGATCGCAGCGGAACTGGCCTACGGCGAAGGCCTGCAAGCCCACGCGCGCAGTGCCGAATTCCGCATGAAGCAGATGTAAGGCACGCCTCGCAACTGGCAGAAACCGGTTGAGTGAGCCGCCGCGTGGCATGGAGACGCCGCGCGGGGCGCAGCAGTTTGACCTTCGGTTCGACCCGCACGCAGCAGAGACCACGACGATAACCAGGGCAGCCGGCTCGCCGAGCTGCCCGTGCCGGCGGCCCCGCTTTTCGCGAGCCGCCTTTCGACATGACGACACCACAAGACATCATCCGTCGCGACGTGCTCGCGATGACGAGTTACCCCGTGCCCGACGCTTCCGGTTTCGTGAAGCTCGACGCCATGGAGAACCCGTTTGCCCTGCCCGCCGACCTTGCAGCGCAATTGGGCGAACGCCTCGCGGCGGTCGCGCTCAACCGCTATCCCGCGCCGCGTCCCGAGGCGCTGATCGCGAAGCTCAAAGAGACGATGCGAGTGCCTGCCGACTGCGACGTGCTGCTCGGCAACGGCTCGGACGAGATCATCAGCATGATCACCATGGCGTGCGCGAAGCCGGGCGCGAAGGTGCTCGCGCCGGTGCCGGGCTTCGTCATGTACGCGATGTCGGCGAAGTTCGCGCAGCTGGAGTTCGTCGGCGTGCCGCTGAAGCCCGACTTCACGCTCGACCTCGACGCGACGCTCGCGGCCATCGCAGAGCACACGCCCGCCGTGATCTGGCTGGCGTACCCGAACAACCCCACGGGCACGCTGTTCGACGACGCCGACATCGAGCGCGTGATCGCGGCGGCTGAAAAGGCGAAGAGCCTCGTGGTGATCGACGAGGCGTACCAGCCGTTCGCGATGCAAAGCTGGATGCCGCGCGCGGGCGAGTTCGACAACGTGGTCGTGATGCGCACGATGTCGAAGCTCGGGCTCGCGGGCATCCGCCTCGGCTATCTGGCCGGGCGTCCCTCGTGGCTCAACGAGTTCGACAAGGTGCGTCCGCCCTACAACGTGAACGTGCTCACGCAGGCGGCGGCGGATCTGCTGCTCGATCATGTGGACGTGCTCGATGCGCAGGCCGCCGAATTGCGCGCGCAACGAGCGACGCTGGCCGTCGAAGTGGCGAAGCTGCCGGGCGCCCAGGTGTTCGAAAGCGCGGGCAATTTCCTGCTCGTGCGCGTGCCCGACGCGGCGGCGGTTTTCGACACGCTGCTGTCTGCCCGGATTCTGATCAAAAACGTGGGTAAAATGCACCCATTGCTTGCGAACTGTGTGCGCCTGACCGTTGGCACCCCCGACGAAAACGCGCAATTGCTCGCTGCCCTGAAGCTCGTGCTGCGTTAGGCCGATGCTTCGTTCTCCCACTCTCCTGTTACGGGCTGTTTGAAGGATATTGCCATGCGCGTCGCGCAAGTCGTTCGCAACACCAGCGAAACGCAAATCCGCGTGAAACTCAATCTGGACGGCACCGGCGAGCAAAAGCTCGCGACCGGTGTGCCGTTTCTCGACCACATGCTCGACCAGATCGCACGACACGGTCTGATCGATCTCGAGATCGAGGCGCATGGCGACACGCATATCGACGACCACCATACGGTGGAAGACGTCGGCATCACGCTCGGCCAGGCGGTGGCGCAAGCCATTGGCGACAAGAAGGGCATTCGCCGCTACGGCCACGCCTATGTGCCGCTCGACGAAGCGCTCTCGCGCGTCGTGATCGACTTCTCGGGCCGTCCGGGCCTCGAATTCCACGTGCCGTTCACGCGCGCGCGCATCGGCACGTTCGACGTCGACCTGTCGATCGAATTCTTCCGCGGCTTCGTGAACCACGCCGGCGTGACGCTGCACATCGACAATCTGCGCGGCCTCAACGCGCACCATCAGATGGAAACCGTGTTCAAGGCATTCGGCCGTGCGCTGCGCCAGGCCGCCGAACTGGACGAACGTCAGGCGGGCAAGATCCCGTCGACGAAGGGCAGCCTCTAAGCGACGCCTTTCACAGACCAGAAGGCGGGCCGCGCTGCGTGCGCTGTGCCGGCGCATGCCGGAGCCGGACTTCGAGCGCGCCGCGCCGGGGCCGTCGCCTGCATGCGGCATGCGCGCCACATTAGCCATTCGGCTTATGGGCTCGTACGCGCCGACTGGCGTACATTGACGGCTTCGAACAGATCAGGGCACATCGCGGCGCACATGCGCCACACAGCCAGGGGCAAGGCCTTTTGAGCAGGCCGGATTCGAGATGAAAACTTCAATTGCGATTGTTGATTATGGAATGGGCAACCTGCGTTCGGTGGCGCAGGCGCTGAGGCAGGCCGCGCCGGAAGCCGACGTGGCCATCGTCGAGCGTCCCGAGGCGATCCGTGCTGCCGACCGCGTGGTGCTGCCGGGGCAGGGCGCGATGCCCGACTGCATGCGCAGCCTCGCCGAGTCGGGCCTGCAGGACGCCGTGCTCGAAGCCTCGCGCACGAAGCCGCTCATGGGCGTGTGCGTGGGCGAGCAAATGCTGTTCGACTGGAGCGCGGAAGGCGACACGAAGGGCCTGGGCCTGCTGCCCGGCAAGGTCGTGCGCTTCGATCTGGAAGGTCAGTTGCAGGACGACGGCTCGCGCTTCAAGGTCCCGCAAATGGGCTGGAACCGCGTGCGTCAGGCGCGCGCGCACGCCCTGTGGGACGGTGTGCCCGACGAAAGCTTCTTCTACTTCGTGCACAGCTACTATGTGGTTCCGGCGGATGCGTCGCACACCGTGGGCGAAACGCCGTACGGCGCGGCCTTTACCTCGGCCGTGGCGCGGGATAACATCTTTGCCACCCAATTCCACCCGGAAAAGAGCGCCGCTGCGGGCTTGCGCGTCTATCGCAACTTCGTCCACTGGAATCCCTGACTTCCTGCGGCGCTGGCGCTCGCAGCCGCCTTCGCGCACGAGCGCCGCGGCATCAGATTTGCGTCAGCAAGGCCGCCGAAAGAGTTGTACTAAACTAGCGAAACGGCGTCGGATCGGGTCTTTTTTCCGCCGGCGCTGCAGACTTCAACCCCACTCCCAGACACACCCGAAGCTATGCTGCTGATTCCGGCCATCGATCTCAAAGACGGTCACTGCGTGCGCCTCAAACAAGGCGATATGGACCAGGCGACGATTTTCTCCGAGGAACCGGCGGCTATGGCCCGACACTGGGTCGAGCGCGGCGCGCGGCGCCTGCACCTCGTCGACCTCAACGGCGCGTTCGCCGGCAAGCCGAAGAACGAAGACGCGATTCGCGAGATCATCCGCGCAGTCGGCGACGAGATCCCCGTGCAGCTTGGCGGCGGCATCCGCGACCTCGACACCATCGAGCGTTATCTCGACGACGGCCTGTCCTATGTGATCATCGGCACCGCCGCCGTGAAGAATCCGGGCTTCCTCCAGGAAGCATGCACCGCATTTGGGGGTCACATCATCGTGGGCCTCGACGCGAAAGACGGCAAGGTCGCGACCGACGGCTGGAGCAAGCTCACCGGTCACGAAGTCGTCGACCTCGCGCGCAAGTTCGAGGACTACGGCGTCGAGTCCGTCATCTACACCGACATTGGCCGCGACGGCATGCTTCAGGGCATCAACATCGAAGCGACGGTGCGCCTCGCGCGTGCGGTGAAGATTCCGATCATCGCGAGCGGCGGGCTTTCCAACCTTGCCGATATCGATGCACTGTGCGAAGTCGAGGACGAAGGCGTGGAGGGCGTGATCTGCGGCCGCGCGATCTACTCGGGCGACCTCGATTTCACCGCCGCGCAAACGCGCGCAGACAGCCTGCGCGAATCGGACGACGCGTAAAGCGTCGAACGCCGGCCTCCGTCACTGGAGGCCTTTTGTTTTTGGCGCGGCGCCGCCATCAATGGACTGGCGCTCGCGCGGGATTATTGCGCCTCAGGGCGCAAGGCACGGCGCAAAGCGCGCGACAATGGGCTGCGCGCCACGTCCGAACCGGGGCCGGCAGCCTTCTCGCGAAAGGTGCTCGCCGCACACACACCGACTGGCAACTTCGGCAAGATCATGGCTCTACCCAAACGCATCATCCCCTGCCTCGACGTGACCGCCGGGCGCGTCGTCAAGGGCGTCAATTTCGTCGAACTGCGCGACGCGGGCGACCCTGTCGAAATCGCGCGCCGCTACGACGACCAGGGCGCCGACGAACTCACGTTCCTCGACATCACCGCGACCTCCGACCAGCGCGACCTGATCTTGCCGATCATCGAAGCGGTGGCTTCGCAGGTCTTCATTCCGCTCACCGTGGGCGGCGGCGTGCGCGCCGTGGCGGACGTGCGGCGCCTGCTCAACGCCGGTGCCGACAAGGTCAGCATGAACTCGTCGGCGGTCGCCAATCCGCAGCTCGTGCGCAATTCCGCCGACAAATACGGCTCGCAGTGCATCGTCGTCGCCATCGACGCGAAGCGCACGTCGACGCTCGGCGAACCCGCGCGCTGGGAAGTGTTCACGCACGGCGGGCGCAAGGCCACGGGCATCGACGCCGTGGAATGGGCGCGCAAGATGGCCGAACTCGGCGCGGGCGAAATCCTGCTCACGAGCATGGACCGCGACGGCACGAAGAGCGGCTTCGACCTCGATCTCACGTGCGCGGTGTCCGACGCGGTGCCGATTCCCGTGATCGCCTCGGGCGGCGTGGGCGGTTTGCAGGACCTCGCGGACGGTATCGTCAAGGGCCATGCCGACGCCGTGCTGGCCGCGAGCATCTTCCACTATGGCGAGCACTCGGTGGGCGAGGCGAAGCGCTTCATGGCCGGCCAGGGCATTTCGGTGAGGATGTAACGTGATGAGCAACACTCAAAGCGGCAAACCCGACAACGACCTCGCCAATGCCAACTGGCTCGACAAGGTCAACTGGGACGCCAACGGCCTCGTGCCCGTGATCGCGCAGGAAGCCACCACTGGCGACGTGCTGATGTTCGCGTGGATGAACCGCGAAGCGCTCGCGAAGACTGTCGAGCTGCGCCGCGCCGTGTACTTCTCGCGCTCGCGCCAGCGCCTGTGGTTCAAGGGCGAGGAGTCGGGCCACGTCCAGCACGTGAGCGAGATCCGCCTCGACTGCGACGAAGACGTCGTGCTGCTCAAAATAGAGCAGGTCTCGGGCATCGCGTGCCACACGGGCCGCCACTCGTGCTTTTTCCAGCAATTCGAAGGCACCGTCGACGAAGGCCGCTGGGTCGCCGTCGACCCGGTGCTAAAAGACCCCGAACACATCTACAAATGACGCAACTGAACACCAACGACACCTTGCTGCGCCTCGCGGCGGTCATCGACAGCCGCAAGGGTGGCGACCCGGACGCCTCCTACGTCGCACGCCTGTTTCACAAGGGCGACGACGCGGTGCTCAAGAAGGTCGGCGAAGAGGCGACCGAAGTCGTGCTGGCCGCGAAGGACGTGCGCCAGGGCGGCGCACCGAAGGCGCTGGTCGGCGAGATGGCCGACCTGTGGTTCCATTGCCTCGTCGCGCTCTCGCACTTCGATCTGAGTCCGGCTGACGTGCTTACTGAGCTGGAACGCCGCGAAGGCCTCTCGGGTCTCGAAGAAAAGGCGCTGCGCAAGAGCCGCGAGCGCGAAGAGAACGGCGACTGAGGCTCTGCGCCGCGTACATCGTTCTACAGAGGGAGATAAACAACATGTCCACGTCCGGCGACTATCCGCCCCCTTCGTACCGCAACGGCGTCGACGCGGACCGTTTGCGCAGCCTGCGCACCTTCACGCACGTGCTGTACGCGCTCTATGCGGTGTACTGGCTGACCGGTGGCATTTCGGTGCTGGTGGCCATCATCCTCAACTACCTCAAACGCGACGAAGCGCTCGGCACGCCCTATGAGCAGCACTTCACGTGGCAAATCCGCACCTTCTGGCTCGGGCTGGCCGGCCATCTGATCGGCGGCGTGCTCATCTTCGTGCTCGTCGGCATTCCAATTTTGTGGGCTGTCGCAATCTGGACGTTGTACCGTATCATCAAAGGCTGGCTGTACTTGTACGACAACAAGCCGCTGCACAACCCGCGCGCCTGGTTCTGAGGGGTCCCGGGGGCGCGTGCGGCTTTGCTCACCAGGAGCACCATGAGTCACGACCGCAGCACCTGTCTCTTCTGCAAGATCGCCGATGGCCATATTCCCAGCACACGGGTGTATGAGGACGAAGAATTCGTCGCCTTCCGCGACATCCGGCCTGCAGCTGAAACCCATGTCCTCGTGATTCCGCGCCAGCATATTTCCACCCTTGCCGATTGCAGTGAAAACGACGCACCGCTGCTTGGTAGAATGTTTGTATTGGTCGCACGGCTCGCCAAGGAGCTGGGCGTCTCGTACACGGGCGGCGAAACCGGGTTTCGGACGGTGGTGAACACGGGGCCGGGCGGCGGGCAGGAGGTCTACCATCTGCACGCGCATTTGCTCGCTGGGCCGCGTCCGTGGCACCGCATGGGCTGAGTGCCGGCGGCGGTGAAAATCGGTATAAATGACGGATGGCGTGGGTACACTTGGGCGTCGCTAAACGGTCGCACGCCACGACCATGCAACATCGACCAGGCACAATTTATCGCGTCGCGCACCTCGCGCGGCGGCGGGGTTAAGGAGAGAGTCAATCATGGGTTCGTTGAGCATCTGGCACTGGCTGATCGTCTTGTTGATCGTTGCGCTCGTCTTCGGCACCAAGAAGCTGCGCAATATCGGTAGCGATCTGGGCGGTGCGGTGAAGGGTTTCAAGGAAGGCATGCGCGAGAACGAAGGCGCCGGCGCCGACACGCAAAAGCCCGAACTTCCGGCCGACGGCGGCGCAGTCGACGTCGAAGCGAAGGACAAGACGCAGCGCTCGAACGACTACCGCTAAAACGCGTGGCGGCCGTCGTTTTTGCCACCACACGTTTTCCCGCGTGTTTCCCGCTCGTTTCCACTAAGGCAGCCAAGGCTGACGGAAAACTCCATTCATGCTCGATCTCGGTTTAACCAAGATGGCGCTGATCGGCGTCGTCGCGCTGGTCGTTCTCGGGCCGGAGCGGTTGCCGCGCGTCGCACGCACGGCCGGCGCGCTGTTCGGGCGCGCGCAGCGCTATATCAACGACGTCAAGGCGGAAGTCACGCGCGAGATCGAACTCGACGAGTTGCGCCGCATGAAGACCGAGTTCGAAGCCGCGGCGCAGAACGTCGAGAAGAACGTTCAGGACAATCTGCGCAAGCATGAATCGGAGTTGAACGACGCGTGGAGCGCGGGCACGTCGGTGTCGCCGAGCATCGCAGGCGGGGCGGATCCGGCCAGCCTGGAAGGCGCTGCGGCCAATGCGATAGAGGGCGTCGCGACGCAATCGGGTTGGCGTTCCGGCAACGCGGGCGCAAGCGGCGCGAAACGCAAGAACTGGCGCGTGAAGCAGAGCGCCTCGCCGGTCTGGTACAAACGCGCCACGCTGCGCCGCACGCGGGTCCAATCGGGCGCTGCGCGCGTGGCGCAGCACACGCCGGCGAGCCTGCGCCGGCCCACGCGGTTCTTCTGAGGCGGATCCGCCTTTGCGCACGACCATTTCCAATAGAGGGCCGGTGTGAGCGACCCCCAGCAAAAACTGGAAGAAGGTTCCGAAGAAACCTTCATTTCCCATCTCGTCGAGCTGCGCGACCGTATCATTCGCGCAGGCATTGCCGTGATCGTCGTGTTCGTCGGGCTCGTCTACTGGGCGCCCGACATATTCCGGCTGCTTGCACGTCCGCTCATGCAGAACCTGCCGCGCGACGGCAAGATGATCGTGACCGACGTGACCGGCTCGTTCTTCGTGCCCATGAAGGTCACGATGCTCGTGGCCTTCGTGATCGCGCTGCCGGTCGTGCTCTACCAGATTTGGGCGTTCGTCGCCCCAGGTCTCTACCAGCACGAAAAGAAGCTCGTCGCGCCGCTCGTGGCCAGCAGCTACACGCTCTTCCTGTGCGGCATGGCGTTCGCGTACTTTGTGGTGTTCCCGACCATCTTCCGCGTGATGGCGCACTACAACGCGCCGCTCGGTGCGGAGATGACGACCGACATCGACAATTACCTGAGCTTCGTACTCACCATGTTCATCGCCTTCGGCGTGACCTTCGAGGTGCCGATCATCGTCGTGCTGCTCGTGCGCATGGGCGTGGTCACCGTGAAGAAGCTCAAGCAAATCCGACCCTACGTGATCGTCGGCGCCTTCATCGTCGCGGCCGTGGTGACGCCGCCGGACGTGTTCTCGCAGCTCATTCTCGCGCTGCCGCTCATCCTCCTCTACGAGGCGGGCATCATCGCGGCGCGTATCTTCATCGGCACGGGCGAGAAGAAGCCCGCGGACGAGAGTCAGGCGGCGAGCTAGCCCAGCTGGCTTGGCGGAGAAAAGCCGCAGAAAAGCAGAAGGCCGCGAACCCCGGTTCGCGGCCTTTTCGTTTTCCGGTTGCGAGTCCGGCCGCGGGCAGGGCGCGATGCACCGCCTGCGGTCGTGACATCAACCGCCGTCGTCGTCGCCTTCGCCGTCTTCCTGAGCCGGCTGCTTCGGCGGCGGCGGGCGCTTGCCGATCAGCACGTCCAGATCCATGTCCTTGTTCTTGCGCACGAGGTGGATCTTCGCGTCGGTGCCCGGCTTGATCTGCGCGATGACGTTCAGGAGGCGCGTGGTGTCGGTGATGGCCTCACCGTTCACCGAGGTCAGCACGTCGCCCGGCTTGATGCCGGCCTTGTCGGCGGGGCCGCCCTGCAGCACGCCCGCGACGATCGCTCCCGACTTCTCCTTCAGACCGAACGAGTCGGCGATCTCGGGCGTCACGTCCTGTGGCTCGACGCCGATCCAGCCACGCGTGACCGAGCCCGAAGTGATGATGCTCTCCAGCACGCTGCGCGCCGTGGAGACTGGAATTGCGAAGCCGATGCCGAGCGAGCCGCCTGAGCGCGAGTAGATGGCTGTGTTGATGCCGAGCAGGTTGCCGTTCACGTCGACGAGCGCGCCGCCGGAGTTGCCCGGATTGATCGGCGCATCGGTCTGAATGAAATTCTCGAACGTGTTGATGCCGAGGTGGTTGCGGCCCAGCGCACTGATGATGCCCATGGTGACCGTCTGGCCCACGCCGAACGGGTTGCCGATGGCGAGCACGACGTCGCCCACGCGCGTCTGGTCCATGCGCCCGAGCGTGATGGTGGGCAGGTTCGGCAGATTGATCTTGAGCACCGCGAGATCGGTTTCCGGGTCGATGCCGATCACCTTGGCGTTGGTGGTGCGGCCGTCGGAAAGCGCGATTTCGATCTGGTCCGCGCCGTCGATTACGTGCTGGTTCGTTAGAATGTAACCGTCCGGACTGACAATTACGCCCGAACCGAGGTTGGCGGCAGGCTGTTCCTGCTGCTTCTGGTTTTTGTTGCGATCGCCGAAGAAGTAGCGAAATAGCGGATCGTTCTGGCGAGGATCGGGCGGCAGCGACCCATCCTTGCTCGAGAACACGTTGACGACTGCGGGCATAGCCTTCTGGGCGGCGTCCGCATAGGAGCCCTGGGCGGCGCCTCCACCGATACCTGGCGCCACTTCCCGCAGTGCGACGATCGGTTCGGCAAGCTGCTTGCCGAACTGCCCCTGGTGCTGCAGCCACTGCGGTTTGAGCGTGGCGATGATGAACATCAACGCCAGCAGGACCGTCACCGCCTGGGCGAAGAACAGCCAAAAGCGTCTAAGCATCTGAAGATTAGAGGATTATATGGATCGGATCGAACTGGAATTGTATCTGAACAATCTTCTGGAATCCGCGCGGTTCAAGGACTACTGCCCCAATGGCCTGCAGGTCGAAGGGCGGCGGCGCGTGGAGAAGATCGCCACGGGCGTGACCGCCTCGCTCGCTTTCCTCGAAGCCGCGCTCGAGTGGGGCGCCGACGCGGTGCTCGTGCATCACGGTTACTTCTGGAAGAACGAAGCGCCGCAAATCACGGGCCGCAAGTACCGGCGCCTGAAGACGCTGCTCGCGAACGACATAAACCTGTTCGCCTACCATCTGCCGCTCGACAGCCATCCCGAGCTGGGCAATAACGCGCAGTTGGGTGCGAGGTTCGGCTGGATCGGCGAACAACGCTTCGGTGAGCAGGATCTTGGCTGGATGGCCACGCTGCCCATGCCCATCACGCTCGCGCACTTTACCGCCGAGGTCGAGCAGACGCTCGGACGCACGCCGCTCGTGCTCGGCGATCCCGACTGGCAGCTGCGCCGCGTGGCCTGGTGCACGGGCGCGGCGCAAAGTCTCTTCGACGCGGCAATCGACGCCGGCGCCGACGTCTTCCTCACCGGCGAGATCTCCGAGCCGACCACTCATACCTCTGTGGAAAGCGGCGTCGCGTTCCTCGCCGCGGGCCACCACGCCACCGAGCGCTACGGCGTGCAGGCGGTGGGCGCGCACCTCTCGGAAGCCTTCGACATCGAGCATCTTTTCATCGATATCGACAATCCCGTTTGACTGGTATTCGGCGCTAATTGTCGTGGCGCAGCATCGTTTTATTCATAAGGCATTTACAAACTGAAAAGAAAGTGGCCCTCTTTTCTGCGGGAAAACCCCGAGATATCAAGGACTTCCGAGGCTTTTTCGAGAACGCCCCTTGTAAATGCCAACTCCATTCGAGCAAACTAGCGTTCGGCAGCACCGCGGGTAAGCTGGCGTGACGGAAAAATCCAACTCAGAAGTGGGGCGATGTGATGCGAGACAACGAGAATGACCGCGTCGATGGCAGCCGCCGAACCTGGCTGATTGCGACGTCCGTAGCAGGTGGCATTGGAGGCGTGGCCACTGTCGTACCTTTCGTAGGTTCCTTTGCACCATCCGAAAAAGCCCGTGCCGCGGGCGCGCCCGTCGAAGCCGATATCACGAATCTGCAGCCCGGCTCGATGATGACCGTTGCCTGGCGCGGCAAGCCCGTGTGGATCCTGAACCGCACGGATCGCATGATGGCCGACGTGAAGAAGGCCGATCCCGAGCTGGCCGACCCGAACTCCGAACATCCGTTCTCGATGCCGATGCCCGAGTACTGCATGAACGAATTCCGTTCGCGCGCCGAGCATCAGAACATTCTCGTGGCGGTGGCCGTCTGCACCCATCTGGGCTGCACGCCGACGCCGCGCTTCCAGGAAGGCCCGCAGCCGAACCTGCCCGACAGCTGGCCGGGCGGCTTCCTGTGCCCGTGCCATGGCTCCACCTACGATCTCTCCGGCCGCGTGTTCAAGAACAAGCCGGCGCCGCAAAACCTCGACATTCCCCGCTACATGTTCGCGTCGCCGACGCAGATCGTGATCGGCAAGGACGAAAAAGGAGAAGCGTAATGGCGACGGGAACCGAAAAGGATGTGGTGGAGACGGCCGGCCTGCAAGGCTGGATCGACAAGCGCTTTCCGATGACGGCGAGCTGGCGCGCTCACGCTTCCGAGTACTACGCGCCAAAGAACTTCAACTTCTGGTACTTCTTCGGTTCGCTCGCGCTGCTCGTGCTGGTCAACCAGATCATCACCGGCATTTTCCTCACCATGAACTACAAGCCCGATGCGACGCTCGCGTTCGCGTCGGTCGAGTACATCATGCGCGAGGTGCCGTGGGGCTGGCTGATTCGCTACATGCACTCCACGGGCGCTTCGATGTTCTTCGTGGTCGTGTACCTGCACATGTTCCGCGGGCTGCTGTACGGCTCGTACCGCAAGCCGCGCGAGCTCGTGTGGATCTTCGGCTGCGCGATCTTCCTCTGCCTGATGGCCGAGGCGTTCTTCGGCTACCTGTTGCCATGGGGCCAGATGTCGTTCTGGGGCGCGCAGGTGATCGTGAACCTGTTCTCGGCGATTCCCTTCATCGGCCCGGACCTCTCGCTGTGGATTCGCGGCGACTACGTGGTTTCGGACGTTACGCTGAACCGCTTCTTCGCGTTCCACGTGATCGCCATTCCGCTGGTGCTGGTCGGGCTCGTGATCTGTCACATCATCGCGCTGCACGAAGTGGGCTCGAACAACCCGGACGGCATCGAGATCAAGGCGAAGAAGGACGCGAACGGCGTGCCGCTCGACGGCATCCCGTTCCATCCGTACTACTCGGTGCACGACTTCATGGGCGTGTGCATCTTCCTGATGATTTTCGCGGCGATCGTGTTCTTCGCGCCGGAGATGGGCGGCTACTTCCTCGAGTCGAACAACTTCGTACCGGCCAACCCGCTGCAGACGCCGCCCGAAATCGCGCCGGTCTGGTACTTCACGGCGTTCTACGCAATGCTGCGCGCCACCACCGACCCGTTCAAGATCGTGTTGATGATCGTGATCGCGCTGCTCGGGCTGCTCGCGCTCGTACGCGCCCGCGGCAAATGGCGCGCCGGGCTGCCGGTGCTGGCGGTGCTCGTGATCCTCGCGATGTACTTCACCGAGTCGAAGTTCTGGGGCGTGGTGGTGATGGGCACGGCGGTGATCTCGCTCTTCTTCCTGCCGTGGCTCGACCGCTCGCCGGTGAAGTCGATCCGCTACCGGCCCTTCTTCCATAAGGTCTTTCTCGGCATCTTCGTGCTGGCATTCCTGACGCTCGCGTTCCTCGGCACGAAGCCGCCATCGCCAGCGGCCACGCTGATCGCCCAGATCTGCGCGCTCGTCTACTTCGCTTTCTTCCTCGGCATGCCGTTCTGGACGCCGCTTGGCACTTTCAAGCAGCCGCCCGAGCGCGTACGGTTCAAGCCCCATTAATTGACGAGCGAGGAAGATATGACGAAACGTTCTCTTTTTTCGACGCTCGCGACGATGAGCGTAGGGGTTGCCGGCGTCCGGGCCGGCTTGGCCGCGCTGGCGCTCTCATGCGCCTTCGGGGTCGGGTCTGTCGCAGCACAGGAAAACATTCCGCTCGACCGCGCTCCCGATAACGGCGAAAATCTTGCTTCGCTGCAACACGGCGCCAAATTGTTTGTAAACTATTGTCTGAATTGCCATAGCGCCAACTTGATGCGCTACAGCCGGTTGCAGGTTCTCGGCATTCCGCGGCAGCAAATCGAAGATAATCTGTTGTTTACGACCGACAAGGTCGGCAACACGATGTCCATCGCGATGCGCCCGGACGACGCGAAGGCGTGGTTCGGCGTGGCGCCGCCTGATCTCTCCGTGGAAGCGCGGGCGAAAGGGCGCGACTGGCTGTACACGTATCTGCGCAGCTTCTACCGCGACGACACACGGCCGACCGGCTGGAACAATCTGGTGTTCGAAAACGTGAGCATGCCGCACGTGCTGTGGCAGTTGCAGGGCATCCGCACGGCGAAGTTCGAGGACACGACGGACGAGGAAACCGGGGAAAAAGTCCGTCGCTTTGCCGGGTTTCAGCAGGTCACGCCCGGAACGCTTTCGCCGGTGGATTATGATGCCGACGTGGGCGACCTGGTGGCCTACCTCGGCTGGATGGCCGAACCCGAGCAGAAAACCCGCAGGCAGCTTGGCGTGTGGGTGCTCCTGTTCCTCGGCGTGTTGAGCTTTTTCGCGTGGCGATTGAACGCCGCGTACTGGAAAGATATCAAATAGGCACGTCCTGACCGACGTGGGGCCGGTGCGACGAGATGCCGTCTGACGGTTCAGGAACCGTTAGACGGTTTTTTCGCCCGCTGGCCTTTTGGGTTTATTGAGGAAATGTAAATCATGATGGTTCTGTACTCCGGCACTACCTGCCCGTTCTCCCAGCGCTGCCGGCTGGTGTTGTTCGAAAAGGGCATGGACTTCGAAATCCGCGACGTCGACCTGTTCAACAAACCGGAAGACATCGCCGTGATGAATCCGTACGGTCAGGTGCCGATTCTGGTCGAGCGCGACCTGATTCTGTACGAGTCGAACATCATCAACGAGTACATCGACGAGCGCTTCCCGCATCCGCAGCTGATGCCGGCCGACCCGGTCCAGCGCGCCCGCGCGCGTCTGTTCCTGCTCAACTTCGAGAAGGAACTGTTCGTGCACGTGAGCACGCTCGAAAACGAGAAGGGCAAGGCGGCCGAGAAGAACCACGAGAAGGCGCGCCTCGCGATCCGCGACCGCCTCACGCAGCTCGCGCCGATCTTCCTGAAGAACAAGTACATGCTGGGCGAAGAGTTCTCGATGCTCGACGTCGCCATCGCGCCGCTGCTGTGGCGCCTCGACCACTACGGCATCGAGCTGTCGAAGAATGCCGCGCCGCTCATGAAGTACGCCGAGCGCATTTTCAGCCGTCCGGCGTACATCGAGGCGCTGACGCCGTCTGAAAAGGTCATGCGTCGTTGAGCAGTACCCTGGCGGTCGCAGGTAACAGAGGCGGCGTGCACAGCGTGGGTGTGGATGCCGCCTCGCGAAAGGATTGTTGATGCAAGAGATTTCCACCAAGCCGTATTTGCTGCGCGCGCTGTACGAGTGGTGCACCGACAACGGCTTCACGCCGCATATCGCGGTGCGGGTCGACAACCGCACGCGGGTGCCGCGCCAGTTCGTGCGTGACGGCGAGATTGTGCTGAACATCAGCTTCGAGGCGACGAGCCAGCTGCAGATGGGCAATGAGATGATCGAGTTCCACGCGCGCTTCTCGGGCAAGTCGCACAAGATCGAGGTGCCGGTGTCGAACGTGCTCGCGATCTACGCGCGCGAGAACGGCCAGGGCATGGCGTTCCCGGTCGAGTCGCCGCCCGGCGATGCCGACGACGTGCTGTCCTCCGAGGACCACGAAGAAGCCGAAGCGCATGAGGCGCACGCAGTGCGCGACGAACCTGCCGAGGAACCCGCTGCACCGCTCGCGCCGGTCGCGACGCGCGCCGTCGACAAAGATGACGAAGGCGGCAACAAGGGCGGCAAGGGCCACCTCAAGATCATTAAATGAAGTAGAATAGCGGGCTACGCCGGCTTAGCTCATCTGGTAGAGCAGTTGATTTGAATGTGTACCAGTAGCTGCTGTTGCGTTTCCTACCCCTAGACGGTAGCATCCCTCCGTGGTTTTGCTTTTTCAGCCTATCTTTGATAGGCGAGTAGCAAGGAGGGGGTCCGGGGGAGGAAAATGCCTGTGGATAAGTCCCTGCTCTCGCATTGGCGGGAGGTTCCTGCAGTCGACGTGCTCACGGCACTCGCTGACCACGCAAAGCGGGATGTGTCCTACATCGCGCTCAAATCTCCTCTCTCTAGTCGATGGCATGCCCGCTATGGCAGCCGCGAGTTCGAACTTCTTCTGACCGGCCCAAAGTTCTGGGATACGCGCGAGCGCAAGGGCGGAGGCGGTGCCTTGGACCTTGCTATGCACCTCGCGCAGGTGAATTTCTCTGAGGCGGTTCGTCTGCTTCAAAGCCACGGCTTGTAGGGGCGGACATGAGCGTCGTCCCGACCAAAGCCAATCCACCTTACGTCGTCACATCGCCATCGTGCTTCGGCCGCCCCCGTTTCTGGTCAACGGTATGGACGTTAGCTAACGCTGGTAAAAAGTGGGCTGAAAACACGCAACTGACCCGGTTGCGGCACTTGGACAGGCTTTACCTGTACTGCGACAACAGATTCGGTGTCGAGGCACTCGATATCGCTCTTGGTGACGCAAATGCTTGGCTCGTTCATGTGATGGTCAACGACTTTTACGTCGAACTGACTTCGAACAAAGAGTACACGTTTGCTGACGTTCAATGCTGGGATGCCGTCCGAATGTTCATCCTTCACTTCGCGCGCCACTGGGCGGTTGCGAGCGAGGAGTGGCGTGCAGTTGTCTCGGCGTTGACCGGCACGGGTCGGATGCGTGAGCCCAAACGCGGTCGGCTTAAGTTCATTCGAGCGCTACCAGACGTTACCTTGACCGAGTTGCTGGCTGTAGCTGAGCCAGGTGCGAGCCGGAATCCCTTCGAGAGCTTCGCCATCCAGGTGCGCAATTGGTTGGTCGTGCTTCTTCTGCTTCTTTGCGGCCTGCGGCGCGGAGAGGCTCTCCTGCTGACGGTTGACTCGCTAAAGCACGACCTCGACCGACAGTCTGGCGAGGTCAAATACTGGCTGGACGTGACAACCACCGACGACGAAGACCGGCGCTCATCGAAGCCGGGTATCAAGACCTCCGACTCCCATCGCCAAGTTCCCATATCCGGAGACCTTGCCAGCCTTATCGAGATGTATGCAGCCGAGCATCGCCGCGACGACGGTGAGTCACGGTTCCTTCTTACGTCCGACGACGGCGTTGAGCTGTCAGCGGAGAGCGTGAATAAGTTGCTTGCACAGCTCTCCGCTGCAATCTTGCCGGCGGCCCTCCAACGATTCACCGAGCGAACCGGTGGCAAGAAACGCATCTCGGCGCACGACCTGCGCCATACGTGCGCGACCGTGAGATATGGGCTACTCATCGCAGCGGACCCCGACAGGGAGCTGGCCTTCCAGCGCATGAGGGCCTTCTTCGGTTGGGCAATCGAATCCGATATGCCGGCTGTGTATGCGCGAGCCGCAATCGAAGACGACCTGATGAAGTCGTGGAGCGATGTATTCGACAAACGCGTGGGTGTTCTGCGAGGGGTAGCCGCATGAGTGGACGCAAGCGTAAAGAAGCCATCCGCGCACCCACGCGTGATGTTCCCGGCGTCTTGAACTGGGCGTGGCCGACCTCTCCTCGAATCTTTACGGTCTACGACAAATACGCGGATATGGAGGCTGTGCTGGTGGCGGGGGCCGAAGTGTGGACCCTGTCGGTGCAGGGGAGAGAGCAAGTGTTCCGGTTCCCCTCAGAAGCGGAGCGCGGATTGCAGCAGAAGTTGGTGATGCTTACGCAGGTCGAGCGGTCTCCTTCCTCCGTGTACAAGTTCACGCGCTCGCTTCTGTTGAACTGGACACTTTACGTCCACCTTCTCGAGGAAGGGCCTTTGCGTGTTCAGGAGTGCTGGGACGACTGCGTGCACGATATCGACACGGCGAAAGCTGCCAAGACCATTCTCAGGCTCGCAATTAGCTCGTCCCTGGGTGATTGGGGGACGCGTTACGGGGATTTGGTCAAAGGGCTGGATACGAGGGCGAATGCAATCGTTGCGGCTCAACGCGGAAAGATTCGGCGGCGCGAGTCACTTGTCAGCATTGCGCGACAGGCGGAGCTTGTTAGAGTCCTGGACACTCGTGGACTGGAGCCCGCGTTACTTGAGCAGCAAGCTGAAGGCTTGGCGGCGTTGGCGCTTGCGTTCCAACATGGAATGCGGCCGGTCCAGATGCTGTCCATCAAGCTGGAGCATGTTCATAGCCTGGTAGATGCGTCAGGCGACCCAATCTGCCTTGTGTCCTTCCATCAGGCAAAACAAAAGGACGGGAACACTGTTAACGGGGAGATGGTGCGCCAAGTAAACCCGGAATGGGCGCGGCCAGTGGTCTTGCTGCTCGAATATGCAAAGAGCGCTGGGCGAACGCGTTTGTTCTCATCTGAAAACAGCGAGGACCTCTGGTCAAAAGTTAAGAACGCCTGCTCAGCGGTTGATGCCAAAGTCGACTTCAATATCAGCAAGCTTAGGCATTCTTCGGCACAGGCCTTGGCCGATGCCGGACACAGCCGCAAGAGCATTCAATGGTTCTTGGGGCACGCGAACGACAACGCGGCAAGCTCATACGTCAAAGCAAGCCGCCTTCAGGGAAACCTCATTAACGAGGCGCTTGGGGCGTCAAAGCTCTACGACAGTATGGTGTCGATGGCGTTCGGAGAGTTCGTGACGGTGGAAGAACTCAGCCGAGTCGACGAAGCCGAACAAATCGGCGGAATCATAGGCGACACGCTTGTCGCCGGTATTGGACGCTGCCGCACCAGGCAAAGTGCATGCAGCTATGACCCCGTCATCTCCTGCTACGGGTGTCACAAGTACATTCCTGCATTGAATCCCGCTGCACACATGGAAGCGATAGCAGGCATGCGTGAGCAAGTCCTCGTATTCGTGAAAGCTGGCGATGAAACGAGCGCGACATACCTTCAAATGAGGAAAGCTCTCGCTGGCGCACAAAGAGCGCTGGAGGACTCCCGGCGGATTCTCGGAGGCGCGCGTGGCTAAGCTCCCCTTTCCGCAAAAATCAGCGAGTGAGCCACCTTCCACCTATGCCGACTTCATTGCTCGGATGCGTCGCTTTGTAGAGTCAAAAGGCGTCACGTGGGCGATTCTCGTAGCTAAGGACGGTAGCGTTTCCGAGGAAGCCGACTGGGACCTTCGTATGCTGACCGGCAGCCACTCGCGATTCGCCTCGCGTACGAATGGCTTCGCGATTGATTGGGAAGCGCGTGAAGCCGCCGTCGAAGCTGGATGGGCTGCTGCCCATATGCCGGAAGGGCAGGTGCTGAGTCACGACACCCAAGAGTTCATCAAGGCAGTCATCGCATGCCGCTGCAGGCAGCACATTGTGCCAAGGAGCGTTCGGCACGAGGCATCCGTCTGGCGCACATTCTTCTCGCTTGTGAACAAGGCTCCGTGGGACCTGAACTCGGACGACTTCAATCGATTCATGGCCCTAAGGGAATGGAGCGATAAGGCTGTGGCCGCTATTAGCGTTCTCGCGAATGAGATAAACGAGAACATGCTGTCTGAAAACGTGCCCGTCGGAACTGAGGTGCGCGTGAAGGCTGCGAAGCGCCTGCAAACCTACTTGGACGACCGCCGTGACTCAGAAAAGCTGCCGGACCCGAAATCGCTGCATGAACTGGTTCGTATCGTATTCCAAGAGACTCCGGTCGGGCACCAAGACCGCATTCGTTTCTACGCCCTTCGCTTGCTTCTCTTTACCGGGCTACGGTTTAACGAGGTTCTGATGCTCCCGGCTGACTGCCTGTCCTGGGAGGACCACGTTGATGTTGTAACCGGCCAAAATGCTGGCGAAATCGGCGGAGTCGGTCGCACGCTTTGGTTGCGCTACTTTGGCGAGAAGCGGGACGAGGGACGACCGGACGTTCTAGTCGAAGACCGCCAGTTCGTGCCAGAACAATTCCAGCGCATCATCATTGAGGCCGTCGAAGGCGCGTTGGCAGCTACAGCCTCCCTACGTGCTGCATTGAAGCGTAACCCTCAGGGTGGTCGCCGGTTTAAGACCGCGGGCGGCGATGAGCTTGGTGTGTTAGACCTCCTGTTTCTCGTCCTACACGGCGGGACAGGGGAGCTGCCTGCGGTCATCCCCGGCGGTGAGGTCATTGAGGTCGTAGCCGAGTCCTCCTTCTACGCGTTCCTGACCAGTCGGAACAATCGGAGGAACACTATCTTTACGCGATACGGGAATGGGCCTGACCTCGAAAGCCTGAGGATAAATCCGCACTCGTTGCGACATCTGATGAACACAGAGTTCTTCCGACTCAACATTCCAGATACGGTCATCACGCACCACTTCGGAAGGACGACAGTTGCACAAAGTCACAAATACGACCACAGAAGCCTGGGCGAGCAACTCTCCTTCGTCGAGTTGCCGAAAAGTGCCCAAGCCATCATTGCGCCGGGAAGCGTGCAAGAAACGGTGGCGAAGATGGTCCTGTCAGGCTTCGTTGGGCTTAGTCACGTTGCCGAATCCTTCAAAAAAATCCAGCAGGAGCACGGCGACGAGGCGGCGTTCACGTATTTGGCAGCGACGTCAGACGGATTCCACGTTACCCCTTACGGCTTCTGCACGACCAGCTTTGCAGTGAATCCTTGCGTGCGGCATCTGAAGTGCTTCCACAAATGCAAACGCTACGTCCCGAGCGGTCTGCCGGAACATCGCATCACATTGGAAGAGTTGCGCGGCAAGCTGTCCGTGATGCGAGAAAAGGCTGCGGCCAAACCGGCGAATTCGATTGGACGCAAGAACCAAATTGCTCATGCGGATGAGCTTCTTGCGGGCGTTGACGCCGCACTTAGTGCGCACCCTGGAACAATCGTATTTCCTGACGGAAAGGACTACTCTGAGCCAGAGGAGGACGTGTTTGCATGAAACCACGAGCCGACGACGATAACACTGAGCTTGCAGGCGTGCTGGACGCGCTGCTTGCTTCAGACGTTGACATTACGGTTCGCGAAGTTGCGAGGCGGCATCCTTCCCTGCGCAACGCGTCTGCGTTCACCCGAGACCCCGACCGAATGAGGTTGATTCAACATTCTCAGGCTCGGCAGCAGCACTTACGCACGACGCTCAATCCGCACGCAGAGCGTGCACTGACACTCTCTGAGAAGCTTGACGTGAAGTCAGGACACGCCACCGAGCTTGAGGCTCAAGTGCGCGCGTTAGTGACGTCTCACGCGGCCTGCATCCAGGCGGTTATGGTGGCGGGTGGGATGGCTGCGCTCGAACGATTCTGGAAAGAGTATCGAGAGGTCGGAGAAAAGCTGCGCGAGGTCAGCGCTTATCCAGACGCTGCCGATGTGGTTGAGTTCCGAAAAGGGAAGCCCGCGCCGTAGTCCGTCGGTATTGTTTGCACGGCCCCTTCCGGTGGCCGAAATTTAAAACGATGGGCTATAATTGTCTGCTGTGCCGGATTAGCTCAGTTGGTAGAGCAACCGCCTTGAATTTACGAGTGCCCTATCGGAAACGGTGGGAGTAGAACCCCTCAAACTCGGGGAAAGCTAAGGTCCGAAAGGACTATGCCAATCCCGAGCCAAGCTTGCTAGCGCAAGAAGGTGTAGAGACTAGACGGGGGGAGCCTAAAGCGTCAGCCATGGCTAAGGGATAGTCCAGACCACAAACGGAAGGCGACGAAAGTCGTAGTGGTAAGGTAAGCGGTAGGTCGTCTGTTCGAGTCAGACATTCGGCACCAGAATACTCTGGCAATCGCAACACCACGCGATTGTCTAAGCAACAACCAAAGATTACAGTCCCGCGCCGCAAGGGTTCGAAACGCAACACCCTCAAGGTACGCATTTTGACTGGTAATCATCAGGTGGCGGGTTCGAGTCCTGCAGCCGGCACCATACAAAAGACAAAGGGTTACGTGATATCTCACGTAACCCTTTGTGCTTTCTGCGGCCGCCCGCCCCAGATTCCTCACTCCGCCCATTCCGGATCGCTCGTGAACATGATCGTGAGCCAGCGGTGCGATTCGTCCCCGCCGATGGCGCGGCCGATCTCATCGCGGATCGCATCCCATTCGGCGATGCGCTTGGCTGGCATACCAGGCGGCACGACGAAATACAGTTCGATCTCGCGGGAGCGGCCCACTTTCGCGACATAAGCGCGGTAATACTCAAAGGCGTAGCGCTCGACGAAGCGTTTCGCGACGGCATCGACATGCTGCTTGAGATCCGCGGGCGCCACGAGCAGCACGTCCAGCAGGGCCTGGCGGATTTCCGCGAGCGGAATCGGAATGATCACCACGCACACCGCCACGAGCGCCGCCGGGTCGACGTAAGGGGTGAAGCGCTCCCACGCCGTTCCCTGAATCGCATAGCCGACGCTGAAGGCGACGAGGAGCGCAGCCGTGATACCCGCGGACATGATCCACGACTTGATGTCGAGGCGCACGAAATCCGAGTGGATCCGGCGGTTCGCGCGCGCTTCGAACACCGCCATCGCCACGCACGCGCTCACGGTGAGCACTGCGTAGACGAGGGCAGGACCGAAGTGCAGCTCGTGGCCGCCGGAGAGCAGGTTGGTGACGCCATTGATCAGCGCGTAGACGGCCACGCCCACGAGCAGCATGCTGTTGAGCCCGAGCACCATGGGTTCGAGATGCCAGAAACCCATGGTGAAGCGCTCGCGCCATTTGCGCGGCAGGTCGACGTTGACCGCGTAGGAGGTGATCAGGCGCACGACGGCGAGCGCGAGCGCGCTCATGCTCGCGTCGACGAGCGAATAGACGCCGTCGAACACGATCGAAAACGAGCCGGAGATCAGCCCGAACAGAATGCCGATGAGGGCGATCACCAACGTCGTGGCGATCGATAGCGTCAGGACGCTGCTCTCGTCGGAAGCACTGAAGAAGCGAAGCCGTTCCATGATGTCTGCCCTGCACGAGGATGAGCAAGACTAGCCGACTCGCCGGCACGCCGTCGCCGCGCTGCGCGCTCAGCTGGTGTCGCGCGCCCGCGAGCCGGCGCGGCCTTCCACGAGGTCGATCTCCTGTGGCGACAGCCCAAATGCCGCATAGAGGCGTCGATCGATCTCGCGCGCGATGTCGTCCACCTCAGCGGCGTCGCATCCGGCCTGGCCCGCGCGCAGCAACCGGGTCACGCAGTCGGCGACTTCGCCGCGCACCAAGGCGCAGCCCGGGACGGGCAACGCGTCGATCATCGCTGTCGTGAACGCCACGCCGCCGTTGTAGCTCGACGCGCCGTACTTCGCGCGGATCAGGAACACCGAGAGCGGGCAATTGAGCAAAGCCGCCGCGAACTTCAGCAGGTTCTCGTCGTCCGAGCGCAGGATCAGCGTCGTCTTGCCAGGGATCGTGTCGCCTGCGAGATCGAGCGTCGCGTCGAGTCGTGTGAGGCCTTTCACGATCACCTTTTTAGCGTTGGCTTTCGCGCCGTAGCCGTTCCCGAACGTCGACGCGAAGCGCTCGCGCTCGACCACGGGGGCGTCGTAGCGTCGCCCGAGATAGGTCATCGGCTTGCTGCCCCAGCGCGAGACGTAGCGCCCGAGCGTGCCGGTGTTGACCACGCGGTAGTGATGCTCTGGCTGGAAGCGGCCTTCGGCCGCTTCGACGAGAGGCGCGAGCCGGTAGGCGTCCGACGTCGCGCATGCGTTTTCGCAAGGCAGCAGCGAACCGAGTGTCGCGTGCGCCCGGGCGAACCGCTGCACGAACGCGGCGTGCGGCGAGAGCAATGCATCGAGCGGCCATGGCGTCGCGAGCGTGCCTTTGTCGGTTTGCGCAAGCTCGGTGAGCGTCTCGCCATCGATGCGCGCGGTCGCGATGGCGGGCGTGCCGGACTCGCGAAAGAGGGTGATGATCGAATCCACGCGCGCCTGCTCGAATACGTCGGGCCCGAGCCTGACGATGCGTTCGATCTTGTCCAGATGCCGGGTGCGCAACGCATCGCCGAAGGGCTTCGAGAGCCACTTGTCGGGCGTGAGATACGCCATCGCGCCGCCCGGCCTCAGGAGCGCGAGGCCCAGCTCCATGAACACGATGTAGAGGTCCCAGTTGCCCCGCGCGCTCGGCCAGCGCCGCGTCAGCCGCTCGCGCAGCGAGCGCTGGCCCTGGTTGATCATGCGCTCGGAGTCGATATAGGGCGGGTTCGCGATAACGGCGTCGAAGCGCTCGAAGTCACCTTCGTCGGTGAGCAGCTCGGCGAATTCGATGCGCCATTCGAACGCCGCGGCGTCTTCGGGAGGCGTTTCGGCCTGGTTCTTCGCGAGGGCGTTGTGCAACGCTTCGCGCAGTTGTTCGTATCGAGCGATTTCGGCGCGCCTTGCGTCGGGTGTGGCTGTCGCCCGCAGTCTTGCCGCGCTCGCGCGATAGTTCGCGACTGGGTCAGCGTAGCCGCGCAGGGGCGTATCGAAGGCGAAACGGCTGAGCGTCGCGTTGCCTGCCTTGAGGCTGGTCTCCAGGTTCGGCAGCGAAGCGGTGAAATCCGCGTGTTCGAGCAGTTCGATCCACAGCCGCAGGCGCGCCATGCCGACCGAATCCGCGTCGATATCCACACCGAAAAGCGAGCGCTCGACGATGTCCCGCTTGCCGCGAAAGAGCGCGGCTTCGATCTCGCGGATGGTCGTGCCATCGCGCTCGCGGCTGAGCGGTTCGCCATTCGCGTGCGTGACGCAAAGCCGGTCCGCGGTGACGCCGATGCGGCAAGCGCCGAGCGCTTCGCGGTCCTGCGCGTTCAACAAACCGAGGCGCACTTTCAGGGCCAGCAACTCGTTGAGCGCCGAAACGAGCAGATGGCCCGAGCCGACGGCGGGATCGCAGATGCGCAGCGAGTCCAGAATCGCGCGCGCTTCGTCGCGGTTTTCGATCGATTCACCGATCAGTTCGGATAGCTGATCGATGTTCGTGCAGTGCCAGCCCCTGGCGCGGTTCAGGCGATTGAGCGCCGCCTGCGTGATGGCGGGACGGGCGAGCTGCATCGCGACGCTGCCAGGCGTGTACCACGCGCCGTCGCGGTAGCCGTTGAGCTTTTCGAAGACGAGCCCGAGCGAGGAGGCGTCGAGGCAACGCCTGTTCGCCGCAGTTGGCGCTTGCGCGGCCAAATCGGCGGAGAAGTCGAACGCCGCGAGAAAATCGAGCAGATACGCGAGCGTGTTCCGTTCGCCGCTCGCAGGGGGGAGCACGGTCGCCGTGAAAAGCGGCAGTGTGGCGTGATCGTCTAGCGCGCTCATGCGGAGCAGGCTTCGGTCCAGGCCTTGCGGGGCGAAAAGCGAACCGTCGAAGCGGGGAAGGTGAGCGAAGCGAGCCGGCGGCGTGTCGTCACCAGCGCCTAGTACGGCGTCGCACAGCGCGTCGAGATCGCTGAACGAGCGGAGGCGCCGGGCGTCCAGGAACGTGTAGGTCGCATCGCCGCCATGCAGCGTCAGCAGACGCGTTTCGAGCACCTTGAGAAAAACGATGCGGCTGATCCATGCGATGCAAAGCCGCAGCGCGAGTTCGAAGTGGTCGGCCTGGGGCCCGTCGCTCTGGCTCTCGCCGTCGCGGGCGGCGAGGCGCGACAGCGCGAGTTCGATCAGCGCGCCGCGCAAGCGCTCGTGCGGTGCGAGTCGTGCGACGGTGCGCCTTGCGCCGGAGACGCTCTCCCGCAACCCCACGATATGCAGCAGTTCGGCGTAAAAGCCATCGTCGAGCCCACCACCGGCGCTGGCGCGGCGCGTGCGCGGTTTGCGCGCGCGGCGTTTCTGCTGGGTGGTCGCTGGCATGGTCTCGTGCGGGTGGGCTTGGTCCGGCGGGGCGCGGTCGGCGCCCATTTTACTGCGGGGCGTGCGCGTTTCGTCCTACGCCGTCTGGCCGAGTCGACGCGCCTGCCCGTCTGAGCGATCATCGTTGCGAAGGCGATGTGACGGAACGCGCCGCATCGCTCTGCTATATGATGGCGCCCCACGGCGCCCACCTGCGGGCAAGCTACGAATCGACGAACTCGCCCGCCGCACCGAATATCCGACTATGACCGAACATCCCACTCTCACCTGGCCCGACACCG
This sequence comes from Paraburkholderia sp. CNPSo 3272, assembly GCF_024206495.1. GTDB lineage: Bacteria > Pseudomonadota > Gammaproteobacteria > Burkholderiales > Burkholderiaceae > Paraburkholderia. The sequence goes on along the minus strand of NZ_JAMBPQ010000016.1, from coordinate 62,446 downwards.
AAGGCCCGCGCACGGTGCGCTGGCGCTCCGAGGCTGGCGTGCCGGCGCCCAAACGCGTAGTCATCGCCGACGATCACACGACTGCTGACGCCGCGTACCGTCTTGCCTGCGAAGGTACTGCGTTGCTGTGGCGCGGCGACTTTCAGAACGCGCGTCAACTGCTGCAGGCCATGGCGCGCCGCGGGGAGCGCAAACCCCGCAAGGCCGCGGCGCCCAAGGCGCCCGCTTCACCGCTCGAAGCGTTTCATCTGCATCGCCAGGCGCAGGCGCAGCGCGCCCGCACGCTCGGCATGGTGCTCATTCCCCTCGAAGGCGACTACGGCATCAACCTGCGCCGCGCACCCGACGTCCGGCTCGCGTGCGAAGAGGCGTGGGGCGCGCCTGATGGCGAAGCGTCCGCGGTGTCGCTGCGCGAAATTCTCGGTCTGGTCGGCGCGCACGAATGGCGCAAGAAGGGTGTCGAGATTGCGGCGTTGAACGGGGCGCGCATTCATCCGTACTACGGCGTGTTCTCGCCGGTGCGCGGCGAATACGTCGATCTCGTCGCGCGCACGGCGCTGCCGTCACTCGAAAAGGCCTTCGACATCGGCACGGGCACGGGCGTGCTCGCCGCCGTGCTCGCCTCGCGCGGCGTGAAGCGCGTGATCGCGACCGATCAGGACGCCCGCGCGCTGGCTTGCGCGAACGAGAACCTTGACCGCCTCGGCTACGCCGCGCAGGTCGAGGTCGTCGAGGCGGATCTGTTCCCGCAGGGGCGCGCGCCGCTCATTGTCTGCAATCCACCATGGGTGCCGTCGCGGCCCGCGTCGCCCATCGAGTACGCCGTGTTCGATCCCGAGAGCCGCATGCTGCGCGGCTTTCTCGACGGTCTCAAGGATCATCTCGAGCCGGGCGGCGAAGGGTGGTTGATTCTGTCCGATTTCGCGGAGCATCTCGGGCTGCGCACGCGCGAAGCGCTCGTGGAGATGATTGTGCAGGCCGGACTCGAAGTGGCGGGACGGGAGGACATTCGCCCGCGGCACCCGAAAGCAACGGATCCCACCGATCCGCTCTATCGCGCGCGCGCAGCCGAACTGACGTCGCTGTGGCGCCTCAAGCTGCGCGCAGAGTGAACCGGGGCGGGCGTAAGCGTTGGCAAAAAAGAAGAAGCCGGGCCGCTAACGGCCCGTGTGAGTGTCGAGTATCGGCGGCGGCCTGGATGCCACGCCGGACGTGCATCCGATTCACATCGGCTTCACCCCGGATAGGCCTCGTCGACCTTGAGGCCTGCCAGCTTGAAAATCACGCGCAGCGTTTGTGGCTTGATATCGCGGCGCGAAGCCAGCGCCGACATCACGAAATCGAGCACCTTCGCGTACTTCAGCAGAATCAGGCAGGTCTCGAGATCCGAAGGGCCGTCGCGCATGCTCTCCGCGACCCGCAGCATCTCCGCCGAGATGTCGCGCGCCATTTCCAGCTCCAGTTGCTGCTTTTCCGTCCAGTCGGGAACCGTGACGAGTTTCGTAAGCAGTTCCTGGAATTTTTGCTCTGCGTTTCCGTCAGGTATCGTATTCATTGCATGCCCCATGCAAGGCTGAACAGCGTCGCGCGCTCTTCGCGCAGCGAAGACTGCGCCAGCCTGATTCATCGCAACCGGCACTCCCGGTGCGACCTCCCAATGCGTGCCTGTCGATTCGTTGCCGACCGGTCGCGCTGCGTTTTGGTCCTTTTTCTTGGGCATCGGGGACAAAAATCCTCGTGTCTCTTCTATTCAACCCCTCCCTCCTGTCCGCACGTGGGTCAGCGTGCATGGACGCTATTACGACACGGGTCGCTCTTATGGGTTCGGCAGCCTCGACCAGCTTTTTTCGTAAAATGACAGAAATGCTCCAATCCATCTGTCGCCTGTCGCACGTTTCGCGACATACCACGCCTTTCATCTGACCACGCCGATGTCCAGCAAGACTTATGAAGTCCGTCCGAACCAGTCTGTCGAACTCCTCAAGGAGCTCCACATCCTGACGCGCGACGGCAAGATGAACCAGGACAGCCGCCGCAAGCTGAAGCAGGTCTATCACCTGTTCCAGTTCATCGAGCCGCTGCTCAAGGACCTCAAGGAGGATGGCCGCGACGTGACCCTCGTCGATCACGGTGCGGGCAAGTCCTATCTGGGCTTTATTCTCTACGACCTGTTCTTCAAGGATCAGCGCGACAGGTCACACATTTATGGCATCGAGACGCGCGACGAGCTTGTGCAGCACTCGCAGGAGCTGGCCAAACGGCTGGGCTTTGACGGGATGTCGTTCCTGAACCTGTCGGTCGCCGATTCGATCACCTCGCCGCAATTACCGCCGAGCGTCGATATCGTGACGGCGCTGCACGCCTGCGACACCGCCACCGACGACGCCCTGCGCTTCGCACTCAAGAAGCACGCGCGCTACATCGTGGTCGTGCCATGCTGCCAGGCTGAGGTGGCGGGGGTGCTGCGCCGCAACAAGGGCAAGTCGCTCGGCCAGGCGCTTGCGGAGATCTGGCGCCATCCGCTGCATACGCGCGAATTCGGCAGCCAGATCACCAATGTGCTGCGCTGTCTGCAGCTCGAGGCGCACGGCTATCAGGTGAGCGTGACGGAACTGGTGGGCTGGGAGCACTCGATGAAGAACGAACTCATCATCGCCCAGTACAAGGATTTGCCGCGCCGCCGTGCGGCGGCGCGACTCAACGAGATTCTCGATACGTTCGGGCTGGCGGACCTGCGCGAGCGCTTTTTCGCCGACGAGGGGGAAGCGGAGCCCGAAGCAGCAACCGAAAGCTGAACCGGCGGGCAGCGTGGCGTCAGTCGCGCCTGCTCATCCAGTCTTGCCAACCTTCGAAGCCGAGCTTGCGCAGCGTTTCCTGGTTGCGTTCGTAGATGTCGGCGGCGTCCGGGAATGCCTCGACTGCACGCTCGATGCTCGCTTCGCGCAGCAGGTGCAGGATCGGATACGGCGCGCGGTTCGTGTAGTTCTCGATGTCGTCGGGCTCGCTGCCCTCGAACTGGAATTGCGGGTGGAAGCTCGCGACCTGAAGGGTGCCTTCCAGCCGCAGCTGCTGCACGAGGCGCTCGGCAAACCACGTCGCATCGTTGAAATCGGCGAAATCCGCCAACGCGTGGGGCAGAATCAGGAGCGTCGTGTCGATCTGGTCGGCATGCGCCTGAGCCAGCATTTGCAGCTCGCGTTCGAGATCGATGAGGACACCTTCCAGATCGGTCGCCTCGCTGATCACATAGCGGATCTGGCTCTTCACATACACGCTTTTCGCGAACGGGCAGAGGTTCAGGCCGATCACGGCGCGCGTGAGCCAGTGGCGGGTCGCTTCGATAATGGCGGCGTGGTCGGGGGGCAGGGCAGCGGTTTCGTTCATCGTGACATTTTACGGGCCGCTAGCGCCGGGGACATGCCGCCTCGATCAACAGCTTTGCCATGCGCGGCGCGGCGAGAATCGCACCGCACCCAGGGCCGTATGTCTGGCTTGCGGCATAGATGCCTTCGACGAGCAGCGCGAGTTCCTCGGCTAGCGCGACCGGATCTTTGGCTCCCGCTTCCTGCGCGAGCGCGGTGAGCCGCGCCATGAGGCGCGTCTTGTTGTTGTCGACGCTGCGCCGTGCGGGGTGCGTGGCGTCGGGAAATTCGGTCGCGACGTTGACGAACGGACAGCCGCGATAGTCGGGCACCGAGGCGCGGCGCGCGAGGTCCTCGAAATACTGCACCAACTGCTTTGCCGGCTCCCCAGGGTGCTTCGCGAGACTTTCGTCGAAGCGCTCGAAAAAGCGCACGTCGCAGCGCTGCAGGTAGGCGACGACGAGATCGTCCTTCGACGAAAACTGCCGGTACAGGCTCATCTTGTTGACGCCGGCGCGCTCGACCACGGCCTCGATGCCGACCGCGCGCACGCCCTCGCGATAGAACAGCTCGTCGGCGGCGCGCAGCAGGTGCTCGTGCGCGCGCGCACCAGCCGTCTGCGTGCGGGGGCGGGGCGTGCGGGCAGCGGCGGTAGCGGTTTCGTCGTGGCCTTCGTGTTTCATGAGGGCATCTCGCGATCAGGGTGATTGCTTGACATGTTACCGAGCGGTAACTACTATCGCAACACACTTGTGACCGATCGGTAACAATCCAGCGATGGCGAATCGTCGCAGCGAGCGGTCATACCAACGAAAACATCGGCGTGTTGAACCCGGCGTGCCGTGACAGGAGCACCAATGGACTGGGCAGCGAGGCGAATAGGCGGACGTTTCCACTACGGATGGCTCGTCGTGGCGGTGGTGTTTCTGGTGTTGCTGGCGGCGGCCGGCACACGCGCTACGCCCAGCGTGATGATGGTGCCGCTCGAGCATCAGTTCGGCTGGAGCCGGGCGACGATCTCGCTCGCCATTTCGGTGAACATCGCGCTCTATGGCCTCATGGGCCCGTTCGCGGCGGCGGCCATGCAGCGCTTCGGCGTGCGGCCCACGCTGCTCGCGGCGCTCGGCACCATGGCGGCGGGCGTGGCGCTTTCCGCGCTGATGACGCATCCGTGGCAGATGATCCTGATTTGGGGCGTGATGGTGGGCGGCGCCACCGGCGTCGCGGCGCTCTCGCTCTCGGCTACCGTCGTCACGCGCTGGTTCCACTCGCACCGCGGGCTTGCCATGGGCATCCTCACCGCGAGCTCCGCCACGGGCCAGCTCGTGTTCCTGCCGCTCCTTGCGGCGATCGTGGAGAAACACGGCTGGCAGTCGGTGGTGCTCGTGGTCGCGGTGGCAGCCGCGGCGGTGCTGCCGCTCGTGCTGCTCCTGTTGCCCGAGCGGCCCGCGAGCGTGAATCTGCGCCCGTTCGGCGAGGACGAGAGCACGCCCGTCGCGCCGCCCGCGCCGCATCAGAATCCGCTGAAGATCGCGTTCGACGCGCTCTTCATGGCGAGCCGCACGCGCGACTTCTGGCTGCTCTTCTTCAGCTTCTTCATTTGCGGCGCGAGCACCAACGGTTATGTGGGCACGCACCTCATCGCCATGTGCGGCGACTACGGCATGACCGAAGTGCAGGGCGCCTCGCTGCTCGCGACGATGGGCATTTTCGACCTGTTCGGCACGACGCTCTCCGGCTGGCTCTCGGACCGTTTCAATAGCCGCTTGCTGCTCTTCTGGTACTACGGGCTGCGCGGACTTTCGCTGATCTATTTGCCGCACGCGTTCGGCATCGACTTCTTCGGGCTGCCGATTTTCGCGGTGTTCTACGGCCTCGACTGGATCGCCACGGTGCCGCCGACCGTGCGGCTCGCCACCGATGTCTTCGGCAAGGAGCGCGCGCCGATCGTGTTCGGCTGGGTGGTGGCGGGCCATCAGCTCGGCGCGGCATTCGCGGCGTTCGGCGCGGGCCTGCTGCGCTCGAGCCTCGGCACCTATACTGTGGCGTCGATGATCTCGGGCGGCCTGTGCCTCGTGGCGTCGTTCCTCGTGCTGCGCATCAACCGCGGGCCGCGCGCCTTGGGCGTGCAAACGGCCTGAGGAGGCCCCCGCGACTTCCACAGCGCCGCTTTCGGCGCACTGCGACGGGCGATGCGTGAGCGTCGCCCGTCGCGTTTGAGCGCAATTCACACGCTGCGGTTATTCTAGTGACCCCGGGCAAGCCGCCCGCCACCCCAAGGACACACAAGGCATGACGAAGCACAAACCCGCACCGACAGCCGTGCCCATTCACGAACTCATCGCCGGCCGCTGGAGCCCGCGCGCCTATTCGAGCGAGCCGGTGTGCCGCGAGGCGCTGCACGCGGTGATCGAGGCGGCGCGCTGGGCACCGTCGGGATACAACCTGCAGCCGTGGCGCTTTATCGTGTTTGACCGCAGCGCCGACGAAATCGCCTTCAAGCGCGCATTCGCGACGCTCGTGCCGTTCAACCAGCAGTGGAACGCGCCGGCGTCGGTGCTGATCGCGGTGACGGCACACACGCTCAACGCAAAGGGCGAAGTGAATCGCACGGCACAATACGATGCGGGCGCCGCAGCCATGTCGCTCGTGCTCCAGGCGCATGCGCTGGGTCTCGCGGCGCACCAGATGAGCGGCTTCGACGTGCAGGCGTTCCGCAAGGAATTCGCGCTGCCGAACGACGTGGAACCTCTCTCGATCATCTCCATCGGCCACTATGGCGAAGCGGAGAAGCTGGAGCCCGTGTTGCGCGACCGTGAAAAGGCGGAACGTACGCGCTCGGCGATGGGCGAGATCGCCTACGCGAACGCCTGGAAGCAGCCGTTCAAGGGCTGAGGCGGGCGAAGTCCCGCGCCCATGAGGGGTAGCGAGATTTAGCGAAAACGCGCGGCATGGCCCGCGCGTTTTTTGCTTGCGGGGCCGCATCGTGGGCCCGCGGTTGCCCCGCGCGGCGCTTTCGTGCTACAAAGCCGATCCCCCCGACCTTTCCTCTCTTGCGCGCGCATTCGCTGCGGCGCGCTCTTGCCATGACCAGCTTCTGCGCGATTGACTTCGGAACCTCCAATTCGGCGGTGGCGCTCCCGGCAGCGGCCGACGGCGCGATGCGCCTCGCGCCCGTGGAAGGCGCACACACCACGCTGCCCACGGCGGTGTTCTTCAACGTCGACGAACACACGCGCGAATTCGGCCGTGCGGCGCTCGCGTCCTATATCGACGGCTTCGACGGCCGGCTGATGCGCTCGATGAAGAGCATCCTCGGCTCACCGCTCGCCGAGAGCACGACCGACCTCGGCGACGGCAGCGCGATGCCCTATACCGAGATCATCACGATCTTTCTGGAGCACCTGAAGCGCAGCGCCGAGCGTTGCTCGGGTACGCCGATCACGCGGGCGGTGCTGGGCCGTCCGGTGTTCTTCGTCGATGAAGACCCCCGCGCCGATCGGCTCGCCCAGGACCAGCTCGAAGCCGCGGCGCGCCGGGTGGGGTTTGGCGAGATCGAGCTCCAGTACGAGCCGATCGCGGCGGCTTTCGACTACGAGTCGCGCCTCTCGGAAGAAGGGCTCGTGCTCGTCGCCGACATTGGCGGCGGTACCTCGGACTTCTCGCTCGTGCGCGTGGGGCCCGATCGCATGACGCGGCTCGAACGCAAGGACGACGTGCTCGCGCACCACGGCGTGCACGTCGCGGGGACCGACTTCGACCGGCGCGTCGAACTCGCGACCATCCTGCGCGAACTGGGCTACCAGTCGCTCGACCCTGAAGGCCGCGAGGTGCCGAACCGCATCTATTTCGATCTGGCGACGTGGCACCTCATCAACACGATCTACACGCCCAGGCGCGCGACCGAGCTGAAGCTCATGCGCCATCTCTACACCGATACGCGCCATCACGACCGGCTGATGCGGGTGGTCGACGAGCGTCTGGGGCACGCGCTCACGGCGCGCGCGGAGGAGGCGAAGATCGGCGTTTCGGCGGGCGGGGAGACGATGATCGATCTCGAGGCCGTCGAGGCGGACTTGCGTCTGGCATTCGGGGACACGCAACTCGTCGAGGCGGGGCGCGAGGAGACGCGGCGCATCGTGCAGGCGGCGCGAGAAACGGTGCAGGCGGCCGGTGTCGCGCCGGCTCGGGTGAGCGCGCTTTACTTCACGGGCGGCTCGACCGGCCTCCTGTTCCTGACGCAGGCGCTGGCGGAGGCGTTTCCGCAGTCGCAGGCCGTGTTCGGCGACCGTCTCGCCAGCGTGGCGACGGGTCTCGGCATTCACGCACAGCGCCTTTTCGGCTAAACGCGCGGGGCGCCAAAACCCCTCTAAAGCGCCAGGCAACAAAAAACCCCACCTTCCGAAAGAAGCGTGGGGTTTTTCGGTAAGCTTGCTAGTCAGGGCCGCGCAGATGTCGCGTCCAGGTCCTGAAAGCCGTAGCAGACCAATGAGCGCAGTACTTAGACCGGCTTGATGTTGGCAGCTTGCTTGCCCTTCGGGCCCGTGCGGACTTCGAATTGAACCTTTTGGTTCTCTTGCAGCGTCTTGAAGCCGTCAACCTTGATTTCCGAGAAGTGCGCGAACAGGTCTTCGCCGCCGCCGTCCGGAGTGATAAAGCCAAAGCCCTTAGCGTCATTGAACCACTTGACGGTACCGGTTTCCATATTACTTTCCTAAAAATGAATGAAGGCCGAAGCCCGAGAGGTGCACGAAAATCAAGGAAGGGGTATGGGACCAGCCGGAGTACCGTTGATGGGCGAACTACGAAAGACCAATTCACACTCGCCGCTTGAAATCCTGCCCGAACTTTATACGGCTAAACGGCAGGAAGGTCAACTGGGTCCCCGGGAAAGTTCGTATTTTTTTGCTACAGGGGGCGAAACGAACCCTTACAAAGCTTGATAAGCAAATGACTTTTTTGTATTAGGCGGTCGTTTTCAACGCCCTTCCCTGGTGCAACCGGTTAAACTACGCGCCGCGCAGGAGTTGCGCCTACCGGCGCAATCTTCTGTGTGGAGGTACGACAACCGCAGCAAACCCGCCCGCACAACAGACGGGATAAACGCGGTGTCGATCTGCTCTTGAAACAGGAGAAGACGTGAAAAGTTCTATTCAACGGAACATCGGCCCATTCGCGCTGATGTTCACCGGCCTCGGGTCGATCATCGGTTCGGGCTGGCTGTTCGGCGCGTGGAAGGCGGCGAAAATTGCAGGTCCGGCGGCGGTTTGCGCCTGGATCATCGGCGCCGTGGTCATTCTGGCCATCGCGCTCACCTACGCCGAACTCGGTGCGATGTTCCCGGAGTCGGGCGGCATGGTTCGTTATGCCCGCTACTCGCACGGCGCCCTGGTGGGCTTCATCAGCGCGTGGGCAAACTGGATCGCCATTGTCTCGGTGATCCCGATCGAAGCCGAAGCCTCGATCCAGTACATGAGCACCTGGCCCTATGCGTGGGCGCACGCGCTCTTCGTCGACGGGTCGTTGACGCATTCAGGGCTCGGGCTCTCCGCGATTCTCGTGCTCATCTACTTCATGCTCAACTACTGGGGCGTGAAGCTGTTCGCGCGTGCCAACAGCGCGATCACGATCTTCAAGTTCATCATCCCGGGTCTGACGATCATCGGCCTGATGGCGGGAAGCTTCCACCATGAGAATTTCGGCCAAACGACCACGTTTGCGCCATATGGCTGGTCTGCGGTGTTCACGGCAGTCGCCACGAGCGGCATCGTGTTCGCGTTCAACGGCTTCCAGAGCCCGATCAACCTCGCGGGTGAAGCGCGCAATCCGGCGAAGAGCGTGCCGTTCGCAGTGATCGGCTCGATTCTCTGCGCACTCGTGATCTACGTGCTGCTGCAGATCGCCTATATCGGCGCGGTCAATCCGGCCGACGTCGCGAAGGGCTGGAACACCTTCAACTTCAAGTCGCCGTTCGCGGAACTCGCGATCGCGCTGAACCTGAACTGGCTCGCGATCCTGCTCTACGTCGATGCCTTCGTGAGCCCGAGCGGCACCGGCACGACCTACATGGCGACGACCTCGCGCATGATCTACGCGATGGAGCGCAACAACACGATGCCGAAGATGTTCGGCAACGTGCACCCGTTCTACGGCGTGCCGCGCAACGCGATGTGGTTCAACCTGCTCGTCTCGTTCATCTTCATGTTCTTCTTCCGCGGCTGGAGTTCGCTCGCGGCGGTGATCTCGGTGGCGACGGTGATTTCGTACCTCACGGGTCCGATCAGCCTGATGGCGCTCAAGCGCGCTGCCACGGACATCGAGCGCCCGCTCTCCGTGCCGTTCATGAAAGTGATCGCGCCGTTCGCATTCGTCTGCGCATCGATGATCCTGTACTGGGCGAAGTGGCCGCTGACCGGCGAAATCATTCTGCTGATGGTCGTCGCGCTGCCGGTGTACTTCTACTTCCAGAGCAAGCAGGGTTTTGACGGCTGGGGCCAGGATCTGAAGGCCGCATGGTGGCTGTGCGCGTACCTGCCGATCATGGCGCTTCTCTCGCTCGTCGGCAGCAAGCAGTTCGGCGGCGCCGGTCTGCTCCCGTACGGCTGGGACATGCTGGTCGTCGCGCTGGTCTCGCTCGTGTTCTATTACTGGGGCGTGAATTCGGGCTACCGCTCGCCGTACCTCGCGGAACGCCAGGAGCACGACGAAGTCCTCGAAGGCATCGGCGCGCACTAAGTGCCGGAGCAGGCGCTGAACTAAACGTCGCGCGATACAAAAAGCCCGCCTGAAGCGATTCAGGCGGGCTTTTGCTTTTGGAGCGGAAGCGCAGACGGCGCGGCGCCTTACCGGCGGCCCTATTGCACGGCGCTGCCGAATACGTAGTTCGTCATCGCGAGCGCGCGCTGGTAGGTGCCAAGCGACTGCACGCCGAGCGTGTAGTCGTCGTCGGCTGCGCCGAGCGCTGCGAAGACGGGCAGCAGATGCTCGTCGGTCGGGTGCATGAGCACCGCGTGCGGGGCGCGCTGGCGGTAGTCGAGCAACGCGTCGATGTCGCGCGCGGCGAGGTGGTTCTCGAACCATTGCGTGAACTCGGCCACGCGCGGATCGGCGTCTTCCGGCCGCGCCGAGAAGTCCGCCTCGCGCAGGTTGTGGGTGATCTGGCCCGAGCCGATCACCATCACGCCTTCGTCGCGCAGCGAGCGCAGCGCACGGCCAAGCGCGAAGTGATGCGCGGCGTCGGCGCGCGGCTGGATCGAAAGCTGGGCGACGGGCACGTTCGCGTCGGGGAACATCAGCAGCATGGGTACCCACGCGCCATGGTCGAGGCCGTGCGCTTCCTCATCGACAGGCACGCCTTGCTCGCGCAGCAGCGCCGCTGCGCGCTGCGCCATCTCGGGCGCGCCCGGCGCCGGATACTGGATCTCGTAGAGCGCGCGCGGAAAGCCGTAGAAGTCGTGGATAGTCTCAGGCTGCGTGGCGGTGCTGACCACGGGGCGCATCGTGCCCCAATGTGCCGAGAGCATGAGCACCGACCGCGGACGCGGCAAATGCTCCGAAAGCACGGCGAAGCCGCCGGAAGGCAGCGACGGGTCGATCGGCAGCGTAGGAGCGCCGTGCGACAGGAAAAGGCTAGGTGTGCGGGTGGTCATGATCGTTGGCTGACCGCGCCGGGGCGGTCCGAAAGTATCGTATTGCGATCAATATAAGACTGTCCCGTCGCGAATTAAACGGCGCGAAAGGGAATTGATTGTGTCGCCGATATTGATAATCGCGCGGTGCGCGAAAGTACGCCCGGCGCTTATTCGTCGGCGCCGCGCAACCCCGGCCAGGCGGGCGAGAGGGCGGGCCCGAGCGCGAACAGATCAAGCACGCGGGCGACCGTGTGATCGACCATCTCGTCGATCGAAGCCGGCTGGTTGTAGAAGGCCGGCAACGGCGGGAAGATCACGCCGCCCATTTCGGTCACGGCCGTCATGTTGCGCAGATGGGCGAGGTTGAACGGCGTTTCGCGCACGAGCAGCACGAGACGGCGGCGTTCCTTGAGCGTGACGTCTGCGGCGCGTGCGATCAGGTTGTCGGAGAGACCGTGGGCGACACTCGCGAGCGTCTTCATCGAGCAGGGCGCGACGATCATGCCGTCGGTCGCGAACGAGCCCGAAGCGATGGTTGCGCCGACGTCGCGCACGGAATGCACGACATCGGCGCGTGCGTGCAGCTCGTCCTTGCTGAGCTGCAGCTCGTGCTGGATGTTGAGCCAGCCCGCCGCCGAAACGAGCAGATGCGTTTCGACGCCGCCGAGCCGCCGCAGCATGTCGAGCGTGCGCACGCCGTAGATCGAGCCCGTGGCCCCCGTGATCGCGACGATCAGCCGGCGTTGCGGCAGTTGTGCGATAGCGGACGAGGCAGGAAAGGCGGTATTCACGTCAGGCGGGAGTCGGAGCGAAGGCGAGGCGGGGTCGAGGCGAAGGCGCCTCATGGAAGAGCGCCGGTATTGCGTACCGAGCGCTCGGTACGCAACAGGCGCAACGTCGTGCGCCCGATGCCGTCCCGTGGCTGGCGACTACGCCGCGGCGAAAAGCTGCTGCAGCTCGCCGTTCTGGTACATCTCCATCATGATGTCCGAGCCGCCGATGAACTCGCCCTTCACATAGAGCTGCGGGATGGTCGGCCAGTTGGAGAATTCCTTGATGCCCTGGCGGACTTCGTCGTCCTCCAGCACGTTGACGGTCTTGAACTGATCGACGCCGCAGGCTTTCAGGATCTGCACCGCGCGACCGGAGAAGCCGCACATCGGGAACTGCGCGTTGCCCTTCATGAAGAGGACGACGGCGTTTTCGTCGACGATCTGCTTGATGCGTTGTTGGGTGTCCATGACTGACCTTGCGATTGAATTGATGCTGAATACGTTGGAATGCAGGATGAAATGATAGCGGATTTCGCCCGTGCAAGCCCGGCGTTACCGGGAGCGTGCCCGGCCGGCCGGCTGCGCTAGACGGCCCCCGCTGATGCGCTCGATGCCGGCCAGATCGCGCTCGGAGCGTACGTCCCTGAAACCGGCGTCGTTCAGCAACGCCCGGACGGCGGCCGCCTGGTCGTAGCCGTGCTCCATCCAGAGCACGCCGCCCGGTGCGAGGCGGGCAGGTGCGCCCGCGACGATCGCGCGCAGGGCGGTGAGACCGTCGGCTTCGTCGGTGAGCGCGCCGCGCGGCTCGAAGCGCAGGTCGCCTTGTTCCAGATGCGGATCGCCGCTCGCGATATACGGTGGATTGCTCACGATCGCCTCGAATCGCAGCGCCGCATCGAGCGTGTCGTACCAGCTGCCTGCCACGAACGCGAGCGGGCCGCCGGGACGCTGGGCGTCGAGCAGCTTCGCGGCGTTGCGCGCAGCCACCTCGAGCGCGGCCGCCGAGCGATCGACGGCCCAGACGCGCGCATCGGGGCGCGCCGCGGCGAGCGCAACGGCAATCGCGCCGCTGCCGGTGCCGAGGTCGAGTACGCGCGGCTGCGCGATGCCCTCGAGCGCCGCGAGCGCCGTTTCCACCAGGAGTTCGGTATCGGGGCGCGGAATCAGCACATCTGGCGTCACGTCGAAGTCGAGGCCGTAGAACTCGCGCGCGCCCACGAGCTGCGCGATCGGCTCGCCACGCACGCGGCGCGCCTCGAGCGCGCGGTAAGCGTCCACGCGGGCCGCGTCGAGCGCCTCGTCGCCGCGCGTGATGAGTTCGGTGCGGCGCCAGCCGAGCACGTGCATCAGCAGAATGCGCGCTTCGAGCGCGGGCAGTGGCGTGGCGCGCAGCAACGCCTCGGCGGTAACGGCTTCGCTCATGTGTCTTGCGCGCTCAATCCGCGTCGCCGAGCGAGGCGAGCTGCTCGGCCTGATGCTCGGAGACGAGCGCGCCGATCAGTTCGCCGAGGTCGCCGTCCATGATCGCTTCGAGGCGATAGAGGGTGAGATTGATGCGGTGATCGGTGAGCCGCCCCTGCGGGAAGTTGTAGGTGCGGATGCGCTCCGAGCGGTCGCCCGAGCCCACGAGGCTCTTGCGCGTCGCCGCTTCCTTGGCGTGCTGCTCCTGGTACTGCTTGTCCTTGATGCGCGCGGCGAGCACCTTGAGCGCGCGGTCCTTGTTCTTGTGCTGCGAACGGTCGTCCTGGCACTCCACGACGATGCCGGTCGGAAGGTGCGTCACGCGCACGGCCGAATCGGTCTTGTTGATGTGCTGGCCGCCCGCGCCCGAGGCACGGAAGGTGTCGATGCGCAGATCGGCGGGATTGATCTCGACTTCGCCGATTTCGTCGGCTTCCGGCATCACCGCGACCGTGCAGGCCGACGTGTGGATGCGGCCCTGCGTTTCGGTGGCGGGCACGCGCTGCACGCGATGGCCGCCCGACTCGAACTTGAGCTTCGAGTACGCCGCGTCGCCCGCAATGCGCACGATCACTTCCTTGTAGCCGCCCAGATCCGACTCGCTCGCCGACATCATTTCGATCTGCCAGCGGTTGCGCTCCGCATAGCGCAGGTACATGCGCAGCAGGTCGCCCGCGAACAGGGCCGACTCGTCGCCGCCCGTGCCCGCGCGGATTTCGAGGAACACGTTGCGGTCGTCGTTGGGGTCCTTCGGCAGCAGCATCATCTGCAATTCGTGCTGGAGCTGCGCCATGCGCTCGCGCGCGGCTTTCACCTCTTCCTCGGCGAAGTCGCGCATCGAGGCGTCGGATAGCAGGTCTTTCGCTGCGATCTCGTCGTCTTTGGCCTGACGCCACTGTCCGTAGTGCTCGACCACTGGTCCGAGCTCCGCATGCTCGCGCGTGAGCTTGCGGTACTGGTCGCGGTTCGAGGTCACGTCGGGACGGCTCAACAGGTCGTTCAGCTCGGCCAGGCGCGTAGTCAGCTGGTCGAGCTTCGATTGCATGCTCGTTTTCATCGGGCGGTGCGGAGCGGGCTCCGGATAGGACTGCGAGAGAGAGGAGGCGGGCGGGACGGCCCGGTCGTGCAGGGCACGCATGGCGCGCGCCCGACCGCGAACGTCGCTAACGGTCCGAACTGCCGGACGAATCGGACGAATCAGAAGAGCCGGCGGAACGCGGCGAGGCGCCGACCTCCGCCGCGGGCTGCGCGGTGTCGTCTGTCCTGGCCGGCTGGCCGTGGCGGTAAAAGCCGCCCATCAGTTCGATGAGCGAATCGCGCTGATCGCCGCTCGACGTGTTGAGCGCGTGCGTCGGACCGTGGATCAGCTTGTTGGTGAGCGACTGCGACAGCGCTTCGAGCACGGCCGACGGATCGTCGCCGCGCGCGAGCATCTTGCGGGCGCGTTCGAGCTCGGCGCGACGCAGCGTGTCGGCCTGGGTGTGCATGTGGCGGATGACCGGCACGATGCTGCGCGAGTCGAGCCACTGCATGAAGTTCGCCACGCGCGACTCGATGATCGTCTCGGCCTGCGCGACAGCAGCCTGACGCGAGGCATTGCCTTCGCGCACGATCGTGCCGAGATCGTCGACGGTATAGAGAAACACGTCTTCGAGCTGGGCGACTTCGGGTTCGATGTCGCGGGGCACCGCGAGGTCGACCATGAAAATGGGGCGGTGACGACGCGCCTTCACCGCGCGCTCCACCGCGCCGAGTCCGATGATGGGCAGCGTGGACGCCGTGCACGAGACGATGATGTCGAACTCGTGCATGCGCGCTGGCAGATCGGAGAGCGCAATGGAGCGGCCGCCGAAGCGTTCCGCAACGTAGCGCCCGCGCTCGGCGGTGCGGTTTGCGACCACGAGTTCGCGTGGTTGCTGTGCGGCGAAGTGCGCGGCGCACAACTCGATCATCTCGCCCGCGCCGATGAACAGCACACGCTGGTTCGCGATCTTGTCGAAGATGCGCTGCGCGAGGCGCACGGCGGCTGCGGCCATCGAAACCGACTGCGCGCCGATTTCGGTCGTGCTGCGCACTTCCTTCGCCACGGCGAAGGTGCGCTGGAACAACTGGTTCAAGTAGGTGCCGAGTGCGCCGGCCTCGGTCGCGGTGCGTACCGCCGTCTTCATCTGGCCGACGATCTGCGTCTCGCCCAGCACCATCGAATCGAGCCCCGAAGCCACCCGGAACGCATGACGCACCGCTTCGGACTGCGGCAGCGTATAGACGTGCGGCGCAAGTTCCTCTTCGCGGATGCCGTGGTAATGCGAGAGCCAGCTCACGGCGGCGTCGCGCGAGCTTTGCGCGTCGGTCGCGCAGTAGAGCTCGGTGCGGTTGCAGGTCGAGAGAATGGCGGCTTCCGGCGCGCTCAGCGAACGCTTGCCGGACCACGCTTCCTTGAACAGGGCGAGCGCGGGCTTGATCTGTTCGAGCGGAAACGCCACGCGTTCGCGCAAGGCGACGGGCGCGGTGTGGTGATTGATTCCGATCGTTAGAAGCTGCATACCATGGGGGCGAGATTTAGGCGGATATTATAACTTTTCCTCGCTTCCGACATTCGCGCCGACAGAGTCCGACACTCCGGTAGGTGATAGGGGAAGCCGTTCGAGCTGGTAGCCATAGCCATACAAAGTGGTCAGACGCCAGCCGTGCTCGGGCCCGAGCTGCAATTTGCTGCGCAGCCGGGAAGCGTGCGTGTCGAGAGTGCGCGACCGAACGTCGCGGTTCAGATTCCACACGGTTTCGAGGATGCGCGCCCGCGAAACGGGGCGCGATGCATTGGTGAAGAGCAGCAGCGCGAAACGGTATTCCTTGGGTGTGAGCGCGACGGTTTGACTCCGAAACGACACTTCGTAGCGCCCCGAATCGAAGAGGTAGTCGCCAAAGCTATGGCGGGCGCGATTGCGCGGCCGGCGCACGCCGGCGCGGCGCAGGAGCGCGTCGATGCGCGCGAGCATTTCAGGGCCGCGCACGGGCTTCGCGATGCAGTCGTCCGCGCCGGCCTGAAGGCTCGCGACGATTTCGCTTTCATGGGGCGCGAGCATCAGCGCGATCGCGGGCAAACCCGGCAGCAGCTTGCGCGCCTGGGGGATGAGGTCGTCGGCGCCGGCGTCGCCGCACCACCATGCGGCGATCAGCAGGTCGAAGGTCTCCTGTTCGAGTGTTTCGAAGAGGTGTGCGCCAAGCGGGAAGTGGTGGCACGCGTGCCCGCCCGCAATGAGCAGGCGGACGAGGGTTTCGGCCTGACGGGTGTCCGGTTCGACAAGGGCGATTCGCATACGAGAGAGTGCGGCTGGGGCGGCCCGGACGCGCTTGCCTTGCGCAATCCCGCCCCCTACACTCAACCGCTACGCGGGAAGCGCCGAGCCGACCGTTTTTCCAGTTTTAATAGAGTCTAATCAGGCTACAAATGCTAGCTCTCGTGCTTCGGCGGTCCTATCGGACTTATCCGAAAACCTATAGGACAAGTCTTTGATGGGCTGGCCCGGTATCGTCATTCTCGGTCTGGCGGTGGGCTGTGCGGGGTGGTGGCTCCATCCCTTGCGGCGCGCCGCACGTCACGGACTCGCGCTGGCGGTCGTCGCCGGCGTGCTCGGCGCAGCGCTCGCGAATGCGGCGGGCAGTGCTACTGGCCTCTTCTACGATGGCGAATTGCTCCAGTGGCCGCTTTGCACGGCGCTCGCGCTCGTTTTCGTGGGCGTGAGCGTGGCGCTGCGCGCGCGGCGCAGCTAGTCGCGTACAGCTGGTCCTCCCAGGCGCCGCCTTTGGCCGAACCCGATCTTCCGCTTCGAATTCTTCGCAGGTGAAAAACATGAACGCCCGACTCCCCGAAACCTCTTCGACTCCCGAACGCATCGCCGCCCTGCGCGCCGCAATGACGCGCGCCGGCGTGGATGCCGCCCTCGTGCCCTCCGCCGACCCGCACCTGTCTGAATACCTGCCGCGCCGCTGGCAGGGGCGCGAGTGGCTCTCGGGCTTCACTGGCTCGGTGGGCACGCTCGTGGTGACTAAGGACTTCGCGGGCGTCTGGGTGGACAGCCGCTACTGGGTGCAGGCCGGGCAGCAACTGGCCGGCACCGGCATCGAGCTCATGAAGATGATGGGCGGCCAGCAGAGCGCGCCGCACATCGACTGGCTCGCGCAGAACGTGAGTGCGGGCGGCGCGGTGGCCGTGGATGGCGCGGTGCTCGGCGTCGCCTCGGCGCGCGCGCTGGCCGAGGCGCTCAAGGCACGCGACGTCGCGCTGCGCACGGACCTCGATCTGCTCGACGACGTCTGGCAAGGCCGCCCGTCGCTGCCGCTCGAGCCCGTCTACGAGCACGTCGCGCCGCACGCCGACACGAGCCGCGCCGGCAAGCTCGATCAGGTGCGCCGCGCGATGCAGGAGAAGGGCGCGCAGTGGCACTTCATCTCCACGCTCGACGACCTCGCCTGGCTCTTCAACCTGCGCGGCGCGGACGTGAACTACAACCCGGTATTCGTCGCGCACGCGCTGATCGGGCCGGACGACGCGACGCTCTTCGTCGCCGACGGCAAGGTGGGCGAGGCGCTCGTACAGTCGCTCGCGAAAGACAAGGTGCGCGTCGCGCCATACGCCGAGGCCGCCGCCGCGCTCGCGGCGCTGCCCGCGAAGGCCGCGCTGCTCGTCGATCCGCGCCGCGTGACGTATGGCTTGCTGCAGGCGGTGTCGTCGGCGGTCAAGCTCGTAGAGTCGGTCAATCCGAGTACGTTCTTCAAGTCGCGCAAGACCGCCGCCGAAGCCGACCACGTGCGCGCGACCATGGAGCAGGACGGGGCCGCGCTTGCCGAGTTCTTCGCGTGGTTCGAGGCCGCGCTTGGCCGTGAGACCATCACCGAGCTGACCATCGACGAAAAGCTTTCCGCCGCACGTGCGCGCCGTGCGGGCTTCAAGTCGCTCTCGTTCGCGACCATCGCGGGCTTCAACGCGAACGGCGCGATGCCGCACTACCGCGCCACGCCCGAGTCGCATAGCGTGATCGAAGGCAATGGCCTGCTGCTCATCGACTCGGGCGGCCAGTACCTCGACGGGACGACCGACATCACGCGCGTCGTGCCCGTGGGCACCCCGAACGCGGAGCAAAAGCGCGATTTCACGCTCGTGCTCAAGGGCATGATGGCGCTCTCGCGCGCGAAGTTCCCGCGCGGCATCCGCTCGCCGATGCTCGACGCCATTGCTCGCGCGCCGATCTGGGAAGCGGGCGCGGACTACGGCCACGGCACGGGACACGGCGTGGGCTACTTCCTGAACGTGCACGAAGGTCCGCAAGTCATTTCGCACTACGCGCCGGCCGAGCCCTGGACCGCGATGGAAGAAGGCATGATCACCTCGGTCGAGCCGGGCATCTACCGGCCGGGCAAGTGGGGCGTGCGTATCGAGAACCTCGTGCTCAACCAGCGCGCCGAAACCACCGAATTCGGCGAGTTCCTCAGCTTCGAGACGCTCACGCTCTGCCCGATCGACACGCGCTGCATCGATCTCGCGCTCCTGCGCGCGGACGAGCGCGAGTGGCTCAATGCCTACCACCAGACGGTGCGCGTGCGCGTGGCGCCGCACGTGAGCGGCGATGCGCTCGCGTGGCTCGAAAAGCGCACGCAGCCGATCTGATTTCCCTGGTATCCCGATAGCGATCAGAGAACGAGCGAGCGGAGCGAGAAGCGTATGACGATCAAGGCAGTGGTGTTCGATTTCGGCGGGGTGCTCGTGGACTGGAGCCCCGAGTATCTCTATCGCAAGCTGATTCCCGACGACGACGAGCGCCGCTGGTTTCTCACGCACGTCTGCAAGATGGACTGGGTGGTCCGCCAGGACGGCGGCGAGCCCATTGCCGTGGGCACCGAGGAACTGGTCGCGGCATTTCCCGGGCACGAAGCGCTCATCCGCGCGTTCTACGAGCGCTGGCACGAGATGGTCGGCGGCTTGCTGGCCGGGGGCGTCGCGACATTCGAGCGCCTGGAGGCGGCGGGCATGCCGATCTTCGGTCTCACGAACTGGTCCGCCGAGACGTTTCCGTGGGCGTGGGAGCGCTTCGGCATCCTGCGCCGCTGCCGCGATATCGTCGTGTCGGGCCACGTGAAGCTGGTGAAGCCCGATCCGGCGATCTTCCACGAGATGTTCCGCCGCATCGAGGCACAGTTGCCGGGCGTGAAGCCCGAGGAACTCGTTTTCATCGACGACAACGCGCACAACGCCGAAGCGGCCACGGCGCTCGGCTGGCACGGCGTGCACCACACGAGCAACGCCACCACCGACGCGAAGCTGCGCGAACTCGGCCTGCCGGTCTAGCCAGACTCGACCAGGCAGGCTGAAGCCGGCGCCCGGCCCGCTATTTCGAAGCGGGCGCCGGCACCGGCTGCAGCAAACTGCGCAGCGCGTCGGCGATACCCTTCGCGGTTTGCCCGGCGCCCTTCGCCACCCCTTGCGCGCTCACCCCGAGCGCCTGCGCAAACCCTGCCCGCAACTCCGTCATCATGTTTTCGTTGAGCTTGAACTTCGGGTCGCGCAGGTTGCCGTCGAGCACGAAATGCAGCGTGATCTCACCCTTGTGCGCCTTCAATGCGGCCACGGCGGCGCGCGTCGGGATCGACAGGAAGGTGTCCACCGCGTCGCCGCTTTCCGAGAGTTGCAGGTTGTGCAGCGTGACGACGCCCGGCGCGTGCAGGTGATAGCCGCGCACGGTCGAGGTGAGATCGAGGTCGAGTGTGCCGCCCGTCACATTGGCCTTCGCGCCGGCCTTTTTGAGCAGATAAGGATCGATCGTGCGCACATCCACGCCACGCAGCGTCGTGCGGAGTTGCGAGTCCTTATTCGCGATTTGCATCCAGCCGTCGAACGTGAGGCGTCCTGTGTGCTCCGGGCCGACGACATTGCCGACGATCGAAACGCGGGTGGGCTCCGTAAGCGCCGGCAGCTGGATATTGTCGACGCTCGCCTGCGCCCGGTTGACCGTGACGCGCCACGGCGGATTGGTCACCGACCGGTCGTAGAAGTCGAATGTGCCGTTTTCGAAGCTGATATGGTCGATGATCTTTTGTTGCGGCAGACCGCTTCCTCCTTGCGCGCCGTTCGTGGGCGTGTCGCTATGCGCCATCTCTTCGCGCAGATTCGGCAGGATCAGGATCGAGCCGCTTTCCCGGCGCAGCACCGTCATCGTGAAATCGCTCACCGTGATGTCGCGAATATGCACGCGGTGCGAGACGAGCGCGCGCAAGTCGGGCGTAATTGTGATGCGCGCGGCGCGCAGCGTGTCGGCGGTGGGCCAGTTGGGCGGCGGCTTCAGGCGCACGTCGGTAAGCTCGACGGATGACAGAGTGAACGCCACGTTCACGCTCCCGGCCGTGCCGACGGGCGCGAGCGCGCGCTCCACATAGGCCTTCGCCTCGCGCTGCAGCGCGTAGAGTGTGCCCAGCGCCGCGAGCACGAGCAGCGCGACGACGATCGCCACGATGAGGACAACACGGTTGCGCAGCGGCGTCGCCATACGGAATTCCTCGCGGGGAGCCGGGCTTGATCAAGCCCCAAGTAGCCTAAGCGTAGCGGCTTTCGAGCAACCGCCATGCCGTGCGTGCTTGGCTGAGCCTGCCAGAACGACAACGGCGGCCCGCGGGCCGCCGTTGTTTGCTATCGATCGCGCTTGCCTAGCGGCTGATCGGCTTGTAGCGCAGACGCTTCGGACGTGCCGCTTCTTCACCGAGACGCTTGATCTTGTCGGCCTCGTACTCCTGATAGTTGCCGTCGAAGAACGTGACCTGCGAGTCGCCTTCGAACGCGAGGATGTGCGTGGCGATACGGTCGAGGAACCAGCGATCGTGCGAAATCACCATCACCGAGCCCGCGAATTCGAGCAAGGCGTCTTCGAGCGCGCGCAGCGTTTCGACGTCCAGATCGTTCGACGGTTCGTCGAGCAGCAGGACGTTGCCGCCCGAGATCAGCGTCTTGGCCAGATGCAGACGGCCACGCTCACCACCCGAGAGGTTGCCGACGATCTTCTGCTGATCGCCGCCCTTGAAGTTGAAGCGGCCGATGTACGCGCGCGAAGGCGTTTCGTACTTGCCCACGGTCAGCACGTCCGCGCCGCCCGAGATTTCCTCGAACACGGTCTTGTTGGCGGCCAGCGCGTCGCGGCTCTGGTCCACGTAGGCGAGCTTGACGGTCGGGCCTTGCACGATTTCGCCCGAATCCGGCTGCTCCTTGCCCGTGAGCATGCGGAAAAGGGTCGATTTACCGGCGCCGTTCGGCCCGATGATGCCGACGATCGCGCCCGCGGGAATCTTGAAGCTCAGGTTGTCGATGAGCAGACGGTCGCCATAAGACTTGCTGACGTTCTTGAACTCGATGACTTCGTTGCCCAGACGCTCGCCCGCCGGAATGAAGATTTCCTGCGTTTCGTTGCGCTTCTGGTATTCCGAGCTCGACAGTTCCTCGAAGCGCGCGATACGCGCCTTCGACTTCGCCTGGCGGCCCTTCGGGTTCTGGCGCACCCACTCCAGTTCCTTCTTGATCGCCTTCTGGCGCGCTGATTCCGACGCTTCTTCCTGCTTCAGGCGCTCTTCCTTCTGGTCGAGCCAGCTGGAGTAGTTGCCCTTCCAGGGAATGCCGTGGCCGCGGTCGAGTTCGAGAATCCACTCGGCGGCGTTGTCGAGGAAGTAGCGGTCGTGGGTCACGGCGACCACGGTGCCCGGGAAGCGCGTGAGGAACTGCTCGAGCCACTCGACCGATTCCGCGTCGAGGTGGTTGGTCGGCTCGTCGAGCAGCAGCATGTCGGGCTTTTCGAGCAGCAGTTTGCACAGCGCGACGCGGCGTTTTTCACCGCCCGAGAGGTTGCCGATCTTCGCGTCCCAGGCCGGCAGGCGCAGCGCGTCAGCGGCGATTTCGATCTGCTGTTCCGCGCTGCCGTCGGTCGTCGCGAGGATCGCTTCGTACTTCGCCTGCTCGGCGGCCAGCGCGTCGAAATCGGCGTCCGGTTCGGCGTAGGCGGCGTAGATCTCGTCGAGCTTCTTCTGCGCGTTGAACACGTCGCCCAGACCTTCCTCGACCGCTTCGCGCACGGTCTTTTCCGGATCGAGCTGCGGCTCCTGCGGCAGGTAGCCGATGTTCAGATTCGGCATCGGCGTGGCTTCGCCTTCGATGTCCTTGTCGACGCCGGCCATGATCTTGATGAGCGTGGACTTGCCCGAGCCGTTCAGGCCGAGCAGGCCGATCTTGGCGCCGGGGAAGAACGACAGCGAGATGTCCTTGAGGATCTGGCGCTTGGGCGGCACGATCTTGCCGACCCGGTTCATGGTGAAGACGTATTGGGCCATAAGAGTGTCTTTGAAAACGGGAAGAAAAAGGTGTCGCTTAAACGTTGAACAGGAAGTTCATCACGTCGCCGTCGTGCACGACATATTCCTTGCCTTCGGCGCGCATCTTGCCGGCTTCCTTCGCGCCGGATTCGCCCTTGTACTGGATATAGTCGTCGAACGCGATGGTCTGCGCCCGGATGAAGCCGCGCTCGAAGTCGGTGTGGATCACGCCGGCCGCTTGCGGGGCCGTATCGCCGACATGGATCGTCCACGCGCGCACTTCCTTCACGCCCGCGGTGAAGTAGGTCTGCAGGCCGAGCAGCTTGAAGCCCGCGCGGATCACGCGGTCGAGGCCCGGCTCTTCCATGCCCATGTCGGCGAGGAACGCGAGCTTGTCTTCGTCTTCGAGGTCGGCGATTTCCGCTTCGATCGCGGCGCACACGGCCACGACCGGCGAATTCTCGCCTTCAGCGTACTTGCGCACGGCTTCCAGATGGGGGTTGTTCTCGAACCCGTCTTCCTTCACGTTCGCGACATACATGGTCTTCTTCGCGGTGATGAGGCAGAAGGGCTTGATCAGCGCCTGCTCGTCCTCGCTCAGCGCGAGCCCGCGCACGGGCTTTGCCTGATCGAGTTGCGCACGCACCCTTTCCAGCACGGCCACGAGCTTCGCGGCTTCCTTGTCGTTGCCCGATTTGGCGGCCTTCGAGTAGCGCGTGAGCGCCTTCTCGACGGTGGCGAGGTCGGCGAGCGCCAGTTCGGTGTTGATGACTTCGATGTCGGCGAGCGGATCGATCTTGCCCGCCACGTGGATCACGTTTTCATCTTCGAAGCAGCGCACGACGTGCGTAATCGCATCCGTTTCGCGGATGTTCGCGAGGAACTGGTTGCCAAGGCCTTCGCCTTTGCTCGCGCCCGCGACCAGGCCCGCGATGTCGACGAATTCGACCACGGCCGGCACGACGCGCTCGGGCTTGACGATTTCGGCGAGCGCCTTCAGGCGGTGATCCGGCACTTCTACCACGCCGACGTTGGGCTCGATCGTGCAGAACGGATAGTTTTCGGCGGCGATGCCCGCCTTGGTCAGCGCGTTGAAGAGGGTGGACTTGCCGACGTTGGGCAGGCCGACGATGCCGCATTTGAGGCTCATGAAAAACCTTTTAAATCATGATGTTACGGCTTGTCGGTGGTTGTCGCGTACATGTGCGGGAGCCGGGTCAAGTAAGCCGTAAGGGAATCTGGGGACGAGACAAACGGCAGAAATCAGGGCGCTGAACCCAAGATTTTGTCCTCGTTTTGTACTCGAAAAATGGCAATTGTAACGCTTTCGGATGCCCTTATTAGTCGAGGTCCCGGACGGGCTGGAACGATCCTCCGCGACCGAACTTTGTGTGGTCTTTGTCTTAAGGTCGGGCGGCGTAGCCATAGCTTCATCGTGGCGACGAGTGTGCAAGGGCGACAAGTCAGGGTGACACTCGGACGATGGCCTTTGATTTGTGTGGATGAAGCCCGAGAACTGGCGCTACCGATCCTGCGCCGATGTAGGGCTGGCGAGTACGTGGTCGCGCCTGTTCGTCCTCGGTTGCCGACGCTTCGCCAACTGCTGACTGAGTATGCGAAGGCGAAGCGGGTCAAGGCGTCAAGCCTTGCCCGATACGATTCAGTGCTTAGAACGCACTTCGCGGACTGGATGGATCGTCCAGTATCGGCGCTCAAGGACTCTGCCTTCGCAACGCATTGCCATGAATTCGCCCAAAGTAAGGGCGCGGCGGTTGTGGACTTAGGGCGGGGGATCGTCGGGTCGATGCTTCGGTATCTTGGTGCAGTTCATGGCGTCGAGGTTCCTAGCCCGTTTGTCCGACTAAGTCATGCCGGGTTGATGCCAGAGAGGCCGAAACCTCGGGGCCGGACTTTGGCAGAAGCCGATCTGAAAGCATGGTTTGTGGCCGTTGACTCGCTTCCCGCCGTCCAGCGGGATTACCTGCGTTTGCTTCTGCTAACCGGGCTTAGGAAAAATGAGGGAACGGGTATTCGGCGGCGCGACGTAGATTTCACCGCTGACACCCTATTGATACCAGAGACGAAGGGGAAGCGGCCTCATTCCTTGCCGATAACACCGCTGATTCGAGAGGTGCTTGAGCGTCGGTGTGAATCTCTGGATGCTACTGATCGGCTGTTCGACGGACTGTCCGCCGACCACGTGACCGAAATGGCGATGCGAGCGGGAGCGCCGGACTTCACCCTCCACGACCTGCGAAAGCTACTTGCCAGCGTCGCGGCAAGACAGGGCGTTTCGGATGCAATCCTGCGTCGGATTCTTGGACATGCGGCGAAGCGTGGCGATGTGCTGCACCGGCACTACGTCAGTCTCGATGCCCGCGATGTTGCTGACGCATTGGAACATATTCAGGCCGCTTTGCTGGCTTACAGTACGTGCTTGCCACAGGTATAAACCCGCTGTCGGAAAGGCATAATGGCGGCTTCGTGGCGCATCAGCCGCCATCACTGAACCGAAAGACCATGACCGCTCTCGAAAAATTGCTCGATACCTTCCGCCATGCCGCCGTAACGGAACGGGAAAAGGGAACCTATTTCGAAGAGTTGATTGTCTGTTATCTGCGCAACGAAGCCACGTACCGCGACCTGTACAGCGATGTATGGACCTATGCGGAATGGGCGAAACTGCGGGGACTGACCGCGCAGGACGCTGGTATCGACCTTGTGGCGAAGACGAGCGGCACGGATGAGTTCCATGCGATTCAGTGCAAGATGTACGCGCCGGACTACAAGGTCCAGAAGGGCGACATCGACAGCTTCTTCACAGCATCCGGCAAGAAGCCTTTCGCGCGGCGAATTATTGTCGCGACGACCGATCATTGGAGCGAACACGCCGAGGATGCGCTGCTGGATCAGCAGCCGCCAGTCAGCAAGATCGATCTGACCGCCCTTGAAGAGAGCCAGATCGATTGGTCGAAGTACCAGCCCAAGGCCGCACCGGTTATCAAGGCGAAAAAGCAACTGCGTCCGCACCAGACCGCTGCATTGAACGCGGTCGTCCAAGGTTTGGCAGATGCCGAGCGTGGCAAGCTGATAAAGGCATGCGGCACCGGCAAGACGTTCACCAGCCTAAAGATCGCCGAAACGTTGGCCGGTGCGGGTAAGCGGGTCCTTTTCCTAGTCCCGAGTCTATCGCTGTTAAGCCAGACTCTTACAGAATGGACGCAAGAGAGTGAGACGCCGCTTCATAGCTTTGCTGTCTGTTCCGATAGCGACGTTGGCAAGAAGCGCAAAAAGGACGACGACGAGGTCAAGACCTTCGTACATGAACTGCGTTATCCGGCGACCACGAATTCGTCTCGACTGGCGGAAGAGATGACGAAGCGGCACGATGCATCGCACATGAGCGTCGTGTTCAGCACCTATCACTCCATCGACGTGATCAGTCGCGCCCAGAAGGATTTCGGGCTGGCGGACTTCGACCTGATTGTCTGCGATGAAGCGCACCGCACAACCGGCGCGACGTTCGGTGACGATGACGAAAGCACGTTCGTCCGGGTCCACGATGCAGGTTACATTCGCGCCGCCAAGCGCCTGTACATGACGGCGACGCCGCGTATCTATGGCGATTCGGCCAAGGCGACGGCTGAACGTGACAACGTCGCCCTTTGTTCAATGGACGACAAGGCGCTGTACGGGGACGAACTGTTCGTCATCACGTTCTCGGAAGCCGTTAAACGCGGGCTGCTGGTTGATTACAAGGTGATCGTGCTTGCGGTCGAAGAAGCGCACGTCAATCGGCGTCTGCAACACCTGCTGCGGGATGAGAACAACCAGTTGAAGGTGGACGATGCCGCCAAGATCGTCGGCTGCTGGAAGGCGCTTTCCAAGCAAGGACTGACAGCGGACTTGGTTGGCGATGGCGATCCCATGAAACGTGCGGTGGCCTTCTGTCAGGTCATCGAAGTCTCGAAAGGGGCCAAGACGCACAAGGTAAGTTCGAAACAGATCGCGGGGATGTTCCAAGCGGTCGTTGAGGCGTATCAGGATAGCGAGGAAACGGAAGAGTTTGAACAGATCGTTCGTCTCGCTTGCGAAGCGAAACACGTTGACGGCGGGATGAACGCCAGCGAGAAGGAGGCGAAGCTTTCTTGGTTGAAAGCTGATGCGGCAGAGAACACCTGTCGCATTCTCAGCAACGTGCGCTGCCTGTCAGAAGGTGTGGACGTTCCCGCACTCGATGCGGTGCTGTTCCTGACGCCGCGTAACTCTCAGGTTGACGTGGTTCAGTCGGTTGGCCGGGTCATGCGCAATGCACCGGGCAAGAAGCGCGGTTATGTCGTCCTGCCGGTTGTGATCCCGGCTGGCATCGAAGCGCACGAAGCCCTGAACGACAACAAGACCTATGCCGTGGTCTGGCAGGTTCTGCAAGCATTGCGTTCGCATGATGACCGGTTCGATGCGATGGTGAACAAGCTCGACTTGATCGGCAAGGACACCAGCAAGATGGAAGTCATCGCCATCACTGACAAGATTCAGAAGAAGCAGCCGAAAACTAACGGGACGAAGAACAAGCACGCTGGTAAGGGCGGGTTCACTATCGGCGAAGCTGTCAAGAAGCGCACGGAACCCGATCAGGATGAACTGCAATTCGAGATCGGCGAGATCGAGAAGGCGATCTACGCCAAGCTGGTCCAAAAGGTCGGCAATCGTCACCATTGGGAAGATTGGGCGAACGACATCGCGAAGATCGCCCGCACCCACATTGACCGCATCACCGGCATCATCGAGAACCCGGCCAACACCAAGGAGCGGGAAGCATTCGATGCATTCGCCGCCGAACTGCGCGACGACCTGAACGGCAGCATCACGGATGGCGAGATCATCGAGATGCTGGCACAGCATCTCATCACGAAGCCAGTATTCGACGCCCTATTCGCTGACTACAGCTTCGCGAAGCACAATCCGATGTCGCTGGCGATGCAGCACGTGTTGGACGTGCTGGATGAGCATCGGCTGGACAAGGAAGCAGACACACTGGAACGGTTCTACGAGAGCGTGAAGCTCCGGGCCGAAGGCATCGACAATGCAGCGGGCAAGCAGAAGATCGTCGTCGAACTCTACGATAAGTTCTTCCGCAATGCCTTCCCGAAGATGACCGAGCGGTTGGGGATCGTCTATACGCCGGTCGAAGTGGTGGACTTCATCATCTATAGCGTCAGCCATGTGTTGCAGACTGAATTCGGCCAGACCTTGGGTAGCAAGGGCGTTCACATCATTGACCCGTTCGTCGGTACAGGCACGTTTGTGACGCGCCTGTTGCAAAGCGGGCTTATCAAGCCCGAAGAACTGCCGCACAAGTACAAGCACGAAATTCATGCGAACGAGATCGTGCTGCTGGCGTATTACATAGCTTGTATCAATATTGAAGCGGTTTACCACGGCGTCATCGGCGGCAAATACCAGCCGTTCGAAGGCATCTGCCTTGCCGATACCTTTCAACTTTACGAGAAGGAAGACTTGGTGGACGCGGTTCAGGCAAGCAACAGTGCCCGCCGTAAACGCCAGAAGAAGCTCGACATCCGGGTCATCATGGGTAACCCGCCCTATTCAGCCGGTCAGGACAGCGCGAACGACAACAACCAGAATGTGGCGTACCCGTATCTCGACAGCCGCATCCGAAGCACTTATGCCGAGCGGTCCAGTGCCACGAACAAGAACGCGCTGTACGACAGCTACATTCGTGCGATCCGGTGGGCCAGCGACCGGGTTGGTAACAGCGGGGTGATCGGCTTCGTGACTAACGGGGGATTCATAGAAACAAGCACCACCGATGGGCTGCGCAAGTGTCTGGCTGACGAGTTCAGCAGCATCTATTTGTTCCATCTGCGTGGCAACCAACGCACGTCCGGCGAACAATCACGTAAAGAAGGCGGCAAAATCTTCGGAAGCGGAAGTCGCGCTCCAATTGCGATCTCCATTCTGGTCAAGAACCCTGACGCCGCGCAGCACGGCCAGATTTTCTTCCATGACATCGGCGACTACCTGACTCGCGAAGAGAAGCTAAGCAAGGTCAGCACGTTTGAAGACATCGCGGGGATCACGCAAAAGGACGGCTGGCGAGTGATTTCACCGGACCCGCATGGGGATTGGTTGAAGCAGCGAGATAACAGTTTCAACGACTTCATTTCCATTGGTGACAAGAGCGGTGCGGCGGCGGAGAAACTGTTCTCGATTTATTCGCGCGGGCTGGAAACTAATCGTGATGCTTGGTGCTACAACTACTCGAAGGGATCCGTCTCTGGCAACATGGGCCGCATGATCCAGTTCTTCAATGACGAAGCCGACCGCTTCGCAGCGGCGTTCAGAACGCAAGACAAGAAAGCGCGGGAAGCTAAGGTTAATGACTTCATCAACACCGATCCGACCAAGATCAGTTGGAATCGAAGCCTGAAACAGGAACTCGTAAAAGACAGGCGCTTTTCCTTCGACGAAACTTGCCTGACGCCTAGTCTGTACCGGCCTTTCGGCAAGCAGTGGGTCTATTACCACCGCCAGATGAACGCGTATGTGAATCGAATGCCACGCATCTTCCCGGATGCTCGGACTGAGAACATTTGTATTTGTGTTCCGGGGTTGGGTGGGGATAAGGGTTTCTCCGCAATCGTAACGAATATCATTCCAGACCTGAACTTGGCTCCCGGAATGGGGGGATATCAATGCTTTCCCCTTTATCTTTACGGTGAAGAAGCCGAGACAGGCGAAGACCCCCAAGCCGACATTTTCTCCGAGTCTGAGACGCCGGAGCGAACGCGGCATCATGCGATTAGCGACGAAGGTCTGGCGCACTTTCAATCAGCTTACCCGGGTGAAGAGCTCAGCAAGGAAGACATCTTCTACTACGTCTACGGGTTGCTGCACTCGCCGGACTACCGCGAACGCTATGCCGACAATCTCAGCAAGGAACTACCGCGAATCCCATGCGTGAAGACTGCTGCCGACTTCTGGGCGTTTTCGAAGGCTGGCCGGAAGCTGGCTGACCTGCACGTCAACTACGAGACGGTAGAAAAGTACCCGTTGCAGATCGAAGGCGGCGGACTGTTATTGACCGACGCCGACTACCGCGTCGAGAAGATGAAGTACGGCAAGAACGGCAAGGACAAGGACCTGACGACGTTGATCTACAACGACAAGATCACGGCAAAGGGTATCCCACTGGAAGCCTACGACTATGTCGTCAACGGTAAACCGGCACTGGATTGGGTGGTTGAACGCCAAGGTGTGAAGTCCGATAAGGACAGTGGCATCGTCAACGATGCGAACGACTACGCCATCGAGACAATGAACAATCCACGCTACCCCTTGGAATTGTTCCAGCGTGTCGTGACGGTCAGTCTGGAAACGATGAAGATCGTGAAGTCGCTGCCGCGTCTGGACATACAGCAACCGGGGCCGACTGCCGGACAGTTGGTGGAAACGAAGGATGCACCGGACGCACTCGCCGTCTAAACGATACGAAAATGTGTGGCGACGGACTACTACACTTCTATGATGAAGCGAATCCAAGGTCGCCGCGATATGGCCGGGAATCGTAATTGGCTATGGGGAACGCCGATGGACCCGCATGACTTGTTCGACTCACATATAAGCGCAGCAGAGGCCCAAGACGTGAAAAATACCGATTCCGTCGTCGAAGCGATAGAGGCGGAAGTTCGGTTTCTCCTGCACCGCCGAGCGAGCACTGGCGAGTCCACGTCGATTGCCAGCTTGCTTGGGGCGCTAGGTCCACGACCTGTCGGATATTGGATCGAAGCGGCGAAGGAACTCCACGCTCAGGGAGAACATTACGACGCGCTCGATTGTTGGAAGCAAGCCGCCGCATGCGATTGCAAGGCGGATTTGAACGAAATGGGCGACGCACTGTGGAGTGCCAGTGGCTTCGGCGAGGATGAATTCTTGGCGCAAGAGGCTGAGGAAGCCTTTAAATCGGTCGGTGAATGGTCAGCAGTCGCCAAGATTCGGCAGGTACTTGGACGCGAGGTTGGTTCTGTTCTTGATGCGGTAGGCGAAGCACTGGTGGCTGACGGAAAACTGGATAGTGATTGGACGCTCGATGCGATTCGTTGCGCGGACCGATCCTCCATCTACGTCGATTCGTGGGAAACGCTGGCGGATGCGTACATGCAGCTAAACGAGCGTGCAAAGGCGTTTTCCACATGGGCGAACGCGTTACGGTCTGATCCACACGATTCGAATGACCGAATTCTGAGAAGCGCGATTGTCGTGCTCGTCGATGTGGCCCGGCTGTCAGGGTACAAAGACGAAGATTTGTTCCCTTAACGGCCTTACCTGAAACGTTCCGTGTTGTCAGTTTGTTGGGTCCAAGGCTTTGTAGGTACCGGGATTTCGAGAATCACGGAACAACCGCGCCGTAACACCGTTTCGGGCAATCGGTGATTAACGATGTCGTGGCGCGTATACAACAGAAAGTCTGATTCCGCAAGCGTTGCGTTGACAACAATGGCGCAGTCCTGTATAATACGCACTGCTGATTGAAAATTGTTCTTGCTATCAGCTAAACATCACTACGCGGTTTCTTCCGCAACGCTTTGACTGTTCTGGTCGAGCGATATACGAATTCCCTCTAGCAGTATCCAGTATATTCCCGGATTTCTCGCATCTCCGTAGTCCGTGCATGAGCAGAGGCCGTTCGCGGAAATCCTCAAAATCTTCGTTTGTATAAATAGTAGGTAGCGCTGTAGAACCGAGTGGAAAACAGACCACATCGATGAAAGGGAAGAACAGTTCCCGCGTTAGTCCAAGCTTGGATGCGCGAACCCATCAAATCCGGGAAACCTATCGCTCCCGGTGACACTCGAAGACGCGAAAGCACGGTCGAGTCTAAAGCGAACGGTCGGAATGACCTATTAGCCACCCGCTTCGGCGGTGAGGAGAAGAACACGGAGACAGTAACCAATCTGTCGGTTTGGCTGACACCAGATTTCGACCCGTCCCCTAGGAAGGACCCTGTACGTCTATAGAAAAGGTTCGCAGGGCGGTCCCCCTCGTCACGCACGGTTTCCTTAAAACCAAATTGGGGAAGACACGATTGTTAACTAATCAGTCACCGGTCAGGTCTAGTAAAAACAGACCGGTCACTAAGGACGGCGCGAAGCGACGGACTTACGCCGAAGGCGCGAATGATGTTTAACTATTGTTAATAGGGCAACTTCATTTCGCTCGCCTTCGGCTCGCATCCGCTGCGCGGAAACCACATCATGCGGGTCTTATCGGACCAAGTACAGGTGAAAAAACAAGCCAGTTGCAGGGACGGCGCGAAGCGACGGCACTTGCGAGCGCAGCGAGCAGAAATAAGTTTAGCTATTGTTGATAGGGTAACTTCATTTTGCTCGCTGCGCTCGCACCGCTTCGCGGAAATACATCATGTGACATAAAATCGACTTCGTTCATATTTCTTGTTGCTGACCAATTCATGAAGATGTTTTGATTTGGGGCGTCGAATTATAACTACATACATGCATGAATTAAATTATTGCATGTGACTGACTTGTGCCGACAACCCGTCCACTACACGTGGGACTTAATCCGTATGTCAATTCACGAATTAGTGGGTCTTCATTTATTCATGAATTAATCTGATTCAATCTCGTTCGGCAACAAATTCGTGGTTTTCAACCACAAATCCCGTCTCCTTTCCTTCACAAGTTCCGTTGCTTCGCTGCGCTCCGCAACGCGCTTCGCAATCACAAGCGATGAGCGATCAGTGTCAGTTGTGACTTAAATTCGTCACTGGTCCGTTATGCGTTACCGGGCGATTGCCTATGTCACTGGTGATTACCAATGCCACTGGTGATGCCTGTCACTGATGATTGCCTATGTCACTGGTGATTACCAGTGCCACTGGTCATTGCCTGTCACTGGTGATTGCCTATGTCACTGGTGATTACCTGTTACTGATCATTGTCTGTTACTGGTGATTGCCTATGTCACTGGTGATTACCAGTGCCACTGGTGATGCCTGTCACTGGTGATTACCAATGCCACTGGTGATGCCCCTCACTGGTGATTGCCTATGTCACTGGTGATTACCAGTGCCACTGGTCATTGCCTGTCACTGGTGATTGCATATGTCACTGGTGATTACCTGTGCCACTGGTCATTGCCTGTCACTGGTGATTACCTGTTACTGGTCATTGCCTGTCACTGGTGATTACCTATGTCACTGGTGATTACCTGTTACTGGTCATTGCCTGTCACTGGTGATTACCTGTTGCTGGTGATTACCTGTTGCTGGTGATTACCTGTTACTGATCATTGCCTGTCACTGGTGATTACCTGTCACTGGTGATTACCAGTGCCACTGGTCATTGCCTGTCACTGGTGATTACCTATGTCACTGGTCATTGCCTGTCACTGGTGATTACCTATGTCACTGATCATTGCCTGTCACTGGTGATTACCTATGTCACTGGTCATTGCCTGTCACTGGTGATTACCTATGTCACTGATCATTGCCTGTCACTGGTGATTACCTATGTCACTGGTCATTGCCTGTCACTGGTGATTACCTATGTCACTGGTCATTGCCTGTCACTGGTGATTGCCTATTTCACTGGTGATTACCTATGTCACTGATCATTGCCTGTCACTGGTGATTACCTATGCCACTGGTGATTACCAATGCCACTGGTGATTACCTGTCACTGGTGATTGCCTGTCACCGGTGATTGCAGATTCGCCTTGGTCTGCGAGATAAGTGTATCTACTGCTTCCGCCAATCCCTTGATTTCCCTTTCAACCGTACTGAGCCGTTTCAATAGGTGTAGGTTCCCTGCGTCAAAGAACTCCTGTCCCGCCACGATTAGTCGTTCAGCATCCGAAAATTTTTGCGGAATTTCACCTACCCACCGGGCATGGTTTCGCAGCGCATTTTCGGAACGTATCGACACCACATCGAGAGCTTTCAAGGCACGCATGCCTTGTTGCAGATCGTCGATCAGCAATGCCCGTAGATCGGTTCGCCAGATTTCCAGTCCCACAATAACGCCAACTTTCTCCTGTCGAAAGTAGGGACCCGGTTGCCCCTTGGGTATTGCGCCCGTCTCACGCGCAATTGCAATTTCCTTTTTGGTCATGGGAACGGCATCAAAGACATCGGGTTCTTGCCGTTGCGCCATCCGGCGAATCAGGTAGTTCGCTTCTGACGGCAATGTCGCGTTGCAATTCGCGACGCGCTTTGCGACCCACTTCGCACCGAACGGTCGGTCCAGCAGATCAGCGAGCCGCGCGTCGAATTCATCCGCGTTCACTATCGCAGCCAATATCGTGTCCCGGTATCGCTGCATACGGTCGGCCAGTTGCGCTCGATTGATAACTTCCTGAAAGGCCAGTCCCATCTTCTTCGCACCGCAATAGCAACCAATGAGCGTTTCTTCGCCGGATTGCATAGCGACCACGAATCCCTTCATATGCGGCGTTCGACAATTCGACAGGCCGCACTGTTCAGGTGCGTCTTTCGGAAACCGGTAAACCCCGACAGCTTCCTTCGGAAGCGCGGACGCAGCCGCGATCTCGTCGCGGAACGCTGGGCGTGTTCTGATTTCGTCGATGTTCTCGAATCTGATTAACCGCTTGTCGAACGAGTGGTGCATGCGTACCCCCTGTATGGATAAACAGCCTGTGTAAGCATACACATGTTTTCGCTGGTTTCCTAACGGTGTACCTCATGGAAACCAGTTCAATGATGGTTCGCTAAATGTCTGGACATAACCCAAAGCGAACTGGTAATATGCGAACCATCCTAAAAAGACCGTTCGGGGTGAGACATGTTCGTTCGTGCGTACCTTCGTGCTTCAACAAAAGAACAAGATGCCAGCCGTGCCAAGAATGACCTGATCGAGTTTGCGAAAGAGCGTGGTCTTCAAATCGCTGCTTTCTATGTTGAGAACGAATCCGGTGCATCGCTTCAACGCCCTGAACTGTTCCGATTGCTGTTGGACTGTCATGAAGGTGACATCTTGTTGATCGAACAGGTGGACCGTCTCTCACGTCTCAATACTGATGATTGGGCCAAGCTGAAAGCCGAACTGCAATCACGTCGAGTCCGCGTTGTCGCGTTGGACTTGCCGACATCGTGGATGATGACAACCACCGAGGACGACATCACGTCCCGGATGATGGATGCGCTGAACGCGATGATGCTGGATATGCTGGCCGCAATCGCACGCAAGGACTACGAAGACCGGCGTCGCCGACAGACGCAGGGTATCGAGAAGCTGAAAGCGGCTGGTGGTTACAAAGGTCGCAAGCCCAATGACCAGCGGAACGCGGCGATCATGCAGATGCTTCGACGTGGTGATAGCTGGAACACCATTATCGCGGCAACCGATTGTTCCCGATCCACGCTTTCACGTCTCTCGCGGCAGATCAAAGAAGAGTCGAATGACGTGACCGGTGTCGGTCGCGATGGGACGCCGTGCGCACTGATTGACTGGTCGGATCGTCGCAAGCCGCGTAGCGCATGAAGACTCGGTATCAGGCCGTCATGCGGCTATATCAACCAGCAACGGCGAAAGCGACGGCTGCCTCATAAACCCGCTTCACCCATCAACGCCGCCATCGTGACGCCGAGCGCATCGGCGATTCGTTTCAACGTCAACAGCGCAGCAGCGTTGTCGCCACGCTCCACTCGGCCCAAGTAACTGAGATCAACTTCTGCCGTCAGCGCCAGTTGTTCTTGGGACATGCCACGCCCTTTCCGAACGCGTCGGATGGCTTCGCCGAGGGCGACAAGCGTTGGATTTTGGCGGTGGCTGCTGAGGTTTGGCACACCCGCATCATTCAGATATGATGCGCCAGCATCCACGGTACATGTACCTTATTTGAGGTTGTGAACCGTTGGACGTAAAGAAGACAAGGCGGGAGCCAATGGAAGGGCTGCGCCAATTGATCGACGGGGGATAGAGATATGAAGACTTGCCTTTTCTGTGCGGAAGACATTCAGGATTCAGCGATTCGATGCAAGCACTGCGGCGGCGACATCGCTGCTGCCGAAGCAAGCGCTAGGGACGCGAAG
This sequence comes from Paraburkholderia sp. CNPSo 3272, assembly GCF_024206495.1. Classification (GTDB taxonomy): domain Bacteria; phylum Pseudomonadota; class Gammaproteobacteria; order Burkholderiales; family Burkholderiaceae; genus Paraburkholderia. The sequence continues at coordinate 26,784 of NZ_JAMBPQ010000016.1, read as the reverse complement.
ATCGAGAAGTCGATCAGCAATGCAGCCGGAAAGTTTTGGGGTATAGCGGGCGCAGCGATTTACGGTCTGCTTGCATACGGTGCTTATACCGAACTCTTGTACACGTCCGTGGCGATCTGCGCCGCCTTCGCGCTCGTCTTCCTGTTCTTGGCCCCGAAGGCATGGAACTTGGGGTTTCTCGCTCGGAATGCGGGCCAGCCAGACATCATCATCGCCAGCAGTGCGGGCGAGTTGGCGAAGCAACGCTTTTACTACGAATACGGTGCGCGGGTCTTCTTGACTGGTGGGCTGTTCATTGTTCTTCTTACCGGTCTTTACTTCCTTGTGCCGCTCGACCGCATCGTGTTCGGACCGGGGACTCAGGTAGCTGCGTCATCGGAAGCGCAGCCGTCATCGGCGAGCGGTGCAGCCGCCGCCCCAGCAGCCGCTAGTTCGGCGTCCGGCGATGAAGCAGCAAAGGCCGTCGCAGATGGTCAGTCGGCGGGTAGTGATGTAGCGACTTCGGCTGCCCCGGTGCCAGCGTCGTCGGAAGATGCAACGCAAACGGCGCAGCAACCGATGGAACCAGAGAAGGCCGTCAACGCATCGCTCGCATCATGGGCACCGACAGCCAGTGCAGTACAGCAGTCGGTATCGACAACGACCCCGACGCAGGATGCCAACGGCACGGCGGGCGTTCATGCCAGCTTTGACTGCACGAAGGCGTCGTCGCCGATTGAACATCTGATCTGTTCGACGCCAGAAACCGCTGATGCCGACCGGCGTCTAGCTGCCGCCTACAGTGCGGCCCGCGCCAAAGCGAGCGACCCGACCGCCCTGAAAGCCGATCAGCGCGACTGGCTGTCCAAAGAGCGGAACTCATGTTCGGACGCAGAGTGCTTATCGAAAGTGATGGAAACGCGGATTCAGCAGTTGTCGGCGATGTAACTGTAACGGGTCGATCCCGTCCTTGCCGAGTTTCGAGATCGTCCGAAAACCGCCTGATGGTGAAAGCCTGACGGCGGTTTTTCTCTTTAGTGTCCGGTACAGTGCCATGTCTACGGGAGAGCAGATGAACAATAACGAAGGGTATCTCGGGCTACGCCCATCTGCGGACGCGCGGGTCGGTGGCCTTATCGGTCTACTGGTCGGGGACGCCTTGGGTGTTCCATTCGAATTCAAGACGCCGAATCTTCTTCCACCGCGCGAATTGATCGACATGATCCCGCCCGAGGGATACCGGCGCTCTCACGCGGGAGTGCCTGTCGGCACATGGTCCGATGATGGCGCACAAGCCCTCTGCTTGCTCGCTACCCTAGTTGAATGCAGGAGGTTTTCGCTCACAGATTTCGCGGACAGGCTGGTGAGGTGGCTTGACGACGGGTATCTCGCGGTCGATGGCGATGTGTTTGACTGCGGAATCCAGACTGCCGAAGCATTGAGTAAGCTGCGCGACGGTGCGTCAGCACGCGAATCGGGCGGCGCGTCGGAGTGGGACAACGGAAACGGATCGCTGATGAGGGTGCTTCCGCTGGCGCTGTGGCATACCGGACCCGATGACGCATTGGTCCGCGACGCCCATCTTCAATCGTTGCCAACGCATGCCCACCCACGCTCGCTTGTTGCGTGCGCCTATTACAGCGTGGTCGCGAGAGGCTACTTGTCGGCGAAGACTGATCCGTGGTCATGGGCCGATCAGCGTCTCGAAGAGATTTACAACGTCTGGCCTGACCAGCGCGAACGGAATTTGTTTCTGGCCGAACTCGACGTGTTGCGATGTTTCCCGAAGACCGATACACCGCGCGGTAGTGGGTATTGCATCGACAGCCTCTGGTCCGCCCGGAAGGCGATGGAAGAAGAGACGTTCGAGGATGTGGTTCGAACTGCCATCTTGTTCGGCCACGACACCGACACAACGGCAGCGATTGCTGGTGGCCTTGCGGGCATTCGGTTCGCCCTAGATGGGATTCCGACGCGGTGGCTTCAACAGCTTCGGGGTTTCGAACTTGTAGAGCCTTTGATTGGCAGTTGGTTACAAGAATCCGAACGAGTCGGCGATAATCACCTTCGCAGGTCAATGGACCCCTAGTCGAGAGAACGCAATGAAAAAAGAAGAGTTTCGACAGGCTGTCAGGACAAAGCTCAGTCAAGTCCCGCTCGGAACGAGAAAAGGATGGAACGAGTCGGACCTTTTGCGATGGTGGTTTGCAGCTAAGGCTGAGAACTCATATTTGACGCTGGACCGCAGTTCCGGCGACCTATGGCAACACGTTCATTCCTTGTGTATCGATCTCATCGGTGGCGCAGCCGTTTGATGAGCCTCACCGTACCGATCAAACTAATGGGTCGATGCCGATGTTCAACGTCCTGATTGACACAAGCGTCTGGCTGGACCTAGCCGAAGATGCGAAGCAAACGCCGTTGCTGGATGCGGTCGAACGCTTGGTCAAGGACGGACAGATGCGCCTACTGGTGCCGCGCATCGTCGTGGATGAATTTCTTAAGAATCGAGACAAGATCGCAAAATCGAGCGCGAAAGGGCTGTCCACGCACTTCAATCACGTCAAGGCAGCCATCCGCAAGGTGGATGGCGACAAGCGCCAGAAAACTCGCGTGCTGGACTACCTGTCAGACTTGGATCACCGCATACCAATCATGGGCGGTGCCGCAGAAGGCGTCCTCAGGCGAATTGCGGGGATGTTGTCCGAATCGACGATTATTGAAGCGTCTGACGCCGCCAAGCTTCGCGCGGCAGATCGGGCGCTTCACCGAAAAGCGCCGTGCCACCATGAAAACAAGAATTCGATGGCCGATGCGATCCTGCTTGAAACCTACTTTGAGTGCGTAAAGGCTATGGGCGGTCAAGGCCAACGCTTCGCGTTTGTCACGCACAACAAGCATGACTTTAGCCGCGCCAACGGCGACCAGCGGCTGCCGCACGTCGATTTCGCTGCTTCGTTTTCGAAGATCAAGTCGATGTACTTCGTCACCTTGGCGGACTGTTTGCGACGCATCGACCCGATAAGCGTTAGCCACGCGATGTGGGAACAGGAGTGGGTGCAGGAGCCGAGAAGCCTTGCGGAAATACTACGGGCGATGCATGTGTTGACGACTCAGGTTTGGTACAACAGGCATAAGTACACCGAGTGGCAGGTTGAGAAAGGCAAGGTCAAGATCATTAGTACAGAAAGTTGGGAGGAAGGATGGGCGAAGCGCAAGTTGAACACCCAGACCCACATTGCGGAGGACATTTGGAAGGGAGCGTTGCGATCTGCCAAGAAGGCGGAGCGGGAGCTTGGTACGGGGAACTGCGGACCTTGGACGGACTTCGAGTGGGGGATGATTAACGGTAAGCTGTCCGCGCTTCGGTGGACGCTCGGCGAAGATTGGGACGAGTTGTACACGTAGTATTACGATGCTTTGGGACCCAACCACGGATGTAGAATCTCCCGCAATTCCAACGATTGCAGCGACGGTGCCCTATGCCAATATGCTTCGTAATTCAGCCTTTCACCGATACCTACAACAAGCGATTCGACGATCTGTACAAGCCAGCCATTGAAGCGGCAGGGATGACGGCCTATCGGGTCGATCAAGATTCATCGGCGACCGTGCTGGTCGAAGCAATTGAGAAAAACATCAAGCGGGCAGCGGTGTGCCTTGCCGACATCACGGAAGACAATCCGAACGTCTGGTACGAGCTTGGGTTTGCTTACGCAGCCGGTCGTCCTGTGGTGATGGCCTGTTCTGATGAGCGGCAAAAGGCAGGGAAGCGTTTTCCGTTCGACATCCAGCATAGGGCCGTCGTCACCTACAAGACCGAATCGCCAAGGGACTTTCAGGCGTTCAATGACAGTCTGACCGAAAAACTGAAAGCCATGCTTGAACAGGGCGAAGTGCTGGAAGAGATGGCAGAACAATCGAGTGTCGCCAGTGTTGATGGTCTTTCATCGCAAGAACTGAGCGTGCTTGCTGTAACGGCCAATAGCGTAGCCCAAGACGATCACGCTACGTCCATATGGTCCGTGAGAAATGACTGCGAACGCGCAGGATTGAACAATCTCGGATTCAACCTTGGATTGCGTAGGTTGAAGGTCAAGAAGCTGGTCGAGACCGTTGAAGTTGAAGACGAGCGCGGTGAACCATACCCCGGTATTCAGGTGACTGACCAAGGGTGGCAATGGATTGAAGCGAACGAAGACAAGTTCACCTTTCATTCGTCGAGCGCCAAAAAGTCCGCCTTTGACGCGATGGACGACAGCATCCCGTTTTGACATTAGCGTCTGCGGAACGGCAAGTAATCTGACGCGGCGAACGTTGGCAGAATGTTCGGGTCACGCAAGGTGACAACTTAGCCGTCGGCTTGGTAGCATCAACGGTCCGCAGAAAACGGCGGACAGGTGCGTCCAGATTTGTACTTGTTTTGTTTCTGAATTCCCGAATGAGTCTCTAACTATCTGATTACGAAGGGGACGTTGATCCCGTCGTCACAACGGATAGTTTTCGGCCGCGATGCCCGCCTTGGTCAGCGCGTTGAAGAGGGTGGACTTGCCGACGTTAGGCAAGCCGACGATGCCGCATTGGAGGCTCATGTAAATCTCTGCATGTCAGGGTGGTGACGTGCGGCTCGCCGCGCGCGAAGCGCCCGGGGCCGGGCGTCTCGCGAAAGCGCGCGGGCGGAGGGCGGGGCGGCGCAGGTGGCACGTCGGGGGACGTGACGGGGAGTCACGAAAACCGTAATTGTAACCTCGTCCGCGTGAGGGTTAGCCGCTAGCGTCGCCGCGCTCCCGGGCGGTGTTCCCGCAACGCCTTGCTGCGCCGCAACACCGCGCCCGGCCGGCCCGGCCCCACAAGCGCCCGCGGCTATAATGCGCGCATGACTGCAAGCAACCAGACCTTTGATGTCGCCGTGATCGGCGGCGGGCTCGTCGGCAAGTCGGCGGCGCTCGCGCTGACCCAGAGCGGCCTGCGCGTGGCGCTGCTCGCGCAACCGTGCGCGCCGCTGCCCGCGGGGGCCGCGTTCGACCCGCGAGTGTACGCCTTTTCGCGCAGCTCGCAGGCGCTGTTCGAGCGGCTGCGGGTCTGGCAGGCCGCCGACGCCGCGCGCCTCACGCCCGTCTACGACATGCGCGTGTTCGGCGACGCCGCGGCGGAGCTGCACTTCTCGGCATACCAGGCGTCGGTTGCGCAGCTGGCGTGGATTGCCGAGTCGTCGGTCGTCGAGCGCGCGCTCGACGCCGCGCTGCACTTCCAGCCCAATCTCGCGTGGATCGACACGCGTGCACAGACGCTCGACGTGAAACCCGACGCGGCCGTGATCGGCCTCGCCAATGGCCGCACGATCGAAGCCGACCTCGCCATCGGCGCGGACGGCGCGCATTCGTGGGTGCGCGAGCAGATCGGCTCGACGGTCGAACGGCGCGATTACCGGCAAACCGGCGTGGTCGCCAACTTCCGTGCCGAGAAGCCACACGGCGAAACGGCGTACCAGTGGTTCCGCGAGGGCGAGATCGTGGCCTTGCTGCCGCTGCCGGAGCGGCACGTGTCGCTCGTCTGGTCGGCGCAGACCGAACATGCCGACGAACTGCTCAAGCTCGAACCGGCGCAGCTTGCCGCCGAAGTCGAGCGGGTCTCGCAAAGCCAGCTGGGCGCGCTCGAATGCGTCACGCCTGCGCGCGGCTTTGCGCTATCGCTGCAAACCGTCGACCGGCTCGTGGCGCCGCGCGTCGCGCTGGTCGGCGACGCTGCGCATCTGATTCACCCGCTTGCGGGCCAGGGCGTGAATCTCGGCTTGCGCGACGTTGCCGCGCTCGTCGACGTGGTCACGAAGAAAGAGGCATTCCGCGATCTCGGCGACATCGTGCTGCTGCGCCGCTACGAACGCGGCCGGCGCGAGGACATCCAGAAGCTTGTGGTCGCAACCGACGGCCTGCAGCGGCTCTTCGCGTTGCCCGGCACGCTCGCGCGCGCGGTGCGCAATACGGGCATGGCATTCGTGGGCGCGCAGCCGCTGCTCAAGCGCTGGCTCGTGGCTTCGGCGCTCGGCTAATATCGACGGGCTCGCCTGCGCAAGCAGGCATTTCGGTTGCTCGAGGCCAGTGCGGCTTAGAATGGGCGTATTGGCCGCGCCCGCAGCGCTTACCGCTCCGGCCATTCAACGGAACTCTGCGCGCGTCGCGCTTGCGCGGCGCGCCTGAATCAGGAATGCATCCCATGCAAACGCGTATTCGATTTGCCGCGCTCGTGATCGCGGTAGCCACCTCGGCGCTCGGCTGCTCGGCCCAGGCCGACCAGACCACCGACAAGATCAGGTCGGCGCTGCAGACGCGCCTCGGCATCGACGCCAGCGACATCAAGGGCATCACCAAGGCGCCGATGCCGGGCCTTTACGAGATCAATCTCGGCACGCAGATCGTCTACAGCGACGCCAACGGCGACTACGTGCTCAACGGCGAACTCATCGACACGAAGGCGCACCGCAACCTCACCGAGGCGCGCCTGAACGAAATCAACAAGGTCGATTTCGCGAAGCTGCCGTTCGAGAACGCGGTCAAGGTCGTGAAGGGCGACGGCAAGCGCAAGATGGCCGTGTTCTCCGACCCGAACTGCCCGTACTGCCATCAGCTCGAAAACACGCTGAAGTCCGTGGACAACGTGACGGTCTACACCTTCCTGTATCCGGTGCTCTCGGCGGATTCGACGGCGAAGGCCAAGCAGATCTGGTGCTCGGCCGACCGCGGCAAGGCCTGGGAATCGTGGATGGTGGACCGCAAGGCGCCCACGGCAGCCGGCACGTGCGACACGGCCGCCATCGACAGCAATCTCGCGCTCGGCCAGAAGATGAACGTGACCGGCACGCCCACCGTGATTCTCGCCGACGGCACGCGCCTGCCCGGCGCAGTCAGCGCCGACCGGCTCGAGCGCGGTCTGAACGGCGCTCACTGACGCCTCGCCCGAACCCGCCGGCCGCTTTCGCGGCCGGTGCTCTTTTTGCCCGGCGCTTTTTGTCCGTTGCTGTCTGCCGGGCATACTGAATTTGCACTGCAGCGTCTGCTGACCGAATCTCTCACCGATCCCCCCGATGAAGCCGATCCGATACACCATCGTCCCGAAGAATCCCGCCGCGCATCTGTTCGAGGTGACGCTCACCGTGGAAGACCCCGCGCCGGACGGCCAATGCTTCATGCTGCCCGTGTGGATTCCGGGCAGCTACATGGTGCGCGAGTTCGCGCGCAACATCGTCACGCTGCGCGCCTTCAACGACGCGGGCCGCAAGGTGCGCGTGACGAAGACCGACAAGCATTCATGGCAGGCCGCGCCCGTGAAGGGTGCGCTCACGCTGCGCTACGAAGTCTACGCCTGGGACCTGTCGGTGCGCGCGGCGCATCTCGACGACACGGTGGGCTTCTTCAACGGTACGAGCGTGTTTCTCGCGGCGCTCGGTCATGAGGAGGCGCAGCACGCGGTCGATATTCAGCGTCCGGACGGCCACGCCTACCGCCACTGGCGCGTGGGCACGGCGCTCACGGAAGCGCGCGGCACCAAGCGTTACGGCTTTGGCGAGTACACGGCCACGAACTACGACGAGTTGATCGATCACCCGGTCACGCTCGGCGAGTTCACGCTCGCGAGCTTCAAGGCCCACGGCGTGCCGCACGATATCGTGATCGCGGGCCGCGTGGTCGCCCTCGACACCGAGCGTCTCGCCGCCGACCTGAAGAAGATCTGCGAGGCGCAGATCGCGCTGTTCGAGCCGCGTACGAAGCGCGCGCCGATGGAGCGCTACGTGTTCATGACGCAGGCAGTGAGCGACGGTTACGGCGGCCTCGAGCATCGCGCATCGACTGCGCTCATCTGCAATCGCACCGACCTGCCGGTGAAGGGCAAGCCGGAGACGTCGGACGGCTATCGGACCTATCTCGGCCTGTGCAGCCACGAATATTTCCACACGTGGAACGTGAAGCGCATCAAGCCTGCGGCGTTCGTGCCGTACGACCTCACGCGCGAGGACTACACGTCGCTGCTGTGGCTGTTCGAGGGCTTCACGTCGTACTACGACGACCTCATGCTCGTGCGCAGCGGCCTTATTTCCGCAGACGAATACTTCGGCCTGCTCGGCAAGACGATCGCCGGCGTGCTGCGCGGGGCGGGACGCCTGAAGCAGAGCGTCGCGGAAAGTTCGTTCGACGCGTGGGTGAAGTACTACCGCCAGGATGAGAACGCGTCGAACGCGATCGTGAGCTACTACACCAAGGGCTCACTCGTGGCGCTGTCGTTCGACCTCGCGATTCGCGCGCAGACGAACGGCCGCAAATCGCTCGATGACGTCATGCGTCTGCTGTGGCAGCGCTATGGGCGCGACTTCTATCGCGGCAAGCCGGTGGGCGTGGGCGAGGAGGACGTCGAGGCGCTGATCGCCGAGGCGACGGGCGTGGAGCTGGGCGCGCTCTTTAGCGACGCCGTGCGCGGCACGCGCGACCTGCCGCTCGCGGCGCTGTTCGAGCCGTTCGGCGTGGCGCTCGAAGGGGAGCCCGAGCGCGGCGCGAAGCCGTCGCTCGGCGCGCGGCTGCGCGGCGGCGCCGAAGCGACGCTTGCAGTGGTCTACGAAGGCGGCGCGGCGCAGAAGGCGGGGCTTTCGGCTGGCGACGCGCTCGTTGCGCTCGACGGCCTGCGCGTGACGGGCTCGAACCTCGACGCGCTGCTCTCGCGCTACCAGCCGGGCACGAAGGTCGACATCCACGCGTTCCGCCGCGACGAGCTTCGCGTGGCGCGTCTGACCCTCGACGCGCCCGAAGTGGCGCGCTACAAGCTCGCCGCCTCGGACAAGCGTGCGCCCGCGCGCTCATTGCGCGAGCGCTGGCTGGCGGCATAAGCCGCTGGGCGGGACACGGCGGCATGGGGCGCCATGAGCGGCGTAGGGGCGATGGATTCCACGCCGGTTTTTCATGCCGGTGATTGTTCTATCGTTGCAACAATGCGTCGTCGGCGGACTACTTTTTCGGGGCGCGGTAAAAAAACACAATGCCTTCACTCGCGCAACTTTGCGCAACTGAGACCCGAAGGAGCCACCATGACCACGATCCTGCAAATCAATTCCGCCGCCCGCTCGCAAGGCGCCCAGTCGACGCTGCTCGTCAATGAATTGACGGCCAGGCTGCAACAATCGAATCCGGGCGCGCAAGTCGTCACGCGCAACCTGCAAGCCGATCCGCTGCCGCACCTCGACGACGCCGTGCTCGGCGCGTTCTTCACGCCGGTCGAGCAGCGCACGCCGGAGCAGCAGGCCATCGCCGCACGCAGCGACGCGCTGATCGCGGAACTGCAGGCAGCGGACATCATCGTGATCGGTGCGCCGATGTACAACTTCGGCGTCTCGTCGCAGCTCAAGACGTACTTCGACTGGATCGCGCGCGCCGGCATCACGTTCCGCTACACCGCGAACGGTCCCGAAGGCCTCGTGAACGGCAAGAAGGTGCATGTCGTTTCGGCACGCGGCGGCAAGTATCAAGGCACCGCGCACGACAGCCAGACGCCGTACCTGAAGTCGTTCCTCGGCTTCCTCGGCATGACCGACGTGAACTTCATCTACGCCGAAGGCCTGAACATGGGCCCGGACGCGGCAAGCGCAGCGCTCGCGGGCGCGCGTGAGGCGATCGCTGCAGCCTAAAGCGCAGCACGATCGACGGCTGTAAAAGCAAAAACGCCACGAGAGCGATCTCGTGGCGTTTTTCATTGTGCGTGGAACCGCGAGGCCCAGGCGGCTCAGGCGAGCACGAGGCCTTCCTCCGGCAAACGCCAGTCAATCGGCTGGCGGCCGTGCGCCTGCAGATAGTCGTTGGCCTGCGCGAAATGCCCGCAGCCGAGAAAGCCGCGATGCGCGGAAAGCGGCGACGGATGCGGTGCTTCCAGCACGCAATGCGCTCCCGAGAGCAGCGCGCGCTTGTTCTGCGCGTGCGCGCCCCACAGCATGAACACGAGGTTCTCATGGCGCGCGGCGAGTTGCTGGATCAGCGTGTCGGTGCAGCGCTCCCAGCCGCGCTTCGCGTGGCTCGCGGCGCTCGCGCGCTCGACGGTCAGCACCGTGTTCAGCAGCAGAACGCCCTGGCGCGCCCAGGCGTCGAGGCAGCCGTGTGTCGGCGCCTGAATGCCGAGGCTGGCCGCGATCTCCTTGAAGATGTTGCGCAGCGAAGGCGGCGGGCGCACCGAAGGGGGCACCGAGAAGGCCAGGCCGTGCGCCTGCGGCGTGCCCCTATCGTCGCCGTGGTACGGGTCCTGGCCGAGGATCACGACCTTTACGTCGTCGGGCGAGGTGAGGCGCAGCGCGCGGAACACGTCGGCGGGGTAGACGGTCTTGCCGGCGGCGCGCTCGTCGTCGACGAAGCGGCACAGCGGCGCATAGGCGTCGCTCGCGATGAAAGGCGCGAGCAGCTCGCGCCAGGCGGCGGGCAGCGCGTCGAACTGGTCTTCGAGGCGCGTGGTGTCGATGGCGGCCTGCGGCGTGGCGGGTTCGTGGGGCATGGCGGGGGCGGGCATAACGGCGTGCGTGCGCTCGGGCGCCGGGAACTCGTCGGCGTCGAACAGCGAGAAGATCGTGATCTGGCGCGGGTCGATTTCGGGCAGCGGCGGCTCGTCGAGCGTGGCTTGCGCTGCCTCGGACAGATCGTCGTCGAACAGCGTGGCTTGCACCGGCATCGCGACGCGCGGGCGTTTCATGGAGGTCATGGGCGGCAAGTGTCGCAGCAATTGCGCGGCGATTCAATCCGGCGCGAGCGCGACCGGGCGGCCTTTCCGGCATCGGCGCTCATCTTGCAACTAACAGCACTTTTTTGCGCGCTTTTCCTGAGGGATTGGGCGCGTTTATGCAGCGCGCCGAAGCCGCGCCCCGTCGTTCTCAGCCTTCGCGCAGCTTGTATCCGCGCTGGGCTTTGCTGATGTCGTCCGGCGCGAGGCCTGCCAGCGCTTGCGCAAGTTCTGCGGCGAGCGTGTGCAATGCCGCTTCGTCGCCCGACTTTAGTTCTAGTTCGATTTCGCAGATCGGCGTGCGCCGTGTTTCGCCGTTCACTTCCGCAGTGACTTCGCCTTGATCGATGGCCGCTTCCACTTGCGCGCCGTCGACTTCGAGCGTCCACAGCGTGCGCTGGAAGTCGGTGCGAAAGAGCGGGATCAGCTTCGCGGCGGCCTGCGAAAGCGCCGTCGAAACCCCGGCTTCATCACACTCGCGCAGCAGCCGGTCGACTTCGAGCGCTTCGCCCGTCACCGGCATTTCCCACTCGTGGCGCGCATGCAGCCCGTTTTGCGCCGCACCCACCGTTTTGAACGTCTGCAGCCAGCCTTCGGGGGCGCGGCGCAGACGCAGCGCGCTCTTTGCGCGCGCGAGCGCAAGCGCCGGGGTGTCGAAGTAGATGTTTTCGAGCCGGATAGCACGACCCGGCTTGCCGGCCCGCGTCTCGAAGAGATGCAGCGCCGCGTCCACCAGGTCGCGCGGCAGCGAGAGCTTGATTTCGCGTTCGATACCCATGGCGTCGCGCGATCAGAAGAACATGCGGGCGAGTTCCGCGCCCGGCTGTTCGGCGCGCATGAACGCCTCGCCCACGAGGAACGTGTGCACGGAAAGCGCGCGCATTTTCTCGACGTCCGCACGCGAGAGAATGCCCGACTCGGTCACGACGATGCGGTCTTCGGGCACGTCGTCGAGCATGCCGATGGTCGTATCCAGCGTGGTTTCGAACGTGCGCAGATTGCGATTGTTGATGCCGATGAGCGGCGTCTTCAGCGTCAGCGCGTGCGTGAGTTCTGCGCGGTCGTGCACTTCGACGAGCACCGCGAGACCGAGCGAATGCGCGAATGCTTCGAGGTCGCGCATTTCGCCGGGCTGGAGCGCGGCGGCGATCAGCAGGATCGCGTCGGCGCCCATCGCGCGGGCCTCGAGGACCTGATACGGATCGACGATGAAATCCTTGCGCAGCACCGGCAAGTTGCACGCGGCGCGCGCGGCTTCGAGGTACGCGGCGCTGCCCTGGAAGAACTGCACGTCGGTCAGCACGGAGAGGCAGGCCGCGCCGCCCTCGGCGTACGAGCGCGCGATTTCGGCGGGCTGGAAGTTTTCGCGCAGCACGCCCTTCGATGGACTCGCCTTCTTCACTTCGGCGATCACGGCGGCCTGCCCGTTGTCGTGTTTCGCGCGCAACGCGCCGACGAAATCGCGCAGGTCGCGCGTGCTCGCCTGCAGACGCAGTTCTTCGAGCGGGGCGCTCTGCTCGGCGGCGCGCACTTCTTCGCGCTTGACCGCGATGATCTTTTCGAGGATGTCACTCATGATGTTCGGGGGCAAAAAACGGTGCTGGATCAGCGTTTGAACTGTTGCGTGAAGCGTACCAGTTCGTCGACTTTGGCGCGCGCGCGGCCGCTTGCGAGCGTTTCACGCGCAAGCGTGATGCCTTCCGCGATCGAGTCCGCCACGTTCGCCGAATAGAGCGCCGTGCCCGCGTTCAGCGCGACGATCTCGCGCGCGGTGCCCGCCTCGTTCGAAAGCGCGCCGAGCAGCATCGCCTTCGACTCGTCGGCGTTTTCGACCTTGAGCGAACGGTTCGAGACCATCTGCATGCCGAAGTCTTCGGGATGAATCTCGTACTCGCGAATCTGGCCGTCCTTCAGTTCGCCGACGAGCGTGGCCGCTCCGAGCGAGACTTCGTCCATGCCGTCCTTGCCGTAGACGACGCACACATGCTTTGCGCCAAGGCGCTCCATCACGCGCACCTGAATCCCGACGAGATCCGGATGAAACACGCCCATCAGCTGATTGGGCGCGCCGGCCGGATTCGTGAGCGGCCCGAGGATGTTGAAGATCGTGCGCACGCCCAGTTCGCGGCGCACGGGAGCGATGTTCTTCATCGCGGGATGGTGGTTGGGCGCGAACATGAAGCCCACGCCCGTTTCGGCGATCGAGGCGGCCACCTGGTCCGGCTGCAGGTCGATGTTCACGCCGAGCGCTTCGAGCACGTCCGCGCTGCCCGACTTGCTGGAGACGCCCCGGTTGCCGTGCTTGGCGACCTTCGCGCCGGCTGCGGCGACCACGAACATCGAAGCCGTGGAGATATTGAACGTGTGCGAGCCGTCGCCGCCGGTGCCGACGATGTCGATGAAGTTCGAGTTGTCCTTCACCTCGACGTGATTCGCGAACTCGCGCATCACCGTCGCCGCGGCCGTGATCTCGCCGATGGTTTCCTTCTTCACGCGCAGGCCGGTGAGGATGGCCGCCGATTGCACGGGCGAAAGCTCGCCGCGCATGATGAGGCGCATGAGGTGGAGCATCTCGTCGTGAAAAATCTCGCGATGCTCGATCGTGCGCTGGAGCGCTTCCTGCGGGGTAATCATGATTAGTCGCCTCCGGGTCAAGCGCTCTTGGTTTGCTTCAGGAAATTCTCGAAGAGGGCATGGCCGTGCTCCGAGAGAATCGATTCCGGATGGAACTGCACGCCTTCCACCGCAAGCTCGCGGTGACGCACGCCCATGATTTCGCCGTCTTCGGTCCAGGCCGACACTTCGAGACAGTCGGGCAGCGACTCGCGCTCGATGGCGAGCGAGTGATAACGCGTGACGTTGAAGTGCTTCGGCAGGTCGGCGAACACGCCTTTGCAGTCGGTTTCGATCTGGCTCACCTTGCCGTGCATGATGGTCTTTGCCCGCACGACGCGCCCGCCGAACGCTTCGCCAATCGCCTGATGGCCGAGGCACACGCCGAGAATCGGCGTCTTGCCTGCGAATTCGCGCAACACCTCGAGCGTGATGCCCGCGTGCTGCGGGTTGCTCGGTCCGGGCGAGAGGCAGATGCGCGCGGGGTTGAGCTTCGCGATTTCGTCGATGGTGATTTCGTCGTTGCGGTACGTATGAACGTCTTCGCCGAGCTCGCCGAAGTACTGGACGATGTTGTAGGTAAACGAATCGTAGTTGTCGATCATGAGCAACATGGTCTTTTCTCCGCTCAGAAGTCGCTGTCGAGGCCGTCCTGCACCTGCTCGGCGGCGCGCAGCACGGCGCGCGCCTTGTTCTCGGTTTCCTGCCATTCGGACTCGGGCACCGAATCGGCAACCACGCCCGCGGCGGCCTGCACATACAGATTGCCGTTGTGGATGAGGCCGGTGCGGATCGCGATCGCGAGGTCCATCTCGCCGTTGAACGAAAGATAGCCGACCGCGCCGCCGTAGAGCCCGCGCTTCACCGGCTCCAGTTCGTCGATCAGTTCCATCGCACGAACCTTCGGCGCGCCCGAGAGCGTGCCGGCCGGGAAGGTGGCGCGCAGGACGTCGAAATTGTTCATGCCGGGCTTGAGCTTGCCTTCCACCGAACTCACGATGTGCTGCACGTGCGAGTACTTCTCGATGATCATCTTGTCGGTGACGGCCACCGAACCGATCTCGGCGATGCGGCCCACGTCGTTGCGCGCGAGGTCGATCAGCATGACGTGCTCGGCGATTTCCTTCGGGTCGTTGAGCAGCTCGGTCGCGAGTTCGGCGTCGCGCTCGGGCGTGTTGCCGCGCGGCCGCGTGCCCGCGAGCGGACGGATCGTCACGATGCGGTCCTCGCCGCGCTTTTCCTGGCGCACGAGAATTTCCGGCGACGCGCCCACCACGTGGAATTCGCCGAAGTTGTAGTAGTACATGTACGGCGACGGGTTGAGCGAGCGCAGCGCGCGGTAGAGCGACAGCGGATTGTCGCGATACGGCTTGCTGAGGCGCTGGCCCACTTGCACCTGCATCAGCTCGCCCGCGGCGATGTATTCCTTCGCCTTGCGCACGGCGGCGAGGTAATCGTCCTTCTTGAACTCGCGGAACGTTTCGGTGCGCACGCTCGCCGAGGTCACCGGCGGCTGCACCGTGGTGCGCAGGCGCTGCTTGAGTTCACGCAGGCGGTGCTTCGCCTTGGTGTAGGCCTCGGGCGTTTGCGGATCGGCGTAGACGATGAGGTACAGCTTGCCCGCGAGATTGTCGATGACGGCGACCTCTTCGGTCAGCAGCAACTGGATGTCGGGCAGGCCGAGGTCGTCGGTCGGGCAGGTGTCGGCGAGCTTCTTCTCGATGTAGCGCACCGCGTCGTAGCCGAAGTAGCCCGCGAGACCGCCGCAGAAACGCGGCAGGCCCGGACGCTGCGCGACCTTGAAGCGCGCCTGGTAGTTCGCGATGAATTCGAGTGGATCGCTGTCGTGCGTCTCGATCACCTGGCCGTCGCGCACGACCTCCGAAACGCCGTTGCGCGTGCGGATCAGCGAGCGCGCCGGCAGGCCGATGAACGAATAGCGCCCGAAGCGCTCGCCGCCCACCACGGACTCCAGCAGGAACGAATTGGCGCCGCCGCGCTCCGGCTGCGCGAGCTTGAGATACAGCGAGAGCGGCGTTTCGAGATCGGCGAGCGCTTCGGCGATCAGCGGGATGCGGTTGTAGCCCTCGTTGGCGAGGGACTGAAATTCGAGTTCGGTCATGTTCCGGTCCTGTTCGTGCTGCCAGTCGCGGTGCGGGCCCAGTGCGGCTCAAAACGGGGCGCGCGGTGAGCGCGAGGCGTTTGTTTTTGAGTGCTTGATGGCCGCTGGCGCTCGCTCGTGCGGCCCAGGATCGCGCTCATGATGAAGCGCTTGCCGGGCCGGCGTGCGGTACATCGACGGAAGGTGAGGCGTAGCCGATCGCGCCTTGCGCACTTCGCCGCGAACGGCGAAACGACACGCAAGGGACCACGAAAGCCAACGGCCGGACCAGCCGACGGGTTACCGCAACAGTTTAGAGTCGAGACACGCGCGAGTGCGCAGCGAAGTAAAAAACGGTGCTGAAGAAAGACGAATACGCAACTTCAGCGAACCTCGGATGAGGTTAGCGCGACCAGCGACGCCAGGGCCAGGCTCCCCGGTCGATCGTGCTCAGACTCCGTTTTTTATTCAGAAACATGAGGATAGTTGACGTTCAGTTGAGAACTTAAGTCAGATCATTGTGCGCTGCGACTGCCTTGGCGGCGTCGAGCAGCGAGGCAACTATACCATCCGATTCGATTTTTTGTACAGGTTGGCCGTGGTTATAGCCATAGGGCACCGTGAGCGTGGCCATGCCGGCCGCGCGGCCCGCGATCGCATCGTTCTCCGAATCGCCGATCGCCACCGCTGCCGCTGGCGTGACTCCCAGGCGCTCGCAGGCGGTGAGCATCGGCAGCGGGTCGGGCTTCTTCTTCGCGAGGCTGTCGCCGCCGAGCACCACTTCGAAGTACTGTGCGAGGCCGTATTGCTGCAACAGCTCGACGGCGAAGCGGTGCGGCTTGTTGGTCACGCACGCGAGCTTGATGCCCTGGTCGCGCAGCGCCGCGAGGCCCGCTTCGACGTCCGGGTACAGATGCGTGTGACGGCCGTTGATCTTCGCGTACTCGTCCTGGTAGAGCGCGAGCGCTTCGTCGAAGCGCGCCTCGACGTTGTCCGCGGCAAAGCGCGGCGCGAGCACGCTGCGGATCAGGTGCTCCGAGCCCTTGCCCACGTAGCCCATCACTTCCTCGCGCGTGGTTTCATCGGCGTCGAGCTGCGCGAGCATACCGTTCAGGCCGGCGGCGAAGTCGTCGGCGGTGTCGACCATCGTGCCGTCGAGGTCGATCAGCGCCGCTTCGATGCGCGGCGCGGTGAACCTGATGGGGGCGTTCATTTTGCGTTTGCCGCGGTCGCGAGTTGCGCGCGCATCTCGTCGATCACGGTCTTGTAGTCGTGCTTGCCGAAGATCGCCGAGCCCGCCACGAAGGTGTCCGCGCCAGCCGCCGCGATTTCGGCGATGTTGTCGACCTTCACGCCGCCGTCCACTTCGAGGTGGATTTCGCGGCCCGTGCGGGCCGTGTAGGCGTCGATCTTCGCGCGCGCCTCGCGCAGCTTGTTGAGCGCCTCGGGGATGAACGACTGGCCGCCGAAGCCCGGATTGACCGACATGATGAGCACGAGATCGAGCTTGTCCATCACGTGGTCGAGGTAATTCAGCGGCGTGGCCGGGTTGAACACGAGGCCCGCCTTGCAGCCGTGGTCGCGGATCAGCGAGAGCGTGCGGTCGATGTGGTCCGAGCCTTCCGGGTGGAAGCTGATGAGGTTCGCGCCGGCCTTGGCGAAGTCGGGCACGATGCGGTCGACCGGGCGCACCATCAGATGCACGTCGATGGGCACGCTCACGTGCGGGCGGATCGCCTCGCACACCAGCGGGCCGATGGTGAGGTTCGGCACGTAATGGTTGTCCATCACGTCGAAATGGATCCAGTCGGCGCCGGCAGCGACGACATTGCGGACTTCCTCGCCAAGACGCGCGAAGTCGGCGGAGAGAATGCTGGGAGCGATGCGGAATTGCGTCATGGCGGCCATCGGGAAACTGTCGGAAAACCGTATTTTACCGTCAGTAGGAGAGCGTTTCGCGGCGGGTGCCGCGGGCCGCGCCGGGTTGCGGGTGCCCGTTGCATCAAGCAGAATGCCAAACCATGTGCCGCGCCTCGCGGCGCGCTCGCGAGCGCCTTGCCGCGCGGGCGTCTCAGTCAACGGACTCAGCAGCCGCGCCTAAGCGAATGGAACAAGGATGAGCCAGTACGAATTTAGCGTGACGTCGCAGGTGCGCTACCTGCCCGAAGAATCGGACCCGGAGCGCCGGCAATTTGCCTTCGCGTACACGCTGACCATTCGCAATACCGGCCAGGTGAGCGCCCAGTTGATCGCGCGCCACTGGGTGATCACCGACAGCGACAGTCACGTGCAGGAAGTGAAGGGGCTCGGCGTGGTCGGTCACCAACCGCTTCTGAAGCCGGGCGAGCAGTTCGAGTACACGAGCTGGGCCGTGATCGCGACCCCGGTGGGCACCATGCGCGGGGAGTACTTCTGTGTCGCCGAGGACGCCGAGCGCTTCGAGGCCCCCGTGCCCGAGTTCGTGCTGCGCATGCCGCGCACGCTGCATTGAACCGCCGCGAGAAATCGGGGTCTGCTAGTCCTGACGCCGATCGTCGCGCGAGGCTTGCTTCTTCCTGCCCGACGCGGTCCACACAACGATGAAGATCAGCAGGAACAGCGCAAGGAGCGCTTCCAGACCAAACATGAGCATCGGGTATTCGTCGAGCAGTTCTGACATGGCGGCATCCATCGAGAGCCAATATTGTAGGCGTGATTTTGACGTCGATTTCGGTCTCGATGCCCCGGTAATGCCGGGATTCACACCGGTGCGATATTGCGTCGGGTCGGCGCTTCGGCGTGGAGGGAGCCGCCTGGGTCTGCGGTTAGGCGGATGGTTGGGCGCGGTTTCGCTGGCGGCTTTGCTTGCCGCATGCGGTGGCCCGAGCTACGTGCGCAACGTGCCGCCCAAGGGTACGCCCACGCTTCCCTCGCAGCTCGCCGGGCAGCGTCTCACGCCGGTCGCCTGGCAGCAGGTGCCGGGCTGGCAGGAAGACTCGCTGATCGGAGTGACCGCGGCGCTGCGCGCGAACTGCACGCGTCTCGCGCGCGATCCTCGCTGGCAGCGCGCGTGCTCGGCGGCCTCGCAGCTCGACGACCTTGACGCCTCGAGCGCACGTGCATTCTTCGAAACGTATTTCACCCCCTATCAGTTCGCCAACAACGACGGCACGCTCGACGGTCTTGTAACCGGCTACTACGAACCGCTGCTGCACGGTTCGCGCACGCGTCACGGCATCTATCAGACCGCGCTGTATCGCTGGCCGTCCGGCTATCGTCCGGGCGCCGCGATGCCGCCGCGAGCGCAGCTCGAGCGCTCGGGCGCGCTCAACGGCAACGAGCTGGTGTGGGTGGACGATCCGATCGAAGCGTTCTTCCTGCAGGTGCAGGGCTCCGGGCGCGTCGTGATGGAAGACGGCAGCGTGATGCGCGTGGGCTTTGGCGGCACCAACAACCAGCCGTATAAGTCGATCGGGCGCTGGCTGCTCGACCGCGGCGAACTCACGCCCGCGCAGGCGACCATGCAGGGCATCAAGGCATGGGCGCGCGCGAACCCGACGCGCGTGGACGCGCTTCTCGACACCAATCCGCGTTTCGTGTTCTTCCGCGAGATGGCCGGCTCCGAGGGCGATGCGCAGGGCGGCGCGGATGGCCCGATCGGTGCGCTCGGCGTGCCGCTCACGCCGGAACGCTCGATTGCCGTCGATCCGTCGTCGATCCCGCTTGGCACGCCGGTGTTTCTCCAGACCACGCGCCCGCTAACGAATACGCCGCTCAACCGGCTCGTATTCGCGCAGGACACGGGCACCGCGATCAGGGGCGGCGTGCGCGCCGACTACTTCTGGGGCCTCGGCGACGACGCCGGCGATCTCGCCGGCAAGATGAAGCAGGGCGGCCGCATGTGGCTGCTGTTCCCGAACTCGTGATCGTAGTGGCGCTTGCGTTGCGCACGTGAAGCGAAAAAGCCGGCGCTTGCCGGCTTTTTCTTTTGCTACGCGTTGCGGGCCGCTGTTACTTCGGCCGCTTGTCGATGACTCGCCGGGCTTTGCCAACCGAGCGTTCGATGCCGTTCACTTCGAGCACGTTCACCTTGCACGTCACGCCGATCAGCGCCTTGATGTCATAAGCGAGCGCCTTGCTGGCCGCGTCGAGCGCGCCGTAGTCGGGCGCGGTTTCCGGGCATGGTTCGCAGTTGAGCGACATCACGTCCATCGGACCTTCCTTTGTCAGGACGATCTGATAGTGCGGTGCGAGCGCCGGCTGCTTGAGCAGCAGTTCCTCGATCTGCGTGGGGAACACGTTCACGCCGCGGATGATCAGCATGTCGTCCGAGCGGCCCGTGATCTTTTCCATGCGGCGCATGGTGCGCGCCGTACCGGGCAACAGACGCGTGAGGTCGCGCGTGCGGTAACGGACGATGGGCAGCGCTTCCTTCGTGAGCGAGGTGAAGACGAGCTCGCCCAATTCGCCGTCGGGCAGCACTTCGCCGGTTTCCGGGTCGATGATCTCGGGGTAGAAGTGATCTTCCCAGATCGTCGGGCCGTCTTTCGTCTCCGCGCATTCCGAGGCGACGCCCGGGCCCATCACTTCCGAAAGACCGTAGATGTCGACGGCCGTGATGCCCATGCGCTGCTCGATGGCCCGGCGCATTTCATTGGTCCACGGCTCCGCGCCGAAGATGCCGATGCGCAGCGAACAGGTGGCGGGGTCGATGCCCTGGCGCTCCATTTCGTCGGCGATAGCGAGCATGTAGCTCGGCGTGACCATGATGATGTCAGGACGGAAGTCCTGAATCAGCTGGACCTGCTTCTCGGTCTGGCCGCCGCCGAACGGGATGACGGTGAGACCCGCGCGTTCCGCGCCGTAGTGCGCGCCCAGGCCGCCCGTAAAGAGACCATAGCCGTAGCTGACGTGCACCTTGTCGCCGCGCTTCGCGCCCGCTGCGCGCACCGAACGCGCGACGAGGTTCGCCCACGTGTCGATGTCGCGCGCCGTGTAGGCCACCACGGTCGGCTTGCCCGTCGTGCCCGACGACGCATGGATGCGCGAAATCTGGTCTTGCGGCACTGCGAACATGCCGAAGGGATAGTTGTCGCGCAGATCCTTCTTCGTGGTGAACGGGAAGCGCGCGAGATCGGCGAGCGACTGC
The DNA here is from genome assembly GCF_024206495.1 of Paraburkholderia sp. CNPSo 3272. GTDB lineage: Bacteria > Pseudomonadota > Gammaproteobacteria > Burkholderiales > Burkholderiaceae > Paraburkholderia. The sequence continues at coordinate 6,223 of NZ_JAMBPQ010000016.1, read as the reverse complement.
ACCTGCGACGGATGCACGCCGGCTTCGTCGAATTTGCGGCGATAGACCGGCGAATTCTCGTAAGCATGGTTCAGCGACCATTTCAGGCGCTCGAGTTGCAGTGCAGCAAGCTCGTCGCGGCTCGCCTTTTCGATGGGTTCGAGCGGCAGCGTGGTACTCATGGGTGTCTCCTGGATCTTAAGAACTTTACTCGTGACGCGTGGGGAATCGAGAGGGGGAAACCCGCTTCACGTTGCCACTGGAATGACATTGCCGCGAATCTGCGCGGACTTGCCCCGGAATAGCGCGACGGTTTCGCCTGCCCGGTTCCTCACGCAGATGTCGTACACCCCGTTGCGTCCCGATAGCACCTGTTCGACGGCTTCCGCGGTCAATACCTCGTCGCTCAGCACGGGACGCAGGAACTCGATCGAGCAGCCGGCCGCGACGGTGTTGATGTTGTATGAATTGCACGCGAAGGCGAACGCCGAATCCGCGAGCGAGAAGATCATCCCGCCGTGGCAGGTCTGATGGCCGTTGAGAAACTCGGGGCGCACGGCCATGCGCAGGCGCGCGTAACCGGCGCGCACTTCGAGGAGTTCCATGCCGAGCGCGCGGGTGCAGCCGTCCGATTCGTACATCGCTTGCGCGGCCGCGCGGGCGAGTTCGTCGGGCGACATGCCGTCTCCCTCTGACAGTTGCGAGACTTGCGTGGACATCTCAGCGGCCCTCGAAATGTGGTGCGCGTTTTTCGATGAAGGCTTGCACGCCTTCTGCGTAATCGTATGAAGCGCCCAGTTCGCGCTGCAGATCGCGTTCGAGATCGAGTTGCTGGTCGAGCGAATTCGTGGCCGATGCGCGCAGCGCTTGGCGCGTGGCGACGATGGCGCGCGTCGGTTGCTGCGCGAGGCGTGCGGCGAGCGCGCCGGCCGTTTGCGCGAGTTCCGCGTCGTTGGTCACTTGCCAGACGAGGCCCCAGCTTTCCGCCTTTTCCGCGCTGAGTTTTTCGCCGGTCATGGCGAGTCCGAGCGCGCGCGCCACGCCCACGCGCTTGGGCAGGAACCACGTGCCGCCGGAATCGGGCACGAGGCCGATCTTCACGAACGCCTGGATAAAGCTTGCCGAGCGTGCGGCGAGCACCAGGTCGCAGGCGAGGGCTAGATTTGCGCCGGCGCCGGCCGCGGTGCCGTTGACGGCGGCGATCACGGGCATCGGCAGCGCCTGCAGGCGCTTGATCAGCGGATTGAAATGCTCATCGATGAGGTCGCCGAGATCGGTCATCGCACCCGGCGTGAAGTCGAGATCGGCAAGATCCTGGCCCGCACAGAAGCCGCGGCCCGCGCCCGTCAGCACAAGGGCCCGCGCGCCGGCTGCGGCGACCTCGTCGAGCGCTGCGACAAGCTCACGGTGCATGGCGCGCGTAAAGCTGTTGAGCTTGTCCGGGCGGTTCAGCGTGATCGTGGCCACGCGAGTGGATGCGTCGATTTCGACGCGAATCGCATCGTAGGGCATCGGTTGTCTCCTTGTCGACCACAGTTAGCGCTTCAGCGCTTACTCTGGTCCCATGCAAAGCTGCCTGGGACCGCCGAACGCATCGCCCGGCGGCCGGTCGATACTGCGTACGTTATGCCTCGACGCGTTCGATTGCGAGGGCGATGCCCTGGCCGACGCCGATGCACATCGTGCAAAGTGCGAAGCGTCCGTTCGTGCGCTCCAGCTGATGGAGCGCCGTCGTCACGAGACGCGCGCCCGAAGCGCCGAGCGGGTGGCCCAGTGCAATCGCGCCGCCATTCGGGTTCACGCGCGGATCGTCGTCGGCAATGCCGAGTGCGCGCAGCACGGCGAGACCTTGCGAGGCGAACGCCTCGTTGAGCTCGATTACGTCGAACTGATTCAGCGTCATGCCGAGCTGCTTGAGCAGCTTCTGCGTAGCGGGCGCTGGGCCGATGCCCATGATGCGAGGCGCGACGCCGGCGGTCGCCATGCCGAGCACGCGCGCGCGGCGGCGCAGGCCATACTGCTTTGCGGCCTCGTCATTGGCGAGCAGCAGGGCGCAGGCGCCGTCGTTGACGCCCGAGGCGTTGCCCGCAGTGACCGTGCCGTCCGGCTTCACGACGCCCTTGAGCTTGCCGAGCGATTCGAGCGAAGTCTCGCGCGGGTGCTCGTCGAGCGTTACACGCACGGGGTCGCCCTTCTTTTGCGCGATCTCGACCGCGACGATTTCCTGCGCGAGCGTGCCGTCCTTCTGCGCGCGGGCCGCTTTCTGCTGGCTGCGCAGCGCGAACGCGTCCTGATCGGCGCGATTGATGCCGAATTCTTCCGCGACGTTTTCCGCCGTCTCCGGCATCGAATCGACACCGTACTGCTGCTTCATCAGCTTGTTGACGAAACGCCAGCCGATGGTCGTGTCGTAGATGGCTGCTTCCCGCGAAAACGCCGAAGCCGCCTTGCCCATGACGAACGGCGCGCGCGTCATGCTTTCCACGCCGCCCGCGATCATGAGGCGCGCTTCGCCCGCCTTGATCGCGCGCGCCGCGCTGCCGACGGCGTCGAGGCCCGAGCCGCACAGGCGGTTGAGCGTGCCGCCCGGCGCGTCGGTCGGCAGACCCGCGAGCAGCGCGGCCATGCGCGCGACGTTGCGGTTGTCTTCGCCGGCCTGGTTGGCGCAGCCGTAGAGCACGTCGTCGAGCGCGCTCCAGTCCACGCCGGGATTGCGCTCGACGAGCGCGCGGATGGGCACCGCGGCGAGGTCGTCTGCGCGGACGTCCTTCAGGGCGCCGCCGTAGCGGCCGAACGGGGTGCGAATCGCGTCGCAGATATAGGCTTCGGTCATCTCGGGTTCCTGGGGCGCGAGCGCGGAAGTGCGCTCACGCCTTGCATGCTAGAGGGATGGGCAATCGGGCGCCATTCGGCTGAGCGGCATGGGCCGATCAGCTGGCAACTGCGGGGACCGCTTTCGGTTCGACGTGAACACGGCTCTGAACCACGCGGAAGCGGTTCGCCACGAACGCTGCGTCGGCGAGCGCGGCGTTCGCCGCGGGGTTCGCGCCGGTGCCGTGGAAGTCCGAGAATGCAGCCGACTGGTTCACGAACACTCCGCCCGTGAGGTTGATCGAGAGCGCCACGCCGCCGGTCAGGGCGGCCTCGTGCGCGGCCTCGATCACGGCGTCGTCCGTGCTGTAGACGGAAAACGTGAGCGCGCCGTGGTCGCGCGCGGTCTCGCCGGCCAGCTTGAGCGACTGGGCAGTCGAATCCGTGGCGATCACGAACGAGATCGGGCCGAACCATTCGCGCGTGAACTGGGCGGCGTCGCGGGCTGCGTCGAGCGAAAGCACGAGCGGCGTGCGCACGCGTGCGCCGGCGAACTGCGGGTGTTCGAGCGTCTGGCTGTCGGCGAGCACGGTGCCGAGCTCGCGGGCTTCGTCGATGCGAGCCGTCACGCCTTCGTTCTGGATCGCGCCGAGCACCTCGACGGCGCGCGCCGGATCGGCGACGAACTTCTGCACGGCGCCGGCGATCGCCTGGGCGACGGACTCGAAGCTCATCTGGCCTTCAGCGGTGCGGATGCCGTCGCGCGGCACATAGATGTTCTGCGGGGCCGTGCACATCTGGCCAGAGTAAAGGGACAGCGAGAACGCGATGTTGCGGGCGACGGCCTTCAGGTCGTCCGCGGAGTCGATCACGATCTGGTTCACGCCGGCCTTTTCCGTGTAGACCTGCGCCTGATGCGCATTGCGCTCGAGCCAGTCGCCGTTTTGCGTGCTGCCCGTGAAGTCGATCAGCTTGATCTCGGGGCGCAGTGCGAGCTGCTGCACCAGTGCGCCGTCGTCGGGATCGGTGGCGAGCAGCGTCACGACGTTCGGATCGAAGCCGGCTTCGCGCAGCACGTCGCGCGCAATGCGCACGGTGATCGCGAGCGGCAGGATCGCGCCCGGGTGCGGCTTGACGATGACCGTGTTGCCCGTCGCGAGATCGGCGAAAAGGCCGGGGTAGCCGTTCCAGGTCGGGAAGGTACAGCAGCCGAGCACGAGGCCGGTGCCGCGCGGCGCGATGGTGAAGCGCTTTTGCATCGCGAGGGGCGGGTTTTTGCCCTGCGGCTTTTCCCAGTGCGCGTCGGCGGGAATGCGGCGCAGCTGGTCGTAGGCGTAGGCGACGGCTTCCAGCGCGCGGTCCTGAGCGTGCGGGCCGCCGGCCTGGAAGGCCATCATGAACGCCTGGCCGGTCGTGTGCATCACGCTGAAGGCGATCTCGAAGCTCGCGCGGTTCAGGCGCTCGAGGATCTCGAGGCTCACACCTGCCCATGCCTGCGGGCCGGCGGCGCGCCAGTCGCGCTGGGCTTGCTGTGCGGCTGCGATCAACTGGTCCGGCGTCGACTTCGGATAGCGCGAGCCGAGCGCAAAGCCAAACGGCGAGGCCTCGCTGCCGACGGTTTCGCCCGTCGACGGCTGGTCGAGTTCGAAGGTGTGATTCAGGTGGGCCTTGAACGCGCCTTCGCCATCTGCGCTAGCGGTTTCCCCGTACACTTTGGGGCTAGGCATTTCGGCGAACGGGCTCCAGTAGCCGCGGGTCTCGATGGCGGCAAGCGCTTTTTGAAGCGCGCCCTCATGCTTGGCGAACAGCGAATGTGTCATGGCTCAACGTTGATTGAGAGGTTGGACAGGGCCCGTGCCAATTAATTGACCGACCGGTTGGTTGGCCAATGTTAGCATTAGTCAAAGTTCGGCGTAAAAAATTTTTTTGGGGACTTCTTTTGATGGAAGGAGGAGTTATGGGGTACGAAAACATCCTGGTCGAGACGCGAGGCAAGGTCGGCCTGATCACGCTGAACCGGCCAAAGGCGCTCAACGCGCTAAACGATTCGCTCATGGACGAACTGGGCGCGGCACTCAAGGCGTTCGACGCCGATGAGGGCGTTGGCGCGATCGTCATCACCGGTAGCGAAAAGGCGTTTGCCGCGGGCGCGGACATCGGGATGATGGCGAGCTACACCTTCATGGATGTGTACAAAGGCGACTACATTACGCGTAACTGGGAGACGATCCGCTCGATTCGCAAGCCGATCATCGCGGCGGTCGCGGGTTTCGCGCTCGGTGGTGGCTGCGAGCTGGCCATGATGTGCGACATGATCTTCGCCGCCGATACGGCGAAGTTCGGCCAGCCCGAGATCAAGCTGGGTGTGATTCCGGGTGCGGGCGGTACGCAGCGCCTGCCGCGCGCGGTGTCGAAAGCGAAGGCGATGGACCTGTGCCTGACTGCGCGGATGATGGGCGCGGAAGAGGCGGAGCGCGCCGGGCTCGTATCTCGTGTGATTCCTGCGGCAGAGTTGCTGAACGAAACGCTGGCCGCGGCGGCGACCATCTGCGAATTCTCGTTGCCCGCCGTGATGATGGCGAAGGAGTCGGTGAATCGCGCCTACGAGACGACGCTGGCTGAAGGCGTGCACTTCGAGCGCCGGCTGTTCCATTCGCTCTTCGCTTCGGAAGATCAAAAGGAAGGGATGGCGGCCTTCGTCGAGAAGCGCAAGCCCGCGTTCAAGAACAAGTAATTGCTTGGGAAATTCGATCGCCGGGAATGGCGATCGAAATTATTTTCGCCACCCCCTTGCACAGCGCCGGCGGGGGCGATAAGATTCGCCCCCTTCGCAGTTCGATGTCTCTGACGTCAGGGCAGCGAAGGCCGCCGCGGAAACCGGCGGACGCAGGAGTCGGCAGCTTTTTTAAGCGGTGAGCGAAAAAAAGGGGTTGACGAAGCGAAAAGGATTCTTCATAATCTCGTTTCTCTGCTGCTGACGCAGCAACGCAGAAAGAAGCCGGTAGTTAGTCAGTTTTAACGGCGCTTTCGCGAACGATCTTTAAAAATTTACAGCCGATAAGTGTGGGCGCTTGATGCGGTGGCGACCCGATATGGTTCTTCGGAGCGATGTCGGGAGCAGCAAAAGTATCAAGAGTCTCACACGAAAGTAAGTCAGGTTTTTGAATTTATTTCAGAACCTGTCAGCTTTGAGTGAGCGACCGGTCTCGAGAGAGACCGAAAACAGTAACAGGTATTGAACTGAAGAGTTTGATCCTGGCTCAGATTGAACGCTGGCGGCATGCCTTACACATGCAAGTCGAACGGCAGCGCGGGAGCAATCCTGGCGGCGAGTGGCGAACGGGTGAGTAATACATCGGAACATGTCCAGTAGTGGGGGATAGCCCGGCGAAAGCCGGATTAATACCGCATACGATCTTTGGATGAAAGCGGG
>NZ_JAMBPQ010000015.1 GCF_024206495.1 Paraburkholderia sp. CNPSo 3272 | reverse complement strand
ACGAACAAGGGGGAAACGGAAGAAGATTGGATTTGGTTCACCACAGCACCCATACTTGCAGAAATACGAGCTCGAGGCTCAGTCAACTGTCCGGGTTCGGAGCGGTAAGTGGAAGCGGCGCCACCAGCTTTCTTTCGGGCTGCGAGCCCTTGAAGGACAAACGGGCTACCGCTTCCTGCGAAAGGAAAGGATCAGTTTCCAGACGCAGTAAGCAATATACAAGTAGGCAAAGAAAGCCGCTCAAACCGCCAGCGCCTGCCACAGTTCACATCTCGCCGTACATGGTGAATGGCTCCGGAGCGTCTGGCATCTCGCACCTTCAAGGGTTGTGACAAGGCGCTCATCCTTCCGGCGGCGCTCCGCGCGCCGTGGGGCATAACCGAAAACCCTTTGGTGCGCGCGCATTCTCGCGAAGCCTGATAATGCCCCCGCGGTTTCCCATGCAGACCCGACCGCAGCGCGCGTAGCGAGCAGCGGGATGAATGACTGCCTTGTCACTCAGTTGGGTGGTGCGAGGCGACAGACGCTCCGGAGCCATTCACCATTAACGGCGAGATATGAACTGTGGCAGGCGCTGGCGGTTTGAGCCGCTTTCTTTTGCCTACTTTTCTTTGCGGCTGCAAAGAAAAGTAGGTGCCGCCCCGCACAGGGGCAACGCATGCATACCGACGCGAAAACAGGAAAAGGCCAAAGCAGCCAAAAGCCAAGCTCAAGCGACAACCCGCTTCCTAAGCCGACCAGCAGCATGAAGCGCAGGCTTCTCGAATAGCTGATAGAACACCCAGGCAACGGGAATCACGGCCAGCGTAAACCCAAACGAAGGCCATATCGAAGTCTGCAGCGCGGAGCGGAACAGCAGCGATCCGAGCAACACAAAAAGCGGCAAGTGAATGAGATAGAGCGAGTAGCTGAAGTCACCAATCCTGGAGAACAGCGACTGCAGAAAGCCAGGGGAAGCAGGCGCAGGCCGCGCAAGCGCCTTGACGAGATAGCAGGCGAAAGCGCAGGCCCAAAGCTGAAACGCCCCAAACTGCCCGAAGTGAAACGCCACGCAACCGGCGACGGCAAAGAGCGCCGCAGCAGGATAGGCGAACCGAAAGCCAGAAGACCCGCGCAAACGCACTTCGGCGATCCAGGCGCCAAGCATCCACGAGAACCAGTACGAAGTGAAAACGATGACGTCATGCTGCTCCAACGTCAACGCGGAAACGACATTGATGAGGGCCACGGCAGCGAGCACGACGTTCAACCCAAACCGGCGGCGCGCAGCAAAGAGCAGTGGGTACAGCAGATAGAACTGCACTTCGAGCGAAAGGGTCCAGAGCGCGCCGTTCGAGCCATACGTTTTACCGGCCACGCCTTGCAGCGAGAACAGGTTCACGAAGAAATCGCGCGCCCCGATCTCGTTGATCTTGTGGCTTACCGGAAGCAGCGAGAGGCTGACCGAATCCACTGCGAGGGTGAGCAGCAACGCGGCGAGCAGCACGGGATAGATGCGCACGAAACGCCGCAGCCAGAACTGCCGCGCGTCGAGCCGGAAGTCAGGGTTCGAAAAGAGCCGCGCCGCGCCGCTGCGGTGAATGCAATAGCCGCTGATGACAAAAAAAATCGGCACGCCCGCCGATCCCCACGCAATGGGGAACGTGAGCCACGCGGCAAGCGTGCCGGGGCTCGCGAGGCTGGCGTGCAGCTGATGAAACGCGCCCATGCCGATCCAGGTGACCTGGCGGCAATGGAAATAGGCCACCAGCAAGGCCGCAAAGCCACGCAGGGCTTCGATCAGATGCTCGCCGGCAAGCTCGCGGGCCGCGGTCACCGGCCGCGCTGCAGGGGCAGCGGCGGCGGGCAGGGCGGATGCAGGCCGCATCGCGGTTTGGAGTACGGGATCGCTCATCGGTGTCAGCCGGTCCTTGGGGGAGAGTACCCGGCGATCTTAGGGGCGCGCGCGCGAGGGAAGTAAGCAAAAGATTTTCAAAATGTATTCGCGCGGAAATGAGAAATGGAGAAATAAATGGATTGAAAAACAAAGCGGTTTATTTATCGAATTTGGAATGCTAGTTTGAGCGTGATCGACTATGGTCGCTGGAGAATCCGATGAACCTGCACTTGCTGGCCGGCGTGGCCGTGCTGTTGATACTCGTGGGGGTGTCCGCGTATCGCGAGGCATTGCGCAATGAGCCCATCCGGCGCGCACGCACGCGCTCCGGAGCATTGCCGCCCGTCGACGAAGCGGAGTAGACTGCGCCCGAACAAGACGCGTCACTGACACCGGACCCGAGCAGGAAATTCATGCCGATCTGTCTGGAATTATCCGGTATGAATGGCAATAATTTCCGTTGTTATGCTGGAATCGCGTAATCGAATTTATTGGCCTTTTTTTATTCCGTGAAAGGCGCTACACAATCTTGTTCAATACAAGAATCTGCCACGGCAGAACCTCGGGGAAGTCGGCTTGCCTCGCTGCGAGACCGAGACTCAAACGAACGATCTGGGAATGGACATCATGCTGAAAGTAACCAAAGCGGTATTTCCTGTTGCAGGCCTTGGGACGCGCTTCTTGCCCGCCACCAAGGCGAGCCCCAAGGAAATGCTGCCGATCGTCGACAAGCCGCTCATCCAGTACGCGGTGGAAGAGGCGATCGCTGCGGGGATTACCGAAATGATCTTCGTGACCGGCCGCAGCAAGCGCGCGATCGAAGACCATTTCGACAAGTCTTACGAGATCGAATGCGAACTCGAAGCCCGCAACAAGCAAAAGCTGCTCGACGTCGTTCGCAGCATCAAGCCTGCCAATGTGGACTGCTTCTACGTGCGCCAGGCCGAGGCGCTCGGTCTGGGCCACGCCGTGCTGTGCGCGGAAAAGCTCGTGGGCGGCTCACCGTTCGCCGTGATTCTCGCGGACGACCTGCTCTACAGCCCCACGCCCGTCATGAAGCAGCTCGTGAACACGTTCAACCACTATCACAGCTCGGTGGTCGGCGTCGAATCGATCGCGCGTGAAAACAGCGCGTCGTACGGCATCGTCGACGGCCGCGAGTGGGAAGAGGATGTGTTCAAGCTCTCGGGCATCGTCGAGAAGCCGGCGCCGGAAGTCGCCCCGTCAAATCTCGGCGTGGTCGGCCGCTATGTGCTGATGCCCACGATCTTCGAACATCTGCGCGCGCTGAAGCCGGGCGCAGGCGGCGAACTTCAGCTCACCGACGCCTTGCAGTCGCTGCTCACCGAAGAACAGGTTCTCGCGTACCGCTATATGGGTACGCGTTTCGACTGCGGCAGCAAGCTCGGCTACCTCAAGGCGACGGTGGAGTTCGCGCTGCGCCATCCGGAGGTCAAGGACGAGTTCGAAGCGTATCTGCAAGCGCATCTCCCGGCGGCGCTGCCCGCGGCGGCATAAAACTCCATAGCGGCACAACCACGCTACGGGGTACTTCAAGCGCGCGGGCCCGACGCCCGCGCGCGTTTCGCCCATCATTGCATCACCTCCCCTACACTCTCCGCGACCTTGCCTTCCCGCGTCGCCGTGACAACTTTGCAATCGTCACCGGTGTATAACGGTTCCGGTGGGCATGCCGAATGCGCACAGCGCGTCGTTTGCGTTCGTGCTGCGTGGCGGCCCGCTCGTGCGGCGGCCATGCTGCGTGAATATCCCAACGATTTTGTACGGCATTCCGAGCCGGTTTGACGCGCGGAACTCCCGTCATTCAACGCGTGTCCCAAGGCCAGAATCCAGGCACGCGCTTCAAGGAGGAGCAACCGGCCATGACCAGGCACCTTCCCGTGGCAGGCAGTGAACATCCCGCGCCCGCCGGCGCGCAGGGCATCGGCGCTTGCGATCCGGCGGAGCGCTTCAGGATCGTGCTGATCCTGCGGCGTCAGGCGTCGGCAGAATTTCATGAGCTGGTGGACCGGCTCGCCGCCAACGATCCCGCCGCGCAGCCGGTTTCGCGCGAGGAATACGAGCGGCGCTTTGGCGCCAGTGCTGCCGACATCGAGCGTGTCGAGCAGTTCGCGAGCGCGCATGGGCTCACCGTGGATCAGGCCGATGGCTCGGCGCGCCGCGTCGTGCTCTCGGGCACGGTGCAGCAGTACAACGCGGCCTTCGGTATCGATCTGCAGCGTTTCGAGCATCAGGTCGGCAAAACCACTCATCACTTTCACCAGCCGAGCGGCCCACTGCATTTGCCCGAAGACATGCATGAGGTCGTCACCGCCGTGGTGGGCCTCGACAATCGCGCGAAGGCGCAGCCGCACTTTCGCATAGTGCCGACGAGTCTTGCCAACGCGCCGGCAGACGCGCCGGGCGCACCGGGCGCCTCTATCCGCCCGCCAATCCGCGCCGCGCGCGCGGTGACCAGATCTTTCACGCCGCTGCAGCTCGCGGAGCTTTACAGCTTTCCCGCCGGCGACGGCAGCGGCCAGTGCATCGCTCTCATCGAAATGGGCGGCGGCTACGACACGGCGGACCTCAGCGCGTATTTCAGCGAGTTGGGCGTGAGCGCGCCGCGCGTGGAAGACGTCTCCGTCGATCAGGCGACAAACGCGCCGACCGGCGACCCCAACGGCCCCGACGCCGAGGTCACGCTAGACGTGGAGATCGCCGGTGCGCTGGCGCCCGGGGCGCTCATCGCCGTCTATTTCGCGCCGAACAGCGAGGCGGGCTTCGTCGATGCGGTGAGCGCCGCGCTGCACGACAGCCAGCGTAAGCCTTCAGTCATCTCGATCAGCTGGGGCGCGCCGGAGTCGGCGTGGTCGCAGCAAACGCTCGGCGCGCTGAACGATGCGCTGCAAACGGCAGTCGCGCTCGGCGTGACCGTGTGCGCCGCTTCGGGCGACAGCGGCTCGTCGGACGGCGTGAGCGACGGCGCCGATCACGTCGACTTTCCGGCGTCGAGCCCTTATGCACTCGGCTGCGGCGGCACGCACATCGCGGCGTCGAACGGCCGCATCTCGCAGGAAACCGTGTGGAGCGAAGGCGAGAACGGCGCGACCGGCGGCGGCGTAAGCGCGACGTTCGCGCTGCCGGACTGGCAAAAAGGCCTACGCGTCGTGCGTGGCAGCGGCGGGGCGGGCGCGCTGGTGCGGCGCGGCGTGCCCGACGTCGCGGCCGACGCCGATCCCGCCACGGGCTACGAAGTGCGTGTGGCGGGCGCGGATACGGTGGTAGGCGGCACGAGCGCCGTCGCGCCGCTGTGGGCGGCGCTGATCGCGCGTATCAACGCGGCGCGCGGCACGCCCGTGGGCTTCGCGAACGCGAAGCTCTACGCGCAGCCCGGCGCCTTCAACGACGTGACGAGCGGCAGCAATGGCGACTTCTCCGCGGCGCCGGGCTGGGACGCCTGCACGGGCCTCGGCACGCCGGTGGGCAGCAAGGTGGCAACCGCGCTCGGCTCGGCGTAGGATGAGCGCGGCGCACCAACGCGACGCGAGCTGAGCGCGAGAATCAAGCGGCGGGCGCGATGCGGGTTGCATGCGAGGTTGCATTCGAAGTTGCATTCACTGTCTCAAACGCAAACACACAGAAAGTGGAGACGACATGAACGACGAAGCGCAGTCCACCAAGGGCAACGGCGGCGCTCAAGGGGACAACCCCGCGAGCGGCAACGGCAAGCATCGCTCCCAGCCCGATCAGCCTTGCTTCGACCCCACCGCTTACGGCAACGGTCCCGACGACTTCGTCACCGACATGACAGAGAACGCCGCGATCACGCATCACGCCATCCAGATCGGCAAGGAAGTCATCGCCTATACGGCCACGGCGGGTCACCTCGTGACCGTCGATCCGAGCAGTTCGCAGCCCGACGCCAAGATCTTCTACGTGGCGTTCACGAAGGACGGCGTGCAGGCGCAGGACCGTCCCGTCACGTTCTTCTACAACGGCGGACCGGGCTCGTCTTCCGTGTTCGTGCTGCTCGGCTCGTTCGCGCCCAAGCGCATCAAGACCTCGATGCCGGGCTTCACGCCGCCCGCGCCCTATACGCTCGAAGACAATCCGGACAGCCTGCTCGACAAGAGCGACCTCATCTTCATCAATCCGGTGGGCACGGGCTATTCGGCCGCGATCGCGCCGCATCACAACCGCGACTTCTGGGGCGTGGATCAAGATGCGGATTCGCTCAAGCAGTTCATCAAGCGCTACCTCACGGCGAACGATCGCTGGAATTCGCCGAAGTTTCTCTATGGCGAGTCGTATGGCACGGCGCGCAGTTGCGTGCTGGCCTATCGGCTGCACGAGGACGGCGTGGATCTGAACGGCATCACGCTGCAGTCGTCGATTCTCGATTACACGCAAAGCGGGAATCCGGTGGGCGCGCTGCCCACGGCGGCCGCCGACGCGTGGTACCACAAGCGCCTCGGCGTGACGCCCGCGCCGAAGGACTTGCAGGCGTTCGCCGCGCAGGTCGCGCAATTCGCGCGCACCGATTATCTGCAGGCGCTCTCGAAGTTTCCCGATCCGAACGACAAGAGCATTCCTGCCACGCTCAAGACCTTGTCGCAATACACGGGCATCGACACGCAAACGCTGGAGTCCTGGAATCTCGACATCGCCTCGTACGACAGCCATGGCAATTCGCTTTTTCTGATCTCCCTCCTGAAGGACAAGGGCGTGGCGCTCGGCTCGTACGACGGCCGCGTGACCGCCATCGACACGGGCATTGCCGGCAACATCGACCCCAACTCGGGCGGCAACGATCCCACCATGACGGCGGTGAGCGGCGTCTATACGGCGATGTGGAACAGTTACCTGAACGAGCAGCTCAAGTTCCGCACGAACTCGTCGTTCACAGACCTGAACGACCAGGCGTTCAAGAACTGGAACTTCGGCCATATCGACCCGACGGGTGCGCAAAAAGGCGTGGACGCGCAGGGCAATATCGTGCTTTACACGGCCGGCGATCTCGCGGCGGTGATGGCGCTGAATCCGGATTTGCGCGTGCTGTCGGCGAACGGCTACTACGACTTGGTCACGCCGTTCTACCAGACCGTGATCGACCTGCAGAAGATGCCGCTGCTCGACCAGAAGGTGCGCGATAACCTGAGCGCGCGTTTCTATCCCTCTGGGCACATGGTGTATCTCGACGCCGGCTCACGCACGGCGCTCAAGGCCGATGTCGCGAAGCTCTATCAAGTCGCCGTGACGGACCGTCCCGCGGTGGCGCGCATCCGCGCGCTCCAGCGCATGAGCACGATGAGCACCATGCATCATTGACCTTTTCGCTGGCGTCGGCGCACGCGCTGGACGCGCGTTCACGCGGTTATGGCGTGCGCCCCTGCGCCATGGCTTCGAGACACGCGCGCGCGTCGCCCTGCACGAGGCGCGCCGCGCACGCGATCATCAGGTTCTTCGCCAGGCCGAAATCCTCCACCAGATAGCCGCGCTCGCACACGCGCCCCTGCGCGTCGGGCATGGAAGGCACGCGTTCGATGAGCGTGCCTTCGTCGGATGAGTAGGCCCAGATTTCCTTGCCTAGCGCGGCCGCATAGCCGATCTCGAAGGCGGTGCCGGAGTCGGGTTCGCCGGGTCCGCGAAAGTCGTTGACGTTTGCCATCACGATATCGGCGGCGCGGATCGATTCGACATTCGCGCGATAAATCCACGCGGCCTGGCGCGGGCCGTCGAGGTCCGCGGGCGCTTGCGCGTCGAGCGGATAGACGCCCTCGAAGCCGAATTCCGCACACGCGGCGACAAGGCGTGCGCCGTGCTCGAGCGCGTCGCGCCGGAAGACGTCGAAGCCGGCGAGATACACGCGCGAGCGGCGGGGCAGCGGGGTCGAATTCATGGCGCGCGGTCCTCCAGTGCAAGGGGTTCGTCGAGACCCGGTTCGACGATTCTAGCGCCTGGTCCGGGGCCGGCGACGTTCCGCGCGTCTTCCTGTTGCTTACAAACGATTGACAACATTTGTTGCCTTTCGCTACGATTTCTTCATGCACCGGCGTGGCGATTGCGCTGCATGAGCGATGAAAAGCGGCGGCCATGTTCGCTGCTTTATTTCATGATCGGCTTAACATCTCGGGAAGCGTCTGGTCTTTCCCGCATGTTGCGCGATGATCGATTGTGGCGACAAATAGTATGCTTCGACCGCGCGAAACAGCTCCGGGAGACGAAGCGTGACGACAAGGACCGACCCATGAACCGACTGAAGCTGCTGTCGCTGGCTTGCGGGGCCATCGCGCCGTGTCTCTGTCTGCTGCAGCCGGCGGCCGCCCAGGTCGCGCAGCCTACGCTCGAGAAGATCCGCTCGGCGAATATCATCGCCATTGGTTATCGCGAGACCTCGGTGCCGTTCTCGTACGTGATCGGCGACCACCAGGTGATCGGCTTTTCGCAGGACATCTGCGACAAGGTGATCGACGCAGTCAAGCTCAGGACGAACCGACCGAACCTGCAGGTGCGTTTCATTCCCGTCACTTCGCAAAACCGCATTCCGCTCGTACAGAACGGCACCGTGGACCTCGAGTGCGGCGTCACGACGAACCTGAAGGAACGCCAGGCCCAGGTGAGCTTCTCCAATACGTTCTTCGTCGCAACCACGCGCCTGCTCACGCGCAAGGACTCGGGCATTCACGATTTCGCCGATCTCGCGGGCAAGACGGTGCTCACGAACCAGGGCACGACGTCCGAGCGCATCTTGCGGCGCATGAACGTCGACAAGCAGATGAACATGCGTATCATCAGCGCGCGCGATTATGCCGAGGGGCGCGCCACGCTCGTGTCGGGCCGCGCAGTGGCCTACATGATGGACGACGTGCTGCTCGCCGGCACGCGCTCGCTCACGGCGAAGGCCTCCGAATGGGTGATCGTGGGCACGCCGCAGTCGTCGGAGGCCTATGCCTTAATGATGCGAAACGGCGACCCCGACTTCCGGCAACTCGTGAACGACACGATGGCGGCGCTCATGAAGAGCGGCGAAATCAATGCGATGTACGCGAAGTGGTTCGAGAAACCGGTGCCGCCCAAGGGCGTGAATTTCGAGTTTCCGATGAGCGAACATCTGCGCGCGCTCTATGCCGCGCCGAACGACCGCGCCTTCGACTGATTGCCTTGTGCAAGCGCGAACCATGAGATGATCTCGTTCCTGACGCGGCGGACGGCGCGGGCGGCCCATAGGCGCGAGGCTTCCAGCGCGCGTATGAGTCGCGGCGCGCCGATGCGCGCGATAAATGAATTAACGGGTAGAAAGCGGAAAAGCGGGAACTGACATGCAAGAAGACGGCAGCACTGTGGTGATCGTTGGGGCAGGGCACGCGGGCGGCAACGCCGCGGCGCTGCTGCGGCAATACGGGTTTGGCGGCCGCGTCGTGCTGGTCGGAGAAGAACCGGTGCCGCCTTATCACCGGCCGCCGCTCAGCAAGGCCTATTTGAAGGGCGAGGCCGACGTCGAGCGCCTGTGGCTCAAACCACGCGCGTTCTACGACGAGCAGCGCATCGAGCTGAAGCTCGGCGCGAGCGCGCAGTCGCTCGACCGCGCGAGCCGCACGCTCACGCTCGCCGACGGCAGCCAGCTTCGATACGACAAGCTGATTTTCGCCACCGGCTCGACGCCGCGCGCGTTGACGGTGCCGGGCCACGATCTCGCGGGCGTGGTCGCGCTGCGCTCGCTCGCCGACGCCGACGTGCTGCGCGAGCGCGTAAAGCCGGGCGAAAAGCTCGTGGTGATCGGCGCCGGTTATATCGGCCTCGAAGCAGCGGCGGCGGCGCGCCAGCTCGGCCACGAGGTCACGGTGCTCGAAGCCGCGCCGCACGTTCTGGGCCGCGTGACGGGCGAGACCGTTTCCACGTTCTACGCGAGCGAGCATCGCGCGCAAGGCGTGGAACTGCGGCTGAACGTGAAGATCGAGGCGCTCGTGGGCGAGGGCGGCAAGCTCGCCGGCGTGAAGCTGGCGGACGGCGAGATCGTCCCCGCCACACTCGCGCTGGTCGGCATCGGCATCTTGCCGAACGAGGCGCTCGCGAAAGCGGCGGGCATCGCGTGCGCCAACGGCATTCAGGTGGACGACGACGCGCGCACGAGCGACCCGGACGTCTTCGCGATCGGCGATTGCGCGCACCGGCCGCTTGCGCACTATGGCCGCGCGGGGCGCCTGGAAAGCGTGCACAACGCGGTGGAGCAGGCGAAGCTCGCGGCCGCCGCGATCGTCGGCAAGCCGCGCCCTGCCTGCGACGCGCCCTGGTTCTGGTCCGATCAGTACGACCTCAAGCTGCAGACGGTGGGCCTGCTCGAAGGCTATGACGAGGCCATCGTGCGCGGCGACCCGGCAGCGCGGCGCTTCGCGGTGTACTACCTGAAGGATCGCGTGCTGCTCGCGGTCGACGCCGTCAATTCGATGCCCGATTTCCTGTGCGGCAAGAAGCTCGTGGGCAAGGGCGTGAAGCTCGACCTCGATGCGCTGCGCGATCCGGCCACGGACATGGGCAAATTCGCCACGGCGGCGCTCGCCTGAGCGGCGAGCCTGGCGATGAAGTCAGGGGACGGTGACCTTCCCGTTACTTTCGCCGACCGGAAGACGCTGCGCGCCCGATCGACCCGCCGCGCAGCCCTCTCACCCTATACCTTCCCGCGTCAATCCCGCTCCCGCCGCCCGAGGGCGGCCCCCAGTCCCGTGCTTTGACCCGCGCTTTGACCCGTATTGTCACGAGTCTCGGCTAGAATGCGAGCGCGGCGCCGCCCATGAGGCGGCTCAATTCGATCAACAAGCCGCGCCAACCGGTGTTCACGCCCGTCCGAACGCCGCCACTCGAGGAGAGTGACGCAATGGAACAACGCTCCCGCTTTGGGGCGAGCCTGCTGCCGTACCTGCTCGTCGGCCCGCAGCTTGCGGTGACCGTGATCTTTTTCCTGTGGCCGGCCGGGGTGGCGCTCCTGCAGTCCACCCAGGCCCAGGACGCCTTCGGCACGTCGTCGGTCTTCGTCGGCTTCGCCAACTTCACGCGGCTCCTGCACGATCCGCTCTATCTGGCCTCGGTGCAGACGACGCTCGTGTTTACGGCGCTCGTCACGTTCGGCGGCCTCGCCATTTCGCTGCTGCTGGCAGCCATGGCGCACCATGTGACGCGCGGCAAGCGCTTTTATCAAACGTTTTTGATCTGGCCGTATGCGGTCGCGCCCGTCATTGCCGCCGTGTTGTGGGGCTTTCTGTTCAACCCGAGCATCGGCCTCGTGACTTTCGCGCTCGCACGCTTCGGCGTGACGTGGAACCATGCGCTCAACCCCGGCCAGGCCATGGCGCTCGTTGTGATCGCATCGGTCTGGCAGCAGATCAGCTATAACTTCCTGTTCTTCTACGCGGGCCTGCAGTCGATCCCGCAATCGCTTTTCGAGGCGGCCGCCATCGACGGCGCGGGCCCCGTGCGGCGCTTCTTCGGCATTGCGTTCCCGCTGCTTTCGCCGACGAGCTTCTTTCTGCTCGTGGTGAACGTGGTCTACGCGCTCTTCGACACCTTCCCCGTGATCGATGCGGCTACGGGCGGCGGCCCTGGCCAGGCGACGCGCACGCTCGTCTACAAGATCTTCGACGAAGGCTTTCGGGGCCTCGACATCGGCAGTTCGGGCGCGCAGTCAGTCGTGCTGATGGTGATCGTGACGGCGCTCACGATCTTCCAGTTCCGCTTTATCGAACGACGGGTGCAGTACTGATGGTCGAGAACCGCAAATACTTCAACCTGTTCTGCCACGTCATGCTGCTGCTCGGCGTGGCGGTGGTGGCCTTTCCCGTGTACGTGGCGTTCTGCGCCGCCACGATGAACGAGAAAGAAGTCTTCTCGGTGCCGCTCTCGCTCGTGCCAAGTACCCATCTGTTCGCGAACATGGCCACCGTATGGAACGTGGGCACGGGCAGCGCGGCGAGCCCGTTCGGCGTGATGCTCATGAACAGCGTCATCACGGCGCTCGTGATTTCGGTGGGCAAGATCGCCATATCGATCATCTCGGCCTATGCGATCGTGTTTTTCCGGTTTCCGTTCCGGCGTCTCGCGTTCTGGCTGATCTTCGTGACGCTCATGCTGCCCGTGGAAGTGCGCATTTTCCCCACGGTGCAAGTCGCGGCCACGCTGCGCCTCACGAACACTTACGCGGGCCTCACGCTGCCGCTCATCGCTTCGGCCACGGCCACGTTTCTGTTCCGCCAGTTCTTCCTCACGCTGCCGAACGAGCTGATCGAGGCCGCGCGTATCGACGGCGCGGGGCCGCTGCGTTTCTTCTGGGACGTCGTCCTGCCGCTTTCCAAAACGAACATCGCGTCGCTGTTCGTCATTACGTTCATTTACGGCTGGAACCAGTATCTGTGGCCGATTCTCATGTCGAGCACGGCTTCGATGACGACCGCCGTGGTGGGCATCAAGAGCATGATTTCGAGCGGCGACGCGGCGACACAATGGCATCTCGTGATGTGCGCGACGATGATCGCCATGCTGCCGCCGCTCGTGGTGGTGCTGGCCATGCAGCGCTGGTTCGTGCGCGGCCTCGTGGACGTGGAGAAATGAGCATGGATGCAATTCGGGGGACGGCATGGCGGCATTGAGCATACGGGGCGTCACGAAGTCGTACGACGGCGAGCAACAGGTGTTGCACGGCATCGACGTGCAGGTGGCGGACGGCGAATTCATGGTGCTCGTCGGCCCGTCGGGCTGCGGGAAGTCCACGCTGCTGCGCATGGTCGCGGGGCTGGAAACGATCACGTCGGGCGAGATCGCCATCGGCGAGAAGGTGGTCAATCGCGTGGAGCCCAAGGATCGCGACATCGCCATGGTGTTCCAGAACTACGCGCTCTATCCGCACATGACGGTCGCGCGCAACATGGGCTACAGCCTCAAGCTGCAGGGGCTCGACCGCGCGACGATCGACTCGCGCGTGGCGGCGGCCGCCGAAATCCTCGAACTGGGCAAGCTGCTGGAGCGCAAGCCGCGCGAGCTTTCGGGCGGCCAGCGTCAGCGTGTGGCGATGGGCCGCGCGATCGTGCGCGAGCCTTCGGTGTTTCTGTTCGACGAACCGCTCTCGAACCTCGACGCGAAGCTGCGCGTGCAGATGCGCCTTGAAATCCAGCGTCTGCATGCGCGTTTGCGTACGACGAGCCTGTACGTCACGCACGACCAGATCGAGGCGATGACGCTCGCGCAGCGCGTGATGGTGCTCAACGGCGGGCGCGCGGAGCAGATCGGCACGCCGAGCGAAGTGTACGACCGGCCCGCTTCGATGTTCGTGGCGAGCTTCATCGGCTCGCCGGCCATGAACCTGCTGCGCGGGCGCGTGAGCGACGACGGCCGGCGCTTCGAAATCGCGGGCAACGGGCCGCATCTGCCGCTTGGCGATGCGCCGGCCTGGCTGCCCAAGGGCGCGGATTGCGTGCTGGGCGTGCGCCCCGAGCATATGCACGCGCGCGGCGCCAACGAGCCCGTCACGCTCGAAGTCGAGACCTGTGAGCTGCTCGGCGCGGACAACCTCGCGCACGGCCGCTGGGGCAGCGCGGATGTGGTGGTGCGCCTGCCGCACGAAACGCGGCCCACGCCCGGCGAGCGGCTGGCGGTGCACCTGCCGCCGGCGCGCCTGCATTTCTTCGATCCGGCTACAGGCAAGCGTTTGGGCTAGGCCGCGCCTGCCGGCGCCAATACCGCGGACTGCGCGCGAAAGCGGCGCTCGCCGCGGTCCCGATTGTCGTAAACTGTCGCATTGCGCGGGCGCAATGCCGCCTGCGCCATTCGTATCGGCAAATACCGGGAATACCGGCGAGTACCGGTATATACGGGCACCAAACACGAACAGGCGACATGGCCGCAATTCCTTTTCTCCGCTTCCTCGCCCCATCTGCACAACGCGCGCGTAACCTGTGTCAGGCGCGCCGGAGCCTCGCTTGAGCGCGCGCGAACTGCCCACCGGGCTGATGCTCGTTCACGGCAATCAGCCCGAGCGCATGCGCGACCTGATCGTGAGCTGGATCGGCCAGAATCCGATCGCGCCGCTCGAAAAGGAAATGTTCCTCGTGCAGAGCAACGGCATCGCGCAGTGGCTCAAGCTCGCGTTTGCCGCCGATCCCGAGGAGGGCGGCTGCGGCATCGCGGCGGCGTTCGAAATGTCGCTGCCGTCGCGTTTCCTCTGGCAGGTGTATCGCGCCGTGCTCGGCAACGACGCGGTGCCCGCGGTCTCGCCGTTCGACAAGTCGCGCCTCGTCTGGCGTCTCATGCGCATGCTGCCGGCGCTGCTCGATGAGCCCGGCTATCAGCCGCTCAAGCGCTTCATGGCCAACGACGAGGACCAGCGCAAGTGCTTCCAGCTCGCGCAGCGCGTGGCGGATCTGCTCGACCAGTACCAGGTCTACCGCGCGGACTGGCTCGCTGCGTGGGCCGCGAACGAGGACGTCCTGATCGATGCGCGCAACGCGCGTACGCCGTTGCCCGAGGAGGCGCGCTGGCAGGCGGCGCTCTGGCGCGCGCTGCTCGCGGACGTTGGCGCGCAGGCGCAAGACGGAATCGGCTTGCGCGACACGGGGCGCGCCGCCGTGCACGAAGCGTTCATGGCGCGCGCGCAGTCATGGCAGGAGGGCGACGCCCGGCCGAAGGGCTTGCCGCGCCGTCTCGTGGTGTTCGGCATTTCGAGCCTCGCGCGCCAGTCGGTGGAAGTCCTCGCGGCGCTCGCGCGCTGGAGCCAGGTGCTGATGTGCGTGCATAACCCGTGCATGCACTACTGGGCCGACATCGTCGCCGACCAGGACCTGCTGCGCGCACGCCACGCGCGCCAGCGCCGCCGCGCGGGCGCGCCGGAGCAGCTCGACGAGGCGCAGCTGCATCTGCATTCGCAGCCGTTGCTCGCGGCCTGGGGCAAGCAGGGGCGTGACTTCATCGGCCTGCTCGACGAATACGACAGCGACGAAGCGCGCGAGACGTACACGCCGCATTTCACGCGTATTGGCCAGCGTATCGATCTGTTCGATGGCGAAGACGCGCTCACGCTGCTCTCGCAGTTGCAGGACGACATTCGGGATCTGCGGCCTCTCGGCGAAACGCGCGAGCACTGGGAACCGGTGGATGTGCAGGAGGACGAATCGATTCGCTTTCACATCGCGCATAGCGCGCAGCGCGAAGTGGAGATCCTGCACGACCGCCTGCTCGCCGCGTTTGCGGCGGACCCCACATTGCGTCCGCGCGACGTGATCGTAATGGTGCCCGACATCGAGGTCTACGCGCCGCATATCCAGGCCGTGTTCGGCCTGCTCGACGGCAATGACCCGCGCAGTATTCCGTTCAGCGTGGCCGACCGCGCGCAGCGCGCGTTCGATCCGCTCATCGGCGCGCTGGAAATGCTGCTTGCGCTGCCGTACTCGCGCGTGACGGTGAGCGACGTGCTCGACCTGCTCGAAGTGCCGGCCGTGCGCGCGCGCTTCGGCATCGACGCCGAAGACGTGCCCACGCTGCGCAACTGGATCGACGGCGCGAATATCCGCTGGGGACTGCATGCGGGCCAGCGCGCGAGCCTCGGGCTCCCCCAGGCCGACGAACTCAGCGCACCCAACAGCTGGGCGTTCGGTCTGCGGCGCATGCTGCTGGGCTACGCCGCGGGCGAACGTGCGGGCGCATGGCGCGGCATCGAGCCGTACAGCGAAATCGGCGGACTCGACGCCGCGTTGCTGGGCCCGCTCACGCGCCTCGTGGACGCGCTCGACCACGCGTGGCGCACGCTGCGCGAACCGGCCACGGTGGAAGTGTGGTGCGAGCGTCTGCGCGCGTTGAAGGCGGCGTTTTTCGCGGCGCAGGACGAAGACGCCTACACGCTCGACCGCCTCGACGGCGCGCTCGAAACGTGGCGCGAGGCCTGCGATGAAGCCGCGCTCACGCAGACTTTGCCGCTCGCCATCGTCGCGGAGAACTGGCTCGCGGCGCTCGAGGGCGGCGGCCTCTCACAGCGCTTTTTCGCGGGCGCGGTGACCTTCGCCACGCTCATGCCGATGCGGGCCATCCCGTTCCGGCGCGTGTGCCTGCTCGGCATGAACGACGGCGACTATCCGCGCAGCCGCACGCCGCTCGACTTCGACCTCATGCGTCGCGACTATCGCCCCGGCGACCGCTCGCGCCGCGAAGACGACCGCTACCTGTTCCTCGAAGCGTTGCTCTCCGCGCGCGACCATCTGCATGTGTCGTGGATCGGGCGCAGCGTGACCGACAACACGCCGCGCCCGCCTTCGGTGCTGGTCGGACAGTTGCGTGACCATCTCAAGGCCGGCTGGCGGCTCGAAGGCGACGAAGGCAACGATGGCGAAGCGCTGCTCCACGCGTTGACCATCGAGCATCGCCTGCAGCCGTTCAGCCCGGACTATTTCCCGCCGCGGCCGCAAGAGGCGGCGCTGTACACCTATGCGCACGAGTGGAGCAAGCCCGCACAGGTGCGGCCCGCGGCTGAAGCGAACGCCGAAGTCCTCGCGCCGACTGAACGCGACGAGCCGCTGTCGATCCGCGAACTCGGCGAATTCCTGCGCGAGCCGGTTCGCAGCTTCTTCCGGCAGCGTCTGCGCGTGGCCTTCGAAAGCGGGGACGCAGCGAGCGAAAATCACGAGCCCTTCGAGGTGGATGCGTTGCAGGCGTGGCAGCTCCAGGGCGAGCTGATCCGAGCGCAGGTCCTCGCGATGGAACGCGGCGAAGACGATCTCGAACCGGCCGCGCTCGCGCGCCTCGAGCGCATGCATCGCAGCGGCGACCTTGCGACCGGGGGCTTTGGCGAGGTGATCGGCGAAGAACTGCTCGCGCCCATGCCCGAGCTGTTCGCCGAATATCGCAAGGCGCTCGCGCGCTGGCCCGAGCCGCTCGAGCATCAATACGAAATTCGTCTCGATGCGACGCCGGAAGGCCGCATCGTTGCGCTCGACGACTGGCTCGACGATTTACGCGCGGGCCCGGACGGCGCACTCGGCCGCGTGATTCTGGAGCCGGGCACGCTCGTGAAGGACCACCGCTATCGGAGCGATCGACTCGTGCCTTATTGGGTCGCGCATGTGGCCGCGCAGATCGCGGCCGGGCCGGTGACCACGGTGATCGTGAGCAAGGTGGGTGTTGCGGAGCTCGCGCCGCTCGACGCGCAGGTTGCGCGCGACTATCTGCTCGCGCTGCTTGCCGCATGGGACGACGGTGCGCGCCGGCCCTTGCCGCTCGCGGTGAAGACAGCGTTCGCATGGCTGCGCAAGTTGCCTGATCCATTCGACGGCACGCGCGCGATGGTGCCCGCCGAGGCGTGGGAAGCTGCACGCGCGGCCTACGAGGGCAATGACCGCACGCCTGGCGAGCGCGAGACGAACGCTTATCTGCGCCGCGCCTTCACCGATTTCGACGCGCTCGTCGCCCACGACGATTTCATTACGCTCGCCATGACGCTGCTGCTGCCGGTAAGCCGCGCGCCGCTCGCGTCGTCGCGTGCGAAGCGGGCCTCGAGCGAGGCAGGAGGGACGGTATGAATCCGCTCGGGAACATGAACGCCCAAGTCCTGGAGCCACTGCGCTTCCCGCTTTACGGCAGCCGCCTGATCGAAGCGAGCGCAGGCACCGGCAAGACCTTCACGATCGCCATGCTGTACGTGCGCCTCGTGCTGGGGCACGGCGCGCTCAACGCAGCAAGCGGCGAAGCGGATTTCGATGACGAGGCGCGCACGTCAGGCCGTGCGCTCACGCCGCCCGAAATTCTCGTCGTGACCTTCACCGACGCGGCCACGAAGGAGCTGCGCGAGCGCATTCGCGCGCGCCTCATCGAAGCCGCTGAATGCTTCCGCGTCGAGCCTGACGACGTGCCCGAGCGTGAGCCGGGTGAAGACCTGTTGCACGATCTGCGCGAGGACTACTCGCCGGAGCAGTGGCCGGCATGCGCGCGCCGCCTTCAACTGGCAGCCGAATGGATGGACGAGGCCGCGGTCTCGACGATCCACGGCTGGTGCAACCGCATGCTGAGCGAACACGCGTTCGACAGCGACAGCCTCTTTTCGCAGACGCTCGAAACCGACCAGACGGAACTGCGCGCCGAAGTCGTGCGCGACTACTGGCGCACCTTCATGGCGCCCCTCGACGCGGTGAGCGCCGCCGAAGTGAGGGCGTGGTTCGCGAGTCCCGACGAATTGCACGACGCGATACGCGGGCTGCTCGCGCACGCCGATCTCTTGCCCGATGCATGCAACCCCGGCGCGGCGCTCGCAGACGCCCGCCAGCGCGCGCGCGACGAACTCGAAACGCTGAAGGCGCCGTGGCGCGTCTGGATCGACGAGGTCGAGGCGTTGCTCAACGCGGCGCGCGCCGCGAAGCAGTTCGACGCCAGAAAGCTCAATTCGAAGCACAGCGAAACATGGATCGGCAAGCTGCGCGACTGGGCCAACGATCCCGAATCCGCGCATCCCGGTTTCGACGACAAGGCGGCCGTGTGGACGCGCCTCACGCCCGCGGGCCTGGCCGACATCTGGGTGAAGGGCGAGCCGCCCGGGCATGCGGCCTTCGTGGCGATGCAAAGCTTGCGCGAGTCGCTCGCCGCGCCGCCCGAGGCGAAACAGGATCTGCTGTGCCACGCGGCGCGCTGGGTGGCGAAGCGCTTCGAGGAAGAAGAGGCGCGCCGCTCGCAAATGGGCTTCGACGATCTGCTCACGCGGCTGCGCGCGGCGCTGCAGCGCGAGAACGGCCCACGTCTCGCGGAAATCATCCGCAGGCAGTATCCGGTCGCGCTGATCGACGAATTTCAGGACACCGACCCGGTTCAGTACCAGATCTTCGACGCGGTCTATCGCATCGCCGAACACGACGCCGAAACGGCAATCGTGTTGATCGGCGATCCGAAGCAGGCGATCTACGCGTTTCGCGGCGCGGACATCTTCACCTATCTGCGCGCGCGCCGTGCCTGCGAAGGGCGGCTCTATACGCTCAAGAAGAATTTCCGCTCCACGCGCGCGATGGTCGAGGCGGTGAACCGCTGCTTCGAGGCGGCGGAATTGCGGCCCGAGGGCAGCGGCGCGTTTTTGTTTCGCAGCCCTGATGGACGCGAAAATGCGTTGCCGTTCGTGGCCGCCGATGCGCATGGACGGCCCGAGAAGCTGGTTGCAGCCGGTGCGGCGCTGCCCGCGCTCAACGTCTGGTGGATGCCGCCTGCCGCGGATGGCAAGCCGCTCAGCAAGGGCGCGTATCTCGCGGGCATGGCCGGCAGCTGCGCGACCGAGATGGTGCGTCTGCTCAATCTCGGCCAGGAGCAGGCAGCGGGTTTCTCGGGCGAGCGCGGCATGCGGCCGTTGCAGCCCGCGGACATGGCGGTGCTCGTCAACAACCGCAGCGAGGCGCAGGCGATACGCGAAGCGCTGGCCGCGCGCGGCGTGCGCAGCGTCTATCTGTCGGATCGCGACTCGGTGTACCAGACGCCGCAGGCCGAAGAACTGCGCTTCTGGCTCGCGGCCTGTGCCGAGCCCGACGACGGCCGCCTCGTGCGCACGGCGCTCGCCACGCCCACGCTCGGGCTCGCATGGGCAGAACTCGACCGGCTCGGCCACGACGAGATCGCGTGGGAGTCGCGCGTGCTGCAGTTCCGCGAGTACCGCGAATGCTGGCGCAGGAAGGGCGTGCTGCCGATGCTGCGCCGCTTGTTCAACGACTTTCACGTGCCGCAGCGCCTGCTTGGCGAACCCGCTGGTGCCGGGCTCAATGGCGAGCGCGCGCTCACCAACCTGCTGCACCTCGCCGAACTATTGCAACAGGCGAGCACGCAGCTCGATGGCGAGCACGCGCTGATCCGCTATCTCGACGAGCAGCGCGAAGACGAAAGCGCGGGCGGCGGAGGCGACGCGCGCCAGTTGCGTCTGGAAAGCGATGCCGGACTCGTGCAGGTGGTCACGATCCACAAGTCGAAGGGCCTCGAATATCCGCTCGTGTTTTTGCCGTTCGCGTGCGCGCACCGCGCCGTCAAGCCCGACGACGTGCCGTTCAAGTGGCACGACGACGAAGGCGAGTTGCGCGTCACGCTCGAGGCCGATGCGCGCGTGCTGCGCCAGGCCGATCGCGAGCGCCTCGGCGAAGACCTGCGCAAGCTCTACGTCGCACTGACGCGCGCGCGTTACGCCACGTGGATCGGCTATGGACCCGTGCAGGGCGTCGAGGCGAGCGCGTTCGGATATCTGCTCGGTGGCGGCGCGGCCATTCCCGTTGAGGAAACCGAAGCATGGCTCGGCGCATTGCGCGGCTCGTGCACGGACATCGCCGTCGCGCCCGCTCCGGAAGCGCGCCGCGACGTGCTCGCGCTGCGCGACACCGGCGCCGTGCGCGGCGAGGCGCGCACGCTCGCGCATCGCGAGCGCGAACGCTGGTGGATCGCGAGCTATTCGAGCCTGAAGACGCTCGAAACGTCGATCGGTTCGGGCGTGCCTGTCGAAGCGGACGACGCGCGCGGCGCGCCCGACACGCGCAGCGAGGACGTGTTCCTGGAACTGCTCGAGGCGAGCGTGCCGCCTGAAGACGACGAAGCATTCGCAAGCGCCGGCCAGACGCTCGTCGCACCCGCGCTTGCGCCGATGCACGGGTTCGAGCGCGGCGCCGATGCGGGCACGTTCCTGCACGAACTGATGGAATGGGCCGCCAACGAAGGCTTCGCCGAAATCGCGCAGGACGAAGGGCGCGTGCGCGACATGGTCGCGCGGCGCTGCAGCGTTCGCGGCTGGTCGCACTGGATCGAGACGCTCACGGCGTGGATGCTGGAGCTCGTGCGCACGCCGCTGCGACTGCCGGACATCGACGGCGAGAGCGTGGCGCCCGTGGCGCTCGCGGCGTTCGAACCCGGCGCGTATATGGCCGAACTGGAGTTCTGGGTCACGGCGCATGCCGTCGATACGCTCGCAATCGACGCGCTTGTGACCGAATTCACGCTGGACGGCGAGGCGCGCCCCGCGCTCGACGCCGCCACGCTCAACGGCATGCTCAAGGGCTTCATGGATCTCGTGTTCGAACACGAAGGCCGCTATTACGTGGCCGACTACAAGTCGAACTGGCTGGGCCCCGACGATGCGTCCTACACGCCTGCGAAAATGCGCGCGCAGATCCTGCATTCGCGATACGAACTGCAATACGTGCTCTATCTGTTCGCGCTGCATCGGCTGCTCAAGTCGCGCCTGCCCGATTACGACTACGACCGCCACGTGGGCGGCGCCGTGTATCTGTTCCTGCGCGGCGGCCGCGCCCCGGGGCAGGGGCTGCATTGCGAGCGGCCGCCGCGCGAGCTGATCGAACGACTCGACGCGCTCTTCGCGCGTCGCAACACGCTGGAGGATGTGGCATGACGAGGCGCCGCACGAAAGGGCAGGACGGCCTCACCGGCGATCTGTTCGAGAATCTGGAGATGCCGGACGCCGCGCCGGAACCGCCCGGGCAAATGCTCGGCGTGCTCGACAATTGGGTCGAGCGCGGCTGGCTCCGTACGCTCGATGCCGCCTTCGCACGCTTTTTGTGGACGGAAGCGCCGCACAGTCCGCCGTTGTTGCTGCTCGCGGCCGCGCTCGCGAGCCATCAGCTTGGGCGCGGTCATGTGTGCCTCGACCTGAAGGCCACGCTGGAAGACCCGGCGTTCGCGCTGTCCCTGCCGCCCGACGGGCCACAGATGCTGGCCGCGGTGCCGGCGCAGCCGCCTGCCGAAGTGCTCGCGGGCGTCACACTCGCGCAGTGGCGCGCGGCGCTCGCGGTGCCCGATCTCGTGAGTGAGGAGACGGCGGTTGCCGATGTCGCGAAAGGCAATGCGCCGCTCGTGCTTGCGGGCACACGGCTTTATTTGCGGCGCTACTGGCAATACGAGCAGGACGTGCGCGAGGGCATCGAGCGCCGACTCACACGCGCTGCACAGCTCGAAGCCGCGTTGCCGCTCGACATCGCCCGCGCGGCGCTCGACGCGCTGTTCGCTCCGCGTAACGGCGAGGCACGCGCCGCTCACGCTGCGCGCGCCGCCGACTGGCAGAAGCTCGCCTGCGCGCTCGCCGCGCGCAGCGCGTTCAGCATCGTCACGGGCGGTCCGGGCACGGGCAAGACGACGACGGTGGTGAGATTGTTGGCACTCCTGCAGACACTCGCGCTCGGCCGTGCAGGGCAGGGAGCGCATGCCGCGCGGCCCTTGCGCATCCGGCTTGCCGCGCCCACCGGCAAGGCCGCGGCGCGTTTGAACGAATCGATCGCGGGAGCGGTGGAGCGGCTGCCGTTCGATGCGCTGCAGGCGCACGTCGACGCGGCAGCGCTGCGCAACGCGATTCCGACCGTCGTGACGACGCTGCATCGCGTGCTAGGCACGCGGCCCGGCAGCCGCCGCTTCAGGCACGACGCCGCGAATCCGCTGCCCGTGGATGTGCTCGTGATCGACGAGGCCTCGATGGTCGACCTCGAGATGATGGCCGCCGTGCTCGACGCGCTGCCGTCCTCCGCGCGGCTCATCCTGCTGGGCGACAAGGACCAGCTCGCTTCGGTCGAAGCCGGGGCGGTGCTGGGCGAATTGTGCGACCGCGCGCGCGAGGGGCACTACACCCCGGCGTCGCGCGCTTGGCTCGAAGCGGCCACGGGCGAGCGCATCGACGCGGCCATGCTCGACGCGCACGGCCTGCCGCTCGACCAGGCCATCGCAATGCTGCGCGAGAGCCATCGTTTCGCATCGGAGAGCGGCATCGGCGCGCTGGCCGAACTCGTCAATCTGGGCGATGCAGTGGGAGTCGCGAAGATCTGGTCGCGCGGCTACGAGGATCTCGCGCGCCTCGTGTGTCCCGCCGACGATGACGGGCCGTTGCGTTCGCTGATCGTCGATGGCCGCGTGTGCGAGCAACGCGCCGCGCACGCGCAGCGCCAGGGCTACCGCCACTACCTCGAAACGATGCGCACGACCCGGCCCGGGCCCGGCGCGACGCCCGAGGCGCTCTCCGGCTGGGCCGCTGGCGTGCTTAAGGCGCATGGCGCGTTTCAGTTGCTGTGCGCGCTGCGGCGCGGTCCGTGGGGCGTCGAAGGCCTGAACCGGCGCGTCGCGCGTCTGCTGCACGAAGAAGGGCTCATCGACCCGCACGGCGACTGGTACGCGGGCCGGCCTGTGCTCGTCATGCACAACGACTACGAGCTTGGGCTGATGAACGGCGATATCGGCATCGCGCTGGAACTGCCCGTTGCCGCGGGCGAGCCACCCGTGCTGCGCGTGGCGTTCCCGGCCGGCGACGGCTCGGGCGGCGTGAAGTGGGTCTCGCCGAGCCGGCTGCAGGGCGTGGAGACGGTGTTCGCGCTCACCGTCCACAAATCGCAGGGCTCGGAGTTCACCCACGCGGCGCTCGTGCTGCCCGATACGTACAGCCCCATTCTCACGCGCGAACTCGTCTACACCGGCGTTACGCGTGCGCGTTCGTTTCTCACGCTCGCGGTGCCCGAGGGGCGCACCGTGCTCGATCGCGCGGTGCTCGCCAAGGTGCAGCGCGCAAGCGGCCTCATGGCGGGACTCTCGCGCGACGCTCAGACTGCGTGAACCTGCGCGAGCGGCCGGCACATAGGCCGAGGGCCGCTTTGCGCGGCCCTCGACAAGTGCTGCATGCGGCTCGAGGCTTAGACGATGGTGAGCGTCACGTCGATGTTGCCGCGCGTGGCGTTCGAGTAGGGACACACGATATGTGCCTTGTCGACGAGCGCCTGGGCGGCCGCGCGATCCATGCCGGGCAGCGAAATCTTCAGTTCGACTTCAATGCCGAAGCCGTTCGGAATCTGGCCGATGCCGACATTGCCGGTGATCGAGAGATCGGCGGGCAGGGAAATCTTGTCGCGCGCCGAGACGAACTTCATCGCGCCGATGAAACATGCGCTGTAGCCCGCGGCGAAAAGCTGCTCGGGGTTCGTGCCGTCGCCGCCCGCGCCGCCGAGTTCGCGCGGCGTGGTGAGCTTGAGGTCCAGGTTGCTGGCGGGAATGACGGCGCGGCCATCGCGGCCGCCGGTGACGTTGGCTTCGGCGCGGTAGAGGACTTTTTCGATCGACATGACAGGCTCCTTTGAGCAAAGACGGTTCGTTGAAAGTACGGCGGAGTACGACATTCAATTTAGTGGTGCGAGGCGACAACCCTGTGCACCGGGGTCCAGCAGAAGAGCAACGCTTGCGAATTTCCGGTCGTCAATTCCCACATTCTATCTATTGAAAGATAGATTTCCGGCCGTCAAAACACGTTCATGATGCTCCTCCTTCTAGCTATCTATCAGAAGATAGAATTCACGGCCCAACAAAAGGGCGATAAGCCGCCCCTGTTACAGGCAAGAGGAACTTACTAAGCCACGCGCCACATGGCTTCGACATCTTCGAGGCGCGACTTCGTATGGAACAGCCGGCTCGCGAGGACGCTGCCCTGCAAGGCCGCGAACAACGTACGCGCCGAGCTTTCCGGCTTGCCCCTGACGACCAGCGTGCCTTCTTTCGCGCCTTGAGCCAGCACCTCGGTCAGCCAGCTTTCGTTGGCGCGGAAGAACGCCTGCACGGCATGGCGCACGGTTTCCGGCAGCGACTCGATGTCGGCGGCGAGCATGCCGCACAGACAGATCTGGTTGCCGTCGCCCAGCGTCTTGCCGAAGAGCCGCGTGTACGTAGCGAGCTTTTCGCGCGCCGGCAGCGCCGCGTCGATCGACTGCAATCCCGCCATCACTTCGCCGCTGTACTGGCTCACTGCTTCGAGCACCAGGTCGTCTTTCGACGGGAAGTAATAGTGGATGCTCGACGTTTTCACGCCCACCAGTTCTGACAGGTCGCGGTAGCTGAACCCGTTGTACCCGCGCAGCATCATGAGGGTGATGGCGTGGTCGAGAACCTGTTCCCGTACTGTCAGCTTCGTATTCATGGGCTCCAATTTATCTACTGGAAGATAGATTGTCAAGCGCGTCACGAAATAAATTGCGGTGCGCCGGACGCGATGTTCGGGCCGCGTCCGGCGGGGCGACCTCAGATCCCGCGATGCCCGGCGCTGAAAATAAGGCGCAGCCCCAGCGCCCCGATCGCGCCGGCCGCAATGCGGTCGATCCAGCTCTTGGCACGCAGATAGAGATCGCGCGGACGCTGGCTCGAAAAGCATAGCGCGACGACCGTGTACCAGCCGGTTTCGATCCCGAAAACGAGCGGCGGCAGCGCGAAGTAGCACCACAGCGGCGGGTTATGCGGCAGCAGCGCGACGAAGATGCCGCCGTAGGCAATGGCCGTTTTCGGGTTGCTCAACTGGGTGGTCAGGCCGCTCCAGTATGACTTGCCGGGGCGCTCGCCCGGTATGGACGTCCTGCTCATCGTGACGGGCGAGCCCGCGCCGCGCCAGATGCGCGAAGCGATGTAGAGCAGATAGGCGCCGCCTGCGATCTTGAGCGCGGCGTACAGCCAGGCCACGGTGGCGAGCAGGGTGTAGAGCCCGGCGAGTGCAATGCCCGCGAAGCAGATCGCACCGGTGCCCATGCCTAGCGCGGTGGCGACGCCGTCGCGGCGCGAGAGGCCGATCGAGTTGCGCGCGACGAGCACGAAGCTCGGGCCGGGGCTCATGGCCCCGAGCAGGACAGCGAGGAGAATGCTCGCAACGGCGGCGAGAGGAGACATGCTGGCGGCTCCATGCGGGGGGATTTCGGACACTAACATGCGCGCTCAGGCGCCGCGAGGGTTCCCCACGGGCGCCTCGTAATCGTGCCAGCCGCCGCAAGAGTGCTTGGTTATCTTGAGCGATTGTGCGTTTCGCGCTCGCCATTCCAGTGGCGCAGCAGCACGCGCGTCTGTTCCGCGATGCTCTCTTTCAGAAAATCGGCCTTTGCTCTGTCGATGTCGTCCCAGCCGAGCATCGAGAGCGTGGAGCGGCGCGCGATGAAGAAAAGCAGAAACTGCCCGTACAGGCTGAACATGCGCACTACGGTGAGCGGATCGTGGGCCGGCATGCCGGTAATGCGTTCGAGCAGTTCCACGTTGATCGTGTTCAGCGGCGAGCGCACGCGCTCGCGCAGGATTTCCGAGCCGATCTCCGGTTCGCCGCCGCCCTGTTCGCGCGCGAAGAACAGACGCTGATCCGGCCCGTGCTGCTTGACAAAGGAACGGTCGGCCACGGCCGACTGGATGTCGATGAAGGCGTCGATCAGCGTTTCGGTGTCCGCGTTGCGCTCGAGTGCAACGCGCGCGCGCTGCACAGCCGGCTCGAACGACTGCCACGATTCGTCGGCGATCGACTCCGCGCAGGCGCGGTAGAGGCCTTCCTTGTTTTCGAAGTAATACTGCAGCGCCGGCGCATTCACGCCCGCGCGCGCCGCGATGTCACGTGTGGACGCGCCGTCGAAGCCGTGCTGGCCGAACAGGATGATGGCCGCCTCGATGATCTTGCGACGTGTCTCGTCGCCACGCGCATAGCCTCCTTCGGGCGAACGTCGCAGTTTCTTGCCTTCGCTCATGCATTTCCTTTCGTATCCCTGCGAAATATAACACTTGACACAGTTTTTCCAGGTGGAATAATTTTGCCGACTGGAATAAATTGAGATTCAACAACATGTCTACGACTGCAGGCGCGCCCGGACGCGACGTGCCGGACGCCGCCGCTGCACCTGCGCGCAGCGGCGCGAAACGAACCCTTCTGATCCTGCTGGGACTCGCGGCGCTGATCGCCGCAGCGGTGTGGCTGGGCCACTGGTGGATCGTCGGGCGCTTCATCGAATCCACCGACGACGCCTATTTGCAGGCCGACAGCGTGACGATCGCCCCGAAGGTGAGCGGTTATGTGACGGACGTCTACGTGGCCGACAACCAGGCCGTGAAGGCGGGCGATCCGCTCGTGAAGCTCGACGCGCGCCAGTATCAGGTGGCGCTCGACCAGGCGCAGGCCACCGTCGATGCGCGCACGGCGGACATCGAGCATGCGCAGGCACAGATCGAGCAGCAGCGCGCGAACGTCGCGCAGGCACAGGCGCAGCAGGAAGTCGCCCAGGTGAGCCTGCGCCACGCGAACGACGAAGTGGCGCGCTATGCGCCGCTCGCGGCCACAGGTGCGGAAACGACCGAACGGCTTGCCGAACTCAAGAGCGAACGCGATAAGGCGCAAGCCACGCTCGCGGCCGACGCAGCCGCCGTCACGTCCGCACGCTCGCAGATCTCGGCGCTGAACGCGCAGCTCTCGCAGGCGCGCGCGCAGCTCGAGGCGGCGCGTGCGAACGCCGCGCAATCGCAGCTCGACCTCGACAACACCGTGGTGAAGAGCGCGCTCGCGGGCCGGGTGGGCGACCGCACCGTGCGCGTGGGCCAGTACGTTCAGCCAGGTACGCGCATGCTGACCGTCGTGCCGGTGCAGCGCACCTACCTCACGGCGAACTTCAAGGAAACGCAGATCGGCCGCATGCGCGCAGGCCAGCCCGTGGAGCTGCATGTCGACGCGCTACCGGGCCACACGCTGCACGGCGTGGTGGACAGTTTCTCGCCGGGTACGGGCGCGCAGTTCGCACTTTTGCCGCCCGAGAACGCCACCGGCAACTTCACGAAGATCGTGCAGCGAGTGCCGGTGCGCATCCGCCTCGATACCGGGCCCGAAACGCGCAGCGTGCTGCTGCCGGGCATGTCGGTAACCGTCGATGTCGACACGCGCTCCGCGCGTGAGGACGACCGCCGTATCGACCAGGAGAACCACCGTGGCTAAAACGGCTCGCGCAGCGGTGCCCCATCCGCATGGCGAGCGCGCGAGCGCGGCCGACTGGATCGCCGTCGCGGCCGGTGGGCTGGGCGCATTGATGGCCACGCTCGACATTTCCATCACCAACTCGGCGCTGCCGCAGATCCAGGGGCAGATTGGCGCGACGGGCACCGAGGGCACGTGGATCTCCACGGGCTATCTGATGTCCGAGATCGTGATGATTCCGCTCGCCGCATGGCTCACGCGGGTGTTCGGACTGCGAAATTTCCTGCTCGCGAACTCGGCGCTCTTCATCGCCTTTTCGATGATGTGCGGCTGGTCGAACACGCTCGGCATGATGATCGCCGGGCGCATCGGTCAGGGCTTCACGGGCGGCGCGATGATCCCTACCGGCCAGACCATCATCCGCACGCGCCTGCCGCTTTCGCAGTTGCCGGTGGGCATGACGGTGTTCGGTCTGATCGTGCTGCTCGGACCGCTGCTCGGGCCCGTGGTGGGCGGCTGGCTCGCGGAGAATATCAGCTGGAACTGGTGCTTCTTCATCAATTTGCCGGTGTGCCTCGCGCTCATCACGCTGCTTCTCGTCGGGCTCGAACCGGACCGGCCGCACTGGGAAGCCTTTCTCAAGGCGGACTGGCTCGGCATTGCCGGGCTGGCAATGGGCCTGAGTTCGCTGACCGTCGTGCTCGAAGAGGGCCAGCGCGAACGCTGGTTCGAATCGAGCTTCATCGTCACGCTCACATGGGTCTCGCTCGCGGGCATGGCGCTCATCGCGCTTTCGCAGTTCACGGCGAAAAAGCCCATTCTGCGTCTGTCGCTCATGCGCAATCCGCGCTATGCGAGCGTCATCATCATCGTGTTTGCGGTGGGTGCCGGGCTTTATGGCATTTCGTACCTGCTGCCGCAGTTTCTGAGCCTTGTTGCCGGCTACAACGCGCAGCAGTCCGGCGCGATCATGCTGCTTTCGGGGCTGCCCGCTTTCCTCATGATGCCGATTCTGCCGCGCTTGCTGGGCAAGGTGGACTTTCGCATCCTGGTGGTGTCCGGGTTGCTGCTCTTCACGCTGAGCTGCATGCTCGACATTTCGCTCACCGCGCAGAGCGTCGGTCACGATTTCGTCTGGTCGCAGCTCGTGCGCGGCGTGGCGCAAATGCTCGCGATGATGCCGCTGAACCAGGCTTCGATGGCGGCGGTGTCGCGCGAAGATTCCGGCGACGCGGCCGGGCTCTACAACATGGCGCGCAATCTGGGCGGCTCGGTGGGGCTTGCGATCATCGGCACGCTCATCGACCGGCGCGAGGCGTTCCATACGGCCGTGCTGCGCGAATCGCTCAGCGCCAATTCGGTCATCGGCCAGGAGCGCGTGGCCGCGAGCGCGGCCAGCTGGTTCACGCAGACGGGCGACATGGCGCACTCGCAATTGCAGGCGCTCGGCCAGATCGCGGCGCAGATCACGCAGCAATCGATGGTCATCACGTACTCCGAAACATTCTGGGTGCTCGGCATCGCGCTGGCGACGTGCGTGCCGCTCGCGCTCCTGCTCAAGAAGCCGCAGCCTGGCGCACAAGCGCCGTCTGGCGGCCACTGAAGATTATCACTGACTCATGACGGCAACCCGTTCCTCCCGTTATTCCCGAATCTCCTACGCCGCGCTGAGCGCGTTCGCCGCTGCCTGCGCGCTCGCCGCCTGCACCGTCGGCCCCGACTATCGCGGGGCACCGGCCGTCGCGCCGGAAGCGGCGAACGCCGCTTCGTTCCTGCGCACGCCCGCGCAAGGCGTGACGCCCGCGCGTGCACCGAGCCAATGGTGGCTTGCGCTGAACGACCCGCAACTGAACACACTGATCGAAGCAGCGCTCGCCCACAATCCCGATGTGCGCGCGGCGCAGGCGCGTTTGCGCGCTTCGCGCGCGCAACTGCAGCAGCAACGCGCCGCCGAACTGCCGAAGGTCGGCGCGAGCGCGGCGGCGATCCGCATGCGCCAGCCGGACCTGAGCGCCTTGACGTCGTCGAGCAGCAGCTCGGGTCAGGGTGGCTCTTCGGGCGGTGGCCCGATCACGTTCTATACGGCGGGCTTCGATGCCTCGTGGGAAATCGACCTGTTCGGCGGCACGCGCCGCGCCGTGGAAGCGGCGAGCGATGAGGCCGATGCCGTGGACGCCGACCTTGCGGACACCCAGGTATCGCTCGCGGCCGAAGTCGCGCAGGCCTATATCGATCTGCGCGACGAGCAGCAGCGGCTCGCCATCGCGCAACGCACGGCGCAACTGCAGCAGGAGATGCTCACGCTCACCGAACAGCGTCGCGCGGGCGGCACGGCGGCCGAGGTGGACGTGCAGCGGCTCACCACCCAGGTGGAAAACACGCGCTCGACGATTACGCCGCTCGCGGCGCAAGTGGAAATATCGCTGGATCAACTGGCGGTGCTCACCGGCCAGGCGCCAGGCGCGCTGGACGCGGAACTGGCAACGGCGCAGCCGCTGCCCACGATGCCCGCAAGCGTGCCTGTGAGCGATCCCACGACGATGCTCGCGCAGCGCCCCGATATTCGCGCGGCGGAGCGGCGCCTCGCCTCGAGCAACGCGCAGATCGGCGAGCACGTGGCGGACTTCCTGCCCAAACTCACGCTGTTCGGCGACCTCGGCTTTTCGGCGGCGGAGCCGGGGCACCTGTTCCGCAAGAGCAATTTCAGCTGGGTAGGGGCGCCGTATCTACAGTGGAACGTGTTCGACTTCGGGCGCACGCTCGGCGCGGTGCACGGTGCGCAAGCCTCGCGTGACGAAGCCGAAGCGCATTACGAAAAGGCGGTGCTAGCGGCGCTGCAGGACGCCAACGCGTCGCTTTCGCGCTATGGCTATCAGCGCGAGCATCTGGTGACCTTGCAGAAGGTGCAGGTTTCCGCCGAGCGCTCCGCGACGCTCATGCGCCAGCGCTACCGCGCGGGGGCGTCGAGCCTCGTCGATCTGCTCGACACGCAGCGCACGGAATTCGCCGCGCAGCAGAACGTGGTGTCGGGCCAGGCCGATTTGCTCAAGGACTTCGTGTCGCTGCAGAAGAGCCTGGGTCTCGGCTGGCAGACCACCGCGACGGCCACGCCGGAGACGGCCGCTACGCCGGGCTAGCCGGATTCGGCAGGCGCGTGCTCGTGTGCGGCCGGCTCGCGATAGCCGAGCCGCGCCGAGATCGCCGCGCCCGCGCGCTTGAGCAGGGCGACGTAGTGGGCTTTCGTGTCCGCGCCGCAGCGCATGGTCGGAAACGAGATCGAGAGGCCGGCGATCACATGCCCGAAACGGTCGAATACCGGCACCGCCAGGCACTGCAAACCATCTTCCTGCTCTTCGTTGTCTTCGCCGTAGCCTTGCTCGCGTACATGCGGAAGGATGTTCAGCACCGCGTCGGCGGAAGTGAGCGTTTTCTGCGTCGACTTCCTGAATTCCACGTGCGAAAGCGTTTCCTGAGCGTCGGCGGCCGGCATGAACGCGAGCAGCACCTTGCCGATCGCGGTGCTGTGCAGCGGATTGCGCCGCCCGATGCGCGACTGCATGCGCAGGCCGTAATCGCAGTCGATCTTGTGGATGTAGATGATCGCGTCTTCGTCGAACGCGCCGAGATGAACCGCTTCACGCGTGGCTTGCGCAATGCGCCGCATCTCGATGTCGGCCTCGCGCACGAGGTCGACGCTTTCGAGCGCCTTCGCGCCAAGTTCGAACAGCCGGATCGTCAGACGATAACGGTCGGTTTCGACTTCCTGCGCGACGTAGCCCAGGGCCTTCAGCGTTTGCAGCACGCGGTGCACGGTGGTTTTGGAAAGCGCGAGGCGCTGCGAAAGCTCGCTGATGCCGATCGGCCCGTTTTCGCCCAGCGCGCCGAGGATCGCAAACACGCGGTCGATCGACGAGACCGATTCGCCTTTCTCCGTGCCGCCGTCCGTCTCGTTCATAGCGTGCTCCTGTGCGCTGCGCCGCCCCCCAGCCGAATTTGCCGTTTTTTCCACGCTCGCTGCCATTGTCGCCGGTCCATGTGAATCTCTGACGCGAGCATACCGCGTCCCCTGCGCGCCGCGTGGGCTAGCGCGCAAGCCAGCCGCCGTCCACGGCGAGCGTATGGCCGTGAACGTAATTCGCTGCCGACGAGGCGAGAAACACTACGAGGCCTGCGAGATCGTCCGGTTCGCCCCAGCGCGCAGCGGGAAATGCACCCCTTCGCGTGTTCGCTGTTGCGGCTTTGTCTGACTTCCATGCCGTGTCTCCTCCGGATGGGCGTTGCACCGCCTCTCGTGGACTATAGAGCAGTTCGCCTTTTCGGAACGTCGGTCCGCAAATGTTGCGACGCCATAGCATGTTTGCCAAGCGGTCTGCCCAAATAGTGAATCAAGCGGGTAAACATTGATGATTTTCGCCGCAGAAATCGGAACGGCGTTCCTTTCACGCTGCTATCCTGTTTCGGGAAGGGGAGCACCGCGAGAAAAAAGCCGGGACGCGCCAACGTGCCGATCCGGCAACCGGATGCAAAGTCCACGGAGGAGGCATGAAGCTGAAGAAGGCCATAGACCGCATACCAGGCGGCCTGATGCTGGTGCCGCTGCTGCTCGGCGCCTGTGTTCATACGTTCGCGCCGGGCGCGGGCAAATACTTTGGTTCGTTCACCAATGGATTGATCACCGGCACCGTCCCGATTCTCGCGGTGTGGTTCTTCTGCATGGGGGCGACTATCGACCTGCGTGCGACCGGCACCGTGCTGCGCAAGTCCGGCACGCTGCTCGTCACGAAGATGATCGTGGCCTGGGTGGCCACGCTGGTCGCCGCTCACTTCATCCCCGTTGACGGCGTGAAAACCGGACTCTTCGCCGGGCTCTCGGTGCTCGCTATCACGACGTCGATGGACATGACCAACGGCGGTCTCTACGCAGCCGTGATGCAGCAATACGGCACGAAGGAAGAGGCAGGCGCGTTCGTGCTGATGTCGGTCGAGTCGGGGCCGCTCGTCAGCATGATCATTCTCGGCGCGACCGGCGTGGCCTTTTTCGAGCCGCGGCTTTTCGTGGGCGCCGTGCTGCCGTTTCTGATCGGGTTTGCGTTGGGCAATCTCGATAGCGATCTGCGCGAACTGTTCGGCCGCTGCGTGCATCCGCTCATCCCGTTCTTTGGCTTTGCGCTTGGCAACGGCATCGATCTCAACGTGATCGTCACGAGCGGCATTTCGGGTGTGGTGCTCGGGCTCGGCGTGATCGTCGTGACCGGCATTCCGCTGATTCTTGCCGATCGCCTGATTGCGGGCGGCAACGGTGCGGCGGGGCTCGCGGCTTCGTCAACGGCGGGTGCGGCGGTGGCGAATCCGGCCATCATCGGCGAGATGATTCCGCGTTTCAAGCCGCTCGTGCCGGCGGCAACTGCGATGGTCGCCACCGCTTGCCTCGTGACCGCGATCCTTGTGCCGATGCTCACGGCGCTATGGGTGCGCCGCCGCAGCGCGCGCGAGGCGCTGCTCCAGGAACTCATGCAACCGCCCGTGCCGCCAGTGGCCGGGCGCGATGCGCACGTCTGATTCACAGGCGAGGTTCCCGCGCTATGCACGCGCAGGAACCTTGCGTCAGCCGCGTGCCTCCCCGCGCGCCATGCTGGCGAGCACGCCGTCACGGCGAATGAGCGCGTGAAAGAGCGCGGCGCCCAGATGCAACAGCACGGTCGCGTAGAGCGCCATGGCAAGCCAGGTATGCGCGGCACGCAGCCATGCGTAAAGCGTGACGTTGGGCGGCAAGATCGGCGGCAGGTGCACGCCGCCGAACATCACGATGGGATAGCCGCCCGCGGATAGCATCGACCAGCCGATCAGCGGCATGGCGATCATCAACGCATAGAGCACGAGATGCGAGGCGTGCGCGCCAAAGCGCTGCCAGATGGGCAGATCGGCGGGCAAGGGCGGCGCGCCGCGCGTGAGCCGCACGGCCAGGCGAAGCAGCACGAGCGCGAGCAGCGCGATACCCAGCGGCCGGTGGAGCGCGATCAGGGTGTCATGCAACCGCGAGACGGTCGAGACCATCCCCACGCCGACAAACAGCATGGTGACGATCAGGACTGCCATCGACCAGTGCAGCAGGCGCTGGAGCGCGCTGAAGTGTTGGCCCGGTTGTTTCATGGCTGCGCGCCTCCATGCGTTTGCGCGAGGTTGGCTTCCTCGCGTGTGCGTCGATTGAACGAAACGGCATACGCTGCCGAACGGGCGGCGAGCAAGGGGTCGTCCGAAGGCTTCAGGCCGTTGGGCAGGATGGTCGGATCGTAGTTCACGTCGCGGCACATGCCGTTGGCTTGCGGCTCGGCGCGCTGCAAGACCAGCGTGCCGGCGTCGATCTGCTGGCGGTCCGCGGGCCATGACAGCGTGGCGTCGTTCGTGGGGTCGCCCGGTGCGGCGACCGCGAGCACCAAATGCCAGCGTAGCGGTCCTCCGGCGAAACGCGTGGAGAAGTCGTCGGCGAGGAGGTTCGGATTGGCCTTTTCTGCCGCGGTTTGCGGTGCATAAGCCACTTCGGGCACGGTCTGCCAGCGCACGGCGTGCTGGTTGCCCGCGGCATCGGTCGCGATGAACGCGTTGACGCTGTAGAACGCCGTATTCGCGAAACTGGAGGAGGGCGGGTGCGCCTTGAGCCACTGGCGGAACGGCAGCGTTTCCGGGTTCGCCTGGAAGAAGGCGTCGAGCTTCGCGGGATCGGGCTTGCCCGTCGCCGGGTCCGGCTTCGAGGCGACTAGCTGGCTATAGAACTGCTTCGGGGTGCGAACGACGAAGATGGGCACGGAATTCATGCCGGTGCGCCACTGCTCGCCGTCCTGCAGCTGGAACAGCAACGCCATGCTGCGCACGGGCGTGCTCGCGTCCGGCGCGCCGGGGTTGCTGCCGGGAATGGCGAAGCGTCCGATCACGGGTGTGCGTCCTGGCGCGAACACCGCTGCTCGCGAGACCTGCGCGCCGTTGCCGTTGCTTTCGAACCAGCCTTCCACGCAAAGCCCCTTGGCGTGGTTGCGCCGATAGCCCGTGTGGATGCCGTAGTTCGACTCGAACGTATTGATGATATGTGGCGCGGTGATGCGCTTCGGCGTGAGCCAGCCGGCCGTCCATGCAAATGCCGCGCCAGCGCAACCCACCACCACCGCAATGGCCGCGAGCCGGCACGGCACGCAGATCGTGGCGCGGCTCACGGGCGGGCTCCTATGCGCGCGCGCGGCAATGCATGCGAAAGCGAAATGTGTACGAGTGTATGCATGATGGATCCGGTCGATGGCCCGAGGGTCGCTACTGGCGTCAACAACACGGCACTGCGTTTTATTCCATGCGCGAAGCGAATTCGTGCAACCATGCCAAGGCGGTCGTGCTTACAGTGCTGAAAGCGTTGAGCGGGCCAGGTGGGCGAAGGAGACAGCGATGCTGACTGGCGGCTGTTTATGCGGCAAGGTCCGCTATCAGATTTCGGCTGCGCCGGTTGGCAGTACCGTATGCCATTGCGTGGATTGCCGGCGCGCAACCGGCGCGCCGTTCGTCGGCTGGCTCAGCGTGCCGTGGAGCGCGTTTCGTCTCGTTGCGGGCGCAACGAAAGCGCATGAATCGAGTCCGGGTGTCGAGCGCGCGTTCTGCGCCGATTGCGGCACGCCGCTCACGTACCGGCACGCGGCGTTCGCGGGCGAGATCGACATCGCGACAGGCACGCTCGATCGTCCCGACGACGCGCCGCCCGACAATCACAGCTGGACCTCGCAAAAGCTGGCGTGGGTGCAACTCACGGACGGCTTGCCGCAATATCCGCGTGCGCTTCCCGGACCCTAAGCCGGGAAAGCGCGCGTTTTCAGCGTGCAGCGATCAACGATGCTCGGTCACGAACTTCGTGACGAGATAGGCTTCCATCGCTTCGCTGCCGCCTTCCGAGCCGTAACCCGAATCCTTCACGCCGCCGAACGGCGTTTCCGGCAGGGCGAGGCCGTGATGGTTGATCGACAGCATGCCGGTTTCCACGTCGTCGGAGAGAGCGGCCGAGGTCGCGCTCGAACGCGTGTAGGCGTACGCGGCGAGACCGTACGGCAGACGGTTCGCTTCGACGATCGCGTCCTTGTAGCTCGAAAAACGCGAGATCGGCGCGATCGGGCCGAACGGCTCTTCGTTCATGATGCGCGCGGAGAGCGGCACGTCGGTGAGCACGGTCGGCGCGAAGAAGTAGCCTTCGCGGCCCACGCGTTCGCCGCCCGTCAGCACCTTCGCGCCCTGTTCGCGCGCGTCGGCCACGAGACGTTCCATGGCGGCGAGGCGGCGGTCGTTCGCGAGCGGGCCCATCTGCACGCCGTCTTCGAGACCGTTCCCCACCTTGATCGCGCGCGTCGTCGCGACGAAGTGCTCGACGAACTCGTCGTACGCGGCGTCTTCCACCATGAAGCGCGTGGGCGAGATGCACACCTGGCCCGCGTTGCGGAACTTCGCGCTCGCGAGCAGCTTGGCGGCGCGCGGCACGTCGGCGTCGGCGAACACGATGGCGGGGGCGTGGCCCCCCAGTTCCATCGTGGCGCGCTTCATATGCTCGCCGGCCTTCGAGGCGAGCAGCTTGCCCACCGGCGTCGAGCCCGTGAACGAGATCTTGCGGATCGCCGGATGCGCGATCAGGTACGACGATACTTCCGCGGGCACGCCGAACACGAGGTTCAGCACGCCTGCGGGCAGGCCCGCGTCGGCGAATACCTTCACGAGTTCGGCGCAGCTGGCCGGCGTTTCTTCCGGTCCCTTGAGCACGACGGTACAGCCCGAGGCGAGCGCGGCCGACACCTTGCGAACGGCCTGATTGAGCGGGAAGTTCCAGGGCGTGAACGCGGCGACCGGGCCCACCGGCTCGCGCGTGACGATCTGGCGAACGGCGTCAGAGCGCGAGGGAATTACGCGGCCATAGGTGCGGCGGCCTTCTTCGGCGAACCAGTCGATCGTATCGCCGCCCGCGAGCGTTTCGAGCTTCGCTTCGCCAAACGGCTTGCCCTGTTCGCGCGTCATGATCGCGGCGATGTCGTCTGCGCGGTCGCGCAGCAGTTGCGCGGCGCGGCGCATGAGCTTGCTGCGCTCGAGCGGCGAGACCTTGCGCCATTCGCGGAAGGCGCGCTCGGCCGCGGTGGCCGCATCCGAAAGATCCTGCTCGCTCGCGAGGCTCAGGCGGCCGATTTCCGCTTCGGTCGCGGGGTCGATCACGGCAATCGTCTTCGCACCGGCGCGCCATGCGCCGTCGATGTAGATCTGGGTGTCGGGATAGGGCTTCACGCTGGAACTCATGATGGGACGGTCCTTGTCAACGGTTCGACGACAGGCTCTCGCCGCGCGCACGGCAATGCGCGCAGGCGGGCGCCGGAAAATGCGGAGCGCTCATTGTGCCACTGGATCGCCGAGGCTGCAGGGCGTGCAAAAGGCCCAGGCGGCGTTGGCCCTTTTTAACCCACGTTCCTAGACGCTGCGCACAGGCAAAAAAAACGGCGCCCGAAGGCGCCGCATCCAGGGAAACAGAAAAGAAATCGTCAGACCGTGGCTTGCGTCGGGCTCAGCCCAGCTTTGTGACCGGTGCAACGGCCGCGGGGTCGCTGATGCTCGGCCGGCCGTTCTCGATGTGTCCGGCGAAGCGCCACGCGAACGTGGCGTCGTCGCGGCTCGTGACCGTGAGGTCGTACCAGTGATGGCTCGAGGCGAGGACCCAGACTTCGTCGATCTGCGCGCCGGCCGGCACGACCACGTTGCGCTCGTGTGCGCCATAGGCGTTGTCGCTCACGTTCAGGTGCGCGACGCTGCTGCCCGCGTTCGAGAACCTGAGGAAGAGGTTGCCGTTGGCCACGTCGTAGTGCGCCGTCACGGCGGGCGCCGGTGCGCGGCCCGACTTGCCCGGACCCGATTGCGCGGCCGTGCCCGCAAAGCGGCGCAGGAAGCCGTTCGGGCCATGTACTTCGAACGCATAGACGCCGTTCGTCGCGGCGAGGCCCCACGTGTCGTCGAGCGACTTGCCCGCCTCGACCGTATAGCGCCACGGACCGTCGCTGCGGTTCGTGCCGTACACGTAGAAATGCGCGCCCTGGCGGCCCTTGTTCGCGAACGTGATCGACAGCGTGTTGTTCTGCGCTTCGGCTTTCCCGT
The DNA here is from genome assembly GCF_024206495.1 of Paraburkholderia sp. CNPSo 3272. Classification (GTDB taxonomy): domain Bacteria; phylum Pseudomonadota; class Gammaproteobacteria; order Burkholderiales; family Burkholderiaceae; genus Paraburkholderia. The sequence continues at coordinate 133,027 of NZ_JAMBPQ010000015.1, read as the reverse complement.
TCACATGAAGCTCGTAGGGCAGCGCACGCGCGTAGCGCACGCCGGGCTCCTGCGCATCGATCGGCAGCGGCGTGGCCGGCACCGTGGGCGCCGAGTTGGCCGAGCACTGGTTGTCGGCGAGCGCCATGTAGTTGCTCGTGTCGGGCAGCGTGGGCATGGTGGCGTCGGGTGTGCGGAAGTCGAAGCACGTGGTGAGGTCGCCGCACACCGCGCGGCGCCACGCCGTGATGTTGGGCTCCTGGACGCCGAAACGCGCCTCGATGAAGCGGATCACCGACGTGTGGTCGAACACCTGCGAGCAGACGAAGCCGCCCTTGGTCCACGGCGAGACGACCGTCATCGGCACGCGCGGTCCGAGGCCGTAGGGCAGGCCGTCGGCGGTGTACTTGCCGCCGCGCAGCGGATTGACCACGTTGTGGATCTCGCCGTCGACGCTCACCGTCGACTTGCCCTGGGTGGACGTCGTGGGCGGCTGCGGCGGCACGATATGGTCGAAGAAGCCGTCGTTCTCGTCATACATGATGAAGAGCACGGTCTTGCTCCACACGTCGGGGTTCGAAGTCAGGGCTTCGATGATCTGCGAGGTGTATTCCGCGCCATAGGCCGGCGTGTACTTCGGGTGCTCCGAGAACGCCGCCGGCGGCAGCAGCCACGAGACTTGCGGCAAATTGTTCTGGAGTACGTCGTTTTTCAGATCGGCGATGGTGCGCGCCGTTTGCGCGCGCTGGTAGAGCGCCGAGCCGGGCTGCGCGTTGATGAAGTTCGCGAAGTTCTGCAGGATGTTGGTGCCGTAGTTGCCGTTCAGCGGGTCGCTGCCGTTCGTGCCCTGCTGGTAGATCTGCCAGGAGATGCCGGCGGCCTGCAGGCGCTCCGGGTAGGTCGTCCACGAAAGCAGTTGATACGTGGGCGGCACGTCGCCGTCCACGAAGTCGTTGTTGTCGAGCAGCGGGCCGCCCATCGTGCCGGTCGGATCGACCATGCCGGTCATCAGATACGAGCGGTTCGGGTGCGTCGGGCCAGGCAGCGAGCAGAAGTAGTTGTCGCACACCGTGAAGGCGTCGGCCAGCGCGTAGTGGAACGGAATGTCCGCGCGCAGGTAATAGCCCATCGTCATGTCGGTCTTGTACTGCGGCCACTGGTTGTACAGACCGTTGTTGATCGCGTACTGCGTCGGGTACCACGAGTGGTCGAGGTCGCCCACGCATTGCGCGCTCGTCTTGAACGTATCGAGGTGGAACGGCAGCACGGGCTTCGTGGCGTCTTCCTTCGAAGGCTGATACCACACCGGCAGGCCGCCCGGCAGCGCAATGGGCAGGCGGTCGTTATAGCCGCGCACGCCGCGCATATGGCCGAAGTAGTGGTCGAACGAACGGTTCTCCTGCATGAACACGACGATGTGCTCGACATCGCGGATCGTGCCCGTGCGCGAATTGGCCGGAATGGCCAGCGCATTGCGGATCGATTCGGGAAGAACGGTCATCGCTGCGGCGGCGGCGCCCGATTGCGCGACGGTCTGCAGGAAACGGCGACGGCTGTTTGACGTCATTGTTGCTCACCTTTCTGCTTGGGGTTGGAGTGTCGTGCCCGACGGCGTACTCGCGCGAGGGCACGCAGGTGCAATGCTTCAATGGCTGGATGTTGCGGGACTGCTGGAATCGTTGCCGTTGCTGGCCTGGGTCTGCACGCTGTCTCCAGGCGCGTAGCTCAGGACCGGCGTGACTTGGTCGCTGTCGGCGGCGAGGCTGGCCTGTGCGCCTTGCACGGGGTCACTCGCGGTGTTCGCGGCGGTTGCCGCGTTCGCGCCATAAGCGGGTATGGCGCTCGGGTTCGTCGAGGTGCTTGTCGACGTGTTCGTCGTGGCGTTCGCCGACGTGTTCGTGTCGGGTGTCGGCAACGGCGTTATGCGCGCGCTATTCGCCAATGGCGATTGCGATTGCGTTGCGGCGCTCTGGTTTTCCGTTGTATCCGGCGTCGATGAAGCTGCCGACGAGCCGTAGCCCGGGCCGCATGCATCGAGCATGATGGTTGCGAGTACAACGATCGACGCGGTCGACAGGGTCGTCGACACGCGGTTGGGAAGGCGTATTCTCATGGGCGCATCCGTTCTGTGGGGATGGGTCGCGCACAGTTTCGCCGTCGATGAAGAAAGAATTGTGAAACGCACGAAAACGTTTGCAGGCGATGAATTTCCTTTGCAAACGTGGTGCACGAAAAGCATTCGCTGCCGGTTGTGAGCTAACGAAATGCTTTCATTTCGCGGAGCCGTTTTCGTGAGCCGGACGCAGCACGTCGGTCGCGCGATGCGGCATCTCGACTTGATCGATCAGGAACACTTCGCCGCGCGAGTGCTCCGTGCGCAGCGGCAGGATCGCCTGGTAGGCGCTCGAGCGATACCACGCGCGCGCGATCTCGCGGCTCGCGAATTCGATCATGATGAGGTCGCCGGAAAACTTGCCCTCGAGCCGCTCCACGCGGCCTCCGTGGATGACGAAGCGGCCGCCGTAAGGGGCGAGCGTGGTGTCGATTTTCTCCAGATATTCGACGATGGCGGGGCAAGGCTCGACGTCGCGCAGATGGGCAATGGCGTAGGCGGTCATGGGGGGTCTCGTGCGTGTGAAAGGGTGGGTCCACGCTTGCGAGAATAGGGCGCGCCGGGCAGGGAATCGATTACCTGGGAGGTAAAGGCGCGGGAGCGGCGGGCGTAGGCTGAAGGCGTGCGGCGGGGTAAAATACCCGTCATCCGCACTCCGGATCGAGACGTATTCGTTTTCCGCCATCGTCGCCATGAACCCGTCACCCGAGAATAAACCCGCGCGCAAGCAGCCGCCCAAGTGGCTGTTGAACACCCTCACGGCGCTCGTTGGCGTGCTCACGCTCGCGCTGGGTATCGGCTGGATCGTCTACAAGTGGGTCGTCGATCTGGAGATTCCGTACTTCGCCATTCCGCTCGTGATGTGCGTGCCGGTGATCGCCGCCGTGGCGTTCCGCAACATCTGGGATTGAGGCGCGCGAGCGCCTTTCTCGTCCCCCGATACCCCACGAATTCTCAAACGCCGAAGCGCTCCGCGCACGCCGCGCGCACGCGCTCCACTACGGCGCTCCACGCTTCATCCATGCGCTGGCGGAACAGGCGCATCGTGCCTGGATACCACGGCGAATCTTCGCGCTCGTGCATCCAGCGCCAGTCGAGGTCGTGCTGCGGCAGCAGCACCCAGCACGGCTTGCCGAGCGACGCCGCCAGATGCGCCGTCGACGTATCCACGCAGATCACGAGATCGAGCAGCGCGATGATCGCCGCGGTATCGACGAAATCGCGCACCTCGGTGCCGAGGTGCAGCAGCGGCAGGCTCGCTGGCGGATTCAGCGCTTCATCTTCTCCCTCGCCTTTTTGCAGGCTCACGAACTGCACGCCCCGCAGGTTCCAGAGCGGCGCGAGCGCGGCAAGCGAGGGCAGCGAGCGGTGCGCGTCGTTGAAATGCTTCGGGTTGCCCTTCCAGACGATGCCAATGCGCGGCCCCGGCGCGAGCGTGGCGAGGCGCGCGCGCCAGTGCTCGACGAGCGCGGGCTCGGGCGTATGAACGAGCGGCGCGGGGATCGTCTCTAGCGTCGTGCCCAGGCGGTGGGGCACGCTGATCGGGCTCACCCAGTAGTCGAACTGGCCGGCTGCCGCCGCGCCGGCTTCATGGCCGAGCACGGCGTCGATGCCGTCCACGCCGCGAAAGAGCCGCTGCAGCGGCGGCTGGCAGGCGAACGCGACGTGCGCCGCGCCCTGCGTCTTGAGCACGCGCGCATAGCGGCCGAATTGCAGCATGTCGCCGAGGCCGTCCTCCTGCCATAGCAGCAGCGCTTTGCCGGCGAGCGGCTCGCCCTGCCATGCGGGACATTGCAGCAGACGCTGCGTCGCGTGATGCACGAAGCCGGGCATGGTGTAGCGGCACTCGTAGCGCGCGAAGCCTTCTTCGAAACGGCCCATGCTGATCAGCAGCGTGGCCAGGCGGAATTTCGCATCGCCGTATTCCGGGTTCGCGTCGAGCGCTCGGCGGTAGCCGGCCTCGGCTTCGTCGAGCCGGCCGTATTCCTTGTGCAGGCTCGCGATATTGAAGTGCGCCTCGGCGAAGTCGGGCCGCACGGCGATGGCTTCGTGGAGCACCTCGAGCGCTTCGGCGCGGCGCCTGAGCGCCATCAGCACACAGGCGAGATTGTTATAAGCCTCGACGCGGCCCGGCATGCGGCGCAGCGTCTCGCGATACGCCGCCTCGGCCTCGGCCAGCCGCTCGAGCGTATGCAGCGCCACGCCGAGGTTGTAATGCGCTTCGGCGTGGTTCGGCGCGAGTGCGAGCGTCTGGCGAAAAGCCACCTCCGCCTCGGGCACGCGCTTGAGGTCGGTGAGCACGCAACCGAGGTTGTTCAGCGCATCGATGAAGTTGGGGCGAATCTGCAGCGCGAGGCGCACCGCGAGTTCCGCTTCGGTGAGCTTGCCAGATGCCTTCAGCAGCGTGGCGAGATTGTTGAGCGCCTCCGGATACTGCGGGTGGATCAGCAGCGCCTGGCGAAAGGCCTCGGCGGCTTCGTCGCCGCGCGCTTGATCCCGCAGCAGTGTACCCAGCGCGTTGTACGCCTTCGCATGGCGCTCATTCGCGGCGATGGCGCCGCGAAACGCGCTTTCGGCTTCTGCGTGGCGGCCTTGGCCCTGCAGCAGGAGGCCAAGGTTGTAGTGGGCGTCGGCGTGATCTGGCCGGTCCGCGAGCACGGCGCGAAAGGCGGCTTGCGCTTCGGCGTGGCGCCCCTGGCGCTGCAGGACGACGCCCAGGTTGCTGCGCGCGTCGGCGTCGGCGGGCGTGAGGGTCAGCAGCCGTTCATAGAGCGCCTGGGCCGGATTGAGGACGCCAAGCGCCGCAAAGAGTGCGGCGAGGCCGCTGTACGCCTGCGCGAAGTCGGGCTTTGCCGCGAGGCAGCGCTGCCACAACGCCTGGGCGCGTGCCGCGTCGCCCGTGCCCATGGCGCCCAGGGCCGCGAGATTGAGCGCCGGTGCCAGCGCGGCCTCGTCCGTGGCCCCCGGTTGGCCGCCGACATGCGGTTCGAGCAACGCAAGCGCGTCGGCAAAGCGGTGCGCTTCGCAGTGCGCATTGGCTTCGCGCAGGATGTCGTCGAGGGCGGGCGCGAGGGGCGTCGAAATGGTCACAGTGAAAATCGTAAGGGACGGGGCGCGGCGCGTGGGCGACACGGACAATGCGGCAGTGTCGAGATTACGACAGCTCGTGCTCAGTCAACGGCGCGAATTGAGCGCATCCGGTGCGCTTATTCGGGCGATGAGCGCATCTGGCCCGCAAAACCTTGCAGATGGCTTGCAAAATGGGGCGAGCGCCGTGGATAGGCGCGTAAGCGTTTTAAGCGCTTGCGCGCGCAGAAACGGGTAGATCGTCACCATGAGCCGATCTACCCGATCGATTCGAATTCCGAACGATTCGTCATCGCGCGCGCCGAACGAGGCCGTGCGCGATGAAACGCATCAGGGCACCAGTATTTGCCGCCCGACTACCTTGCCCTGCACGAGCGCTTCGAACGCCTCGTTGATTTCCGTGAGCGGTCGCGTGGAGACGGGCGAGGGCTGCATCTTGCCTTCGCGCATCAGCGTCACGAGTTCGCGCAGTTCGGGCAGCGTGCCCACGTAGCTGCCCTCGATCTTCAGCGGCCGCATCGGGATGATCGGCAGCGAGAGCGTGAGGTCGCCGCCCATCAGCCCGACGATCACCACGTGGCCGCCGCGCGCGCAGGCGTCGAGCGCGAGCTTGACGGTGGGCGTCGCGCCCACGAGGTCGAGCACCGCGCGTGCGCCGCCGCCCGTTGCCGTGATGATCTGCTGCACGGCGTCGTCCGCGCGCGCATCGATGGCCGCGAGCGCGCCCGCCGCAAGCGCGGCTTCGCGCTTGGCTGGGTCCACGTCCACGACGATCGCGCCTCGTGCGCCCATCGCCTTGAGCACTTCGAGCGCCATCATGCCGAGGCCGCCCGCGCCGATCACGACCACGGGGCCTTCGTGAATGCGCGCGCCGAACTTCTTCACGGCCGAATACGTCGTCACGCCGGCGCAGGCGAGCGGCGCGGCCTTGACGGGATCGAGGCCGGCGAGTTCCACGAGATAGCGCGGATGCGGCACGATCACGTAATCCGCAAAGCCGCCGTCGCGCAGCACGCCGAGCGACTGCGGCTTCGCGCAGATATTTTCTTCGCCGCGCTCGCAGGCCGCGCATTCGCCGCAGCCGATCCACGGATGCACGACTGCCGCCGTACCCGCCGCGAGCGCCTGAGGCGCGCCTTGTGCATCGGGGCCGAGCGCCACGACCTCGCCGCAGATTTCATGGCTCGGCGTGAGCGGCAGCTTGATGCCGCGGTCGGCGAGCGAGAGTTTCTTGCCGCCGCCCAGGTCGTAATAGCCCTCCCAGATGTGCAGATCGGAGTGGCACAGGCCAGCGGCCTTTACGCGCAGCAAGACCTCGGTGCCCTTGGGCTCTGGCACGTCGCGCTCGACCAGCTCGAGCGGCTTGCCATGATGGGTAACGCAGTAACAGCGCATTTGCATCGATGTCTCCGTGAGTGTTGTGTACGGCGGCCATGCCCGGCCCGACGATTGCGGCGTCTTTGCATCATAGCCGATGCGATTTAAATTCGTCCGGTCGTTCTATTTTGTGCTGCCATGCGCTTGGTTTGTCAACGGGCAGACATGCGCTTTAGGCGCAGATCGTTGCATAGCTAACTATATTGAGTTATCCTGTGCGCATGTTCGATCATTGCCTTTACTTCAACACCACGGCGCTCGCGCGGCGCCTCGAGCGCGAATGGGCGCAAGCCTTCGAGCGTTTCGAGCTAACGCCGCCGCAGGGGTTCATGTTGCGCGCGGTGCTGGAGCGTCCGGGATCGCCGCAGCGCGAACTGGCCGATCTCCTCTCCATCGCGCGGCCCACGGCCACGCGCGTGCTCGACGGCCTGGAGGCGCGCGGCTACGTGGCGCGCCAGCGCACGGAGGGCGACGGCCGCGAAGTGGCGATCGTGCCCACGGCGCAGGCCGTGGCGATTCGCGAGGCGCTCAATGCGGCGAGCGCGACGGTCGCGAGCCGCCTGAAGCGCACGCTCGGCGGCGAGGCGTTCGCGGATACCGTGTCGCGCCTGCGCACGGCGCGCGCAACGTTGGGGTGATGCTGGGCTAATGGTGGGGTGGGCTGAAATCGCGCGGCACGCGTCATGCGTAGCCCCGCTTCAGAAGGGAATTAAAGAGTAGGGAGTGGCATCATGCGGCGCATCGGCGCTTTCTGTCTTTCAACCTGGCTTGCGGCCGCGGTTCTTTTTTTCGGGCGCCATTCGGTGCCGTTGATCGCACTCAGCGGTGTGATCGTGTTCGCCGGCCTCGACCTTTTTCGTCCTGATTCGGCCGACCAGTAACGCAGTGCTGCGAGCGCCGCGCGTAGCACGCTGCGCTCGCGGTCATTCACGTTACATCTCTTCGGCCCACGACATGTTTTCGCGCGCGAGCAGCGCCGACGATGCCGCCGGCCCGAACGTGCCTGCCGTATAAGTGCGCGGGCGGTCGTTCAGTTCCTTCCAGCCGTCGAGAATCGGCTCGACCCACGTCCATGCGGCTTCCAGTTCGTCGCGGCGCATGAAGTGCGTGAGGCGGCCGCGAATCACGTCGATCAGCAAACGCTCGTAGGCTTCCGCGCGGCGCTCGGGAATGGCCTGCTGCAGGTCGAGGTTCAGGCTCACGGGCAGCATGTTCATGCCGCTGCCCGGCTCCTTCGCGAGCATCTGCAGCTGAATCGACTCTTCCGGCTGAAGCTGGATCACGAGACGGTTGCCGTAATTGCGCGGGCCGCTCGGGAAGATCGAGAACGGCAGGTCCGCGAATTCGATCACGATTTCCGACTGGCGCTTCTGCATGCGCTTGCCCGTGCGCAGGAAGAACGGCACGTTGGCCCAGCGCCAGTTGTTGATGTGGGCGCGCAGCGCGACGAACGTTTCCGCCTTGCTGTCGGGCGGCACGTTGTCTTCCTGCAGATAACCCTTCACCGGCTGCCCGTCTACGGCGCCCGCCGCGTACTGGCCGCGCACGGTGTCGCGTGCGATATCGGCGAGCGACATGGGGCGCAGCGAACGCAGCACCTTGAGCTTTTCGTCGCGCACGGCGTCCGGGTCGAGCGAGACGGGCGGCTCCATCGCCACGATGCACAGCAGTTGCAGCAGGTGGTTCTGCACCATGTCGCGCAGCGCGCCGGTGTGGTCGTAGAAGCCCGCGCGGCTGCCCACGCCCACCGTTTCCGCCACCGTGATTTGCACGCTGCGAATATACGGCGCCTGCCACAGCGGCCCGAAGATCGGGTTGCCGAAGCGCAGCACCATCAGGTTCTGCACCGTTTCCTTGCCCAGATAGTGGTCGATCCGGTAGATCTGCGATTCGGAGAAATGCCGGCCCACCGACTCGTTGATCTGCTTGGCCGAGGCGAGATCGTGGCCGAGCGGCTTTTCGAGCACCACGCGCGAGCTGCCGTCGATCAAACCGCCCGCCGTGAGGTTGTCGCAAATCGTCGTGAACAGTTCCGGCGAAGTCGAGAGATAGAACACGCGCAGGGCATGCTCGCGCGACGCCGCCTTCAGGTTCGCATAGTTGCCGGGATCGTTCACGTCGATGATCACGTACTGGAACAGGTTCAGATAGCGGTCCCACGCTTGCGCATCGAACGCTTTAGCGTCGATGAACGGACGCGACTGCTCTTCCATGAACTTGCGATAGTCGTCGATCGTCCAGTTCTTGCGGCCCACGGCGATGATGCGCGTTTCCGGCGGCAGGTTGCCGTGCAGGTGCGCCATGTAGAGCGCGGGCAGCAGTTTGCGCGCGGCCAGGTCGCCTCCGCCGCCGAAAATGATCATGTCGACGGGCTGTTCGGGCAAGGCTTGGGCAGGCTGATTCGTCATGGCAGGTCGGAGGTGACGCGCGCTCGGGCAACGTTGTTGAGCACGACCGCTAGCGCGCGGTTGCAAAACCCGCACCGATCGCAGAAGCGCGGCGCGGCGAAACGCTAATGGTGCATGGTTTCGCGCGAGTTTGCACGCATGGCGCGAACGACGCGTCGCGCGGGACGTTTATGGCCGATAAACCGACCGGCCGTTCATATATCCATCGCGTGGCTGCGAGCCAATCCTTACCCGAGCCCCGGCACGGCCACGCCGAAGGTCGTGAGCACCAGCACGACGTTCAGCGAGAGCACCGCGGCCGCGCCCGCCACGGCTGCCGCAGCCGTGAGCGCGCGGTTGCGATGGGACCCCATCACGTCGCCGCGACACGTGAACCACACGAGCGCGGCCATCGGGAACGGCAGGGCGAGGCTCAGCACGACCTGGCTCATGACGAGCGCGTCGGTGGCGTTCACGCCCAGCGCCACCACGACGAAACTCGGTACCATCGTCACCGCGCGGCGCAGCCACAGCGGAATGCGAAAGTTCACGAAGCCTTGCATGATCATCTGCCCCGCGAGCGTGCCGACCACCGAACTCGAAATGCCCGAGGCGATCAGCGAGACGAGGAAGATGCTGGCGGCCGCCGCGCCCAGCAGCGGCGCGAGCGTCCGGTAGGCGGTCTCGATTTCGGCGACATCCGCGTAGCCCTGGTGGAACGCACCGGAAGCCATCACCACCATCGCCATGTTGATGAGCCCGGCCACCGAAAGCGCGACCACCACCTCGACGTTAGAAAACTTCACGAGGCGCTTGCGCTCCGCGTCGTTGCGTGCGACCACACGCGCCTGGGTGAGCCCCGAATGCAAAAAGAGCGCGTGCGGCATGACCGTTGCGCCGATGATGCCTACCGCGATCGTCACGGCTTGCGCGTCGGGCAGGCGCGGTGTGGCGAGGTGGCGCAGCAGGCTCTGCCACTCGATCGGCGTAATGAAAAGCTCTAGAACGTAGCAGATGCCGATCACGCCCACGAGCGCGCCGATGAGCAGTTCGAGCGGCCGGAAGCCCGCGCGTTCGAGAAACAGCAACGCATAGGTCACGACGGCCGCCACCGCCATGCCCGCGAGCAGCGGCAGATGAAAGAGCAGCGCAAGGCCGATGGCGCCGCCGAGGAATTCGGCGAGATCCGTGGCCATGGCCGCGATCTCGCTTACGCCCCACATGAGCCATACGAGCGGCGCGGGCAGGCTGTCGCGGCACAGTTCGGCGAGATTGCGCCCCGTGGCGATGCCGAGCTTCGCGGAAAGCCCCTGAAACAGCATGGCGATGACGTTGGCGAGCAGCACGACCCAGAGCAGTGCGTAGCCGTAGCGCGCACCGGCCTGGATGTTGGTCGCGATATTGCCGGGGTCGATATAGGCCACCGAGACGACCACGGCCGGCCCCGCAAGCGGCAGCAGAAGGGCGACGCCGCGGCGCCGTCCTTCGAGCGCTTCGCGCGCCGCGGCGGCCGTGTTGCGGGTGAGGCCGTCGGGGGCACGCTGCGCCTCTTCATCGCGCGTGCGATGATCCATGCAACTTCTCCCGTAATCCGCGGTCTGTAGGCGCAGTCCATCGCCCTATGGTACGTATCGAGGATTTGCGTATACGTTGAAAGTGCGTCATCGGAATCGGTCCCTCACGCGTTAAGCAGGCAATCCGCGCGCCTGCCTTGGCACTATCTCAGCACAAACCTGCGCGGCGCGCCTTCGCTGCTCTCTTTCCCTTACGAAATGCCTGAATTCACGATCTTTTCGTTTACACCGGTCCGTATGAAAAAAACGGTCGCGACTGCGCTGCTGATGAGCGGCCTCGCATGGGGCGCGCTCGCCCACGCCGACGACAGGGTCATCGTGCTCGACTCGGGCGAGGCGAAGCTCTCGCTCATCGACCAGGCAAGCCGCACCGTGGTCGGCACCGAGCCCACGGGCAAGGAACCGCACCACCTGATGATCACGCCCGACGGCAAGTCGCTCATCGTCGCCGATTCCGTGTCGAACGACCTGCTGTTCCTCGACCCGCATACGGGGCAGGTGCAGAGCCGCCTGGAAGGGATCGAAGATCCGTATCAGCTCGGCTTTTCGCCCGACCATAAATGGTTCGTGACAGCGGGCCTGCGACTCGACCGTGTGGACGTCTATCACTACGACGGCAAGAACCTCACGATCGCCAAGCGCATTCCGCTCGGAAAAACGCCGAGCCACATCACGTTCGCCTCCGACAACAAAACGGCGTTCGTCACGCTGCAGGACACGGGCGAAGTCGCCGCCATCGACCTGCCGACGCAAACCGTGCTCTGGAAGCTGCCAGTGGGCAAGACGCCCGCGGGCCTGTGGATGACGCCGGGCGACAAATACCTGCTCGTGGGCATGACGGGCGAGGACAACGTGGCCGTGGTGGACTGGCACAACCGCACGGTCGTGAAAAAGATCCAGACCGGCCGCGGCGCGCATAACTTCCGCAATCTGGACGATGGCAAACATATTGCCGTGTCGAATCGCGTGGAGAGCACAATCAGCATCCTCGATTACACGACGCTCACGAAGGTCGCCGACATCACGGGCCTGCGCCCCGGTCCCGACGACATGGAACTTTCGGCGGACAAGCGTTACCTTTGGGTGACGTTCCGTTTCGCGAAGCACGTGGGCATCATCGACCTGAACACGCGCAAGCTGATCGACACGATCGCGGTGGGCCGCTCGCCGCACGGCATCTACTTCGCGAACAGCGCGCCGGTGTATGCGCCGAACCCGGACTGATTGAGGAGTCTCGATGCTCGATACGCTGATTTCGCAGGCCGACAACCTCGTTTCGTGGCTGCAGACGCTCGTCTACGTAGACGTGGTGCAGCCGATCTTCTACAAGGTCGGGCTGATGGGCTACGACGAGGACACCTACGACGCGCTCTACTGGGTGATCGTCGGCGCGCTTCAGATCTGCGCCTCGTATGCGCTGCTGCGCCCGCTCGAAGCACTGCGGCCCGCGGAAGACTGGAGCGATCGCCGCGCGCTGCGCGCCGACGTCTGGTACACGTGGATCGCAAAACTCGGCATTCTGAACATCGCGTTCTTCTTTCTGCTCACGCCATTGTTCAATCACTGGCAGAGCCTGATGGCGATCTACAGCGTGCCGAACATCGACGTGGACAGCCTCTGGCCCGGCGTGACCGACAAGCCGATCGTGTCGTTCCTGATCTATCTCATCGTGCTCGACTTCGCGGGCTACTGGTATCACCGCTGGCAGCATCGCTTCGGTGTGTGGTGGGAACTGCACGCCGTGCATCACAGCCAGCAGCAGATGTCGCTGTGGTGCGACGATCGCAACCATTTCCTCGACGACATCGTTCAGGCCGCGTTCTTTGCGGGCCTGTCGCTCTTCATCGGCGTGCAGCCCTCCCAGTATGTTGTGCTCGTCGCGGTGGGCAACTTCATGCAGAGCGTGCAGCACGTCAACGCACGGCTGCCGTTCGGCTGGCTGCTCGAGCGCATCGTCGTGAGCCCGGCGTTTCATCGCCGCCATCATGCGATCGGCTATGGCCACGAGGGCACGCGCTACGGCTGCAACTTCGGCGTGCTGTTTCCGTGGTGGGACGTGATGTTCCGCACGGCGTCGTGGAACAAGGAGCACGAGCCCACCGGCATTCGCGACCAGTTGCCCGCGCCGCACGGCCGCGGTGCGAACTATGGCGAAGGCCTGCTCGCTCAGCAGTGGTACGCGCTCGTGCGCATCGCGCGGCGCCTTGCGGGCAAGGGGTATCCGCTGGGGGACGCGGCGCGCTGAGCTTCGCGGCGTTCGTTGTGGTTCCTCGTGCGAGGCGGTCTTCGGGCCGCCTCGTTTCGTTTCAGGGTGACGTTTAGCATGCTGGTTCGGGATACCGGCATCGCCGGATGCGATAATCGCGCATTCATCCCCCACACATGCATGATGCGCGCGTCAAAAGCGCAGTTGGAGAATATCTTGAGCCGTATCGATAATCCGCAGCACGATCAGGAAGTCGGCGTGGCCGACGCCACCCAGGACACGACCCGCATCGACGACACGCGCATCGGCGCCGTGCGCCCGCTCATCTCGCCCGCGCTGCTGCTCGACGAGCTGCCGGTGCCGCAGGAGACGCAAACGCTGGTCGAAACGAGCCGCAGCAGGATCGCCGAGGTCCTCGCGCAGCGCGACGACCGGCTCGTGGTGGTGGTGGGCCCGTGCTCGATCCACGACCACGACCAGGCGATCGAATACGCGAAGCTGCTTAAGGCGAAGGCCGATACGCTCGAGGACGACCTGCTGATCGTCATGCGCGTGTACTTCGAGAAGCCGCGCACCACGGTGGGCTGGAAGGGCTATATCAACGATCCGCGGCTGGACGGCAGCTTCCGCATCAACGAGGGCCTGCGCGCGGCGCGCCAGCTACTGCTCGATATCAACGCGCTCGGCCTGCCCACGGCCACGGAATTCCTCGATCTGCTGAGTCCGCAGTTTATTGCCGACCTCGTGGCGTGGGGCGCGATCGGCGCGCGCACGACCGAAAGCCAGAGCCACCGGCAGCTCGCCTCGGGCCTCTCATGCCCGATCGGCTTCAAGAACGGCACCGACGGCGGCGTGCAGGTGGCTGCCGACGCCATCGTCGCGGCGCGCGCGAGCCACGCATTCATGGGCATGACGAAGATGGGCATGGCCGCGATTTTCGAAACGCGCGGCAACGACGACTGCCACGTAATCCTGCGCGGCGGCAAGAGCGGGCCGAATTACGATGCGGCTTCCGTGGCGGCGTGCTGCGCGGCGCTCGCGAAGGCGGGGTTGCGCGAGCAGGTCATGATCGACTGCTCGCACGCGAACTCGAACAAGGCGCATCAGCGCCAGATCGACGTGGCGCGCGATATCGGCGAGCAGTTGGCGGGCGGCGACAAGCGCATTGTCGGCGTGATGATCGAGAGCCATCTGGAAGAGGGGCGCCAGGACCAGAAGCCGGGCGTGCCGCTCAAGCGCGGCGTGTCGATTACCGATGCGTGCATCAGCTGGGCGCAGACGGCGCCGGTGCTGGATGGGCTGGCGCAGGCGGTGCGGGAGCGGCGCAAGGCGGCCTGAGGGCGCTAACGCCCCTTGCGCGAGCCTTTCTTCGCAGACGTTGTCCGCGGCGCCTCCTTGACCGGCGCCGCCACTCCCACACTCGCATTCAGCTGCTCGAGCCACGAAAGCGCATCGGCATAGGCGAGAAATTGCTGCAGATAGCCCGGCGACACCTCGCGCATGAGCGAGAGGGCGCGATGCACGAGGCTGCTCGAATTGAGCGGCCCCGCGTTTCTGGGCACCTGGTCCAGCGACTGCCGCAACTGTTTTTCGGAGCGCACGCGCAGCCACGTTTGCCGGAAGTATTCGACCAGTTCCGGGTCCGGCTCGTGCCGCACGCGCGTCGCCGGTTGAGCGGGTTCCGCACGCGAGAGTGAATCGACGAGGCGGCCCAGCTCGCTTCTCGCCGTATCGTCGCCGAGCCCCTGCGTGATTTTCGATGCCTCGCGCGCGAGGTCATCGGCAAAGGCGTCGAGCAGTTTTGCGAGGCGCGCGTCGATGAGCCGGCGCGCTTCGCCCGCGTGTGCGGCGGCGCGGCGTTCCAGCGCCTCGATGAAGTGAAAGCGCACCGGGTCGAGCTGGTCCGCGCCGCGGGCGCGCCAGGCGTCGAGCAGAGCGCGGGCGTCGGGCGTGGCTGCTTGCGAGAGCCGCGTGCCCGCATCATTGAGCATGCTTGCCCTCGCCGACGGTCGGCCGCGGCACCGGCGCGATCTCCACGCGGCGGTTCTTCGCGCGGCCAGCCTCGTCCGTGTTGGCGCTCACCGGCTGCTCGGAGCCGAACGCCGCCGCGAACACCGACGACGCGGGAACGCCCGCGTCGATGAACGAGCGCGTGACCGTCAGCGCGCGTTCGGCCGAAAGCTCCCAGTTGTCGGCGAAGCGGCGGTTGCCTGCGTGCACCTGCTGGTCGTCGGCAAATCCGCTGACCATCAGGATTTCGTCGCGGCTCTTCAGGTACGCGGTGAGCGGCCCGGCGAGGCTCTTGAGCAGATCGCGGCCTTGCGGCGTCAACTGATCCGAATTCAGCGCGAACAGCACGCTGCCGCTAATGCCGATGCGTCCATTCACGAGCGTCACGCGCCCCGCCGCGAGCGGGCCCGCAAGTGCCTCTTCGAGCGTCTTGCGGCGCTCGGTTTCGGCCTTGCGCTGCTTCACCTCGTTGGCGAGCCGGCTGGACAGTTCGAGCTGCATGCCGACGACACCCACGAGGATCAACAGGAACGCGCCCAGCAGCACCGACATCAGGTCGGCGAACGCGGGCCAGACCGGCGCAGCAGGGGCCGCGCCGCCGTCGATTTCGTCGTTCATGCCGCGTCCGCTCCGGCTGCGGCGCGCTGGCTCGCGAGCTGCTGCAGGTTCTCGACGATCTGCTTCTGCGACAGCATGCTCAGGTCGATGACCTCACGCGCCTGCGCCACGTAGTAGGCGAGCTGGTCGTCGCTGCGCGCGAGCGACTTGTCGAGCGCGGCTTCGATGCGCTCCAGGTGCGCCACGAGCTTGTCGTTCGATTCGCCGAACACGCTTACGGCCGCGCCGAACGCGTCGCCGAGGCTCGCCACTTCCACGGCGCTGCCGCTCACCTGCGCGGCGATCGCGCCGAGCTTGCCGCTGCCGGCTTCGACGTTGGCGCTGAACTGCCCGCCCACGCGCTCGAGAAGATCCGAGGACGTGGAGACGAGCGCGTCGATCGCCGAGCGCTGCTCGGTGGAGGCGCGGTTCACGGCGTCGAGCAGCGTTTCGAGCGTGGCGAGCAGGCGGTTGCGTTCGTCGAGCATCGCGGTATCGCGGACCATGCTGTCCGACAGTTTCTGGCGTAGCTCGGCGATGACTTCGGCCGCGGCCTGCGGCGCGACCGACGCGGCCTGCACGAGGCTGCCGATTTCGGCAATCGTGCTGGCGTTGTGGGCCTGCGATTGCGTAGTGATGTCGCTGGCGGCCTGGGCGAGCGTTGCGCAGATTTCCTGCTGGCGCTGCGCGGTGGCCGCGCTCGTGGCTTCCCATTCCTCGCGCAAGGCCGCCGACATCGTGGCAAGCGACGCGGTCCATGCTTCGAGGCGCTGCTCGTCGCGCGAGGAGATTTCCGCGTGCAGGTTCGCGGCGGCCTTCGGTGCGTCGGCGGCGGCATCGACGAGGCGTTCGATCTCGGCAATCGTCTTGCTCGCCTGCTGCTGCGAGTGCGTAGCAATGTCGTTCGCGGTCTGTGCGAGCGTCGCGCAGATTTCCTGCTGGCGTTGCGCGGTGGCCGCGCTGGTTTCTTCCCACTCTTTACCCAGTCCGGCGGCCATCGTCGCGAGCGATGCGGTCCACGTTTCGATGCGCTGATCGTCGCGCGCGGAAATTTCCGCGTGCAGGTTTGCTGCTGCCTTCGGCGCTTCCGAGGCGGCATCGACCAAACGATCGATTTCGGCGATCGTCTTGCTGGCGTGCTGCTGCGCTTGCGCGGCGATGTCGTTCGCGGTTTGCGCGAGCGTCGCGCAGATTTCCTGCTGACGCTGCGCCGAAACCGCGCTGGTCGCTTCCCACTCCGTGCGCAAGGTGGCGGCCATCGCCGCGAGCGCTTCGGCCCAGCTCGCGAGCCGCGCTTCGTCGCGCGCGCCGAGCTTCGTCTGCAGGTCCGCATGGGATGCATCGACCGCGCGCAGCAGCGACGCCGAGTGCTGCTCGAACGCCGCCGCTGCCGTGGCGAGCGCCTGCTGGTTGCCTGCGGCGAGCTTTTCGCCGACGCGTTCTTGCTGTTCGAGCGCTGCCTGCCACGCCTGTGACATCGTTCCCGATGCACTTTCGAAGCGCGTCGACACGCCATCGAGCAGGCCCGAGGCGCGTTGCTCGAAGCTTGCGTTGAAGCGCTCCAGCGCGCCGCCCAGGTCGGCGGCAAGCGCCTCGTTGGTCTGGCGGTGCTGCGCGAGCGCGCGGTTCCAGATGTCGGCGACGTTCGCCGTCGACGCCTCGAAGCCGCGCGAGAGCCCTTCGAGCTGTTGCTGCACCGCCTGCGTGAGCGCGCCCTGCATCGACGTCGATTCGCGCGCGAGGCCCGCCATGGTCGCTTCGACGACGGGCTGCAGCGCCGCGCCCGCGGCGCGCGCGCTTTCGGCGGCGCTCGACTTGAGCGACTGGCCCACGGACGCCGCGAGGCGGCTCCAGGCGGCTTCGGCGTTTGCGGCAAAGGCCTGTTGGGTCGCGATCTGCTGTTCGTGCTGCGCGGCGCCCTGGCGTTCGATCAGCGTCATCAGCGCGCCGAGCTTGTCGACCAGCGCGGGCATGGCGTCGGCCTGGCGCTGCAGCAGCTTGAACGAGGCTTCGCGCTGATGGGCCGGCGAGAAGGCGCGCAGCGTCGTCGCGATCTTCGCGTCGAGCTGTTGCGCGGCTTCGATGCGCTCACGGCGGCAAAGCGCGGAGAGCAGGCCGAGCATGGCGGAGGTGGCCACACCGGCGATCGAGGTGCCGAACGCGAAGCCGAGGCCGTTCACAGGCGCGGCGAGCGAGGCGCGGATGGCGTCGAGGTCGGTGGCGCTTTCGAGCGCCGCGCCCGTGCCCTTGAGCGTGACGACCATGCCGAGCAGCGTGCCGAGCATGCCGAGCAGCACGAGCAGGCCCGTGAGGTAGGGCGCGAGCGCCGGGCCCGGCAGGGCCACGCGCTCGCCTTCGATGCGCGCGCGCACCGTGTTGCGCAGGCCCGGATGCAGCGTGTCGAGCCAGCCCGCGAGGCGCGCGGGCGGCGTGTTCAGTTGCGCGATGGCCTGGGCGAGCGTGGTCGTGGCCTGGTGGAAGCGATAAAGCTCCCAGGCGCCCCTGACATAGCACGCGCCGATCAGCAGCGTGACGGCGCTCGCAAGCGGGTTCGTGACCGCGTAGCCGGCGCCGATCCAGCACACGGCGGCGAGACCCGCGACGAAGACAACAGGTTCAATGCGAAAACGGGACATAGCGCGGGACATAGCGTTTGGGTTAGCTGGTGCGAAGGGCGGCAAGCAGCCCCTCCACCGGTTGAAACCGAATCTCAAGTTCGGCGAGCAACACGCTCTGCATATCTTTGCGAAAGCCGGCGAGCCAGGCGTGAGGCGCGCCGCTTTCTCCAACGGACTGCGCCGCGGCCGCTGCGCGCTGCCGCTCGAAATGCGCGCCCAGCAGCGCGGGCACGCCGCCGAGCAGGCTGCGCTCGCGCGCGCCGAGCGCTTGCTCCATCACGGCGTCCACCGTCGCGAGGCGCGCGAGCGCAGGCGCACGGGCGGCCAGCGCGGCGCGCAGACGGGCGCGCAATGTGGCGATGTCAGTCTCCATCGCCTGCTGCAGGGCGACGTAGCGCTGGCGGAAATCGGCGAAATCGGGTTCCACATCGGCTGGTTGGCTGGCGGCCTGCGTGCGCCGTCCGTCGCGCCGCGCAGGGCCGCCTTCGCCCGCAATGGCCTTTGTCAGCGCGGCGCGCACGCGCTCGCTCTGGCTTTGTTCGACACTGGCGCCCACGCGCGTGGCTGGCTCGCCGTCCGGCGTCTGGACGCTCAACGCCGTTGATAGGGCGATGGCGTCCGTCCACCCGAGCCACTGGCTCAGTTGGTCCGAGATCGATTGCCGGGATTCGGGCACTTCGGCGTCGCCGAAGCGGGCAAGTAAGCGAACGAGCGTCGGGCCGCTCAACGCGAGGCGTTGCGGGGCTAGCACTTTTTTACCTGGGCAAAAAACCCGCTAGTTTACACGCACGCGAGGAGGCGGCAGGCATCGGCCGTCTGCCAGGCGCGCGAACGACGGCGCAGCGGCCCGTGAAAGCGGGGCGCCCGCGGGCGCGAGGCCGCGCCGCACGGGGGATTCACGCGCCTGGGCCGTTCAGGCCTTGGCGCTCTCGGCCAGGATCTGCTGGATCGCCTGCTCGATGGTTTCGACGGGCTGGCCGCCACTGACCAGATACTGCTGGTTGAAGATGATCGCCGGCACGGACTGGACACCGGCCGCCTGGTATTCGTGCTCTTCGGCGCGCACTTCGTCGGCATACTGGCCGCTTTCCAGGACGGCACGCGCCTGATCCGCGTCGAGCCCCACGGACTGCGCCGCCGCGACGAGCACCGCGTGGTCGCTCGTGTCTTGGCCCTCGCCGTGATACGCGCGCAGCAGCGCGAGCTTGAGCGGCAGCTGCTTGCCCTCGATGCCGGCCCAGTGCAGCAGACGATGCGCGTCGAAGGTGTTGTAGATGCGCTCGCGCGGCCCGAACGTGAAGCCGACGCTCGCGCCGCGCTCGCCGATCATGGCCTGCGTCTCGGCGATCTGCTCGGACGTACGGCCGTACTTCTTGCCCAGATACTCGAGCACGGATTCGCCGCCCGCGCCCATCTGCGGATTCAGCTCGAACGGGTGTACGACGATCTGCGCGTCGACGGTGTCGCGCAGCCGTTCGAGCGCGAGGTTCAGCGACGAGAGGCCGATTGCGCACCAGGGGCACGCGATGTCGGAGACGAAATCGATTCTGAGCGGTTGTTTCATGGCTTTCCTGATCCGGTTGAGCGCGGGGTCACTGAGGCGCGGTGCAGCGCGGGCGCGCAAGCGGCGTGCGCAGCCGGCGCGGGTGATTCGTCAGTTCATTCGTCCATCATGCGGGCCTTGACCTTCTTGCCCTTGACCTTGCCTGCGTTGAGCTTGCGCAGCGCGTCGCGCGCGATGCTGCGCTCCACGGCCACGTAGGTCGAAAAATCCGTCACGTTGATCTTGCCGATCTGCGAGCCGCTGAAGCCGGCTTCGCCGGTGAGCGCGCCCAGCACGTCGCCGGGGCGGATCTTTTCCTTGCGGCCGCCAAGGATCTGCAGCGTTTCCATCGGCGGCAACAGCGGCTCGTTGCTGGCGGGCTTCAGTTCCGCGAGCGGGCTCCACTCGACTTCGCGCTTGAGCGCCTGCTCGATGCCGCCCACGCGACCCATCTCGTCCATGCTTGCGAGGCTGAGCGCCCAGCCGTCCTGGTCGGCGCGGCCCGTGCGGCCGATGCGGTGCACGTATACCTCCGGGTCGGGCGTGACGTCCACGTTGATCACGGCTTCGAGCTGCGCGATGTCGAGGCCGCGCGCGGCCACGTCGGTCGCCACGAGCACCGAGCAGCTGCGATTGGCGAACTGGATCAGCACCTGGTCGCGCTCGCGCTGGTCGAGCTCGCCGTGCAGCGCGAGCGCGTGAAAGCCCTGCGCGCGCAGCACGTCGAGCAGGTCGCGGCATTGCTGCTTGGTGTTGCAGAACGCGAGCGTGCTGACGGGGCGATAGTGGTTGAGCAGCATGCCCACGGCGTGCAGGCGCTCGTCTTCCGTGACTTCATAGAAGCGCTGGCGGATCTTGCTGTCGTCGTGGTGCTCTTCGAGCTTGACTTCCTTCGGGTTGCGAAGGAATTGCTGGCTCAGCTTCGTAATGCCTTCGGGATAGGTCGCCGAAAAGAGCAGCGTCTGGCGCTCCTTGGGGCACTGGCGCGCCACGGTGGCGATGTCGTCGAAGAAGCCCATGTCGAGCATGCGGTCGGCTTCGTCGAGCACGAGCGTATTGAGCGCGCCGAGCGCGAGGTTGCCGCGCTCCAGATGATCCATGATGCGGCCCGGCGTGCCCACGACGATATGCGCGCCGTGTTCGAGGCTCGCCGCCTGCGGGCGCATGGGCGTGCCGCCGCACAGCGTCAGCACCTTGATGTTCTCTTCGGCGCGCGCGAGGCGGCGGATTTCCTGCGTGACCTGGTCGGCCAGCTCGCGCGTGGGGCAGAGGATCATGGCCTGCACGTCCTGACGGCGCGGGTCGAGGCGCGAGAGCAGCGCGAGCGAGAAGGCCGCCGTCTTGCCGCTGCCGGTCTTGGCCTGGGCGATCAGGTCGTGGCCCGCGAAAGCGATGGGCAGGCTCGCGGCCTGGATCGGCGTCATGTCGACGTAGCCGAGGCGTGTGAGGTTGGCGAGCGTAGCGGGCGCGAGCGGCAGCTCGCTGAAGGGCTGGGCGTGCGTAGGAGTGGCTTTGTTTGTCATGACGGGGTCTCGCGCCGGACGGGTGAGGGCGACGCGGCCGTTCGGTAGAAGTGGCGTCGATGCGGGTGGTGCGCTCGCTGTGCGCGCGCATTCCGGGATTTTAACGGATGCGCGCGCCCGCGCCCGCGCGCGTGCCGCGCGAGGGACGCCGACGAGCGCCGCAAAGGACGCCGAAAATCATCGGTTTGATAATCGCGATTTCGCGCAATAATAATCGCTGTATATAGCAATAATGCACGCGCGCGATAAGACTATGATCGTGCTCATAAAGTTTCATCGGCAGCGAAGATTTTAATCTCGCGAAGTTGCCTGCAATTAATCCACTTTTCACAATAATCGAATTTCCGCGCTGAAGCGGGCGTCGCGTCCTTGCCACACGGCCTATCCCGGCCGATCTGCGCATTACTCCGTATTTCCCATTCGCCACAATGACTTACGGATTATTATTCCGATATTTCCAGATTTAGCAAATAACTGTTACAGCGTTTGCCAAGACGATTTAAAGCCTTTGACACGTAGACTTCGCCCGGGATTGCCGGTGTGGCTCCAATACCCGGAGCCGCGTCAGCGCGGTCTGAATGTCATAAGGAAAGTCATGAAGAATACTTTGATTATCGCGGGCGTCCTCGGCGCATTCGCAGCCTCCGCTCACGCACAAAGCAGCGTTACTCTCTACGGCGCACTGGATGCGGGTATCGTCTACGCGAACAATGCAGGCGGCCACGCCGCATGGAACCAGGGTAGCGGCACCGTCGGCGACACGTACTTCGGCCTGAAGGGCAGCGAAGACCTGGGCGGCGGTCTGCATGCGATCTTCACGTTGGAAAACGGCTTCAACCTGAACAACGGCAAGGACACCGAGAGCGGCACGATGTTCAACCGCCAGGCGTTCGTCGGTTTGCAGAGCGACCGCTTCGGTACGCTGACGCTCGGCCGCCAGTATGACTCGATGGTCGACTACCTGGCACCGCTCTCGGCAACCGGCAGCGGCTACGGCAACAACCTCGCGGCTCACCCGTTCGACAACGACAACCTCGACCACTCGTTCTCGATCAAGAACTCGGTCAAGTACCAGAGCGTCAACTACCAGGGCTTCAAGTTCGGCGGCCTGTATGGCTTCAGCAACGACGCCGGCCAGTTCGCGAACAACCGCGCATGGAGCGCAGGCGCGTCGTACGGCAACGGCCCGCTGAACTTCTCGGCTGCCTACCTGCAGATCAACAACACGCGCACCGGTAACACGAACGGCGCGAGTTCGGCATCGAACGGCAACAACTTCAACCTGTCGGCTCAAACGCAACGCACGTTCGGCGCAGGCGCGAACTACAACTACGGCCCGGCAACGGTTGGCTTCGTGTGGACGCACACGCAGTACCAGAACCTGATCGCGGGCGGTCAGGGCGGCACGACGTTCTCGATCCCCACGGGCACGAACCTGCACCTCGACAACTTCGAGTTGAACGGCGCCTATGCACTCACGCCGGCTCTCGCCCTGAACGCGTCGTACACGTTCACGGACGGCAAGGTCACGGGTTCGAACGGTTCGGGCGATCCGAAGTGGCACACCGTTTCGCTGACGGCTGACTACTCGCTGTCGAAGCGCACCGACGTCTACGCCGGCGCCGTGTATCAGCACGCTTCGGGCGAACTCGGCGACGCCGGCGCGAACGTTGCGATGATCAACACGCTGTCGCCGTCGACCTCGCAGAACCAGGTCGCCGCAACGGTGGGTCTGCGTCACCGCTTCTAAGCATCGTTGGCTCGCTCCCTCGCGGAGCGACGCAGCGCGGGCACCCGATCGGCCGGTCGGGTCCCGCGCTGCACGCGGGCAAGCTACCCAAGGCCCGCGGTTTCATCCGCTTTCTACCTGAAGCACGACCGGTTCGCGGTGCGTGACGCGCTCATGAGGCGCGCCACGGCTGCGAACCGGTTTTCTTTTGTGGCTCAGGATTTCGCAGCCGCAGCCGCCGGTGCTGCGCTCACAGTTGCGGCGACGTCATTCGACACGTCTTCCGACGCCCCACGCACCCGCGAAACCCACAACACCGCCACGCACGTGAGCGCTGCGGCGATCCAGCCGTTCTGCCCGAAGCCGATGATCGCGCCGTGCGCGCCATTCGTGAGCCACTGGCCGCCCAGCCACGCGCCGATGCCGGTGCCGAGCGCCTGCACCGCGCTGTTGGCGCTCAGGAAGGCGCCGCGCCGCGCGGGCTCGGGAATCGTCGTGAGCAATGCCTGCATCGGCACCATGCGGCCCGACATCGAGATCATGAACAGGGCGAAGAACGCCACGAGCGCGAGGAAAGGCAGCGTGGGCAGATGCGTGACGAACAGCACAGGCACGAGCGAAACGAGCGCCATCACGCGGAACACGCGGCGCTTGCCGTAGCGGTCCGCGAGACGGCCCACCGCGCGCGAGGTCACGAACGTCGCCGCGCCGCCCGCCATATAGAGCCATGAAAGCTGCTGCGGCGCGATGCTGTGATTGCCGACGAGCATCGGCGCGATGAACGGGATCACGAGCATATGGCCGGCCATCATCGTGAAGGTGAGCGCAAAGGCCTTCAGGTGGCGCGGCAGTGTGAGCAGTCGCCAGAGGTTCGGCAGCACTTGCGCGAGCGGCGTGCGCTGGCCGAGGTGCTCGGTGAGCGAGGGCACGACGCGCGAGCCCACGAGCCAGATCGCAACCGAGAGCACGACGAGCAGCATGAACGGCGCGCTCCAGCCGTAATGCGCGCCGAGCAGCACGCCGGCCGGCACGCCCGCGATCGCGGCGATGGAGAATGCCGTCATGATGATGCCCGTGGCCGCGCCGCGCCGCGCGGCGGGAATCACGTCGCTCACGATCGCCATCACGATCGAGCCGAGCACGCCGCCGGTGAGCCCTGCGAACGCACGCGCGGCGAGCAGCAGATGAAAGTTCGTGGCGAGCGCGCAGGCGAGATTCGAGAGCGCGAACAGCGCGTAAGTCATTTGCAGCAGACGGCGGCGATCGAAACGATCGATATACGTCGCAGCAAGGAGTCCTGATAGACCCGAACAGAGCGAATACGCGGAAACAGCCGTCGCGAACGCGGCGGGCGTGATCGCGAACGCGTGCATGATCTGCGGGCCTAGCGGCATCATCACCATGAAATCCATGATGACAGTGAACTGCGTGAGCGCCAGCAGCCAGAGCAGGGTGCGTTCGCGCAGCGGTGTCAGAGAAGTGGTCATGTATGGGCTTGGAGCCTGAAGGTAAAAAGGCGTGACTGTTGCCGCGCCAGCGCGATCGATCAGTCGTCGATCGTTTCGTGGGCCCCCTGCGCGCCGCGGCGCCAGTAGGCGCAAGCGCGAATGCGCTTCTTGTCGACGCCGCGCGCGTTGCACAGATGCGCGCGCACCGCGCGGATCGCCGAGGCTTCGCCTGCAGCCCACACGTAGCCCTCGCCCGGCGGCAGCCACACTTGGGACACGCCGTCCACGAGCGGATGCTCCGACTCGCTTTCGTCGCGGTAGCACCACGTGGCGTAAAGATCGGCTTCGGTGGGCAGTTCGATGCGGGCCGCGCGGTTCGCCACTTCGACGACCACGGCCACGCGCGCGCCGGCCGGTAACTCCGTGAGGCGCCGCTGAATAGCGGGCAGCGCCGTTTCGTCGCCGATCAGCAGATGCCAGTCGAAGCCCGTGGGAATCACCATGGAGCCGCGCGGGCCGCCTACGCCGAGATACTGGCCGGGCTGCGCCTGAGCCGCCCATGCCGTCGCCGGACCGGCTTCGTGCAGCGCGAATTCCAGATCGAGCTCGTTGGTTTGCGTATCGAAGCGGCGCGGTGTGTAGTCGCGCGCCGCGGGGCGCTCGACGCCTTCGGGAAACGCGATGCCGTCAGGGCCGAGGGTTGGCAGTACCGGCTTTTCCTCGCCGGCGGAGGGAAAGAACACCTTGATGTGATCGTCGAACGACGCCGAGACGAAGTCGCTCAGATCGCCCGTGAGCGTGACGCGCACGAGCGCGGGTGAGAGCGCCGTGACGCGCGCCACACGCAACAGTCGGAATTTCAGCGGGTGACGTACACGGACGACTTCGAGGTGGGACGGGTTCTGCATGTATGGCTCCGATGATGTTGGGGTGGCGCGGCGTGGGCCGCCGCGTGGCGCGTGGAAGCGGGCTGTCAAACGTCGCTGTTGTCGCCGCCGGTTTCGATTTCCTGTGTGGCGCGCGCAAGGATCGCGGCGATGCGGCGCTGTTCCTCCGGCGCGGCGTCGGTGCGGCTCAGCAGTGCGCGCTTGAGCGCGCGGCGCGCCTCGATCAGCTCGCGCACCCAGGCGCTGCCTTCGGCGGGATCCTCGCCGGCCATGGCGCGGCGCATGACTTCCATCTTGCGGCCGAAGTGCGTGAGCTTCGCGAGGATCAGGTCCGCACGTTCGCGGTTGGCCTCGAGGTACACGCGGCCTTCGGGCGAAAGCTCGTAGCGCTTGCGGTTGCCTTCGAGCGTCACGCTCACATAGCCCAGCTCTTCCAGGTACGTGAGCGCCGGATAGACCATGCCGGGGCTCGGGCTGTAGAAGCCGTTCGAACGCGCGTCGAGCGCCTTGATGAGTTCGTAGCCGTGGCTCGGGCGCTCGGCGAGCAGCACGAGCAGCATGAGTTGCAGGTCTTCGGACGTGAACTTGCGACCACGGCCAAAACCGTCGCCGTCGCCGAAGCCACCGAAGCCGCGGCCGAAACCTTCGCCGAAGCGCTCGCCAAAGTCCCCTGGACCTTCGCCGCCGCGATGGCGGCCCATTGCGTGGCGCAGCGCGTGAAGCGCCTGCATGGCCGGGTGGCGGCCGCCGAAGAAGTCGCGCGGATCGCGCGGGGAGTGGCCGTGACGGCCGGTTTGACCAAAGTGCGGATGGTGGCGGCGCATAGGGCCTCCTGTCTGATGAGTATCTTAAAACATGTCTTAAGATATATATCGTAAGAGCGGTTGTCAAAGAAAATATTTGGGGTGTGAGCACGCGGTCGGGTCTTGGCTCGGGCGCTTGCCTCCAGCGCAACGCCCGTTACTGCTGCGTATTACCTGGTGTCCTACCGGCGACTTCGATTCGCCGAAGAGGCGACAGACCTCGAATTGCTAGTCACCCTTCCCTGGGCGCGTCACAGCGGATCGTTGTGGCATTGGCTTTTTCCACCGTCAGGTTGATCGAGCGTGCGCTGCCCGGGCGCGTGCGGTGGCGCACGCCTGCGGGGATGGTCAGCAACTGCCCCGCGCGCAACTCCGTTGTCCCATCTTCAAAATCAATGATCAGCACACCTTCGATTCCGATGAACGTCTCATCGGAGTCGGGATGAAAATGCCACAAGAACGGCACCTCCATCACGCTGACGTGAATGTCGTGATCGTTAACCGTTGTGACTACCTCATTGCGATAACCGTCGCGTAGGGCGGTCGTCATGGCCAGAAAGTCGGTAGGTTCAATCATGCGTTCGCTCCTGCCATTGGGCTGATAAACAGGGCGCGCATCGATTGTTCCTGTAACCGTTCAGGTACCTTGGTGGCCAAGCGCATAATCGGAAGCTAAGTCACCACAGGAGGCCGGAATGGTCGATGCTGTGAATCTTCCAGGTGTCTGGGCGCCGTTCGGTGCGTTTTCGATGGCGGTTATCCAGGGCGACGGCCAGGTGGTCCATTTGAAGGGGCAGGTATCGCTCGACCGGGAAGGGCGAGTCGTTGGACCCAACGACATGCGATTACAAGTGCGCAAAGTCCTCGAGAATATTCGCAACGTGCTGGCGGCGATGGGAGGACAAATGACTGATGTGATTTCCCTCGTTCACTACGCGACGGATATCGAGGCATTCATGGCCGCTGGGGACATTCGAAGTGAATTCTTCGCTGCACCTTATCCGGTTACGACTACCGTTCAGGTCGAGCGTTTGTACCGCCCGGAATTGACCGTTGAGATCACTGCAATTGCAGAAATCCCGCGCTCCCGATTTCGCCGTCCGGGGCCGGCAACCGACGCTCACCATGGGTCATCATGACACTATCGACCGCGGAAACCGCAATGTGGCGGCTCGTGCAACGCTATACAGGGCGAGTCGGATACCGGCGGGGCGCAAAGGCAGAAGGACTCTTGGAGAGCCCTCCGGTCATCGACTGTTCCGGATGGACTGGGCTGCTGCTTACAGAAGCCATGTGTGCGGAAAATGATGCGTCTGGCCATATCGTGTTTAGTGATCCTGATATTCGAGCCATGCAAGCGTGGTCGGATCGCATCATTCAGGAAATCGCAGTTCGGACGGGATATATCCTTGCGGGATCCGAAATCAATGCATGCAGCCTTCCGCGCTGCGCCACCATCGGGTTGAAGATGGGAGCGCCAGGTTGGGCGGCAAACCATCCACGGGTTCGCGGTGTCACTCACATCGTTCAGATCGTTCGTCGTCCGGAAGACGATGTGCCGTTCGTTTCGGAATCGTTCGGCGACCCTGTGCGGCCAGGAATCAGCCTGATGTCGCTTGCCGATTGGCTCGTGCGATCGCAACCGCTTGTCCAGGCCGAAGCGTTGTGGGCCGTCGATGCTTTCCGCCTGGCGTCGGCAAATTAAGCGCGTTCACTGAAGGTCGGAACGTGCCGGTAACCGCCCCGTCTCGACACTTCGTGCGCTTTAAGCGGCACGCGTGGAATAAATTTCCCACTCAGGTGTTTTATTCACGTCGAGACATGTGAAGTGGCATCGCGCTCGAGAATTGTTTCTCAATTGCCGTCTCCGATTAATGGTTACTTCAATGGGTGAGCAAAATGCCGAATGTGAGGAAGCAATATACGATAGAAGAGGTCATGGGAGCGATTCACCGCAGTAACGGTCACAGCCTGGCGCATGGGCCTGGCAATCCCCGCCCTGCGGCATCAGGACAAGCTGGCGGGCGTCAGGCGTATAACGCTACCGGAAGGAGAATGGGCCATGAATATATGCACCGAGGGCACATCGAGGTGGGAAATCGTCTGCCCGGCCCGAGGACTTTGCTCGAAACAAATATGCTGGCGAAGAGTCGCTCCGAGAATCGGTATATGTCCGCCCGGCTCGCCCAGCATCTGCTGAACAGCACGCAGGGACAAGCGGCACTCGGTGATCTGGACAATAATGTTGGAGGTCCGCAGCAGTGGATCAGGGGCATTCCGGTGACTGATCCCACAATTTACGGATTCGACCAGAACGACGACACGCTAAAGCAGGTTACTACCGGCGCGATCAATATTCGCAAAATCAACGATCAGTTATTTATAGCCTCTGTCTATCCAGATAGTTTTTCCGACGTGCCGGATTACGAGTTGAATACCTTCTTCGGCTGATTTTACGACCGGCTGTCGCGATGGCGACCCCATCGATCGTCAATCATCACGCCATCGGCGTAACCGACCTCAGCGGCGATCGCCTCGATATCCCGGTGAGTTGTCTTAATCAGTCCGAGGGAACCAGCATTCCCGATTCGTTGGGACCTACGTCCGGATAGCGCTGGCATCGGCACCTGCGGTGTTGAATCAATTGTCGTCGCTTCTGGACGGGAGATGCTCGTGAGGTTCGGGCTCTGCCGCGTCGGCATCGAGGAGGTCGTCTGGGGCCGGATTTTTCAGGCCCTTCGGATCGGGCTGGCCAGTCGCGCTGATGGAAGTTTGCGCGGGGTCGAGGGAGGTGCCGGTCGGCTCACTGGATGGATTCGACGTCATGATGTACTCCTGCGCTGAGGAATGCAGCTTCCCATCATGATAGTCGGCTTTGTCGCCTTTCGCCGATGACCCGTCCACCCGATACTCCCTCGAAATACCGCCACACTTGTTACTCCCAACCTCCGATTCCCCGTAGCAAACTACTCACGTCAATCGACGAGCGACGCGTGGAGCACGCAAAACGCGCCGCAGGAATTTGCCCTAATTCAGGAGGTCGCAAAAGCCATGAGTCCATCAGCCGAAAACGGAAGGAAAGGCGGACAGCCCGCCATGGCCACTCCACCGGTTGTCTCATCGCAGGCGTGGGAAGCAGCGCGCCAGCAGTTGCTGGTGAATGAAAAGGCGCTGACCCGGGCTCGAGACGCCCTCGCCGCCGAGCGACGCCGAATGCCCTGGATGGCGGTGGAGAAGGCATACGCATTCGAGGGGCCCGCTGGCCAGCTCAGTCTGCTGGATCTGTTCGACGGCCGGCGTCAGCTGATCGTCTACCGTGCTTTCTTCGAACCGGGCGTGTTCGGCTGGCCCGACCATGCCTGCCGGGGCTGCTCGATGGTGGCCGATCAGGTCGCTCACGTCGCTCATCTGAACGCCCGCGACACCACGCTCGTCTTCGTCTCGCGTGCGCCTCAGGCCGACATCGCGCGACTGAAGGCGCGCATGGGCTGGGAGATGCCGTGGTTCACCATTACGGACAGCTTCGACGCCGACTTCGGTGTCGACGAGTGGCACGGCACGAACGTGTTCTACCGAGACGGCGAGCGCGTATTGCGTACCTACTTCATCAACAATCGCGGCGACGAACAGATGGGGGGCACCTGGGACTACCTCGACATTACGCCGCTGGGTCGCCAGGAGCTCTGGGAGGACTCGCCCGAGGGCTATCCGCAGACTCCAACCTACAAGTGGTGGAACTGGCACGACAGCTACACCGCAGACGCGCCGCCCGACAAGAAGTGGGTCGAAGTGTCGGATGCAGGCGAGGCTGCGTTCCGCAAGCAGCACAAGGAAGGAACGCCTTGAGCGAAACGTGTTCGGCCGGGCGTATGCCTCAAGCGGCAAGCGCTGCATCGACCGCGGCCAGGTATTGCTCGAAGCCTGCCTGCTGCAGCACGGTTCGCACGCGCGCGAGCTCGCCTCGCGCGGCTTCGTCCGCGGGGGCCTGAAGGACGCGCGCGAGTGCGCGTCCGCGCGCCGCGAACAGCTCGGCCCAGGGCAGGGGTTCGCGCTGCGTGTAGTCCTCCAGTGCGCTCGCATGGCGCAGCGCGCCGGCCGGATCGCGGGCCGCCAGCATCGCTTCGATCGCGTCGCGGTAGAACCAGAGATGGTTGTGGCCGACCGCGCCGAGGCGCAGCAGGTCCGCGCCTTCTGCCAGCAGGCGCGTGCGCTCGTCATGCTCGTCGACCGCGCAGGCGAGGGCGCTCAGATTCTTCGGCGCGGAGAACTGCGTGCCCACCTCGCGCGAGATCGCAAGCGCCTCGCGCAGCGCTTCGACCGCTTCGCCGCGGCGTCCATCGGCGAGCCAGACACGTCCCTGCATTTCCAGGTTCTGCGCTTCGAACCGGCGCGCGCCCAATTGCAGGATCACGCGCCTTTCCTGCTCCAGATGCACCTGCGTCGCCCGCATATCGCCTAGCTCGTAGCAGGCGAACACACCGAGCGTCTCGCCCAGCAATTGCGCGCGCGGCTGCCCGATCAGCGCCGCGGCGCGCACGGCGGCCGCGGCGTCTTCGCGCGCCTGCCGCGGCTCGTTCAGATAAATGCGGCTGAAGCCCTGCATCGAAAGATTGGCGACTTCGATCCGGCCGCACCCGTGCTCGCGGCTCAACGCCACGCAATCGCTGAAATGGCGGAACGCGGTCCGCATCCGGCCTTGTGCGTAGGCGGCATCGGCCAGGCCGCCGAGCGCCCGGGCCTCGGCCTCCGGCAGGCCGAGGCGCCGCGCATACTCGAGCCCGCGTTCGTGCTCGGCGCTGCAGGCATCGATCCTGCCGAGCGGAAAATAGATGTTGCCGCGCAGATAGTGAAGGCTCGCGAGCTCGGCCACCCGGTCGTCGCGTTCCGCGATCCGCTGCGCGGACTCGAGCAGACCCAGCGCTTCGTCGAGTCCTTCGCTCACCCGCAGGCCTTCCGCGAGCCCGAGCTGGCAGCGGCACAGACTGGCGTCGTCGGGTGCCGCCGCGAGCGCCGCGCGCCAGGTCGCGATCGAGCCCGCGATGTCGCCAAGGTCGCGCTGGAGTTCGCCCTTGCAGCAGCTCAGGGTGTGGCGGTCCGTTTCCGTCCGCGCGATCTCGAGGCCCCGCTCGGCGAGGCGCAGCGCGGCCTCGAGCAGGTGGGCCGTGCGCTGAGCGAGCGCGGCTGCCAGGTAGGCCTGCGGCGCGCGTTCGTCCTCGGCGCGGTCGAGATGCTGGGCGTGCAGCGTGGGGTCGCCGTGCGCGAACCAGTCGGCCGCGCCGCGGTGCAGCTCGCGCCGGCGCGCGCGCAGCAGTGTCGAATAGGCGCTCTCCTGGATCAGCGCATGGGCGAACAGGAACTCCTCGCCCTCCGGCAGCACGAGCGCATTGGCAAGCAGGCCGTCGCAGACGTAGCCGGGGTCGTCGATGAGCCGCCGCAGCAACGCAATGCCGAAACGCTGTCCGATCACGGCAGCCGCCTGGAAGGCCAGGCGGTCGCGCGGCGCGAGCCGGTCCATCCGCGCGAGCACGAGGCTGCGGATCGAGCCTGGCACGGCGTTGCCGCTGCCTTCCTCGGCGTTGCGCAAGAGCTGCTCGAGGAACAGCGGGTTGCCGCCCGCGCGCTCGATGCAGGCGAGCGCGACCCGCTGCGTCGCGTCGATGAAGTTCCCAGCGAGGCTCAGCGCTTCGTCCTGGCGCAAGGGCCCGAGGTCGATCGTCGCGAACGGGGTGTTGCGGCAGCGCGCGCGCCACGCCGCATCGATCGGGTCGCCTTCCACGCGCGAGGTCGTCACGAGCAGGCCCGGGCCGTTCGCGATGCCCGAGGCGAAGGCCGAGAGATAGTCGAGCACTTCGGGCTCGGCCCAATGCAGGTCTTCTACGATGATCAGCGTGGCGGCCCGCCTGCAGGCGTCGCCGGTCAGTTTCGCGGCGAGCGCCTGCTTGCCGCGCTTGCGCGCGCCGTGGTCCATGGCGTCGTACACGGTTCGCCATTCGTCCGCGAGCGGCAGGTCGAGAAGGTCGTGGAGAAACGCGTGCTGCCCGGCCTCGAGGCTGCCGTCGGCGGCGAGCTGCGAGGCGGCGGCGCGCCGCGCGTCGCTCGATGCGCCGGCCGGCAGGCCGAGCAGGCTGCCTGCGATCGTGTGCACGGGATCCTGCCCCTTGCCTACGCCGAAATCGAGCACGAGGCCCCGATGGATCTCGAAGCCCTGCGACTGCGCATAGCGGCGCATCTCGTCGACGAGACGCGTCTTGCCGATGCCCGCTTCGCCGCGCACATGGACGATGTGACCGGCCCGCCTCGCGACGCACGCGCGGACGATCCCATGAAACTGCTCGAGCTCGGCCTCGCGTCCGACGAAAACACTCTGACCCGTCTTCGCCGATTCGCTCGCCGGGTCGCTCGAAATCGCGCGCAGCCGCCATGCGCGCACCGGCGTGTCGATGCCCTTGAAGCGCTGCTCGCCGAGCGCGTCGCAGACGGCGGCGGCGCCGAGCGCGCGCGCCACGTCATCGGATAGCCAGGTCTCGCCGGCCGCCGCCGCAACCTGGAGCCGCGCGGCCAGATTTACCGGACTGCCGGTCACGGTGTAGTCGCGCGCGTCGACGCAGCCGAGCGCGCCGGCGACGACCTCGCCGCCCGCGATGCCGATATGGGCCTGCAGCGTCCGCGCCGCCTGTGCGCTCAGTTGCGTCAGCGCCTCATGGATGTCGAGCGCCGCGCGCGCCGCGCGCAGCGTGTCTGTCTCGTGCGCGCGCGGCGCGCCGAACAGCGCCATCACCGCATCGCCGATATGCCTGTCGGTCGTGCCGCCCCAGGCGAGCACGATGCCGTCGACGAGCGCCGTGAAGCGGCCAATCAGCGCGCGCACCTCCTCGGGATCGAGCGTGCGCGAGAGCGCGGTGAAGCCGCAGAGATCGGCAAAGAGGACGGTGACCTGCCGGCGTTCGTCTGCGGGGATCTCCAGCGCGTTGGCTGCGACCGGCGTTTGCGCCCCGGGCACAGCCGCGGCCGGCGGGTTCGGCGCAGCGGCGGCGAGGATCCGTTTGCGGTGACCGAGCGACTGCACGCCGAGCTCGCGCAGATCCGCGTCGGTCAGCTGCGCGAGCAGCGAGGGGTCGATATCGTTTGCCGCGAACGCTTGCGCGTACTGCTCGAGTCCCAGGGCGCGCAGCCATTGCTCAATTTCCATGTTCGCCGCCTGGATGCGATGCCGGTTGCCTGATGCGAACCGCCCCGAGCCCGTCGGGATGGTGCCGGTGAATTTCCAGTGTAGGCGCGCGCCAAGGGCCGCGTACGGCGTTTGACAGGCTTTCCGGCGCGGACGGATACTGGATCGCTCCCCATCGCGCCTCGCGCATTGCACCGGGAATTCACGTGAAGCCGGGCAAGACCGTTACCGCTGCCGACGTCCCGCCGCGCTCGCGCATCGCGGCGCTGCCCGGCGATCTGGCGGCCGGCGCGGTATCGGCGCTCGTCATGCTGTGCTACGCGATGAGCCTCGGCACGATGATCTTCAGCGCCGATTTGGCCCGCTACGCCATGCTCGGCGTGCCCACGGCGCTCGTCAGCTGCGTCGTCACGGCGCTCGTGATCGCCTTGACGAGTTCGATGCGCCTGAACATCGGCGGCCCGGACAGCAACGCGGCGGCGTTTCTCGCCGGCGTGGCGGCAGGCGTCGCGAGCAGCGTGCGTGCGGACGGCGGTTCCCCGCAAACGCTGCTGCTCACCGTGCTGATCGCCATCGCGCTTTGCTCGCTCGTGACCGGCGTCGTGCTCTACGCAATCGGGTCGTCGAAGCGCAGCCGCTCGCTGCAGTTTCTGCCTTACCCGGTCCTCGGCGGTTTCCTCGCCGGCACGGGCTATCTGCTCCTCGCCGGCGCGTTTCGCGTCATGACGGGCGAGTCGCTGCAATGGCACACGCTCGCGTTGCTGACGCATCTTCACTGGCTCGCCTGGCTGCCTGCGCTCGTCGTCGGCGTGCTGGCCACGATCCTGATGCGCAGCTGGAAACACGTTGCGGCGCTGCCGCTCACGCTCGCCTTCGGCATTGTGCTCTTCTACGTTCTGCTGCGCGCCGCGGGCCTGTCGATCGACGACGCGCGCGCCATGGGCCTGCTGCTGCCGCGCGCGGCGCTGCGGCTCACCGGGCTACCGGAGCTGCACCTGCGCGCCCAGCTCGGCCAAGGTGGCATCGACTGGACGGCGATCGCCGCACATCTTCCCGAGAGCCTCGTGGTCACGTCGGTTTCGGCCGTCACGATCCTGATGAATTCGACGGCAATTGGCGCGGCGACAGGCGAGGAAGTCGATCTCAATCGCGAGATGCGGGCCGCGGGCCTCGCCAATCTCGCGAGCGGGCTATTGGGCGGCATGGTTGGTTATCAGTCGTTCAATCGCTCGATGCTCAACGCGCGCGTGGGCGCAACGAGCCGGATGGCGGGCGTGTTCGCCTCGCTCGCGTGCCTCGTCGTGCTGGCTGCGTCGCCCGGTCTCGTCGCGCTCTTTCCCGTGCCGGTGCTTGTGGGACTCCAGCTTTTCATGGGGCTGCGTCTCATCGTGCAGTGGGTGGTCGGCGCCTGGGCGAAGCTCGCCTGGTACGAGTACCTGCTCGTGCCCGTCATTCTCGGCACGATCGCCGCCTGGGGTGTGCTCGTCGGCGTGGGCGCAGGCGTGATTGCCGCGTGCGTGATGTTCACGCTGCTCTACGGCCGCGTGAGCTGCATTCGCATGGAGTTCGACCTTCGCACCCGGACCTCGAATGTCGAGCGCAACATCGAGGAGGCCGAAGCGTTGCGCGGGCTCGGCGCCCAGGTGTGCGGCATGTGCCTGCAAGGGTTTCTCTTTTTCGGCACCGCCAATTCGATCCTTCAGCGCATCCGCGAGCGCCTCGCCGCGCGCGATCGGGTGCGCGTTCGATTCGTCGTACTTGATTTCGGGTCGACCCAGGGCATCGACGCGTCGGTGTCGATCAGCTTCGTCAAGTTGCGGCAGCTCTGCGCGACGATGGATGCGGACCTGATCTTGACCGCGCTGCCGTCGCGCTCGCGCGATCTACTGACGAAAACCGGCACGCTCAATCTGCGCATTCGCGAATTCGAGACGCTCGATGCGGGCCTGGAGTGGGTGGAGGACCAAGTGCTCGCATCGCGCGCGCTCGCGCCGAAGCCCGGTGACGACCTGCACGCGCTGCTCGCTGCGCATTTCACGGCCAGCGCGCTGAACACGCTCTCCACGCGGCTCGAAGTGCAGGATCTGCAAGCGGGCCAGGCGCTGTTTCATCGCGGGGACCCGGGCGACGCGCTGTACCTCATCGAGCGCGGGCGGCTCGCCGTTTCGCTGCCGCTCGGCAACGGGCGGTCGGTGCGGGTGCGCGTTTGCCTGCCGGGCACGGTCATCGGGGAAATGGCCGTATACACGCAGCAGCCGCGCAGCGCGGACCTGGTCGCCGAAGTGCCGACGCGCGTGCGCAGGCTGTCGCTGGGGGCGCTCGTTGCGCTCGAGCAGGACGACCCCGCAGCCGCCCAGCAGTTTCATCGCTTTCTGGTGAAGGTCATTGCGTCGCGCCTTGCCTTGGCCACCGAGGCCCTGCGGGCGGCCTACTGAGCGGTGCAGGGGACCAGCGTCAGAGCGAATTTTGTGGCGCGTCCTGCAGACCTCCCGCAGCAACGCGTTCCGTGGCACCTTCATGCGCATGATCGTCAAGCGATATCCGCGACGTTTCCGGCAGGGACATCCCGCCAACCAGGGCCAGCAGCGAGACCGCGATCAGGTAGTAAGCGGGGGAGATGCTGTTACCCGTCGACTCTATCAGCCAGGTGGCGACGAGCGGTGCCGTACCGCCAAAGATCGTATAGGCGAGGTTGTAGGTGATCGCCGAAGCGGTATAACGGGTGCGGGTCGGAAAGATTTCGGAGAGCAGTGCCGCCGTGACCACGCCCGACAAGACCGCGCCGAGCGCAAGCATGCATGCACCAGCGATCGCGGTATAGAAGGAGAGCGCAGTCACGGACACGAAGGCACCGAGGCGCACGATCGCGCCTGCCTGGGTCTTGAGCGTTTCGCGCAATGGGGCGTGCGCCAGCTCGTAATCGTGTTCGACTGCGGCAAACGATGGCGTTTCGCCAAGGCGCGTGCGCAGATACAGTCCGACCAGACCGATAGGCGCAGCGGCGATGAACGGGATTCTCCAGCCCCAATGGCTCATCGCCTCTGGCGACAGCACGGCGTCCAGTCCGGATGCCACCACGGCGGCGCTCGCGAACGAGAGGAACGTGGAGACCGGAAGAAAGCTGCCGTAGCGCGCGCGCTGGTGCTTCGGCGCATGTTCCATCAGATACGCGCAGGCTCCTGCGTATTCTCCGCCGGCGGAAAATCCTTGCACGCAGCGGACGATCGCGAGCAGCAAGGGGGCGAGCATGCCGACCGATGCATAGGTCGGCAGGAAGCCGATGACCGTTGTTGCGCCTGCCATGATCAAGATGGTCAGGGCGAGCGTTTTCTTGCGGCCCACCGG
Organism: Paraburkholderia sp. CNPSo 3272; assembly: GCF_024206495.1. Taxonomy (GTDB): domain Bacteria; phylum Pseudomonadota; class Gammaproteobacteria; order Burkholderiales; family Burkholderiaceae; genus Paraburkholderia. The sequence continues at coordinate 96,633 of NZ_JAMBPQ010000015.1, read as the reverse complement.
TCTCCCACCACGCCGAAGAAGACGCCGCCGAGCGGCCTGAATGCAAAGGCGACGGCGAACACCGCGAAGGTCTTCATCAACGCAATCGCCGGGTCGCCATTCGGAAAGAACTGGCGAGTCAGCAGGGTTGCCAGAAATCCGTACACGGCAAAGTCGAACCATGGGAGGCGAGCGGTTTAACGCTGAATTCGCACGGTGATGATTCGCACAGTTAATGCGACCAGAAATGTCGCTCCTGGAACGAAGCGGACATGGTGACGCGCTGAAAGCGACATCAGACCGGTGCTGTCGCGGGAGGGCAAGACAAACTCGTTTTTCGAATGGTTTTCCGGCGCCGGGCCATTCAGATTTGATTCACCAACCGGTCTCGCAGTTGCCGCCGCAGCACTTTTCCGACCGGCGTTTTCGGCAGATCGTTCACGAATACCACCTGCCTCGGCACCTTGTAGGCGGTGAGGCTCGTCCGCGCGAACTCGACCACGTCCGACTCGGTCAGCGCCGGTTCCTTCTTCACCACGAAGGCGACGGGCGTTTCGCCGGATTGTGAATCGGCCACACCGACGACCGCGACCTCCAGAATGCCGGGATGCCGGAAGAGCACGCCCTCCACCTCGTTTGGATAGACGTTGAAACCGGAGACCAGAATCATGTCCCGCTTGCGGTCGACAATTCTGATGACGCCGCGCTCGTCCATGGTCCCGATGTCCCCGGTCGCGAAGAATCCATCGGCGCCGATCGCATGCGCCGTTTCCTCCGGCCGGTTGAAGTAGCCTTGCATGACGACCGGCCCCGCAACGAAGATTTCGCCCGGCATACCGGCGCATACTGCCGCGCCGCGTTCGTCGCGGATTTCAATGCGCATGGAAGGCAGCGGCACGCCAATGGTGCCTTCGAAGGCCGTCTGCGTGACGGGGTTGGCCGTCACCGCGCCGGCGGCTTCCGAAAGACCATAGGCCTCCACCACCGGCGTGCCGGTGAGTTTCTGCCATCGTTCGGCAACGGCGGGCTGGGTCGCGGTGCCGCCTCCGAAGGTGCTGCGCAACGCGGAGAAGTCGAGCGCGCCAAAGGCCTCGTTGTTCATCAGCGCGGTAAACAGCGTGTTGAGGCCGCCAAACACGGTTGGCCGGTGCGTGGCGAAGTCCTTTACGAGGGAGGGAATATCGCGTGGATTCATCACCAGAACACAGCGGGTGCCCAGATGAAACGAGACCAGGCATTGGCACACGAGGGCCGCCACGTGGTAGAGCGGCAGCGCGACGAGCGTGACTTCGCCGCTCGCCCGGAACACCGGTTTGACCCACGCGGCAAATATCAGCACGTCCGCGACTACGTTGCCATGCGTCAGCACGGCCCCTTTGGGTTCGCCGGTCGTGCCGCCGGTGTATTGCAGGAATGCCCGTGTCTCGCGGTTAAGCGCCGTCCTCGTGAAGTCGGCGGCCGGGCGCGCGGTCATGGCGGTCCTGAAGGCGATCGCACCGGCAATCGTCCAGTCCGGGACGAGCTTTTTCTTCTTTCGTACGACGTAGTCGACAAGGATGGATTTCGGGAAGCTCTGCATCTCCGCCACGCGCGCGACGATCACGTGCTCGATGGCGACCTGGCCGAGCGCCCGCTCGAGGGTGGCGGCGGAAACCTCCATGACCACGATCGCCCGTGCACCGGAATCCTTGATGAGATTCGCCAGTTCCGGCGCGGTATAGAGCGGGTTGACGTTGACCACGGTGAGCCCGGCCCGCAGTGCCGCAAACATGGCGATGGGCTGTTGCAGGGCGTTCGGCAACATCAGCGCGATGCGCTCGCCGGGTTTCAGCCGAAGGTCTTTCTGGAAATAGGCGGCGAGGCGCGCGGAGTACTCGTCCAGTTCGCGATAGGTGAGATTCACGCCGAACTGATGAAAGGCGATCCTGTCGCCGAAGCGCGCGACGGCCCGTTCCAGCAGCGCTGCCATCGAGGGGTAGTCGTCGAGGTCGATGTCCGCCGCGACGCCAGCGGGATATTGCGAAAGCCAGGGCAAGTTCGACATGTCGTCCTCCGCGGCGGGACTGCTTCGGCGTTCGCTGCTTCTAATTTTGGACTCCTAGCGTATTCTCGCTGCGGGTTCACAAGTGTGCTGTGGCGCACGTACGCGCACGATCGGGCGCGCATTTTCTCGCGAGGCACGGCGGCTATTCGACGGGAGCCGGCTGAACGTTGATTTCCAGCGGTTCGCCGGGCATTTGCGACGCGGGCGCGACGTCTTCTTCCGGCGTCGGTTGGGCGGTCTGAACGGCGGGCGGCGGGACGCCCTTGCCAACAACGGGCGCGTCGGCAACCGGCGCGGGCGCTCTGGGCTGCGCGCTATGGGCACTCGTCATGCCCGTGCCGACGTTCGAGCCCGTGCTGTTCGCGCTCTTGAGGAGACCGTGCGAATCGAACAGGAACACGGCCGCGGACGAGTGTGTGTCGGCGCCGGCGACCAGCGAACCGATGAACGGGATATAGCTTTCCGGGTGCGGACGCGATGTCACGTAGGTGTAGACGAGCAGCGTCGAGCCGTCGTCCAGCGCGGTCTCGACTGACGCCGGGCCGAGCGCGACGATCACGTCCTGCAGCGTCGTCACGCCGTGCCTGAAGTTCGCCATCTGTTCGGGCCTGACCTCGACGCCGGCCGTCACGCAGCCGGCGAGTAGTGCGCCGCACAGCAGCCCAGTGACCACTTCGCGCTTCATGTCGCCTCGCCCCCTGATATGGATTCTAGGACGAAGGAGGCTGGCGGGTCGAAGTAAAGCGAGAGGCGCCACCGTTCAGACCACGCCGGGCCGATTGCTACGCGAAGCTCGAGCGCAAGACCGGCGACTTCGCGACCGCGGCGGCGGCCGTCACGTCGCGTCTTGGCGCGATAACGTCGAGCAAGCGCGCATTGCTCTGACGAATGTCGGCGTCACGATGATTCGCGCCGTGGACGCCGAGCAGGCCCTCGTCGGCAAGCCGTTCGACGCACGCGCGATCCACGAAGCGGCGCGGCTCGCGATGGCGGCGTGCAATCCGGTGGACCGCCATTGCCGCCGTGCGAGGCTACGTGAACCCCGTGTTCGGGATGAGCGTCGAGATCGCGGCGTGGAGGGCCGCACGGCACACGTCGATCCTTGCTACCCCGGCTGACGCTCAAAACGACCGGTGTGGTTGAAGCCTGGCGGCGCTGCATTCACAATGGTCGCCAGGCGTTTTCCCACCGCGTGAGACGAGGTCGACTCCATGATGAACGGGCTGCAAGAGAAGTTCGCGTACGTCAACGGCATCCGCATGCACTACGTCGAAAAAGGCACGGGCCCGCTCGTGCTGCTCTGCCACGGCTGGCCGGAGTCCTGGTACGTCTGGCGCTGGCAGATCGATGCGCTGGCGGCCGCGGGCTATCGCGCGGTTGCGCCGGACCAGCGCGGGTACGGGCTCACCGAGGCCCCGGAAGCCATCGAGGCTTACGATATTCTGAACCTGGTCGGTGATCTCGTCGGCCTCGTCAAGGCGCTCGGCGAAGAGCGGGCGATTCTGATCGGGCATGACTGGGGCGCCGCCGTCGCCGCTTACGCTGCGCTGCTGCGCCCCGACCTGTTTCCCGTTCTCGGCCTGCTGAGCGTGCCTTACATGCCTCGACGTCCGGTGCGTCCGTCGGTGCGCTTTGCGCAGATTACGCAGGAATGTCACTTCTATCAGGACTATTTCCAGTTGCCGGGACGCGTCGAGCGTGAACTGGAAGAGGATCTCCGCCGCTCGATGCTTGGCATTCTCTACACGGCGTCGGGAGACCCGGTGGTAAAAGGGCAGCCGGCCAATTTCGCGATCTTTCCCAAATCGACTCGATTCGTGGACAACCTCACGTTGCCCGACGAGCTTCCGCCGTGGTTGACCGAGACGGATCTGCAATATTTCGTCGCTCAGTTCGAGCGGAGCGGGTTTCGGGGGCCAATCAACTGGTATCGGAATATCGATCGGAACTGGGCGCTGACCAGCTTCCTCGACGGCGCCCGGATCATGCAGCCGACGCTTTTTCTCGCCGGAGAACTGGATGGCGTCGTGAAGATGGCAGCGAAGGATTACGACGCGCTTGAGAGCAATGTTCCCAACCTCTGGAAGAAGCATCTCATTGCGAAGGCGGGTCACTGGGTGCAGCAAGAGCGTCCCGACGAGGTGAACGCGTTCATGCTCAACTTCCTCGCCGGATCGGTTCACGCGCTGGCCGGCGGCGCAGTCGAAAGCCAGCCGAAAGCACCGGCTGGCAAGTTCCAGTAAGTTGAAGCGGAACAGCCTGGCGCGTCAGTGTGTGGCAACGCTGACGGCGACGATTTCGTAACCGGGGTCGGCGTGCTCGGACGCCGCCTTTTCGGCTTCCTCGTATGAGACGAAGGACTTGGCCCCGCTAATCTCCGGCGCCATGCCGATATCGCCGTCCTCTGCGCAGCAGAGGTACTGCTGGCCAGTCTTCACCACGTAGACCGTCGTCATGATTCCCTCCATGGTTCGCGGGGGAACTTCCAGTCTAGCAGGTCGGAACCGTGCCCGAGGGCGGGGCGATTGCCTTTACGCTATCGGCTGGAACCTTCGATTCTATTCGCTTCACGACGGACGGCAACCCTTCCGTTGTTTCAATCCCAACGCTGGCCTTCGTCGCCGGCAGAATTGTTCTGGATGTGCAACGATAGGCGTGCAACTCGCAGCTGTCTGTAGAGCTGGACAATCCAACGGGGAGGGTAGATGAGAGAGAACGCCGAGACGCTATTCGTCGCTTCCGAAGACATTGCAACCGCGTTGAACCTGCTGGAGAGCATCGAGGTCGAGGTCGGATTCGACAGCGACGATCCGGAGAGTATCGAGCAGGCGATTCTCGCCGTCGAGGAGGCGATCGATACTCGCCTGAAGGGCCACCGCGGCGACGCACGGGTCGAATCAGCAATCCTTCGCGTCAAGTTCGACTTCCGCTGCGCAATCCTCGAACAGGCCGCGTCCGATGATGAGGCCGGCAGCGTCCAAACCCTGCATTGAGACTTCGCGGAATCCGGCGCCTGCTTGATTCCAACGGATGAATGGCGCCGCGCCCGGCGCGCCGCCATTCATCCGGCAACGGACTTTACATGTTGTTACCCGCGCGCAGCGGACGTCCGGGTGGGCTTTGCTTATACTGCCGCGCAATTGCCACTCCTCCTCATGCTTGTCGTGCCCGCAGCGGCGACAACGCGAACCCACCGTGACGTACATGCTCTCTACCAGGTCCGCACTCACCGCCGCGCTTGTCGCGGCAGCAAGTCTTTCGTTGTCTGCATGCGTTGCGCCGGGCTACTCGCCGTACGGCGCGCAGCAAGGCAACCAGGGCCAATATGCAACACCGGCGGCGCCGGCGTATAGCCAGCCCGCCTACGCACAACCGGGCACCGTGCGGCAACCCGTCTACGCACCGCCGCCTGCGCCGCAACAGCCGTACGATACGCAAAGCAACGGTCAGTACGGTGCTCAGTACAATCCGCAATACGGCAACCAATATGGCACGCAGTACGGCACGATCTCGAGCATCCGGCCGTTGAGCAACGCCACGGGCGCTTCGGGCATCGCCGGAACCGTGGTTGGCGCGCTGGTTGGCGGCGTGCTCGGCAACCAGGTGGGCGGTGGCCGCGGCCGCGACGCCGCGACCGTCATCGGCGCGCTCGGCGGAGCCTACGCTGGCAACCAGATCGGCCAGCAGATGGGCCAGCCCGCAGGATTCCAGATCGACGTGCAACTGAGCGACGGCTCCACGCGCGCGTTCAATGTGCCGACGTCCGGCGACCTGCGTCCGGGCGACCGCGTGCAGGTCAATGGCAACCAGCTGGCGCGCTACTGATTCCGGCGGCTGTCGCATACCAGAAGGGGTCCTGAATATCTTGTTGGCATCGATCGGGAAAGCTGGCGCTTGTCCGAGGTTCACACAAGCTGGCACCTCTGTCAGGTCCCAGGATCAGGCGAGGCTGCTCGAAAGGACGGCGAGCGTTTTCCACCTCGCCGCCTGGGCGATGACACCGCAGCACTCAGCAGCGGGCGAACGCAGCAGGAGCGCGAAAAAGCCTGCGCCGCAACGCCCGTGCGCTGCGCGGGCTACTACGCGGACTTCTGCGCGGGCTACTGCGCGGTCTGCTGACGCTGATATTCGTTGTGCTTCATTTGCATGTAGTCGGCGCGGCTGACCTCGTGCAGTTGCCGCGGATACCGCTCCGTCGCGTCGAACCACTCAGCGAGGCGTTTGTCGAGGCGGGCGGCGGGCGGGCTGGAAAGCGCATCGAGATACGCTTCGATGGCGAGGTAATAGCGCATCGTGTTGCGTTCGACCAGACCGCGCACGCCGCCGATGTATCGCGTTTCGTTCGTCGACGGATCGCGGGTGGTGGAAAAGCCGACTTTGTCGCTGCCTATCGTCGCCAGATAGGCTTTCATGGCAAGCCTTCCCGCCGTGCCGTAACCGTAGGCGTAAGTCAGGTGAATAAAGGTGCGATCGTCACCCACCGGTATGGCCTCCAGCACGATCCGGTAGTCTCTCGTGCTCAGCGGACCCGTGGCGGCGGAAAGCTCCACGCGAAAATAGCCAGGGCTGCTCACTGCCTGGTTCCAGGTGAATTGCACGCGGTACGATGAGGAAAGCGATTCCTCGGTTTTCTTGCCGATATTCACCGCGAGAATCGTACCGCTCGCGCTGGTCGAGGCATGGCAGTACTTGATGTTCAAGTGCAGGATCAGCACGTCGCACCAGTTGGCGGGCCCTTGAGTCGGGTGGTTGAGCGTGTCGTTGACCGTCGCGAAAGGGAAGTTGACCACGCCATAAATATCGCCTTTGAGTGCCGATGGCAACTCCTGGGATTCAAGGTACAGCGGGCGCTGAAACTGGTTTTGCGCAAGTAGCTGCGTGAGACTCTGATACTTTTCGCGCAGGCTCGTCGCCCTCGCGTCCGCTTGCGCGAATGCGCCCTGGCCCAGCACACAGAGCGCCGCGGTCATCATGGCCATCCACCACAAGCGCGTGCGCCGGATGCCCGATGTGAATCTGGCAAGCAACCTCATGGCCTTCCTCCCGCGTTGACTCCGTGTGAACTCCATCGATGCGACTACCCATTTGGGTGGTGCGCGCCGCCTGTCGTTCTGTCATTGTGAACCCATGAATTAGGAACCGACGAATTGGGAACCCACGAATTGTGAACCGACATTGGCAGGAGACTTGCAATGGAAACAACATCTTCGAGCGCAAATCCTTTAATGGTTCTCTCGGACGCTCTGGCCGACATTGTCGCGCGAGTCGGGCAGAGCGTCGTGGCAATCCATGGCCGGCATCGCATGCCGTCGAGCGGCGTAATCTGGCGCCATGGCGTCGTCGTGACGGCTGCCCACACGATCCGGCGTGAGGAAGGGATCGAAATCAGCTTGACCGACGGTCGTGCGGTCGCCGCGGTCCTCGCAGGCCAGGATCCGGGCACCGATCTCGCCGTGCTGAAACTGGACGGGGTGGACGTGGGCCCCGTCGAGTCCGGTGATGCGGGCTCACTGAAGCCGGGTCATCTGGCGCTCGCCGTTGCGCGTACCGACGAACTCGGCGTCAGCGCCGATTTTGGCGTGATCGGCGGAACAGGCGGCGCCTGGCGCACGTGGCGCGGCGGCCAGCTCGACGCATTCGTGCGGCTGGACGGCGGTCTGCGCCCGGGGTTCTCGGGCGCGGCCCTCGCTGATATGCGCGGTCAGGTCGTGGGCATCTGCACGGCGGGACTGATGCGCGGCGCCGGCATGGTGATTCCCGCGATGACGGTCGAGCGCGTCACCGATGAACTGATGGCCAAGGGGCGCGTCTCGCGGGGCTATCTCGGCGTCGGCACACAGCAGGTCAGCCTGCCGAACGCGTGGATGGACAAAATGAACCTGTCGTTCAATAGCGGATTGCTGATCAGCTCGCTTGCGCCGGGCGGTCCTGCGGAACAGGCAGGCGTGCTCATAGGCGATGTGCTGATCGAACTGGACGGCAAACCCTGCCGCGACATGGGCGACCTGCATGCCGCGCTGGGCTCGACGGGCATCGGGCAGCCGTTGTCAGTCACATTGATCCGGGGCGGCGAGCGCCACGCGTGCGCGGTCACCGTGGGCGAGCGGCCCCAGCGGAATGCATGCAGGTGAGGTCCGGGACGCGGCGATATGTCGGACGGAACGATGGAACCCACGGGGCCGGTGCGAGTCGCGGTAATCGCGGCATCTTCGCAGGTGCGCGCAGGCCTGCAGACGGTCGTCGAGGCGGAGCCGGCACTCGCGTTCCTGGGTAGCGCCGCCGACGCCGAAGCGCTCGCCGCTTACCTGGCCGGTTCGGTGCCGGATGTCGTCGTGGCCGACATCGAGCCTCAGGCGAGCGACGCGTTCAAGACACTGTTCGAACCTGGCCGCGCGCCACCCGCGCTGGTCCTGTTGCTCGACGACCCGGATGGCGACGCGTTCGTCGACGAACTGCCCGCCGAGGCGACAGCAATCCTGTCGCGCGACGTGACGCCCGCCGAAATCGTCGCGGCCATCGAAGCGGCCGCCGCCGGCCTGTGCGTGCTGTCGCCCGATATCCTCGCAAGGCTGCTGGCCGGGCGAAAACCGCTGCGCCAGTCGGCATCCGGCGGACCGTTCGAAGCCTTGTCGAACCGGGAGATAGAAGTGCTGGCGATGCTCGCCGACGGCCTCGGCAACAAGGAAATCGCCCGGCAACTCGATATCTCGGACAACACGGTGAAATCCCATCTCTCGTCCATCTTCGGCAAACTCGGCGCGACCAATCGCACCGAAGCGGTGATGCTCGGTATGCGGCACGGATACCTCATGGTGTAGGCAGACCACGGCCGCTCGCGCGATAAAAGCGGCGCGGAAAACGCTCTCAAGAATCCTTCAGGCTTGCCGATAACACTCGGATAGGGCGTTATTCGGCAGCGGCGCTGCCCCCGACTTGCGGCGAGAGAGATTCCATGCAGATTCAACCCATTACCGGGACTACGACTACGACCACTGCCTACGGCAGCGGCGGTCAGACCTCGACGGGCGGCGCAGGCAATGGCGCGTCCTCTGGCGCGCAATCGTCGAATTCGAACGGCGACAGCACGACGGGTTCCTCGACGAGCGCGTCCAGCAGCAGCACCACGTCGACTTCGACTTCGACGCAAAGCACCTCGGCAACCTCGAAGTCGGGCGGCGGCGGTGGCGGCGCGGTATCCTCCAGCAGTTCGTCATCGAGCGAACTCGACGAATTGAATGCGCTCATCGCGTCGCTTCAGGCGCAGCTAGCGCAGGTGTCGTCGCAGACCTCGGGCGCCGCGGCGCAAGGGTCGAACTCGGGCGAGATCAGCCAGATCAAGGCGCAGATCCAGAGTGCGCAAAGCGCGTTGAGCTCGCCGTCGCAATCGGACGCGAGCCAGGTCAGCCAGATCGCGTCGCAACTGGCGAGCGTGCAGAGTTCACTGGCGCAGTTGATGGTCGCGAGTGGCAAGACCACGGGGCTGGTCTCGGCGACGGCGTGAGCGGAGCGGGGCGGCCTGGTTCGGTCTGCCCGTCAGTGGTCGAGCGCAACGGCGGCCCTGCTTGCTACTATCGTCGGCGCCGATAACGGAGCCGACTGTGACCAATCCAACTCTCCACCTCTACGCCGACGCCCAGTACGCCAGTCCCTATGCGATGTCCGTCTTCGTCGCCCTGCACGAGAAGGCGCTCGCTTTCGAGCTTTCGACCGTCGATCTCGCAAGAAGCGAAAACCAGCAGCCGGAATTCGCGGCGATGTCGCTCACGCGGCGCGTGCCGACCCTGATCCACGACGGCTTCGCGCTCTCGGAGTCATCGGCGATCACTGAGTATCTGGACGAAACCTTCCCCGGCGTGGCGCTCTATCCCGCGGATCGCCAACAGCGCGCCCGCGCGCGCCAGGTTCAGGCGTGGCTGCGCAGCGATCTCATGTCGATCCGCCAGGAACGCTCGACCGAGGTCGTGTTTTACGGCCCGACCGCGGCGCCACTTTCCAGCGCAGCGCAACTCGCGGCTGAGAAGCTCTTCGCGATGGCCGAAGCGCTGCTCGCGCAAGGCGAAAGGCATCTCTTCGGCGAGTGGTCCATCGCCGACGTGGATCTGGCGTTGATGCTGAACCGTCTGGTGCTGAACGGTGATCCGGTGCCGCATCGGCTGGCGCAATACGCTCTGGCTCAGTGGCAGAGGCCTTCCGTGCAGCGCTGGCTCACGCTCGAGCGGCCGCCGCTCTGAGGCTGCGCCGTCGCGCAGGGCTTGCGGATGCTGACCGGATGGCGTTCACCCAGGCCTCAGAAAATCGAGCGCCCGATGCGCGTCGTCAACCACTCCAGCGCTAGCGAGCCGACCAGCGAATTGCCCGTCGCGTCGAGTCCCGGCGACCACACGCACACGGCGAACTCGCCGGGCAGCACCGCGATGATCCCGCCGCCCACACCGCTCTTCGCAGGTAAGCCCACGCGGTAGACGAAGTCGCCGGCCGCGTCGTAGGTGCCGCAGGTCAGCATCAGCGCAGAAAGGCGCTTGGCCGAACTCGCATCGAGCACGGGTTCGCCGCTCGCGGGCGAGACGCCGCCGTTGGCCAGAAAGAGCGCCGCTCGCGCCAGTTCCACGCAGCTCATCGAGATCGCGCACTGGCGGCAATACGCGTCGATCACGGTATCGGCGGGCATCTCCAGGTTGCCGAAGCTCGCGATGAAATGCGCCATCGCGCGGTTGCGCTCGGCGTGCGCGAGTTCCGACTGCGCGACGCGCAGGTCGTAGCCGATGCCGGGCTCGCCCGCAAGCCGCCGCATGAAATCGACGAGCGCGGTTTCGGCCTGCACGAAGCGGCGGCACAGCACGTCGGTCACGACGAGCGCGCCCGCGTTGATGAACGGGTTGCGCGGCTTGCCCGCCTCGAATTCGAGCTGCACGAGCGAGTTGAATGCCGTGCCCGAAGGCTCGCGGCCTACGCGCTGCCAGAGCGCGTCGCCGAGCAGCTGGAACGCGAGCGTGCAGGCGAACAGCTTCGAAATGCTCTGGATGGAAAAGCGCACATTGGCGTCGCCGGTGCGATACACCTGGCCGTCCACCGTGACGATGGCCATGCCGAAGTGATCGGCGCGCACTGTGGCGAGTTCGGGAATGTAGTCGGCGACGCGGCCCGTGCCGATATACGGCTGCAGGTCGCGATGGATGGCGTCGAGGATGAGCGTGTAGTCGAACGTGTGATTCATGGGAGAAAGCCGGGCAGTCGCGGCGGAGCGCCCGCCGCGGTGACCGCGATTGTAGCGGCTCGCGCTTACCGCCCCGGCTTCATTGCGCGCCCCGACTCGACCTCGCGGGTCAATGCGCCCCTGCTGCGCCGCCGCCTGCGCCGCCCTTCGTCGACTTCGTGATCCAGATGAGCGGAATGATCACGAGAAAGATGATCGCCGAGATATAGAAGATGTCGTTCAGTCCCATCATGGCGGCCTGCGTGGTGAGCTGGAAGTCGAACAGCGCGCGTGCGGAGGGCTCGCTCAAATTCAGCACCTTCTGCGTCTGGTCCATCGCCTGCACGAAGATCGGGTTGTTGACCGAGGCCTGCTCCGTGAGCCGCGCGTGATGCAGGATCGTGCGGTTGTTCCATGCGTTGGTCGCGATCGAGGTGCCCACTGCCCCACAGAACACGCGCACGAAGTTCGAGAGGCCCGCCGCCGCGGGCACGCGGCTCGGCGGCTGTCCCGCGAGGATGATCGCCGTGAGCGGCACGAAGAAGAGCGCCATGGGGATGCCTTGCAGCAGTGTGGGCAGCACGAGATGGAAGGTGTCGATTTCGATCACGTACTGCGAACGCATGTAGAACACCCCCGCGAACATCACGAACGCGATCGTCGCGATGATGCGCGCGTCGGAGCGCGGCAACAGGCGCCCCACCACCGGAGACAGAATAACCGCGAACACGCCGAGCGGCGCGGTCACGAGGCCCGCGTCCACGGAGCGATAGTTGAGGTACTCCTGCATCCATTGCGGCAGCAGCACCAGATTGCCGAAGAACACCGCGTACGCCACCGAAATCGCGATCGTGCCGCCGAGGAAGTTACGTTGTCCGAACAAACGCAAATCGACGATCGGGTGCTCCTCGGTCAGCTCCCACACGAGGAAAAACGCAAAACTGACGAGCGCGAGGACGCCGAGCGTCACGATCACCGGCGAGTTGAACCAGTCGAGGTCCTTGCCCTTGTCGAGCATGATCTGCAGCGAGGCAACCCAGGCGATGAGCAGACCGAGGCCCACGACGTCGATAGGCGGCTTGCGCGTGGGCGACTCGCGGTTGCGATAGATCGTCCACGTGACGAAGCCCGCGAAGAGGCCCACCGGAATGTTGATGTAAAAGATCCACGACCAGTTGTAGCTGTCGGTGATCCAGCCGCCGAGCGCCGGTCCCGCGATCGGGCCGACGGTCGTGGTCATCGCCCAGAAGGCGAGCGCGGTGGACGATTTGTCTTTCGGCCAGGATCCGAGCAGGATGGCCTGCGAGAGCGGAATCAGCGGGCCGGCCACGGCGCCTTGCAGCACGCGCGCGACCAGCAGGAACGGCAGGGTCGGTGCGATGCCGCACAGCCACGAAGCCAGCACGAACGAGAGGATCGAGGTGACGAACAGGCGCACCTGGCCGAAGCGCTGCGTGAGCCAGCCGGTGAGCGGAATGGACACGGCGTTGGCCGCCGCGAACACGGTGATGACCCACGTGCCTTCGTCGACGGAAACGCCCATGTCGCCGGAGATGGTCGGAATGGCGACGTTGGCGATCGACGTGTCGAGCACGTTCATGAAGGTCGCGAGCGAGACCGCGATGGTGCCGAGGACCAGACGGCCTCCCTGGAGCGGCGGCGGCGGCGCAGGCGGCGCCGATGATGCGGCGGGCTGGTTCAAGCAGGTTCTCCGCGTATTCGGTTTGCGGCACAGGATACCTGTAATCGTCTTTTGTCATCGCCAGCCGAGGAGCATCCCCATGCGGTGCAGGGTCATGGGGCTTGCGATTGGCTTTCGCGCGCGATCGGGCTGCCGTTGCGGCGTTCTGTAACGCGGGGAAACGGAGTCTTTCGTACACGCGTTGCGCGGCGAGCGTATCCTTGCGCCTGCCGCGCGCCGCGCAAAATGCGTGCGCTGGACACACAATACGATCATCAGTACAGGGGAGGTCCGACCATGAGCTGGGAAGCATTCGAAGGGGGCTGGCGTCTGGCGCCGGCCGATGGCGCCGCGCACGCGCTCGTCGTGCTGCTGCACGGGGTAGGCAGCAACGCACAGGACCTCACGCCGCTCGCCGACGTGTGGCGCGATGCGCTGCCGGGCGTCGCGTTCACGTCGCTCGACGGCAGCGAGCCGTTCGACGGCGGCTATGGCGGACGCCAGTGGTTCAGCCTGCGCGACATCAGCGAAAGCAATCGCGAGGCGCGCGTCGTTGCCGCCTCACAGGTGTTCGAGCGGCGGCTCGACGCCGAACTCGCCCACTGGGGCCTCGGCCACGACGCGCTCGCGCTCGTGGGTTTCTCGCAAGGCTCGATCATGTCGCTCTTCCACGTGGCCACCCAGGCGGCGGGGGCGGCGGCCGTGGTCGCCTATGCGGGCCGGCTCGTCGTGCCCGTAATCGCGAAAAGCCGCACGGTGCTCACGCTGGTGCACGGCGAGGACGACGAAGTGATTCCGGCCAGCGAACTGGAGCGCGCCGCCGCCGCATTCAGCGACGCGGGCTTCGCGGTCACCGCTTTCGCGCTGCCGGGCGTCGGCCACACGATTACGCCGCAGGGCGTCATGCTCGGGCGCGATGCCCTGGTGCGCGCGCTCGCGCGCAGCTAGATCGCCGGATAGATCCCATCGCGGGCGGGGACGACGCCGGTCCCCGTTAATCAGTATGCATCGGGCTGCTTCGGCGGGCTAAATCGGTACAAATGGCAGTCGCATAAGCCCGAAGTGTCGTATTTCGGCCATATTTTCCGGCTACCCTATGCAGTTGTTTTTGGACCGGCTAAAGTTCGCGCCGGTCGCGGCCGTTAATACGGGGAGTCGCCGCGACCTTATGGGCCGCGTAGGCCCGTTCCGCCCGGCGCGCGGCTAGTTCGCGCTGCCTGGACGAGGCCGCCATCGGGAATGCCATCCGGCGGCGCTTCGTCTGCGGGGTCGCCAAAAAGAACCGAACTTCAGACCAATATGGCCCGAGCCAAGCCGCAATCCATTTTTTCCAAAAGGCTGTTCCGCCAGGACGTGGCGCTCGATCTCGGTACGGCCAACACGCTCATCTACACCGCCGACAAAGGCATCGTGCTGAACCAGCCCTCCGTGGTCTGCTTCGAACGGCGCGCGGGGGCGAGCGAGACGACGGTCGCCGCGGTGGGCCGCGAGGCGAAGGATCTGCTTGGCCGCGCGCCGGCCAATATGGAGACGGTGCGGCCGCTCTCGCACGGCGTGATCGCCAATTTTTCCGCTGCCGAACACATGATGCGCCGCTTCGTGGCGATGGCGCAGCCGCGCCGTCTGCTCGGCCGCCGTGCGGCATTCACGGTGTGCGTGCCGGCGGGCGCGACGCGCGTCGAGCGCCGCGCGATTCGCGAGGCGGCCTTCGCGGCGGGCGCTGCGAGCGTGAATCTGATCGGCGAGTCGCTGGCTTCGGCCCTCGGCGCGGGCTTGCCGGTGCACGCGGCAACCGGCTCGATGGTCGTCGATATCGGCGGCGGCACGACGGAAGTGGGCATCGTCGCGCTGGGCGGCGTGGCGTGCAGCGGTTCGGTGCGCGTGGGCGGCGACCAGTTCGACCGCGCCATCGTCGATCATGTACGCACGCTTTATGGCGTCGTGCTGGGCGACCAGACCGCCGAACACGTGAAAAAGACGATTGGCTGCGCGCTCTACGGAGAACCCCTCGAACGCATCCGCGCGACCGGCCGCAGCATGGAAGACGGTCTGCCGCGCACGGTCGAGATCACGAGCCACGACGTGGTCGACGCGCTGGCCGCGCCGTTGCGCGTGGTGATCAACACGGTGCGGCAGGTGCTCGAGACGGCGCCCCCCGAACTCGTCACCGACATCGCCGATAGCGGC
This sequence comes from Paraburkholderia sp. CNPSo 3272, assembly GCF_024206495.1. Taxonomy (GTDB): domain Bacteria; phylum Pseudomonadota; class Gammaproteobacteria; order Burkholderiales; family Burkholderiaceae; genus Paraburkholderia. The sequence continues at coordinate 81,549 of NZ_JAMBPQ010000015.1, read as the reverse complement.
ATCGTGCTCACGGGCGGCGGCTCGCTGCTCGGCAGGCTCGACCAGTGCCTCGCCGCCGAGCTTGGCGTGACCGTGCGCGTGGCCGACGAGCCGCTCACCTGCGCGGTGCGCGGCGCGGGCGCGGCGGCCTCGCTCATGAGCGAGCACGCTTTCGAAATGGTCGAATAACGGCGCAAGCCGGCGCATGGGGCAAGGCCGCTTCGCGAGGGCGCCGGCTTCACGGCTCTTCGCGCGGCGGGCGTGGGACAATACGCCACTTTGCCGGCGTGCGCCGCGATGGACTGCCAGTAGGCCGTAGTCCATTGCAATGCGCCGCTGTCCCGTTGTTTCCACATCGTCCAGCCGTGAATCCAGCCGCTTTTCCAGCCCCCGGCACGTTCATCGAACTGCCCGGTGGCCTGCCCATGCCCTATGTCGAACGGGGCGCTGGCGAACTTCTTCTCTTCGTGCACGGCTCGCTTTGCGATTACCGCTACTGGCAGCCGCAGCTGGCCGGTCTCGCGCAGCAATATCGCTGTGTATCGGTGAGTCTCACGCACTACTGGCCTGCCGCGGAGGCTGCGCGCGGCCTGCCGTTCAGCTGGCGGCAGCATGCGGATGAGCTTGCGGCGTTCGTCGAAGCCTTGGGCGCGGGCCCGGCGCACGTGACCGGGCATTCGCGCGGCGGCCTCGTGTCATTCCAGTTCGCGCGGCGCCATCCGCAACACGTGCGCACGCTCACGCTCGCCGATCCGGGCGGCCCAGTCCAGCAGCCGGGCCAGACGCTCGCCACGCTGCCAGAGAACGTCAATGCGCTGCGCGCCCGCGCCGTGGCGCTAATCGAGTCGGGCCAGGTGGACGCAGGGCTGGAACTGTTCGTCGATTCGGTGAGCCGGCCCGGCTTCTGGGCGAAGAGCACGCACGGGTTTCGCCGCATGGCCACCGACAACGCGCACACGCTTGGGCCGCAGTTTCAGGATCCGCTGCCTGCGTACTCGCGCGAGCAAGCCGCCGACGTGCAATGCCCCGTGCTGCTGATCGACGGCGAGCAGAGTCCTGAAGTGTTTCATCGGGCCGTGGCTGCGCTCGATGCCTGGCTGCCCGATGCGCGCCGCGCGAGTGTGGCGGGCGCATCGCATGGGATGAATCTGGCGCGGCCCGCGGCGTTCAACGAGCTGATTGACCGATTCGTGAGCGGCCACGGGCGCTGACGCACGCTGATTCACGCCGATGCAAAAAGGGCGGCCATGCAATGCGGCCGCCCATTTCGTTGCTGCGAAAAATATCGCAGTCCGAATGACTCTCGCTCAGTTGCGGCCGTGCGCGTGGGCGTCGAGCTTGTGCTCGGCCGCCTCGCCCACGAGGCCCGCGTAGTAGAGGTGCACGCCGATCGCGAGCGAATCGTTGCGGATTTCATGGAAGGCCTTCCATGCCTTCGCCGGATCCTTGAACACGAGATAGTGCGCTTCCTGCGACACGAGGCGGGCGACCTGGTGCAGGCCGTGGCCGTTGAGCGCGTCCACGAGGTGGTCGAGGCTGCGGTGCGTGCGCGCGTCGGTGCGCGGATACAGCATGTGCAGCACGGCTACGCGTTCGCTGGCGAGCGCGGCCGACAGTGCGACCACGATGTCCTGGTGATTGAGTGCCGTGACAACGGCGCCCTCTGCTTGTTCGTCTTCTGCGAACAGGGTGTCGACCGAGATGTTCATCTGTTGCTTCCTTACGTTTTGCTTTAAGCGCGTGCGGCGGTGAGAAAAGTCCGCCTGTGACAGCAGGCTGGTTTACAGAATGCAAGTAATGGAAAACCCTTGCATGTCAAGCAGTATCGCAAAGATGAGGTGCGACATGTTGCGCTGCAAGAGCAAAATATTGTTGCAAGAATCGGCGTTAAGGAAGCCGCAAGCTGGGCAGTGTTGCGGGCATGAAGAGGGATTGTTGCTGGCTGCGCTATCAATCGGTGCTGCACTGCGCCGTAGAATGCGGCAAGCGGTCGCAGCGATGCCGGCCTTTCCGGCGGCTGCGTCCTGTTGCGCGAGGTTTTGCGCGAAGTATTGCGATGTGACAGCAATTCAAGGACAGAAAATGATCGACTCGAAGACACACGCCACGCTCACGATCCCCGGCCACGCTGAAGGCGTGCAGTTGCCGGTCTACAAGGGCACCCAGGGCCCGGACGTGATCGACATCCGCAAGCTGTACGGCCAGACCGGCATGTTCACCTATGACCCGGGCTTCATGTCGACGGCGTCGTGCAACTCGGCGATCACGTACATCGACGGCGACAAGGGTCAGCTGCTTTACCGCGGCTACCCGATCGACAACCTCGCGCAAAACGCCGACTTCCTCGAAAGCTGCTATCTCCTGCTCAAGGGCGAGCTGCCCACCCAGCAGCAGAAGGACGAATTCGTGGCCTCGGTGACGAACCACACGATGGTTCACGAGCAGATGCACTTCTTTTTCCGGGGGTTCCGCCGTGACGCACATCCGATGGCGATTCTGGTGGCGGCGGTCGGCGCGCTGTCCGCGTTCTATCACGACTCGCTCGACATCAACAACGCGAAGCACCGCGAGGTGTCGGCGATCCGCATGATCGCGAAGCTGCCGACGCTCGTCGCCATGGCGTACAAGTACTCGATCGGCCAGCCGTTCGTGTATCCGCAGAACGACCTCTCGTACAGCGCGAACTTCATGCGCATGATGTTCTCTGCGCCGAGCGAGGAGTACAAGGTCAACGACGTGCTCGTGCGCGCGCTCGACCGTATCCTCATCCTGCACGCCGATCACGAGCAGAACGCTTCGACCTCGACGGTGCGTCTGGCCGGTTCGTCGGGCGCGAATCCGTTCGCATGTATCGCGGCCGGCATCGCTTGCCTGTGGGGCCCGGCGCACGGCGGCGCGAACGAAGCCGCGCTGAACATGCTCGAAGAAATCGGCTCGGTCGATAACATCCCGAAGTTCATCGAGCAGGTGAAGGACAAGAACTCGGGCGTGAAGCTGATGGGCTTCGGCCACCGCGTGTACAAGAACTATGACCCGCGTGCGAAGCTCATGCGCGAAACGTGCTACGAAGTGCTCAACGAACTCGGTCTGCACGACGATCCGCTCTTCAAGCTCGCCATGCAGCTCGAAAAGATCGCGCTGGAAGACGAATACTTCGTGTCGCGCAAGCTCTACCCGAACGTCGACTTCTATTCGGGCATCGTGCAGCGCGCGCTGGGCATCCCGACCTCGATGTTCACGTGCATCTTCGCGATGGCGCGCACGGTTGGCTGGATTGCGCAGTGGAACGAAATGATCGCCGACCCCGAGCAGAAGATCGGCCGTCCGCGTCAGCTGTTCATCGGCGAAACGCCGCGCGAGGCGTTGCCGATCTCGCAACGCTGATCCTCACGGCGCGCGCCGCTTCCGGCGCGCGAGCGCACCGCCTTACACGGGCGCCCGCACGTACATCGTGCCGGCGCCCGCAATTTTTTCCGCGCACGTTCCTTGCTCCGCACTGCGATTTGCCACTCATTTCGCGCGTATCTTTCGCCCGTTCTTCGCGCATTCGCCCAACGCGTGCGCGGAAGCCACTACAATCAACCGCAAGCGAACCGTACCGTAACCCTTTGCATGGGACCCAGGAGGCACGCAATGCAGGATCCTGAAACACTCGGCGGCGTCACGCGCTCAAGCGGCGTGGATCATCCCGACCAGGACACGCGGGAAACCGACAGCGCGTTCATCGCGCCCGAAACGCCAGAGGTTGCAAGCGCCGACCAGCATGTGCTGAAGTCGGGCGGCACCTTCATCGTCAACGATCCGCTCGGCGACATCACCGGCATCGACGACGGCCTGTTCGTCAACGACACGCGCGTGCTCTCGTCGCTGCGCCTCACTTTCGGCGGACGCGTGCCCTCGCTGCTCTCGGGCAGCGTCAGCAGCGACAACGCCGTGTTCACGGCCCACCTGACCAATCGTCCGCTGCCGCCGCTCGGCGGAACTACCACGCCCGAAGGCGTGATTCACGTGCAGCGCGAGCGCGTGCTCTCCGGCACGATGATGACCGAGGCCATCGAACTCACGAACTACGGCACCGAAGACGCCGTGGTGCCGCTTTCCATCTCGTTCGCAAGCGACTTCCGCGACATGTTCGAGGTGCGCGGCCTGAAGCGCGAAAAACGCGGCACGCTCATGCCGCCGCGTGTCGAAGACGGCGAAGTCCGGCTCGAATACATCGGCCTCGACAAGGTCGCGCGGCGCGTGCGTATCGAGTTCTCGCCCACCCCGAACAAACTCCTCGCCGATCGCGCCGACTTCACCGTCGATCTGCCCGCGCAGGCCTGCGTCTCGATCTATCTCTCGGTGGCGATCGAAGTCGAGGCCATGCCCGGCGCCGCGCCCGGCACGCAGAGCGCGGGCATCTTCCAGCCGCCCCATTGCCTCTCGGACTCGCAGGAGCAGCGCGTGGGCCGCGGCGCCCAGCGCGCTGCGTTGGTCGACTCGCATATCGTGATGCGCGAACGCCGCCGCGCGGCGGCGCATTTGCGGTCGAGCAACCCGCTCTTCAATGCGTGGATCAACCGCTCGATCGCCGACCTCGGTCTTTTGACTACCGACCTGCCGACCGGCCCGTATCCGTACGCGGGCATTCCGTGGTTTTCCACGCCGTTCGGCCGCGACGCGGTCATCACGTCGCTGCAGACGCTGTGGCTAACGCCGGCGCTCGCGCGCGGCGTGCTGCGTTTTCTCGCGGAACATCAGGCACGCGAGGATTCGGCGTTCCGCGACGCGGCGGTCGGCAAGATCATGCACGAAATGCGCAAGAGCGAGATGGCCGCCACGGGCGAAGTGCCGTTCGCGCTCTACTACGGCGGGGTGGACACCACGCCGCTCTTCGTCGTGCTGGCGGGCGCTTATGTCGACCGCACGGGCGACGTCTCGCTGATCGAGGAGTTGTGGCCGGCGCTGGAACGCGCGGCGGCCTGGGTCGCAGGTGTATGCGACCGCAACAAACTCGGTCTGCTCGACTACCGGCGCGAATCGGAAGGCGGGCTCGCCAACCAGGGCTGGAAGGACAGTCACGACTCCGTCTTCCATGCCGACGGCCGTTTCCCCGACGGTCCGATCGCGCTCGTCGAAGTGCAGGCGTACGCGAGCGCGGCGTTCGAAACGATGTCGCGTTTCGCCATGCATCGCGGCCAGGTGGAAGACGCGGCGCGCTACGGCGCGCGCGCCGCGAATATTCGCCGCTGCGTGGAAGATAAGTTCTGGATGCCGGAGTCGGAGTTCTACGGCATTGCGCTCGATGGCCACGGCGATCTTTGCCGCGTGCTCGCGTCGAACGCGGGACATCTGCTCGCCTTCGGGCTGCCCGAGGAGGAGCGCGGCCGCGCCGTGGCGGAAGCGCTCGAATCGGCGCTGTTCCACACGGGCTGGGGCGTGCGTACGCTCGCGGCGGGCCAGGCGCGTTTCAACCCCATGGCGTACCACAACGGCTCCGTCTGGCCGCACGACAACGCGTTGTGCGCACGCGGTCTCGCGCGCTATGGCCACAAGGCGGCAGCGGTGCGCCTCCTGCAGGCGCTGTTCGAGGCTGCGGTCACGTTCGACATGCGTCTGCCCGAACTGTTCTGCGGGTTCCCGCGCCGGCGCGGCGAGCCGCCTACCGCATATCCGGTGGCCTGCCTGCCGCAAGCCTGGGCCGCGGGTTCGCCGTTCATGATGCTCGAAGCGTGTCTTGGCATGACGATCGACGCGGCGCGCAACGAGGTGCGCGTCGAGCAGCCCATGCTGCCCGAAGGCATCGACTGGCTAGAAGTGGGCGATCTGCGCGTGGGCAAGCATACGGTGACGCTCATGTTCCGCCGCGTGGACGGCAAGGTCGTGGCATCGGCCGATCGCAGCGACGTGAAGGTCGTGGCGTTGCTGTGACTCTGGGCGCGGGCTTGCAAAGCCCGCGCGCCGATTTTTCGCTGATTACGAAGCGACGCGCACCAGCGTGAACTGCGGCGCGACGTAGCCCGTCTCGACGCCCATCGTATTGACGATGCGCGGGGCGTCGAATTTGCTTAGTTGTGCCAGCTGTTCCGTCGTGCCGATGCCCAGTTGCCTGAGCACTTCCACGACGGTGGCATGGAGCGCGGTCAGATCACCGTCCTCGATCTTCACGGCGATACCCAATGCCGGGCCGCCCGTATGCGTTGCGGTGGCCGCGCTTGCGCGCACGCCAATCGCATAACTGCCCGCCGCGCCCAGCTTGCCGACGAGCGCACCTTCGAACGCGCTCATGAGCGCCGTGCAGAAGCGGCCTTCGCCCGCCACGAGTTCCGGATACGACGTCATCGCGCGATAGATGTGGGCGAGCGCCTGCGAGCGCGTGTCGGCCGCGGCCGAGCCTGGCAACGCCGCGTGGTCCTGCGCATCGGCGAGCTTCACGAACAGGCGGGCGAGCCGGTCGAGCGGGAAGGCCGGCGTGGGCAGATTGCAGCCGTCGATGCCCCACTCGACGCTCGTCACGGGAAGGTCGCAAACCTCGGCCACGACCCGCTTCACATGTTGCTGCAAGGGGTGCGAAGGCAGATGGTAGTCGGCCAGCGCCGCGCCGATGGCGCGGGCGCCGGCCAGCATGCCCGCGTGCTTGCCCGAGCAATTGCTGCACACGGCACCCGGCGTGAAGTCGCGCTTGATCCACGCCTTGTAGACGGCGTCCGAGATCGGCACATGGCCGCCGCAGCGCAGGTCCGATTCCGAAGCGGACACTTTGGCTAGCATCGCGCGCGTCCGCTCGATATGGCGGTCCTCGCTGCTATGCGAGGCGCACATGAGTGCGAGATCGGCGTCGTCGAAGTGAAAGCGCTCGAGCGCGCCGGTTTCGGCCACGGCGAGCGCCTGCGCTGGCTTGGCCGCCGAGCGCACGAGCGTCATGCGATGCGGGTCGCCGAACGCGTAGAGCAGGCGGCCTTGGGCGTCGACCACGGCGATGTGGGCGATATGCGTGGTTTCGATGACACCGCCGCGCAGGACCTTCACGGCGGGTTGGGGAGCGCTCGTCGTCATGGTGCGTTTGCCTTGGCTCTCGGATGGGATCGCGCTGCGCGATCGATGTGCGATTCTAATCCGCGCGTGCGTGTCAGCGCATTTGCCGGGCAACGCGGCACGCCGCGAGATCCCACGCGCCGCTGCCGACCGTTTTCAGCAGCATCGGACTGCCATCATGCGCCGCGCCGTTTGCCACAGCGGAGCCAATCGAGCGCACGTTCGCCCAGTCGATGCCGGCCTGCAGCAGGTCGCCGGCTTCTTCGCGCGCGGCCGCGAGATCGTCGACGAACACGCGGCTCGCGCGCACCGTGTCCTCGGCGATTTCGGCCGCGTCCGGCGTGAAGGCGCCCACGCCGATCACGAGCCGGTCGTTTCGCGCCGCGTCGTCGTACACGGGCGTCTTGCTCGTCGTCGCGGCGATGACTACGTCGACTGCTTCCGGTACCGCGCCATGCGCGGGCGTCACGTTCACGCCGGACTGCGCGAAGTGGGCGCGGAACGCTTGTTCGGACGCTTCCGTCCGGCCTTTCACATAGAGCGTCGCCGCCGGGTGAAGCACGCCGATCGCCTCGGCATGAAAACGCGCCTGCTGTCCGGTGCCGATGACCAGAAACGCGCGCGGCGCGCCGGGATGAAAGAGGCGCACGCCCAGCATGGAGAGCGCCGCGGTGCGCCGCCCGGTCACGGTCGGGCCGTCGAGGATGAACTCCGGCTGCCCAGTCGCGCCGTTGCACACCGTCACCGCGCCGAAGATGGTCGGCATGCCGAGCGTCGCGTTGGCCGGGCACACGCTCACGAGCTTGTGGATGGCGATGTCGTCGGCGCTGGCGGGCATCGAGAGCATGACGCCGTTGCCCTTGAGCGGCACGCCCGTGCGCACGGGCGCGTGAATGCGGCCCGCGTCGTGGTCCTGCGCGGCCGTGGCGAGGGCGTCGAGCAGCACGCCGAAGTCGAGCAGGCGTGCCGTGGCGGTTGCGTCGTAAATCGCGATGGGCTCCATCGAATCTTCTCTCCTGTTGAATGCGTCGGTGTAGCGGCGTGAGTTCCGGCCGCCGGCCTCAAAAGCGCTCGATGCGAAACGGCGCGAGATCGACGGCGGGCGTCTCGCGCGTCATCAATTGTGCGACGAGTTCGCCGCTGAGCGGCCCGAGCGTGAGGCCCAGATGCTGATGGCCGGTCGCGACGAACACGTTCCGTGCGCCGCGCATCTCGCCGATCATCGGCAGATAGTCGGGCAGCGTGGGGCGCTCGCCGTACCAGCGGCTTGCGACCTGCGCCGCGCGTGCGCCGGGAAAGAGCGTCTGGAACTGCGCGGCGAGCATGTCGGCGCGGCGCCAGTCGGGTGCGCCGCGCGCGCCGAGCTCGACGGTGCCGGCAAGCCGGATGCCTTGCGCCATCGGGTTACAGGTGAAGCCGCGCTCGACGAAGCTCACGGGCACGCGCAGCGTGTCCTGCGAGGGCGCGCCGAGCTGGACGTGATAGCCGCGCTCGTTGGTCAGCGCAATCCTGGCGCCCAGCTGCTGTGCGAGTTCGGCGCTGCGCGAGCCCGCCGCGATCAGCACCTTGGCGGCTGGGTGCATCGCGCCGCTCAGCGTCACGCCGATACGGCCATCGGGCAGGACGCGCAATGCATCGACGGCAGCGCTCGTGAATCTCGCGCCCGCTGCGAGCGCGGCCTCGAAAATGCGCTCGACGACCTGCTGCGGGTTCGTGACCGAAGCCATGCCGGGAAAGTAGCGCGCATGGCTGATATGCGGCGTGAGCGACGGCAAATAATCGCGCCGCACCTGCGCGGCCGTGAGAGTTTCGTAGCGCACGCCGTGCCGGTCGAGCAGGTCGAGTTGCGCGCGTTCGGTTGCGTGCGCAACGGGTTGTTCGAACACGTAGAGCGAGCCGATGTCGCGGAAGAGGTCGTCGGCAACGTGCTGATCGAGCAGTCGACGCCAGGCTTGCCCCGCGCCGGTCACGAGACTCGCGAGCGCGAGCGTGTTGCGCCGAAAGCGGGGGCGCTGCGCCTGCGCGGCGAACTCCAGCAGCCACGGCGCCATGCGCGGCAGGCTGCGTTTGTGCAGGCGCAGCGGGCTGTCGCGGCGCAGCAGCATGCGAGGCAGGCCGGCCATCGTCTCGGGGCTCGCGAGCGGCGCGACATGATCGACCGCGATCAGGCCCGCGTTGCCGAAGGAGCAGCCCGAACCGGGCGGCGCGCTGTCGACGATACGCACGCGCATGCCGCGCTGCGCCAGCTTGAGCGCGGCGCAGACCCCGATGATGCCCGCACCGATGACGACGACGTCTTCCATGTCAGTCTCGCGACGAAGAAGTGATTTCGTTCGATGCTAACCGAACTATTTCCTATAGGAAACTTTTTTCTGATCGTATATCGCGCGTCCTCGCCCCGCCGATCAGCGTTGCCCTTGCGAGGCGTTGTAGGCGAGCGCCTGCTCGAGCAGCCACGCGCGGAACATCTCCAGCGGCTTGCCGTGGCTGAGTTCGGTCGGATAGACGAAGTAGTAGCCGCCATCGGCAATAGCAGGCGCTTCGAACGGGACGACGACGCCGAACCGCTCTAGCTGGCCTTCGACGAAGAACTTCGGCACCAGCGCGACGCCGAGACCGGCGGCAGCAGCGGCGATCAGCATAGTGTGCAGTTCGTAGCGCACGCCGTGCATGGTGGCGTTGTCTTCCACGCCGAGGTCGGAGAACCAGCGCGTCCAAGCGTCGGGGCGGGTGGTGGAGTGCAGCAGCGGGTAGGCGAGCAGTTCGTGCGCCTTCTTGACGGGGCGTGCGAGCAGCGACGGCGAACAGACGGGCACCACTTCCTCGCCGAACAGAAAGTCGGACGACGTACCGGGCCAGGTCGGCTTGCCGTAGTGGATCGCGGCTTCGAAATGCGATTCCTCAAACGAGAACGTCTCGGTGCGCACGCCCATGTTTACGCGCACCTCGGGCGTGCGGTCGTGGAAGTCCTTGAGGCGCGGAATCAGCCACTCGGACGCGAAAGTCGGCAGCACGGCGAGTTCCAGATAACCGCCGCCGCTGCCGTGCGCAATGATGGAGAGCGTGTCGCGATCGAGGTTTTCGAGCGCACGGCGCACCTGAGTGCTATAGAGCCGGCCCGCGCGCGTGAGCACGACCCGCTGTTTGGCGCGAACGAAGAGGCGCACGCCGAGATTCGATTCGAGCGTGGCGATCTGGCGCGAAACCGCGCTTTCGGTGAGGAACAACTCCTTGGCGGCGTGGGTGAAGCTCTCGTGCCGCGCCGCGGCCTCGAAGGCCGTCAGAGCGCCGATGTTCGGGATCTTGAACTTGCGCATGGTGATTCCATAAACTCATCAAGTGACAATTTAATCTCGCTTTACGCTGGGCGCAATCGTTTGAATAATGCGTTTTACGTATTGTTGGCCGAATCCTAGGGCCAGAGGCACGTTTGATGGTCGCTGCGAGGCGGTCGTTTCCTGTGAGATTGGTGATGCGCAATTCGAACGTAGAACGCTTGTTGTCCGCGCTGCTTGGCCGCGAGAAAACCGAAACCCTCTTTGCAACGCTGAATTTTCCGTCGATGCTCGGCGACTGGGAAAGCGGCACCGTCACGCGCGCCGAACTCGCCCAGGCGATGAACATGGCGCTGTTCGAAGACCTGCTGGAGCGCTCGCCCAACGGCCGCACGTACACGAACGATACGGTGGCGCAGGGCGGCGCGGTGGACTTCGACCATGGCGCGCTGCGCACGGTGCGCTGGGCGCAGAACGGCGCGCTGCCGCCCGGCGAAGCGGCGTTCACGCGCATTCTGCGTCCGCTCGGTTTCCGCCTGAATGGCCGCTATCCGCTGGACAAGCTCGGCATGACGGGGCGCGCCTACGCCCACGAAGACGCGCCCGACGAGATCGCGCAGTTCTTCGTGAGCGAACTGCACCCCGAGCGCTTTTCGGCGGCGTTCCAGCAGGCCGTGACGAACGTGGTGGGCGCGTCGAAAGATCCGCTCACACCGCTGGCCGTTGCGCAACTCTCCGAACTCGAACGCGATGGTTCGCTGCCGCTCGACGCGGCGCTGCAACTGCTGCCCGTGATCGTCGGCGCGTTCGCGCGACAGCACGACGTGCCGTCTGTTTCGGACTACGAGACATTGCTGCAGGAATCGGCGGAAATGGCGTGGATCGCGACGGAAGGCAACGCCTTCAATCACGCGACCGACCGCGTGGAAGACGTATTCAGGCTCTCGGACGACGAGAAGGCCAAGGGGCGCCCGATGAAGCCCAGCGTCGAAACCTCGCGCTCGGGCCGTGTGTTTCAGACGGCGTACCGCGCCGACACCGTCAAGCGCGAGTTCCGCGCGGCGGACGGCCAACGCGTGATGCGCGAGGTGCCGGGCTCGTTCTACGAGTTCATCACGCGCAAGCGCACGTTCGATCAGGTCACGCGGCGCTGGCAGACCGATTTGCGCTTCGATGCGGGTAATGCCACCGGCATCTTCAAGATGACCGCGAACGCCGCGTGAGCGCGAAGGATCACACGCCCGGCGCGCCGTCCTGCGTGTCCGGGTGCGGTTCGTTGATGAGCCAGAGGACTTCCGCGTCCTCTTCGCTCGTGGAGACGGCCGCATGCCCCGTGCGGCTGTCGAAGTAGAGGCTGTCGCCGGCTTCGAGATGCGTCGGTGCGTAAAGCTCGGAGTAGAGGCAAACCGAGCCGCTCAAGATGAAGAGAAATTCTTCGCCTTCATGCCGGCCCCATTCCGTGAACTCGTCGAGCGAGTGCGCCGTCACCCGAATGCGAAACGGGTACATCGCCTTGTGGGCGAGCTCCGTGGCCAGCAACTCCATCTGATAGCAGCCAGCCGAATGCTGCTGCCCCCCGCCCTTGCGGGTGAGTGCGCGGCGTCCGCTCGCGCGCGGCCTGGGCGCCGAACCGAACAGTTCGCCGAGGTCGATCTTCAGGCCGTGAACGATCTTCTGCAGCACGTCGAACGTCGGCGACATGACGCCGTTTTCCACCTTCGAGAGCGTGGAGCGCGACACGCCGCACACTCGGCTGGCGGCCTCGAGCGTGTAATCGTGCTTCAGCCGGGCCGCCTTGACGCGCTTGCCCAGCTCCGCCGAAGCGTTCTCGGCGGGCTTGAGGGACGGGGTTTCCATTCGGGAACTCGGGTGCTCGCTGATGGTTCGCGGGTGTTCGCTGATGATTCGTATCGTACTCTATGTTTCCGATCATAAGAGTTGCGTATCGCGCGACGTGTGCTGCGTCCTACCACGATTAATTTGCATGGCTAAGTAAATCGATCGCCCGGAAGTTGATGATTTCTGACGCAAACCCAGTCGGCGCAAGGCATGGTGCGCGCGCAACCCGTTCTCGCAAGACACCCACACGCAAGCGGCCATATCGGCGTCATCGGGTATTTCCCAATGCCTGAGAGGCCGCGTCACGCGTTGCCGTATTCCCCGCGTGGACGGGGTTGATGAGAAAAGCGCATTACGTGGTGATTAGATTTCGTTTGATGCCGCCGGAACGGCTGCCGACAATCCGCTTACGTCCCGCCGCTCAGCATCGCGGGATGAATCCAGTGCGCCGAAGGTCCGCGCGACCATTCGGACGCATCACGTGCCGGCTCCAGATACCGAAGGAATATCGCATGTCTCCTCGTTTCCTCGCTTCTCGTCGTGGCTGCGCGATCGCAGCGTCGTTGATGTTGGTTGCCGGCGCGGTGAGCGCGCAGGAAATGGTCGTGAAGATTGGCGTGGCCAGCCCGCTTACGGGTGGCGGGGCAGCGTATGGCAAGGACATCGAGAACGGCGTGCGTCTGGCCGTGGACGAAGCCAACGCCGCGCATCCGACCATCGGGGGCAAGCCGGTCAGGTTCGTGATCGACTCGCAAGATGACCAGAGCGATCCGCGCATTGGCGTGCAAGTCGCGCAGCAACTCGTGGACGACAACGTGGCCGTCGTGATCGGCCACTTCAATTCGGGCACGACGCTGCCGGCCTCGAAGATCTACGCGAAGGCGGGCATTCCGATGATCACGCCGGCTGCCACCAATCCGGCCATCACCCAAAGCGGCGCGCCGACCATCTACCGCGTGATCGCCACCGACTCGCAGAACGCAGGCAACGCGGGCAACTATGCGGCGACGGTGACAAAGGCGAAGCGCATTGCCATCATCGACGACCGCACGGCCTTCGGCCAGGGCGAAGCCGACGAGTTCGAGAAGGCCGTGAAGGCGAACGGCGGCACGATCGTCGCGCGCGAGTTCACGAACGACAAGGCGGTGGATTTCAGCGCCCAGCTCACGAGCATCAAGCGCACGAATCCGGATCTCGTGTTCTTCGGCGGCCTCGACGCGCAGGCCGCCATGATCGTCAAGCGCATGCGCCAGCTTGGCCTGAAGGCGCAATTCCTCGCGGGCGGCGGCGTCATGGACGCGAACTTCATCAAGCTCGCCGGCGATTCCGCCGATGGCGCTTCGGTGTGGGAATATGGCCAGCCGCTCGGCACGCTGCCCAAGGGTAAGGGCTTCGAGGCAAAGTTCAAGCAGAAGTACGGCATCGACATGCTCGCCTACGCGCCGTTCGCCTACGACGCGGCGTGGGTCGCGATCACGGCGATGGAGAAGGCCGGCTCGGCGACGCCGGCGCAGTACAACGCCGCGCTGAAGGCCACGAACTACGACGGCATTACGGGCAAGATCGCCTTCAATGCCCAGGGCGACCTGAAGAGCCCGAGTTCGACGCTGTATCAGGTCAAAAACGTGGCGTGGGTGCCGGTCACGACGCGAACCGCAGACTGAGATCACTCGCCTCTGCTACCTTGAAGGGCGCCGGCATTGCCGGCGCCCAATGCATTGTTTCCAATAGGAAATCGAGGGTCCGCCCTCAGGGCGGCCTCATGCCATTTCAATGGCGGAAAGCCGGGCGGGAGCGATACACGCGGCATGGCGAAAATCCCGAAGATTTTCGTGTTGTCGGCGCAAAATTGCGCGTGTATAGTTTCCTAAAGTAGCAATGTTTCGTATCGGAAATTTTTAAGGGATTCTACCTATGAAAGCCTCCTCCATCCTCTCGGATCTCGGCATTTCCCAGCTTGCGGAAACGGGCGACATCGCCGTGCATTCGCCAATCAACGGCGAACTGATCGGCCGTGTCGCGAGCCAGTCGGCAGCGGACGTCGACGCCGTGCTCGCGAAGGCGCAGGAGGCGTTCAAGAGCTGGCGCAATGTGCCCGCGCCGCGCCGCGGCGAACTCGTGCGCCTGCTGGGCAACAAGCTGCGCGAACAGAAGCGCGCGCTCGGCAGCCTCGTCTCGCTGGAAACCGGCAAGATCTTCCAGGAAGGCCTCGGCGAAGTGCAGGAAATGATCGACATCTGCGACTTCGCGGTCGGCCTCTCGCGTCAGCTTTACGGTCTGACCATTGCTTCGGAGCGTCCCGGCCACCGAATGGCCGAATCATGGCATCCGATGGGCGTGTGTACCGTGATTTCCGCGTTCAATTTCCCGGTTGCCGTGTGGTCGTGGAACGCCGCGCTCGCGCTCGTGTGCGGCAACGCCGTGGTCTGGAAGCCTTCGGAAAAGACGCCGCTCACCGCGGTTGCCGTCAACAAGATCATGCAGGACGTGTTGAAGGAATTCGGCGATGCGCCCGAAGGCCTCACGAGCCTCGTGGTCGGCGGCCGTGAAGTGGGGGCGAAGCTCGTGGCGGATCCGCGCTCGAACATCGTCAGCGCAACGGGCAGCACCGAAATGGGCCGTACCGTCGGCGTCGAGGTCGCGCGCCGCTTCGGCCGCTCGCTGCTCGAACTGGGCGGCAACAACGCGGGCATCGTCTCCGCTACCGCCGATCTCGAACTCGCGCTGCGCGGCATCCTGTTCTCGGCGGTCGGCACAGCCGGCCAGCGCTGCACGTCGCTGCGCCGCCTGTTCGTGCAAGAGAGCGTGTACGACAAGGCAGTCGAGCGCCTGAAAGCGCTCTACGGCAAGGTGGTGATCGGCAATCCGCTGGAGCAGGGCACGCTGATGGGTCCGCTCATCGACGAGCAGTCGTTCGCCCGCATGCAGTCGGCACTCGAGCAGGCGAAGCGCGAAGGCGGCAAGGTGTTCGGCGGCGAGCGTCACACGGTGGCGGGCAACGAGAAGGGCTTCTACGTTCGCCCGGCTATTGTCGAGATGCCGTCGCAAACGGAAGTTGTCCTGAAGGAAACCTTTGCGCCGATTCTTTACGTCCTCAAGTACAGCGACTTCGGCGACGCCATCGATGCGAACAACGCCGCCCATCATGGCCTTTCGTCGTGCGTGTTCACGACGGACCTGCGCGAGAGCGAGCGCTTCACGTCGGCCGCGGGCAGCGATTGCGGCATTGCGAACGTGAATATCGGCCCGAGCGGCGCGGAGATCGGCGGCGCGTTCGGCGGTGAGAAGGAAACGGGCGGCGGGCGCGAATCGGGATCCGACTCGTGGAAGGCTTACATGCGCCGTGCGACCAACACGGTCAACTATTCGTCGGCGCTGCCGCTCGCACAGGGCATCGATTTCAACGTCGAATAAGCGCGTTCGAGGTACGCGACCGGGTGCATCGTGGCGCCCGGTCGATGGATCGATTCGCGCAAACCCCATCCATGCGCGCCGCTTTATCCGCAATCTGGAGCAAGTCGTGAGTTCTCAAGTCGTTATCGTTGGCGGCGGGGTAATCGGTAGTTCTATTGCTTACTTTCTGCGCGCAGCCGACCCAACGGTTTCCGTGACCGTGTTCGAGCGGGACCCGAGTTATGCGCGCTCGTCGTCGGCGCTTTCGGCCGCGTCGATTCGGCAGCAGTTTTCCACGCCGTTGTCGATCCAGATGTCGCTGTTCGGCATCGAGTTTCTGCGCGGCATTGGCGAGCGGCTCGAAGTGAACGGCAGCCGCCCGTCGATCGATCTGCACGAGGGCGGTTATCTCTTCCTAGCCACCGAAGCCGGCGATGCGACGCTGCGCGAGAATCACGCGCTGCAAACGCGTCTTGGCGCGGATATCGAACTCATGTCGCGCGAGGCGTTGCACGCGAAGTTTCCGTGGCTCAACGTCGAGGATCTCACAAGCGGTGCGTATGGCCGCAGCGGCGAGGGCTGGTTCGACGGCTACGGCCTCGTGCAGGCATTGCGTAAGAAGGCGCAGTCGCTCGGCGCGCGCTATGTGCCGGCCGATGTGACCGGCGTCGTGCGCAGTGGCCGTAAGGTCACGCACGTGATCGCGAGCGACGGCGAACGCCATGCCTGCGACACGCTCGTGAACGCAGCCGGCGCGTGGGCGCGCAAGCTCGCGGAAATGATGGACATCGACATTCCGGTCTATGCGCGCCGCCGCAGCATTTTCAACGTGTCGTCGCCGGCGCGGCTCGCCGCGTGCCCGTTGCTAATCGATCCGTCCGGCGTGTATTTCCGCCCCGAGGGCAACACGTACATCACCGGAACGTCGCCGAGCGCGGAGAACGACCCGAACGATCTGCCGCTCGACGAAGTCGATCACGCCATCTTCGACGATGTGATCTGGCCGACGCTTGCGCACCGCGTGCCGGGATTCGAGGCGCTGCGGGTGGAGAACTGCTGGTCCGGCTATTACGAGTACAACGTGCTCGACCAGAACGCCATCATTGGTTATCACCCGGCCATCGACAATTGCGTGTTCGCCAATGGTTTTAGCGGGCACGGGCTGCAGCAGGGGCCGGCAACCGGGCGCGGCGTGAGCGAGCTGATCCTCAACGGCCGGTATACGACGCTCGACCTGTCTTCGCTCGACTGGTCGCGCGTACTGGAAAACCGGCCGATCGTCGAAAAGAACGTCGTGTGACGGCGAATCGTCAGGTTACGCAAAAAAGGCCCGTGATTTCAGCGGGCTTTTTCATTGCGCGTGGCTTGATGAGCAAACCGCATGACGTGGTGATTAGATTTCGTTTGATACGCCCGTGAGGGCTGACCACAATCGAAGCTTGTCCGCTGCCGCGCTTAACCGCCATCGACTCCATGTCCGCCATGTACGAATTCACCGCGCCCTTTCAGCATCCCGCCGGTTCGCCCATTCGCGAGCTTTTCAAGTACCTGGGAGAACCAGGCATGATTTCGTTCGCTGGCGGCTATCCAGCCAGCGACCTGTTCGATGCCGGTGGACTGCAGGCGGCAGCGGCCCTCGCATGGCAGGCTTCCACGCGCTGCCTGCAATATGGCCCGACCGACGGTTTGCCCGAATTGAAGACGCAACTGCTCGCGCTGATGGCGCGCCGCGGTGTGACCTGCGCTCCTGAGGAGATGCTCGTCACCACGGGGTCACAACAAGGCCTCGACCTCTTGTTGCGCGTGCTGCTCAATCCGGGCGACACGGCCTTGACCGAGCAGCCCGCCTATCCGGCCACGCTGCAGGCGCTCCGGCTCCAGCAGGCGCATGTCGTGACGATACCGGTAGACGGCGACGGTCTCGACGTGGATGAACTCGCCGCGCGGCTTGCTTCGGGCGCGATCGTCCGGCCCAAGTTGCTGTACACGGTGCCGACCTTCGCGAATCCCACCGGCGCCACACTCACGCGCGAGCGGCGCCTTGCGCTCTTGCGCCTCGCCGTTCAGTACCGCTTCGTGATCGTCGAGGACGATCCGTACGGCGATCTGCGTTTCGCGGGCAACGCGGTGCCGTCGATGCTGGCGCTGGCAAGCGAGGTGTCGGGCGCGCGCGATTGGGTCGTGCACTTCTCGAGTCTTTCGAAAGTTGTCGCGCCCGGCTTGCGCGTAGGCTGGACCGTCGCCCCCGCCGAAATCGCCCGGCGCTGCGTGATCGCCAAGCAGACCGTCGACCTGTGCAGTGCGCCGTGGACCCAGGCAATCGCCGCGCACTACCTGGCGGCGGGCTCGCTCGAACGGCACCTTCCGCTCATCACGCGAGCGTATCAGGGCAAATGCGAAGCGCTTTGCGACGGCTTGCGCGCACAATTCGGCGACGCAATCGCGTTTCATCAGCCCGAAGGCGGCATGTTCGTGTGGGCGCGCATTCCAGGTGTGGCGATCGATGCGCTGTTGCCGAACGCGATTGCCAACAAGGTGATATTCGTTCCCGGCCAGGCGTTTTTCGCCGACGAGCCGGACCCCGCGTCGCTGCGCCTTTCGTTTGCCGCGCCGAACGTCAATGAGATTCGCGAAGGCGTGGCGCGTTTGCAGCGGGCCGCGCATGCCGTGCGCACGGCGGACGTAACGTCGGCTCCTGTTTGACTTTCGTGCGATTCATATGCCGCGCCTTCCCGTTGCGCAACCGCCTGCGCAAGCTCGACGAAGCGCTCAGGTCGAACGCCGATACTCCGTCGGCGTGAGCCGGTAAAGCGGCCGAGCGCGGCGTCGCCATCTTGGCCGCCTTCACGATCGCGCCGCAACGCCCGGGCGTGGCCTATGTGCCGCTAAGCGGTGCGCCTGCGCTCGACCGGACTGTCTCGTGGGCCGAGCCGCTTACCTCGACATGCGTTAACATGCGCCAGAACATGACGGAATCGATGCGGCGTCGAAGCGGGGCCTGGGTAATGGGATCGCCGCCATGCACTTCCGAAAGGAGTTACCGTGGAATTGACCGACTTCGACACACTGACTTTTGACTGCTACGGCACGTTGATCGACTGGGAGAGCGGCATCTTCGCTGGTCTCAGGCCCCTGATCGAAAGGGCCAGGGTGCCGCTGTCGAGGGACGAGGTTCTGGAGGCCCATGCGCGACACGAGTCGTCGCAGCAGAAGTACACGCCGGCCAAACGATACCAGGAACTGCTACCCATCGTCTACAAGCGGCTGGCCGAGGATTGGGGACTGTCGTTCACGCACGATGAGTGCATGGCATACGGGCTGTCGGTACGCAACTGGCCGGCCTTCGAGGACACCGTAGCCGCGCTGCAGTACCTGAAGCGGCACTACAAGCTGGTCATATTGTCGAACGTCGACAACGAGACGTTCAGCTACAGCAACGCAAGGTTGCAGGTAGCGTTCGACGCAATATTCACGGCGGAAGATATCGGCTCGTACAAGCCGTCGTCGCGAAACTTCGAATACATGCTCGAGAAGTTGGGCGAGCGTGGCATCAGGAAGGAAACGATCCTTCACACTGCCGAAAGTCTTTTCCACGACCACAAGCCTGCCAGTGAGTTCGGTCTGGCGTCTTGCTGGATCTACCGCCGTCATTCGCAGTCGGGCTTTGGTGCGGCCATGAATCCCGGATGGCAGCCGAGCGTCGACTTCCGCTTCAACAGCATGGCGGACTTTGCGAAGGCGCATCAGGAAGCCGCGGCGAAAAAGTGAGGTGCTACTGATGCCCACGCCCGCCGGACAAGAATCGCTGAGAGCACGCCTCGCGCGGGCGCGCCGGCTACTGGCACTTGCGCAAACGGGTTTGCACTACGCGACGAGCCCGTTCGACACGGAAAGGTACGCGGAAATCGCCAGCATCGCGCATCAGCAACTCGCGGAATTGGCGTCGATGCAAACCAGTGATGTCGCCGCGTTCTTTGCTTTCGAAACGGGATACGCGAATCCCAAACTCGACGTCAGATGCGCCGTCTTCAATCCGTCCGGTCAAATCCTTCTCGTGCGGGAGGCCGTGGATGGTTTGTGGTCCTTGCCCGGCGGCTGGGCCGACGTGGGCGTCTCCCCAGCCGAGAACGCGGCAAAAGAGGCGCGTGAAGAAAGCGGCTACACCGTGGACATCGTTCGGCTGCTGGCCGTGTGGGACATGCTCAAACACGGGCATCCGCCTTCCGTGTTTCACATCTGGAAGTTGGTTTTCCTTGGGGAAATCGTGCGCGCGGGGGAAATAGCCGGAGCCGAAACCGACGCCGCACAGTTCTTCGATATCGATGATCTCCCAGCCTTGTCGGAAGGCCGGATTCTGCCGGAACAAATTCGACGACTGGACGCACTGCGCAATAACGGTGACGTCGAATTCGACTGACGTTCCTTTTTGACGCCGGGGTGGCAACTAAAGGGATGCTTCAGGCGGCGCCGGAGTGTTCCGCTCTGACCGTTGCCAGGCGGCTGCCGGCAAAGGGGTCCTGGCGCCAGTCCACGGGTGGGGTTTTCACCGACTCCTGTTCAGCCGTCTTGCCGACTGCAAAATGCTCGAGCGACTGCCCCGCGCTCGTCGCCTGTACCACCCACCGCGGGGCGTCGCCTTTCCCGTCCCACGTGTGGCCAGCCGCATCCCGGTATCGGGCGGCGCGCATTTGCGCGGCGTCTGCCGCAATTGACGCGGCGATATCTTCGGGTTCAATACCATATTCGGCCATCCGACGCCGCAGATAGGCCACGATGCTTTCGCGTTTTCGTTCGTCCATTTCTAGTTGTGCTTCGCTCTGAATGCAACTCTTGAGCAGAATATAGCGCAAGTCGCGTGCCGCCAGGATATCACAGCTTGAATAGGCGTCCCTGGCGGCGGTTGCGAAAGACCCGGCGCGATCAGGTGTTGAGCTTCTGGGCGCGCTCGGCTTAATGTTCTGCGGCCCGTTCTTCCGCATGCTTTTTGGCAACGTGATGTCCCACGATGCAGCCGCCAACGGCGCCAGCCACGGCGTGGTGGCCCGCATAATGTCCGGCTACACCACCCACGACAGCGCCTTTGAGGCAGCCGGCGGCATGTGCGCTACCGCCTGCCGCCAGTCCTAACGTGGCCGCCGCGGCAAGCATCCTGATTCGATTATTGACGTTCATGATAAACACTTGTGTGGAATATGTGTTCTGGAACCGGCTCAGTAGCCCCAGCGGCCATTGTCGTGCCACTCGCGCTCACGCCATTGGTGTTCGCGGCGCTCGTGTTCGCGCCATTCGTGTTCCCGCCACTGACGCGCGCGCCAGTCGTCGTCGCCGCGCCAGGCCACCGCGACCGGCGGAGGCGCATAGGCAGCAGGCGGCGGAGCAACGTACACCGGCTGAGCCGGGGCGTAGGCGGCGCCAGGCAGCGCGACGCCCACGGCCAGATCGACGTGCGCGAACGCCGCGCTCGAAGCAGCCAGTGCGGCCGCGCCCAGTACCACGCCGAGAATCGTCCTTTTCATTTCACTACTCCTCCGCACTTGTCGTGCGTTTCTGGTAAGCACGGTTCGGAGTGTAGGCGGCGGGCGCGGACACAGGTGCAACGGCCGTGCGAGTTTCGTAACGGCGCGTTATTTCGAGTGTTCCGCTAAGAAGAGCGCGGACGCCTGATTCACAGCGGTCCGCGCTAGCGGCTACCACGAGGGGGAGGAGACTAGCGGACAAGGAACCCATAAGTCAGCGGGTCGCGCTCGTCCACGATCCAGGTCGCGAAGCCACACACGAACGCATTGCCTTCGACTTCCGGAATCACGGCCTTGAAGTCGCCGACGGTCGTTTCGCTGAGCACGCGTCCCTTGAAAATCGTGCCGATGATGGACTCGTTCACAAGGGTCTCGTTTTTGCCGAGTTCGCCGCGCAGGTACAACTGCGCCACGCGTCCCCCCGTGCCGGAGCCGGTCGGCGAGCGGTCCACTTCGCGGTCCGCGAACACGCAGCAGTTGGCTTGCGTCGAGCCTTCGTGCCGCGGTGCGTTGGTGATGATGGTCCCGTAAATATGGTTGATTTCGGGAATCTCCGGATGCTCGACAGGGTAGGCCTTGTTCGCGGCTTGCTTCACCTGCGCGCCGAAGCGGATGAGTTCTTCGACCGCGGACTCGCGCACGGCGAGGCCATGCGGCTGACCATCGGTATAGAAATAAAACGCACCGCCGAAAGCGATGTCGCCTCTCACCGTACCAAAGGACGGCGTTTCGACAGTCACGTCCCGCTTCCAGATGAACGACGGGACGTTCACGAATCGCACGTTGCCGGCGTGTTCGCCATCCCACTGAACGAAGGCTTCGATGAAGCCACAGGGAGCGTCGATGCCGACACGCGTTTCCGGCACCCGGCGCTGCACCCAGCCGAGTTCGACCGCTGCGGTGGACAGCGCGATCACGCCGTGTCCGCAGTGGTCGCTATAGCCCTCGTTGTGGAGGAAGATGATGCCGAAGTCGGCGCTCGGGCTCACAGGTTCGGTCAGATAGCCGCCGTACATATCGGCGTGACCGCGCGGCTCGAACATCAACGCGGTGCGGATTTCATCGGCGTTTTCCTTGAGCCATGCACGACGCTTCACGATCGTATCGCCGGGCAGGCGAGGCAAGCCGCTGGTGACGATACGGAAGGCTTCGCCGCCGGTATGAACTTCGACGGTCGTGATGGTGCGAGTAGTCTTCATGATGTTTTTGCGTTATTGGCTCACTGGCCGTACGGAACCGGCAGGCCGTCCTTGATGAGGTAGACGGTCGTCGGCGCGCCCACGAGGTCGCCGGTTTGCATCGAAAGCGCAGGTGCCCGCGACGCCAAACGTCGACGCGTAGCGCAGGGCGTCGCGAGCGACCCGGCAACCGCTATTCCCATGCTGCATAGCCTACGCTATTGAAGAGAAAGGGTTTCGTCGCGTGGAATTCTCCGGCGAGGGCTCTGCGCAGACGCCGATGCGGCGGCGTTCTATGTCGAGCAGCATATTCATCGCGTGCAAAGGGATATCACGCCGCAGTAAGTGACTTTGTGATCAACCAGACCGCCGAACTCACGAATGGCTGGTCCGATTCCGTGACGGTGGGAAGCGCGGCCGTGCGTGTTTGCTTCTCTCCGGAAACGAAAACCAGACGTACCCAGATCGACACTATCGTCGAAGCGATAGGAAAGGCGCAGCATTCCGTGCTGTTCTGCCTCTTCATGCCGACAGACGAACCGCTTCGCGACGCCTGCTTTGCCGCAGGCGACAAGGGGCTCATGATGTTCGGCCTCGTCAACAACATTAGCGAAAAGTCCGCTGAGAACGCGCAAGAGGCGCAAAAAGCGGGAGAAGCGGTGCGTACGACAGCACTGGCAAACCTCGCGCTCTATCATCGAAGCAAGGAAAACCGCGACGTCATCGACGCATCGTATTTTTCCCCGGCAACCGTGCCCGAAGGATTCGAACCCGAACTGCGGCTCTTTCCTGGCGAAGTCGCGCCCAGCTACGCTCCGGTGATCGTCCACCACAAGTTCATTGTCATCGACGCCGAAGGAGGCAACCCGATTGTCTACACGGGCTCGGCCAACATGAGCAACAACTCCGAGCATTTCAACGACGAGAATCTGCTCGAAATAAAAGACACGCGAATTGCCGCCATTTACCTCGCTGAATTCATGCGGTTATACGAGCACTATCGTGCTCGCGCCGTTGGCATCGAGGAGCAGCAGCATCGAACCGTGCAGCGGCTGTTGCTGCAGCCTGACCGCAAGTGGGCCGACAAGTATTACAAGGCGAATAGTCCGGAGGAAAAGGCGCGGGTTGCGTTGGCTTCGGACTCGGCC
Organism: Paraburkholderia sp. CNPSo 3272; assembly: GCF_024206495.1. Taxonomy (GTDB): domain Bacteria; phylum Pseudomonadota; class Gammaproteobacteria; order Burkholderiales; family Burkholderiaceae; genus Paraburkholderia. The sequence continues at coordinate 58,204 of NZ_JAMBPQ010000015.1, read as the reverse complement.
AGTTGATGCAGATACCGCGCACGCTTCGCACGCCGCGGGCGTTGCGCGTTGCCGACTAAAAATCCAGCGTGAATTGAGGCGACTCGTTGCCGGAAGCCTCTCCGGCGTGTTGGAGGTTGCCGGCCTTGACTCCCAGCAGCCTGATGGACGTAACAAGTTCGACTCTTTTCAGGCACTCAGTCGCCGCGCGCCGCAACGCTTTCGCGTCATCAATAGGCTCAGAAAGCGTGACGTCACGCGTGACTGTCTTGAAGTCATTGAAGCGCAGCTTGATGCCGATCTTCCTGGCCAGATAGCCTTTTCGCTGGAGATCGAGCGCCACCTGTTCGCACAGGCGGGTAAACGCTGCACCGAGTTCCTGTCGATGCCGCACGGCGTGTAGATCGCGCTCGAATGTGGTTTCGCGACTCATCGAGACGGGCTCGCTATATGTCACCACAGGCCTGTCATCCAGTCCGTGAGAGACTCTGCGAAGCCACGCCCCGTAGCTTCGTCCAAAATGCTCGATGAGCCAGCGCTCGTCGCGCGCAGCGATCTCACCGATGGTCGTTATGCCAAAAGACGCAAGCCTGGCGGCCGCCTTGGGGCCGACACCGTTGATCTTGTTCGCGGCCATTGGCCAAATCCTCGATTGCACGTCCTCCAGCGTCAGGATTGTGATGCCGTCCGGCTTTTGCATATCGGAGCACAGCTTCGCAAGCAGCTTGTTTGGCGCGATGCCGACGGAGCATGTGAGATTGGTGGCTTCGAAGACGGCGGACTTCAATTTGCGCGCGATGGCCTCTGAATTGCCATTCGTGAGTGAAACATCTGCGTACACCTCGTCGATTCCAACGTCTTCCATGCTCGAACTGATTGACCGGACGGCGTCCTTGAACAGTCGCGAGTACGTTCGGTAGAGGTCGAAGTTCACCGGAAGCAGAATCGCATCTGGCGCTAACCGGGCGGCCTTCATGGCAGGCATCCCGGAATGAACGCCGAGCGCGCGAGCCTCGTAGGTGGCGGTCGTCAGGACACCTCGGCCCACATAGTCACGCAGCCGCGAGAACTCGCGCGTGCCGTCCGGCTTCGTTCGGGGCGCATCCGAGCGACGCCCGGCGACCACCATGGCTTCGCCTCGTAGTTCGGGATACTGCGAAAGTTCACACGACGCAAAGAATGCGTCCATGTCGATGTGGGCTATACGCCGCTCATCTGGCATGCCTTGGTACTCAAAAATAGCGTTCGATGACTCCGCGCGACCGATACGCTACTCATAAGCGGTATGCCGAGAAGGGTAGCCGCATGGTTTTGCAGATTTTCTGGAACTGTACATTTATACAGTAACTTTGTCAGAATGCTGAATCTGATTCGGAGATATTTTTTGAGCCAGGGGCGGTTCGCAAACGTCTCGGTACGCGGCTCCCGATGTAGCTGAACGCGGAAAAAAAGCCCGCCGATGTGGCGGGCTGTTCCGACGAGGCCGATGAGACAGCCTCTCATGGCGTCAGTCCTGGCGTGGGTGATAACGCCGGTAGACGCTCCAGATCGCCACGGCGGCGATCACGATAACGGCTGTGAGAATAAGCATGTTCAGTCCTCCGGTTGCTTGCCTGTTTCGTAATGCTTCAATGCTACGGAGCATGCGTGCGCGCGAGGAGTGGCGCGACGTCGCGAATGGAGTACCTGGTCGAATTCCGGGCCCACGCAATCCCGGCTCCAGACGTCATGAGGGGCGAGGGTTCGCGAGCAGGCCCCGAATTGCATGGCATCGGCCCTCAGTTTACTTTGCATGCGAACTACCCATATACTTCGCATGCAAACTAAATTTCAGGAGAGCACCATGAGCGCGGAAATTCACGTCGATCGAGCCGCCGGGATTTTGACGATTACGCTTGCCCGACCGGACAAGAAGAATGCATTGACGAACGAGATGTATGGCACGCTGGCTGACATCATCGAGAACGCGGAGCACAACAGCGATGTTCGCGTATTGCTGGTGCAAGGGGACGGAGACATGTTCACCGCGGGCAACGATGTGGGCGAGTTCGCAGCCATTGCATCGGGTAAAGGGCCGAGTGAGCGACATGTGCATCGCTTTTTGCATGCCCTGGCGAAGTCGAGTGTGCCCATCATCGCGGCGGTTCAGGGCAAGGCGGTCGGTATTGGCACCACGCTTCTACTGCACTGCGACTACGTTCTGCTGGCGCCAGACGCAGAACTGATCACTCCGTTTGTCAATCTCGCGCTTGTCCCTGAAGCGGCGTCCAGCTACCTGCTTCCGCTGCGCGTCGGCCACGTGCGGGCCTTCGAGATGTTTGCGCTGGGCGAGCCGCTCGACGCGCAAACCGCTGTCGCGTGGGGCCTTGCCAACAAGGTGTGCGCAAAGGATCAACTACGCGACGATGCACGCAGGACGGCCGAACGAATCGCCGCCAAGCCGGCCGGTTCACTGAGCGCGATGAAAAAGCTGATGCGCGAAGCCGAGACGCTGGTTGCGCAAATGGACAGCGAGAGCGCCAAGTTTCAGGAGCGGCTGACGAGCGCCGAGGCGAGGGAGGCATTCGCGGCCTTTGCCGAGAAGCGCAAGCCGGACTTCGCGAGGGTTGCCCAACACTAGCCAGTGCCTTGGTGACCGGCCTCGGTCGAGCTTACGCGTCGCCGTCTTCGGCGAGCGGAAACCTGGTCTGCAGGCTGGTCAGCCACCGCGCCACGACGTCGATCTCCGCTTGCGTAAATCCTTCGGTCAGTCTGGCGTTCAAGTCCTTCATGCGAAGCTTCGATTTTTGGCGCGCGATACGCCCTGCCTCGGTCAACCACAGGCGCGACACCCGACCATCGGTCTCGTCAGCCCGACGTTCGATCAACCCCGCCTTTTCTGTCCGGTCAGCGAGACCGCTCATGCCTGGTGCGCCCAGATCCAGCGCAGCAGCGGCTTCGCTCATGAGTGCGCCGTTGCGATCACCCAAAAAAAAGAGCAGCCCCGCCTGGGCCGCAGTGACGCCGCCGCCGGCTGCGCGTGTTTGCGACCACCGTTGTAGCCGGCGCTGTCCGACATTCAATAGATAGACGAGGCGATGTTTCATTTCCGCGCAGAAAAAAATGTGCGATTTAGTTCGCGTGCGAATTATATCATGCGGTGATCCGCGCTTTCGAAAGAGCGCATTGATGTTCAGGCGCTTCCGGTTAAAGGAACGGCGAAATGTTGTCGATCGCGCGGGTCAAGTAGGTCTCCTTCTCTCCCACTGGCGCTACATGGTGAATCACGCTGCGCGCAGCCTCTGCGCCGGCGAGGCGCGCGATCATCCAGGCCGCGAGATAGTGCGATGCGAGACACCCGCCCGCCGTCGCGACATTCCCACTAGCCACGAATGGCTGATTGAGAGCGGGTACACCCGCCTCTTCGACCCATGGCGTGGTGGTCAGGTCCGTGCATGCAGGAACGCCCTGCAGCAGGCCCAGCTTCGCGAGTATCAGCGTACCGGAGCACTGCGCGCCAAGCAGCTGGCGCGTTGGGTCGAGCGTGAGTTGCGACATCAGCGCGGCATCGGCGGCGACGTCGCGCGTGCGTACTCCACTGCCGATCAATACCGCGTCGGCTTCGCATGCTTCGTTTAGCGAAACTTGCGCCTCCAGGACGAGGCCATTCATTGAACGCACCGTGGACGCCGGACTGGCAATCGAAACCCGCCAGTCGGGTTGGCGGACCCGGTTGAGGAGGTTGAATGCGATCAGCGAGTCGAGTTCGTTGAAGCCTTCGAAGGTCAGAATGGCGATGTGCATGGCGCCCTCATACGGTGGAAGAGGTTGTGTCGAGCCATGGTAGGGCCGATAATCAATACAATCAAATTATTGTCATGGATACATTGGGCCATGCCGGAACCCCGCTACAAACCGCTGGTCGATCGGCTCGCCGCCGAAATCCGTGCGGGACGTCTGCGTCCGGGCACGCGTCTGCCCACGCACCGCGAGCTGGCTGCGCGCGAGGGCCTGGCGCTGGTCACGGCAACGCGTGTCTATGCGGAGCTGCGGGCGATGGGGCTCGTCAGTGGCGAGACCGGGCGCGGCACATTCGTCAAGGAGCCTCTGCCCAGCGGACAAGGCGTCGATCTGCATGCGTGGAGCGCGGACGCCGTGGACCTGAGCTTCAACTATCCGTCGTCGCCCGATCAGACCGATTTGCTCAGGGCAGCGCTGCGCCAGCTCGCGGCGGCAGGTGAGCTGGAGTCGCTGCTCCGCTACCAACCCCACGGCGGGCGCGAACACGAGAGGGCGACGGCGGCGCGGCATCTGGCCCGTCGCGGTCTGGAAGCCAGCGCCGAAACCACGCTGTTCGTGAGCGGCGCGCAGCATGGACTGACGACGACGGCGATGGCGCTATTGGAACCCGGCGACGTGGTGGCGGTGGACGCGCTGACCTACCCGGGGTTCAAGCTGGCCGCCGAAGCCTGCCGACTGGAACTCGCGCCGGTTCCGGCCGCTGGACGCGGCCTGGATCTGGACGCATTGGCGGCCTTGTGCAAGCGACGAAAAGTGCGCGCCGTCTACACGATGCCGACCCTGCACAATCCGCTCGGCTGGGTGATGAGCGCGACGCGGCGCCGCGAGCTCGCCGCCATCGCACGACGACACGGGCTGATTCTGATCGAGGACGCCGCCTATGCGTTTCTGGCAGACGATGCGCCGCCGCCATTGGCATCGCTCGCGCCGGAGACAACGGTCTATGTGTCGAGCTTGTCGAAGAGTGTTGCGACGGGTCTGCGCATCGGTTTCGTCCACGTACCGCGCGATTGGGTGCCGAGGCTCGAGCGGGCAATCCGGGCGACGACGTGGAACACGCCGGCGACTATGACGGCCATCGCCTGCGGCTGGATGGAAGACGGCACCGCGGCGAGGCTCGAAGACGAGAAGCGGCGTGACGCCGCGATACGTCAGCGCCTCGCCGCAGAGGTTCTGGGTCCGCTCAAGAGAATAGGGCACCCAGCGTCGTACTTCATCTGGATGCCGCTCGAACCCGAAGTCCGCGCCGACGCGATCGCGATGGCGTTGATGCGCGAACGCATTTCCGTGACGACCGCGCTGCCGTTTTCGACTTCGCCTCACGTGCCTCACGCCATTCGCCTCGCCATCGGTTCCGTCGAACTGGCCACGCTCGAGCGGTCGCTGGAGACGGTGGCTCGTGTGGTTGCCGAACATACGTATTGAACGGGGCTGGGATGGCGGTATGTCGAGCGAATTTGGGCGAAAGGGCAGGCCGTGCGAACTTGCGGGGTCGTGTGAGTCACCGGCAGCGTAATCCGCCTTACATCGTCAGATCTGCTTCAGTCAGCTCGGTCGCGGTTGGCACCCTATCGCCGTCATCGAGCGTTTGCGCAATGAAGTCTTTCAGAAAATCGACCCAGCTTCTGATCTTCGCATCCAGATACTCGCGAGACACATAAAGAACGCGGATGTGTGTCTCGTTCATCCGATGTGTCGGTAATACACGTAGCAGCGTGCCGTTGCGCAGCCACGGCATCGCAGTCCATAGCGGCAGCGCGCCAATGCCCCGGCCATCGCGTAATGCGAGCGCCATGGCTTCCGCTACGTTGACCTGAAAGGGCGACGGAGAAAGCTCAAAGGTTTCCGTGCCATGAGGACCATCCAGATTCCATCGGCTTTGCGGGAATACCGGACTATTGGTGCGCATGCAGGTATGAGCGGCGAGGTCGGCCACCGTGGCAGGGGTGCCATGCCGGCTGAGATAGGAAGGCGACGCGCACAAGATGTTAAAGGTCCTCGCGACCGGGACCGACACGAGACCGGAGTCCGGCAACGCAATTGCGCCCAGTTGAACCGACACGTCGTAGCCTTCCTCGATCAGATCGGGAACGTGCTGTGAAAGCGTCAATTCGACGGAGACCTGCGGAAACAGCGCCTGGTAGCGCAGGACGGCGGGCATCACATAATGCTGACCGAAACTGGCGGTGGCATGCACGCGCAGGCGACCCGACGGCTGCAAGTGTGCATTCGATGCCTCCGCCTCGGCTTGATCCACAAAAGCCAGAATCCGGTAGCAATGCCCCAGGTAGCGCTGGCCTGCGTCCGTTACTCCAACGTGGCGAGTCGAACGGTTTAGCAGGCGCGTCTGCAAATGTGCCTCCAGTTCAGTGACGGCCCGCGAAACCTGACCGGTCGATTTATCCACGGAATTGGCTGCCGCGGTGAAGCTGCCAGCCTCAACTACGCGCACGAACATTCTCATGTTGCTTAGCGTGTCCATCGTATTTCCTTTATTGCGCCGCATGGCACAGTGCGGGATGGGTGGCGGCAACGCCACTCATACTGGATTGGCATGCCCGCTCGATGCGTCCATATACTCTTTTGCCGAAACAGCGATCGTTTGCAGAAGTGCCGCGCCAGCCAGAAGTTCGGGTGCTGCGCGATCGGCACGCATTGAGGCCTGCCGCAGCAATCGGACTGCGAGTGTGTCGCAAGCCGTTGCGAGGCGCGTGAAATCCAGCTTGCGTAGTCGTCCCCGAATGACCGTCATCGAGCGGCGCAAGCCGGGATGCGACGCGGCGCTCTTTTGCAGCGCGAGCACGCTGTCACCAATCGTCCACGCCGCGAGTAGTTCGCGCAGGCCGGTTTGTGCACCTGATGCCGGCTTCACGATGGCGGCTTCCGTGGCGAAACGGCGGCCGAGGCGATCGGCGGTGCAGCTAAGCCAGGCATCTCGCCGCCAACGTTGCGGGTTGCTGGCCAGGTCGGAGAGATCCCGCCGGACCGCGCGTTGCAGTCGCGCGATACTCGACGCACGGTCCGCCGGAAACAAAACCGAAAACGCGAGCGTGGCCCAGGCGATGGCCAGCAGGGTGGACAGAGCGTCGTTCAGGAACGCGGCATCGTTGATACGCATAACGTTGCTGGGTGAAGTGAAGTTCCAGAAAAACAGCGCAAATCCGCTGCCAATCGATGCCGTGCGGGGATTGCGCATGGCGAGACCGGCAGCCACCGTGAAGAAGCCAGCAATACACGCCAGCGCAATGAAGTCCGTCACTGCCGGTAGCAAAACAAAATTACAAAGGATACCTACCAGCGCCGCAAAGAATGCGCCCTTGAACCATCCCATCGCGGCGGCTATGGAATTGGGTCGCGTGGCGAAGAGTGCGCTCACCACCCCAACTGTGGCGACGAAACCCGCGCCCGACGGCCACGCGCTACACAGCCAGAACATCGACGCGGCGACCACGGCGAAGAATGCCCGCATGCCGTTGTGCCATGCAAGCACGTGGTCATGGTGGAAGGCAAATTTCACGAACGATCGCGAGGGATTTACCTGATCCAGACAGGATTTTTGTGCGATAACCTGCTCCCATGCTGTGAGAAGCAAGGTTAGCCGGTCAAGAATGACCAGCCTGCCACTCTGCGAACCGCGCTGGCCGGATACTTCTAAAGCAAGAGCGTGTCTGATTCTTGACTTCAGAGAGGCGATTCTGGACCTGGCAGTGCAGGAATCGGTGTGATCGCCTGCCAGCAGTGTTGCCGTTTCTTCGACGATGTCAATCTGAAGATCGGGGTAGCGAGTCAGTTGCGCTCGCAGGGCGTGTATTGCGCTCAACTGCGTCAGTACCGCGACGATTGCGGCGCGCAGATGCCCAATGGCGAGACGGACTTCCGCGGATGCAGCGGCAGCATATTCGGCCGCGGTGTCCAGTTCGAGGGCGCCCGCAAACAGCTTGTGTATGGCGATTTCATCCGCCTCGTGGCGAAGCGCGCGTGCGCCGAACCGCGAAGCCTTGTCCGCGTAGCCATGAAATTGCTCGCGCACCTCTCGTAACGGCGCGTCAGGGGCGAGGATCGCAGTGAGGGCTGCTTCGACCAGAATGCCGACGACAACGTAGACAAAGCGCGCGAGCGCGATATCGAACGCGTGAAGGGGCGCGGAAGCGGCATCCAGCCCAATGATCGCTGCCGTATAGCCTGCCAGTACCGCTGCGTATGCGCGAAAATTCCGCAGTGCCGTCGCCAACCCGGTGCATAGTCCAATCCAGCCAGCGAGTCCCAACAGGAACAATTCTGGCGTCTGCGCAAACAGGGCGACGAGCACGAGTGCGGCGACTGCACCCAGCGCAGTTCCGAGGATCCGGTACTGGCTCTTCGACACGCTCATGCCGCGACTATTCTGGGCGACGACCCACACGGTGATTGCGGCCCATTTCGGGTCGTCGAGGTTCATGCAAAACGCGATGTACAGCGCCATCAGCGACGCACCTGCGGTCCGGACGGCGTACGCCAGCCCCTCCCACGTAAAGCTCGGGATGGGCGGGGGAGAGGGTTTATTGAAGTCCACTAGATCCGGAATCCTAATTTATGGATGGCCGGTTTTTGTACGCCAGCAGGGCCGCACGTCATTCGGTCGGAGCGCGCCGTTCAGGCCAGTATTGCGCGATCGATCTCGCGAATCGCTACCGTGCCGAGCATCGCCATGTTTCGGTCGACTTCGTCCCTGAGAAGGCCGATCGCATGTCGTACGCCCGGCACGCCGCCAACCGCGGCGGCGTACATGAACGGGCGCCCGGCGAATACGAACTGCGCACCGAGCGCGAGCGCCTTCAGAACATCTCCCCCTCGCCGGATTCCGCTGTCCATCATTACGACGGTCTTGTCTCCAACCGCTTCGCAAATCTGCGGCAACACGGATAGCGGTTCGACTGCCCCGTCCAGCTGGCGCCCTCCGTGGTTCGACACGATGATCCCGTCCGCGCCAATCGCGACTGCACGGCGCGCGTCGTCCGCCTGAAGGATGCCTTTGATGACCAGATTGCCACTCCAACGTTGACGGATGCTTGCGATGTCCGACCATGACAGATGGTCGCGTCCGGTGGTGTCGCGTAGCGCCGAAGCGGACAGCATCGGCGCCCCTCGTGTCGCGAACGAGTTTTCGAAGTGGGGCATGCCGTGATTGATCAGCGTCCGGGCGAACGTGCCTAGCAGCCAGCGTGGGTGGGAAATGCCGTCAATCGCGAGACGCAGCGACGGACGCAACGGCAGCGAGAAACCCGTGCGTACGTTGTTTTCGCGGTTCGCCCAGACGGGAATGTCGACTGTGAGGACGAGCGTCGCAAAGCCAGCGGCCTTGACACGCTCGATCAGGGCGTCGCGGCGCAAGGCGTCGCCGGGCAGATAAGCCTGGAACCAGGTCCCTGGCGCTGCCGCCTGCACCGTCTCCATGGGAATGAGCGAAGAGCCGCTCATGATCGCAGGGATATTTTCATTCATCGCGGCCGTGACCAACGCAATGTCGCCGCGATATGCGGAGATGGCGCTGATTCCGACCGGAGCGATTCCGAACGCGGACGAGTACGTGTGGTTGAAGATCGTTGTTTGCTGCGATCGGTGAGACACGTCGACAAGCACTTTCGTGCGGAACTTCAAGCGTTCGAACGCAGCGCGATTCGCCGCGATCGACATGCCGTCCTCCGCTGCGCCGCAAATGTAGCCGAACAGCGGGCGCGGCAGAACGCGCCTTGCCGCTTCCTCGAAGTCCGCCAGCGAGAGGATCTTGCGCAGCCGCCGGGGGAGATGTCGCTTGACCCCGTAAGCCGCTTGTTCAATTCGCCCAACGGGCGTTGTCCCCTGCACAGTCACGTGCTCTGCGTAGTCGTTCATTTCACCGTCCCACTGGGTTACATCGAAAGCGCTGCGTCGGCCCTTGGCGGTCGGTGTGCCCGACAGTGCCAGAAAGCCGGTGATATCAATACGCAAACGAGCCGCGTTGGCGCATCAGCTCGCGGAACAGCGATTCGTTCGGCTGGAATGGCGCCCGGCCGTGGAGGTAGAAATAGTTGTTCAACACCACCAGCCCGCCGACCGGCAACGACACTTCCTTCGTGCCGGCCGATGCTTCCATCGACCGGGACAGTGCGCGCAGAAATGCCGCCTCCTCGCGGTTGGACGGCTGAACGAACTGGTCGATGAACGAGATGGACAGACCGAATTCGCTTTGAAAGAACAGCGGCCGCTCGATCTGCTCGTTGACGTTCTTGGACCCGGATCCCCTGTAGAAGAACGGCTTGGTTCCGAGCTTGTGATTGACGAAGCGATCGCGCTCTTCCCAGTCGTCGAGGTGCAGAAACCGCGATTCGCCGCCGACTGCGTTTTGTTCCGCGAATTTCATCATCAACAGCCAGTCCGTTGCGTCGCTCACGTACGTACCGTCGGTGTGCATCGTGAACAGCCGGTATGCCTGACGAAGATACGAGTCGCTGTTATCGGTGTGCTTCACTACGAAGCGGGCGTAATACGATCCCGACATTGCATCGTGATTGCTCGGGCCGAGAATATGGCCGATGGCCGTACCGAATTTCACGAAGTCGGAAGGGTCTTGCGAAAGGTCCTGGAGACCGATGGTGAAACCGCCGTGCCGACGGTCCGTGACCAGTTCGGCGAGCATGTCGGCAAAGTCGTCGCCGAGACGCTCGACCAGCAGATCGGCAAGGTGATGGCGCATGAATGGGACATATTCGAGATTCTGGACGTCGATATCCCGTACGTCCGCCAGGAATCCGGCCAGCGCGTTGGGGTCAACCGTCACGTTCATGATGCGGTGATGGGTGGAATGCGCCGACAAGCAAAAAAGCGGCTGCCGGCGTGTGATGGAACCAGGGTTGGTGAGCAGTGCGTCCATGTTGTCCTCCTGTTGTTTCAGGGCTCTATTTGATGCCTCTTCTTTGATATCATCCAGACGCAATACGCGAATGTTTGTTCGCACCTGGAGATTAAATGATCGATGCCCGTCAACTGCGATACTTCGTTGCCGTGGTGGAGGATCTGCACTTTGCCAAGGCAGCGGATCGCCTGAATGTCGCGCAATCGGCGCTCAGCGCCCAGATTCAACGCCTTGAACAGGAGATCGGCGTTCGTCTCCTGAACCGCAACAAGCGACAGCCCGTTACGCTGACCGATGCGGGTCGTTTGTTCCATGCCGAAGCGGTTGCAGCACTACGTCATATCGAGCGCGCGGATCAGGTCGGCCGGTTGGCGGCCAGAGGTCTCGCCGGTGTGGTGCGGATCGGATCGGTGGCATCCGGCGTGAGCAGCGGCGTGCTCTCCAGGACGCTGCATCAGTTTCGGATAACGCACGGCGACGTGCGCATCGAGGTCGTGGCCATGGAGACCCCGCGTCAGTTCGAGGCGCTCGTCAGTGGCGAGATCGATGTGGGCATCGTGAGACCATGGCGGCAGCATCCGGCGGGGATCGTGGCCACGATTGTGCAGACTGAATGCCTTTTGGTCGCGATGGCCGAGGACCATTCATTGGCGGCGCGCGGCCACGTGTCGGTCAGCGATCTGAAAGATCAGCGTTTTATTTCCCCTCACTTCGACGACGACGGGGGATTCAGCGAGGTGCTTACGGCGCTGGGCGCAGCGGGAGGCTTCGTTCCTTTTCTGGAACATCGTGTTCATGACTTCATCGCCGCGATCAGTCTCGCATCGGCCGGTTACGGCGTGGTCGTCGTCCCGGAATCGATGCGCAACTTCACACAGCCAGGCATTTGCTATCGGCCGATCGCGGATTTCGAGTATCCGTGTCATCTCGCAATGGCCAGCAGGCGGCGGGAGCTTTCTCCCGCCGTTCGCGCATTCGTTAAGGAATCCCTCGAGCTCTTCACCGGCCGCGCCCCATCAGCCTCAGCTTGAATTGAACTCGCAGGGCTGTCTGTGACTGTCCACAGATAGTCAATCAGGATGACTCTGTAATTATTTAGTCGAGCTTGACCTCGAAGCCGCGTCGTACCGCGGGGCGCTCGAACATTGCCTCATACCATCGCTTGACGTTTGGGTAGACCGCAAGATCGACCTTGTGCCGCTCGTGCCGCCACGCCCAGCCAACGATGGCAAAGTCGGCGATCGAAAGTTCGCCGGCCACGTATTCATGGGCGGCGAGCCTTTTGGTCAGCACTGAATAAAGCCGCCTTGTTTCGTCTGAGAAGCGCTTGAGACCGTAGCGTCTATCGTCTTCTGAAGCGAGGGCGGCGAAGTGATGTACCTGTCCGGGCATAGGCCCGAACCCGCCCATCTGCCACATCAGCCATTCGAGCACGGGCACCCGCTCGCGTAGATCGCGTGGCAGAAATCGGCCAGTCTTTTCTCCAAGATAGAGGAGGATCGCGCCCGACTCGAACACGCTGATGGGCTGTCCGTCGGGGCCGTCTGGATCGACGATGGCTGGAATCTTGTTGTTCGGGCTGACGGAAAGAAACGACGCCTCGAACTGCTCGCGGTTGCCAATATTCACTGGCTGAACGATATACGGCAACGCCATTTCCTCGAGCGCGACGCTGGCCTTGCGGCCATTTGGCGTGTTCCACGCATAGAGCGTGATCGGTTCGGTCTTCATGGATTCAGCTCAATTGGACATCGACATGCTTCCTGAAACCCGGACGCGTGGTGAGCGATGCGTACCAGCGTTGGAGACTGGGCATTCGAGCACGTTCTATGCCCGGTATTCCAAACCAGCGCTTCGCGAACGCACCGAGCACGATATCAGCGATCGTGAACGACGCGCCTTCGATGAAGTCACGACCCTTCAAGTGTGCGTCGAGCACGCTCCAGACTTTCGCGACCTTGACGACATCGGCGCTGATTTTCTCGAGGTCCCGCTCGGCCTCGGGTGTACGCACGATTCCCCAGAACACGGGCCGTTCGGCCGGTTGCAAAGTCGACAGCGACCAGTCGAGCCAGCGGTCGATGCTGGCCCGCGCCTTTGCATCGGCAGGATACAGTGCGCTGGGTCCACCATACTGCATCACGATATAGCGCAGGATCGAATTCGATTCCCAAAGCACGAAATCGCCGTCGACAAGGGTGGGGACCTTGCCCGTCGGATTCATCGCGAGGTATTCAGATTCGGTGTTGTGTCCGAACTGCAGGCCGGCGTCTATCCGGTTATAGCTTAGAGATATCTCCTCACAAAGCCACAGGACCTTCTGGACGTTGACTGAATTGGCACGTCCCCAGATGGTAATCATGCGTGAGTCCTTTAGGGGTTGTTGTTTGTGGATTGATCGCATGGGTCCGACATCGTCGGCATAACGCTTACGCCGGCAGTGCTGTCAGCAATTCGGCCGTCGTGACGATCGAATGAGCAAACGTGGGTCCGTTTAGTTCGTGAGCGGCTCGCATCATTTCCGGCGAGAAGGCTGCGGTCGCGTCGCGCACGAGCGTCACGTGATAGCCGAGTTCCATCGCGAATCGCGCGGTCGATTCGATGCAGGTGTTCGCGAGCAGGCCAACGGCAATGACGTGCGAAATTTTGTGCTGCTTGAGCTGGAAATCGAGGTCCGTGTTGGCGAAGCCGCTTTGCGCCCAATGCTCGTGTATGACGATGTCGTTTTGCTGGGGAACAAAATCGGGATGCCATTCGCCGCCCCACGTCCCCTTTGCGAAGGACTGACGCTTTTGCACGATCAGTTGTGTCGGATTCGGATGGTCCCAGTCTTCGTAGTCGCCAGGCTGCCAGCGACGATGCGGAACGTAGAACAGCTGGATGCCAGCTTTGCGTGCGGCGCCCACCGCTGCGCGCAAATTGTCGAGAAGCCGAACGTCGTTGGCGACTGCCTCGATCATCGGAAAGATCTTGCCGCCATGTGACAGGAAGTCGTTGTACGGGTCGACCAGCAAAAGACCGGTGTGTTCGGTGTGATACACGGGGTCCGACATGATGTTCTCCGGAAAGCGATACGGGATGGGGCACGGCACAACAGACACCCGTCGCGCGGATCTTCTGCGCCACGTCGAGCACTTCGATGCCTCACCAACAGAGTATATATATGAAATTCATAGTGTAAACTGGAACATAAATACCATAATCCTATTGAGGGTATCCAATGCACGGTTCGCTCAGACACGGATGCCATCGCGGCGTCGAAATCCGTGCTACTATGAAAATAGTAGTTACTAGGGAGGCAAAATGAAGCGCAGAGAGAAGCGGATGGCTACGGTGTGCCCGGTGGCGCGATCGACGGAAGTTGTCGGTGACAAGTGGACGACGCTTGTGCTGCGCGAGCTGTACATGGGCGCGACCCGATTTGAGGAAATCCAGATTCAGACGGAAGCGACGCCCCAAATGCTGGCGACGCGGCTGAAGTCACTCGAAGCGGACGGCATGGTCGAGCGCCATCCGTATCAGGAAAGGCCGTTGCGCTACGAGTACCGTCTCACGGAGAAAGGCCGGGCGTACTATCCGGTGATCCAGGCGCTGCGCACTTGGGGCGAGACCTGGTGCAAGAGCAAAGGCGAGGAAGTCGCTGTGCATTTCACGCATCGTGTGTGCGGGCACGAAGTTGGCCTCGACTATATTTGCCCGTCGTGCGGAGAATACGTGGAGCGTCGCGACCTCGATGCAACCTTGAGTGCTTCGTTTGCCAAAGAGCGCGAGAAGAGGCGCGAGACATATCGGGCAGCGAGGGCATGATCCGGGTAGTTCAGTCAGCGCGCGGCGGGCTATCGCCCGGTCTGCTCCATGCGCCGCACGTGCAACAGCAAGTACGCGACGAAGGCTAGCGCGAGTGCGCCCGCGCCGCAAAGGAATGCGAGCGCGTAGTCGTGAACTGACGAGCACCCTGATCGCGCGACCGGAAAAGCCCGACAGCAAACGCCAGAAAAAATACATCTACGCGTTGACGTCTACGACTGTGCGACCCTGAATCTTGCCTTCCAGAATCTGGCCGGCGACAGCAGGAATGTCGGCGAGTCCGATGACCTTCGTCGCGCGGCCGAGTTTGCTCAAATCGAGGTCGCGCGCAAGCCGCGCCCAGGCTTCGATGCGCACCGACTGCGGAGCATTGACAGAATCGATGCCCGCGAGAGTCACGTTGCGCCGGATGAAAGGCATCACCGAACCGGGGAGATCCGATCCCTGTGCGAGGCCGCAGGCGGCGACCACGCCCCGGTACTGCGTCTGGGCCAACACGTTAGCCAGCGTGTGATGTCCGACGCAATCCACGGCGCCCGCCCAACGTTCGCGGGCGAGCGGCAGACCTGGTTCCGAGAGCGTTCGCCGGTCGATCACTTCCGCGGCGCCGAGGCTGTGCAGATAGTCGGCTTGCGCGGGGCGTCCGGTTGATGCGACGACGCGATACCCGAGGCCAGACAGGATTGCAATGGCGATCGAGCCAACGCCTCCATTGGCGCCTGTGACGAGGACGTCGCCGCTTTGTGGCGAGAGGCCGCCATGTTCGAGCGCCAACACGGCAAGCATGGCCGTATATCCGGCTGTGCCGATAGCCATCGCGTCGTGCGTGGAAAAGACCTCTGGAAGCTTGACGAGCCACTCGCCCCTCACGCGTGCCTTTTGCGCGAATCCGCCGTGATGGTTCTGACTGAGCTCCCAACCGTTGAGGACGACACGGTCGCCGGCGGCGATGCCGGAATACGTGGATGCCTCGACGGTCCCTGCCAGATCGATGCCCGCCACCAACGGAAATTCACGGATGATCTCCGCGCGTCCGGAGATGGCGAGTGCGTCCTTGAAGTTCACAGTCGAATATTCGACCGCAACGTTCACGTCTCCGGGCATGAGGTCTTGCTCGCGCATATTGACGTTGCGAGTCGAGATCACGTCGCGCGGTTTCGTCGCGAGCAGTGCTTTGAAGGTCATGCGATTCTCCTGAGCAAATGGTCTCCCAACGGCTCGCGCTATCGATCGGTTGCCAAGCTGAGAGTGGTTTTTCGGGTGTTTGGGTCATGCACGCCCGTCAGCAACGGCTGAACGGGATCGTCCGTATGCGAGCGTATTGACGACAACGGCCGCGAGCGAGAGCAAGGCGCCGATCGCGGCGAGGCCGAGCCAGGCAGCGTGCAGCGCCCCCGCACCGCCGAGTGCCGCACCGAATGCGCCACCAAGAAAGTACGAAACCATGAAAACCGTATTCAGACGGCTGCGGGCTTCGGGCCGCAACGCATAGATCCGCGCCTGGTTGGCAATGAAGCTGGCGCGATTGCCGAGATCCAGCAATACCATCCCGACGATCAACCACGCCAGGCTGCGTCCGCCCGCTGCGACAAACGCGAACGCGACGGCGACTGTGAGTGCGCCCGCGGTCGCAACATGGCGCGCGCCGACGCGGTCGACGATCGCGCCAACTTGTGGTGATACCGAAAGTCCCACAAGGCCGATCAGTCCAAATGCCCCGATAGTGGCAGGGCCGTAATGGTAGGGCGATCGAGCGAGTAGTACCGCGAGTGTTGCCCAGAGTGCGCTGAAGGCGGCGAACACAAGAAACCCCATCGTTGCCGAGAGGCGTAATAGCTGTTCCCTGCGGACGAGGCCAGCGAGCGAATGCATCAACTCGCGATAGCGGATCGCCGTAAGTGAACTCGACACGGGCAGTTCTCTGATGACAAACAGAAGGCCAATGTCGATGGCGGAAGCGATCACGAATATCGAACGCCAGCCCCAAAGCGCTCCGACGATGCCACTCAACGTGCGTGCGAGCAGGACGCCGGAGGAAAGTCCACCCAGCAGGGAACCGACTACGCGTCCGCGCGTCTCGGGCGTAGCCATGCCCGAGATCGCCGGGATGATGATTTGCGCGGAGATCGATGTCATCCCGACGAGGAAGCTGCATAGCGCCAGCGCGAAGAAGGAGGGCGCCGCTGCGCAGGCCAGCAGCGCCACCGCGTTCGCGATGATCGCTCGCGAAGCCAGTTTGCGTGGTTGGACACCGTCGGCGAGCGGGACAAAGAGCAGCAGTCCCATCGCGTAGCCAAGCTGCGTGAGGGTAGCGATCAGGCTCCCATGCGCCGAAGGCACAACAAACGTCGATGCGATTTGCGGCAACAGCGGCTGGTGGTAGTAGATGGGCGAGACCGCTAGTGCGCAGCAAAGTGCCATCAGAAAGACCTGGCGCGGGGAGATCATGGGTGCCTTCGCTAAGGTAGGGGCAGAATTGCACGGAATTCGCGGTCCCGCCGGAGTTCAGACGGGCTAGCTGGCATGGAGGAGGGCGATACCCACCACGCGGACGGACGCCTTACAGGGCAAGGCGTGACCGGGCTTTGGGCAATGCGTCGAGGAACTCGCGGGTGCCCACGATACTGTGCGCATACGTCGGCCCGTTCAACTCATGCGCTGCGTGCATCGATTCCCGCTTGAGAGCGGCCGTTGCGTCCTTCACAAGCGTCACGTGGTAACCAAGCTCCGTTGCATATCGCGCCGTAGCCTCTATGCAGGTGTTGGCCAGCAGGCCGACGATCACCACGTGCGTGATGCGATGCTGCTTAAGCTGGAAGTCGAGATCCGTATTGGCAAATCCACTGGAGCCCCAGTGTTCGAGCGCCACAATGTCACCTCGTTGCGGCGTGAAATCGGGGTGCCACGCGCCGCCCCACTCCCCTTTGGCGAAGTGATGGCCGTCCATGATCTTGCGCTGGCTCGGGCTCGGATGACACCAGCACTGATAATCGCCCGGCTGCCACCGGCGGTGCGGCACGTAGACGACCTGGATACCGGCATCGCGGACGGCTCCGTTGATGAGTCGCAGATTGTCGAGCAGTCCGACTTCCTCAGCGACGTCTTTGACGAAGGGCCAGACTTTCCCCCCTTCCGAAAGGAAGTCGTTATAGGGGTCGACAAACAGCAGCGCGGTTGATCTGATCTCGTAGACGAAGCGGTTCATTGCATTTCTCCGGAAGTGGCTCACACCATAACGCTGACTTAGACACGGCTCGCCCCTTGTCCGGCCACGCTTGCGACTCGCGACGGCGGTACTGCTAAGGTTCTCTCTGTACGGCATTGTAGATATGAAAAACATAGTGTCAAGTTAGGAATGAATCCAACAAAGCTAGTGTGGAAATGTTCGACTGGATTTTGTGGAATAAGACGGTTTACATCCACCACAAAATCTTGCTACTATGAAAAACATAGGTAATACAGCTTAGGCAATGAACCCGGTATTGTTCGTATTGTTCGGACGAAACCACCCATCTGATCGCGTGCCATATCCAGGAGAGCAACATGCAATACCTCGTTATGATTTCCCGTTCCGGGAACGCATCTTCAATGTCGCTTCATAAGGAAGAAGTCGAGGCGGAGGCTGAGTTTGTCCGCCGGCTCTACGCCTCCGGCATAGTGCGGCAGATCTGGCTGAGGGCAGAGGGAGGCGCCTGCATGATTTCGGAAGCAGATGACGAAGACGACCTGAGGCAACTGCTGGACGAACTCCCGCTAGTCAAGACTGGCTACCTTGCGCAACCCCAGATCAGTCAATTGCGTTCGTATCCGGGGTTTGGTCCGCGTAGTCTCTGAGCCACTGGAACCCTTACGCCGGTACGGGCCGGCCAATCGGGGAGATGGCGACTGTCACCTCATCTCGTCACGTCGACTAACCATGCCGGAACAAACAATATGACAGGCTGGAATCTTTTTGGTGTGCTAACCGTAATCGTCACGCTGTTTGCTCTGACGGCCTTTGCAATAGCCCCGAATGAGGTGGAATCGCTGCAATACGCGATTCGAGCAACGGCTCGCACGTCTTTTATCCTGTTTCTGACTGTGTTCCTTGCGACTTCCTTTGCGAGACTTGTTCCGTCGGCGCTAACTCGCGCCCTGGTCAGGGAGCGGCGCTACATCGGATTGTCGTTCGCCGCTTCGCAATTTCTGCACGCGGTAGCGCTCATCATTTACATCAGGACAGCGCCAGACTCGTTCTGGGTGGGGCGTACGCCCGCGACAAACATACCGGGCTCCATCGGCTATCTGATGATTCTGTTGCTTACGGTCACATCGTTCGCAATGCCGGCGCGCCTGGTCGGTCCGGCTAACTGGAGAAGGCTGCACCTCGCAGGCGTATGGATATTCGCCGTCATTTTCGCGGCTTCCTTCCTCACCCGCGTCCATCAACATGCCGGGTATCTCGTTCCCGGCATGATTATGGTTGTCGCTATGTTGCTACGCATGGCTGAGCGCTTCGAAGGGTGAGGTCAGAGATTCGCCACATATCGAGGACGCCCGCGCAATTCGGTTGCCGTGTCCCATCTCATGATGCGGCGCAGTTTTCGCAAGCCGCCGCTCCCTGGCGAGCACAGCGATGCCAGGATTCAAGTTCCGGATGAGCACGATATCAGTCCGCTGACGCCATCGTTTTGAACTGTGGGGCGCGAGGCCGCCCGCATCAATGCGGGCCGAAGTACCACCGCTCCAATCAGCGTAGACACAAGCGACAGCGCGAGCAACGCACTCAGAGTAGACGTGCCGGGACGATGTGAGAACCACACGCTACCGAACGCGGCACCGCAACGGCACAACCGTTCCAAGTCGACCCGGCGGTTCCACTTATCGTGCGCGAGTCTTGCGGCAGCGCAATCAGGCAGGCGTAGCCGCTGACGTGGATTTTACTCGCGACACCTGGACTGGGATTCAGACGACCTATCGATCTTGAAATGGAAAGTAATGTTTCTCACTGCCTCGCGCAAACTAATTCGACACCCAATGTTGTATTCGTCGTCCGATGTGGCATAGTGGAAAAAATTAACTTATCAAAGGGAATCCACGAATGGCTACGCTCCAATCGATTCAGGCCAGAATCGCAAAGCTGCAGGCTCAAGCAGAATCGTTGGCGACAACGAAATCGTCGGCGGTACTCGAGAAGATTCGCGGTCTGATGGACAAGCATGCCGTGACGGTAGCTGACATTGAGGCATTTGTCGGGAAGCGCCGCGGCCGCAAGCCGGGAAAGACCGTTGCAGCGAAGCAGGGTTCGTCGGCAGCAAAGTATCGCGATCCCAAAACCGGCGCGACCTGGACCGGCCATGGTCGCGCTCCCGCGTGGATTGCAGATGCAAAGGACCGCAGCAAATTCCTGAGTGCAGGCGCGGCGCCGAAGTCGGCCGCTACTGTGAAAGCGCCTAAGGTGGGTAACTACGTGCGCGGACCGCAGCCGCCGAAATATCGTGACCCGAAAACCGGCGCGACGTGGTCTGGTCGTGGCATCGCACCTGCATGGCTTGCCGGCGCGAGGGACCGGTCGAAGTTTTTGATTGAAAAGGCTGAGCCGGCAGCGAAGACGGCCAAGGCGCCCGCAGCGAAGAAGGCCGCTGGAAAGAAGAATGCTGCAACGAAAAAGGCTGCTGCAACGAAAAAGGCTGCTGCAACGAAAAAGGCTGCTGTCAAGAAGGTAGCTGTGAAGGCGGTAGCATCGCCGGCGCGCAAAGCTGCACCGAAGAACGGCGCGGCGGCGAACTCGCCTGTTGTCCGAAAAGCCCGTGCGCCGAAGCTTGCGGTGAAATCACCGGCGCCCGTCGAAGTTGCCGCGCCTGTGGCTGCCACTGAAGCTGTGAGCACGGCCGCTGCGGCTTGAGTGGCCCACACCGGGCTCCGGAAGCCTGCTTCGAGCCCGGTTCAGCGCTTGAAAATCGTGGCGCAGACCGCTGCTTGTACTCACGGACGGTTGCTGGCATCGACGTGGGCGGTGACAAGAGGGCTACCATCTTGTCATTCTGGAAGGCAGTCGAGCTTTCCGGCCTGTTCGAAAACCCCGCAGGAGATGCAAGCGTGCCTCGAGTACGGCTTCCGCGCCGTTGGGATCGACGCCTTGCAATGGGGTGTGGAAGGCGAAGGGCGGCGTGCGCAACGGGAGCTTGCTCGGCAACGCATCTCTTCCTTCGCCACACCCACCCGAAAGCGGACCGATGCGAATCCGGGTCGCTTTGAAGCCATTACCACGTCTTTTCTTCCGGCTATCCGCTGCTGTCATCTCGCGGTTTCAGGGGTGAGCGTATTTGCTTCAAACGTTTCCCCATGCCGTGACCTGATTCAGCCCGAAGCGAGACGAAGCTTCGGGCTTACTTGTCGACTTGACTGCTTGCGACGACGTTTGACAGTGAATTGATATTGGGTCGGGCAGGCCACTGCACGCCGATACTGGTAGCCGGCTGTATTAAGGTTGCATTCAGTGGGACTTTAGATATTCTTAAATATCGACTGAATTCTGCGTCCTCATCCCTTTCCGAGCGGCGGCCGATGTGAGAATCCCGCCATATTGCTCAACTGGGCCAGTTCGTTGGCCGCCTCGCGTAGCAGTCCAGAGTACTCGTGAATCTTCTCGGTCGTTAGCCGTACCCGTGGACCGGCCAGGCTGATGACGCCGACGCAGCGTGAGCCGCTCACCACGGGCGTCGCCACTGCCGACATGCGCGGGGCAAACACCTCGTCGATCATCGCGTAGCCCCGCACGCGCGCCGCATGCACGAAACCCAGCAGCGCTTTTAGCGTCGTCGGCGCATTGGGTCCGAACTCATTCGGCTGTCCGAAGCCTTGCTTCAAGACTAGCGAGGCCGCCTGTTCATCGGACATCGTCATGAGCCATGCGTGTCCGGTCGACGTGCAGGAAAGTCGTGCTGCTTGACCCATATCGGGATCGTAACGGAAGCCGGTGCGCTGTCCGTCCGCCTTTCCGACCCAGATGATCGCTTCGCCATCCACCAGCGAAAGGCGCGCGAGTTCGCCAGTCTGGGCAGCGACGCGTTCGATGATCGGCTGGGCGATATCTGCAATGCCCGTGAGGCTCAGGAATTCGAGTCCGTTCGACGTCATGCGCATCGTCAGGATGTAGCGGCTGTGATCGAGCAGTTGCCGGACATACCCGCTTTCAATGAGTTCGGCGAGCAGGCGGTGACACGTGCTGCGCGGCAGCGACAAGGCGTCGGCAATGGCCACGAGGCCTGCACCTTCCCCTTGCGACGCCAGCAGATCGAGAATTCTCAGGCCGTTTCGAAGCGACATCTTGCACCAGGTTCCATATTATGAGATGCAGTTCCGGTGCGGAACTCACCACCTGTACAGCGCAAACAATAGCACCTGTTCGTCGCTAGAAACGAACGGTTCGATATATCGAGAATCCAGGAGACAACATGTCATTTTTTGCTGATTCGGACCTCGCCGCGGACAGACGGTCTGCGCAGGCTCACTTGATGGCGCGACGGGCGGTAGCAGGGGCAACTGTCGGCACAGCGCTCGAGTGGTTTGACTTCGCGCTCTATGGCGTCGTCGCGGCGACGATCTTTCCCAAGCTGTTTTTCCCGTCGCTCGACCCGACCGCTTCGCTGCTCGCGTCGCTGGCAAGTTTCTGGGCAGGGTTGGCCGCACGCCCGCTCGGCGCGGTGATCTGCGGAATGCTCGGTGACCGTTGGGGACGCCGCAAACTGATGCTGGTCACCGTGTCGGTGATGGGCGCGTCGTCGTTCCTGATGGGCTTGCTGCCAACTTACCACCAGGTCGGCATCCTGGCGCCGACGTTGCTGGTGTCGCTTCGCATCATTCAGGGTTTCGCGCTTGGCGGCGAATCGACGGGCGCGCAACTCATGGCGGTGGAGCATGCATCGGCTAACCGCCGTGGCTGGTATTCAGGTCTGCTTGGCATTTGTTCGCCGCTCAGCCAGATCCTCGCCAATTTTTCGCTCTTTACGCTGGCCGCGTTGCTTTCGTCGGACGACTTCGATAGCTGGGGCTGGCGAATCCCGTTTCTCGCGAGCTTTGTTCTGGTGCTGCTGGGCATTTATATCCGCAGGAAGGTGAACGAGACGCCGGCGTTCGAGGCGCTCAAGAGGACTGGCGCATCCACACGCGCCGCCAATCCGCTCAGCACCGTCTTCAAATATCACTGGCGCACCGCGCTGCGCCTGACGCTCTTTTTCTGCGGCCCGGCCGCGCTGTTTTATCTGATCGTGGTCTTTTCGCTCAGCTACCTGACGAAACACCTCGGCGTACCTAAGCAGACCGGTTTCATGCTGCTGATGGTGGCGAATGTGTGCGCCATCTTCGGCGCGCTGGCGGGCGGCTATCTGAGCGATCGGATCGGACGCAGACGTGCGCTGATGATCGGTTCGGCCTGCACGCTGATCTGCTGCCTGATTTATTTTCCGATCCTCAACCACAACTCGATCGCCATGACGATGGCAGTCATGGGCGCCTTCCTCGGCTTCACACAGTTCCAGAGCGGCATCCAGCCGGTCTGGTTCGCCGAGTCATTCCCGACCGAGGCGCGCTACACGGGGTCCGCGCTGTCGTATTCGGGAGCCAACCTGCTCACCGGCGGCCCGATGCCCATCGTCGCCGTGGCTCTGCTCAATGCCTTTCACGGCTCCCCGTGGGCCATCGTAGCGGTTTGCGGCTCGCTGAACCTGATCTCCTTCGTGATGGTCGCAATATCCCGCGAAACCAGAGACACGGCCCTGGAACGCTCTTTTACACATTGACACCATGACTCGCAAACTCTACATCCTCAATGGTTCCAACCTGAACATGCTGGGCGCGAGGGAGCCCCATCTTTATGGCAGCACTACACTGAAGGACATCGAACAGAATTGCCTCACGCTGGCCGACGCGCTCAAGTTCGACTGCGTATTTCGTCAAACGAACAGCGAAAGCGCGTTGATCGACTGGATTCAGGAAGCGTTCCTGCAGGACGCTGCACTGATCATCAATCCGGCCGGCTTTTCGTTTGGCCGGATTCCGGTCCTCGACGCAGTCAAGCTCATCCGCCGGCCGGTGGTGGAATTGCATATCACCAATATCCATCAACGCTCGGAGGAATATCGTCACTCGACGATTTCGGTGGCGGCCACTGCGGTCATTTGCGGAGCGGGGGCGCACGGATACTTGTTGGCCATCCGTGCAATCGACGATCTGTGGGGCAAGCAGAGTTGAGTTGGCTGCTCGATTTATGAAGCACGCGGGCTCCTCGATAGAGCCCGCGTCGATCGGTCTGCGCTAGATCATCTGTCCCGACTTGCAACATCCGGCAACGCCAGTGGTAACATTTGTTGTCATCCACTGCCCGAGCGACGCATGCCAGACAGTTTCGACCAGCTCGCCGCGTTGATCCGCGCGCGTTTCTCCGACTTGAGCCCGCAATTCCAGACCGGCGCTGCTTTCCTGCTCGACCATCCCGACGAAGTGGCCGTCTCGTCCATGCGCAAAGTGGCAGAGCGCGCCCGCGTGCAGCCGGCTTCGCTCGTGCGGCTTTCCCAGCAACTGGGCTTCCCGGGCTGGAACGAGTTGCGGGACCTTTTCGTCGCGCGCGTGCGCACACGACCGGAGCCGCTTTCCTCGCGGGCCCGCTCACTCGTGGCGGGCAATGCGAAGGACGGCCTTGCGCGCGACCTGCTCGTGGCGCAACAGCACAATCTGGAGGCGAGCGCGGCGCACAACACCCGCTCGATGGTCGAGGCGGCGCGCGTATTGCGCCGCGCGAAGCATGTGCACGTGGCGGGCTTTCGCTCGTGCTATGCGGTGGCGTTCGGGCTCGTCTACGGTTACCGGCTGTTCCGGCCTTCGGTGTCCTTGCTGGGCGGCGAGGCGGGCACGCTTGAGATGCAATTGCTCGGCATCGAGCGCGACAGCGCAACGATTGTTGTCAGCTTCGCACCGTATTCGGTCGAGGCGGTGCGCGTTGCCGAGGCCGCGCTCGCCAAAGGCAGCCGCCTGATCGCGATTACCGACAGCGCCGTCTCGCCCATTGCGCTGAACGCCGACAAGGCGCTGATCTTCACGCACGAAAGCCCGTCGTTTTTCCCTTCACTCGTCGCTGCGACGGCCTTGGCCGAGTCGCTCGTCGCCCATCTGCTGGCGCTCGAAGGCTCGGGCGCAATCGCGCAACTCGAACAGGCCGAACGTTCCCTGAACGCACGCGGCGCTTACGTGCCCTGAGCGCCGCCCCGGCATTTCCACGCCATTTCACGCCTGTTTTCCCGCAGCCGGATGCCGTTGTCAAACGGCGTCCGGTTTTTGCATCATCCATATTCTTTTCATTTGTTGCAATCGATATAAAAATTGACAACAGATGTTGTTGTGGCGTATAAAGCGCATTACAGGAAGAGGTAGACCCATACCGGTAGTGAAGCGAGAAAACTGATGCAGGAACTCAAAACTATCCGCGCAGCCGGCTCGCCGGAGGCGATCGGCCGGCAGCTAGGCGCACACGTGAAGCCGATCTTTGCCGATTACATGGCGCAAAGCAGCGCCTGGCAGGCGGTGAGCCGCTGGCGCGGCAGTGCGTTCGCGCAGCAGTTACGCGCCGCAGCCGCACACCGTTTCCCGGCTTATGTTGCGGAAATCGACGCAATGGCGCAGGCGCTCGACTGGCCAGCAGACGACCTGTTCCTCTGGAATTGCCGTGGCGAACTG
Source organism: Paraburkholderia sp. CNPSo 3272 (assembly GCF_024206495.1). GTDB lineage: Bacteria > Pseudomonadota > Gammaproteobacteria > Burkholderiales > Burkholderiaceae > Paraburkholderia. The sequence continues at coordinate 33,057 of NZ_JAMBPQ010000015.1, read as the reverse complement.
ATCCACAACGCGCCGGACGGCTGCACGACGCTTGCGGTGCGCACCCCGAGCGTGGGCCTCATCGCGCACAACGAAGACGGCGACCCCTGGCTCCATGGCCGCTGCAGCGTGGTCGAGGTCGATCCCGAAGGAAAGCCCGGTTTCGTGAGCTTCTACTACCCGGGCTCGCTGCCGGGGCATACCTTCGCGGCCACGCGCGCGGGACTTGCCCAAGCGATCAACAACGTGCGTATTCGCGAGCCGCGGGTGGGTGTGCCTCGCATGATTCTGGCGCGCGCCATGCTCGATTGCGCGACGTTGGAAGAAGCGCTCGCGCTGCTGCGCGACACGCCGCGCGCGAGCGGCTTTCACCACACGATCGGCGGCACCGACGAGGCGGCCGAGGTGCGTGTGGTTAGCGTCGAAGCGACGGCGCAGCGTTCTTCGGTCCGGGAGGTGAGCACGCCATCGGGACACGCGAATCACCTCATCCACGCGGGCTGCGAGCGTGAGGCGCAGATCGTCACCGATTCGTCGCGCGATCGCCAAACCCGTCTTGCTCAACTGTTGCCCGCGCTCGGCACGCAGCCCGACGGCGCGGCCTTCGTGCAGGTGCTGCAGGATCGCGCGGGCGCCGGCTTGCCAATCTACCGCGAAGACCCGCACGACCCCGACGACGAGAACACGCTCGCCACCGCCTGCATGCGCGTCGAGCTGCGCGGCGTGGCGTTCGACGTCTGGCAGGGCGGCGAGCGTGTGCTCGGCCGCTTTATCGATTCGAAAGCGCGCCACGTGGACGGCGCAACCCGTTAATCATTCACGGACTTCATCGAGGACACATATGACCAAGGTGTTTCACCGGATGCCGAAGCAAACCTTGCCCGTCGCGGTGGCGGGCGAAGGCATCGAAATCATCGATTCCACCGGCAAGCGCTACATCGACGCGAGCGGCGGCGCCGCGGTTTCATGCCTCGGACACAGCAATCAGCGCGTGATCGACGCGATCAAGCGTCAGGCGCAACAGTTGCCGTACGCGCACACCTCGTTTTTCACGACCGAGGCTTCGGAGCAACTGGCCGATCACCTCATCGCCGCGGCGCCCAAGGGGCTCGACCACGTGTACTTCGTGTCGGGTGGTTCGGAGGCAATCGAGGCCGCACTCAAGCTCGCGCGTCAGTACTTCGTGGAGAAGGGCGAGCTTGCGCGCCGCCACTTCATCGCGCGCCGCCAGAGCTATCACGGCAACACGCTGGGGGCGCTTGCGATCGGCGGCAATGCGTGGCGCCGCGAGCCGTTCCTGCCCATCCTGATCGAATCGCATCACGTGAGCCCTTGCTTTGCATACCGCGAGCGCAACGAGCGCGAAACCGACGAGGCCTACGCGCAGCGCCTCGCCGATGAACTCGAGCAGAAGATCCTCGAACTCGGTCCCGATACGGTTGCGGCTTTTGTCGCCGAGACCGTGGTGGGTGCAACGGCCGGCGCGGTGCCGCCCGTGCGCGACTACTTTCGCAAGATCCGCGCGGTGTGCGATCGCTACGGCGTGCTGCTGATCCTCGACGAGATCATGTCGGGCATGGGCCGCACGGGGTATCTGTTCGCCTGCGAGGAGGACGGCGTTACGCCGGATCTGCTGACGATCGCGAAAGGCCTGGGCGCAGGCTACCAGCCGATCGGCGCGACGCTCGTGAGCCAGCGCATCTACGAGACGATCGTGGGCGGCAGCGGCTACTTCCAGCACGGCCACACCTATATCGGCCACGCCACGGCCTGTGCGGCGGCGCTCGAAGTGCAGCGCGTGATCGCCGAAGAGAAACTGCTCGACAACGTGCTCGCGCGCGGCGAACAACTGCGCGCGCGACTGCGCGAGCGTTATGCGGACCATCCGTACGTGGGCGATGTGCGCGGCCGCGGCCTGTTCGTGGGCGTCGAACTGGTGAAGGACCGCGCCGCCAAAGCGACTTTCGACCCGGCGCTCAAGCTGCACGCGGCGATCAAGCGCGAGGCGTTCGCGCGTGGCCTGATGGTCTATCCGATGGGCGGCACCGTGGACGGCCGCAACGGCGATCATGTGCTGCTCGCGCCGCCTTTCATCTGCACGGAGCAGAACATCGACAGGATCGTCGAGCGGCTTGCCGCGGCCGTCGACGGTGCGCTCGACGCAACGGGTGTGGCGCGTCCGGCGTAAGCTTCGCTGTACAGGATTGAAGTGCAACTAACTGTCCGCCACTAGCGCCGGCCGGAATCGCGGCGACCGTGAACGGTCGCGCGACCGGCCATGACCTCCAACGGAGTCCATCGATGAACCAAAACCCGGCCTCGCGGCTTCCCGCATTCGACGCTGCCCAGGCTTCGCCGGAACAGAAGGCGGTGCTGGACGAGATTCTTTCCGGTCCGCGCGGCAACCTCAACGGCCCGTTCCTCGGCTGGATCCACAGCCCGGAACTGGCGCAGCATGCGCAGCGCCTTGGGGTGTTCTGCCGTTACCACACAGGCTTGTCGCTGCGCCTCTCAGAACTGGCGATTCTCGTCACGGCCGCGCGCTGGCAGGCGCAGGCCGAGTGGTATATCCACTATCCCATCGCGCTGAAGGCGGGCGTGCCGGAGGCGCTGGCCGAGCAGATCCGCACGGGCGCCATGCCCCAGTTCGACGAGCCCGACGACGCGCTGATCTACGCGTTCGCGACCGAGTTGTACGACACGAAACGAGTATCCGACACGACCTACGCACGCGCCGTCGAGCGCTTTGGCCACGAAACCACGATCAACCTGGTCGGACTGCTCGGCTACTACGCGCTAGTCGCGATGACGCTCAACGTCTTCGCCATGCGCGCGGAAGGCCAGACGACCTTGCCGTTTACCGAATAAGGGTAGACTGACCGCGCCTTGCGCGCGCAGCCCCATCCGGTTTTGCCGGATGGGCCTTTTTTGCACCGCACTGCGATTCCATTTAAGTGACAGCCGTATTTCAACCGGAAAATTTTTTGGAGCCGCCGCTAAAATATGAGGGTTCGCACTCCGCTTATGCGGTTCGAGTACGACTGGGGTGAATTTATCGAACGTGGGGTTTAGCCGCGCAGAAAACGTTTCCACGCGCGTCGTTCGGGCTTTCATATTCCGGAAGAAGTGATCGTCACCTCACTGGCTTTGCCATATTTATTGAGGCTGCAACGCGTCATTTTCTGGCATTAGGCGGGAAATAATATGACTGTTTGACCGGGAAACCTTGCCCGGTAGCTTTTTCCAGCCCTGTACGGCTTTCCGCGTAAATTGTGCAGGAGGGCATTAACCGGTTTTTGGGCGTGTGTCGAATAACAGGGTTTTCAGCAGGTTTAATGGAAACCGCTTGCGCGCATTAATTCGAGTTGTTAGTCTTGCCAAACTTATTAATGGCCGCCCCATTCGCATTATCGAAAGGGCGGGAGGGAGCCGGGGGTGCTAACCCGCCCGGGTTTTTCTCTGTGCGACTTTTTTAACGGGGAACATCATGCTTGATACGACCATCGACGTAGCCGAAAAGCCGCTCGCTGCCATGGCCGGAATTGGCGACGTTGTCACCCTGAAATCGGGCGGTCCGCGCATGACCGTCATGTATGCCGGCCCGGTTGGCTTTGCCAGCGGCCACTGGCTGATCTGCCAGTGGTTCGACGAACACGGCGAACTGCGCCAGGACATGTTCGCTCAGGACATGGTGCAGATCGAACCGCGCTCGATTCCCGCGGCGTTCGTCAAGATGCGCAGCCCGACTGGCGGAAGGGCCATCGGCGGGTTCTGACGCGCAGACCTGCCCACGCGGGTCGCGGGCGCGCCAGACAAGGACGAAGACGTACGAACAACGGCCGGGCCAGATGCGCCCGGCCGTTTGCTTTAGCGCTGACCTTCGGCGGCGATACGCACGGCGAGTCCGGCCAGCACCGTACCCATGAGCCAGCGCTGAAGCTTGAGCCAGCCCGGCCGGTCGCCGAGAAACGTGGCAATCGTACCCGCTGTCATCGCAACGGCGGCATTCACGCTGATAGAAAGCGCGATCTGCACGCTGCCGAGCACGATGGACTGCGCGAGCACGCTGCCGTGATGCGGGTCGATGAACTGCGGCAGTAGCGACAAATACAGAATGGCGATTTTCGGATTCAGCAGGTTCGTGACGAAGCCCATCAGAAAGAGCTTGCGCGGGCGGTCGGCGGGCAGCTCGCGCACCTGGAACGGCGAGCGGCCGCCGGGCTTGAGCGCCTGCCACGCGAGCCAGAACAGGTAGAGCGCGCCGCCCAGGCGCAGCGCGTCGTAGGCGAACGGCACGGCCATGAGCAACGCGGTAATGCCGAGGGCGGCGCACAGCATGTAGAACACGAAGCCGAGTGCGACCCCGCCCAGCGAAATCAGTCCCGCCTTGCGACCCTGGCAGATCGAGCGCGAGATCAGATAGATCATGTTGGGTCCGGGCGTGAGCGCCATGCCCAGTGCGACGGCGGCAAAGGCGAGCAGCGGGGCGGCATGTGGCATGACGAGCTCCGTGTTGAGGTTTGTTGTTAGGTCTGAGGGTGACTTGAGCAGTGGGCACAAGGCTGTGCGCTTCAGCCTGATAAAACGCGCGGGCCACCTTGCGGACTCCTGGTGATTATTTCATGCGACGGCGGCGCTTGCGCGCCAGGGCCTGCAACATTGGCCAAACGGATAAGCCGCGAGGGCCTCAATGCGGCGAGCGCTTGCTCTCGGCGGCGCGGGTTTCACGCGCCTGGACCCGGTCGTCGAGCCGGCGCGAGAAAAGCAGCATGCCTAGCCGGCGGCTGCGAGCCTTGGTCTGGCCGCCGAGATCCTTCGGCGGATTCGGCTGCAGCGCCCAGAAGAGCGCCAACAGCCAGCCGAGCAGCGTCCAGCCGAGCACGGCATTGAAGACCGCGATGACGAGCAGATCGTGACGCTGACGCCTGTCGGCGATCAGCGCTGGGAGAAAGTAGAGCGCGACCACCGCCGCGAGAACGACGATCTCGAAGACGGAACGGCTCACCATATTTCCATTCTCCAGAAAAAAATCGCGGAATATGCACGAGTCATCATTGTCGCGCGGATTGGCCCTGAGCGCACGCCATGCCCTGGCCGAACGGCCGGCACCGGGCGCAACGGGTGTCGGCCGGTGGGGGTTCGGGTCTATCATCGGGTTTTTCATCGCTGGGAACCCACACCATGATCTCCGACCCGTCCGAGGCCACCCGTCAACTCGACCACGACGAATTGCGCGCCTTCGTCGAACGCAAATGGCACGACGAGATCGTGCCCGCGTTGACCGACTACATCGCGGTGCCCGCCAAGAGTCCGGCATTCGACCCGCAGTGGGCGCAGCACGGCTATCTCGAACGCGTCGTGCAGGAGGCCGCGAAGTGGGCGGAACAGCAGCCGGTGCGCGGCCTGAAGCTGGAGATCGTGCGGCTGCCCAATCGCACGCCGGTGATCTTCTTCGAGGCGCCCGCCACGCGTTCGGGAAGCAGCGAGACGGTCGTGCTCTACGGCCATCTCGACAAGCAGCCGGAATTCGCGGGCTGGCGCAACGACCTCGGCCCCTGGACGCCGAAGCTCGAAGACGGCCGCCTCTACGGTCGTGGCGGCGCTGACGACGGCTACGCGATCTACGCGAGCGTCACGGCGCTCGCCGCGCTCGACGCGCAAGGCATCGAGCGTCCGCGCTGCGTGGGTCTCATCGAAACCTGCGAGGAGTCGGGAAGCTACGACCTGCTGCCTTATGTCGACGCGCTGCGCGAGCGGCTCGGCAACGTCGGTCTCGTCGTGTGTCTCGATTCGGGCGCGGGCAACTATGACCAGCTTTGGCTCACCACGTCGCTGCGCGGTCTCGTGGCGGGCGACCTCGAAGTCGAAGTGCTCGAGGAGGGCATTCACTCGGGCTCTTACGGCGGCATTGCGCCGTCCAGCTTCCGCGTAATGCGGCAACTCTTCGAGCGTCTCGAAGACGCCGCGAGCGGCACGCTCCTGCCTAAGGGTTTCCATTGCGCGATTCCCTCGCAGCGCTTGAGCGAGGCGGAGGCCACGGCGAAGATCCTTGGCGAAAGCGTCTGGAAGACCATGCCTTGGGCGTGCGGCCAGGACGGCCGGCGCGTGCTGCCCACCACCACGGACCCGCAGCAGGCGCTGCTCGACTCCACGTGGCGGCCTTCGCTTTCGGTCACGGGCGCGGCGGGCCTGCCCGCACTCGCCGATGCCGGCAACGTGCTGCGGCCGCGCACGGCGTTCAAGCTCTCGCTGCGTTTGCCGCCGCTAGTCGAGGCTTCGAAGGCCGTAGCCGAACTGAAGGCGCTGCTCGAGTTCGATCCGCCGTACAACGCCAAAGTCACCTTCAGGCCGGACGCGGGCGCGGCCAACGGCTGGAGCGCGCCGGCACTCGCTCCGTGGCTCACGCAAGCGCTCAACGCCGCCTCGCGCACGCATTTCGGCGCGGATTGCGCTTACCTCGGCCAGGGCGGCACGATCCCACTCATGAACGTGCTTCAGGCAGGGTTTCCCAAGTCGCAGTTCATGGTGTGCGGCGTGCTCGGCCCGAAGTCCAACGCGCACGGGCCGAACGAGTTCCTGCATGTCCCCTATGCGAAGAAGCTCACGGCCACGGTGGCCGAAGTGATCGCCGCCGCGCCTTGAGTCGCGCTTGAGTGGCTAGCGGCTAGTGGCGTTGAGGGGCGGGCGCGCCGTCTGTAGGTGGCGCGTCCTGCGCAGCATGCCCGTCGCCATGGCATGAGCAGTTTTCGTCGTCGATGGGCTGCTCGAGACTCTTCATGATCCCGCACTCCGCGCTGCTGCTCTGGTGGGCATGGCAGCTCTCGCGCAGCGTGCGTAATTGCTGCTCGAGTACGCGCATCGCTTCGATCTGCTGATGAATGCGCTCGATCTGGCTGTCGATCAACTCGTTGACTTCGTCGCAGGGCTGGCTCGGGTCGGCCTGGAATCGGCGCAGCATGCGGATGTCCGAAAGACCGATGCCGAGCGACCGGCAATGGCGGATGAAATTCAGTTGCGCTCCGTGGACGGCCGTGTAGCTGCGGTAACCGTTCGTTTCGCGCGCGGGCTCGTCCAGCAAGCCTTCGCGTTCGTAAAAGCGCACCGTTTCGACATCGCAGTTCGCGCAGCGCGCCAATTCACCAATTCGCATGGTCGCGGCTCTCCCAAATGACTTGACCCTGTAGTGGCTACAGGCTGTTCAATGATTGTGTCACTTTTGGGAGAAACCGGCTATGAACCAGAGCTACGTGTCGCGGCTCGGCATTGCGCAGCGCCTGCGCGCGCGTGATGAGGAACGGACGGTGGGCGGCGCTCACGGGTCTGGCGGCGTGGGCGGCGCGTGCGGCGGCCACGGGCATAAGCACGACCAGGATCAGGGGCACGAGCATGATCAAGCCCATGGTCATGAGCACGCCCACGACCAAGGCCATGCGCACGGCCACGACAACGAGCACGACCGCGGTCACGGCCACAACCATGACCACGACCACGACCACCACGACCACGGACAAACCGAGCCGAACGGCCACGCGCCCGCTCACAGCTGCTGTCACGGCGACACTGCGCACAGCACGCCGCCGCAAAGCCAGCGCAACGCGTCCCCGGCGCCCGAAGGCACGCGCCGCGCGCGATGGCGCATCGAAAACATGGATTGTCCGACCGAAGAGCGCCTGATCCGCAACCGGCTCGAGCCGATGCCGGGTATCGTGCGCCTCGGCTTCGACCTGCTCGCGCGCGAGCTGACCGTCCATCATCGACTCGACGATACGCAGCCTGTCGTTCGCGCGCTGCGCGCGCTCGACATGGCGCCGCGTGCGCTGGACGATAGCGCGTCCGCGCAAGCCGCTCCGCCTGCCTCTGTCGGTCTCGCGCTGGGCCAGAAGCTGCTGCTGGCCGTGAGCGGCGTGGCAGCCGCGGGCGCCGAGGTGCTCGCCTGGAGCACCGGCCGGGAAACCAGCCTGCCTGTACTCGCCTGCGCAGTCGTCTCGATCGTCTGCGCGGGTCTGCCCACGCTGCGCAAGGGCTGGATCGCCCTGCGCAATTTCACGATCAACATCTATTTCCTGATGTCGCTTGCGTTGATCGGCGCCGTTGCAATCGGCAAGTGGCCCGAAGCGGCGATGGTCGTCTTCCTGTTCGCCCTCGCGGAGGAAATCGAAGCACTGTCGCTCGAGCGCGCCCGTCAGGCCATCCGCGCGCTCACCGCGCTCGCGCCTGAAACCGCCGAGGTCTGGCAAGCCGGCGACGGCGCACCCGGGCAAGGCGAATGGCGCGAGTCCGCGGTGGACGAAGTGGCGGTTGGCAGCCGGATTCGCGTGCGCACCGGCCAGCGCGTACCGCTCGATGCGCGTGCGATCGCCGGCCGTGCCGCGCTCGATCAGGCGCCGATCACGGGCGAAAGCCTGCCCGTCGACAAGGAGGCCGGCGCGGTGCTTTACGCGGGCAGCATCGTCGTCGATGGCGTGGTCGAAGCGCTCGTCACCGCGGCTGCGAAGGACAGCACGCTCGCGCGCATCGCCGCGGCGGTGCAGCAGGCGCAGGCTCAGCGTGCGCCCACGCAGCGCTTCGTCGACCAGTTCGCGCGCTACTACACGCCGGCCGTGGTCGTGCTCGCCGTGGTGCTGGCGCTCGCTGGGCCGCTCGTGTTCGGCGGCGCGTGGAGTGCGTGGCTCTACAAGGCGCTCGTGCTGCTCGTGATCTCCTGTCCGTGCGCGCTCGTCGTCTCGACGCCGGTGACGGTCGTGAGCGGCCTCGCCGCCGCCGCGCGCCACGGCATGCTCGTGAAGGGCGGCGTGTGGCTCGAGCGGGGCCGGCTGCTCAAGGCCGTCGCGCTCGACAAGACCGGCACGCTCACGCGCGGCGAGCCTGTCTTGACCGATGCGCTCGCGGCGCCGGTTCGGGCGCTGGTCAGCGCAGGGGAGTCCAGCGAAGCGCCGCTTTCGGCGCACGAAGCACTGCGCATCGCCGCGAGCCTGGATGACGCCAGCACGCACCCGGTCGCCCGTGCGGTGGTCGAAGGCTGGCGGGCGCGACAGCCGGAGGCACGCCTGCTCGCGGTCGATCAGTTCGCGGTGCTGAACGGTCGCGGTGTGCAAGGCCGCATCGACGGCACGCTCTGGAGCCTCGGCAATCACCGTCTGGTTGAGGAGCTTGGTTTGTGTTCGCCCGAACTGGAAGCGCAACTGGCAGCGCTGGAACTGGCGGGCAAGACGGCGATCGTGCTGTGCGCGGCGCAGGAGGCCGTCGCCGTGTTCGCCGTGGCCGACGCGCTGCGCCCGGAAAGCGCACCGGCCGTGCGCGCCTTGCGCGCGCTCGGCGTGACGCCCGTCATGCTGACCGGCGACAACGCCTCGACCGCGCGTGCTATTGCCGATCAACTCGGCATCGCCGACGCGCGCGGCAATCTGCTGCCGCAGGACAAGCAGGACGCGATCGCCGCGCTCTCGAAGCAGTACGGCATGGCGGCAATGGTCGGCGACGGCGTGAACGACGCGCCCGCGCTCGCGCGCGCCGACATTGGCTTCGCGATGGGCGCGGCGGGCACCGCGACCGCGCTCGAAACCGCCGACGTCGCCATCATGGATGACGATCCGCGCAAGATCGCCGCGTTCATCGGCCTTTCGCGCAAGACCGCGGGCGTGCTCAAGCAGAACATCGCGCTTGCGCTCGGCATCAAGGCCGTCTTTCTCGTGCTCGCGATGGCGGGTGAGGCAACGCTCTGGATGGCCGTCTTTGCCGACGTAGGCGCTAGCCTGCTCGTCGTGGCGAACGGTCTGCGCGTGCGCCGGCATTTCGACGGCACGCGCACCTAACGAAGCCTTCCGGGCAAGCCGTACAACGCAACTAACAGCCATCCCCGCCCGCGCGCGCCCAGCGCGCCTCACCAGGGCTTGGCGAGCCGCGCGCGGAGTTCGGCGCGCGTCCTCTCGTCGAACTCGCCGAGAAAGCCGAAGCGGCCAGCAATGAGGGTGGCGGCCGGCACGCCGTCGCGGAACACGATGCGGTTGCCGGCGAGCGCGGGCACTTTCTCGCCTGGCAGCAGCGTGCCGAGGAGATTGAGCGGATCGGCGGCGCTCACGCAAACGAGCGCCCCGCCTTCGCCTTGCGCCGGAGCACGCCGCCGCACATCGCGCAGCAGCGCCACGGCTTCGGGCAGCGCGAACTGTTCGCCCGAAATCCCGGTGACGAAGCGCCCGCCGCGCAGCTCGCCGCGCGCCTCCATGCGATGCAGCACGCGCAGCAGGTCGCGCCACGGCGGCAGCCACGTCGCCTCGCGTCCGAGCAGGTGCCAGCCGATCACGCCGTAACGGCGCAGCAACACATTGGCGACGTGCTCCAGCAGCTCCGGGTCGGCGGGCGGGCGGCGCGCGGCGCTGGCGGTCGTTTGCCGTGCACGCGCAAGCGCTAGCGTGCGCACCCCCGCTGCCGCGCCCGCATTCGATACAGCCGGTTCGGCCGCGACGAGCGCCGCTTCATCGTCCGGATCCGCAAGCGGAGCGCTGGACGCATCGGCCAACGCAACGCGCCGCAGCGTCGCCCAGCGCCCCGCGTCGGCCATGCCGCCGGCGAGCGGCCCGAAGCCGCGCGGACGGCGTCTGCCGTGATGCGCGCTGCGCTGAGCGGCCGGCTTCACGAGCGCACGCAGCCCGGCAAAGCTGTCTGCGTTGACGAGGCCTGCCGCCACCAGTTCGCCGAGCGCGTTCTCCAGCTCGACGCCGAGCAGGTGCGCATCGGCGGCCAGTTCGTCGAAGAACATCGCGCCGTGCCGCAGCAGCGCCTCGTAGACGCGCTGCGCGCGCGCCGATAGACCGGCCGTGTCGGTCGTTTCGACGAGCGCCATCCAGCGCGCCAACTCGCGGCGCGCGAGCAGCACGACCGGCGTGCTGCGTACCGTCGAAGCGGCGACCGCGCGCGCGGGCAGCCGCGCCCAGGCGAGGCGCCCCGAGCGGCACAGCTCGTCGAGCAGCATGGGCGTGTAATCGTCGATGCGCGCCGGCAGGATGTCGTCCTCCCACGCGAGCGCCGAGGCTTCCCAGCCTTCGAGCTGGTCGAGTACGGCGGCCAGCGCGTCGCGGCCCGAGCCGCGCGCGCCGGGCGCCACGCGTTGCCATTCGAACAGGAAGCGCATGAAGTCATGGCGCTCGACGGGCTCGATTTCGCGCCGCAGCTTGCGCACGGTGTAGCGGTGGATGCGCGCGAGCAGGTGGCGTTCGCACCATTCCTCCTGGCCGCCGCCCATCGCTTGCGGCGTGAAGCGTCCGCGCATCACCGTGCCTTCGGTTTCGAGGCGCGTAAGGGCGAGCGCCGCGACGCTCGCCTCCAGCGCGAGCGGCCGCGCCACCTGCGCGACCGTTAGCGGTCCGAAGCCCGACAGGCGTGCGCGCACGATCTCGACGAGCGCCGCTTCCTCGGTCCATGTATCCGCGTATTCAGGCGGCGGCGTGAGCGGCGGCTCGCACCGCGCCTGGGGGTAGATGGCCTGCACGCACGCAAGCCGCTCGATGCCCACCCACAGCGCGTCGTGGTCCGCAATCGGCAGCCGCGTTGCGCGGCCCGCCGCCGCCAGACCGGCGAGCCATGCGAGCCACTGCGGCGCCTGCTGGGCCTCGCTTTCGGCGAGCGCGCCAAGGCTCGTGAGCGCGTCATGCATTTCGTCGGCGTCGCGCACTTGCGGCCAGGCTTCTTCACGCACGCTCGCAATCGCTTCGGGGTCCAGTGCGCCGAGATCGTCGGTGGATTCGGGGTCGCTCCAGCGGCGTGACAGGACGGCCTGGGTGCGGCGTTCTTCGATCGGGGCGTCGTCGAGGAACGCATAGGGGCGCGCGGTGAGGATCTCGGCCGCGAGCGCAGAGGGCGCGGGCAGTTCGCGCACTACGAGCTTCAGGTCGCCTGCCTCGATGCGCCGCAGCAGCGCGATCCATGCTTCGGTATCCATAGCATCGTGCAGACAGTCGTCGAGCGTCTGGTCGACGAGCGGATGGCGCGGCACCTCGCGCTCGCCCGCGATGTTTTCGACGCACGCGGCCTGGTCGGGAAACACAGCCGCGAGCAGGTCTTCGCTGCGCATGCGCTGGATCTGCGGCGGCGTCTTGCGCCCGCCGGTCTGACGCGGCAGCGCGAGCGAAGTCGTCGCATTCCAGCGCCAGCGCACGCCGAAGAGGGGCGCGTCGAGCAGCGCCTGCACGAGCAGATGCTCTGCGGAATTCGAATGGAGATAGCGCCATACCTCGTCCAGCGCGAAGCTGTGCGCACCGGTGAGCGAGAGGATGATGGCGTCCTCGGTAGCCGCGGCCTGCAGCTCGAAGTTGAACTGGCGGCAAAAACGCTTGCGCAGCGCGAGACCCCACGCGCGGTTCAGGCGGCTGCCGAACGGCGTGTGGATCACGAGCTGTGTGCCGCCCGCCTCGTCGAAAAAGCGCTCCATGACGAGCGTGTCCTGGGTGGGCAACACCGTGAGCGCGGCGCGGGCGCGCGCCAGATATTCGACGATCTGGCGCGCGGCGGCATCGTCGATCTCGAGCGATGCGGCGAGCGCCGCCGTGGCGCGATCGACCACAGCGGGCGACGCGGCGTCATCCGTCGCCCCAGCGTTCGCGCTCGCGTCGATCAGCGCGGCTTCCACCTGCTTGCGCAGCCGCGAAATCGCGAACGAAAGCTCGTCGGTGCGACCCGGCGCCTCGCCCAGCCAGAACGGAATGCTGGGCGGCTGCCCCTGGGCGTCTTCCACGCGCACGCGGCCCGCTTCGATGCGCAGGATCCGGTACGAGGCGTTGCCGAGCTGGAACACGTCGCCGGCGAGGCTTTCGACGGCGAAGTCTTCATTGACGGTGCCGATCTTCACGCCTTGGGGTTCGAGCAGCACTGAATAGTCGGCGTTGTCGGGAATCGTGCCGCCCGACGTGAGCGCGACGAGCCGTGCACCGCGCCGCGCACGCAGCGTGTGGCTCACGACGTCGCGATGGAGGTAGGCGGCGCGCGGCCCGTGGCGGCTCGTGTAGCCCTCGGCGAGCATGCGCAGCACGGCGTCGAACTGCGCGCGCTCGAGCGCCGCCCATGGTGTGGCGCGCCGCACGAGCGCGTAGAGCGCGTCTTCTTCCCAAGCCTCGCAGGCCACTTCCGCGACGATCTGCTGCGCGAGCACATCGAGCGGCGCCTGCGGCAGCGCGAGGCGGTCGAGTTCGCCGCGCCGCACGCTATCCAGCAGCGCCGCGCATTCGATCAGGTCGTCGCGCGACGTGGGGAAGAGCCGTCCCTTCGGCACGCCGCCGACCTGGTGACCCGAGCGCCCGACGCGCTGCAGGAAGCCCGCGATCGAGCGCGGCGAGCCGATCTGGCACACGAGATCGACGTCGCCGATATCGATGCCCAGTTCGAGCGACGCCGTCGCCACGAGCACGCGCAGATCGCCGCTCTTGAGCCGCTGCTCGGCGAGAAACCGATGCTCGCGCGCGAGGCTGCCATGGTGCGCCGCCACGGCTTCGGCGCCCAGACGGTCGGTGAGATGGCGCGCCACGCGCTCGGCCATGCGGCGCGTGTTGACGAACACGAGCGTCGTGCGGTGCATGGCGACGAGCTCGGCCATGCGGTCGTACACGCGCTCCCACACGTCGTTGGCCATCACGGCTTCGAGCGGCACTGGCGGCATTTCTATCGCAAGGTCGCGCGTGCGCGTGTGGCCTACATCGACGATCTCGCACGCGGGCGGGTCTGCGTTCGGCTCCTGCGCCGCGTCGCCCATGCCCACCAGAAAGCGCGCGACGGTTTCGATCGGCTTTTGCGTGGCCGACAGCCCGATGCGCAGCAGGCGCGAGCCGCACAACGCGTCGAGCCGCTCGAGGCTCAACGCGAGATGGCCGCCGCGCTTGTTGCCCGCGAGCGCGTGAATCTCGTCGACGATCACGCTGCGCGCGCTCGCCAGCATGCGGCGGCCCGATTCGGAGCCGAGCAGCACGTAGAGCGATTCGGGCGTCGTGACGAGGATGTGCGGGGCGCGTTTTCTGAGCGCCGCGCGCTCGGGCTGCGGCGTGTCGCCGGTGCGCACCGCGGTACGGATTTCGACCGGCGGCAAGCCAAGCTGCGCGAGTTCCTCGCCGATGCCTTCGAGCGGCCGTTCGAGATTGAGCCGGATGTCGTTGGAGAGCGCCTTCAGCGGCGACACGTAGACGACCAGTGTCGTGTCGGGCAGCGCGCCGCCGTTCGCGAGGCCTTCGCGCACCAGTTCGTCGAGCGCGGCGAGAAAGGCGGTGAGCGTCTTGCCCGAGCCGGTCGGGGCGGCCACCAGCGTCGCGCGCCGGCTGGCGATGAGCGGCCATGCGGCGCGCTGCGCGGCAGTGGGCGCGTCGAAGCTGCGCCGGAACCAGCCGGCCACGGCCGGATGAAAGCGCGCGAGTACGTCGCTTTGCTCGCCGCCGGGATTGGCGGCGGCTTGCGGGGCGTGCGGATCGGATAAGGGCGAAGGCGTTGTCATGCGGGCGGTGTGCGGCAGAAAAAGCGGCAGAGGCGGCGGCATTGCACGTCTGCCAGTCTCGCAGCTTTCGTGCGCGTCTGCCTGGCGCGGGGCGGTCCGGGTGCGGGCGTTGCAGCGCGTCAGCACAGATGTACGGCCGTCTTGCGGCGTTTCAAGCCGTGGCGGCCGTCCGGCAGGCGCGTCGCGAACGCAGTATCCTCGCCGCGTTGGACTTTCCCTCGAACCCACGACGGAGTCACACCATGCGTTACAACCCACTGGGCCGCACCGGCCTGTTCGTTTCCGAACTTTGCCTCGGGACGATGACCTTCGGCGGCGGCGCCGGCATCTGGAACCAGATCGGCGATCTCCAGCAGTCCGACGCCGAACGCCTCGTTGGCCGCGCGCTGGATGCAGGCGTCAATTTCATTGATACCGCCGACGTCTACTCGCAAGGCGTTTCCGAGCAGATCACCGGCCAGGCGCTCAAGAACCTCAAGATCCCGCGCGAGCAGGTGGTGATCGCGACCAAGGTGTTCGGCGAAATGGGCTCGTCGCCGAACGAGCGCGGCGCCACGCGCTATCACATCATGGACGGCGTGAAGGCGAGCCTGAAGCGCCTGCAGCTCGACCACATCGACCTCTATCAGATTCACGCGTTCGATCCCGTCACGCCGATCGAGGAAACGGTACGCGCGCTCGATACGCTCGTGCAGCAGGGGCACGTGCGCTACGCGGGCGTTTCGAACTGGGCCGCGTGGCAGATCGTGAAGGCGCTCGGCATTGCACAGCGCGAAGGGCTCGCGCGCTTCGAGTCGCTGCAGGCCTACTACACGATCGCAGGGCGCGATCTCGAACGCGAGCTCGTGCCGATGCTGGAGAGCGAGGGGCTCGGACTGATGGTCTGGAGTCCGCTCGCGGGCGGGCTCCTGAGCGGCAAGTACGGGCGCGACCTGCAAGGCGAGGCGGGCAGCCGCCGGGTGACCTTCGATTTTCCCCCGGTCGACCGCGAGCGCGCATGGGACTGCGTGGACGCGATGCGGCCGATCGCGCAGGCCAAAGGGGTGTCAGTCGCGCAGATCGCGCTCGCCTGGCTGCTGCATCAGAAGGCCGTGACATCGGTGATCATCGGCGCGAAACGCGTGGACCAGCTCGACGACAACATCGCGGCGACGAAAGTGAAGCTCAGTGTCGAAGAGTTGGGCGTGCTGGACGAGGCGAGCGGATTGCCGGCGGAGTATCCGGGCTGGATGCTCGCGCGTCAGGGCGAGCAGCGGCGCGCGCAGCTCAGACAAGCGCGGCAGGAAGAGGAGTGAAGCGGGAATGAGGCAGGGATGAAGCGTGAATGAAAAGCGCCGGCGGTGTAATCCGCCGGCGCGGTCCGGCCTGAAACTGGCTCGGTCTGGTTACCCGGCGGATCGATCAGCTCGCCGCCGAGACCTTCAGATGGTTCTTTACCGAGGTCACGCCCGAGACGCCTTCCACGACCTGCTTGGCGTTGTCGCGGTCCTCGGCGCTGGGCACGGTGCCGGTGAGGGAGACTACGCCCTTACGGGTTTTCACATGGATGTGCTCGGACTTCACGTTCTTCGCGCCGAGCAGCTCGGCCTTGACTTTGGTCGTGATGGTCGCGTCGTCTACGTGCTGGCCCATGGATTCCGAACTGGCCGCGGGCGCGGAACTGTTCGTCGTGGTCTGCGCACCGGCGATCAGTGCGAACGTCATGCAAGCGGCGCCAGCCGCAGTCTTGAGGATCAGGATACGCTTCATGGCTACTCCCTTTCTGGTTGTGGTCGCAGCTTCCCACCGCAAGGAGCGTGCCTCGCCGCGTCCGGGCTCGCTGCGCGCGTCGTTGAAAGGCTGCTGGAAGCTGCCCGTGCAGCCCCACTATGCGGGATCGCCGCCGGATCTGCGGCCAGGGTTTCCCGACCGGCACGCGCAAAAATTCTTCCTCACCGTTGTAAAAATCTCCACGGCGGGGTCGGAAAAGAAGCTCGCACAGTATCCGCTGCAAGTGCCGATCCCGTTTCAAAACAGTGCGTTGTAAAAACTGGCATGGCTGTTGCATGAGGGGTGCTACCACTCAATTCAACAAAACGGGATTGCCATGCCTTCCATCGCGTTACACGCGCGCCAGCATCTGGCGCTCACGCCGCGTCTTCAGCAGGCGGTGAGGCTGCTGCAACTGTCGTCGCTCGAATTCCAGCAGGAGCTGCGCGAGGCGCTCGACACCAATCCGTTCCTCGAATATGTTCCGCCCGCCTCGGAGACCGGCGAGGCCGCCGAAGCGGCCGACGGCGCGGCGGGCATCGGCTCCGCGGCGGCCCCCGCGGCCGAAGTGCCAGCCATGGCGACCGAAGGCGCGGGTGAGTCCGGCCTCGATGCCGGCCTGGCGCAGGAAGCGTCCCCTTACGCCGAGACCTCGTACGCCGAGGCCAGCTACAGCGACGAAGGCTCTGGCTATACCGCCGAGATGCCGGCGTCTGGCGCGTTGCGCACGTCGAGCTATCGCGGCGGCGAGGACGGCGATTCCGAGGCCTCCGACTGGGTGCGCGTGCCGCTCACGCTGCGCGAGCAACTGCATGAGGCGCTGCGCCTCTCGCCGCTCGACGACCTTGACCGGATCGCAACGCAGATCGTGATCGAGGCGCTCGACGACGACGGCTACCTGCGCCAGGACCTCGCCGAACTCGCCGACGTGGACGGTGCGGGCGACACGCTCGACGAAGACCGTCTGCGGGTGGCGTTGCGCGTGGTGCAGACGCTCGATCGCCCTGGCATCGGTGCCCGTTCGCTCTCCGAATGCCTCGTGCTGCAACTCGAGGCGATGCCTCACGACACGCCGCATCGCGAACTGGCCTTGCAGATCGTCTCGAAGCATCTGGAACGCCTCGCGCGCCGCGAGCATGGGGAGCTGCAGCGCCAGCTCGGCTGCGACGCCGCCTCGCTGCAGGCCGCGAGCGCGCTCGTGCGCCGCCTCGATCCGAAACCGGGCAACCACTATGGGCGTGCGGACGGCGGCTACGTCATTCCTGACGTGATCGTGCGCCAGGTGCGCGGCAAATGGGTGGTGAGCGTGAACCCGGCCATCGAGCCGCGCGCTCGCATCCACAAGCTCTATGCGGAGATGTTCGCGCGCTCGGATCAGACGAGCCGCTCGCCGCTCGCCCAGCAACTGCAGGAAGCGCGCTGGCTGATCCGCAACGCGCACAAGCGCTGCGAGACGATCCTGCGCGTGGGCGAGTGCATCGTCGCGCGTCAGAAGGCGTTTTTCCAGTATGGCGAAATCGCACTGCGGCCCATGCTGCTGCGCGACGTCGCAGACGAACTGGGCCTGCACGAATCGACCGTCTCGCGAGCCACGGGCAACAAGTACATGGCCACGCCGCGCGGCATCTTCGAGTTCAAGCGCTTCTTCCCGCGCGAGCTGGAGACGCGCACGGGCGGCACGTGTTCGGCGGCCGCAGTGCGCGCGCTCATCAAGGAAATGATCGACGCCGAAGATCCGCGCGACCCGCTTTCCGACGTCATCCTCACGCAGGAACTCGAAAAGCAAGGCGTGCAGGTGGCACGCCGCACGGTCACCAAGTATCGGCAGATGATGAAGCTGCCGGCCGCGGAAATGCGCCGGCAGATTTGAGGCACGCGGTTCCTCTGCGTGCCGGAAGACGGGGGGCCGGCGGCGCGTGACCGGCGTGACGAGACGTGTGGCCACGTGTGGATTGCACGCTACGTTACGCGCGCCGCTTCAATGCAACACTTCAAGGCGATTTGCAGCGGGCGCGCCGAGGGCGGATAAATTCCGAGCCATTGCTCACATTCGATGCCCGCTGCGCATTGCCCACCATGACCCAGACGCTCCACGGCCGCAGCCCCTCGGCGGCTAAACCACGAACGCCATCGCGGCACGCGCGGGCGTGAGCGTCGGCTTTCTCTATCAATATTTTCCGAACCGCGACGCGCTGACCGCGAGACGCCGCGCGTTAGCCGGAAGTATGCGGGGCGATGCCGAGCCATCGCGCCACACGCCCTAACGTGAGGCCGTTGCAGAGCAGATTCAGCAGCACGAAGGCAGCGGCCATCGCGGCCGCGAACGCGCGGGTGTCGGGCGAGAGCGCGTCGTTGCGCGCAAGGCAGATCGCGAGCGTGAGCGTGACGGGCCCGCGTACGCCGCCCCACGCGATCAGCCATTGATGCGCGCGCGGCAACGGCTTGCAGACACCAAGGCGGCTCAGCAGCGGCACGAAGATCGTGAGGACGCCGAATCGGCTCAGGGTGGCGGCAAGCAGCGCGAGCCCGAGCGGGAGGGCGTCGCGCAGATGCAGCTTGTGCACGAGCCCGGGCACGCGCGCCGACGCGAGCAGAAAGACAGCGGCGGAGGCGATGCCAGCCTGGTACGCCCATAGCTGGCGAAACAGCCCTTGGCTCGCGGCGGCCCGGCGTGTACGCATGAGCTGGCTGGCCGCGAGACCCGCGCACACCACTGCGGCCACCCCAGACACGTGAAGCCCGTGTTCCGCGGCCGGATAGAGCAGCGTGGGCAGCGCGAGCGAGAGCGCGTACTCGGAAAAAGGCAGGCTGCGCAGCGCGCTCGACGTCGCGACAAAAAGCGCTCCCGCGAGCGCCCCGAACGCGCAGCCGCCGACGAGCGACACGAGGAACGCGGCGAGCGGGTAGCTGTGCGTGTGCGCGGCGGGCGGCGTGAGCACCAGCGCGCTGGTGAGGAGCGTGGAGATGCTGATGGCGGCGGCATCGTTGAGCAGGCTTTCGCCCTCGACCAGCCGGATCAGGCGTTCCGGCGCGCCGCTGTTGCGAAAGAGCGCGATCACGGTGGAAGGATCTGTCGTGCTGACGATGGCGCCGAGCAGCAGGCACACGATCAGGCTCTCGCCGCTGCTGATCCACGTGGCGAGGCCGACGCCTGCCGCCGCGGCCACCACCGCGCCGATCGCGAGCAACAGGATGGGCGCGAGATCGGCGAGAAGACCGCGCGTATCGACCTGCAACGCCGCTTCGAAGAGGATGGGCGGCAGGAAGATCCAAAGATAAGCCTCGGGCGGAAGCGAAGACGTGAGCAAGGGCTCGATGCTCGAAGCGGTGAAGCCGGGCGCGAGGTTGAGCAAGGCGAGGTAGCCGGCGCCGAGCAGCACGCCGGCGCTGGTGAGACCGAACGAGTCGGAGAGGCGCAATCGCTGCGCAGCGGCATGGCAGAGCGCGATGAGGAGCAGCAGGACGCCGGTGCGGATGGTGAGTTCGATTGCGGTTTGCAAAGGCAGGACACTCCGTGTGCGGTTGGGCGGCGGGAGCGGCAGTGCCCGCGACGCATCGATTCAGTATGTCGCTGCGTTGCAAGTTTGCATGTTGACACATGTCAACTCGCAGCCGACCAGGTCATCACGGCGGCATTACGGTCTTTTACGTGTCGGATGAGATTCGCCGTGCGCGGCTAGCTCGCGCCGAGGCGCTCGATCAGTGCCATGGCTGCAGCCGGGTTGCGTTCCTTGAAGCCGCTGATGACGTAGAGATACACGTCCCGGCCGGCCTTCGCGGCGACCGGCTTCGCGTAGGTGGCGAGGTCGTCCGGTGTTTCGCCGCGCGCCCAGGCGAGCGCGCGCGACGCCCAGAGGTCGAGGTCGGCGGGAGCATAGCCCTGCGGGTGATCCTGCGCCGTTCCCATGATGCGGGCATAGACGAACGGCGCGCTCGTGTCGCCGATAAGCGGATAGCTGGAATCGCCGCTCATGACGATCGCCGCCTTGTGCTTGCGTGCGAGCGCGACGAATTCCGGTGTGCAAAAACTCTCGTCGCGCACTTCGAGCGCGTGGCGCAGCGGGCGGCCTTCGGCCTCGCCCGGCAGCAGTTCTAGAAATCGAGCGTAGTCCTCGGGATCGAAGCGCTTGCCCGGCGTCATCTGCCAGTTGATCGGCCCGAGCTTGTCGCGCAGGTTCAGCACGCCGCCGCTCAGGAAGCGCTCGATCGTGGCCCCGGCTTCGGCCAGCACACGGCGATTCATCGCAAAGCGCGGGGCCTTCAGCGAGAACACGAAGTCGTCGGGCGTTTCGTCGTGCCAGCGCGTGAAGCTTTCCGGGCGCTGCGCGCCGTAATAGGTACTGTTGATTTCCAGCGTCGAGAGGTGACGGCTCGCATATTCCAGTTCGCGGCGCTGCGCAAGGCCATCGGGATAGAACGCGCCGCGCCACGGCGCATAGATCCAGCCGCCCACGCCGACACGAATCCGGCCGTGGCGGGCTTTTGAAGGGGATGAGGGCGCCATTGGAAATCCGTCATCGAAGCCGGGATGGAGCAGTGTAGCGCAGCAACGGCCACGGCCGCCGGTTAGCGTGCCGCCCTGGAAGCGGCGAACTCATCTCGATTTTTAGGCATAGTCCGATATTTTCTTGTCCGCTATGAGGCTACTTTGGTCCTGTTGTGTCAGATAACTTTACAGGGCCCATCAGATGTCTTCCCGCATATCTCCGGAACTTACCGATGCACAGTGGCGCAGCATCGCACCCATGTTTCACGAAATCCGCGTTGACAGTCGTCGTCGCGGGCGCCCGGCGCACAATCCTCGTCACGTTTTCGCGGGCATCCTGTGGGTACTGGCCACCGGCTCGGTCTGGTCGAAGCTGCCCGAGCAGTATCCCGATTTCCGCACTTGCCATCGCCGCTTCAAGCTGTGGTTCGACGCTGGTCTCGTGCATCACGCCATGGAGCGTCTGCATGGCGAGGAAGGCCTCGCCCTTTGCGCGGCCATGGCCGCACGCATGCAGCCGTGGCGTGCGCCGGCCGGCCGCAAGCCGCGCTTTCCGGTGGCGTCCTCGCTGCGGTGGCCGCTCGCGCGGCCTTTCGTGGAACGCTGAGCCAGCAGGGCTGCGTCGGCGGATTATGAGTCCGCCGCAGCTTCAAATCTCCCCACTCTCCGCTCGCATGCGCGCGAACAGCGGCGCCCACCACGGCTCGCGCGCGAATGCCCCGATTTCCACGTCGGTGTCGAGATCAACCGTGCGCCGCCGCTCGCGCTCATCGAGTGGGTCCGCTTGCGCGACCTGCGCGGCGAGCACGTCGGCGCCCGCGTCGGAAGCGTCGCGCGGCCCGCGCGCGCGGGCGTTCACACGCTCGGCGAGCCGCGCTTGCGGAGCGTGGAAGTTCAGGATCAGCATTGGCCGGTGCAGCTCACGCGCGAGCGCTGCGAAGCGCGCGCGATGCGTCGCCTTGAGAAACGTCGCGTCGACAAGCGCCGTGTAGCCCGCGTTCAGCACGTCGCGCACATGGGCGACGAGGCGTTCGTAATGCGCGTCGAGCGCGGCTTGCGTGTAGGCGCTTGCCGGCAGCGCGTCGAGAGAGGGCGGCGCGAAGGGTTCTAGCCGCTTGCGTTCGAGATCGCTCGACACACGGATCGCGCCGCTCAATTCCGCCAGCGCGCGGCTCGCCACCGACTTTCCCGACCCCGAAAAGCCGTGGCAGAGCAGAAGCCAGGGTGCGGGCTCGCGCATGGCGCGCGCCTCGTCGGCCGCGAGGGCCAGGTAGCGCGAGGTGGCGCCTGCGCTCGCTTGCAGGTCGGACCGCGCGGGCGATCCCGCTTTGAGCATCGCGACCAACGCCCGCACGAGCGCGCGATAAACGATATACAGCCGCAACGCAGCGAGCCCCGCGAACTCGCCCGTCGCTTCGAGGTAGCGATTGAGCAGTCGGTGGGCATAGGCCGCGTGGCCGTGCGCGCGCAGATCCATCAGCAGGAACGCAAGATCGCAGGTCACGTCGATCCAGCGCAGTTCCTCGCTGAACTCGATGCAATCGAACATCAGCGCGTGGCGCCCGTGCCGCACGATGTTGTCGAGATGCAGGTCGCCGTGGCAGGCGCGCACGAATCCGTTCGCACGGCGGGCGGCGAGGTGCCGGGCGAGGCGTGCGAGTTCGCTTTCGCAACTCGCGCGCAATGCGGCGCTTGCCACTGCGTGCGCCGTGCGCGGGTCCGCTTCGAGGGGCGCGAGCGCGGCGAGCACCTGGTCGCGCAGCAGTGCTGCCGAGCCGAAGCGCGCCGCGGGCGCCGTCGGCCCGCGTCCGGCCCGGCGCGCATGCCGATGGCTCGCGGCGAGGCTGGTTGCGGCCGCATCGATATCGTCCGTGCACAGTTCGCCGTGCGCGAGCAGATTAGAAAACAGCAGACGCTGGTCGAAGCGGCGCATACGCACCGCATAGTCGACGACTTTTACATTGCCGCGCACGCCGCGCCTGGGCCTGAGCCTGCAACGCCGACCGTCAAAAAATATCTCCGCTGTGTCGCGATAAATCGGTCCCGCGAAGGGCGCATTCAGAAGAATCTCTGCTTCGCAGCAGCGGAGTCGGGCATCGAGCCGCACAAAATTGACGAAGCCGAAATCGACGGGCTTCATGGTCTTGTACGCGTACCGCCCGGCGAGATACACCACGGAAATATGCGTTTCGATGCGCACGATGCGCCCGGCCGGGTGCGCATACGTGCAAGCGCGCGAGAGCGCGGCGTCCACGAGGCGACTGTGGCGGCGCGCCGTGCGTTGACGGTTGAGGGCATGGCGTGAGATCGGCGTGTCGGACATCGGCGTGGCTATCCTGAGAATGGGGGGCTGCGGGGCGATCCGCGTCGGAACCAGCATACCGCTGAGGCCGTGGGGCGGCATCTCAGGGCCTTGATCGAAGCGGCCTGCATGGGCCCGGTGCATTGGACGTTTTGTGCAATCTGCCGAGGCTGCGCGATACTGTCATGCTCAACCCAACCGGAAGCTCGGAGACATGGCGCATTTCGACGTATTCAACGGCGACGCAGACGGCATCTGCGCGCTCCATCAACTGCGGCTCGCAAGGCCGCGCGAGGCGACGCTCATTACTGGCGCGAAGCGCGACATCGCACTCGTCGAGCGCGTGCCCGCTCAGCCAGGCGATTCGCTCACGGTGCTTGACATTTCGTTCGATGTGAATCGCAAGGCACTCACCGCGCTGCTCGCCAAGGACGTCGTGATCGAATATTTCGACCATCACCACGCGGGCGACCTGCCGGTGAACAGGAATCTCGTCGCGCACATCGACACGACGGCGCAGGTCTGCACGAGCGTGCTCGTGGACCGCCATCTCGCCGGCCGCTACCGGCCGTGGGCGATCGCGGCGGCCTGGGGTGACAACCTGGCCGCCACGGCGCAGGCGCTCGTCCAGCAGGCCGGGCTCGATGCCGCGCATGCCGAACAGCTGCGGGAGCTTGGCGAGTCGATCAACTACAACGCTTATGGCGACTGCGTCGAAGATCTCATGATCGCGCCGCTCGACCTGTACACGGCGATGAAGCCCTATGCCGATCCGTTCGATTTCATCGCCTCGGAGCCCATCGTCGGACAACTTGCCCGTTGCCGTCACGACGATCTCGAACTGGCCGAGGCCATCGCGCCGCTCGTCGCGCTCCAGTACGGCAGCGTCTGCGTGTTGCCCGACGAGCCGTGGGCGCGCCGCGTGCGCGGCGTGTTCGCCAACGTGCTCGCGAACGAGGAACCCTCGCGCGCGCACGCGGTGCTGAGCGTGCACGCGGACGGCAACTACGCGGTAAGCGTGCGCGCGCCGCTCACGGAACCGTGCGGCGCGGATGAACTCTGCCGCGCCTTCCCTGGCGGAAACGGCCGGGTGGGCGCCGCGGGCATCGACTGTCTCGAATCGAACCGGCTCGACGCGTTCGTCACTGCGTTCGCGCGCGTGTTCGGGCGCGCGAAGCCGGCTTCGGCTTGAGCTGCGCAAGGCGCAATCAGGCCGTTTCGCCTGAGCCGTGCGCGGCACGCGCCGCCGGCCAGCGCCAGTTGCGGATTTCGGGCATGTCGTCGCCGTACTCGTCCACGTAGCGGCGGTGCGCGGCCAGCTTGTCGTGCAGTGTCTGGCGCAGGTGCGCCGCGCGCTGTGCGAGTCCGTCCACGCGGTCGATCACGGCTTCGCACAGGTGGTAGCGGTCGAGCCGGTTGAGCACCGTCATGTCGAACGGCGTGGTCGTCGTGCCTTCCTCGATGAAGCCGTGCACGTGAATATTCGCGTGATTGGCTCGCCGGTACGTGAGCTTGTGGATCAGCGTCGGATAGCTGTGGTGCGCGAAGATCACCGGCTTGTCGGTGGTGAAGAGCGCGTTGAAATCGGCGTCGGGCAGGCCGTGCGGGTGACGGTCGGCAGGTTGGAGCGTCATCAGGTCCACCACGTTCACCACGCGGATCTTCAGCTCGGGCAGACAGGTGCGCAGCAGATCCACGGCGGCTAGCGTCTCCATGGTCGGCACGTCGCCGGCGCAGGCCATCACGACGTCGGGCTCGCCGTCGTCGTCGTTGCTTGCCCATTGCCAAATGCCGATGCCGTCCGCGCAGTGGCGAATGGCCGCGTCCATGTCGAGCCATTGCGCCTGCGGCTGCTTGCCCGCCACGATGATGTTGATGCGGTTCCAGGTACGCAGCACATGGTCCGTCACGGCGAGCAGCGTGTTGGCGTCAGGCGGCAGATACACGCGCACCGTGTCCGACTTCTTGTTCACCGCATAGTCGATGAAGCCCGGGTCCTGATGGCTGAAGCCGTTATGGTCCTGGCGCCACACGTGCGAGGTGAGCAGATAGTTGAGCGATGGCAGCGGCCGCCGCCACGGAATCTCGCGGATCACCTGCAGCCACTTCGCGTGCTGGTTGAACATCGAGTCGATGATGTGGATGAACGCCTCGTAGCACGACATGAAACCGTGGCGGCCCGTGAGCAGATACCCTTCCAGCCAGCCCTGACAGGTGTGCTCGGAGAGGATTTCCATCACGCGGCCGTTGGTGGCGAGCTGGACGTCGTCGGGCGTAACCTCCGCGAGCCAGGTGCGCGACGTTACGTCGAATACGTCGCCCCAGCGGTTCGAGGCAGTTTCGTCGGGCCCGAAGATGCGGAAGTTGCGCGTGGCGTCGTTCACGCGCATCACTTCGCGCAGGAACGCGCCCATCACGCGCGTGGCTTCGGCGTCCACCTGGCCCGGTGCGGGCACAGCCACGGCGTGGTGCTCGAAGGGCGGCACGCGCAGTTCGCGCACGCGGCCGCCGCCATTCGAACGCGGGTTCGCGCTCATGCGCTTTTCGCCTTGCGGCGCGAGCGCGGCGACGTCGGGCACGAGGCGGCCTTGCGCGTCGAACAGTTCCTCGGGCTTGTAGCTGCGCATCCAGCCCTCGAGCAGCGCGAGATGCCCCGTCTTCGAGATGTTGGCGAGCGGCACCTGGTGAGAGCGCCACGAGCCTTCGGTTTTCTGGCCGTCCACAGTCTTCGGGCCCGTCCAGCCCTTAGGCGTGCGCATGACGATCATCGGCCAGCGCGGGCGCACATAGCCGGGCGGCAGGTTGCCGTGTTCGTCCGCGAGTTCGCGCGCAGTCTTCTGGATGCGCGCAATGTCGTCGAACGCCGTGTCGAGCGCGGCGGCCATCAGGCGATGCGCCACGTCGGGTTCCTCGGCCTCCACGAAGATCGGCTCGTGGCCGTAGCCCTTCATCAGCGAGGCGAGCTCGTCGTCGCCTATGCGCGCGAGCACGGTCGGCCCCGCGATCTTGTAGCCGTTCAAATGGAGGATGGGCAGCACCGCGCCGTCGGTGGCGGGATTGAGGAACTTGTTCGAGTGCCAGGCGGTGGCGAGCGGGCCCGTTTCGGCTTCGCCGTCGCCCACCACGCAGGCGACGATCAGGTCCGGATTGTCGAACACCGCTCCGTAGGCGTGCGAGAGCGCGTAGCCGAGTTCGCCGCCTTCGTGGATCGATCCCGGCGTTTGCGGCGCGACGTGGCTCGGAATGCCGCCTGGAAAGCTGAACTGCTTAAAAAGCACGGCCATGCCCTCGACGTCCAGCGGCACGTTCGGCCACGTCTCGCTGTAAGTGCCTTCCAGCCAGGTGTTCGCGACGACGGCGGGGCCGCCGTGGCCCGGCCCCGCGAGAAACAGCACGTCGAGATCGCGCGCGTTGATGATGCGGTTCAGGTGCGTGTAGAGAAAGTTCAGGCCCGGCGTCGTGCCCCAGTGGCCGAGCAGACGCGGCTTCACGTGCGCGAGTTGCAGCGGCTCGCGCAACAGTGGATTGGCGAGCAAATAAATCTGGCCAACCGAGAGGTAGTTGGCCGCGCGCCACCAGGCGTCCATGCGGCGCAGCAGGTCGTCGGAGAGCGGCGGGTAGGCGGGGGTGTCGGTGGCGTTCATGCGGGGCTCCGGTTGCGCGGCGGCGGAAGGCGGACCGAGACGGACTGCGTGCGCGACGCGGCGGCGCCCGTGGCGCGAGCCAGCGGCCTGCACGGCGGACGGACTCCGCGCGCGAGGCTGGGCGGCGGCCCTCGTGGTCCTGTGGGATTCGTCTTATGGTGCCACGATCGCGCGGCGCGCCACGCGTGGATGTCCTGTGGCGGCGAGTCGCATCGGGGTAGCAGCGCCGCAGCGCGCAATGCACGACAGCCCGCGGCCCGATTGCATAACATGGTTTTATGGTGATCGATGCGGCGCGTGGGCCGCGTTCTGGCGAGGAGGATGGCGATGCGGGCAATGCTGTTCGACGGCAAGAATCCGCGGCTGCGCGAAGCCGATCTGCCCGACCCGGCGCCGGGTGCGGGCGAACTGCTGATCGACGTGCGCGCGTGCGGCGTGTGCCGCACCGATCTGCACGTCGTGGATGGCGATCTCGCGCACCCGAAAACGCCGCTCATTCCCGGCCACGAGATCGTCGGCATAATCGCGGCGCTCGGCGCGGGCGTGACGGGTTTCGCGCCCGGCGACCGCGTGGGCGTGCCGTGGCTCGGCCGTACCTGCGGCCATTGCCGGTTCTGCTCCGACGGGCGCGAGAACCTCTGCGACGCGCCCGGCTTCACCGGCTATACGATCGACGGCGGCTACGCGACGCGCAGTGTCGCCGACGCCCGTTATTGCTTTCATCTGCCGCGCCAGTACAGCGACGTCGAGGCCGCGCCGCTCCTTTGCGCGGGGCTCATCGGCTATCGCTCGCTCGCGATGGCGGGCGATGCACGGCGCATCGGCATCTACGGGTTCGGCGCGGCGGCGCATATCGTCGCGCAGGTTGCTTGCCGCCAGGGGCGCACGGTCTACGCGTTCACGCGTCCGGGCGATGCCGCGGCGCAGCAGTTCGCGCGGCGCCTCGGTGCGGCGTGGGCCGGCGGCAGCGACGAGCGCGCGCCCGAGGAACTCGACGCAGCGTTGCTGTTCGCGCCGGTCGGCGCGCTCGTGCCCGCCGCGCTGCGGGCGCTGGCGAAGGGCGGCACGGTCGTGTGCGGCGGCATCCACATGAGCGACATTCCGTCGTTTCCTTACGCATGGCTGTGGGAAGAGCGGCGCATCGTCTCGGTGGCGAATCTCACGCGCGAGGACGGTACGACCTTCATGGCGATTGCCGCGCGGCACAAGCTCGAAATCGAGACCACGCCGTACCCGCTCGCGCGCGCGAACGAGGCGCTGGCCGATTTGCGCGAGGGACGGCTCACGGGCGCGGCGGTGTTGACGATGCGCTGAGCCGCTCAGCTGGATCACGCTGCCGACGCAGTCGAGACAACGGGTCGCACTACCGGGGCGCGCATCCGTACCCAAATGCGCTACAACGATCTTTATCTGAATAGCGCGCGCCGGGAGCCGGTGCGCAACATGGGCAAGGCCCGGGAGGTCCATGATGTACAAGCAGATTCTGGTAGCGGTCGATGGCAGCCGCAGCGGCCGGCGCGCGCTCGATGAGGCCGTGAAGATCGCGAAGGCGACGGGCGGCGCCGTTCAGGCGCTGTGTGTCGTGCGGCATCCCGCGCGGCTCGTGGACGTGAGTTCGGGCTTCGCCGAAGAGCAGGCGCGCCACTCGGCGGAAAACGATGCGGCAACGGCGGCGCTCGAAGAAGCCAAACGGGTGTTCGCCGAGGCTCAGGTGCCGGGCTCCACGCGCGCAGCCGATGCGAGCGGCGAGGAGATCGCCGCGGTGATCTCGCGCATCGCCGCCGAGGACGGCGCGGACCTCGTCGTGATGGGCACGCGCGGCTTGTCGGGCATGAAGCGCATCTTGCTCGGCAGCGTGGCGGAATCGTTCCTGCGCATGGCGGACCGGCCGGTGATGCTGGTGCGGGACGAAGAGGCGCCGGCCGCCTGACTGGGGGGCGGTTCCACCGGCCGGTTCGCGTCGAGGGCGCGATCGGCCGGGCAGCGTTCCCGCCCCAGGATTTGTCGCGAAATACTGGCGATGACAAGCCTGGTTTCGACTCGCTGCGCATCAACCATCTCGAAATAGCACGTCGATCAAGCGACAAATCGCCCATTCGTCGCGCGGGAGCCCCTCTTACTGCCTATGATGTTGGCTTAAGCCGGCTGTCTTGCGAACACACGGCACTCCGAAGCATCCCGTTTCCCATCGTCGCGCGTGAAGCGCTTTCATTTCGCTCGCCGCAGCCCGCGTCCCGTCGCGGTCAACCGCGGTCCCTTTGGCAGCAAACGCATCCGGCCGCGCCGGGCGAAAGCTACATAAGGAGGAGATTGACCATGGCAACCGCTTCCCATCCCTCGTTCGACGCCCCCTCGCTCGGCAACGCGACGGGCGCCTCATTCGACACGTACCGTGCCAACACGTCGGCCGCGCTGCGCTTGCTCGTCGGGCAGCAGCAATGGCGCGAGCAGCTGTTGAAGCTGGAGCAGCGCCGCATCGCGCGCGATCGCGAGGCGGTCGAAGCGCTGCTCGAATCACTGCGCACCGCGCGCGACTGGACCGATTTCGCGGTCGCCACGCAATCGGTCTGGCGCGACTATCTCGGCGCGAGCACTACGCTCTGGCAAGAGGGCGTCGCGGCGGCGGTGCAGGGCGCGAGCACGTGGTCCGACAGTGCGCGCGACTTCACACAGCACTGGCAGGAGGCCTGCGCGGGTGCGCAAGCCAGCGCGTCCAAAGTGCCGGTCGCGCTGCCGATGCGCGAGTGGATGAACGCCTTCGAGCGTGCGATGAGCAGCGCCGCCAACGGCGCCGCAGATCCGGGCACGGCGGCGGCCACAGGCCGTGCGCAGGGCGCGAGCGCGGGCGGAGGCCAGCATGGCCACTAAGCGCGTTGCTTTTGTCACGGGCGGCATGGGCGGACTCGGCGAGGCGATCAGCCGGCGCCTGCACGACGCGGGCATGACCGTCGCCGTCTCGTGCTCGGCGGCGAACACGCGCGCCGATGCCTGGCTTGCCGCCGAACGCGCGGCGGGCCGCGACTTCGGCTGCCACCACATGAACGTTGCCGACTGCGAGGCCTGCGAGCGCGCGGCGCAGCAGGCGCTCGACGATCTCGGCCAGGTCGACGTGCTCATCAACAACGCGGGCATTACATGCGACCGCAGCTTCGTGAAGATGTCGAAAGCCGACTGGGATTCGGTGATGCGCACCGATCTCGACGCGCTCTTCAACGTGACGAAGCCGTTCCTGCCCGGCATGATCGAGCGCGGCTTCGGGCGCATCATCAATATCGGCTCGGTCAACGGCTCGCGCGGCGCTTTCGGCCAGACCAACTATTCGGCGGCGAAAGCGGGCATGCATGGCTTCACGAAGGCGCTCGCACTGGAAGTGGCGAAGAAAGGCGTGACGGTGAACACCGTGTCGCCGGGCTACCTCGCCACGAAAATGGTGGAAGGAGTGCCGAAAGACGTGCTGGACGCGCGCATCCTGCCGCAAATTCCGGTAGGCCGCCTCGGCCAGCCGAACGAGGTCGCGGCACTGGTGGCGTTCCTCTGTTCGGACGACGCGGCGTTCATCACCGGCGCCGACATCGCGATCAACGGCGGCATGCATATGCAATGACGCATCGCGCTGCGACACAAAAATTTCGCGCGCGGCAAAAAAAGGGTCTTGCAAACGCGCGAGGCGCCTTCATGTTGGAACGGTAAGCGGCAGCGACCGCGCCGCGCGAGCGGCGCGATTCGTTGCAGGCGATTCCCCGTCGTTGGCTGCTCACGCGTCATGCGCCTGCGCGAACTGGCGGGGTATTTAGGAATCCGACGCAATGTCGTCGTTGCGTGGACACCCAAACATTCAGCCCATGGAGGCATCGATGAGCACTATCTCGCGTTACGATCCGTTTTCGATGGAAGTCGTACCCGATTTGTTTCACGGGCTGTTCCGGCCGTTGCGTGCTACGAGCGGCGCGCAGGGGCAGCCGGCCAGTATCCGCATCGACGTGACGGAAGACGAGGCCGGTTTCACGGTGAAGGCCGAAATGGCCGGCGTCGATCGGAAAGACATCGACGTGAAGATCGATGGCAATCTCGTTTCGATTGCCGCGAAAGTCGAGCGGGGCAGCGAACTGAAGGAAGGTGAGCGCGTGGTGCGTCGCGAGCGTTATGCGGGCAGCGTGAGCCGCGCATTCACGCTCGCCGCGGAAATCGACGATGCAAAGGCGAGCGCGCAATACAAGGATGGCGTGCTGACGCTGACGCTACCGAAGCGGGCCGCAGGCGCCAGTAAGCGCCTCGAAATCAACTAAGGCGCAAGAGGCGTCGGGCGAGCGGCGCGCAGACTGCATATCGTGCAGCTGCGCGCCGCTTTCCCGCTTTGGACACTGGCGCGTAACACAGCGAAACACGACTGTAGCGAAACTGTACGATTGACTCGCTATGCTGGGGTGACTCAAGCACACGGCCCTTCGGTCGTTTGCTTTTCGGGCATGTGGCTGGAATCGGCGCGTACGCCTTGACTCCGGCCGACAACTGGAGAGACCTGATGCTCAGTCACCACGAACTAGCGACCCTGCTGCTGATCCGTGATGCGGACGCGCCGATTCAGATGATCGATTCCGATTTCCTTGCGCTGCAGCGCTATCGTCTCGTCGAAATGGACGAGGCGGGCGGCGACCCCACGCTGCGCCTCACCACCCGCGGTCGCGAACTGCTGCGACGCCTCACACACGACGAAGGTGGCGAGCCCACTATTTGAGCGGCCGGCGCGACTTGGTCTTGCACAGCAAGGCATGTCAAGTGTGTTTCATCGAGCGCTACGCCCGTTACATCCGTGTAATACGCCTCCGAACGCTGTGCGATACAGTGCTGGCTTTTGATTCCCACCCACGCTGTTTTCACACGCAAGAGCCGAGTCATGAACGCCGTTGCCAAGCCCGTTGTCCGCCTGTTCGCCCTGATTTCCTGCGCCGCGCTTTTCGCGCCGCTCGCCGCTGTCGCACAGCCGTATCACCACGAGGTGTGCCACATCGAGCACGTTCACCATCACGCTGAGCGCGTCTGCCATCACGTGCGCTGATATTCGTCGATTGCCAGGTTGAATGCAGGAAAACGCCGCATTTTATGCGGCGTTTCTTTTTTATTCACATAATTAGGATAGCGAAATAAATATGAGAGATTTGTGCTACATCACCTCCTGATTAATTGAAAGACTGGGTTTACACAAAAAATGCCATGGCGCGGTATGCTCCGCGTTCCGTTGCATACGTTTTCCTTGCAGCGAGTCACGTCATCTCAACCGCAAGGCCAACGCACGCAATGAAAAACATCACGTCGCTAGCCGCAGCCGGTGTTGTCGCCAGCGCGCTCGCCTTGGCCTCGGGGTCGGTTTGCGCGCAGGAATTCACGCTCTACACAGGGCCGCTCAAAAGCGGCGCCGACCATACCTATTCGTGGCAAATGGATTACACGGAGGGTTTCGGCCAGTATTTTGCCGGCAGTATTGCGTGGTTGAACGAAGGCCATATTCCGGATCATCACCGCGACGGCCAGGCCATCCAGGCGTGGGCGCGTTTGCCGCTCGCGCAGCGTCGTTTCGTGTTCGCGCTGGGTGTCGGGCCGTATCGCTACTTCGATACCGAAGCCGCGTCACAGGGCCAGGGCTGGTCCGATACGCACGGCTGGGGCGTGCTCTACAGTGCGCGCGCCACGTGGTACTCCACGCATCGCTGGACAGCGAACCTGCAACTCAACCGCGTGCAGGCGTCGCACGGGCCATCAACGACGTCGCTCATGCTGGGCGTGGGCTATCAGCTCGACGCGCCCGGCACGCCTGGCCCGCGAGATTTCGCGTTGCCCCGCACGCAGAAAGTGACGAACAACGAGATCACGCTGATGGCGGGCAAGACTATCCTCAACAGCCTCGAATCGCAGACATCGGTGGCTGAGGCAATCGAGTACCGGCGCGGCATCAATTCCTTTCTCGACGCCACCGTGGGGTATCTGCACGAGGGCAATGGCATCTCGGCGCGGCGCGATGGCGCGACGGCGCAACTCTGGCTCACGCGCGCGTTCTTCGACGAGCGCCTCACGCTGGGGTTCGGCGCGGGCCTCTACGCGGCGATCCATCACGGCGAGCATCCCGAAGAGCGCGATACCGGCGACGGGATTCTCTCGGGGCTCGTCTCCGTCTCGGCTTCCTATCGGTTGTCGCAGCACTGGGCTGCGCGCGTCACGTGGAACCGCGTGGTCACGCGCTATAGCCGCGATACGGACGTGATCCTGGGCGGTATCGGCTACCGGTTCTGAGCGAGGGTGATGTAGCCCGCGCGGGCATGCCGTGGTTTGGCATGACTTGTCCGCGCGCGAGTCGCAACGTTAGCTACCCTGAGGCGGACGGCCGCCGCCACCGCCACCGCCAGGCCCACCGCCGCCGCCTCAGGGTAGCTAACGT
>NZ_JAMBPQ010000014.1 GCF_024206495.1 Paraburkholderia sp. CNPSo 3272 | reverse complement strand
GCACGGCAGGACAAGGCGGCGCGGGGATGAACACGCCAGGTGCTAGTGGGACGATGGGCACGAGGTCCTCATCCAAAGGCACGGCGACCCCGAAGTCGCCGACGCGCATGCCTCAAGAAGACCCACATGCCAAGGGGGCGTCGGATACCGCCGCGTCAGGCGCGCAATGAGGGCACGTCGTGGCCGCGCATCGGCGCAGCGCCGGTCGCCGATACGCGGCGTCCCCTTGGCTGCAACGCCAGAGACTTGCTCAGGAAGCATGTTGACAATCGGTCCGTCCTCACCGACTGAAACAGAAAGCACATGCTGTTCTGTGTCCGATTTGCCAGGCGAGCCGGTACCGGCCGGATGGTCGGCGGCATTAACAGGTTGTTGCTAACGAATAGACCAAGAAAGCGTGGTAGTCACACGGACGCCCTGTGATTATCAAAAAATGAGCACAGCGCTCGGCCCGCGGGACTGAAGCTGTTGTGTTATGAGTGCTCGAAATCGGCTACCGTCAGCGTGAGAGAAGTTTGATGTTGCGCTAGCAGCTTTCTTTCTGCCATCGCCCGTATCGGGGCGTACGCATCGTGGAAAGTCTTTAACAACCGGGCTTCACACGCCCGCGGTCCCAGCCAGAAATAATGTTCTAGCGCTTCGCGCGTTATCACGCACTCAATGGCATTCCCCTCCACGCCGCAACCGGCGGCCACGATGCGAGGAAAGGGTTCAGAGTTCATGCGGGAACGCTGCGTTGCGAATCCCAGGGCTTGAATTCTCGCCATGGGCCGCGGTTTGAAATCTGGACCCCAACGAACCGGGGAGGGGCAAAGTGTTTTCGTACGAGACGCAGGCAACTTCGAGAAAGCTTGCACCATCCGGGCAACCCTCCCGTGCGCATTACTCGGATTTATCTCCCTTCGGCGCTTCCTCGTCCGGCGGAGTATCGCCGGGAGAAGGCTCCGCGGGCGTTTCTTCGTCGGGGAGGTCCTCGTCCGGCTCCGTGCCGGGAACATCACTTTGGTCGGCAGTATCGCCACTTGCCTCTTCGTTGGACTCAATCCGGGTTACGCCCCCAGTCGACGGTGAGTCACTTGCCGGAAACGTGTCTTCGACCGCCGCGTCGACACTTTTTTCGGATTTGTCGTCTGGAGCGACTTGTTCTGTCGGTTGGTTTGCCATGATGGACTCCTTAAAGATGTGTGCAAAGCTACAGCAAGCTACATGCCGCCTTGGTATCTGTCTACGCGCTGCGCTTAGGGGTTTGCCATGGCGAATGTGACGCTGGCCCCAGCCACTTTTTTATCTGTATCAATCACGCGACGCCGGTCACTGGGCGGCGCCCTCCACTTCGCACTCAGGCGCTTCATCTGCCGAGTCGCGCGCCGGCTCGGCGAGCGAGTCCCTTTTATCGAGGGAAGACCGGTCCCGAACCGCGCCAGCTTCTTCCGGACATGAGCGATGTAGGGACGCCAGCCGTAAGGATGCCAGCATAAACTTATGTTGAACTTTCGCCGACGGCGCGACCATTTCGTGACCCCGTTCACCACGCGGGCACCGCAACCAAAGAGCGCATTTATGTCTATGATTATCAGGTCGGCTGTATTTTTGAGGCAGCGGTTATGCGTGGAACCAGAACGGGCTGTGTGCATTTGATTGTCGTTGCTGCTGCAATCGCAATCGGCCTATTGTCATATCGGCCAGCTACTGCTCAAGACCCTGGGACCCGCATCGGGCGAGACGCAGTCGACAAGCAGGCGCTTCGACATATTCAGGCTCGTGTCGCCGGAATAGACCGTTCGCACACCAGCTTGACCTTGCGCGACGCGAGCGGCGAGATGGCCGTGTTTGAACTGGGCCCCCACGTCACGGGTGTAGACAAGTTGCAGCCCGGAGATACGGTCAGTATTACGTATAGAAACGCAATTCTGACGCGATTGAGCAAGATAGCTTCGAGCGGTATTCGCGAGCGTATCGAAACCGAGGTAATAGCGACGGTGCTGAAAACCGACCGGAAGAACCGGGAGGTCACGCTCCGCGGCCCGACTCAAACACAGGAACTCGATGCTGGCCCGGCGATTTCGCTCGACGGTCTGAGGGTCGGCGATACGGTGCGCGCAGAATTCGTCTCCCCTGTCGCCGCTTCGGTTGTCAGGCTCAGAATTGCACCTCAGTGAGGGGCTCACAGGGAAACCGTCATTCCCGCAAAGTGTTTGGACGATGCACCCGGATTCACGACCTGCTGCGGAGCCAGAGTCTGTATTTTTGGCTTGACACGATTGCATGGCGGGGAGTTCCGAATTCTGTTGAATACGTTGCAAGGATGAATATGGATATGCAGATTACGAAGATGAGCTTCGTCTGGTCGCCTATCGCTTGTGGGAGAGGGCCGGATGCCCCGATGGTCGAACGGACGAATTCTGGGAGCCGGCGCGCACGGTAAATCGTGCCGAGCCAGTTGGCCTGCGGAAGCTGGGAGCGCTGCGAAGTTGAAATCGAGACGACCGGGGCGTCCGGGAACGCGTCGAACACCGGCTGTAACTCCGGAAGGTCCAGACAACCATGGAGGGTGGAGACGAACGGTACGGCAAGTTGCGAGAACGTGGGGAAGCTGAGATGAAAGTGCAGCAGGTCAAAGCGAGACGCCGCGCGCCGGACCTTTTCGAGTAGTAGCAGGTGCGGCGCCAGCGGATCACTGATGGACGGGGCAAGCCGCATTGCACGCGGCAACGCGGGTTCGAGATGTGCCTGGGTACGTGAGTCGCCGCTGGCGCATGCCCGGCGCGGCGCGCGTTGTGCCGATGCGCTTCGTGTGTTCGATTGATGCATTGGCGCATTTCCCTGATGCCCAGTACGCGTTGAAGTGACGCACGAGTCCCTGCTTGTCACCGCGTTTCTCGAGCAAAATCGCCAGATGGTGGTGAGCATCCGCGTACGACGGGTCGAGCGCGAGGCAGCCCCGGTAGCAAAGTTCTGCGTCGTCTGTCCTGCCCAGGTCCGCAAGCGCAATGGCGCGGTTGGAATGAAGCATCGCGTCACCCGCTTTCTCGATGGTTGAAGTGTCATCTATGCGCCCGCGGGCTGAAAACAAAAACGATCGCCCCGACCGCAAGCGGAAAGGCAGTGACGGCAAAGAGCGACGCGTAGACCTGCGCCGCTGTGGCGTGCGCGGTGCGCGCTTCTCCCGCGAGCCAACCAAAGCCCACGTTGGCCAACGCGACGCCGAGGAAGACGAGGCTGTTGAGCAGTCCAAGCGCGCGCCCGAGACGATGCGCCGGCACCACGGCACGTGCCTGCGACATGACGAGCGGGTGAATCGCACCCACCGAGAACAGCAGGCAGATTAGCGCGACGCTCAGCACGCTGCTGGCTGCCGGGACCGCGGCCAGCGTCAGGGCCGCCAGTGCGCCGAGGATCAGCCACAGCAGTGACAGCGATTTCGGCGTCCAGAATCGCACCAGAAACGGCATGCAAAACGAGGCGCCCGCGCCGACCAGACTCGTGACCGTCAGCGCATTGCCGCGCGCGAGCAGGTCGAAACCAAATACGTCCGCGAGATAAGGGCCTCCCCAGGACGTGCGGAACGTGCCGCCAACCGACATCGCGAGGCAGGCGGGAGCAAGTGTCCAGAATCGGCCGCCCGAAGGCGTTGGCGCGGGCGGATTGCCGGGGAGGGGGGATGATCCGTGGCCCAAAGGGTTGCTTCGCTTCACGAACCGGGCGACTCCAAGCGTCGCGCAAGACATCGCGGCAGTCGCGGCCAACATCGCGGGCCTCCATCCAAAGAGCGCCGTCGCGCGGCCCAGCGGCCATGCTGCGGCCAGCGCGCCCGCCATACCGATGGCGCTGGCGATCGTCACCGCGCTCTGCTGCCGCATGCCCGCGCCGCTGCGCAGCACGTAGTTGAGCAGCCCCATGAACACGGGGGCGCAGCCTAATCCGATGCCGGCCTGCGCGGCGATGGCGATCCACGGACTCCCGGTGCACGAAAGCACGCCCGCGCTGAGGGTGCCGAGCACCATGAAGGCAGTGGTTGTGATGCGCACCCCGAAACGGTCGAACATCATGCCGATAGGGATTTGCGCCAACGCGAATACAAGAAAAAAGGTGCCCGCGAACCAGCCGAACATCTGCGCTGAAAACCGGAAGTCGCCGATAAGCTGGGTCGCGATGACAGCCACATAGCTGCGGAAAAACTGACTGAGCACATAGCTCAAACACAGTGCCCACCAACCGGCGTCGCCCATCAACGTTCCGCTTTCGCTGCGCGTTTCGCGCACTGACCTGGACACCGATGGCCCCTTTCAATTACCGAATCGACAGGGATGCGTCGTGTCCAAGCGCAGGCGCTCAGAACGTGGTTCCCGTGGCCGTCTCGAACACGAAATTTCGCAGCACCGCTCTGGCCTCTACCGCCGCAGCACGGATCTCCGCGCCGAAGACAAAACCGTTCGAGTTTGCCCTGATGTTGCGGGCGACGCAGTTGAGCAGGAGCGAGTGTGACTTGCCTTCGGTGGTGAGACGCAGTGCGAGCCGGAAATGCTCGCCAGCTTCGAGGAGGAGCGTGTCGGACGTGAGCCCTACGCCCTCCAGGCTGATATCGACCGCCTTTGCCTCGAAGCTTTCCGAATCGTTCCTGATGACGCGCGCGGGAATCGCGGCCTGCACGCGGCGATGGCGCCTGACCGGATGCCTGCGCACGTTCTGCGGAGAGTCCAGTAAAACGAGCCCACCCAACTCCACGCTTCGCGCCGCCACACGCGTGCGGAACGCGCAGACGTCGCGACCGAAGAGCAGCCTGCCGTGCACCGCCACGCCAGGCGCCAGCGCGTCGCAATCGGGTGCGCTGACGAGCAGTCCCTTGCCCTCGAGTATGCCGACGAATGCGACCGTCATGGCGAGGTGTGGGGCGTCGTCGACGGTTAGCTGGAACCCCTCGAAAACCTGCGGGAGCCTGGGAAAACTCCCGGTACCCGAAAGCGCGTGGCTTTCCGCATGAGCACGATGTTCCGCAGTGGAAAGCAGCAGCAAGTCTGCTGCCATCGTACCCGGTGCCGGCCTCCCGGCGCCGTCCTCGCGGAATGCGCCTTCGGCAAAAAGGCGTTCGAGTTGCCGCTCGGACTCAATGCGGTGCCCCTCGTTCAGGAGCAGTTTGCCGCTGCTCGAATAAATCGGGAATCGTACCGGTTTGTTTATCCGCACTTCGCCAACGCTGACTTTTATTAGAGCCATGAGCAGTGGTCGATCTGGTTAGGGTTTTAATATTTCTCTTCGACGCTACGACGCGGGGTCAATATAGAGCGATGATGCGACGTTTCTCTGTGCGCCGCCGCGCAGTCAACGAAGGCGCGTCAGGTCGTAGCGCCCAGGAGAAAAAAACTCGGGAGACTGCACGGCTGAGCCAGTCAGCATTTTTCGTGCCTGTGAGTACGCATAGAAAGCAGGTGGAGGAATGACTGGCTATTCCTGGATACCATCGGCCGTGTTGAAACCGACGGCAGCGTTAAATGTTCGGCGGTTTTCCTCGCAGGCCCGGCAGACGCATGGCGCCGGGCAGTGCGAACCGACTGGGTCAGGAAATGGTGATCTGCGGCTCTACGGCCCGCGGCGGGAAAGAGGGCAAATTGGCAGCCTCCCGCTTGGGTAGCATGACGGCGGAAAGCTGCACGACGCCGGCAGCGTGGGGACCGGCTTGAATGCGCGCACCGCGCGATCTCTGGGGGCGCCTCGTACCGCTGGAAACGATGGCAGCGCCCTGTGACGTCGCCGCGACGAAGTCACGACGATGGTCACGACGCGCCGCCGCAGGTGAGCGACGGGCCGAGCCCCGAATGGTCGCGGAGGTGTAGTTCGCCGAATGGACAGCCGATGGCGTCGTGCGCCAGGCATCGTTCAAGGGCCTTCGTCTAGACAAACTTGCAAGGGCCGTCGTACGCGAGGGCGGAAAGACGAGCGCTGTTCGAGAAGCGGACCGGGGAGAACGTCACAACGGGTCATAACGTTCGACAAGGTATCCAAAAAAACAGGAAGGGCGGGTGGGAGACCCTCTCACGCAGTCGTCCCCTTAAAAAGCGAATCAGAATCCTCGAATCTGATGCCCGGATTGGCCAGGTCGATTCCGCGCTTTGTCTGCTCGGTCCAGATCTGGCTATCGGGAAACCAGAATGCGTTTTCGCGTGGAGGCGCGACGAGCTTCACCCGCAGGGACGGGTTGAAGATTTTCGCCCAGACCGAGAGATATGAAGGCGTCTTGATCAGATATCCGCAATTTGAGAGAAGCAGGCTCGCGACCGACTTCCTCGCGGATCGATGCGGTTGGCCGATAGTGCGACAGGAACAGGGTGCTCGCCCGCTCGAGCTCAAGGCCGGATTCGTAACGTCGAAAGCCCAGATCGCCGGGATCGCTTGCGACGGACGTCCGCAAACGCCGGCACACGGGAACTGGCGCGGTCGACGGCGCGAGGTTTTCAAAGCATTCGGCCAGCCAGTCGATTTTTCCCTGCGCGTCGCCATAACTGCCGCCGCGCGCGGAGACGACCGGCGTCAGAACCAGAAAGAGTTAGCCAGAGTTAGCCTGCGTTCGTTCAAGCCGATGCTGTCGCAAGTTCTGGATCAGATACGTGGTATGACGAGCAACGATCGGCCAGGCGGTGCAAGCCAGCTTGTTTTGGCCAGCGCGCACGCCACCACGTTCGAGTGGCGTCGTGTCAGCAGCGTTGGGTCCGTCCTGATCGCTTCTGCAGGCATCGCATGTAGGCCTTGGCGAACTGGACGAGGAGACTGCGGATTTTCTTGTCGCCGCGTCGACTGATGCCGGGAAGGTTGGATCTGCCGCCCGTGCTGTACTGGCAGGGAACAAGGCCGAGGGGACCGTGAAATCGCGACTGCATCTGAACTGCCGCCCATCGCCGATTTCTGAGGCACGCACACTAGCAGTGATCGGCCCGATACCCGGGATGCTCAACAGTCTTTTGTTCGACATCGTCGTCGGCGAGTTGCTGCGCGACCTCGAGGTCGATCTCACCGATCTGCCGCTCCTGGTACTTGTAGTGCTTTTGATTGGCAGCAAAACCGGAGCCGATTGCGCTAAGAGGCGCAACGTAGTCGACCATGAAGTCGTATTGACGACCAAGGGTTACGCTGCTGCCATACCCATCGGAAGGCCACATTTTTCTTTTTATTTAACGTAGTTCTAATGTTCCATAAAGACATCGACGACGGTGCCCGATGGAGCTGATAAAAAGAGTATCAGATAAACCGGTTACCCCAGCTGGACAGCGCGCTTCCCGCAATTCGTGCGATGAATCGTGAAGCTGCGTTGTCGAACGTTTCAATCGTAATCACGATAGGGCCGAGATGCAATGGTCGAGTAATGGGGCGCTGGTGAAATCCATCCAGCGCCTGCATGGCCGCGAAGGAGCGGAACGTTTCAAGTCGTGACCAGCGCAGTTTCGATACATTTTCAGGGAGAGTTTGTTTGTCATGGGTTCCCTCAGTATCTGGCATTGGCTTGTCGTGCTGACCATCGTTTCTCTCGTATTCGGCACGAGCAAGCTCCGCAATATCGGCAGCGACCTTGGTTTTGCCATAAAAGGCTTCAAGGACGGTGTGAAGGACGGCGAATCGCTCCACGATTCAATGAAGGTCGACCAGTTATTCGGGCCGGCCGCGCACGACGCGGACACCGCGCGCGGTGTGGATGAGGCGCGTTGATAGGGCGCATCTGCAATCGATGCAATTTCATCTTCAACAGGTTCAACCTGGATCGAGAAGATATTTACACAAAGCTCAAGAAGCACGGCATAGCATTGCCGAATGCAGTGGCATAGTTCGCAATAAATGTGATTTGATGCTGACATTCATGTTTTGGGAAAGCGGTCATCCGCCGAGAAAAGAGCCGACCAGCGAGTTGAAAGCGCGAGGCTTCGTGATGTTCATCCCGTGCGAGGCGCCTTCGATACAGCGCCGCTCTGCCTGATAAATCCACCGCCCGAGGCTGTCTACGTTGCTGCGAAACATCCGCGGACTTTTTGCGCCTTCAATAAGGAGCGTTCTGCACTTGACCTCGGCCGCCAACTCTCCCGTATATGGCGGCAGCGGGTCACGGAACTGCCGGGAGAGTGTGCTCGCGTTATCGATGGCCATCGTGCGAAATGCGGCGCTGCTCCTTTTCCACACCCCCCGTGCGCTCACGGAGTCCACGAACAACTCCAAGCCCGTCTCGATCGCGCCGTGCTCGATCAACAGCGCGACCTTCTGTCGTAGCGCGTTGATGGCCGGCGGAAGCGCCGAGTGGCCGCTAGTGCCGCTGCTCGTCGGACCGCCGGGATCCACAAGCGTCAGCGTTCGAACCAGCCGAGAATACTCGCGCGCAACGTGAAACGCGATGCATCCACCACGCGAGTGCCCTAGCAGGTGAACGGAGCCGACATCCAATGCCATGATGAATTCGGCCAGTTCGTTGACGTGCGCACGCCAGCTGAACTCATCGCACGCCCCCGCGTCGATGCCCGGCCAGTAGTGGCTCAGGCTTGGCGCGATACAGCGGTAACGGGCGGAAAGGGGCCCGAGTTGCGACTCCCAGTACCGAAAATCGCACAATGATCCATGTACGAGGAGGAGCGTCTCGCCCGTTCCGCGCTGCACGTACGGCATGGAAACGCCGGAAGGAAGGGTTGCAAAGCGCAGGTCCGGGCGCAGGAGAATGGACGAATTGATGCGTGCGTTCATGGTCGCGGTAAAGCTGGATGCTTCCTGGTTCCGGAAAGAGGTAACTCACGATAACGCCTGTTGCTCGCAGTAAAAAGCGAATAATATTGACGAACTTGTTCACGGGAAGCGAATGATGGACTTCTCCCAGCTGGCGATGTTCCGCGCCGTCGCGGAGGAAGGCAGCATCCAGGCCGCCGCGCAGCGATTGCACAGGGTGCCTTCCAACCTCACCGCGCGCATAAAACAGCTCGAAGACGAATTGGGTGTCGATCTCTTCATACGAGAAAGGCAGCGGCTTCGTTTGTCCACCCATGGCTGGGCCTTCCTCGATTACGCGCGACGCCTGCTGGACCTGGCTGATGAAGCGCGACAGTCGGTAACGGATAGCAAGCCGAGGGGACCCCTGGCGCTTGGATCGCTGGAGAGCACCGCTGCTGTGAGAATTCCGGCCGTGCTGGCTGAGTATCACAGGCGCTTTCCGGATGTCGTGCTCGATCTCTCGACGGGAGCATCGGGGGAGCTCATCGATGGCGTCCTGGCTGGGCGGCTTGCTGCGGCGTTCGTCGACGGCCCCGTGAGTCATCCATCGCTTGAGGAAACACCTGTTTTCGAAGAGGAGCTTGTGCTGGTTTCCTCGGCCAATCATCCTGCGATCAGGAGAGCCCGTGACGTCAACGGGCGGAACATTTACGCCTTCCGCTCGAACTGCTCCTACCGTCGCCTGTTCGAAGCCTGGTTTCGCGACGACGGCAGCTCACCGGGCAAGATATTTGAAATGGAGTCCTACCACGGCATGCTGGCCTGCGTGTCCGCGGGCGCAGGACTGGCGCTGTTGCCGCGAAGCATGCTGCAAAACATGCCCTCCAGAGAAAACGTCAAGGCTCATGAGCTCGTCGAGCGGTATCGAAACGTCCAGATTTATTTGATCCGCCGTGCCGGATTGCGTATGCCCAGCCTCAACGCATTGCTGGAGGTGCTGGCGCGCCCCGGTTCCACCGTCGATACCTGTCTCGAAGCCGCGGAATCGCCGCTCCTGCCCGTTCTCAAATAGAGAATAAGTTGGTCAAAATTATTCACTTTTTTCTGGCTCGTAAAGCCCGTATCGTTTCGCTCATCCCACCATTGATCAAGGAGAGCAAACGTGCAAGCGGAAGCCATCACCCATGCAGTCTCGCGTAATCCGGCGACTGGCGAAGTCTTCGCCCGTCACCCGTTCCAGGATCCACAGGAGGTCGAGCGGGCGCTCGCCCG
The DNA here is from genome assembly GCF_024206495.1 of Paraburkholderia sp. CNPSo 3272. GTDB lineage: Bacteria > Pseudomonadota > Gammaproteobacteria > Burkholderiales > Burkholderiaceae > Paraburkholderia. The sequence goes on along the minus strand of NZ_JAMBPQ010000014.1, from coordinate 167,722 downwards.
CACCGTTGCCGGGTTTAGCCGGTGGCGTGATGTGCCGGTAGCGGAACGCGCAAATATCCTGGTCCAGTTGGCGAGCGCGCTGCGCCAACGCAGTGAGGAAATGTCCGCCATGATGGCCCGGGAGATGGGCAAGCCGATCGCGCAGGCGCGTGCCGAGATTGAAAAGTGCGCCCATCTTTGCGAGTGGTATGCCGAAAACGGCCCCGGCTTTCTCGCACCGCGAACCGTGACAGTCGATCGCGGGCAGGCGCGGCAGGAGTTCCGCCCGCTGGGGCCGGTCCTTGCAGTGATGCCATGGAATTTTCCGATCTGGCAGGTGCTGCGCGGAGCCGTCGGGATGATTCTCGCCGGCAACTCATACGTGCTCAAGCATGCGCCGAACGTGATGGGCAGCGCGTATCTGCTGCGCGACGCGTTCGCGGCGACGGACCTGCCGGAAGGCGTGTTCGAGGTCTTGAACATCACGCCTGACGATGTCTCCGCAGTCATCGCAGATGCCCGGATCGCGGCCGTTGCCGTCACGGGAAGCGTAAGGGCGGGTTCGGCGATCGCCCGGCAAGCCGGCGCCGCGCTGAAAAAGTGCATTCTCGAACTCGGCGGTGCGGATCCGTTTATCGTGCTTGCCGACGCAGACCTTGACGCAGCGATCAAGGCCGCCGTCGTCGGTCGTTTCCAGAACACCGGCCAGGTGTGCCTCGCCGCCAAGCGCATCATCGTCGAACAATCGGTTGCGAAGGCTTTCGAAGACGGGTTCGTGGCGGCCGTCAAGGCGTTGAAGGTGGGCGATCCGTTGTGCGAGGACACCTATATCGGCCCGATGGCCCGCTACGACCTGCGCGACGAACTCGATGGCCAGGTGCAGGCAACGGTGGCCGAAGGCGCGCGGCTGGTGCTGGGTGGAGAAAAGATTGCGGGCGAAGGCAACTACTACGCGCCGACCGTATTGGCGGATGTCAAGCCGGGCATGACGGCGTTCAGCCAGGAGCTCTTTGGGCCAGTCGCGTCCCTGATCGTTGCGCGCGACGCACAACATGCTTTGCAGCTCGCTAACGATAGTGAATTCGGCCTGGGTGCAACGATCTGGACCGCAGACATGGGACTGGCCAACGAGATGGCCGCGCAGCTGGAAACCGGCGGCGTATTTATTAACGGCTATGTCGCAAGCGATCCCCGGGTTGCTGTCGGCGGGGTCAAGAAGAGCGGGTTTGGCCGGGAACTCTCGAGCTTCGGCTTGCATGAATTCTCCAACATCCAGACGGTCTGGATTGACCGCCGTTGATTGGGTGCGGAAACCAGGAGATTCATGAGCCGGTCTTCGCGTAAAGCGGATGTATCAGCCGCTTGATGGGTCAACTGACGCGTCAAAGGTCTCGGCCACGTTGTCGACCATTCTGCTGAAGCTAGCGAACGTCCGAAACTGGCCGAGGGACTGATATGCCTTTCCTCGTCAATCGAGATCGGTTATTTGTCGCTGTCCTTTCATAGGCGCGAGAATTTCCTGAGGGCGGCGTAGCAGTAAGTCTCGACGGTGGATCGCACTGGTAAACGAACGTGTAATCACCTTGAAGGGACTCCGATTCTCCATTAGCCCAGCAGTACGTGTGACACTTCTCGCAATGAATTGAGCCTGTAGAGTGAGCATCGCACTGGAACAGTCCTGCGCGCGACCGTCGGCATGTGACCCTCATGCAGGCAGCGATGTCTGCATTGCCCGTTGATCGGCCCTGATCCGGGAGAAAAGATGGACGTCGTGAAATGCATCTTTCCAGTAGCCCCATTGCCGCATAACACCTTCCTCCACAAATCCCAGGCTTCTTAGAAGTCCAATCGAGGCGTAATTGTCGCGGTTCGTTACCGCCTGGATACGGTTGATTTGCCAGTGGTCATATGCATGGGCGATCGCCGCGTTTAGAGCTTCGCGCATTAATCCCTGTCGCCATGAGTGACGTTCCAATTCGAAGCTAATACTTGCTGAATAGAACTTGGTATCGAATCTAAACCCGCATGAGCCAATGAAATGCATGCCGCAATTCGATACGATGGCCCAGCGCACACTTAATCCTTCCGCCAGCTCTTTGACCATAGCTGAGACAAGCAGCCGGGCATCTTCGATGCTGTTTAGTGGCGCTATGTCGTAAAAGCGCATCACTTCGCGATCGGACCAGATTTCGAATATCCTTTGGGCGTCGGACATCTCGATCGGGCGAAGCTGAACCCGGGCTGTCTTAGAGACTTCGACCTTGGTAAAGAGTGGAGGCATTGGTTCGTCGCGCGTTGTTAGCTTCGATGAAAAGGACCGGCACAGTGCAGCAAGCTTTCGGCACTCGGATAGAAGCGCCCACCACTGTCATAGTTCGCGACTTGCAACAGCATGATCACGAGGCAATCAGAGTGCGCGCGTGCGGGTCTGTGGAGCGGAATTCAGAGTCCGTTTTTGGGTTACGCGGGCAAAACACGGCAGAACTGCGCGACTGAATGGAGCATAGCAGCCAAGTCGGCCGACTTTTTCGGCGCCTCAGCGCGGATACTTACCATCTTTTACGAAGACCACTCTATGTAACCTATTGTAACCAGAGGGCGATGCAGCACGCCACGGGCCGTGTGGTGAGCAGCCGTCAGCCGGATGACGTATTGTTCAATACCGCTTAATTGCGGCCATGCCGGAAATGAGCCTGTATTGCGGATCTGCGGTGCGTACGCATGAGCGAAACATTCGCAGGTGCGTAAGCTCAATGACTGGGCGGCCAGGTTCACTATTCGGAGTGCGATGGAGCGAAGGCGAACGACGAGTTTGCGGATCTTGCCGCTTCCCGCGGAACGAGCGCTGTCGCGGATGATGACTACGCGCCGGGGCGTCAGATACTCTTCGCGCTGTCACCGCCCGTCACCTCGATTTCTGCTCCGGTGATCATGGCGGCACCTTCTGACGCAAGATAGACGGCGGCCGGCGAAATGTCCTCCGGCTGCAGCCATGCAACACCGAGCGGCATGGTTGCTGCGCGACGGTCCCAGGCCTCTTGCGGCGTCAACGGACCGTTCGGCTTGTGATAGCCGGTTTCGCCGATGCTCTCCGAAAGCCGCGCGTCGTAGAACGTAAGCGCGGTGCCGACGAGCCCCGGAGTGATCGCGTTAACGGTGATGTTGTAGCGGCCAAGTTCGAGTGCGGCGGACTTCATCAGGCCAAAGATACCCCACTTCGAAGCCGAATAGCTTGCAGCGTCCTTCGAGCCGTGGCGCCCTTGCATCGAGGAGATGACGATAATGCGGCCGTAGTTGCGCGCCACCATCTTCGGAGCGAATACGCGGATCGTGTTCGCCGTGCCGTTCAAATTGTTGTCGATGACATCACGCCATTCGGAGTCCTGTAGCTCGAGAAGTGGCTTCCAATACTGCACCGCGGCATTAGCAACGACAATGTCGATCTTTCCAAAGCGCTCGTTGATACCGTCCGCGACGGCACGGAGTGCTGCAATATCGCGGATGTCCGCGCGAATGCCTTCCGCGCGGCCACCGTACGCCTTGATCATCCTGACCGTTTCCGCGAGATCGTCCGGCGTCGCCGGTACGGCGCTCGAGGCCGAGGTTACGGGCGCCGCGATATCAATGGCGATCACATCCGCACCGTTCGCCGCATATTCGACAGCGATCGCACGCCCGATGCCGCGCGCGGCACCGGTCACGACCGCGACGCGGCCCGCCAGTTTGGTGTCGCGCCCGGCGACGATCGGTCCGGCCGTTTTATCCTCGGGCGGCATCGGCACCGGAATACCGTCGACGGTTGCGTTCCGACCGGATGTGGGTTCGGCTTTCGCAACCCCGGCAAAGAGCATCGTCGCAGCGGCCATGCCGCCCCCCATGATCATCTTGCGCCGGGACGAATCGGGGCGCTGGGTACTATCATTCGTTTCGCTTTTGACTGTTGCCATGCAATGCTCCTGAGCGATGAACCGTCCTTTCGACGTGCCGCACCCTACGACGGTAGAGGCAGCGGATAATCTTGCGGGGAACACGCGAGGAAAGGAAGGCTCGGCGCCGCAAATCTGATTTGCGACAGCGGGGTCGCGGGCGCTGAGGAGGATGGGTTCAAGCAGACGCCCGAATTGCTTGAGGCAGCGGTTACGCCTCGCACGAAGTGGCTTGTCGTGAATACGCCCAACAATCCGACCGGCGCTGTCTACACTCAGAGCGAACTCTTCGCGCTAGGCACGGTCAGCTTGATCGAACGGTGGGAGGCAAACCTGCTGCTGCAGCTTCTTCCAGTCCGTGATCCGGTTCGGATGGATATCAAATAGCTGGGCCAGCTCTGCAAGCGTCTTGTCGCCCTTGAGCGCCGCAAGTGCCACCTTTGCCTTGAACGCCGGTGAGCGTGTCCGTCGGTTTCGTTTCGTCATCCTCTGGTTCCTTGTCGCCGGCCATTTTGACCGACTCACCGGAGCGCATGACCCTGGTTAGGGTCTGTTAAACCGCCTTGCACACAAAAAACCGGATAGGTTCTATATTGTCCCGGCGGCTTCATACCAACTCGATACCGAGAACGCATGCTGGCCGAGACCAACAGAAACAATCTCCTATGCAACTTCACGTCGCACCCATGCGTGATGTCGAGATACCTTCCATTAGCCCGAGTTCCTGCGCGCGCGCGACCGCTTGCGCACGCTTTTCGACGCCCAGTTTCACAAAGATGTTCTTCAAATAAGACTTGACGGTTTCTGGCGTGATGCCGATGGTGCGTGCAATCTCCTTGTTCGACTGTCCTTGGGCGATCAACGCGACGATGCTGCGTTCCCTTGGGCTTAATGAGTCCCTTTGCGCGTCGCGGTGAGGTTTGCTCTCAGGCTCATACCGCGCGCGCCAGCCGTCGAGCAGAGCATGGATATAGGGCGCTGCGTCGGCCGTACTTGCGGGGCTCGGCCCCTCTTCGCGCAGGGCGAGTAGCAGCGGGCCGATTTCCGGTCCCTGATCGAGAATAGACCGAAAGATGCCTGCGGACGCCGCCGTGGTCACCACACCGCGAAACGCCGCGATCGCGAGGTTTCGCTTTCCCGTCGCCATCGCGACGAGTGATAGCTCAATTCGTAGATGCAACGCGAGATAATCATTGCGACGATTTTCGACACTGCGCAACGCGGTATTCAATAACCCGACAGCATCTTCCGTCCGTTTCTGCGCGATCGACAAACGCGCTGCGGCGATCGCCCGGTACGTCTCGATCTCGGGCGAAACCAACTGCGTGCGCTCACCTACCGACGCGGCAAGCTGATGAAGCTGCGAGGCACACACGCTGGCCTCCGTGATCCTTCCTTCGGCGAGATAGAGCCGTGTCCGCTCCACAAGAGCGGCGGCTTTCAGCCGGTCCCATCCGCGCGCATGACCCAGTGCATAGGCACGATCCAGGAGAGCATAGGCCTGACCAGGGTTGGACCGGTCGACCGCGATTCGCACGAGTACCCGGTACGCGATCAACACGCAGTCAAGAAAGGCCGCGGCGTCGATAACGGGCATGAGATCGACGAGCAGGGCTTCCGCTTCGTCCAGCCGGCCTTGTTCGTAGCGTATCTGGCTGATCATCGGCGCGCACAACGCCGCCGAGGTGGATTGGGGACCGGCGTATCGCTCGGCGAGCTGCATGGAATCGAGGAAGTACCGCTCAGCCAGTGGGAAGTGCATCTGCTGCATTTCGGCATGGCCGAGCAGACAAAGGCGATAGACCGAGGAAAACATGTTGCGCTGATCTTCGTCGATTGAATAGGGGATCCAGGGAGTCGCGTAGAGCGCTTCGAGGTTGCCCGCTTTCCACTGCCCGAAACGCACGACGTTGGAAACGACGTTTGTTGTCCAGACATCGGTTGACGGCTGCGCGAGACAGCCCTGAGCCAGCACGAGCGCCTTTAGCGCATCGTCCTGAAGCGCGGCGACAACTGAGCGAATCGCCTGGCATTCCAGAAGAATCGCTCCCGAATCGGCACACCCGTCTTGCGCGTCGTGCTCAACTTCCTTGAGCATCAAAAGCGCCTCCTCGAAGCGCATTGCGAGTGCCATGCCCCATGCGATCGCCAGCGAAACCCTTGTTTGCGCGCGCATCAGTTGAACAGGAAAGTGGCGCTGCCAGCCAAGTAGCGTAAGCAGGTCTCCATTCCTGACGAGGGCCATTGCGCAATGGCCCATCAACGCAAGCGCGTCTTCGGTAGCACCCGAAGCAATGGCGTGTCGGACCGCGTCCGTCCAGAGTTCATGGTCCGTGTACCAGGCGCAAGCGCGGCGATGAAGTTCAGCCACTTCAACGGGATATTGCCTTTCAAGCCGCTGGCGCAGGTACTCGCGCATCAGATGGTGATAGCGGAACCAATGTCCTTCGAGATCTATCGGTTCAAGCAATAGCTGGTGCGCGGCCACGTCTTCCAGTGTGCGCTGGCTCGCCGCCACGCCTGTTACGGCCTCGCACAGTGACGCTGTCAACCGGTCAAGTATAGACGTCCGCAGCATGAACGCGACCGTTTCTGCTGGCAGGCGCTCGAGCATGTCCTCCAGATAGGCCGCGAAGTGTCGTGAGGCACCAGATGGCGCGATGAACTCACGCCCCGGCTTGAATGTTTCGCGTGAGAGCGCCGATGTGGAAATGCGTAGCGCGGCGGCCCACCCTTCGGTGCTGGCGAGGAGCGACTTGACGTCCGCGGCGGCGAGTTTTCCCGGGCATTCGGATTCGACGAAGCGCTGCGTTTCGTCGAAAGTGAAGCGCAGCATCGGCGCTTCGATCTCGAGTATCTCGTTGTACGCACGCAGTCGTGCGAGCGGGAGCGCGGGAGCTGTGCGGGTGCATATCACCACGTGAACATTGGCTGGAGCGTTCTCGACGAAAAACGACAAGGCATCGTGAACCGCAGAAAGGCTGATGACGTGATAGTCATCTAGGAAGAGATACACCTCATCGCCCACGTCGACGAGCTCGTTGATCAGCGTGGACAGGACCGTTTGCGCGGGAACGAGCGATGCCTGGGCCGTCAGGCCGATCGCTGATGCACCGACACCACTGCAGGCATGCCTGAGTGCATGCGCCAGATGATTGAGGAACCGCGCCGGTTCGTCGTCGTCGGAGTCGAGTGAGAGCCATGCGACCTGTGCGTTGCCCATGCGCAATCGCTCGAACCATGCCAGCGCCAGCGATGTCTTGCCGAAGCCGGCGGGCGCCTTGATCACGACGAGCCGTTTGTTTTCGGCCTCGTCAGCAAGACAAATCAACCTCGGACGGTCGACCAGGCGCGCGGGCGCACGTGGCGGCAAAACCTTCGTGGCGGGGAACAAAGCTGACGTGTTCAGGGCTGTCTCCGGACTGTATTGAGTAATTGCGGGAGTACCTGCGGGTATTCGGGTTCACCCTGACTGCGACCCCTGTTTGCGCGGTCGTGCTCCCCCATACGGGGGCTAGGGTCAAGCGCCGCGCAGAGCGACTATCAACTCATGGAAGCACCAACGTTCAGGCAACCCGCGGATGGGTCACTCCTTGAAGTTCGGTCAGCGCGCAACGGGATCGATGCATCGTTCAAAAAATGATACTCCCACTAGCCTCGAAGGAGGAGACATGTCAGCCACGAATCAACCCATCGCCGTTCACAAGCTCGGGCCGCTCGGCGCGGAGCCGGAGTTGTCCGAGATGGGCCAGATGGTCCAACAGACGGTTCATCGTTTTGCGGAGGAAGTGATGCGCCCCACGGGCATCCAGCTCGACCGCATGACGCCCGAACAGGTCATCGCACCGGGCTCGCCGTACTGGGAGGCTCGCAATAAGATCATCGGGCTCGGGTTCGGCGTCGATGGGCTACTCGAGCTCGAACCTGCCGAGCGCGCGAAGACGATGTGCATCCTCTTCGAGGAACTGGGCTGGGGCGACGCCGGGCTCGCCATCACCCACGGCGCAGGGCTCCTTCCCGCGTTGTTGAGCGCAGTGTTCGGCAACACGTTCTGCCGCTCGCTCACGCCGGACGACAAGCTTGGCTGCTGGGCGATCACGGAGCCCGATCACGGCTCCGACATGCTCGACGCGAACGGCATGATCTTCCATCCGCAGGGTACGTACGGCCGCCCCAATTGCGTCGCGACGCTGCGCGGCGACGAAGTCATCATAAACGGGCAAAAGTCGGCGTGGGTGTCCAACGGCATTGCAGCGGAAGTGTGCATTCTCTATTGCGCTGCGGACAGCGGCGAGGGCGTCGACACGAAGCGCGGCGCGGTGGTCATCGTTCCGCTGGACGCCAAAGGCGTATCGCGTGGCAAGCCACTCGACAAGATCGGCCAGCGCGCGCTCAACCAGGGCGAGCTCTTCTTCGAGAACGTCAGGTTATCGAAGGATCACGTCCTCGCGGGCCCCGACCAGTATCTCGACGCCGTCTACGCGATCCACACATTTGCCAACGCGATCATGGGCGCCGTGTTCACCGGCACCGCGCGCGCGGCCTTCGAGCTTGCCCATGCTTATGCGCATGAACGCAAGCAGGGCGGCTTGCCGATCATCCGCCACCAGTCAGTCGCGTCGCGGCTCTTTCACATGTTCCGGAAGGTGGAGGCGGCACGCGCGCTCTCACAGCGCGTCGTGCACTACAACTTCACGGCGCAGCAGCCGTCGCTGCACGCAGCGATGACGTCGAAGATCACGGCGACCCAGACCGCGTTCGAGGTCGCCAACGACGCGCTGCAGATCTTTTGCGGCAACGGACTGACGCGTGAGTATCCGATCGAAAAGATCTGGCGCGATGCACGCGCTTCGCTGATCGAGGATGGCTGCAACGAAGTCCTTGCGATCAAGGGTGGCTATTACCTGATCGACCCGGAACTGCTTTGACGACAGGTTGTGCTCACACATTTGAATAAAGCGGAAGGAGACAAGGAAATGGCAACGCAATACGACGTGGTGCTCTACGGAGCGAGTGGCTATACCGGCAAGCTGACTGCGTGGAAGCTCGCCGAGCGCGGAATTCCGTTTATTGCCGCCGGTCGTAACAAGGCGCGGCTCGAGGAGGAGATGGCGAAGGTGCCAGAGCTGGCAGGGCATGACTACCAGTGCGTTAGCGTTGAGCATGAAACGGCGGCGCTGGCCGAACTCTTTCACGGCAGGAAAGCGGTGATCAACATCGTCGGGCCGTTCATGCAGCTGGGGCGGCCCGTAGTCGAAGCAAGCCTTGCAGCGGGCTGCCACTACTTCGACACGACCGGCGAAACCGACTGGATGTCGCTGCTCAAAGAAGATTTTGGCGAGGCCTTTGCGGCGAAAGGTCTGGCGCTGTGTCCGGGCAACTCGTACATGTGGACCGAAGGCAATCTGGCCGCCGAGATTGCGCTGGAAACGCAGGGCATCGATACCCTCGACGTGGTGTATCTCGGCGACTCCGAAGTGAGTGTCGCGTCGACGATGTCCTTTCTGCGGATGTGCACGAGGCAGCAGTTCTTCCTGCGCAACAACGAGCTGGTGCAATGGCCATGGGCCACGCCGTACCAGGTTCATGTGCCCGGCGAGCACGTGCTGCTGAACGCGTTGCCGTGGGGCGGCGGTGGCGAGCCAATCTGGTACGCAGACGATCCGCGCGTGCGCAATTGCCAGACGCTCGTCTCGTTCCGCAACCAGGAGCGCTTTAACGCCGTGGTCGGCCTGCTGAAGAAGTTCGAGGCAGAGTGCCGGATGCTCGACGAAGCCAAACAGGAAGAAGTCACCAACGAATGGGGCAAGGCCGTGACCCAGGTCGAACCCGCGCGCGAGAACCCGGACGTGAATCGCTGCACGCTTTCGTGCCAGGGGAGGGGCAATACGAATTCAGTCAGCGTGATTCTGCGTGGCAATTCTCCGTATGTGCAAACGGGTGTGCTCGGTGCGGAAGCCGCGCGCCGCGTGCTGCGAAACCAATTGCACGCGGTCGGCTTTGTCTCGCCGGCACGGGCATTCGGTGCGCGCAACCTTGTCGCCGCGCTGGCGGAGGAAGGCTACCTGTCGTACGAAGTGAAGAGCGTTTGACAGCAGCGGCGAACGCCACGTGCGCCTGGCTTACAGGGTGGACGTGGCGCCGGGAACTCAGCGTAGGAGAGAAGAGATGAGCGGCGAAGTGTACATCGCGGGCGTTGGCATGACGTCATTCGGCAAGCATCTGGACACGAGTGTCAAGCAACTGACGCGCGCAGCGGTGGAAGCTGCGCTTGCTGACGCGGGCTGTGACAGCAGGCAGGTGCAGGGGGCGTTTTTCGGCAACTCCACGCAGGGGCATATGGAGGGCCAGCACATGATTCGCGGCCAGCTTGCGTTGCGTGCGATGGGTATTGACAGGATTCCTGTGATCAACGTCGAAAACGCCTGCGCGAGCGCGAGCACCGCGTTTCATCTTGCCGTGAACTACGTCAAGGCAGGCGCCGCTGATATCGTCCTGGCGGTGGGCGCGGAGAAGATGTTCTCGCCAGACAAGGCGCGCACGTTCAGTTCGTTCGACGGCGCGTGGGATGTGCACGACACGGAGAACGGCAAGCGCAGGCTGCTGGAGATGGGCTACGGCATCGAGCCGCCCGCGGGTAGCGTATCGACGAAGCCCTATAGCGTATTCATGGACATCTACGCTTCGATGGGCCGCATGCACATGCGCGAGTTCGGCACCACGCAACGGCAGTTCGCCGCCGTATCGGCGAAGAATCACGGGCATTCGGTTCACAATCCGCTGGCGCAATATCAGGATCCCTACACGATTGACGATATCCTGGGCGCGCCGCCGATCACGTATCCGCTCACGCTGCCGATGTGCTCGCCGGTCAGCGACGGGGCGGCAGCGGCGATCGTTTGCAGCGAGGCTGGGCTCGCGATGCTCATGGGCCGGCGCTCGCGGGCGATTCGCGTGCTCGCCTCCGTGCTCCAGACGGGCACCGATCGGCCGGCCGCGGCGCTTGACCGGCATCTGGTGCGGCTCGGTTCGTCGAGCGCATATGACCAGGCCGCCGTCGCGCCCAGTGACGTGTCGGTCGCCGAGGTGCACGACGCGACGGCGATCGGCGAAATCATCCAGTCCGAGGTGCTGGGACTGTGCGAACTCGGGATGGGCGGCGTGTGCGCCGAGCGCGGCGAGACCACCATCGGAGGACGGATTCCGATCAATCCGTCCGGGGGCCTTGAATCGAAGGGACATCCGATAGGCGCCACGGGGCTGGGCCAGATCCATGAACTCGTCACGCAACTGCGCGGCGATGCGGGGGCCCGGCAGGTAGAGGGCGCGCGCATCGCGATTGCTGAAAACGGCGGCGGTCTGTGTGGCGTGGAAGAGGCCGTGGCTAGCATCACGATTCTCGGCCGCTGAAATACCCATCCGCGCCGGCGAGTCGCGCAAAGCCCAACCGAAACAGAATGGAATCAGCAAGGAGACTGGGTGCCATGAGCACGAGACCTGAAAACACGTTGGCGGCGTTGATCGCCAACCGCGTCGAGACCATGCCGGACCTCGACGTGCTCACTGTCGAAGGCGCTGGCGTGCGGCCCGACGAAGTGCGCACCTACCGACAGCTTTGGCAAAACGGCCAGCGGCTCGCACAGGTCTTGATCGATCAGGGAATGCGTCCCGGCGATCATTTCGCGTTATTGATGGCCAATCACGCGGAATTCGTCGATGCGATGGTTGCCGCCTCGATTTCGGACACCGTGTTCGTGCCGATCGATCCGCGCGCGAAAGGCGACAAGCTCGCGTACATGCTCGAACAGGCGCAATGCCGTGGCGTGATCGCCGCGGACTATACGCTCGAGAATCTCATGGCCGTCCGCGGCTCACTTGCGCGGCTGTCCTGGGTGATCGCACTGGAAACGGATGAGGGTGGCAAGCCACTTGCGGATTTCCATGGAGTGGCGTCCCTGAATGCGTTGCTGCCGGCGCATGTTCCTGATTTTCCCGTCATGGCTCGCGACCCGGCAGGTGCGATGCAACTGATCTTCACATCCGGCACGACGGGCGACCCGAAGGGCATCGTGATGACGCATCAACGCTATTGCGCGACGTCCGCGGCGGTTTCGGCGCTGTTCGGTTACGCAGACGGGGACCGACCGTACTCCGGACTGTCGCTTACACATGCCAACGCCCAGATCGTGACGCTCGGCGCATCGCTCACGGCGGGCATGCGCGCCGTGCTGTCGCGCCGCTTCACGAAGTCGCGCCTGTGGAACATCACCCGTCAATATCGCTGCACCACGTTCACTCTGCTTGGCGGCATGACGACGGCAATCTACAGCGAACCCGCGAAACCTGATGACGCCGACAACCCCGTGCGCTTCGTGATCTCCGCCGGGATGCCGGCCGCGATCTGGGAGGCGTTCGAGAAACGCTTCGGCGTGGGGATCGTCGAGTTCTACGGTGCGGCCGAAGGCGGCATCACCGTGAAGCCGCTCGGCGTGGGTCCCATTGGAAGCATCGGCAAGCCGGCTCCCAGCCTCCAGCATCGGATCATCGACGACGACGGCAACGACTGCGCGAAGGGCGTGCCGGGCGAACTGCTGTTCAGGCCGGCGGACGGCTTGCCGTTCAACGTCGAATATTTCGGCAATCCGGAGGCTTCGGCGCAGAAGTGCGAGGGCGGCTGGCTGCACATGGGCGACGTCGTGCGTGAGGACGAGAACGGCTGGCTCTTTTTCGAATACCGCAAGGGCGGGGGGATTCGCCACAACGGTGAGTTCATCAACCCGGCGCCAATCGAAAAGGTGATTGCCGAATCGGGGGCCGTCGAGGACGTCTACGTCTATGGCGTGAGGGGCGCGTCCGGTGCGCCAGGCGAGAAAGACGTCGTGGCAGCCATCGTGCCCAAGCGCGCCAGCGACTTCGACCCGCAGCAGGTGTTCCGCGCCTGTCGCGCAAAGCTGGAAGCGAGCTCGGTCATTTCGTGGGTGCAAGTGGTGCCGGAAATACCAAAGACCGCGTCGGAAAAGCCGCTGGAACGGTATCTCGTCGAAATGTTCGAGGGGCAGCCCGGCAACGTGTTCACTGAGCAGGCGTGACGCTTTTCGATTCACTGGCGTGCCGACACCGAATGCCTACGCGCTTCGAGCTGCGAATCCGGGAAACGCAGACGATTCCCTTTACTATGCACTACGAATAAGTGAACTGGAGGACGGGATGAAGAGGTTCGCATGTCTCGCCCTGATGGTCGGGGCGATATCCGGCAAAGCGATGGCCCAGAGCGCGGGAAGCATCGTGACAAGTCTAGGCGCGGCGTGGCTCGATTTCGGGCAATCGTCGTCAGCACCGTTGCAAAGCACTTCGGCCGCTGGCACCTTTACGTCGGCGGGCACGGGTGGCCAGATCCATAACACATTCACCGCCGAACTGTCGATGGCGTGGTTCACCACCGACAACATCGCGCTCGATCTGGCGAGCGGTGCGCCGCCCAAGCTCAAGCTTTACGCGCAGGGCGCGGCGGCCCCGTTCGGCTCGCACGGCCCGTCGCTCGAACTGGGCGATCTGCAGCCGCTGGCCACCACGCGGTCATGGCCGCCCATTCTCTTCGTGAAATACTACTTTGGAACGGCGCAGTCGAAGCTGCGCCCGTTTGCCGGCGTCGGTGTGAACTACACATGGTTCTCGCATACCGAACTCAACCCGACCTTTGGCGGCGCATTGCAGCAGGTCGCAGGTCCGGGCGGTCATGTCGATACGTCGCTGAGCCCGTCATGGAATCCCGCGTTCAACGCGGGCGTTTCGTACAACTTCAGCAAGAACTGGTACGCCGCGGCTTCCGTCACGTATCTGCCGCTGAAAACGAACGCGACGGTCACCTCCGTTGCGGCCAACGGGCAAGCCGTGTTGACCAACAGGACGCGCATTTCCGCGAACCCTTGGATTACCTTTGCTGGCGTCGGATATAGATTCTGAGGCGGTTCCCTGACCGTGTGTAGCCTTTGGCCGTTACCCTGGTTAACGCGCTACCTCGCAAAGCACAGTACGCCGGCCAGCGAAGCGATGCCTTGAGCTCGTGCGCGAGCCAATCGACAACCCGCTTGCTTCCCAGTTCCGTGTCTGCACAGGTCGAGGATGTTGCGGTCGTTTTTCGAGTACAGCGCGACCAGTTTGTGAGTATCGGCACTGCCGGTGCAATACGATGGTCGTGCACAATGGGGCCGTCAAAGGCGGGAAGTGCACGCTTGGAAGCGCAAGCAAGAAACCGCACGGGTAGGGAATGCGGCCTCGCTCGCACTTCGGGCCAGCGCCAGTTGCTGCCTGTCTCCGGCCAGGCGTACCTGGTAGCCCATCGCGCGGTATCCCCCGCTGGCGTTTCTCCCACAGACGGTTTAACGCCGGGTGACCTCCGTCGACATAGTCAATCACCCGTACGCCGGTTTTGCCAGAATGTTCGCGATGTAGCCGGCCAGCGTACTGCTGCAGCGTGCCTTTCCATGCCACGGGCATGGCGAGCACCAGCGTATCGAGCGCCGGATGACCGACGGTGGCTCCATGTTCAGAGAGCGGGTGGACGTTGCCTTTCGGGCGGTCGGCGCCGCGCTGTCTCAGACCTTGCACGGGGATGTCGATCGTTGTCGGGCCGGCGTCGCTGACCGGCCAGATCTGCCAACAGAGGAAATCAGCTTTGCAAATGCGGAATAGCTTCGGTGCGCGCGGCGCCGCACATTCGGGGCGCATGGCAGAGGCGGTAGGCCGCTACTGTTCGTTTCAGACGGTAGCGATTGCGCCTGTCACGGTACGCACCCGTTATCAGGACACCGATCTGATGGACTATTTCTCCGCGATGCGGGCGTTTCGCTACGCAGCCGAACTGGGCAGCCTGAGTCAGGCTGCCGCTAAGCTCGGCGTCAAGACCTCAACCGCTTCCCGCAGCGCTACGGACCTCGAACAAGATCTTGCGATCGTGCTCTTCAACCGGTCGACACGCGGCCTGGTTCTGACTGAAGGCGGCCGGGTTTTCTACGAGCAGATGCTGCAGGTGCTGCAGAGCCTCGAAGAAGCACGAGCGGTCACGGCGGCCTTGAATAGCTCGCCGCGCGGCCTCTTGCGTGTGACCATGCCTGCTGCGTTCGGCAGGCGCCATGTCATTCGCCATCTGCCCGAGTTCCTGGAGCGCTTCCCCAAAATCGACGTCGACGCCGTAATGACCGACGACGTCCTCAAGATCATCGACTCAGGCATCGATCTGGCGATCCGAATCGGCGCATTGCCCGACTCGCAACTTATGGCGCGCCGGCCGGCACCGCACCGGCGCGTCGTCTACGCCAGTCCGCGGTACGTGGCGCGGACCGGGACGCTGGCTTCTCCTGAGGATCTGTCGACACACGTGACGCTGCGCTTTCCACTCGCGGCGGACGACCGCTGGATTTTCGTCGGCCAGCACCTCTGGGGCAGACGCCAGTCACGTCACGGTGCGCCTCGGGGGCGAATTCGCGCGGACGACACGGGAGCGCTGCTCGACCTTGCAATAGCCGGTTGCGGTGTCGCCTTGCTGCCAACCTGGGCAATTGGCGACGCCATGCGCAACGGGCAACTGGTCAGGCCGCTGCCGGAGTGGGAGGTCCAACCCACATCCGCAATGCCCGCTATCTGGGCAGTCTATCCGCCGAAGAAGACGGTCTCGACGAAGGTGCGGGCCTTCATCGACTTTTATGCGGAGTTATTCAGCAAGGAAGGTTACTGGGATCTTTGAGCGCTGCCGGTACGCGTCAGCGGAGCTCACGGCGGTGCGCCGGGAACCCCATCTCATTTGCACGTCACGTGCGGCGTCGCGACCGGTTCGCGCGACGCCATTCTTGAACAAAAAACTGCAGTCCTCCCATCTGCTGAGCCAGGTAGCCGCCACTGGCCATCGATTCGGGCGCGCGTCTGTCCCCCGTGGGAGGGTATTCATCGGAGAAATCGGCAGTGCGGAACACGATGTCCCAAATCGGAAACACGGCGCCGTAATTGCATGAGTTCCGGCCGGCTGCACGCAGGCCGTGATGCAGGCGGTGGAAACGCGGCGAAACGATAATACGATCCCCGAACCGCCCGAACGAAAGTTTGATATTGGCGTGGCTGAGGCTCTCGATGAAGCGCATGAAGAGAAACAGCAACGGAAACTGCAGCGGCGGAATACCGATCGCGAGACCCACCACACCGAACCAGACACCGGCGATGACGTCGTCGAACATATGGTTTCGGTCGTCCGACCAGAAGCTCATTTGCCGTTGTGCGTGGTGCAACGCATGCAGTGCGTACCAACTGCGGTACGTGTGCGACAGGCGGTGACGCCAATAATCGGCACAGTCGAGTATGAGCGCATAGGCAACGAAGGTGATGACGGGGTGGCCGAGGAGCGGCGGGATGAGCATTTCGAGGGTCGGCGGAATATAGCCATGCGCGACCACGAAGCCGTTCACCCACACCTGAACCTGATAGAAGAGCAGAAAGCTGAAGACGGGCAGCACGCCCACGCGGTTAACGACGGTATAGAGCGCATCGACGAAGACGGTTTTCCTGCTTTCCCATCGCTCGATGGGAAAGAATGCTTCGAGCGGCCAGCACACCGCATACGTGACGACGACGGCAAAGAAGCCGTAGACGCCGATGAGTGCCCAGTCGAACGACAACTCTTCCCATTCCATCCAGCCGAAATGGTAGAGCACCGGCAGAATGGCATAGGTATCGATCACGCCGGCTAGCATGCTGAACCATCTGTCGAGAAATACGAGCATCGTGCATCCTAGAGAAGTTCGGCCGAAACGTAGCCGGGATGGTTCAATTGCGGGGTGAGGAAGATACCGTGCGGCGAGCGGCCCACGTCGATCGTGTCGTAATGGCCACTGACGGGATCAAGAACGGCAACCTGTTCGCGGAATCGCAGCGTGACCCAGACCTTGCCGTCTGGCGCAACGCTGAGGTCGTCGGGGCCGCCCGCGTGCAGCGGGTAGGTGCGTCGAAGCTCGAGCGTGGTCGCGTCGAGCGCAGCCAGCGAGCCGCCAACGCGGTTGGTGACATACAGCGTCTGGCGATCCGGTGTCAGGAAGAGGTTGTGCGGGCCGATGCCTGTTTTTATACGTCGCAGCACGTTGCCCGTGACAGGGTCGACCTCGGCCACGTGGTCTGCACCCATGACGCAAACGAGCACTTTGCCGTTGTGCCAGAGTACGCCCGCAGGCGTCGAGCCGAGTTTCGCCTTCCAGCGTATGGTCATGTTCGTCAAGTCGAAGGAGACCAGCGTGCTGGACTCCTGCATCGAGTTGAAGCTCCAGCGGGAATCCGGTGAGAAGTCGAGATGGCTTGGCATTTCCCCTGGCGAGAAGCGCTTGACCAGTGTGAGGTCGTCGGCACGGTAGACGTCGACGTAGTTGATGCGCAGCGCGTTGATGACCAGATAACGGTGGTCGGGTGTAAAGCCCAGTTGATAGGGGTCAGCAATGACTTTATGTCCGAGCGATGTGCCGTTGCGCGGATCGACGATGAATAGCGCGTTGCCACTCGCGTCCGCGATATATAGCCTGTTTCTGTCCGGAGAAAGGGCCCAGTGGCTTGGTTCACGCATCGTCGGCAGGGTGCGGATGACTTCGCGCGAGGTCATGTCAATCACGGATACGCTGGCCTCACCCGAATTCATCACAATCGCGAGAGATGCTGGGGCGGCGCTCGCCCTCGCGGACCGGAGGGCGAGGAGCGGCGAAAGGCCAAAACTCAAGGGAAGTGCCAAACCATGGCCCAGCAAGGTACGTCGTGAAAGCTTCATGAATACTCTTAAAAAAACATCGGAATGCTGATATTCAACTGCATTTATAACAACAAAAGCAGAGCCAATCGACCAATTGCGTTGCCCCAGTCGCGCAATTCTCCTTTACCCGGCAGGGCATTCCATTGGCAGTCGACATATTGGCAACATGGTGAGCGCTGGGGCGCATATCCCGCAGTACAACCTCCGCTGCCCACAAACCGACAACGACTCCGATACTATGCCCAGCTGAAGCTCTTAAAGCCGTTTCATGATCAATCTCTTCACGACGACGCCGGATGGGGCCGATACCCGCCACTCGTCATTCGTAGAGGCCGGCCTCGCTAGCGCCCTTGCCGGTGTTGCCGGTGCGCTTAATGTCATGGGTTTCATGGATGCGATTTGGTCGAAGCGTACCGCCGGGTCGCCAGTGGCGCTATCGCCTTTGTGCAAAGCTGATTTTTGCTGGCGCTGTTCTGGCCGGTCAGCAATGTATCTATAGTGATGTTGACGCTGCGGTCATCTGTCACACACCGTGCGCGGCGCGCAGGGCCACGCGGCTGTGGGTCTGCGCGGCTGGATCTACAGCGAAGCCGAGGGCGTGCCAGAAGACGGCATTGCGGCGGGAAACGCTTGGGAAGACGTGCCGGAAGACTGGGTTTGTCCGTTGCGCCGTGTCGGCAAGCGCGATTTTGAAATGGTGCGCCTGTAGTTCGCGTAGGCGAACGCAACCCGGGAAGGGAAAGGGCGGCGCAATACGGCCGCCTGAGGGAACTCGAGAATCGTGAACACTGTTATCTGGAACGATTCCAGAACGGGCAGCAGCTTCATCGCCCACCTGTGCACGGTTCAATGATCAACATCGATGCCACGCTCAGCCATCACCTCTTCGAGATTTCGCAGGCTCAGCCCGTAGGCCACGTACCAGCGCACGCACCTCAGAATAACATCGAGCGGATGGTGCAGTCGCTTCAGAGCCTTCGCTATTGCTGGAGCAAGGGCCGTTCGCCGCGTTGGTGATGCCTTCTTCATTCGTGGGACCAGTGCCGTTTCACAAGACACGCATTCTGGCGCTCCCGCGTTACTGCGACACAACCACAACAAGTCGTGTTTCGCGAGGGAACCGGCATGGCGATCGATAAAGCCCAGCTTGGTGTGTCCTGCAGGCTGTTGCAAAGCCACCCCGATTTCGATGTCACCCACTACCTCCTGGGGGTCGGGGAGTCGACTCATCGCGGTAATGAGCGAATTCAGGATTTCATGTGTCCGGGTTGTCGCGCTCGGTGGTGCCAGTCTCGCGATACCGAACGAAGCGACCAGTTCCACTGGACGCTTCGTTCAAGTGAGCGAGCCCAATGCGACACCCCTTAGGTCATCAAACGATGGCGTGCCCGGTCTCCACTCCGGCCACCTCAGGAGCGTGATCGATGACGAGCTGGATGCGGTTTGCTTCTTCGGCGTGCTCGCTGATGACGACGACGTGCCGGCCGAGGCACTCGAGGAGCGGCATGCAGCGCTCCAGCGTTTCGCTGTCGGCGGCGGCGAGCACGAGAAGATCGCGCGAAGACGCGAGCCGCAGATTGCCAAGCACCGGCGCCGACACATATTGCTGACCGAGCGCGTGATGCAGATCGGCGAGTTCACGCGCCGTTTCCCCACCGACCGTGCTCATCGACACGTGGACCGCGTAGGTTGGCAGCACGTTCGAGAGCTGGAGGGCGACGTCGAGGACCGCGCCGTCGCCAGGCAGCATCGTGATGACGAATTCGCAGTCGGCGAGGTCTTGCCAGTCGTTCGTCGCGACTGCGTCGCCTCGCGCGGCTCGCTCGGCCTTGCGCAGGTCACGGTCGAGCAAGACCGTCGCGAATCCCGCGCTGGCAAGATTCCCGGCAATGGCCGCCCCCATGCTTCCGAGCCAGACCACGCCTACACGCGTTTTACCCGCCGTTGCCACCGCGGCAGGGGCGGGCGATGCGGCATATGTTGTACTCATGCTTCTCATTGCGCTCACAGCGCTGCTTCAACTTGAATAATCAGCAACGGCCGGCGCGCTCTCGCAGGCCGGCCGTTGTCACGTTAGCGCTCAGATCAGGTAGTCCGTACGCAGCGGCTCCATGAGCTTCGGGTTGTCTGAGTAGTCCACGGGAATCGCGACCACGGCGGGACCTTCCACCTGCATGGCAGCGCGCAGCGTCGCGCGAAGCGAATCGGCGGATTCGACCGCGAAGCCCTTGGCACCGAACGATTCGGCATAGGCCTTGAAGTCGATCGGACCGAACTCCACGCCGGAGCGGCGCTTGTACTTTTTCACTTCCTGGATCTCGACCATGTTGTACATGTTGTCGACCCAGATGACGTGGACGATGTTGCTCTTCAGGCGCACCGCCGTTTCGAGCTCCATGCTCGACTGCATGAAGCTGCCGTCGCCCGACACGGAAATCACCTTCTGGCCGGGGCGCACGAGTGACGCGGCAATGGCCCACGGCAGGGCGACACCCATCGTCTGCTGGCCGTTCGAGATGAGAAGCTGGCGCGCACGGAAGCTATAGAGGTAACGCGCGATCCAGATATGAAAGCTGCCCATGTCGACGCACATCGTCGTGTCCGGGCCCACCACGTCCTGCAACTCCTTGACGATGCGAAGCGGGTGCACGGGGCTGCCGCCGAGCGTGGCTGCCTTTTGTGCAAGCGCGAGACGCGCGCCGGCCAGCGTCGTCAGCACGCTCTCGAACTGCGGCGAGGTCGTGCGCGACGGGACTTCCGCGGCGAGTTGCGTCATCGTTTTCGCGATGTCGCCGATAAGCTCTACCGCAGGCCGGTAATAGCGGTCGGTGTCGGCGGGTTGCACGTCCACATGGATGAGCGGGCGGCTCGCGTCCTTGTTCCAGAGTGGCGGATCGTACTCGACGGGGCTGTACCCGACAGTCACGATCACGTCGGCCTGTTCGAGCAGCACGTCGCCCGGCTGGTTGTTCCAGAGGCCGACGCGTCCCGCGAAGCGGCTAAAATTTTCAGCGTCGATGGTGCCTGCGGACTGATACGTGCCCACTACCGGGATGTTGGTACGGGTCACGAACTCGCGGATCGCGTCGGCGTTCTCGGGGCGGCTCGCCAGCAGACCGACCAGCAGCACGGGATTGCGTGCGTTGCGGATCAGCCCGGCGGCCTCGCTGAGCGCCTCGGCGGCCGCGGCGCCAAGCGCCGGCGGCACGTATTCGGTCAGCACGTCGCCTTGCGTCGGCGCATTGACGATGTCCATCGGAAGGCTGACGAACGAAGCGCCCGGGCGGGACCCCTCTGCGGCGCGGAACGCGTTGCTCATCACCTCGGAGATCGTCGAGCCGGTGACCACTTCCGCGGCGTAGCGCGTGATGGGCTTGAACATCGCCACCGTGTCCATGGTCTGATGAACCTGCTTCAGGCGGTCGTCGAGCTTCACGCCGCCGCCGATCGCGACCATGGCGTCGCCTTCGGAGGTGGCCGTGGCGAGGCCCGTGGCCAGGTTCGAGCAGCCGGGGCCCGAGGTGACGAGCGCGACGCCCGCCTGTCCCGTCAGGCGGCCGACGGCCGCTGCCATGAACGCAGCGTTCGCTTCGTGGCGGACTACGACGGTCTCAATCGTCGAGTCGACGAGCGAGTCGAACACGCGGTCGATCTTCGCGCCGGGAATGCCGAAGACGTGCTGGACGCCTCGGGCTTCGAGGTTGGCGACGACGAGGTCGGCGCCGCAAGTCCATGTCTGGTTTGCTTGATTAGTTTTCCTGAGCATAATGCTATCCATATCAGATGTTGAATCGGGTCGCGCCACCGGTGCCGATGCGCGATTCTCGTGTTCGGCGTTTAGCCTTCCGCTGCTTCGATGGCGCTTGCCATGTCCTCGGAGTGCAGCGTGGCGCGCTCGAAGTGGTCCGTCCTGGGCAAATCGATGCGCAATCTCGAGATGCGCGCCACCTCGACCTTGCCTTCGATCAGGCGGTAGTCCAGCACGTGGCCGCCGCCTTTGCGGTCGTCGGTGATGAAATGAACGTGAAAGCCGGCAACGTTGATGCCCTGGACGTATTCGGGGCAGCGGAAGCCGACGAGCGTGCCGGAGGTTTCCTCGAACGCAAAGATGGGCTGACGCTCGATCGCCTGGAGCATCGGACGGTACGGCAGGGTCTGGCGCGGCACCGTGCGCGTCTCGACACGCGAAAACTGACCGTCGATGCGGAACGCGCAAAAGACGTTGGGCGAGCCGATCAGCTCATCGATGACGGCCTGAACCTCGTGCTTCGTGCGCGGCTCGTTCAGCGAGCCGAACATCGTCGGACGGAAGTGGGTTACGACGGCGAACGGGGTTTTCTGATCGGGGCTGACCGCGCGGGCGCTGCCGTCTTCGCGCAACTGGTGCACCTCGCTGTCGAATGCGACGAGTTCGCCGTCGAGTTCGTTGAAAGTGCCGAGGCCGAAGTCGCCATGCTTGAGCAGTTCTTCGATCGTCATGTCGCCGTCATACACGCCGTCGATGAGGGCGCTCATCAGCGAGGTCTGGTACAACTCGCTTTCCGTTTGGCCGTCGCGCACAAAACGTGTGAATGATCGTGCGATGTCGCTGACACACGAGCATGGATTCGGGTTGATCATGCGGTTTCCTGAAAGAGTGTTGCGATGGAGAAAGTATGTTTCCCAGGCGCTGTGGCGTCTAATATTGCGAACAGTCGTTTTTGATATGAGTTCGATATGGAGTTTCGCCATCTGAAGTACTTCGTCGCCGTTGCGGAAGAGCGGCACTTCACGCGTGCAGCAGAGCGTCTCGGCATGGCGCAGCCGCCGATCAGCCAACAGATTCACAAGCTGGAACGGGAAATGGGTGCGCCGCTCTTTCGGCGCCTCACGCGGGGCGTCGAACTCACGGACGCGGGATGCGTGCTTTACGAAGACGCCGTGCGTATCCTCGAACTCGTGGAGCAGGCGAAGTGCCGCACACTGAGTGCGGCGCGAGGGCAGAGCGGGTGCATACGGGTTGGCCTGGCCAGCTCGATCGTATTTCATCCGGTCATCCCGGATGTCATGGCGTCCTTCCGGCAAACGCACCCACAGGTGTCGATTTCGCCGTCGGAGAGCAATATTTCGGCGCTGATGGAAGACCTCGCCGAGAAGCGCATCGACGTCGCCATCATTCGCCAGACCGTGCAGACAACGGAACTCGTGAAGCTCGAGCCCCTACTCGACGAGAACATGCTGATCGTTCTGCCTGCGCGGCACGCGCTGGCGCACGAGGACAGCGTGCCGCTCGATGCGCTTGCGCAGGAGCGTCTGATCATGTTCCCGCGCGCCATCGCGCCGTTGCTGTACGACGACGTGATCGCCGCCTGTCAGCACTGCGGTTTCAGTCCGCAGCTGGGCGAGCAATCCACGCAGGTGGCGTCGGCCGTGAGCATGGTTGCGGCGGGATTCGGCGTGACCATCGTGCCGAATTCGATTCGCGATCTCCATCACCAAGGCGTGACGTACCATGAGATCAAGGGTACGCAGCCCACGGCCCGCGTACTGCTCGCTTACCGTTACGACGACCACTCGAAGGTGGTGCGCGATTTCGTGGATGCGGCGAAGTGCGCGGGCGTGCGGCACCGGGGCGGCGCTTCGTTGCTGCTTGCGTGAGGGGGAAGGGACTGGGGCTGTATCGATGGTTCCGTTCAGGCCGCGATGCCTGTTGCTTCGGTGTCCGATGCGAGTTCGATCAATGCCGAATCGTCTTTCTCGAGACGAGGGGGGAGCCAGTGGCAAATGAAATTGATCCACGATCGTGTGCGCGCATCGACAAACCGGCGCGACGGATAAAGCAGGCAGACTTCGCGCGTATCGATGGTGTACTGGGGCAGCACGCGCACGAGCGTGCCGTCGCGCAACTCGTCGAGTGCGGCGTAGGCGGGCAGCGGCGCGATACCCATACTCTCGCGCACAGCCGTTGCAAGCGATTCGGCAATATTAATGCTGACCACGCTGTCGACCGCGAGCGTAACGGGCACCCGGTCGGGACCTTCAAGTCGCCACGGTTGCGAGGACGAAGTGGTGGTACGAAGCGTCAGGCAGTCGTGCAACCTCAGATCGTCCGGCGATTGCGGGACGCCGTGCGCGGCGAGGTAGTCAGGTGAGGCGCAAAGTATGCTGTGCGACCAGCCCAGGCGGTGCGACGCGAGGTTGGCGTCCGGTGGCGGCGAAAAAGCGACGACCGATGTATCGCAGGTGCCGTCGAAGAGATTTGCCAGCGTCTGCGAGAGGCTCAGTTCCACTTGCACATTGGGATAGCGTGCCCGGTAGGCCTGGAGCGCAGGCATGATGTGCCTATGTCCGAGGCTCGCGAAGCTGTGCACGCGCAGGAGTCCGCTCGGGTGGTCGGCGGCGCGTAAGGTGTCGTCTTCGGCCCGCACCACGTCGGCCAGGATCCTTCGGCAATGTTCGGCGTAGGCCAGTCCTTCGGGCGTCGGGGAGATGCGGCGCGTGGATCGGTGCAGCAGGCGCGTGCGCAGATGCTCCTCTAGTTCGCTGACTGCCCGCGACGCGGTACCGAGACTCACGTCGAGCGACGCCGCGGCGGAGGTGAAACTGCCCGTATCGAGCACACGGACCAGGATCTGCATGTTGTGGAAGGTGTTCATGCGACGGTGTGCAATCGTGAGTTTGTCAGTGTGCGGATTCTCCAGGGCTGCAGTTTCGAGGCCGTTTCAGCGCCGCATGCGGCGCGTTTCAAATGAAACGAAGTTCGGCCGCGCGCGCCGACCGAGGCATTGCTCCTCCGTTGTTTCAACTGTAACGAAAGCTCCTGGCCCCCGAAATCGCGCTGCAACGGTGGCGGCCGATTCTCTGTTGCCAGTGCACGCCGCGCGAGAGACGGGGCGTGCGTTCGGCTCCATCCCCCTGTGCCGACGCGAACCGGGCGCATCGAGAGTCGATTCGCGCGGCTTGCCCGGCGCCAGGCGACGCCCCTGAATACAATCGTGACTTTCCGACCGGTCTCCGAATCGCCAGCGCCCCGCGCCCCAAACCAGTTCTTTTCGACGCGTCTGCGCCGCGCCATGGCCGATTTCGCCGCCCGCGACGGCCTGATCTGGCTGCATCTCTTCAAGACCACGTGTGCGGCGCTCATCGCGTTGGGCGTGGCGATGGCGCTCGAACTGCCGGCACCGCGCGTGGCGATGGTGACTGTGTTCGTGCTCATGCAGCCTGTGACCGGCATGGTGCTCGCCAAGAGTTTCTACCGCGTGCTCGGCACAGCGGCGGGCGCGGCGGCCGCCGTGGTCTTCGGTGCGCTGTTTCCTCAGCAGCCCGAACTGTATCTGACGGTGCTGACGCTGTGGACCGCCACGTGCACGGCGCTCGCCGTGCGCTTCCGGCATTTTCGCTGGTACGCGTTCGTTCTCGCCGGATATACGGCGGTGCTCGTCGGCATACCAGTGGTCACGCATCCCTATGCATTGTTCATCGCGTCGCTCACGCGCGCGGCGGAAGTGACCATCGGCATTCTCAGTTCGGCTGCGATTAGCGCGC
This sequence comes from Paraburkholderia sp. CNPSo 3272, assembly GCF_024206495.1. Taxonomy (GTDB): domain Bacteria; phylum Pseudomonadota; class Gammaproteobacteria; order Burkholderiales; family Burkholderiaceae; genus Paraburkholderia. The sequence goes on along the minus strand of NZ_JAMBPQ010000014.1, from coordinate 142,516 downwards.
TTGTCTTCCCGGTTCGTGCGAGCACCGCGCTGATGCACGGCCAGCGCCAGCGCCGCAGTGCGATTCTCGAACTGTGCGCGGACGTGCTTGCGGGCCGTTGCGACGATACCGTGTTCCAGCAGCGCTTCGCGCGGCTCGCGGGCAGCATCGCGGGGTTCGAAGCCGCGCGGACGTTCGCCTCATACGAAGACCCGAACCTGCGCTTGCGCAGCCAGCGGCTCGCCACGGTCGACAGCGAATATGCAGCGATCTGTTCACGGCTGCACATGCTGCAGCAGCAGATCGAACGACTCGAGAGCACGGGCGCGGCTGCGCTGATAGAGGGGGTGCGGCCGTCGCTGCTGCAGGCGGCGGATCTGATCGACCGGTTGCGTGATGGTTTTTCCGACGACGCACCCGATCCGCAGTCCGTAACGGCGTTGGCGCGTCTTGCCGCCTCGCTCGCCCCCGTTGCGCAGGAAGTGGCGGCGGCAGCTGGTCGTGGGCCGAGCTCTTCGGCCGTGGAGGCGCGGACCGCGCGCGAAGCGCTGCGCCGGCTTCTGCGCAATCTGCTCGACTACCTCGATGCGGGCGCCACGGGCGCGGGCCCGGGGCCCTCGCCGCGCGCTGCCGCCACGTCTGTGCGGACCAGCTCCTACGTGGTCGCGCTCACTTTCGTGCGCAACGCGCTGACCGTGGGCGCCGCTGGTGCGTTCTGGCTGTTCACGGCATGGCCGAGCGGCGGATTCGCTGTGATCGCGGCTGCGATCGTCGCGGGTCTGACTTCGGCCGCTCCGCGCCCCGCAAAGCTTGCATTGCAGATTACGTTGGGCGCCGCGGCGGCCGTGGCGCTTGGCTACCTCTATGTCTGTTTTGTCTACCCCGCCATCGATGGTTTTCCACTGCTCTGCGTGGCGCTCCTGCCGATCGTCGCAGGCAGCGCATTCCTCGCGAGCCGGCCGGCCACGTCGGGTTACGGCATCGGGCTGGGCGTGTTCTTCCTGGTCTTCGCCGGCCCGGACAACCTGATGGGCTACGCGCCGGACGCACTGCTCAACAACGGGCTCGCCGCTGTCGCCGCGCTCTTCGTCGGCGTGATCGTGGTGATGATCGTGTTTCCGTTTCAGGCGCCGTGGGTCGTGAGCCGCATCCAGCGCGATCTGCGCCGCGAAGTGGCGTTCGCATGGAAAACCCGGCTGGAGGGGGCAGATGCGCGTTTTCGTTCGCGCACTCACGATCTCTCGTCTCAGTTGCGCTTGCTCCTGACACCGGGCACGCGGCGCTACGACGAAGCCCGGCACTGGCTTCTAGCCACGCTCGAAGTGGGGCAGGCGTTGCTGGATCTGCGCAGGGACCTCGTAACGCTGGTCCCCCTGCGCCCATCGGAGCGGCCCCGCTGGTTGCTTTGGGTCGAACAGGCCGGCCGGCGGGCCGCGGACGTCTTCGAACGCCCCGATGCACGACGCACCGCGCTGGCCGTGCGCGCAGCGGGCCGCGCACTGGACGAGGTGGCAGGCGAGTTGGAAACGGCCGCGCAAGGGCCGCGTCAGGCCGCGCTACAGCAGCTTTCGGCCGACCTCTACCTGATGCGCAGTGCGCTGCTCGACCCGGACGCGCCGTTTCACCGTCAGGACGGCAACCGGTGCTGACGCCATTGCGCCACATGCGACATGTGCGACGCATGCGAAAGAATCCTTTCCGTAGTGCTCACTTAATTAGGACGCCGCGACGTCTTATAGTTTTTCCCGTTGCAGCACGTTTTGCTGCTTGTCTGGAGTCCAGTCATGAAATCCCTGAAATACCTCGTTCTCTCACTGTCCCTCTGCGCCGCCGTCGCTCACGCTCAGGGCAACCAGCCTCAGGCCGCCGCCGCGAGCGCCCAGGCCGCGTCGAACAACGGCGCACAATCGGTGGCGCAGTCGGCGGGCCGCGCCGCGCCGGAACAGCAGGCCCCGAAGAAGGACGAATGCGTCGGTCCCGTGTCGTTCTGCAATATCTACTTCGGCAGCTGAGCGGCTTGAAGTCGTGCAGTCGACACCGCATGATGGCGCGGCACCGGGGCATTCCCCCGGTGCGTCGCCATGCGCGGCCGCTGCGCGCGAGGCTCGGCGGGAGAATGTTTCAGTTGTAATCTTGCAGTGTGCGGCCCGAAACCGGCGGCTAACCGCGCTCATCTAGCATCGTGTTGCCAGCCTGCGCTAGGTGCGCGTGGCGGCGAGGCAAGGGAAAACTGTGAGCGCGGACGAAATTCTTGTTATCGAGGACGATCCGGTGATGCGCGATCTGATCGTCGCGACGCTGCACGATGCAGGCTTCGCGGCGACAGCGTCGCTCGCTGGGCCCCATGCGGGCGCGCCAGCGCGGCTGCTGGTGGTCGACCTTGGCGAGCCCAAGACCGACGGCGCGGAAAGCCTGCGCGCCTTGCGCACGCGTCATCCCGATGCGCGGATTATTGCCATCTCGGGCCGTTTCAGGTTCAATGCGGCCACAGCGGCCTCCGTCGCGCGGCAACTGGGCGCCGACCGGGTGCTTGCGAAGCCGCTCGACTGCGACGCGCTCGTCGCCAATGTAAGACAACTCATGGGCGAACCCGTCCAGTGAAGCCTGCTGCGCGAACTCCGTTCACGCCGGACCCCGGCGGACCCGACGGTGCATACGACGGCTGGCCGATGCACAGCCGTCACCGCACGACCGTCGCGGGCGGCCTGCTGCTTGTCGCGCTCGTCTGCGTGGCCGCCTTCTACAACGTTCGCCAGGACCGGCAAACCAGCCTTGCCGCGGGCCAGCGCACGGTGGAACTCGTCGCGCGCCTGCTGGCGGACCAGATCGGCAGCACGATCGACCGTATCCCGGCGACGCTGCAGCACGAGGCCGACTTGAGGCCCGGCTCGACCGCCAATGACGCGTTCGCGGCCTTCGAGCAGCGGGCACGGGCGCGCATTCCGCAAATTCGCTCGCTCGCAGCTGGTGGCTGCGGGTTCGAGCACGACATCGTCGACGAGGCGCACGCAGGCGCCGCATGGGAACGCTCGTGCTGGCCGTCGACTGCGCAGGCCGCCGCCTCGCCGCCTGCCGGCGAGGCGACGTTCCCTCTGCTCGTTCGCCTCGCCGCAAAGAACGGACGGGGCGTCGTCCCGATCGTGGCCAACATCGACTGCGCCGCGCTGCTCGCCCGGCTTGCGGGCATAGCGCGCGATGAACACCTGATTATCACGGTGGCAGGCAAGGACGCCGCAAAAGGCTTTCGCTGCGCGGTGAGCGCTTCCTTTGGGCAAGAGGCGTTGAACGACTTCGAGACCGCGCAATCCGCGGTGCCGGGCTATCCGCTGACCATCGATGTAGGCCGTCCGCGCGCGGATATCCTGCGCGAGTGGCGCCGCAACACCTGGGCGACACTTGCGCGCACGCTGGCAATCTCGTCATTCGTTCTCGTGCTGCTGTATGTGATGGTGCGTCAGGTTCGCCGTCAGGCACTGGCCAACCGCGAACTGCGGGCCGGCGAGCAGCGTTGGCGCGCCGTGTTCGACGAGGCACCGGTGGGGATCGTGATGCTGTTGCCCCATCAGCCTTACATGGTCGCGAATCCTGCTTTCAAGCGCATGGTTGGCTATTCGCTGGATGAACTGCATCAACTGGCCCCCTCCGATATCACGCATCCCGACGACATCGAGCTCACGCGCGCGAAAGTCGCGGAGCTCGAGCGCGGCGAGCGCTCCACTGTCAAGTTCGAGAAGCGCTATCTCCACAGGGACGGCCGGGTGATCTGGACAGAAATCACCATCTCGCGGCTGTCCGAAACCGGCGCGCTGGGCGGGACGCTGGTCGCCGTGATCGACGACGTGAGTGCGCGCCGCGAGGCCGAGGCCGAACGCCTGAGACTGGAGGCGCAATTGCGCCAATCCCAGAAGCTCGAGGCGCTCGGCACGTTCGCAGGCGGCATCGCACACGATTTCAACAACATCCTCAGCGCGATTCTGGGCTACGGCGAGCGCGTCTTCCGCGCGCTCGGCGCAGACTCGCCGCTGCGGCGCGACGCCCAGCAGGTGCTCAACGCAGGCATGCGCGCCAGCCTGCTGGTGGAGCGGATTCTCGCATTCAGCCGCAGCGGCATGACGGCGCGGCTGCCGGTGCATGTGGAGCCGGTCCTCGTCGAGACCGTGGATCTCTTCAAGGCGAGCCTGTCGCCCGAGGTGCAGGTCGCTCTCCGGCTCGATGCGCCGCAGGCCTATGTGCTGGGAGATCCTACGCACCTCCATCAGGTGGTGATGAATCTGTGCAGCAACGCGCGTCATGCGCTGGAGGGGCGGGGGGCGATCACCGTGTCGGCGCGCGAAGTCGCTATTGGTGAAGCCCGCGCGCTGCATTCGGGCACGCTCCAGCCTGGCGACTACGTGTGCATTGGGGTCGCGGATTCTGGAGCGGGCATCAGCCCGGAGGTCGAGGAGCGGATGTTCGATCCGTTCTTCACGACCCGCAAGACCATAGGCGGAACAGGTCTCGGGCTTTCGCTCGTGGACGGCATCGTCAAGGAGTATGGCGGCGCGATCGAAGTGCGCAGCGAGCTCGGGAGCGGCACGCAATTCAACATCTATCTGCCCGTGTCGGCGCAGCGGCCGGCCGCGCCACCGGCGCCCGCCATCGAGGCGCATCGCGGAAACGGGGAAACGGTGCTGCTGGTGGACGACGAACGTGCGCTGGTGGAGCTGTGCGAGGATCTGCTGGCCGAACTCGGCTACGAGCCGCTCGGATTTTCTTCGCCGAGCGAGGCGCTGGAGGCGTTCCTCGCCGAGCCGCAGCGCTTCGATCTCGTGCTGACGGACCATGCGATGCCGGAAATGACCGGCATCGACCTGATCCGGCAGATCCGCGCGGTGCGCCCCGACCTGCCGGTCCTGCTCATGAGCGGTTACGGCACCCACCTCGTCGAGGAAGAGTCGCGCTCGCTCGGCGTACGCGCGGTGCTCAAGAAACCGGTGTTGCGTGCCGATTTGACCGAGGCAGTCACCGACGCCCTGACACGCGAGTCGTCGCGCTGAGCGGGGACCTCGGTCATTTGCGTGTCGCCCCGGTGCCGCGTGGGTGCCGTGGTGAAAAGCGGGATTCTGGCCTGATAAGAACCACTAATCATCCGCATTGCCCTCGAGGCATCGGGACATTGCGCGAAAGCGGGAGCAATCATCAGACGTATTGCGTGCCGGGAGGCCGGTCGCCGTGCGTCCCGATGCCGCTATAATTTGCCCGGTTAACCGAAGACTTGCGCGTTACGTTATGAACGAGATCAATCTTCCTCACGTACTTGTCGTCGACGACGATGAGGCGGTGCGCGATCTCATCGCCGCCTATCTGCGCGAAAACGAAATGCGCGTGAGCGTCGCGGCCAACGGCAAGCAAATGGCCGAGGCGCTGAAAGCGCATGCGATCGATCTCGTGGTGCTCGATCTGCGCCTGCCGGGCGAGGATGGCATCGAAATCGCACGCAGGATTCGCGAACAGTCCACGTTGCCCATCATCGTGGTGTCGGGCCGTCGCGACGAAGCGGACCGCGTGATGGCGCTGGAACTCGGCGCCGACGACTACCTGACCAAGCCTTTCAGTTCCCGCGAGCTGCTCGCGCGCGTGCGCGCACTGCTGCGCCGCTCGGCAGCCGCGGTTGCCGCGAGCGGGCGTCAGCTCGACGCGCGCGCATACCGCTTCTCGGGCTGGGAGCTCAACCTCGGCACGCGCAAGCTCACCTCGCCTGCGGGCGAGAACGTGCCGCTCACCAACGGCGAGTTCTCGCTTCTCAGTGCTCTTCTAGCTTCGCCGGGCCGCGTGCTGACGCGCGAACAGTTGCTCGAAGCGAGCCGGCTGTACGACGACGTCTACGACCGTTCGATCGACGTGCAGATTCTGCGCCTGCGCCGCAAAATCGAGGAGAACGCGTCGCGGCCGAAATACATCAAGACCGAACGGGGCGCGGGCTATGTTTTCTCCGTCGCGGTGGAAAGGCTGAGCAAGGCCGCCACCTGGGATGACGGCGGCGCGGTGGAGATTTGAGCGCGGCGCACCTGGTCCGTGGCGAGGCTTTCGTCACGCCCGGCGCGCTTCATTCGCCGGTCAGAGAGGCCGCTCCTCGTGGTCGGCTTAGGACATCGCGAGTGCGCCGTGTTCGGGCGTGAAAGCTGGGCGTGCCGGCTGCGAGTCGCGATTGTTGCTGAGGCTCGCGAGCACTGCTTGATCGCGTGCGAGCGCAGAGGGAAGATACTCGCGCATGTAGTCCAACCATGTCCGCGTTCTTGCGTCGACGTATCGGCGCGACGGAAAGAGCGCGCAGATGTCCTTGCTCTGCAGCGTGTATTCGGGCAGCACGCGCACGAGTGTGCCTGCGCGCAAGCCGGCGAGGGCCGAGTAGACGGGCAACGGGCCGATGCCCATGTGCGCGCGGATTGCCGCTGCCAGCGACTCGGCGATATTGATGCGAAGTACGCTGTTGATCGCGATGTTTTCGGTTTTGCCGCTGGCCGCCTTTTCGAGCACCCATTCGCGGGACGAGAACGTGGGTGTGCTGAGGGCGAGGCAGTCATGGTCGATCAGGTCGCCGGGATGCAGGGGCGTGCCGTGCGCGTTCAGATACCGTGGCGACGCGCAAAGGATGCTGCAGCTGGAACCCAGCCGGTGCATGACGATTTCCGAGTCCGGCAGGCCGGAGACCGCGAGAATCGACGTGTCGCAGGTGCCGTCGAACAGATCGGGCAAGGTTTGTGAGAGCTGCAGATCGATCCTCACTTCGGGGTACAGGCGGCGATACGCGTGGATGGCGGGAACGATGTAGTGCTGTCCGAAGCTCGCGAAGCTATGGACGCGCAACATGCCGCGGGCGAGACTGCCTGCCTCGGAGACCTCCTGCTCGGCTTCGTCGACTGCGCGTACGATCTCCCGGCAGTGGTCGAGGTAGGTGCGCCCCGCATCGGTCAATGCGATGCGGCGCGTGGAGCGCGTCAGCAGCCGGACTTTGAGGTGTTGCTCCAGTTCGCTGACTGCTCTCGATGTCGACGCCGCGCTCGACTCAAGCGAATCCGCCGCCGCCGTGAAGCTGCCCGTGTCCACGACGCGCACGAATGTCCGCATGTTCTGCAAGAGGTTCATAAACCGTATCCGAAGGCTGGAGGTTGGCGGCGCGTTCGGCCCCGGCGCAGTGCCGGCTTGCCCTGTGAATCGCCGCGAAGTGCCACGGATTGTGCGAGTGCGCCATTACTGCGTTGTTTCGCGCCGCCGCGGCGATGTTGCAATTGAAATCTGGCTTCAGGCGAGAGAGACGGGCGGTTGACGTTGATATCGCCCGATTTCGCCTGCAGCGAGCGCGTGCCCCCGGCTGCCTCCGAAATCGTCCACGTAGGCGAGGCCGCCGTCGATCAGACCACTGAGGGTCACCGTGCCCTGTGAACGGTCCTGGTATGGGCTGCGTCCGGATGGGTCGCACGCATAGCCGGAAAGCCAAGGATCGCTAGCCTCAGCGCAGCACGCGGGAGCGCAGCAGGTGCGCGACACACGCGCTTTCGCTGACTTCGCGTTCGATCTCGCGCACGTGGCATGACGATGCCCGAGGTCGCGAGTCCTCGCCCGGGTGCTGGAGAAGGTCGCCGGAGCAGGCATCGTGCGTGAGCCACGCGTGCGCCCTCTGGGCGAGTCCGGAGAGCCGTGCGCGTTCCGTGTCATCGAGCATCGCATCGACATATTCGAGCGGGCACAGCGCGCCGACCAGCGTTCTCAGACGCTGCATCAGCACACTGGCGCACGCAACCTGTTGATCCACGACCAGCGACTCGAATCGCGTGGCGCCGATCGTGGCTTCGAGCGTGTCGATATCGAGGCACGCGCGTCGCCGCAGCTTTCTGAGCGTTTCGCCCCCGCGCGGCACGGGCTGGGCGAGACGGCGCGCAACCGCGTCGAGATACGCGGCCGTGCCCTCCAGCGCGCGCGCCGCGCTGCTGCCGAGCCGATGGCGCTCGCGATCGGGCCAAGCGAAGAGGCTGACGACGAAGCCGACGAGCACACCCGCCACGCTGAGCTCGGCCCGCGCGATAGCCAGAGCCCAGGGCGCCCCGGCGGGCGTGCCGAGATGCGCGACCAGGATGAAGTGCGAGGTCAGGAACAGGATGTATGAGAAGTAGCTCACTGCGCGCGCCGCCAACGTTCCGGTGGCGAGCGGGAGCACAACGAGCGCGAGCAGCAGCGGGTCGTGAACCAGAAACGAAAGCGCCGTGGCCAGCACTGCGCCCAGCAGCGTCCCGCCGATGCGCAGCCCGGACACCTTCACCGTTTGCGAAAGCGTGGGCTGAAGGATGAACATCGTGGTGAGCGCCAGCCAGTAACCCTGTTGCAGGCCCGAGAGGCGTGCGAAGGTAACCGCGAGCATGGCTGCAACGGACAGGCGCGCAGCGTACCGGGCGTACGCATTGCGGGCGGCGAGTTCCGCGATCCGCGCGGTCAAACGGCCTGGGCGTGGACGCTCGGGCGGCGCCCCGCGTGCGCCTGCTGCGACTACCCGCGCAGCATGCATGCGCACGTCGCGAGCGAGCAGAACGGCGAGGCGCTCGAGGAGATCGAGATTGGCCCGCAGCCATGTCAATCCCTCGCCGGGCCCGTGGGTCGACAGCCAGGCCGGCTCACAGGCACGCAAGGTTTGTTGCACGCGCGCCAGGCGCTGCTCGACGACGCTCGGCAATGCGCCAGGACCGTCCCGCAAGTGTGCCGCACTCGCGTCGATCTGCAAGGCGAGCTGGACGTAGCCGGGCGCGAGGAGGCGGGCTGCTTCACGCCGGGCGGCATCGTGGCCGCCGGCGAGCAACGTTTCCAGGCCCGCGAGCAGGGCTATCGCCTGCTCCGCGTCGTCGACCCACCGCGTGCACGCCGAAGGCGCTTCGCCGCAGCAATTTGCGATGGCCGCCGTCATCGCATCGAGCTTCGTGCGCAGCTCGGCGCGCCCTTGTTCGAGGCGCGCCCGGTTGCCCTGGGCTGCATATCCGAGGCGGTTGACGAGCAAAGACATCGCATGAAGATACGCGAGCGTTGCCTGCTGCGCGCGCTTCGTGCGGCCGGTCTGCCAAAGGCTGCCGCCCGCGAGCGTCGCCCATACGCTGCCGACCAGATAGAAGCCGGCGTAGCGAGTAGCGGCGTCGATGCCATGCGCCGGGAAACAAGCGGATACTGAACAGGCCGTTGCGGTAAGCAGGCCGCGCAGGCCCGACGCCGGACCTCGCGCACGCACGGACGCGCCCGCGTAGGCGACCGCGCCGACCACGGCAATCGACAGGACGGGGAGCGCATGCGCCGCGATCGCGCAGGCCGACGCGAGCGCTCCGGCCACGCCGAACACGAGCCCCTTGCAATGGCGTTCAAAGCCGGGCCGGCCAGGTTCGTCTGCGAGGCACGTCCAGAACGCGGCGATCGCGGACCAGCACAGCAGCGGCATGTGCAGCGTGACGGCCAGCACGGCGGGCGCGACGCAGATCACGCCGCCCCGCAAGGCGTCCGCCATGGGTAGCTGGTGGCGGCCGTGGTGCCAGAAACGCAGCAGTTGGTCGCGGCCGCTCGCGAAGAGCTGCATTTTGCGGGTCCGGTTATCGTGCCGCGTTCACACGAGGCACGGAAATCACGGTCAGCGACCGGATGCCCTGCGCCCCGCGGATCAGCACGCCCTCGATATCCGCCGTCGCCGACGGCCCGCTCATGAGGCACGCGTAGCGCGCCTCGAAGAACTCCCGGCGGTGATAGGCGTGATGGAGGTTGTCGACGATATCGGACGGATCGACGAGCGCCACGAGATGCTGCGAGAGATAGCCGAGCGCATTGACGCGATACTCGTGCTCGCTCAGCCAGATCGAGCCAGTCTCCGCGACCGCGAAGGCGGGACGGACGATGCCCACGTCCACATCTTCGAGATCGTGTGGACGCTCCACGTCCTCGATTCGGCGGGTGCCCTCGACTTCCGGCACGGCCGAGCAGACCACGCGGGCCTGCGGGAAGCGCGAACGGATCAGGGCTTCGAGATCGCCGCTGGCGGGTGCATCGCACCAGGTGCCGCCAAGGCGCGCGAGCGACTTCTTGAACGTCTCGAGCGTGGGCGGCAGATGCTGGTCGAACAACGGCACTTCCGGCAGTGGACGCGGCGCGGGCGCCACTTCGCGAAGACGGGAGAGAATCAGGTCACGGCTGCTCATTTCTTGTTCCTCTTCAGGTACCAGTCACGGAAGGTTTCGGTCGGCGCTTCGGGCACCTCGCGTTGCTTGCCCCATTCGTTGAGCGGGTTGTAAAGAACGACGCGCGGCAGCGTTGAAACGGCCTTGTTGGCGGTTTTGACGGCGGCGCGGTAGAGCTTCGGGTGGGACAGCACCTGGCCCGCGACCTTCATCGCTTCCTGCTTGACGAATGGGAGCTCGTGCTTTTCGGCGATGATCTGCCGCCACTTGTAGATCTGTTCGTGAATGTTGATCTTCACAGGACAGACGTTGGTGCAGCTGCCGTTCATGGTGGATGCGAATGGCAGTGAGCTGTACTTCTTGAGGTCGTAAGTCGGGTTGATGATGGCGCCGATCGGACCGGAGTACACGCCGCCGTAGCTCAAGCCGCTGCTGCGCCGATACACCGGGCAGGTGTTCATGCACGCGCCGCACCTGATGCACTTGAGCGAGTACCAGAAGTCGTCCATCGCGAGGCGTTCGGAACGGCCGTTGTCGACGAGCACGAAGTGCATTTCGCCGCCCTCGCGCGGCCCACGGAAATGCGAGGTGTACTGGGTGATGGGCGAGCCTAGCGCGTTGCGCGACAGCATCCGGATAAAGAGGCCCAGGTGCTCCAGCTTCGGAATGAGCTTCTCGATACCGATGGAGGCGATATGCAGCGACGGCACGTTCGCGCTCAGGTCGGCGTTGCCCTCGTTCGTGCAGACCGTGATGCCGCCGGTTTCGGCCACGGCGAAATTGCAGCCGGTCATGCCTGCGTCCGCGTTCAGGAAGAGCGGGCGTGTGGCGTTGCGCTGGGCTTCGGCGAGCTTCGGAATGTCGGTTTCGTTCGGATCCGTGCCGAGCTTGTCGGCGAAGATCTTTGCGACGTCCGTCGCGAGCTTGTGGACGGCCGGTACGACGATGTGCGAAGGCATTTCGTCGTCGAGCTGCTGGATCTGCTCTCCGAGGTCGGTTTCCACGACGGTGATGCCGCGCTCCTCGAGATACGGGCGCATCTCGCACTCTTCGGTCAGCATCGATTTGCTCTTCACGAGAACCCGGGCGTTACGGCCGCTCAGGATCTCGTACACGATGCGATTGTGCTCCTCGGCATCCTTCGCCCAGTGAACCGTCACGCCATTGGCGGTGGCGTTGCGCTCGAACTGCTCGAGGTAGTCGGGCAGATGCGTGAGCGTGTGCTCCTTGATCGCGGAGGCGAGCGAACGCATTTCCTCCCACTCGGGAATACCGTGGACTTCGATGTCGCGGGCACTGCGCAAGCCCCACAGGCGCTTGTCGTGGAATTCGATGTGCTTTTCGTCCGCGATGAACTTCTTCGAAAAACCCACATGATCGACGCGTTTCATGCTCGTGCTCCGTTCAGGATCTGGGCGATATGGATAAACTTCAGGCCGAGTCCGAGGCGGTCCGCGCAGCCCTTCTGGTGCATCAGGCACGAGGAGTCGGCCGAGACGATGTACTCGGCGCCGTTGCGCTTGTGATCGCGCACCTTGTCCGCGCCCATGCGGGCCGACACGGGCGCCTCCGAGACACAGAACGTGCCGCCGAAACCGCAGCATTCGTCGGGCCGGTCCGGCTTGATGAACTCGATGCCTTTGACGCCGTTCAGGAGCGTCATCGGCTTCGAGAAGAACGGCCCCGCGATTTCCGACATGCTTGCCGTCTTCAGGCTGCGCAGCGTGCCGCAGCTGTTGTGCAGCCCCACCTTGTGCGGAAATTCGGCCCAGGGGAATTCGCGCACCTGCAAAACGTCGTGGATGAACTCGACGAGTTCGTAGGTGTTGCGGCGCACCTTTTGCGCGTCGCTGGTCTTATCGGCTGCCGTGAGGTTATCGCGGACATGGTGCACGCAGCTGCCGCTCGGCGCGACGATGTAGTCGTAGCCGGTGAAGTTGCGCACGAAGAGGTTTTCGGTGGCTGCGGCTTGTTTCTCGCAGCCGCTATTGCCCATGGGCTGACCGCAGCAGGTCTGGTCGAGCGGATAGTCGACGTCGCAGCCGAGGCGCTCGAGCAGCTCGAGCGTGGCGATGCCGACATCGGGGAAAAACGAGTCAATGAAACACGGAATGAATAGGGCGACCTTCATGGCAGCAGTCTCCTCAAACAAGATGGTCGGTTCAGTGATAGGCATGGTCGCTGGACACGCGGCCGCGGAATACCGCGTACGCCACGTAGGTGTAGGCGACGATGATGGGCAGGACGAAGAGACCGCCGCCCCAGAACATGAAGGTCTGGCTGGAGGCCGGTGCGGCCGCCTGGTCGATCGTGAGATCGAACGGAACGACGTAAGGCAGATAGGACGCCGCGAGCGTAACGAGGAGCAGCGCGCAACTGAGCGCCGCGAGGACGAAGGGCGTGCGTCCCTCGCCACGGCGCGCGGCGAGTGGCAGGCCGATCAGCGTGGCAAGGCTCAGCAACGGAAGAACGAAAAGCGCCGGGTGAAGCTGCCAGCGTGCTTCGATCACGTGGTGGTCGAAGAGCGTGGCGGCGAACATCGCCGCGAGAACAAGGACCGTCATCGGCGTCAGGCGGTTCAGAGCCGAGCAGCCAAACTGGCGCAGGTCGCTCTCGCCCTTGAGCACCAGCCAGCCGGCCCCGAGGAGGCCATAGCAGAGCACTGCGCCGAGACCACACCACAACGGGAACGCCGTGGCCCACTCGAAGCCGTTGCCGGCGTAGTGCATGTTCTCGACAGGCACGCCCCTGGCGTAGGCGCCGAGCGCGACGCCCTGCGCGAACGCGGCGAGCAGCGAACCTGCGAACAACAGCAGGTTCCACACCCAGCGCGAACCGTGCGCCTTGTGGCGGAATTCGATCGCAACGCCGCGCATGATGAGGCCGGCCAGCATGGCCGAGAGCGGTGCATAGAGCGCCGGGAGCGCGATCGAATAGATCGCCGGGAACGCCCCGAACAGAATGGTGCCCGCGATCACGAGCCAGGTCCCGTTGCCGTCCCAGACGGGCGAGATGGAGGCGACCATCTGGTCGCGCCGCGCGGCGCTTGCGGCGAAGCCGCTGAGAATCCCGACGCCGAGGTCGAAGCCGTCGAGCACGATGTAGGCGGCGAGGGCGAAGGCGAGTTCGACCAGCCAGAACCAGTCAAGCATGATTTTCTCCTGATCAGTGGTTGGACGACGAGGTGCGCGACGAAGCGTGCACGGCGCTCGTCTGCAAGCGCGGCTCGTACGTCTGCGGAATGACGTGCCCGTTCCAGACGGTGAGCACCTTGCCGCTGAAAACGCCGCCGCGAATGATGCGCAGGATGTAGTGGACGCCGAAGCAGAAGATGAAGCCGTAGACGGCCACGTACATGATGAGCGACGCGAGGGCGAAGTGAGCCGAGAGTCCGGGCGTCATCGCGTCCGCAGTGCGAAGCACGCCCCAGACCGTCCAGGGTTGCCGGCCGACTTCAGCGGTGAACCAGCCGGTGAGGACGGCGGCGAAGCCAAGCGGGAAGCTGAGGGCGACTGGCCACAGGAGCCACTTGCGTTCCTCCAGCTTGCCGCGCCGCGCCATATAGGTGCCGATCCAGGCGAGGGCCAGCATCAGCATCCCGCAACCCACCATGATCCGGAATGCGAAGAAGGGAACGAGGATCGGCGGGCGATCGGCGAGGGGGAAGTCCTTGAGGCCGACTTCGCGCGAATCGAGCGTGCTGGAGGCGATGAGACTGCCCAGCACCGGAATCTTCCATTCGTAGCGATTGCGTTCGGCCTTGACGTCGGGCACCGCGAAGATCACTTCGGCAGCCGGCTGTTCGTCGACCCAGCGGCCTTCGACGGCCGCGAACTTCACGGGCTGGTCGTCATGGATGTAGTCGCCTGTCAGGTGACCGAACAGGATTTGCAGCGGCACGAGCACGGCGGCAAGGCCAAGTGCCATGCGGAACATGACGGTGGCCTCGACGCGGCTCGTGTCCTTGAGCAGGTACCACGCGCCGACGGCCGCGACGCAGAACGCCGTGGTCAGATAGGCCGCGAGAAGCATATGCGGAAAGCGAACCCAGACGACGCTGTTGAAGACGATGGCGGCCCAGTCGGTTGGCACGTAGACACCGTTCTGCACGATATAGCCCACCGGATGCTGCATCCACGAGTTGTTGACGAGGATCCAGAAAGCCGAGAGCGTGGTTCCCAGTGCCACGAGCATGCATGACATCAGATAGAACCACGGCTTGACGCGGTTACGTCCGAACAGCATCACCCCGAAAAAGGTGGCTTCGAGCGCGAACGCCGTAAAGGATTCGTAGCTGAGCAGTGGGCCCTGAATCGGGCCGCTTGTGCGCGACAGCTCGCTCCAGTTGGTGCCGAACTGGAACGCCATGACGATGCCGGACACGACGCCCATGCCGAACGCGACGCCGAAGATCTTCAACCAGAAGTCGAACACGCGCCGGTAGACCGGGTTGCCGGTCGCGAGGCGCATGGCCTCGAGCACGGACAACCAGGCGGCGAGGCCGATGGTGAAGGACGGAAAGATGATGTGAAACGAAACCGTCGCGGCGAACTGTATCCGCGATAGCAGGAGTGCAGAGGCTTCCACGTGCTTGCTCCAGTCAGGTGGGGTTTGCTGGAGTTTGGGTCTCGCGTATTGCTGGCCGGTTGCGATTCGGCGCTCGTGCATTACATCCGTAACCGCTGGTGTAGCAAACCACGGTCGTAGTCAACGTGGCGCGGAGCCGCCTCGCGCACGCGGACGCCCTTTGCAGTGTGTGGGCCAGTTGTCAGGCGGCGCAATGGCAGACGCAGGTTACAGGCGTAACGGAGGACTCGGCCCTTGCAACGCATGCGAAACAACGCAGACCTATTATTCACGGGCACTGACCGACGAAGCCACTGCAAACCGTCGGCCGTACACGCTGAATGTCTATGAAAAGCGAAGGGAAAACTCCAAAGCCGCGCTCCCACGCCGCGCCGCGTCTGCGGCGGGCGCTGAGTCTGCATGAAATCGCCGTCCTGCTGCTGCTTGCGTCTGCACCTGTCGAGGCAACGGCAGGCACGCCCGATTATTTCGCGCTGCAGAACGCCGGGCTGGTGGATATCGTGGATACGCGCTTTGCGCTGAGCGACTCGGGCAAGGCGCTACTCCAATTGCTAGATGGCGTCTGAATCGTTGTCAGTCCGCGTCTCCGGCCCCGTATCGGTGCCAGGTCCGGCCCCAAGGTGTCAACATCATCGCCTCGCGCACTACCGACCGTCGAGCTTGAACACCTCCACGGAGTCGCGCAGGGCCTGGGCCTGTTCAGCCATCGACTGCGCGGCCGCAGCGGCCTCTTCAACGAGCGCTGCGTTCTGTTGCGTCACCTGATCCATCTGGCTGACAGCCTGGTTGACCTGTTCAATGCCCGCGCTTTGCTCGTGCGACGCCGCCGAGATTTCGCTCACGATGGCCGTCACCCGTTTGACGGACTGTACGACTTCCTGGATTGTGTTGCCGGCTTTCTCAACCAGTTGCGAACCGACACCCACGCGCTCCACCGATGCGCTGATGAGTTGCTTGACCTCGCGAGCGGCCGTCGCGCTGCGTTGCGCGAGCGTGCGGACCTCGCCGGCCACCACGGCAAAGCCTCGACCCTGCTCGCCCGCCCTGGCCGCCTCGACTGCTGCATTGAGCGCGAGGATGTTGGTCTGAAACGCGATGCCCTCGATCACGCTGACGATATCGGCGACCTTGGCGGAACTGTCGGAGATCTCGTGCATGGTCTCGACCACGCGGCCAACCTCTTCTCCGCCGCGCTCTGCGACCGCCGATGCGCTGCTTGCCAGCGCGCTGGCCTGGTGAGCATTGTCCTCGTTCTGCCGGACCGTCGCGGTCAGCTCTTCCATACTCGATGCCGTTTCCTCGAGCGAGGCCGCTTGCTCCTCCGTACGCTGCGACAAGTCGGTGTTTCCTGCCGCTACCTGCCCGGTGGCGGCCGCGATGGACAAGCCTGCTTGCTTGACTCCGCCGACGAGCGTCGCCAGCTTGCTGACTGCACTGTTCACCGACTGGGCCAGATCGCCGAGTTCGTCGTTGCTTTTCACGGCTATCTGGATACGCAGGTCACCCAGCGCCAAGGCATGCGCGCCGTCGACCACCCGCTGCAAGGGGCGAACGATGGAACGCGTCACCGCCGTGCACAGGGCCAATGCCACGACGAACGCGAGTGCGGCCGCGCCCCACAGGATGGCGCGGGCCATGTCATACGCGTCGCTGGTGCTTTTCGCGGCGCTGTCCATCAAGCCCTGGGCCAAATTCAGAAACTCATCTTGCTGCTGCAAAAAGGCGACTCGCAGCGACCTTGCCTTCGCGAGCGCCGCGCGCGCCGCCACAAGATCGTGCGCCGCCAATTGGGCAAACACGGGCTTCGTTGCTTCCCGATAAAGCTCACGCGCCTGCATCAGGCGGTCAAAGCTAGCGTGGCCGGCGGCCGTCGTGAGCAGACTAGGGATGGCTTGATAGATCGGGGGGAGCTGATCGCCAATTTCCTGCGCCTGTTCGAGGGCCGCTTGTTGAGCTTCAGGTGTGGGTTCGTCGAGCGCTGTGTAAAGCAAGACCGTCCGTTTGAGCGTCGCTTCTCGAATCGAGTTCACCAGTTTGAGTTCTTGGGCGCGAATGTTGACGATGGTTTGCGTCGTTGCGCTCATGCGCGCCATCTGCACGGTGGCTGTCACGCAAATCGCGAACAGAAAAGCCAGAACCACACCGAATGTGGCCATTAGTCGTGCACCAATCTTGAGCTTCATGCTTCATCACCTGTTTGAATTCGCGAGTGAATTGGCGGGGCTTATGGCGCGGTCCCCGGCCTTACGTCGGCGTGCACCACGAAAGGAGCGCACACGTTGATGGGGCGTTCATGCACGACGCGTGGTGCGATGACGCTTGCCGCGAAGATGATTCGCATCTGCGTGACGTATTTCGGATTTCGGCTCAGGTCGGTCGGCGTTAATGGCGCTAATTGCAAGGGAGTTTTCGACGAAATGGGCTTCTTGCTCGCGTGACTTTGTGCTCTTTGCTTCATTCGCCGATGTGTACTCGCGCTTCCAGCGTTGGCCGGCCGCGGAACGCCCGCAACAAAAAAGGAGTTTTGCGGCAGGAGGTGTATGCGCGTCCGGCCCACGGGTGACAGCATAGCCTTGGCGCCAGGTGTTGGCCGCCGGGTTTGCGCCGATAAGGCGGATAGTTGTCGCCGTAGCGGAAGCAATGCGAGCTTGGAGGACGCATGAGATGAACTACTATGCAGCGGTTCGAGCCTTTCTGCTGGTTTCCGAGCTGGGCAGCTTCAATCTCGCTGCACAGCGGCTGTCCATCGAGGCTTCCACGGTCTCCCGCTACATCGCCAACCTCGAGAGTGATCTGGGTATCGTCCTCTTCTATCGTTCCGCGCGGGGCGTCGAACTGACCGACAGTGGCGCCATGTTCAGAGAACGAGTGAATGTTGCCTTTCGGGCCGTCGGCGAGGCGCGTCGCGCTGTTTCAGACCGTGCGCGGTGATAGGGATGGAAGTCGAGCCTGCGTAGCTGACCGGGCAGATCTGCCTTCGGAGAAAATCAGCTTTGCAAAAAAGGGATAGCTTCGGCGTGCGCGGAGTCGTACACTCGGCTCGCAAGGCACCGTCGGTAGGCCGCTATCGCTCGTTCAAGACGGTAGCTGCGTTACGCCTGCCCCGGTGCGCCCCGTTTTCTGGACGCCGATCTGATGGACTATTTTTCCGCGATGCGGGCGTTTCGCTACGCAGCCGAACTGGGCAGCCTGAGTCAGGCTGCCGCGAAGCTCGGTGTCAAAACCTCCACCGTTTCCCGTTGCATCACCGACCTCGAACAGGATCTGGCGGTCGCGCTCTTCAACCGGTCCACACGCGGCCTGGTCCTGACCGAGGGCGGCCGTGTGTTCTACGAGCAGGCGCTGCAGGTGTTGAAGAGCCTCGATGAGGCACGGGCGGTCACGGCGGCCTTGAACAGCTCGCCGCGCGGCCTCTTGCGTGTGACCATGCCTGCTGCGTTCGGCAGGCGCCATGTCATTCGTCATCTGCCCGAGTTCATGGAGCGTTTCCCCAAGATCGACGTCGACGCCGTGATGACCGACGACGTCGTCAAGATCATTGACTCAGGCATCGATCTGGCGATCCGGATCGGCGCATTGCCCGACTCGCAGCTCATGGCGCGCCGGCTGGCGCAGCACCGCCGCGTCGTCTGCGCGAGTCCGCAGTACGTGGCGCGGTATGGCGCGCCGGCGTCTCCCGAGGAGCTGTCGACGCACGTGACGTTGCGCTTTCCGCTAGCCGCGGACGACCGCTGGATCTTCGTCGACCGGTCCGCCGGACCCGACGCCAGTCAAATCGCAGTTCGCATCGATGGCCGAATCCGCGCAGACGACACGGACTCGCTGCTCGACCTCGCCGTCGCCGGCTGCGGCGTCGCCCTGCTGCCAACCTGGGCAATCGGCGAGGCGGTGCAAGCCGGGCAACTGGTGAGATTGCTGCCGGAATGGGAGGTCCAACCCACGCCCGCAGTGCCCGCTATCTGGGCGGTCTATCCGCCCAAGAAGACAGTGTCGACGAAGGTTCGCGCCTTCATCGACTTCTATGCGGAGTTATTCAGCAAGGAAAGCTACTGGGAGCATTGAGCCCCGCCGCCACGCTCGGTCGTTGGTTCTTTGCATCGGCGGTGCACCGAAGGACCCGGCAGCGTTGAATGGACCTCGTCACATGCGTCTTCGCGACTTGCTCGCGCGACGTCATTCCTGGGCGAAGACCTGCAGTCCCCCCCGATCTGCTGAGCCTGATAGCCGCCGCCGATCCTGACAAAGCGTAACGCCGGCTCACCCGTGGCCTTATCCCCTCTGCGCAAAGCTGATTTTCCTTCGCCGCGGTTCTGGCCGGCCGGCAACCTTCCTATAGTGACGTTGACGCTGCGTTCTTCTGTCGCACACCGGACGCGGCGCACTGTGTCCCGAACCGTAGTTCAACGTTACTTAGGGTGCCTACCATGCTCGACAAAACCGCAGTTTCTACCGTTCGTCTCGATGACGAGGCCGCAACGCGTGACGCCCAATACTTCGAATACACCAGCTCGGCCAACCCGATCGGCGCGAAGCTGATCTCGCGCGTGCCATATCATTCGTTCCTCTCGGAACTCTACGACAGCGGCTCGACGCGTATCGTGCCGCTCGATCTCTCGAAGGCACTGGGCGTCGATTACCCGGCAACGGGCCCCGGCCTGCTGGCGAATTTCCTGCGTATCGAAGCGGGCGAGAAGCTTTCGGTCAATCCGAACGCCACGTCGCAGGTCTTTTATGTGCTGGAAGGCAGTGGCACGGTCTCGCAGGGCGACTCGGCGTTCAGCTTTGGCGCCGGCGACTTCTTCGCGCTGCCCGGCGGTGACGAGGCTGTGCTGGCCGCGGATGCCACGGCGCGCATCTACAACGTCAACGATGGCCCGCTGCTCAGCTACCTGGGAACCCGCGTGTCGCGCCAACGCTTCGCGCCCACGCTCTATCCGGCCGCGCGCGCAAAGGCTGAACTCGACAAGGTCGCGGCAGCCCCCGGCGCAAGCCAGCGCAACCGCATCAGCGTGCTGCTCGGGAACGCGAATTTTCCGCAGACGCGCACGGTTACGCACTCGATGTGGGCCATGTTCGGCGCGGTTGCGCCGCAATCCATGCAAAAGCCGCACCGCCATCAGTCGATCGCACTCGACTTCATTCCGGATTGCAAGCCTGGTGTCTACACGCTGGTTGGCACGGAAGTCGACGAGGAAGGCAACATCATCGATCCGGTACGCGTTGACTGGAAGCCGGGGATGGCATTCGTCACGCCTCCGGGGTACTGGCATGCGCACTTCAACGAGTCGGACGAAGCCGCCTACGTCATTCCGCTTCAGGATGCCGGTCTGCAGACCTACCTGCGCTCGCTCGACATTCGCTTTGCGCGCTAAGGCGTGACGCAAGCGGACGAGATGTTCGGCGCGCCGTTGAAAGCAGCCGCGCGAGCAGCGGTTGCGCGGCGCGCCCGCCTTGCGTGGCTCGTGCCATTCCATCGTTCCGATGCATTGCAGTGGTGACTTCAGGTTCCAGTAACGCGCTGCGCGGCTATGTGAAGTTTGTTGTGGCTAGCGCGCTCACCGGCGTAGGCGCCGGGCTCGGTGGCATGATGCTGGCGCTCTTGCTTCATGAAATCCAGCATCTGGCATATGCCTATAGCCTCTGTCGAATAGTAAGTGAGGAATCCTTTCTAAGCGGTGTCACTGACGCGTCGCCTGCGCGACGCTTCGAGGCGCTCGTGCTCTGCGGCCTCGTGGCCGGTTTCGGCTGGTGGGCACTCTATCGCTGGGGACGCCCACTGGTCAGCATCAAGCAGGCGCTGACTGCCGGCGCTCCTCGCATGCCGGTTCTGAGCACCATCGTGCATGCCTTGCTGCAGATCGTGACGGTCGCATTGGGCTCGCCTCTCGGGCGGGAAGTCGCACCGCGAGAGATCGGCGCGCTGTGGGGAGGCTGGCTCGCGCGGCAAGCGGGGCTGTCGCTCGCGGATCAGCGCGTTCTTGTGGCATGCGGAGCGGGCGCCGGGCTCGCAGCGGTCTACAACGTGCCATTGGGCGGAGCGCTCTTTGTGCTCGAAGTACTGCTGGGTAGTTTCGAATGGCGGCTCGCGGTGCCGGCCATCGTGACTTCTTCGCTGGCCGCGGTCACGGCATGGGTCGGGCTCGGCAACGAACAGCAGTACAGCGTTGCGCAACTGACGCTGGGAGCGCCGCTCGTCGTGTGGTCCACGATGGCAGGGCCGGTGTTCGGGGCGGCGGCGTGGGGCTTCGTCCGGCTCACGAGCGCTGCGCGTGCCCACGCGCCGAAGGACTGGCGTTTGCCTGCTCTTTCGGTGCTCAATTTCGCGGTGATCGGTGTTCTCGTGATCTACTACCCGCAGTTGGCGGGCAATGGAAAGGGCCCGGCAGGCCTCGCGTTCGACAGCCATCTCACCATCGGACTGGCAGCCACGCTGCTCGTGCTGAAAGTGGCAATCGAAGCGTCGAGTCTGCGCGCGGGCGCCGAGGGCGGCCTTCTAACGCCGGGGCTCGCGAATGGCGCGTTGCTTGCCATTGTGCTGGGCGGCCTGTGGAACATGCTCTGGCCGGGAACCTCCGCGGGCAGTTTCGCCATGGTCGGAGCGAGCGCCTTTCTCGCCGCCTCCATGCAAATGCCGCTTACGGCAGTCGTGCTCATGCTCGAGTTCACTCGCGTGAATCAAGATGCGCTGGTTCCGATGCTCTTGTGCATCGCGGGCTCGGTATCGACATTCAGACTGATGTCGAAGGCGCTGGCCGGGAGCGCGAGTCCGACGTCGAAGAGCCAGCGTGTGAGCGCGAAGCCCGCGCTCGAAAAGGTGCCTGCGCTTCACAACGAATGAGCAGCGCGGCGCATATTGCGCATTCGCTCAGGGGGGCGCCGGTCCTCCCATGCCTGCAAAACAGTCTTGTCGGGCCGGGCTTTCGGACGCGGCCTGCCTTCGACAACATGTAATCCATAGCGGCACAATGCGGCTCACATTCGCGCGAGCGGACGGTGGAGCTCAAGGCGAATCCGGCGGGACAAGCTGCCATTAATTTGATTTGGAGTATGAAATGGTTATGGTTTCAAAGCAGGATTCCCAGAACGGAAACGTCGAGTCCACAGCGAGCGTACCGGCCACGGTGGGCGTGGTGGGCGCGGGGAGGATGGGTGCGGCGTTCGCCGGAAATCTGATCGAGGACGGCTTGTCCGTGGTGGTGTTCGACCGCGACCGGGCATGCGCCGAGGCGGCGGTGAGCGGCAACGCTGTGGCGACTGACGACTGGGCAGCGCTCGCTGCATGCGACGTGGTCATCAGCATGGTGCCCGACGACGATGCGGCGAAGGAAGTTGGGGCGCATCTCTCGACGGTGCTCGCCAAGGGAGCCGTGCACATTTCGATGAGCACGATCAGCCCCGACGCGGCGGGCGCGCTTATCGACCTGCATCGCGAGCACGGTCAGGGATACGTGTCGGCCCCGGTTCTGGGCAACCCGGATCTCGCCAGGGCGCGCAGGCTCTATGTGCTCGCCGCTGGTGAAGGCGCAACGCTCGCGCGTTGCATGCCGGTGCTCGAACGGCTCGGCCAGCGCGTCTTTCCGCTGGGCGAGCAACCGGGGCTTGCGAACGCGTTCAAGCTCGCAGGCAATGTACTAACCGCAGCCACGATGCAGAGCATGGGCGAGGTGCTCGCGTTTCTTCGCAAGGCGGGCATCGATCAAAAAGCGGCCTTTGAGGTGCTGACCGAGTCGCTGTTCGACGGCAAGGTGCACAAGGCTTATGGCGGAAAGATCGTCGATGAGCGGTATTCCCCGCCGGGCATGACCGTGCCCCTCGCAGTCAAGGATTTGCGCCTCGCGCTGAGCCATGCCGAAAAGGTCGGGGCACCGATGCCCGTGGCGAGCGTCGTGCGTGATCGCCTCGTCGCGGTTTCGGCGCGCGGCTGGGACGCGCTCGACTGGTCGGCGCTCGGTAAGCTGGCTGCGTTCAGCGCCGGCCTCTGAGCCGACGTCGCGCGTTGTGGCGTGGCTACCGCGCGACTACCGCGCGACTCGCACCCGCGGCGGCTGGGCGGCGCCATGCGGCCTGCCGCCCGCAGCACCGCCCGCGAACGCGGGTGAGGGGCGTGTGGCAGCCAACAGCACGGCACTGATGCTTTCAACGAATTTGCAAGATCATGAATACGAGAAGCCCGGCGCACCCGCCGGCCGCGCGGCTGTGGGTGTGCATCATTTGCGGCTGGATCTACAACGAAGCGGAGGGCGTGCCCGAAGACGGCATTGCCGCTCAAACGGCCTGGGAAGACGTGCCGGAGGACTGGGTCTGCCCATTGTGCCGTGTCGGCAAGCGCGATTTTGAAATGGTGCGCCTGTAGCCCTTGGGGACAACCGGCCCCGGGAACGAAAAAGGCGGCATGACATAGCCGCTCGAAGAGACTTAGGAATCTTGAAGACTATTGCCTGGAACGACACGCCCGTGCGAGATGCGCTGGCGGCTTTAAGGCGTGAGCAGCCATTTGTTTACGGCCTCACCAACTACATTGCGGCCAGTCTGAGTGCCAATGTGCTCCTCGCGGTCGGCGCGGCGCCGGCCATCGGCGCCGCGCTCGACTGGCCTGCGTGCTTTGCGGCCGGCGCCCGTGCGCTATGGATAAACGGTGCCGCGCTCGTGAGCGACGGGCCGGATGCGCTGCGCGCCGCGGCATGCTCGGCCCATGGAGCAGGCACACCCTGGGTGCTCGATCCTGTTGCCGTTGGCGCGGGCAGCGCCGCGTACGACGAGACGATACGCTCGCTGTTGACGTACAAGCCAGCGGTTATTCGGGGCAACGCGAGCGAACTCATTTCGCTCGCGGGCGGCGCGGCGCCGGGCAAAGGCGTGGAGACGCAAGCCCGCTCTATCGACGCGCTGCCTTACATCCAGCGGCTCGCGCAGCAGACCTGCGCGGTCGTCGCGGTCAGCGGCGAAACCGACTACGTGACGGATGGCAGCGAAGTGGTTGCGATCGGTGGTGGCGACGCTCGACTTGCCCGTGTCACCGGCGCGGGTTGTAGCCTCGGTGCGCTGATCGCCGCGCTGCTTCCCGTGACGCCTGCCGCCATCCAGGCCGCGAGCGCGGCTCACGCGATCTATGCCGTTGCGGCAGAGCGTGCGGCTGGGGTGCGCGGCACCGGCAGCTTTGGCGTGGCCTTTCTCGACGCGCTCTCCGAACTCGACCCTCACGCAGCCTGAGTGTGCGGCGCGCGCTTGCGGCTACGTGTCCTGACGTTTCCCGTCTTTCATGACCTGGCTCACTGGCTTGTCGGGCGCGAGACCGAGCACCTGGACCGCTATCTGCGCGATGCGCGCGAACACCGGGCCCGATACGTCGCCGCCAAAGTGCCGCGCGCCCTTCGGCTTGTTGACCGACACGGCGATGATGAGCCGGGGCTCTCGAATGGGAAGAATCCCGACGAACGACGCGCGGTAGGCGCTGTGGTCGTAGCCATGGGCCGTGGCGGTGTACGCCGTGCCCGTCTTGCCGCCGACACTGTAGCCCGGCACCTGTGCCTGCGGGGCGGTGCCCCCCTTCGCGACGACGCTCTCCAGCATGGCGCGCATCTCGTCGGCCGTGCGCTGCGTGAAAACGCGCGTGCCGGCGGGCAACAGGCCTGAACGCTTGTATATCGAGAGCGGCATCATGGTGCCGTCATCGACGAAGACCGTATAGGCCTGGGCCAGCTGGACCAGCGAGACGGAAAGCCCGTAGCCGTACGACATGGTCGCCTGCTCGATGCGCCGCCAGTGCCGCCATGGCCTCACGATTCCGGGGGCGGCACCGGGGAATCCCAGCGCCGGACGATGACCGAGGCCCAGCGAGTCGTACATGCCCCAGATTTCCTCAGGCTTCATCGTCAGCGAGATCTTCGTGGCGCCGATATTGCTCGACTTCTGGATCACGCCGGCAACCGTGAGCGTGCCGAAGTTCGCATCATCGGTGATCGTTGCGCCGTCGAGCAGCAAGCTGCGATTGGTCTGCACGAGCGAATCCGGGCTCACGCGCTGCAAATCGAGCGCAAGCGATACCGTGAACGGTTTCATGATGGACCCCGGTTCGAAGACGTCGGTCACGGCGCGATTGCGCAGCGCCGCGCCGCGCAGTGCGGTCCGGTCGTTGGGGTCGTAGCTCGGGTAATTTGCGAGCGCGAGGATCTCGCCGGTCTTGCCGTCCACCACCACGGCCGAAGCGTTTTCGGCACCGCTTTGCGTGACCGCATCGCGCAAGGCCAACCACGTGGCGCTCTGGATGTGGCTATTTAGTGCGAGGCGGATATCCGTTCCCGGACGCACCGGCGTGATATCGCCGAGATCCATCACGACGTGACCCACGCGGTCGCGCACGACCAGCTTTTGCCCATCCTCGGCGCGCAGCGTGGCATCGGCCGCGAGTTCGATGCCGTCTTCTCCGTTGCCGGAGAGTCCTGTGAAACCCACGTCCTGCGCCGTGACCTCGCCTTCCGGATAAACGCGTTGGTATTCGGGGCTCGCATGGATGCCAGGAATGCGCAGCGACTCGACCTGATCGGCGACGCTCAACGGAACGTCGTGCTTCAGGTAAAAGAATGAACGGTCATGGTCGATGGCTGCGTTGATCCGCTGCGGTGCGAGGTCCAGCAGGCGGGCAAGCGTTGCAAGCTTGCCGGGCGGCAGGTCGTCGGGCACTGCCGTTGCGTCGATCCAGATCGCCTTGACGGGTACGCTCGCCGCCAGAACAGCGCCGTTACGGTCCAGGATGCGCCCGCGCTGCGCGGGCACGTCGATCACGTGATCGACGCGCGAGTCTCCCTGCCGGCGATAGAAGCCATTGGCGGCGACCTGAATCCAGAACGCGCGCACGATGCAGGCTGCAAACGCCACAGTGATGAGCGCCATCACAATCGTAGAGCGTCCGCGGTGGGTGGTGCGATTGAGCACCGGGCTTTGATCAAAGGGGAGGTGGCGGGGCATGCGTGATCGGTAGGCCAGTTGGGCGTGCATTGGGCAATACGCCCGCCCGGTGCGAAGCCCGGGCGTGGATGCGAAATTACTGGCGCAACGCGTGGGGCGCAATGGCCGATGCGGGAAATCAGCTTTGCGAAATGTGGCCAGCCCGTCCTACTGATATGGATAACGAATGAATGTCACTTCATCGGCCAAAGCATGACGAGGAGCGGCACGACGAGTGCGGTGACGAGACCATTGAGGCCGATGCCGATGGCCGCAAAGGCGGCGGCGAGCCCGCTCAGCGGCGCAACCTGAGCAGCGGCGACGCCGCTGCCCGCGACGCCGGCGGCGAGACCGTGCGAACGCCAGTCGTCAACGCGGAACCAGCGCAGCACCGTGCCGCCGATCACGGCGGCAACGATGCCGCCTGCGATAGCGAGGGCAGCCGTGAGCGCGGGCACGCCGCCCACTTCCTGGGCGAGGGCCATCGCGATGGGCGTCGTGACGGACTTGGGCGCCATCGAAAGCGCCACCTCCCGGCCGCCGCCGAGGAACCATACGATGGCGACGCCGCTCACCGTCGACGTGAGCGATCCGGCGAGCAAGGCGAGGCCGAGGCCATGGAGGCTGCGGCGGATATGAGCCAGATTGAGTGCAAGGGGGATCGCGAGCGCCACCGTTGCCGGGCCGAGGAGGAAGTTGATGAACTGGGCGCCGGCAAAGTACGCCTCGTAGTGAGTGTTCGTCGATTCGAGTATCGCGACAACAATGACGATCGCAATCAGGACTGGATTGGCGAGCGGCGATTTCCGGCATACGCGCTGGACGAGGAGGCCGATCGCGTAGGCGGCCAGCGTCAGCGTCAGCCACAGCAGCGGCGTCAGGGCGAGCGGGGTCCATAGGTTGCGGAACATCAGTTGGCCTCCTCCTGACTGCCGGCGGTGCTCAGCTCGCGCATTTCCGAGCGGCGCATGATCCGGTGCATGACGACTCCCGTCACGACGAGCCCAAGCACCGTCGAGACAATGAGTCCCGCCACGATCGGAAACCATTCGCGTCGCAGCACGCCCAGCTCCGCGACGATGCCAACTCCCGCCGGCACGAACAGCAGCCCCATATTCGAAATCAATGTCGTCGCCGTTTGCTCGAGGGCGGATGGCTTGTCCGCGGTGGGGGCCAGCCACCGGCGCGCCGGGCCGATGAGCGCGAGTGCGAGGAGGAACATGCCGATTACCGGGCCCGGCAAGGGCAAATGCAGAACACGTCGCAGCACTTCGGCTATGAGTTGCGTTCCGACCAGGATGGTCAGTGCGAATGGCATGAGTGGGCTCTTCCGTTCAAGGTAGCGGGAATGGCATTGCTCGTGGATTTCCGGATTGCAAGCTCCAACGTATGGCGCGACGAAGTCATCCGAAAGCCGGACCGTCGAATTGACCTTTGCGCAAAGGGGCTTGACGGATCCGGAAGCGTTGCCGCAAGCGGCCATAGCGCCGCCGCCGCTGAAGCGCGACCCTGCCGCCGGGCTTGCTCGTCCCGCCATTTAATAGCGCCTGGCGGGACCCTCTCCGCGCTACCGGGGCCTGCCACGCAGGGCTCAATGGTGTAGGTAGATCGGGGGAGAGTACGACGACACTTCGACATCGTGCATTTGCCCTGTTTGCGCCTGCCCGGCGCTCGACGTCCCGCTGGCGCTTCCACCGTATCCGCTTGCCGCACTGTTCATTTTTGCGACCTTTGCTTCGGCAGCCTGAATGTCGTCTGGGTAGTGCGGATCCGAGCCTGCGCCAGGGCGCCATCCGGTGCTCTCGAGTTGCACGAGTTCAGCGCGCACTTGCGCGCGGGTGATTGGGCCGTTCGATTGCGCGAATGAAACGATCGGGAAGATGAGCGTGGCGAGCGCCATGGCGCGGGTAAGCGATTTCACAACGATTGACTCCGTAAATGTGGCTGGCGATTGATGTCCAGATTCGACAGCCCGAGTGTAGGGAGATCGCTCTGGATGTTTAACCCCCATGCCGCAAAGGAATTTTTTCGACAAGGAATGGAATTGCGTATCCGCGCTATGGATCCGGATGCTCCATGGGCCCGGCTTCCGGTTAATAAGGAAACCGTTGGAATATCGCCCTGCGCCGCGAGCGATCCGGAGTCGTAGCGGATCTCACGCCTGTTGCATTTGAAACCAGGGGGCAGTCTGACGAAAGATCTCCGAAACAGGCATCTGTTGAGATGACATGTGGGTGATGGGAATCCGCACTGCCAATGTGTGACAACAGTAAAGGTCGATGGTGGAAGATCGAAAGAGGGTCCTGGTGATGGAGGACGACGTGTCGATGCGGGCGCTGCTCTCGCTTACGTTGCGAGACGCGGGCTACGACGTCGTGGAGGCGACAAGCGCCGGCCTGCCCGACTTTCGTCCGGGTCCGGTCGATCTTGCGGTGGTCGATATCAATCAGCCAAAGGCGATGGATGCGAAGCGAATCGCTTGCGTTCGGCGTTGCTTTCCTTCGGTACCCGTAATCGCGATCTCTGGCTATTTTCCGACACAGGTTCACGCCACGTCGATGCTTGCCCGCCGGTTGGGCGTGGAGCAGGCGCTGGCCAAGCCGTTCAAGCGCGAAGTCTTGCTGCAAGCCGCTGCGGCGTTGACCGCAGGGGCGCGCGAATCGCGCTGAGCGGCCGCCGCGCGGCGTTCAGCGCGCCGTGGACACCTCCGGTGGGGTGGGGGGCGGCAGGTCGGGCAGCAGGTGCTTCAGCGTGCGCGCCAGCTCCGCCCTGGGCAACGGCTTGCGCAATTGCACATTGACGCCTGCCTCGCGCGCCTGCGCTTCGAGCGCGGGGCTGCTGAATCCGCTGACAAGGATGATAGGTATGTCTGCGCGAAGCGAGCGTATCATCCGCGCGAGTTCGACGCCGGTCATCCCGGGCATGGTCTGGTCCGTAACGACCGCGTCGAAGCGTTGAGGGTCGGCCCGAAAAGCCTGCCACGCCGCGTTGCTGGAGACGAAGCCTGCAGGTTCATAGCCCAGTTCCGCGAGGCGCTCTTCGCCGATCCTCACGAGCGCTTCCTCATCGTCGACGAGCAGGATTGCCTGCCCTTCACCGTAAGGGCAGCCCTTGTCGTCCTCACGCGGTTGACTGGCGAGCGAATCGGTTGTCGGTAGCAGAAGCTCGAATCGGCTTCCTGCGCCAACCGTCGTCGTTACGTCGATTCCTCCGCCGTATTCGCGAACGATTCCGTCCACGAGCGCGAGTCCCAACCCCGTTCCCTCGCCTGCCTTGCGCGTCGTGAAGAAGGGGTTGAAGATGCGTTCGAGGAGGTCGGGCGCCATGCCAACGCCGCTATCGGATACGGCGAGCCGCACGAAATGCCCCGCTTCCACGGCAATGTGCGAAAGCGAGCGCGCGGCGCCCAGATCCAGCGTGTCCAGGACTACCTTGAGCGTTCCGCCGTCCGGCATCGCGTGGACCGCATTCGCGCAAAGGTTCATCACCAACTGGTCGATATGCGCCGGATCGCCTTCGATGCGGGCCTCTGGTGCGTTCAGTTCGACTTCCAGCCGGATGCCGGCAGGAAGGCGCACCTTCATCGCTTCGATCGCGTCATGGACGACGGGCTGAACGTGTACGGGCTGCCGGGTCGTCAGTCCGCTGCGGCTGAAGGTGAGAATGCGCTCGACCAGCGCGCGCGCGCGGTCCGCCGATTTGAGAACCTGCGCGACATAGCGCTGCTGAGGTGTCTCGTCCGCGAGGGCCTGGAGCGCGAGTTCGCCATAGCCGACGATCGCGCCGAGGATGTTGTTGAAGTCATGGGCAATGCCGCCGGCGAAGGTGCCCAACGCCTCCAGCTTCTGCGACTGCCTCAGCTGGCTTTCGAGCAGACGGCGCGCCTGTTCGTCTTCGCGGCGCTGGGTGACGTCCTCCACGGTCGCCACGATGACATCTTCCTGGCGTGCCGGATCCTTGCTCGACGCCTCCTCCGACACAGTCACCAGCGCGAGGCGCACGTCGGCCCAGACGGTGTATCCGTCGCGGTGCTGGTAGCGCTTTTCGAAGCGAACGCTCTGCAAGCCGCCTTGCAGCAGCCGTTCGAAATGTTGCCGGGTAAGCTCGACATCCTCGGGGTGCGTGATGTCGGTCGCCGACAGGTTCTTGAGTTCCGCCGAAGAGTAGCCGACCATGCGTTGAAAAGCGGGGTTGGTGGCGAGGTATCGCCCGCGACGCCGCAACAGCATGATTCCCGCCGGTGCGTTGTCGAACACGGCCCTCCAGCGTTGCTGGCTCGACTGGAGCCGGTGCGTGAAGCGTCCGAGTTGCTGCAGCCGCCTCATGAGCGCGATGCCGAGTCCCACCACGAGAAGCGACAATGCACCGGTGGCCATGAAATCGTAGATCGTGGATACGCGCCATGTCTGAAGCACCAGTGCCTCGTCTCGGGTGACGTCGACCGCCAGCTGGAATCCGGGCACCTGCTTGCGGGCGGAGAGTACTGGCCGCCCAAGCCCGCCTGCTTCCTTTCTGCTTTCGGACGACACGACCGGTGCGCCGTCCTCGCGCAGTAGCGTGATGCCGGTGCCTTCGTCCGAATCGACCCGCCTATAAAAGTCGCGAAAGTAGCCGTTCTCGATCAGCGCGACCACGGCGCCCGCGAACCGGCCATGTTCGTCCTCCAGACGGCTGGCCATCGCAAACGTGGGCCGACCGTCGACTATGCTGACGAGCGGCTCGCTCACCACCAGCGCGTTGCCCGATGCGCGCTGCACGGCCCTGAAGTAAGCCCGCTGTGAAACGTTGGCGGCGGGGCTGCCGGGGAGGGTCGTTGCTATCCGCCGGCCAGTGGCATCGACGATGTCGAGTTGCCTGACTTGGGGTACGCCGGCCATTTCCTCGCGAAGAAAGCGGTTCGCCGCCTCCTGGGAGTCCTGTGCGATCTTTGCGTCGAGCGCCCAGCCGGAGGTGCGCCGAAGAATGAATTCGACGCCCTGCAAGGAGCGGGCGGTTTGCTCCGCCAGTGCGCTTGCGAGGCTGGACAGTTCCCTGCCGTTGGACTGGAGCACCAGTTGGCGCGATCGAAGGCTTTCCGTGACGGCGCCGATCCACAAAAGGACCACGATCAGGCATCCGCCCGCCGCCAATAGCCTGTACCGGTGCGGCCACGCAAACCGGCGCCTGATTCTTTCGGTGCTCATCGAGGCTTTGGTGTTCAGTTAGAAACGGTCAGACAAACGCGGGCCACCTCGTATTGCTTCGAGTCATCCGACGTAGAGGGGGCAGTGTCGTATTCCGGCGGAAACATTCTTGCGAACCGGTATTGCATGTGAAACTCAGGCGATGCGGCGAGAAAGCTGCGGGTCAGCGTTTTTCCCACTCGACCTGGGCGGGCAGCTTGTCCACCTGCGCGGTAAAGACGTAGCCCGCGCCGCGTTCGGTCTTGATGTAACGAGGGTTCGACGGGTCTTCCTCGATTTTTCGGCGCAGCCGCAGAATTTGCACATCGATTGCGCGGTCGTAGACCTCGTCGTAAAGCCGGCTCGATTCGAGCAGTTGATCTCGCGTCAGGACCATGCCGGGCGAAGCGAGAAACGCGGCGAGCAGCGAAAACTCGCCGTTGGTCAAGCCCACCGGTTCGCCGGCTGGGGAGAGCAGGCGTCGTGTGTTGATGTTCAGTTCCCAACCGGCGAAACGGTAGCCTCGCGCATTGGCCTGCCGCCCGGTGGCAACCTGGGCGGTCTTCGATCGGCGCAGAAGGGCGCGAACACGCGCCAACAGTTCGCGGCAACTGAACGGCTTGGTCATGTAGTCGTCCGCGCCCAGCTCCAGCGCCATCACACGGTCTGCCTCTTCCTTTCGGCCCGAAAGAATCAAAATGGGGAGCGTTGATTGTTCACGAATGCGGCTGGCGATTTTCATACCGTCTTCGCCCGGCATGCGCAAATCCAGAATGATCAGATCGACAGCACCGTTCCTGAGCGTGACCGCCATTTCCGTCCCGTTCGCCGCCGCGGAGACGCGGAAGTCGTTCTGTCCGAGGTACTCGGTCGTGACGTCGCGAATGGCGGGATCGTCATCGACGATGAGGATGTGAGGCAAGGTGACGTCGACCATGACTGAAAAGCTCGAGACAGTGAATGCCTGGCGGGTTAGCCCATGCGATCGGCGGTTGCCGGTTCGCGTTGCCGATCGTTCAGACAACGTTGCGTAAGGAAGGTCAGCCTGCTGATTTGACTGTACGCGGATTTTAACGGTTGTGCGGAATCAGCATCAACACCGCCGCCAACGTTATCCGCATTGCGTGGATCGCGCAATCGGCGAGCGGTGCGCAAATGCATCCGTCACCTATTACGGATGTCATTCTGAGTCGACGCTGCAACGCACCTTAAACAGCAATTGATGATGGCCTCCTCGGGGGACCGGCGATTGCCGTGAACCGCCCCGGGGTTTGGTGGGGGCTCTAACTCTTGAGAGCTTCATCGCCCAATAACGTTCGGATCAGCCAAAACTGTACCGGGGCTTTCCTCTCCTTCCGGAAAAGTCCCCTTCGGAGGTGCGCCTTAATCTTCGGCAGCTACTTAATTAGACTGTAGTCACTGGTTTACGAACAGGGCTGTTCGTAGCAGAACTGAACAAAGTCTGAGGTAAGTAACATGAAGTCCCTTATTCAAGCTGTTGTCGTTGCCGCTGCCCTCGTTGCTCCGGTTGCTGTATTCGCTCAATCGAACCAGCCCATCACCCGGGCGCAGGTACGCGCGGAGCTGGTCCAGCTCGAGAAGGCTGGCTATCACGTCGGCGACGGTGACAACACGACGTATCCCGTGCAAATTCAAGCAGCTGAAGCCAAGGTTGCTGAGCAGCAAACCGCCGCAAATGGCGGATACGGTGGTGCTGTGAGTGGTTCGTCTGACGCAGGACGCTCCGCAGTGTCGAAGACCGACTTCAACTCGACGTACAGCCATCATTGATGCATTGATCCCGGACGCACGGGCAGGATGTCAAAAGTGTCTGGCCTGAGCATGGCAGGCTGAGCGCGCACCACCCCAGCGCGTTCTTGTTTAAAGAACTGGCTCGCTAGCGCGGCAATGTCCGGCAGTGGGCCAGCTTCAATTCGAATACCTCCGCCATTGGCCCCCTCCGATGGCTTCGCCCGGGCCTTCGCGGTCCGGGCGCTTTTTCCGACGCCGGACGGGTACGGGCAGCTATCGCACGCGGTACGGCGACCACCGTTAAGCGGGCCGGTGCCGAGTCACTACCCGGCAACCCCAGCGCGGCCCCGAGGCTGCGCTCATACGTGAGCCCACCGTTCCATAGAGAGCGTTTGCTTCAGATTGGGATCGGGGACTCATGAAGCGATTCGTTGAGTCCCGCATAATGGCCTCCGGCGATCGGCCTCTCGAATCGGAAAGCATAGGTCTTGCCTCCTGAATCGGCATGCGGCTCAGCAAGACGTGCTGTCGGAATCTAGAATTCTTCGGCTGAAACACTACGGACACGACGTTCAAACGGAGAGAGAGGCGGAAACCCGTGAGCACGGGGAAGGGCGTGTGTCCGGGTGATTAGCTGTGGGCAACGTATGGTTGGACCATCTTGCGCGGGTCCACGATCCGATCGAACTCGGCTTCCTGGACGTAGCCGAGCTTGAGCGCCGCTTCCTTGAGCGTGAGGTCGTTGTCATAGGCGTAATGCGCGATCTTCGAAGCCTTGTCGTAACCAATGACCGGCGAGAGGGCGGTGACGAGCATCAGGGAGCGGTCCACGTACTCCTTGATCTTCTTCAGGTTCGGCTTTGTGCCTTCCACGAGAAACTTGCGGAAGTTCGTGCACGAGTCCGTCATGATCGTGATCGAGTGCGTGATGTCGAAAATGATGAGCGGCTTGTACACGTTCATTTCCAGGTAGCCGCTTGCGCCGCCGATTCCTGCGGAAACATCGCTGCCCATTACATGCGCGGCCACCATGGCGAGCGCTTCCGCCTGCGTGGGATTGACCTTGCCGGGCATGATCGATGAGCCCGGCTCGTTTTCCGGGATGATCAGTTCCGCAAAGCCGGCACGGGGGCCGCACGACATCAGCCGGATGTCGTTGGCGATCTTGTAGAGCGACACGGCCAGCGTGCGCATCGTACCCGAGAGGTGAACGAGCGCATCGTGGGCGCCCTGCACGGTGAACTTGTTGGGGGCGGTCACGAACGGCAGGTTCGTGAGACGCGCAATTTCCGCGGCAACCGCGGCCGCGAACTGCGGCGTTGCGTTCAGGCCGGTGCCCACCGCCGTCCCTCCGAGGGCAAGGCGGTAGACGCCCTTGAGCGCATCGTCGAGCCGTTCGAGGTTGTCGATCAGCATGCCCTCGTAGCCGGACCACTCCTGACCAAGCGTGATGGGCGTCGCGTCCTGCATGTGGGTGCGGCCGATCTTGACGATGTCCATCCAGTCCTTCGCCTTCGCGCCGATGGAATCGCGCAGGTTCGCCACGGCGGGCATCAGGCGCTGCTTGACGTTAATCGCGGCTGCCATGTACATGGCGGTGGGGAACGAGTCGTTGGACGACTGCGACATGTTCACATGGTCATTGGGATGCACGGGCGTCTTGCTGCCGAGCGGCGTGCCCGCGATCTGGCAGCAGCGGTTCGAGATCACCTCGTTGACGTTCATGTTGAACTGGGTGCCGCTGCCGGTCATCCACACGTGCAGCGGAAACATGTCCTGGTGCTGGCCGGCGAGGATCTCGTCGCATACCTTGACAATCAGGTCGTGCTGCTCGGCGCCGAGGCGCCCTTGCGCGAAGTTCACGTTGGCGGCCGCCTTCTTGACGAGTGCGTACGTCGCGATCATTTCGCGCGGCATCAGATCCCCGCCGATGCTGAAGTGCTCCAGGGAGCGTTGCGTCTGCGCGCCCCAAAGCTTGTCCGCCGGAACGTTGACGACACCCAGGCTGTCCGTTTCCTGCCGGAAAGCGTTGGCCGACCCGGCGGCGCTTTCGCCGGAGTGCTGGGCAAGTGCGGCACCGCTCGTCAGGGCGAGCGAGGCGAGCAGCGTCGACTGCATCATTTCTCTTCGGTTCATGTTCGTAATTTGGCCTGGTCGTTGAAAGGATGTCCGGCTGGGAAAGCCGACATTTCGAAGGCAGTGCCGCAACGGCGATCCTTCGGCCCATGCACGCAGCCTGCGCGCCTGTGGCGGATTCGTTGCGTCGGACCGCGTTCGATGGGGATATTTCAACAACCGGGGATTATTCGACGGTTTCAGCTTTCGGCTAACCAATTGCGACTGAAACCCATCCTGCGAACCGGTATTGCATGTGAAACTCAGGCGATGCGGCGAGCGAGCTGCCGGTCAGCGCTTTTCCCACTCGACCAGGGCGGGCAGCTTATCCACCTGCGCGATAAAGACGTAGCCCGCGCCGCGTTCGGTCTCGATGTAACGCGGGTTCGCGCAATTGGCGAGCGGAGTTCAACGCTGTCCGTCACCCATTTCAAATGCAATCCAGTGAATCGAGCTTTGCCATCTGCGTGCGAACTCGCTGTCAATGTGCGGCATGAAGGTAGGTCATCAAAACCGAAAGCGAGACCAGGGAAACCGCGGTGGAGAGCAGAATGATGCGCGAGGTCAGCGATGCATCGCGCTTGTAGTGCTCGGCCAGCATGTAAGGCCCGGTGCCGGTCGGCAGTGCGGCCAGCATCACGACGATCTGGGCCAGCGAGGCAGGCAGCGCAAAAACGCGAAACGCGAACCACCAGGCGACCAGTGGCTGCATCAGCAGCTTCGCGAGCATTAGCAGCACGCTATCGCGCGCCGTGCCGCGCGCCGGACTGCGTTTTTCGGCAAGGAACATTCCGAGCCCCACGAGCGCGGCCGGGGTTGCGGCGCCGCCAAGCAGGCTCAGGAACGAGCCGGCCGCTCCGGGGAGTTTCAGCTTCAGTCCGGACACCAAGGCTCCCGCAAGCGGGGCAACGATCATTGGGTTGCGCGCAAGCCCTCTGACCACCTTGAGTACCATCTTGAGGCGGTTTGCCTCCTCTTGCAGGCCGAACTCCATCAGCACGCAGGTGACGCCGAAGAGGACCGTTGCGACCAGGATATTGACGATGGTGGCCGCCGTGAGGCTCGCGGGCCCGAACGCAAGCAGGCACAGCGGGAAGCCTATAAAGCCTGCGTTTGGATAGGACGCAGCGATGGCGTCGATGCTGGCATCGGCCAGGCGGCGGCCCGAGATCATGCGCCACACGAGCACGGCGGCAAACACCGCGGCGCATGACAGGGCAAATGTCGTGGCCAGTGCGGGCTGGTCGAGATCGTGCCATGACGTGCGAGCCATGGCGGAGAACAGCAACGCGGGAAACGCCAGATGAACGACGAACCGGTTGAGCTCCGACGCCGCCGCGGGGCCGAACCAGCCCAACCGGCGGGCGACGAAGCCCGCCGCGATCAGGGCGAAGATGGGCAAAAGGATATGCGCTGCAGAAGCCACTTTGAGGTTACCTTTACGTTTACTTTCGGCACAGACTACGGCCGCGCCGCGCGCGGGGGCGCCGCGTCGTCGCTTCAATGCAGCTTGATGCGAGGGCACGTCGACCGGCGCAGCCAGTTCGCCACGGTGTCGAGCGCCATGCGCCGGATGCCGTACAACGCCGCGACGTGCATACGCTCGAGCGACGCGTACAAACCGCGCGCAACCCAGCCGGCGACATACATGCCCTCACCGCTGCCCGCCACGAGGTTTCCGACCGCGCCGAACCGGCTAAGCGAAACCAGAGACCCAAAGTCGCGATACTTGAACTGTGGCAGCGTCTTGCCCTCAACCCGGCATGTGAGCGCTTCGACCAGAAAGGCGGCCTGCTGATGCGCGGCTTGCGCGCGCGGCGGCACGCCGCCGCTTTTTCCCGGCCATTCGCAGGCTGCGCAGTCGCCGAGCGCGAAGACGTCGTCGTCGGTTTCGGACTGGAGCGTGTCGCGCACGACCAGTTGGCCGCGCCGATTGACGTTCAAGCCGTCGAGCAGGGAAAGCACCGGGGGCGCCGTCACGCCCGCGGACCAGACCGTCAAGTCCGCGCGTATCCGCTGGCCGCTGCCCGTGAGGACACTGCCGGGGAGCACCTGCGCGACGGACTCTCCCACCATCAACGTCACGCCCAGCTGGTCGAGACGTTCAGCCGTTGCGCGCGCCACGCGCTCGGGAAGCGCTGGCAGGATGCGCGGCCCCGCCTCGATGACGACGATTCCCACGTCGTGGGTCGGGTCAAGATCGTGAAGTCCATATTGCGACAATTCGCAGGCGGCGTCGCGCAGCTCCGCCGACAGTTCGACGCCCGTTGCCCCAGCCCCGACGATGACGACCTGCATGCGCGGCGCGAGGGCGCCGTTCTCACTGCCGCAGGCCGGCGCGGCCCCGCCGGCCCGTCTGCACGCTTCGATGAAGCGCCTGCGAAAGCGCTCGGCCTGGGCGACCGAGTCGAGCGCGATCGCATGACTGGCCGCGCCCTCCACGCCGAAGTACTGAGTCGTGCTGCCGATAGCGACGACCAGCGTGTCGTAGTCGAGCGCGCGCTGCGGCAACAACTCGACACCCTGATCGTCATGCACGGCGCCGAGCATTACCTGCTTTGACGAACGCGAGAGCCCGACCAGCTCGCCCTGATGGAAATCGAATCCGTGCCAGCGAGCCTGGGCGGCATAGGAAAGCTCGTGGGAGGCCGGGCTCATGCTGCCCGCCGCCACCTTGTGCAGCAGGGGCTTCCAGACATGGGCGGGGTGGCGGTCGACCAGCGTGACGCAAACATTGCCCTCGCGTTGACGCTTGCGCAGGCCGAAGCGGTTGCTCAGACGGGTCGCCAGCTCGAGGCCTCCGGCCCCGCCGCCTATGATTACGATGCGATGCATTCAGGCACCTGCCTTTCCATGGGTTCGATGTCGGTGCGCCAAACTGCGCCGGGCGGCGCAGTTCGAGACGCGGTCATGCGGCGGCGCTGAGGTCCGCGATGCTCCGATAATCCGCACGATATGCGCATGCGCGAATGTGAGCGGCCATGTCGGCGGGGCGCGGCGCACGGGCAAAGCCATGGTCATGGATGAAGTTCGCCACACGGGTGGCGACATGCAGCGAAGCTTCGAGAATCGATTGCTGCGGCGGATAGATCAATCCCTTCTCCAGGTCGGAGGCGGATACCTGTTCGGCTACTGCCTGCGCGGCAACGATGAACATTTCATCGGTCACGCGGGTGGCCTCGGTCGCGTAGATCGCCATGCCCAGTGCGGGGAAGATATACACATTGTTGCCTTGCCCCGGGACGAAGGTGCGGCCGTTGAACGTCACGGGCGCGAACGGACTGCCGCTCGCGAAAATCGCACGGCCATCGGACCAGCGATAAGCCTCCTCGGCCGTGCATTCGGAACGCGAGGTCGGGTTCGAGTAGGGGAAGATGATGGGCCGCTCGTTGAGCGCGCTCATGGCTTCGATCACGTCCTTGTCGAACAGGTGCGGGACGGTGCTCACGCCGATGATGCCCGTCGGGCGCAATGCCCGGATCGCGTCGACGAAGCGGTCGACCGGTGAGTGGTCGAGCGCGAAGGGGCGCTGGAAGTCGGCCAGATCGTCGCGCGAACTCACCAGCAGGCCGTTCGCGTCGAACAGCGCGGTGCGTTGCAGCGCTTGTTCGCGCGACAGCCCCTCCTGCATCATGGCCTGCGTGATCAGGCCCGCGATGCCGGTTGCCGCGGCGCCTGCGCCGAGGAAGAGGAAGCGCTGTTCCGAGAGTTTCTGACCGGTGATGCGCAGGCCGCCATAGATGCCGGCGAGGGCGATCGCGGCTGTGCCTTGAATGTCGTCGTTGTACGTGCAGATGCGGTCCCGGTAACGGGCAAGCAGCGCGACCGCGTTGAAGTTCGCGAAGTCTTCCCACTGAATGCAGCACTTCGGAAAGCGCGCCTGGACCGCTTCGACGAATTCCGCCAGGAAGGCGTCGTATTCTTCGCCGCGTACGCGCTCACGGCGCAGGCCGAGATACAGGGGGTCGTCCAGCAGGGCCTGGTTGTTCGTCCCGACGTCGATCATGACCGGCAGGCAGACTTCCGGTGGGACACCCGCGCAGGCGGTATAGAGCGCGAGCTTTCCGATCGGAATCCCCATGCCGCCGACGCCCAGGTCGCCCAGTCCCAGAATGCGCTCGCCATCCGTCACCACGATGAAGCGAACGTCTTCGACCGGCCAGTTGGCGAGGAGTTCGTCGACGCGGCCGCGAGCCGTGATCGGAAGATACACGCCTCGCGTCGCACGGAAGATATGGTCGAACTTCTGACACGCCTCGCCCACGGTCGGGGTGTAGACGATCGGCATGAACTGGGCGGGATCGGACATGACCGTCGCATAGAACAACGTTTCGTTGCGGGCCTGCAGATCGGACAGCAAGAGGTACTTCTGAAGGTCGTTGTCCAGTGCTGCGACTTCGGCCTTGACTCGCGCGACTTGCCGGTCCAGCGGCAGCACCGTGGGGGGCAGCAGCCCCTCGAGCCCAAAGCGGCGGCGCTCCTCTTCGCTAAAGGACGTGCCCCGGTTGCTGCGGGGATCTCGAAGGATTTGACGTGCGGTCCGTGTGTTACTCGTGCTCATAACATGCTCCACAGTTTTTTCACATGACATCGGCGGCAGCCGCCCGCAAGCGAGCGGTTGTTACGCCCCAGGCAATGTCCGGTTGATGGTTGCCTGCTTTCGGGACTCATTCTTGTTCCCCTGAGGCAGGGTTGTCCATATCTCCCGATTTACAAATGAAATCTGCGTGAAGTCATAGATAAAGAAATGCCCTTGGCAAATGAATTTTAATTTACAAAGGAATGCGAAATACTCTGGAAGACTCGTGCCCGGCTTGATCCGGTGACAAAAACGGGGAGACCTCTTCGCAATCGTTACGACTGTAACCGCTTACGCGCCGCGTTGAAATGGTTTGCTAACCGTCGGACAAAATACTCCACGTTCCCCCCCATCGCCAAGGAAGGCCCAATGCTCGTGAAATTTCATTTAGTTTTCTCATCGGGATTGGCATCGGCGGTATCTTTCAACGCCTCGCTGTATCACGCTAGACATTCGAACTGACTGAACCAGACGTTGCGGACACCCATTCATGAACGCCATTGTCCTCGTTGCGCTGCGCCGTCCATTGACCTTCGTGGTGATGAGCATACTTATCATCCTCGGGGGGCTATCGGCAATCAGCAAGACACCCACAGATATCTTTCCTGCCATCCGTATTCCCGTTGTCGCAGTCGTGTGGACCTATACCGGGCTGATGCCGCAAGACATGTCCGGGCGCGTCGCGTACTACTACGAACGCGCGCTGACCGCCACAGTCGACAATATCGAACACATTGAGAGTCAGTCGCTCTATGGGCGCGCCGTCGTGAAGATCTTCTTCCAGCCCGGCACCGACATCGACGCGGCGCAGGCGCAGGTGGCCTCGATCTCACAAACCGTGCTCAAGCAGATGCCCGCGGGCATTACGCCGCCGCAGGTCCTGTCGTACAGTGCCTCATCCGTGCCGGTGCTCGATCTGCAGGTGTCGGCGTCGAACATGACTGCCGCCCAGGTCTACGACATGGCATCGAACCTTATCCGGCCCGCGCTGGTGTCGGTGCCCGGCACGTCAATCCCGAGCCCGTATGGCGGTGCGCCGCTGTACGTGGAGGTCGATCTCAATCAGGCGGAGCTGCTCGCGCATGGCCTTTCCGCCGCGGACGTAGCCGCGGCGCTGAGCCACGAGAACGTCGTGCTGCCGGCGGGTGACCAGAAGATCGGCGCGCTCGATTTCATGGTGGAGACCAACTCCACGCCGGTTGCGGTATCGACGTTCAACAACCTGCCCATCAAGACCGTCAATGGCGCCACGGTCTACCTGCATGATGTCGCCTATGTCCACCGCGGTCCCTCGCCGCAGATGAACGCCGTGCTCGTCAAGGGCAAGCAGTCGGTGCTCATCGAAATCCTGAAGAGCGGCAATGCTTCGACGCTAGCGGTGGTGGCCGGCGTCAAGAAGGCGCTGCCCGCCATCGAGCGGACGCTGCCGCCCGGCGTGAAGATCACGCCGCTGAACGACGCATCGGGCTTCGTGAGCGACTCGATTCGTGAGGTCGTGCAGGAAATGTTGACGGCCGCCGTCCTTACGGGCATGACGGTGCTGCTATTTCTCGGCAGCTGGCGCTCCACGATCATCGTGGCGACCTCCATTCCGCTGGCGATCCTCTGCTCCGTGATCATGCTGCACCTGACCGGGCAGACCATCAACGTGATGACACTAGGCGGTCTGGCGCTCGCGGTGGGCATTCTCGTCGACGATGCCACCGTCATGATCGAGAACATCGACTCGCACCTTGAGTCCGGTGCGGAACTCGAACCTGGCATCATCGCGGCGGCGAACCAGATCGTGGTGCCCACACTGGTGGCCACACTTTGCATCTGCATTGTCTGGCTGCCGATGTTCCAGCTCGGCGGCATCTCAGGCTACCTCTTCCGTCCGCTTGCGGAAGCCATCATCTACGCAATGATCGCTTCGTTCATCCTCTCGCGTACGCTCGTGCCCACCATGGCTGCGTGGCTGCTTCGCGGCCAGGTACACGGGCACGGCGGCGACCACGGCAATCCCGGGTTCTTCAAGCGGTTCCAGCGGGGCTTCGAGCGTCGTTTCACGAGGTTCCGCGAGCGGTACCGGGTGGTCCTCACGAGCGCCGTGCACCATCGGCGCCGTTTCGTGCTGGTATTCGTCGCGTGTACCGTCGCCTCGATGAGCCTGATCGCCTTCCTCGGGCGTGACTTCTTTCCCGGCATCAAATCCGGCGAGATCGCGATGCACATGCGCGCGCCGATCGGCACGCGTCTGGAAGACGCAAGCCGTAACGCAGTGCTCGTGAACCAGGCGATCCGTCAGATCCTGCCGGGCCAGGTGACGAACCTGGTCGATAATTGCGGC
The DNA here is from genome assembly GCF_024206495.1 of Paraburkholderia sp. CNPSo 3272. GTDB lineage: Bacteria > Pseudomonadota > Gammaproteobacteria > Burkholderiales > Burkholderiaceae > Paraburkholderia. The sequence continues at coordinate 100,891 of NZ_JAMBPQ010000014.1, read as the reverse complement.
CTGCCGGCGAGCGGCATCAACGAAGCCTACAGCGCGGACGGCACCATCGGGCCGCAGGACTGCGACATTGAAATTGGTCTGAAGAACGATGCGTCGCCCGTCGACGATTACCGCTTCAAGCTGCGCCGCGAACTGCCGAAGCTGTTCCCGAGCACCGAATTCTCGTTCTTGCCCGGGGACATCACGGCGAAGATCCTCAACTTTGGACTGCCCGCGCCCATCGACGTGCAGATCTCGGGCCGGGGGCAAGCGGCCAATATGGCGTTTGCACAACAGCTCGCGGCGCGCCTCAGGAAGGTTCCGGGGACCGCGGACGTGCGCATCCAGCAGGCATTCAACGAACCGACTCTGCTCGTCGCCGCTGACCGCTCTTTTGCCTCGGGCATGAGCCTTTCGGAGTCCGATGTTGCGAACAATGCGCTCGCGACGCTCTCGGGCAGCGGCCAGACCGCGCCGACCTATTGGCTGGACACGACGAGCGGCGTTTCGCACCTCGTCAACATGCAGACGCCTCAGGACCAGCTCACCTCGATGAACGACCTCGAGACGATTCCGATCGACGAGGGGACTGGCGCACCGAGCGGCAAACGCATGGAACTGCTGGGCGCGCTTGGGCGCATCACACAGACGGGCACGCCGCTGCTGGTGTCGCACTACAACATTCTTCCGGTGGTGGATATCTACGTCAGCAATCAGCGACGCGATCTGGGCGCCGTGTACGACGACGTTCAGCAGGCCATTCACGAGATGGCGCCTCAACTGCCGCATGGCGCAAGCGTCCACGTGCGTGGACAGGCAACGACCATGATGAGCGCCTACATCGAGCTGATAGGCGGGCTGGTGGTATCGGTGCTGCTGGTCTACCTGGTGATTGTCGTTAATTTCCAGTCGTGGCTCGACCCGTTCATCATCATTACGGCGCTCCCGGGCGCGCTCGCCGGCATCGTATGGAGTCTGTTCCTCACGCACACGCACCTCTCGGTTCCGGCGCTCACCGGCGCCATCATGTGCATGGGCACCGCCACCGCCAACTCGATCCTCGTCGTCTCGTTCGCCCGCGAACGTCTGGCGGCGCACGGCAACGCCGTCGCGGCCGCGATCGAAGCGGGCTACGCGCGGATCCGTCCGGTCATCATGACGGCGCTCGCAATGATCATCGGCATGCTGCCCATGTCCTTCAGTAATTCGCAGAACGCCCCGCTCGGCAGGGCCGTAATCGGCGGCTTGCTGGTCGCCACGTTTGCCACTTTGCTATTTGTTCCCTGCGTCTTTGCCATCATGCATCGCAGCGACAAGAAAGCCACGGAGTCTCATCAATGAACGTACATCGCGAGGTAGAGCTGGAGGCCCAGGCTCCGAGCCGTACCCGACCCAAGCTGATCGCGGCGGTCGCCGCCTTGATACTGGGAGGGCTGGTGATCCACGGGATCGTCGAACGCCACGACAACGTGGCAGATCTGCAGAACGTCGCTGACCAGGACGCCATTGCCCCCGTTCAGGTGACCTCCCCGGCCGCGGGGCCGGCGACGCGTTTGGTTACGCTGCCGGGCAACGTCAAGGCGTGGTACACCGCGCCGATCTATGCGCAGGTATCGGGCTATGTGCACAAGTGGTACGTGGATTACGGGGCGTTCGTGAAGGCCGGCACGTTGCTTGCCGCGATCGATGCGCCGACCGTCGATGCGCAATACCAGGCCGCGCTCGCGAAGCTGGCGGTCGCGAAGACGAACAGCGTGCTCGCCGACGTCACCGCCACGCGCTGGAAGGCGCTTTCCGGTACCGAAGCCGTGTCGCAGGAGGATGTCGACATCAAGGTGGCCGATGCCGCCGCGAAGAAGGCGCAGGTACAAGCCGCCCAGGACGAGGTGCAGCGCGACCTCGCGCTGACGAAGTTCGAGCGCATCGTAGCGCCCTTCGACGGCATCGTGACCGCGCGCAATACCGACATCGGCAACTACGTGAGTCCCGCGGGGGGCGATGTCAGTTCGCACGGCGCGGCGGCCGAACTGTATTCGGTGGCCGACGTGCACGCCATGCGCATCTTCGTTTCGGTACCACAGGATTATGCAGCGATGCTGAACCCGGGGCTCCACGCCACGTTTACGGTGCCCCAGTATCCGGGGCGCGTATTCGATGCACAGCTCGTGACCACGGCCAACGCATTCGATCCACAGACGAGAACCGTGGTGGCCGAACTGGTCGCACAGAATCCCGAGCATCTGCTGTGGCCCGGCACCTATGCAACGGTGCACTTCGAGGTTCCCTCGGACAAGAACGTCCTCGTCATTCCTGAGCAGGCGTTGCTGTTCCGCGATCAGGGCATGCAGGTCGCGCTCGTCGATTCGCATGACAGGGTCCACCTCCAGAACGTGAAGCTCGGACTCAACCTCGGTCAGGACGTGCAGGTCGTGTCGGGCCTCAAGTCCGACGATCGCGTGATCGTCAGTCCGTCCGCCGGGATACTCGAAGGTCAGCAGGTGCGCATCGTGAGCGGCGTGCCGGGCATCGGGCCGGGCAACGCGGCTGGAACCCCCCAGGGGCAACCGCAGGCGCCAGTGCAAGCGCACGCCGACAATGCGGGGAATAATCCAAAATGAAATCTCCAATCAAGATCGCACTGCGCCGGGCTGGCGTACTGCTGGCGCTCCTCGCGCCCCTCGCCGCATGCAGTCTCGCGCCGACCTACAAGCCGCCCAAAACGGTGCTGCCCGACAGCTACCAGGGGACCGGACCGTTCGTGCTCGCGCGGCCCGGCGATCAGCTCTCGCGCGGCCCCTGGTGGGAAGTTTTCAAGGACCCGCAACTCGACACCCTGGAACGCGAGCTGGATACTTCGAATCCGACACTGCGCGCCGAGCAGGAAACGTATACGCAGGCGCGCGACGTCGTGGCCGAGGCCCGTTCGCAACTGTTCCCCCAGTTGAGCGCGCAGGCGTTCGCGACGGACAACGGCTTGTCGAAGCACGCACTCTTTCACAGTGCCAGTTCCGGATCGCCGCTCGAAGAGTCTTCACTGGGATATGGCGCGGCCGCGACCTGGGAGCCTGACCTGTGGGGCGAGATCCGTAACCGGACGAACTATGCGAAGGCCAACGCCCAGGCTGCCGCGGCCATGGTCGCCTCGGCGCGGCTTAGCCTCGAAATGGAACTGGCGGACGACTACGTGAAGCTGCGAGGTCTGGACGAGCAGCACGTGATCTATACGAACACAGTCCGTTCGTACAACGAGGCCCTCAAGCTCACTTCGCTGCGCTACAACCGGCAGATCAGTCCGGGCCTCGACGTTGAGCGGGCGCGCAACCAGCTGGCCGCCGCGCAGGCAGCCGATACGGAGATCGAGGCGCAGCGCGCCGTGCTCGAGCATGCGATCGCGGTGCTGGCGGGCGTCAATCCGTCGACGTTCACCTTGGCGCCCGAGGGGCTTGCGCATCTGAGCATGCCGGTCGTTCCGGTTGGCGTGCCCTCTGCACTGCTGCAGCGGCGCCCGGACATCGCGGCGGCGGAGCGCAGGATGGCTGCCGCCAATGCAGCGGTGGGCGTGGCGCGTGCCGCGTTCTACCCCAATATCGATCTGGCCGCCAGCTTCGGCTTCGAGGACAACGGGCTTGCGCTCGCGGCGCTGCCGGAAAGTCTGTGGTCGGTAGGCGCTTCGGCGATGTTGCCGCTGTTCGAGGGCGGCCTGCGCCGGGCAGAGCTTCAGCAGAGCTGGTCCACCGTGCACCAGGCCGCCGACAACTATCGTGCGACCGTGCTGGATGCATTCCGGCAGGTCGAGGATGAGCTTGCACTCACCGACAAGCTCGCGACGGAGTACGGACAACAACGCGACGCGGTCACCGCGGCGGTGAAGGTCCAGACGATCGCGATGGAGCTATACACGAGCGGCCTCGACAACTATCTGAACGTGACCGTGGCGCAGGTCGCGGCGCTCAACGCGGAGTTGTCGGCGGCGAAGGTGCATGCAAGACGGCTGCAGGCGGCTGTCGACCTGGTCGGCGCGTTGGGGGGCGGCTGGACGGCGGCGGCGCTGCCGACGCCGCAGGAGACCGTCCCGTTTTCGCCGCTCGCGCTGCACTCATCGCACGCACCGGCGTCGATGCCAGCAGAGTAGGGGCTCAGGCTTGACGCGACACGGCGGCAACGGCCGGAAAGCGGCCGGGATGCGCGTCCCCGTACCGGAAATCACACAATGATCCGCGCAGGATGGCAGCATCCAGGCTGCCGCGCAACGATTGCACCGGATGCCTTCAATCTGGCCGCGCATAAAACAGCCTGAAGACGAGTTGGGTATCGATCTGTTCATACGAGAAAGGCCGCGGCTTGGTTTGTCCGCCATTGGCTGGGCCTTCCTCGATTACGGTGCGACGCTGCTGGACCTCGCCAATGAAGCGCGACGGTCTGTAACGGATAGCAAGCGCTATCGGGATCTGGAAGCGGCGAAACAAACGCGCCTGTTCGCCATGTGAGCACGCAATCCGCGAGACCCGGGCCCTGGCTTGTCTGCTGACATGGCTTCTTCTCCGGGTTGATACAAGCGTAGCCGCGTGCAGGTCGCGTTCGAACTCAAAGCGCACCGGCTCACATGACGCCGTTCCAAATTTGCCGCTCACTTGCCGAAGGATCGGAAACCATCACCGGCTGATCCTTCAGGAGCATCGTACTCCGCGACTCTGAGCCCGTCGTTTCGTAGCGTTGCCAGGTTGGCAGCCCCTCGGCCGCGGGAGAGGATCCTTTTATGAACGAAACCCACGCCGAATGAACCTGTTTGGCGAAGGCCTCGGGCGCCGACGCGCCCCTGTAAAACAAATCCCGGAAAGCCGGATCCTTAAAGTTGTCCCAGACCAGCGGCAACTCACTGGTATGCGGAACAAGTCCCGCATAACGGCCTTCGGCGATCGGCCTTTCGAATCGAAAAGCATAGGTCTCTCCTCCTGAAGCGGCATGCGCGTCAGCAAGACGGACTGTCGGAATCCAGTATTCTTCGGCTGTAACAAGACGGACGCGGCGTTCAAACGGAGAGAGTGCCGGAAACGCATGCGCGTATTCGTCGGCAATGAGAGACAGGGTATCCAGCTTGATATTGGCGAGTTCCTTTGAGCTGATCGGTCGATCTGCCTTCGGGTCGCTGTTATGACTTTCTACCAGGTCCTGAGGGAAAAACAGAACGCTCTCGTCGCGATTGCTGCCTATCAGCAAACGGACGTCTTTCGCAAAACCTGCCGCCACAGAGTCAATCGGTCTTTGCAGCATCGTCTTGCCGTCAACCACAGAGCGGAACGCAAAGGCGCGCGGATAGGCGGCCACCGTGGCGGTTTGAACTTTAAGCAAGTCGTCGGACCCGACGCGCAACAGATCTTCACGCCTGAAGCCCGCTTTCGCAAACTCGCGCATGAACAGATCCGCGACACCGTGAGCCTCATCCAGATTGTGGACGGTATGACCGCCACCGCTCTGCACGATTGCCGATTGGAATAGTCCGCGAGCCGCCGGAATGCTCAGAAGAGCAGAGACATTTTTTGCTCCGGCCGATTCACCCGCAACGGTCACTCGGTCGGGGTCGCCACCAAAGGCGGCGATATTGTTCCGAACCCACTGCAAGCCAAGAATCTGGTCGTGAAGAGGGTTGTTTCCGCTGCCCTGGTATTCACCTCCAAGAATCTCGCCGAGCTCCAGAAAACCAAAAGCGCCAATGCGATACCCGATCGTCACGCAAACAACGCCATCTCTTGCGAAAGCACTGCCGTCGTAGATGGCTTGGCTCGTTGCGCCAAAGGTGTTCCCGCCCCCATAAATCCAAACGAAAACGGGGTGCGGCCCAGCTCCTCGCGGTGCCCATACGTTGAGATAAAGACAGTCTTCGCTGCATTTCGCATCGCCAAGCATGGGCAGGTTTGTTCCGGGGAGCGATCGCCTCTCCTGCATAGGAGCGGGCCCAAAACTGGAGGCTGACCGAACCCCTGAACTTCGCGGCATACGCACCGCCTGGCGAAACCGAAGTGCGCCCACCGGAGGCTGGGCGAACGGAATCCCCTTGAAGACGCTGTAATTCGGATAGGCCACGCCCCGCACCGCCCCATCAGGGGCATTCACTGACACGATGTTCGTGGGCAGTTTTCCATTTATCTGGGCGAAAGCGCTCGCAATCGGTTGCGTTACCGCCACGCCGAAAGCGCCGGCCAGGAAGGCTCTTCGTCCGATCATTTTTTTCTTCTCCATCCTTTAAGTCTGTTGACGTTCACCAATGGCAAAAGGTGAAAGTCAGACGGCGGAATCCAAAGCGTTGGAAGACGACACGGCATCAAGCACCGGCGGATGCGTGACGATGGACTTCAGGTCCACCTTCGCTGCCCGCAGCTTCGTGGCATCGGGAATGGGGCGGCGCGTTTCGTCGGACGACGCGAAGAGCGTTTCGAACGCGCGCGCCACATCGAGCAGTGCGAGATCACCACGAAACGCGCCGATCATCTGAAGTCCGAACGGCATGCCGCGATGATCGATGCCGCACGGCAGCGACAACGCCGGATTGGTCGTGAGCGTCACGACATATGTGAGTGACAGCCAGCGATAGTAGTTCTCCAGCGCGACGCCGTTCACCGACTTCAGATATGGCTGCGCCCACGGAAACGGCGAGACAGGCGTCGTTGGAGAGAGAATCACGTCGTAGCGGTCGAACAGCGTCTGGAAGCGTCGGAACAAGCCCGTCTGGTCGCCATGCGCGCGCACGCAATCCGCGAGACCCAGGCCAATGCCCATCTCATAGTTCGCGCGCGGATTTGGCCCGAGCGAGCCGGGATCGGTCTCATAGGCCTTTTGCAGGCCCGCGACAAAGGCTTCCGCGCGCAGTACGTCGAAGCAGCGATGTGCGTCACCGAAGTCCACTTCGATCGGCTCGCAAACGGCCACTTCCTTGCGCAGAAAGTCGATTTTGCGGCGGAATACGGCGCGGATATCGTCATCCACTTCGCAGACGCCGAAATCCTCTGTGTAACCGACGCGTAGCTTCGACAAGTCCGTGGGCGCACGGTCGTCCATCGTCGGATTCATGGCGAAGGAGTAGCCGAGAGGGTCGCTGCCCGACTGGCCGACCGTCGCCGCGAGTTGCAGCCATGTGTCTTCGACGTTGCGCCCCATCGGCCCAACCACGGCAATCGGCGTCCAGCCGAGCGGCTTGCGATCGCTCGGCACGAGTCCCGGCGAGGTGCGCAGTCCGACCACGCCGCACTTCGCCGCTGGAATGCGCAGCGAGCCGCCTGTGTCGGAACCGCTGGCAAGCGGCACCATATCGAGCGCGAGAGCGGCGGCCGAGCCACCCGACGAGCCGCCCGCATTCAGGCGCGGATCGAACGGGTTGCCCGTCGCACCCCACACGGGATTGAAGCTGTTCGCACCCGCGCCCATTTCCGGCACGTTGGTCTTGCCGACGACGATCGCACCCGCTGCGCGCAGGCGGCGCACCAGCGTGTTGTCGTGCGCAGGCACGTTTGCGCGATAGAGCGGCGAGCCATACGTGGTCAGAATGCCTTCGGTCTCTTCGAGATCCTTGATGCCGATGGGCAAGCCGTGCAGGGGACCTACGGCGTCGTCGCGTGCGAGCGCGGCGTCGGCCGCGCGGGCTTCGATGCGCGCGCGTTCAAAGCTGGTCGCCGTGATGGCGTTGACAAACGGATTGAGTGCATCGATTCGCGCGATGCAGGCCTCGAGTAATTCGACGGCGGAGATTTCGCGCGCCTGCAACAGCGCACGGAGCGCGACGGCACTGTGGCGGGTGAGTTCGAAACGGTCGTCCATCGGGCAGTCCTTTGAGCGGTAGTGCAAGAATGCGCTCAATGTAGACGACGAGAAAAACGGCTACCAGCGACGTTTATCGAACGGTGATTTCACTTTTTATCAACGCGAGCGGGCCACGTCAGTTCGTCGCTCAGGCGCTCGATGAACGATTGCAGAAGCGGCGGCAGCGCGCGCCGCGCAAGGGTTTGTATTTCGATGGCGCGTTCGCTCGTTGCGAGTTCAGGAACGGGCAACGCAACAAGCTCTCCGGACGCGAGACGCCGGCGCACGAAGAGCTCGCCGCTGAATGTCACGGCGTCGCTTGCGAGTGTGAAGCCGATGAGCGTTTCGAGCGTTGCGCTGCTGAGCACGCTCTTGCACGCAACGCCCTCCCGGCTGCAATAGATGTCGATCAGCTTGTGCAGGGTCGAATGAATGCCCGGCAACGCGAGAGGATACGCCAGCAACTCGCGAAACGACACCTGCGAACACTGCGCCAGCGGATGAGACGACGCGACGATTGCGAATACGGGCGAAGGCGCCGAAAACGCGATGTGAATGTCCTTCTCAGGTCCAAAGCTGAACGTGAGGCCGATATCGGCTTGCGCCTCGCGCACGCGCTGTGTGACGCCGGCGGCTGTATCGACGACGACTTCGAAAGATGCCGGCGCGACAGTGCGACGGAAATCCGCCATCGCGCGCGGCAGGAAGGTGCCCGCGAAACCTTCCGTGCAGGCGATGCGGATCGTGCGTTCTGCTGCGCCGCGAAGCGCATCGATTTCCAGCGAAATCTGTTCAGCGTCGAGCTGCGAGCGGCGCGCGTATGTGGCGAGTATTTCGCCCGCCTTGCTCGGCACCATGCCACGCGATTGCCGCATAAAAAGCGGCGTGCCGAGTTCGCCTTCTAGCCGCGTGATCTGCCGGCTCACGGCGGACGGCACGACGTTCAGCCGACGGGCGGCATCAACGATGGAACCGGTGTTGACCACTTCGAGGAAATAGCGGACGGCGGCTTCCTGAAGAATGCGGGCGCTCATGAGGGATGGATGGAAAGCCACGTAATGCTCCATCATAGCGCCTGCATGCCTGGCGAAGCGATCAGGCCTCTTCGGCGGCGCCGAGGTGTGCCTCGGCTTCGGGCGACAGGCGGATCGACAGACTGGTGATGAACGCGAGCGCTGTCGCCACGATCAGGAAGCCGAACACGGCGTTGTAGTTGCCTGTCGTCGAGACGAGCAGGCCAATGGCCGCCGGCGCGACGAATCCCGCGATCTGTCCACCGAAGTTGACCATGCCCGCGCCCGTGCCGATGAGCTTTTGCGGCAGAAATTTGGTCGGCAGCGCGAACACGCCGGCGAATACGAACGACTTGAAGAAGTAGACGATCGATTGATATGCGATCACGCCCGTGACCGTTTGGGCCGTGTACATCTCGTAGAGGAACACGCCGGAAAGCGCGCAGCACGCGGCCATCAGCCACTTCTCCCGGCCGTCGAACCAGCGCGTGAGAATCCAGCCGCCGAGAGCCGTCGATACGCTCGCAGCGACGAACGGCAGCGGCGTGAGCATGCTGACCGCTTTTAGATCGAGATGACGTTCTGTCAGGAGATACGCGGGCATCCACGCATCGAGTCCTTTGTTGACGATGCCCATGCCAAACCATGTGAGCAGAATCTTCCACATGAGCGGCGTTCTAAGTAGCGCGCGCGTCGCCGCGCCGTCGATGGTTGTGGAACGGCCAGCCGAATCGCGCTTCTGAGGTGTGTCCTTCACCGCGAACAGATAGAAGAGCGCAAACACGAGACCGACGCCGCCTGCGACGAAAAACGCATGACGCCAGCCGAGACACAAGATGAGAGGCGCGATGGCGAGCGGCGCGATGAAGCTGCCGACATAGTTCGACGACATCAGGAGCGCGGACATCTTCGGGCGATCCTCGCGCGCGCACGATTCGGTGACGCCCTTGATCGCAGCGCCGGGAAAACCGCCTTCGCCGAGACCGAAAATGAAGCGGATCGCGATCAGCGAGGCGAGTGACCACGCAAGGCCCGTCATCAACGTGAACAGCGACCAGAACGCGACCGATACGACGATGACCTTTTTGCTGCCCCAGCGGTCGGCGATCCATCCGCCGGGAATCTGCATGGCGGCGTAGCTGATGTAGAACGTGCTCATGACGAAGCCGAGCGCGGCCGCACCGAGGTGGAGTTCGTTGCCGATGGCGACGAGCGACAACGCGATCGCCGAACGGTCGATGTAAGAGATGCCGTAGCCGAGATAGAGCAGCGCAAATACCGCGAGGCTGGCGCGCCTGCTTTTATTGGGGTCGATCATGGTGAGCATCTGCCGAGAGAGAAAAGCCGGAGAAAGAACCGGGCCCGCGTCGGCCGCGCCGAGCCCTCCCGCCGCGGCTAGTCGGACTGGTCCTAAGTAGCCGCAAATACGCCGACAAGTGACATATTCAGATGCCTTCGTTCGCGAAAGCTCATCGGAGAAGCGGGATCGACAGATGGTCCTGGCGTGCAGCGTTCTGTCTAATATCGAACGAACGCGCACCATCACTCGGGCTGGACGTACATGAAGGAGGGGCTTTTGGAGTACCCGATTTCGGTCTGACTTTGGGCGGCGCGTGCACTGCCAAAATCGCAAAGAATCTTGCGGTGACGCAGATCGCGACCACGACGAAGCACAAGACAAGGCCGTGATGAACGAGGGGGCTGAATTGTGCCGTCACACCGCAATATTGTTGCGCCGCAGGGAACGCGCTCCCTCATGCGCGGCGAGTACGAACAGAATTCCGATGGTGCTGCCGAGCGCCACATCGATGAGGCGTGCGTCCGCGCAGAGCCAGGTGTGGCCCGAAATGACGATCGCGGCCCCATGCATCGCACACCGCACACCGAACGCCACCACGTAGCGGTGGAAAGCAACGAGTTCCAGCGCGATCGCGATCTCGACCGCATTGGCGAGCGCGTGGCTATGCGGCAAAAGCATCGCCACCAGCACGCCCGCCGGCACACCGACAATGGTGCCCGCCAGGCGGTCACGCCACTTTAAGCGTGCCGATTTCCAATCACCTGTCACAACGCTGAAGGCTGACCAGACGAACCACTCCTGATAGGGCATCGGATGCAAAGCCGCCAGGGCCGATGCCAATCCCACCGCGAGCACCCCGGCAACGATCGCCTCACGCAGCCCCGGTGAAGGCGGCTCGCTGATCAGCCTTAGCGCCAGCCAGCCGCGCTCGGAGCGTGGTTCACCCTGCGTGGCGTAGCTGACGATCGAGGCGACAATGACGGGCAGCGTTGCGGCCAGCGCGTAGGGCATGGCCTCTATGCCGGCGTTCAGATACGCATGGCCATGCGCCCCGCGTGCCGTTTCGCAGCCGAAGTACATGACAGGAATAAACGCAAAAAAGCCGGTCCAGCGCATCTCGCTGCCACCGGCGAGCAAGCTCGCACATGCGGCCGCAAGCAGCACAGAGACGCCGATATACGCGGCGGGTGTGCCATAAGAGGCGGTCACGGCGACGAAGGCCACGCCAATCGCGAGCGCGTAGAGCACGGCACCAAGCGGCGCCAGACGTCCGCGCTCTACCGCCACAAACGCAGACACAGTGACGACCGGTACGCTCAACCATTTGGTGTCACCCGTCACCCACTCGACGATAAAGATCGGCACGAGCAACGCGGCTGCGCGCAACAACATATTCCAGTTAATCAAGCGACTCAGCATTTCCCGACGAATTTCTGTAGCGATGGGAGTGCCGCCAGGCGTCCGTTGATACGGTCGCTGCAACGGTACCTTGCAAACGGATTCGGTGCCCTGCCGCGTGCCAGCACGTGACGCGGGTAGCGCGACGGGCGCCGAAACGACGGTCGAGGTTTACGCTGGAAACGCAATCGTGAAGTTGCGTTTTGCGCTGTTTCATGTGCCCACGCTCCCAAATTGTGAGCTTGTCTGCATCTCGCCGCCCTCGATCGCAATGCCTGCCGGTGGCTTCGACATATACCGCGGTGAGGCTGAAAGGGATGGCGGCATTGGACGTGCCCGAAGGCGGTCCCGCAACGACGATCAAACAGCCCATGCACGCCGCGCGTGGGCATGGCGCGGATTCTCCGTGTCTCGACTGCAGTCGGGTGCATTTCAACAACCGGCGGTTACTCGAGGGTTTCAGTTTCCGGCTGGATAAGTTGCAACTGAAACGGTCCCTCGTTCCCGTTGCTGAATTTCCGCGCGTGTGGCATGCAATGAGTGAAAAGCAGGTCGATCGATTAACAGCGTTATACGAATAGCGCAATTCTCCTTTACCGCGCCGGGTATTCTATTGGCGATCGACATGGCTGCAACATGGTGAGCGTAGGGGGCGGATTTCCCACGGTACAACCCCCGCTGCGCTAGAGCGTGCAACAACTCCGATAGCATTCCTGGTTGAAGCTCATACAAGCCGTTTCATGAACAATCCCTTCACTGCGACGCCGAATGACGCTCATACTCGCCACGCGCTATTCGTGGAGGTGGGCCTCGCAAGCGCGCTTGCCGGTGTGGCCGGTGCGCTCAACGTCATGGGCTTCATGATCGCCGGTGTCTTTTCGGCCAATATGACCGGCAACGTCACGTCGCTGGCCGACCAATTCGGCGGCGGTGATGCTAGGCACGGAGTGCGCTACCTGACGATCGTGCTGCTGTTTGTTGCCGGCGCGACGTTCGCCGCACTGATGCTCGAACTGGTTGGATCGCATCGGCGTGCCCGCGCATGCATAGCCATCCTGGTGGCCGAGGCGTTATTGCTCGTGGCGCTCGATGGCGCGGACCACCTCGCGAGCACGCATCGGGCCGACATAATGGTTTATGGCTTGAGCTTCCTGATGGGGCTGCAAAATGCGATGGCCGCCCGCGTTTCGCATGCACGGTTGCGCACTACGCACGTGTCCGGTACGTCGACCGATATCGGCGTGGGGGTGGGCGTGATCATCGCACAGTTATGCAAGCGCGGAAGTTTGTGCGCAGCGGGCCGCGAACTCCAGGACTTGCTCCTTCGCGTTGCTACGGTGGGGGCTTTTTGCCTGGGCGCTCTGACAGCGGCGGTCATCTATCCGTATATCGGGGAGCGGATAGTCATCCTCGCAGCTTTGGTATTGCTCGGTTACGGCGTGCCTTGCCTGTTCCAATATACGCGAGTGCGATAGTCGGACGTGCGACAGCAGGCAAGGCGTCGATCATGGCGCATTTTTGAAAATCGATCCGTAGTGGCAGTTAGCGCGCCGTGACCGTACCGGGGCGCCTGGACCTAGTCCTGCAGGCGGATCTCGATGCGGTCTTCGAGGCCTGCCGCCTTCACGCGTGCGGTGGCGAGATCGAACTGGTTCTGCGAGAGCGTCACGCCCACGCAGCGCGCGCCGAACTTCTGCGCCGCGCGCAGCACGAGCGCGCCCCAGCCGCAGCCGATGTCGAGCAGCGTCTGGTCTTCCTTGAGCGAGGATGTGGTCGTTCTTCTTCAACTGCGCAGGGGCGAGGTCTTCGTCGCCAGGTTCATGGAGGTCCTCGTTGTTTTGGCTTTCGTCGATACTCGCCGGTTGGTGGGTAATTCGGGAGGGCAGGATGCGATTTGTTCACAGCGTAGTGGCGGGTCGCCAGTGACGCTGTCCCCCTTGCGCAAAGCTGATTTTTCGTTGGCGCCGTTCTGGCCGGACGTCAACCTATCTATAGTGACGTTGACGCTGTGGCTTTGTCACACACGGGCGAGAGCTCGCCGAATTCCGATCGTGACTCGCAGCACTTCGATATTCCGCGTTGTACCCAGCCTCCAACCGCACTCCGTCACTTCAACTGCTATTCCCGATTCGAAATCATGCGTCCGTCCCCACTCCACGCGCGGCTGTCGCGCCTCACCGGGTTATCGTTGCAAACACGCGTGTTGCGCCGCACGTTGCCCGCAGTCGTTCTCTCGCTCACAAGTGTCACTTCGTTCGCGCAGGTCGCCCCGCCGAACGTGCTCGCGCGCTCGTGGGTCATCATGGACGAGAGCGATGGCCAGGTGCTTGCCTCGGCCAATGCCGATGCGCGAATGGAGCCGGCGTCGCTCACGAAGCTCATGACTGCCTACCTGACATTTCGGGCGCTGCAGTCGAAGAAGATTGCCTTGAATCAGACGGTGCTCCCCAGCGATGCGGTTCGCGCAGTGGGCTCCGACCAGTCGCGCATGTTCATTTCGCCGAACAAGCCGGTTACCGTGCAGGACCTCCTCTATGGGTTAATCGTCCAATCGGGTAACGACGCAGCCATTGCGCTCGCCGAACTGGTCGGCGGCAGCCAGGCGCAGTTCGTCGAGATGATGAACGCAGAGGCACGACGGATCGGCATGGTCCACACGCATTACGCGGACGTCAACGGCATGCCGGAACCGGACCACTATTCGACAGCCGACGATCTCGCGCGGCTGGCGGCGCGTCTGATTTCCGATTTTCCGGAGTACTACCCGATTTTCTCGGTCAAGACGTTCACCTATGACAACATCCGGCAGCCTAATCGCAATCGTCTGCTGTGGCTCGATCCGACGGTGGACGGCCTCAAAACCGGGCACACGCAAGCCGCTGGCTATTGCCTCATTGCGAGCGCGAACCGCACGGAGCCCGGCGCCGCCGGTGCGACGAGGCGCGTGATTATCGTCGTGATGGGAGACCCCAGCGGGGCTGACCGCGTGCGTGACAGCATGAAACTGCTCGACTTCGCCTATCACGCGTTCACGCAGGTACGGCCATGGCAGCCGGGACAGGCCGTACAGACGGCGCGTGTCTACGAGGGGACGAGCCTGTCCGTAACGGTCGGTGTTTCAGGTGATCTTGCAGCAACGGTGCCGATGGGCACGGGCAGCAAAATCGTTTCGCGTGTCACCCTGAGTACGCCCTTGATCGCGCCGCTCGCCGCTGGACAGCGTGTCGGCAGCGTCGCGCTTATCGACGATGGCAAGGTGCTTGCGCAGGCGCCGTTGGTCGCGCTCGAAGCCGTGCCGCAGGCGGGACTCGCAAGCCGGCTTTGGGACTCGGCGCTGCTTCGGGTCGGTTCGAAGACGTAAGCGGCGACGGCTGTTCGCAAGTGCCATTATGGACAGGATCTGGGAGGCGGTCTGCATGCAATCTTTCGAGTTGAAGACGGCTTTTCAGGCGCGAACGGAAAGCTTGGCAATTGCGGCCTGCGCGATCGCTCTTGATGCGCAACGACGGCGGGGCGCGGACGTGCCGGACTGCTTGCGCCGATATCGGGAGACATAGAGTGAAATGGCGCATTTCTGGCCTTATATGCGTGGCCATGTTGGCGACAGCGCCGGTAGCACGCGCGCATGAAGCGATACGTGTCGCATATGCCGGCTCGATGGGCGTGGTGATGGACGAAGCGCTCGGGCCGGCCTTTGCAAAAAGGAACGGCGTCGATTACGAGGGCCAAGGTGAAGGCGCTTACGGCATGGCTCGGCTGCTGGCGTCGAGAAAGCAGGTTGCCGACGTGTTCGTCTCGATCACGCCAGGTCCGATCGAGATCCTCGAGGCAGCGAACCTGGTCGATCGCGCGCTTCCCGTCGCCAGCACGGGCATGGTGATCGCTTTCAATCCGAAAAGCCCGTTTGCGAAGCAGATGGAAGCGGCGAGGGCGGGGCATGGCTCGCCGTGGTGGGGGGTGCTCCAATCTCCGGGTTTGCGCTTTGGTCGAACGGATCCGCAGTTCGATCCCCAAGGGCAGAACATCATCTTCACTGTGGAACTGGCGGAAAGGTACTACGGACAGCCTGGTCTTGCCCGGAGAATTCTAGGCGCCACGGAGAATCCGCAGCAAGTCTTTGCGGAAGGGGGGTTGCTCTCGAGGCTGGAGGCGGGGCAAGTCGATGCCTCTTCCGGCTATCGGAGCGCGGTGATTTCCGCGAAGCTCCCCTACATTGCACTTCCGGACGAGATCAACCTCAGCAATCCGGCTGACGCCCGCCGGTGGTACGACACGGTTTCGTTCAAGCTCGCCGGCACGGCCGGTGCTCCGCGCACACTCTCCCCGCAACCGCTGGTCTTTTACGCTGCCGTGCTCAACAACGCGCCGCATCCCCAACTCGCGCAAGCATTCATCGACTTCATGCTGAGTCCTGCGGGGCAAGCAATCTTCCATCAGAAAGGGTACGACGCACCAAAGGGCAGCGCCCTGAACAAGTAAGGCCCAATCGCGGAATGAAACCTGTTCGATCGAAGATGGCTCGCGCGGGATGGTTGAGCCTGACGCCCGCATTGGCGCTGCTGGCTCTCCCGCTCGTCTGCCTCGTCGGCGAGACGCAGTTCAACGATCTTCACGCGGCTTACGGCGACTGGCGGGCCGTTGGCGTGTCGCTCCGGTTGAGCGTCTGGGCGATCATCGTGATCGTGATCGTCGGTACGCCACTGTCGATCTGGTTGGCACGCAGCCAATCGCGGCTCACGCGATACGTCGACATTCTGGTTTTCTACTCGATGCTCATCCCATCGCTCGCCATGGGCATCCTGCTCGTCTCAGCATATGGTCCCTATGGACCGCTCGGACAGCTTTTCGCAGAGATTGGCGTCTCACTGAACAATAATGCCAGTTCATTTGTGCTTGCACAGGTCTATGGCGGCCTGGCCTGCTACGTGACTTCGGCACGGACGGCTTTTGAGAACGTGGCGCCCGAATTCGAAGAAGCGGCGTACGATCTGGGCGCACCGCCTTTGACGACGTTCTTCAGCGTGACGTTGCCACTTTGCTCGCGGGCCATCGTGACCGCTGTGTTGTTGGCATGGGTTCGTATCGTCGGCGAATTTGGAATCGTTGCGGTTTTCTCATACTTTCCGCAGGGTATCCCAGTCAAGCTGTTCGTTGACCTGCAAGATAGTGGAATCCAGGCCGTATACGTCCTGACGTGGATATTGCTGTTGCTGATGCTGCCGTTTCCCTTTGTCGTGACGTGTGTTCTTCAGCGAGTGAGGACGACGCAGCAGCGGTGAATCGAGCGCTGCTTTACCCGCCGGTCACCGGTGGAAAAAATGCGATCTCGCTGTCCTCGCGCACGACAAATGAGCCGGCGACCATTTCGTGGTTGACGGCTGTGCGTACCCGGCGGCCTTCGGGTAAGGCTGCGGCCATCCGGGCGTTGCGCGAGGCCAGCCGCGCCCGCAGCGCGTCGATCGTGAGCTGCGGCGCGTCGACATCGACGACTTCCTGCTGCATGCCGAGCTGTTCCCGGATGCTCGCAAAATACTTGATGGTGAGTCTCATGATTGGGTTCCGGTTGTCGCCGGCGGCGCGGGAGCCTCAGCCCCAGCGCAGCATGGCTTGTTCGTCATGTGCTCTGGCTTCTACCCATTCGGATGTCCCGTCACGGCTGACTTCTTTTTTCCACAGCGGTGCGTGCGTTTTCAGAAAGTCCATCACGAACTCGCACGCTCCGAATGCGCAAGCGCGATGCGGCGCGGCGACAACCACGCATACGACGGCATTGCCGAGGGCGACGCGGCCGACCCGGTGAACGACCTTGATGGCATCGACCTTCCATCGTGCATTGGCTTCTTCGACTATGCCCCATAGCGAGTGCTCGGTCATGCCGGGATACTGCTCGAGTTCGAGCGCGACGACGTCGTCGGAATCACCACTATTGCGGACGACCCCGACGAAATTGACCACGGCCCCCACGTTCGGGTTGCGCATGATCGGTGCAATCTCCGCCTGAATATCGATCGGCTGATGCTGGATACGTACTTCGAAGCCGGCTGCTATGCCGATGCGGGGCTGCGTGTTCTCGGAGTGAGACGGGATGTCGGGCAGGGCGCCCTGCGAGGGTCCGGCAGGCGTCATAATCCTTCCTCCTGTAGCGGGTCGTGAAGCGCGTGGCAACGTTCAGCCGCCTACGAGCGACATGCGCACTGTCGGCCACGCCTTGCCGGTGGCCGATTTGCGCCGCATCCAGCGCAGTTCCGAGTACCGGTCATCACGGGCGTTCCAGCTTGCACGAATGGATTCGGCCAACTGCTCGACGGGCACGGCGTCGCCGAGCCAGGGATTGAGGTCCGTTCCCTGCGTGGCGAAGAGGCAGGTATAGAGTTGACCGTCGGCGGATACGCGCGCACGGGAGCACGCGCCGCAAAAAGGCGCCGAGATGCTCGAGATGAATCCGACTTCGCCGCTGCCGCTCGCATGCCGATACTTGACGGCGGTTGCCCCTTCCCGTTCGGCCGCGAGCGGCACGAGAGGAAATTCGGACTCCACGATGGCTCGTATCTCCCGCGCCGTGAGCACTGTCGCGTTAGACCAGTCGAACGCACCGCCGACGTCCATGTACTCGATGAAGCGTACGGCGACACTCGTGTTCCTGAACAGACGCACGAGCGGAAGGATCTGGCTGTCATTGACGTCCCGCTGGATCACCGCGTTCACCTTGACGGGAGCGAGGCCCACGGCTTGCGCCTGCTCTATGCCGTCGAGGATGCGAGTCACGGGCAGATCGACGTCGCTCATGCGCCGGAATACCCCTTGATCGACCGCATCGAGGCTGACCGTGACGCGGCCGAGGCCCGCATCGCGCAGAGCGCGTGCCCTGCTGGCGAGCAGCGAGCCGTTTGTCGTCATCGCGATGTCCATGGGCTTGCCGCTCGCTGCCGTGAGGCGCGCGAGGCGCTCGATGAGCGCTTCGAGTCCGCGCCGCAGCAACGGTTCGCCGCCGGTGATGCGGATTTTCTCGACGCCAAGAGACGCAAATGCCCGTGCGAGCTTGACCATTTGATCGAAGGAAAGGCGCTCTGATGCCCGCAGAAAGGGGTAGTCCGCGCCGAACACGTGACGAGGCATGCAGTAGGTGCAACGGAAATTGCATTGATCGATGACGGACAGGCGCAGATCTCGCAGGGGACGTCCGAGCCTGTCGAAGGCCGGCGCAGCGATGCGGGGCAGTCCGTCCGACGACGGTCCGGCGGCGATGAGTGGCTCGGCGATGGCGTTCATGATCTCTTCACATTAGCGGGCAGATGACTAGTGCTTGACCGGCACGACCTTCCCGCGGAACAGATGGTATTGGTACAGGTTATAGCCGACCATGATCGGGAACACGATGCCAATCCCACATAGCATGAAGGTGAGCGTCGTGCTGTCCGATGCCGCAGCGGCGACGGTGAGCTGACCGGGCACGATGTAGGGGAACAGGCTGATCGCGAGGCCCGCGAAAGAGACCACGAACAGGATCGTGGCGCCGACGAATGGGCCATGCTCTCCGCGCATGTGAATCGAGTAGAGCACGTAGAGAAACGCGAGTGCGGCCAGCACGCCCAGCGCGATCAGCAGGTGGAACACGCCGGTTTCCTGCCAGCGCGTCACGCCCACCGGGCTTAGCTTCAACGTGGCGAACGACACCACCAGCGCGGCCGCCACGGTCGTGAACACAGAGACAACGGCATAGCGGCGCGCCGACGTTTCGATTGCACCCGTCGTCTTCTTTACGAGCCAGGTCGCGCCGAGCAGGCAATAGCCGGACACGACGCCGATCGCCGTGACGGCCACGAAGCCGAGGTTCGTGGCGCCCGGCACGAAGCCGGTCAGTATCTTGCCGAGCACGATGCCTTGCGATATCGCCGCGAGCAGGCTGCCGATGCCGAACACGCGGTCCCACACGGTCTTGCTGGAGTGTGCGGCATGACGAAACTCGATCGCCGCGCCGCGCATGATGAAGCTCGCGATCAGCAGCATCACCGGAACGTAGAGGTCCGAAAGAATCATCGCGTAGGCCTCGGGGAACGCCCCGAAGAGCGCGCCGCCGAGCGCGACAAGCCAGGTCTCGTTGGCGTCCCACACATGGCCAATGGACTGGATCATCAGGTCGCGGTCGCTTTCGCGGCGGCGCAGGAGGGTGAGCACGCCCACGCCGAGGTCGAAGCCGTCCGTGACGACGTAGAGCACGAGCATCAGGCCGATGAGCCCGAACCACGCATGGCTTAGCAGGTCTTGAGTTGTTGAGGGAGGCATGATGACTTCCTGTGGTGAATGCGAAACGGCGGATGCGTCGTCGCTCAGTAGTCGACGGCGTGCGCGGCGCTCTGGCGGGCAGGCTCGGCCGGCGGCATCAGGCCGAGGTCGGGGCCGCGGCGCAGCCAGCGGCGAGCGAAGACGAAGAACGACGTTATGAGGATGACGTAGAAAGCAGCGAACATGATCATGCTGCCCGAGATGGCGCCGGCCGGAATCGCGGAGGCGGACTGGCTCGTGCGCAACAGGCCATAGACGAGCCACGGCTGGCGGCCCACTTCGCGCACGATCCAGCCGCACTCGACCGCAATGTACGGCAGCGGGATCGCCAATACCCACGCGAGCAGCAGCTTGCGTCGCGCCAGCAGCGCCTCAAGGCGGCCACGTGACTTGCGCAGCGCGTAAAGCGTCCAGAAGGCGAGCACCATGAACAGGAAACCCACACCGGCCATGACCCGGAACCCGTAGTAGAGCAGAGGAATCATCGGCGGCTGCTCGGCCACGGGAATGTCCCTCAGGCCCTTGATCTGGCCGTGCAGGCTGTGCGTGCCGAGGAGGCTTAGCAGGCCTGGCACTTCGAGCGACCAGTCGTTGCGTTGCTGGGCGGCGTCGGGCCACGCGAGGAGCGACCAGCTCGCACCAGTGCCCGGTGCGTTGGTTTCCCAGTGGCCTTCGATCGCTGCACCCTTGGCCGGTTGCGTGGCAAAGACATCCACGCCGCTGGAGTCGCCCAGCCAGATCTGCACGGGGGCCACGAACGCGAGAAGCAGCAGCGCGAGCTTGAAGGAGCGCACGAAGAAGGCCGGATCGCGGCGCCTGAGCAGGTAGTACGCCGAGATGCCCGCCACCACCACAAGGCCGGTTTCGAGCGCGGCAAACCACATGTGCGAGGTGCCCCACGGCATGTCCGGGCTGAAGATCGCTTTCACGTAGTCGGTGACGACAAGCTTGCCGTTGACTTCGGCGACGCCGCTCGGCGTTTGCAGCCAGGAGTTCGCGACCATGATCCAGAACGCGGACAGCGAAGAGCCGAGTGCGACCATCGCCGTGGCGAACAGGTGAACGCCCTTGGGAACACGCTCCCATCCCAGCATCATGATGCCGACGAAGCCGGCTTCGAGCATGAAGGCCATTGCGCCTTCAAAGCCGAGAATGTTGCCGAAGAACTGACCGGTGTATTCCGAAAACGGCCCCCAGTTGGTGCCGAACTGGAACTCCATGGGGATCCCGCTCACGACGCCGACGGCGAAATTGAGCAACAAAAGCTTGCTCCAGAACCGCGCGTGGCGGTACCAGACGACATCGCTGGTCTTGACCCAGAGTATCTCGACAACGAGCAGAAAAGCGGACAGGCTGATCGTGAGAATCGGCCAGAGTATGTGGAAGATCGCGGTCATCGCAAACTGGCCGCGCGCCAGATCAAGAGCTTCGACAGACATGGTCATCACTTGGGAAGTTGAGAGCCGCTGTGCGGCCCGAATGGGAGCGGCACTGCCCGGCAAGAGGAATCAAACGCTGGCAGGACCGGCGGTTCGGCCGAACGGTGCAGCAACACCGGAATCGACTTCGAGGTCGGCGTGTTGCAGATGTCGCCCACGCTCGCGAGCGGTACGAGCGGGTTCGTCTCGGGGTAGTAGGCGCCGATGCAGCCGCGCGGGATGTCGTACTCGACGAGCCGGAAGCAATTCGCGCGGCGTTCGATGCCGTCGTCCCAGACGGTGGTCATGTCGACCCAGTCGCCGTTGCGCATGCCGAGCATGGCGATGTCGGCCGGGTTGATGAACACGACGCGGCGCTGGCCGAACACGCCTCGATAGCGGTCGTCGAGCGCATAGATGGTGGTGTTGTACTGGTCATGCGAGCGCGTCGTCATGAGCGTCATCAGGCGTTCGCCGTGCAGCGCTCTTGCGCGGGCGATCGGCGTGTCCTGCTGCACGGCGTGTACGATGAAGTTCGCCTTGCCGCTTTCGGTCTTCCAGTCGCGCTCGCGCGAGGCGACGCGCAGATGGAAGCCGCCTGGTTTCTGGATGCGCTCGTTGTACTGGTGGAACCCGTCGATAACCTGCTCGATGGCGTCACGAATCTTCGCGTAGTCACCGGCATAGGCGAGCCAGTCAACCTTGCGGTCGCCGAGCGTCGCGTGCGCGATGTTCGCGACGATGGCCGTCTCTGACATCAGGTTCGGCGAAGCGGGCTTGTTCATGCCGTACGAGATATGCACCATGCTCATCGAGTCCTCGACGGTGATGCCCTGGGCGATACCGTTTTGCACGTCGATTTCGGTGCGGCCCAGCGTCGGAAGAATCAGTGCGTCCGTGCCGTGGACAAGATGGCTGCGGTTGAGCTTCGTCGTGACGTGCACAGTGAGCTTGCACGAGCGCAGCGCGTCGAAAGTGCGCGGGGTGTCCGGCGTCGCCATGGCGAAGTTGCCGCCGAGACCTATGAACACTTTCACTTTGCCTTCCAGCATGTGCTCGACCGTCTCGACGACATCGAGGCCATGCTCGCGCGGCGGTTCGAAGTCGAAGACCTCGCCGAGCCGGTCGAGGAATGCCTGCGCAGGCTTCTCCTCGATACCGACGGTACGGTTGCCCTGCACGTTCGAATGGCCGCGCACGGGACACAGACCGGCCCCCGCGCGGCCGATGTTTCCGCGCATCATGAGGAGGTTGGAGAGCATATGCACGGTCTGCACTGAATGCTTGTGCTGCGTGATGCCCATGCCCCAGGTGGCAATCACCCGCTCGCCGTTCGCATAGGTACGCGTCAGGCCCTCAATATCTTCGCGCGCGACGCCGGACTCCGCTTCGAGCAGCGGCCAGCTTTCGTTGCGCAGGTCGTCGGCGAAGGCGTCGAAGCCGAGGGTGTGCTGGTTGATGAAGTCGAGGTCGAGCAACCGTTGCGCGCCGTTCTCGATCGCTTTGTCGTCGAGTTCGATGAGATGCTTGGCGACGCCCTTGATCAAGGCGAAGTCGCCGCCGAGCTTCGGCTGGATGAACATCGAGGCAATCTTCGTGCTGCTGAACGTCAGCATTTCGACTGGATGCTGGGGGCTCGTGAAGCGCTCCAGGCCGCGCTCCCGCAGGGGATTGACCGACACGATGGTGGCGCCGCGGCGCGATGCTTCTCGCAGTTCGCCGAGCATGCGCGGGTGGTTCGTTGCGGGGTTCTGCCCGAAGATGATGATGGTGTCGGCCAGTTCGAAGTCGTCGAGCGTGACCGTGCCCTTGCCAATGCCAACCGTTGCAGGGAGGCCGCGGCTCGTCGCCTCGTGGCACATGTTCGAGCAGTCGGGAAAGTTATTCGTGCCATACATGCGCACGAATAACTGATAGAGGAACGCGGCTTCGTTGCTCGCACGACCCGAAGTGTAGAACGCCGCTTCGTCGGGCGAGTCGAGCTGGTTTAGATGCTTCGCGACGAGTGCGAAGGCGTCGTTCCAGGCGATGGGCCGGTAGCGGTCCGTGACGGCGTCGTACACCATCGGGTCGGTCAGCCTGCCGTGCTGCTCGAGCTCGTAGTCGGTCTGCTTCATCAACGATTCGACCGTGTGCTCTTCGAAGAACGACGGCGTGACGCGTTTGGTCGTGGCTTCGGCGGCTACGGCCTTCACGCCGTTCTCGCAGAATTCGAAGGTCGAAGCGTGCTGGCGGTCGGGCCACGCACAGCCAGGGCAGTCGAAACCGTCCGGTTGGTTCTGCTTGAACAGGGTGCGGTAGTTGCCGCCCGCAACGCGCTCCTTGATCAGATTGACGGCAACGTACTTCAACGCACCCCACCCGGCGGCGGGGTGGTGATACGCCTCGATTTTGCCCTTTGGCTTTGTCTGGTCCATGACTTTCGTTCCGTAGACTTCGCGCAGGCCGCCCAGCGTTTTCTGGCCAATGCCGCGCACTGCGATTGGATGGCCCAAGCTTAAGAGCAGAAGCACTGCATCGAGGCACACAGATTCCACCGGCTTGCTAGAGTACAGTTGCGCGCGCGCCGGAACATTTCAAGTGAAACACGCGCGCGGATCGAGGAGTAAAGAAGTGAATCTTTATGAGCAACTCGCCGACGACATCGAAAATCTGATACGCAAGGGTGTATATCGGCCGGGGGATCGTGTGCCATCGGTGCGGCAAGCGAGTCAGCAGCATCGCATCAGTATTACGACGGTGATTCGCGCGTACGTGCTGCTGGAAAGCCGGGGCTTGCTGGAGAGCCGCCCACAGTCGGGCTACTTCGTGAGCCTGCGCGTGGCCGAGGGCGATCGCCACGCCGATGAGTTGCGCCCGACACGGCCCATTGCCGTGTCGGCGTCCGTCGACGTGAGCCGGCTCGTGCTTTCGACGCTGCGCTCGATCGCCATCGACGACGCCATTCCGCTCGGCTCGCCTTATCCCGATCCCGAGCTCTTTCCTTTTGACAAGCTCAATCGCTATGCGGCAGCCGTCGGTCGCAACAAGGCGCTATGGGGCGTAACGAACGCTTTGCCGCCGGGCAGCCCGGAACTCTTGCGGCAGATCGCCCGGCGCTACCTCGAGAACGGCATGGCGATCGATCCGCACGAAATCATCGTGACCGTGGGTGCAACGGAGGCGATCAATCTGTGCCTGCAGGCCGTCGCGAAGCCGGGCGATGTCGTTGCGGTCGAATCGCCGACGTTCTATGCCATGCTGCACGCCATCGAGCGAGCCGGCATGAAGGCGATCGAGGTCGCGACGAACCCGGAGTACGGCATCGACATCGACGAACTCGCGGCAATCATCCGGGAACAACCGATCGCGGCCTGCATGGCAATGCCGAATTTCCAGAATCCGCTCGGCTTCAAGATGCCCGACGAGCGCAAGCGCGCGCTAGTGGAATTGCTGTCGGGTGCGGATGTGCCGCTTATCGAAAACGGCGTCTATAACGAGCTCTATTACGGCGAATCGCATCCGAGCACGCTTAAATCGTACGACAAAAAGGGCATGGTGCTGCACTGCGCTTCGTTTTCGAAAAGCCTCACATCGGCGTACCGCATCGGCTGGGCGCTGCCTGGCCGCTACCGCGATCAGGTAGAAAAGCTGAAGTTCCTCAATACGTTGGCGACCCCGGTGATTCCGCAACTGGCGATCGCGGAGTTTCTCGAGCGTGACGGCTATGAGCATCACCTGCGGCGCGTGCGCAAGCAATATGCGCAGCAGGCCAACCTGATGAGAGCGATGGTCATGCGGTTTTTTCCGGCCGGCACGCGCATTTCGAGCCCGGCAGGCGGCTATGTGCTGTGGGTCGAGCTGCCTTCCAAAGTCGATTCGATGAGACTCTATCAGCTTGCTCTGGAAAGACGTATCACGATCGGTCCCGGCTATATGTTTTCAGTTTCGGACAGCTATCGGAATTTCATCCGCCTGAACTACAGCAGTCCGTGGTCGAGCGAAATCGAGCAGGCGGTCATAACCGTCGGCAAGCTGGCGACGGCATGTGCGCGTTGAAGGCGGTTGCGGCGAGCATTGCCGTAACTTTGGGGCGATCGTGAGGAATAGCATCCGAATGCTGCGAGCGTAGCGCGAGAGGGAAACGGATTGCGCGATGGCCGCGCAACCCGTTCCTTGCAATGCCGCGACGCCTGGCATCGCAGCACCCCCAAACCGCAACGATGCGTGCGTTCAGAAGCGGTGCTTGAGGCCGACGGCTACAACGACCTGCTGGTTGCCCGTAGCCGGTGTCAGCGTATACACGCCAGCGTCGAACGCCGAGATGCCATTGCCACCGCCCACGCGCTGATAGACCCCCTCGAGGTACACATCAGTACGCTGCGAGAACAGATAATCCGCCTGAGCCGTGACCTGGTTCCAGTGCGGATGGGCGTTGCCGTTCGACGACGTGAACGAGGCCGTCGTGTACGTATACGACGCGCCGAGGCTGAAGTCGGGGCGCACGAAGTAGCGTCCGTTGACCTCGAAGTTGTCGAACTTGATGTCGTTGCCCGCGCCGTTCGACGGCCCCGGCAGCGCGCCGTTGCTCGTGCTGCCGCCGAACCAGAGGCTCGAAACGCTCTCGGTCGACGAATGCGTCCAGAGAAGGCCAACGGTCGACTTGCCGAACGCGTAGTGCGCGCCCAGGCCGTACATCCGCTGCAGGCCGCCTATCGTCAACGCATCGCCATCGCCCGTGCTGACTGCGCCGTTCGCATTCTGGGCATTCGTGTTGCGGTTGATCTGCATGTACGCCGCCGCGAGGTTCAGCGGCCCGAACGCGTAGCTCAGGCCGGCACTGTAGGCGTTGTTGTTCGAAACCTCGCCAGCCTGGTTCGAAAACGCGTACATCGCGCCGAACTTCAGCCCGTTGAACTCGACGCTGCTGAACTTCACGGAGTTGTTGAGGCGCAGGTCGTTGTTGAGGTTGTCATTGTCATACGGGTGCTCAGCGAGATTGCCCGCGAAACCCGAGCCCGTCGCACTCAGCGGCGCAAGGTAGCTGACCATGAAGTCATACTGGCGGCCGAGCGTCAGCGTACCGTATTGCCTTGCGCTCAGACCAACCCATGCCTGGCGGCCGAAGAGGTCGCCGCCGTTCCTGAACGTTCCGTTCGCCGAATTGAAGCCGTTTTCCAGCCAGAAGACCGCGCTCAGCCCGCCGCCGAGATCCTCGCTGCCGCGCAGACCCCAGCGCGGTGTATAGACGCTTCCGGCAAACATCTGCCATTGCGTGCCGCCGCCTGCGGCAGGGTTCGCGGCGTTGGTGCGCGCGCTGCTGCTGTAGGCAACACTCGTGTCGATCAACCCGAACAATGTGACGCTGCTTTGCGCATGTGCGGCGCTGGCGACCACCATCGATACGACGATGACGGCTATATTCCTGTACTTCATCAAGTTTCTCCGTTATTAGACCCGATTCCGTTCTGCGCAAAGAAACCGCTGCGCTTCAGGAAGGGCGGAGTATAGGAAGCGGAGAAAGGCCGAAGGCGCCGAAAACTGAAAGAGTGACGTGCCGGCATTCACGTCGTTCGTCATAAAAAAGTCATGGGCTGGAGAGCCCGCTCAGCGTACCAACGCTGCTCGAATGTGGCCGCAGAGGCGGCCACGTGCACGCGGCGTTGTCGAAGTGCAACGCCGCAGTCCTCACTGGTGAGGTTCGATGCCTGCTGCCATTTACTGTACGGAAACCAGACTTCGTGTCTCGACAGGATTCTCCCAGCCCCAGTAGGTGCCGTAGTAGATCGAGTCCGCACTCGCTAGTGAGCCGTCCTGCTCGGCCTTGACGAGCTGGCGTTCGACGTCCCGCCGCGTCAGCGCGTGTTGCGTTGGGGCAGCGGCGTGGGTCTGGCTATCCTGAACGGTCTGCGCGTGAGCGCCCGCAGCACTGAACAAGGCGGCGAGTGCGATCACGACGGGCATTGTCGAACGAGTAAGCTTTTTCATTAGTACTCCCTGTATGTGGTTGCGAGGTTCAAAGTTCGCAAGGCGAATGCGTTCGCGAATGCGGCGAAGCTGAAAGACCGAATGTCGTGTCAGGCGGACAGCAGCACTTCGCGGTTACCGCACGCTAACGGGAGTTGGCGCAAAGCGTCCTCTTCACGTAATCGGGCTGGCCGCTGATCCCGGCATGACAGCCACGATGATATTTTGCGCGACGTATCGAAGGCCCGGCATGAAGGTGAAAAAGTGTTTAAAAAGGGGAGGCCTGGCACGAGGACTCGGGCCGCGGCTCGCACTCTAAATTTTTTTTAATGAAACCGGTTTTGGGTTTTTGTCGTCTGACCGGGTAGTCCGCGTGGGGCAATGCTCGATATTCGCGCTCCCTTTTTTGAACCAGCCCTTACGGGATGAACGCAAGCACCGAATATGGCATCATGTCCCCCTTCCGATAACTTGCCGCGCCAGGTGGCGCCGTACACCGTGGCGTCCGACCCGATCATGGCACGTGTACTCACGATCGAAGACGATGAAATCACCGCGAATGAAATCGTTGGCGAATTGAAAAGCCGCGGTTTCACGGTCGATTGGGCCGCGAACGGCCGCGACGGGGTTGCGCGCGCGATCAGCGACGAGTACGACGTGATTACGCTTGACCGCATGCTGCCGGGCGTTGACGGCCTGACCATCGTGACCACGATGCGCAGCATCGGCGTCCAGACGCCGGTCCTGATGCTGAGCGCGCTCGGCGACGTCGACGAACGCGTCCGCGGCCTGCGCGCGGGCGGCGACGATTATCTGACGAAGCCGTTCGACCCCGAGGAAATGGCCGCACGCCTCGAAGTGCTGCTGCGCCGCCGCCAGGCGCCCGCAACCCAATCCGAAACGACGTTGCGCGTGGGGCCGCTCGAACTCGATCTGATCTCGCGCGAGGCCCAACGTAATGGCGAAGAGATCGCGCTCTTGCCCACCGAGTATCGCGTGCTCGAATTCATGATGCGCCACGCCGGACAGACGATCACACGCACGATGCTGTTCGAGGCGGTCTGGGGGTATCACTTCGATCCGGGCACCAATCTCATCGACGTGCACATGGGCAGACTGCGCAAGAAGGTCGATCCGCCCGGCGCTCCCCCACTGCTCCAGACGGTGCGCGGTGCCGGCTACATCATGCTCGCGTGAGCGCAACACGTTGACAGAAATTTCTACTTCGACGCCGCCGGTCGGCGTAAGGGGGCGCTGGCATTCGGCGACCTTCCGGCTGCTGACGACCTATGCTGTGGTCTTTTCGTGCTCAGTCGCGCTGCTGCTCAGCTACATCGGCTGGACCGTGACGGCGGAGATGGAGCGCGAAACCGACGTCGTCATGGATTGGCAGTTGATCTACTTCGATTCGCTGCCCGACTCCGAATTGAACAACGCGATCTACCGCCGGATAGAACGCGAGCGGATGCATTCCAACTACTACGGTCTCTTTGCGCCCGATGGGTCCCACCTCGCGGGCGATGTGCTTGCGATGCCGTCCGGTGTACGGGCCGACCGCACGGGCGTAACGCTGCAACATTCGATGCAGATCGAGGGCAGCGGACCGTCGCCGGTCGTGCGTGCGATGGTCGAACGGCGCAAGGACGGTAAAACACTCGTCATCGCGCGCGACCTCACGCATATCCTGCACATCCGCAAGACCATCATCAACGCGCTCGTCGCGGGCGGGATACTGTGCCTCGCGTCGGGCGTCGCGGGCGGCCTCGCGCTGAGCATGCGGCAGATGCGGCGCGCGAAGGAGATCCGGCGCGTCACGCAGCGCATCGCGCAGGGCGACCTGGGGCAGCGCCTGCCGGTCGGCGGGCGCGACGAGCTGGATATGCTCGCGCACCTCGTCAATCGCATGCTCGACGACGTCGAGCGGCTGATGAACGAAGTGAAAGGGGCGTGCGACGGCATCGCGCACGACTTGCGCACGCCGCTCGCCCATGTGCGGACGCTCCTCTCGCACATCGCGGAGCGCACGAGCCGCGTGGACGACGCAGCGATCCACGATCTCGTGGAGCGCGCGCGCACCGAAACGGATGCGTTGCTCGACCGCTTCCGCGCGATGCTGCGGATCTCCGAGATCGGCACGCTGCAACGGCGCGGCGGCTTCGGCGAGGTCGAGCTCGCGGCGCTTGTGCGCGAGGTCGGCGAGCTCTACGAGCCGCTTGCGGAAACCCGCGCGATCAACCTCACCGTGAACGCTGGCGGCACAGAGCCGGTACATGGCGACCGTGCCCTGCTGTTCGAGATGCTCAGCAATCTGATCGACAACGCGATCAAGTTCACGCACGATGGCGGCTCGGTGTCGATCACGCTGGCCCAGACGACGGCAGGGCCGCGCATCGACATCGTCGACAATGGCGCCGGCATCCCCGCGGAAGAGCGTGAAGCAGTGCTGCAGCGTTTCTACCGCAGCGAGCGGACGAGCCACCTTACAGGCTCCGGGCTCGGGCTCAGCATCGTGTCGGCGGTGATCCGCGTACACGACTTTACGATGCGCATCGACGACGAGAAGCCGGGCACGCGTGTGACGATCGAATGCTGGTCACGCACGCTTGCCTGATCAAATCGATACTCATTGCAGGACTGCAGGTCCAACCGAATGCGAGTTCTCTTCGCCGCGCCTTCGCATCCCGAATCCACCTGGCTTTTCAAGGCGCTCCAGGAAAGCGCGTATAGCCTCCAACGCGCCGACGACCTGCGCGACAGCATCTTTCTCGCACGCCATGAGGCGTACGACGCGATTGTCACGATGACGTTTGACCCGGCGCGGTACGCGGCGCTGCTCGGCTCCCTCGGCGAGCTGTCGGCGGTGGGTCGCGGCGCAGCGATCATCGTGTTGCTAGGGCTGGCGGCGGCGCAGGACCGCGCTCGGGTGCTGCGTGCGGGCGCTGATGCCTGCTTCTGCCAGCCCTATTCGTTCATCGAATTGCACGAGCGGATGCAGGCGCTGCGTCGCACGGCGCTCTCGCGCGCCGCGAATGTTCAGCCCGCCGCGGCGCCGTTGCTGCTCGATCCGCTGACGCGCGAGCTCGTCGATGGCGAACGGCGGCTCGCCGTGACCCGGCGCGAGTACCTGTTGCTCGAATGCCTGATGCGCCAGTTCAACGCCCCCGTCCCGCGTGATCAGCTGACCCGCTACGCGTGGCCCGAGACGGGTGATGTCGACCCGTCGAACGTCAATCTCGTCGTCTCGCGACTGCGGCGCAAGCTCACGCAGCACCTGCCCGACGTCCACGTCCAAACCGTTAACCGCTACGGCTATCAGCTCAGCACGGCGCGTCGCTAGCGCGGGCGCATCGTTCCGCGCGCCCGCTCGCCGACGTGGAACATGAATATACTTTCATGGTCCGGCAATCGGTTCGCAACGTTCCGCGCCAGCACGCGCGCCATAATTTCCTGATCGTGATAGTGAAAGGAACAGGGACATGACCCGCCCGATGAGCATCGAACTGGTGAACGAATACGGCACGCCTGCAGTGTGCATCCGAATAGAAGGCAGAACCGCCATGCTGGAGAGCACCGATGTCGACGCCGTGATCGAGCACCTCGCGATGCTTCGCGCGTCGATGCGTCCGGAGGTTCCGAGGAAACCCGCGCACTCGCACCAGTACCTGATCGAGATGGACCCGTGCTGGCACGCGGAGACGAGCCCGCTATTTGACGGCGTCGTACTGATGCTCCGGCACACCGGTATCGGCTGGGCCGGCTTTGCGATTCCACAAGAGAACCTCGAAAAGCTCACTGAGGTGCTGTCCAGCACAGCGAAGGCGGTGAAGGAAGCGCAGAGCGCAGAGCGCCTGGCGATGCTGCCTAACTGAAATTGATGCAGCTTGCCGGACCGGAATTATTTTGTTGAACAAACGAGTGAATTGCAGAGTGAGCCAACCGAGCCATCGTCGACATACCTATACTGCTCGTGCCGTCGCAATGCGTTAATGGAATGGACGCCCTGTCGGCAGCTGCACTTGTTCATCATTATCCCTTTTGCGCGAGCCTGGCTCGCGTTTTTTTTGCCGGCAAGGTTAGGGAAATGCCTGTTGGATGGGAAACGACTCCGCAAACGTTCACGAATGCGATGCGAACTTAAAGAAGAATTAATCGGCCTGGCAGGATAGATTTAGTCTCGGTCGTCCATGATTCACCATGTCGAGCACACCTTCTGTCTAAGAGAACATGAATCAGTTACAAGCGATGCGGGTATTCACGCGCGTGGTGGACCTCGGCGGCTTTCATCTGGCCGCCAGGCAGTTGGGCATGTCGGCAGCTGCAGTCACGCGCAGCATCGGCATGCTGGAAGCGCATCTGAACATACGGCTGTTGAACCGCACCACACGCAGCCTCTCGCTGACGGAAATCGGCAAGGACTATCTGGAGGGCTGCCGCGAGATCATCGAGAAGCTCGATGAAATGGAGTCGAACCTGATGGAGACCACGCGCGACCCGAGCGGCACGCTGCGGATCGCGGCGCCAATGACGTTCGCCGTGTCGGGCCTCGGGGAGCTGCTCGCCGCCTATCGCACGTTGCACCCCCGCATCGACTTCGACGTCACGACGTTCGACACGCACATCGACATGGTCGAAGGGGGCTACGACGTCTGCTTTTCCGACGGCCGGCGGTATGCCAGCGCAACACTGGTGAGCCGGCGCCTGACGAACATTGAGGACGTGGTCGTCGCGTCGCCGACGTATCTCGCACGGCACGATACGCCGCGCGATCCCTCGGCGCTTGGCGGGCATAGCCTGCTCGCCGTGTCCGACGGCTCGTCGCGCACGTGGGAGTTCTCCAACGCGAACGGCGTCTATCGCGTGTGCACTGGGCGAGGCGTTAGCGCGTCGAGCAGCTCGATGGTGCGCGTGGCCGCGCTGAATCACATTGGCATCGCACTGCTGCCCGCTCCGCTTGTCGCCAATGATCTCGCGCACGGCACGCTTGTACGCGTGCTCGAGCAGTTCGATGTAAATGGGGGCCCGCGCGAGATTTCGATGCTCTACTCGGGGCGCACCAACCTGTCGAGAAAGGTCCGCAGCTTCATCGATTTCACGGTGAGCCAATATCGGACGCCCAACAAAACCGTTGCGTTGCGTGCTGTTGCCTGACCACGTGGATTCGCACATCGCATCAGGCGGTGACCTGACTGCGACATAACCCGTCTTCTTTTGCCCTGATATACAGCCCGACCCGAAAGGAACTTATTCGGAACGTGGGGTTAATGCGGCTTTTTTGGCTGCTTAGCCTCACCGCTTTTATCTGGATTCTCCCGTTGAGGATCTGTAAATATCAGGGAAAGAAGTGAAAAGTTCTATTCGACGGAACATCGGGCCAGTTGCGCTGATGTTCACTGGTTTGGGCTCGATCATCGGGTCGGGCTGGCTGTTCGGCGCATGGAAGGCAGCGAAAATCGCGGGGCCGGCGGCCATTTGTGCGTGGATCATCGGTGCGGTCGTGATTCTCGCCATCGCGTTGACGTACGCCGAGCTTGGCGCAATGTTTCCCGAGTCAGGCGGCACGGTGCGGTACGCACGCTATTCGCACGGCGCGCTCGTCGGTTTCGTTAGTGCGTGGGCCAACTGGATTGCGATGGTATCCGTAATTCCGGTCGAGGCTGAAGCGTCGATCCAGTACATGAGCACGTGGCCCTATGACTGGGCGCACCGGTTATTGGTCGATGGATCGTTGACACCGATCGGTGTCTTTCTCTCGGCGTTGCTCGTCGTCATCTACTTCATGTTGAACTATTGGGGTGTGAAGGTGTTCGCGCGCGCCAATTCAGCGATCACGGTCTTCAAGTTCCTCGTGCCGGGCGCCACGATCCTCGGCTTGATGCTGACGGGCTTCCACAAGGAGAACTTCGGCGCGGCCGGCAGCTTCGCGCCATTTGGCTGGCCGGCGGTGTTCACGGCGGTCGCGACGAGCGGCATCGTATTCAGCTTCAACGGTTTCCAGAGCCCGATCAACCTGGCGGGTGAGGCGCGCGATCCGGCCAAAAGCGTGCCTTTCGCCGTGGTCGGTTCGATTCTGCTTGCGCTGGTCATTTATGTGTTGCTGCAAGTCGCTTATATCGGCGCCGTCAATCCCGCCGACGTCGCGAAGGGCTGGAGTCACTTCAACTTCGCGTCCCCCTTCGCGGAACTGGCGATCGCGCTGAACCTGAACTGGTTGGCAGTCCTGCTGTACGTCGATGCGTTCGTGAGCCCGAGCGGTACCGGCACGACCTACATGGCGACGACGGCACGCATGATTTACGCAATGGAGCGCAACAACACCATGCCGAAGATGTTCGGCAATGTGCACCCGTTCTACGGCGTGCCGCGTCAGGCCATGTGGTTCAACCTGTCGGTGTCGTTTATTTTTCTGTTCTTCTTCCGCGGCTGGGGAACGCTGTCCGCGGTGATTTCGGTCGCGACCGTCGTCTCCTTTCTGACCGGACCGATCAGCCTGATGGCGCTGCGGCGTGCAGCCCACGATCTCGCTCGTCCGTTGCGCTTGCCGTTCATGAACGTGATCGCGCCGTTCGCGTTCGTCTGCGCATCGCTCGTTCTCTATTGGGCGAAGTGGCCGCTGACCGGGGAGATCATTCTCCTGATGATCGTGGCGCTACCCGTGTACTTCTATTTTCAGGCCAAGTCGGGCTTTAACG
The DNA here is from genome assembly GCF_024206495.1 of Paraburkholderia sp. CNPSo 3272. GTDB lineage: Bacteria > Pseudomonadota > Gammaproteobacteria > Burkholderiales > Burkholderiaceae > Paraburkholderia. Next base: position 67,074 of record NZ_JAMBPQ010000014.1, on the reverse strand, counting down.
GCTGGGGCCGCGACCTCAAGGCGGCGTGGTGGCTCATAGCCTACCTGCCGGTCATGGCGATTCTGTCCGAGATCGGCAGCAAGGATTTCGGCGGCCTCGGCATACTGCCCTACGGTTGGGACATGCTCGCTGTGATCGTTTGCTCGCTGGTCTTTTACTACTGGGGCGTACGCGCGGGCTACCGTACCGAGTACCTCGACGAGCGTGAAGACGAAAGCAGCCTCGGCGCGCGCGCAAAGGTTGCGGATCGCGTGTCTGGTTAAGTGTGGGCGAGGGGGGCGTTTGAAAGCGCCTCCCGGATCGCCGGGACTAGTCGCAAGTTCGGAAAAGAGCTTTTCCCAGAATGTAGCAATCAAAAAACAGCTCTATCAATCAGGGACTTGCATGCCGTATCGCGTATGCACCGCGCCTGGCAAACACGCAACAATGCCTCCCGAACGCTATGCGTCAAAATTGCGGCGACCTAGTATCGCGTCAACGGTTTTATTGCGTTGGCTCGAACAGAATTGATCGAGTGGTAAAGAATTAATCACGCTTGGGGTAGAAATGAAGAAGGTCGCAATTTCCAGTGCTGTGGGTGCACTGTTCGCTGTTGCAGCAACATCGGCGTTCGCACAGAGTTCGGTTACGTTGTACGGGCTGGTCGATAACGCCATTCGGTATCAGACGAATGCCGGTGTTGGCGGCAAGGATCAGGTCTCGATGACCTCCGGCCCGGAAACCCACAGCCGCTGGGGTTTGAAGGGCTCCGAAGACCTGGGGGACGGCCTTTCTGCTGTCTTCCGGCTTGAAAACGGCTTCGAGGCATTCAATGGACAACTCCACGAGAACAACACGCTGTTCAGCCGGCAGGCCTACGTGGGGCTGTCGAGCAACAAGTGGGGCGCGCTGACCTTCGGCAGGCAATATGCGCCCGCCTACGATACGTTGGGTGACGTCTTCGATCCGCTGACCGTGGGTGACTACTGGCAAAACAGCTGGATGTACAACGGCATCGGGAATTACCTTACCGTCAACAACTCGGTCAAGTACAAGGGCACCTTCGATAATCTGTCGATCGACGCGCTGTACGGCTTCGGCAACCAGGCGGGTTCGGTCGGTCTCGGCGCGACCTACGCCGTGGAATTGACCTACGCGTACGGTCCCGCCCAACTCAACGTTGGCTTCCACCAGGTTTCCGTCCCGACGTCCGCGACAGGTTCGTCGGTCGGCAACAATATCGGTAGCGCAATCAATGGCGGCAAGACCACGTTCTATCACGTCAGCGGCGCGTATCAGCTCAACCAGGATATCCGCCTGCTGGCCGGCTGGTTGCACGGGCAGGATCAGACTGGCTTGACCGACTACAACATGCAACAAGCGGGCGCGCCGACACTGCACGGCTTCAGCCGTAACCGGATCGACGATACCTATTATGTCGGTGCGAATTGGCAAGCTACCGCGCCGCTGCTGTTTACCTTTGCGTACTACTACGGCCAGACGCGCAATGCGCTTCTGCTCAATGGCGGCCTCGGGCGAGGCGACAACCAGTCGGCCACCGTGCTTGCCGAGTACTCGTTCTCGAAGCACACGGAAGTTTACGGGATTGCCGACTGGGCACGCGGCACCGGTGCCTTCTCTGCCGACTATCCGGGCGGTGTAGACGCCAACAACAACGCGACCAACAATATTGGCCGCACGAACCAGCTGGGCCTGGCAATTGGTCTGCGCAAGATGTTCTAACGCGACGCGTCTTATGTCCTCTGACGCACTGCGTGTCTGAGGTTTCGGGCCGGCGCAATCGCGTCGGCCCATTACTATCGGGCTCCCGGTGTAAACAGGGGCCGGCTGCGAAAGCCCTTGGCTGTCGTTGTCTCCAAAGTAGGGGAGGCCGCGACGCGTTTGCTCGTCCCAACGCCTCGCGCGTAGAGCGTCGATGCCACGCCTGGTGCACGATCTTGTCGATCGCGACATTGGCTTAATTTTGATCGGCTATCATCCGGGAAAACCCGGAATGCCCGCCTTGCATCGTACCTCGACGCAGACTGGGTGCGCCCGGGACTACGCCTCACCGGGCGTGCGTCAGACCGGAGATCCCGGAAGGCGTGCGCATCAGGTGTCCACGCCAACGCCTGGCTGCTATGCCCGGACATCGGCCCACGGCCACAAGCCCGGAGCCGACACGCACGGATATCGTCGACCATGATCGCCGCCGCATGCTCCCGCGCGTTCCAACGCGCACTTGTCGAGGACCCCGAATTCGCGCGCCTGCGTGGTGCCGCACGCTCGACGCTCGCTTGTCTGCTCACGGCAGGCGTGGGCGTGTCCTGGGCGCTGCGCCATCACGAAGCGCCGACGCTTGCAGTACCTGGCGCGTTGTTCGCGATGATTGCGCCTTTATTTCTGCGCGAAGCGCGCTGGTCGAGCTGGCTCACCTCGATACTTGTTCTCTATGTGTGCACCTGCGCCTCGTTTGCCGGTGCCGCCACGCTCGCGTCGCAGCCCGCGCTGCGTGACGCCGGGGCGCTGCTCGTCGTGTTTCTGGGTATCTTGTGCCAATCGCTCGGCGCTCGCGCGGTGGGCGCAGCGATGCTCACGCTCGTGTCGTTCTACCTCGGCCTGTATCTGCATCCTTCACACACGCGGCTGATGACAATGTTGACTGCCATGGCGATGGCTCCTTTCATCGTCGCATTCGTCGGGCGCGTCGTCATTCCGGTCGCGCGGGGCAGTGCGCCGGCGCCGTCGTTCATGTGCGCGTTGCCCCACACCCTCGTGGCTGCGAAGGCATGGGGCCGCGTAACCATCCATTATGTCGCCGACCTCCTCGTGACCGGGCGCCCGCCCCGGCGGCCCTTTTCCACCGTGCTCGCGCACCGGCTCCGCCGGCTCGCGTGGCGGCCGGCCCTCGTCGCCAGCGTCGCGGCCCTGCTCGCGATATTGGTGGGCGGCGAATTCTCCGAAGACCGTTCGATGTGGGCGGTCATAAGCACTTTCGTCGTCTTTCTTGGGACGACTTCGTATCAGGGCACGCGCGCACGGGTCATGAAGCGCATTGCCGGCACGCTGAGCGGCGCGGTGGTCAGCGTGCTGCTCATTACCCTATGCGGACACCAAACCTGGATGCTTGTGGCCGCCATGGCCTTATCGGTCTTCGGCTGGGCCTATTACATTTTTCACGCATACGCTCGCGGCGTGTTCTTCATCACGATGCTCGTCGGGCTCGTTTACGGCCAGCTTGGCTTCGCCATCGTGCCGCTTGCCGAATTGCGTATCGAGGAAGTCTTTGCCGGATGCCTCGTGTCGCTCGCCGCAGCCTTGCTGCTCATGCCGTCCACGACCGCACGCGTGGGCGTCGCGCTGGTTCGTGAGTAACAGCGGACGCTCGGCTTGAAGTTCGCGCCGCCGCTGCGCTCAAGCCTCGTCGAGGTGTGCGGATGCACCGTCCGCCCCGTCGCGCACGGCGGGTTCGCCTTGGCCCGCGACGCGGCAAAGCAGGCTGCGCAGCAACTCGCGTTCGTGTTCGTCGAACGTGCTCAGGATGGCTTGCTCACTGGCGTTAAAGACGGCGGGCACGCGCTCCGCGATCGCCGTGCCCGCGGCGGTGAGCGAAAGCCACACCGTCCGGCGGTCGATCGTGCAACGCCGGCTCGCGATCAGATTCTGCTTTTGCAGCACCGGAACGAGGCGAGAGACATGGCTGCTATCCCAGCCAAGGCGTCGGGCCAGGCCCGAACAGGTGATAGAGGCCGAGCCGGCCAGACAGAGCAGGACACGCGCCTGCGTGGCCGAAACGCCAAGCGCGCCCTGGATCTCATCAGTGAGCGCGCTGCTGAAAGTCCTGTGAACCCGAAACAGGAGCATGAGGACATCGTTAGCCTCTGAATGGGCTTCCATGAGAGCCACGGCTTCCGGCATGCCCACGCTCGGCTGCGTACTCATGGACGTTTGCATGCTCGCACTCATGGGCGGGCGGACAGAGTGCTGGCCGAACCAGAGCGGTAGCCGCCACCAAGGGCCTTCGTGAGCGCGATGTCCTGACTCAGGCTCCGTGCGTTGATATCCAGCAGCGCGATGCGCTCGAGCAGCACCGCCTGGCGCGCGTCCATCACGGCGAGGCGGCTTGCGACGCCGCGTTGATACTGTGCCTGCGCGCTCGCTTCGGCGAAGGACACGGCCTCGATCTTCTGCGTCTGCAAGTTCGTCTCGTCGCCGAGATCCTGCAGCCTGCTCGCCGTCACAGCCACGTCGCGCACCGCATCGAGCACGGTCTCGTTGTACTGCTCGATCAGCGCGTTGCTCGCGTTGCGAGCGCCGCTGAGGTTCGCATTGAGGCGTCCGCCCTCGAAGATCGGCAAATACAGGCCCGGAATCAGGTTGATCTGCTGGCTCGCATGTGTGAACAGGTCGGAAAGATGCAGCGCATTGACGCCCAAGAACGCCTTGATGTCGAAGCTCGGGTAGAACGCGGCCTTGGCCGCGTCAATGCGGCTGAACGACGACTGCACGTACCAGCGCATGGCCTGGAGGTCCGGCCGGCGGGCCAGCAGCTCATACGAAAGCGTGGGCGGCAAGGTCGCCTGCGGCAGGGGCAAAGGCACGGGCCGGATTTCCGGCAGATCGTCGGGCCCTGCGCCGAGCAGCGCGCGCAGCGATTCGCGAAGTTGCTTCACGCGGGCCTGGGCCGCCACGATCTGACGCTGCGTCGCCAGCAGTTGCGCTCGTGCGAGTTCCGTCTGTGTTTTCGGCTCGAGACCGCGCCCTGCGCGGGCGGCGTGAGCCTCGACGGAGAACGCCGCTTCGCCTTCGAGCCGTTGGAGCAGATCGATCAGCTCGTAGGTCGTCTGGATTCCGTAATAAATCTGGGCCACGTCGGTGGACAGTTCGAGCTGCACGGCCGCCAGTTCGGCGAGCCGCGCATTGCGTACGCCCATCGCGGCTTGCACCTGTGCGCGCTGCTTGCCCCAGATGTCGACATTCAGACTGGCGCCAAGACCGACGATGCCTTCCGTGTACCACGGCCCCGTCGCGCCGATCAGCGGCTGCTCGCCCGAGTACGGGCCGAGAAACCCGTTGGATGACACGCGCTGGCGATCGATCGCGCCCAGCGCCGCGACCTGGAGGTTGGTGCCCGCGCGCACCAGATCGATATCCGACTTTGCCTGGGAGACGCGCGTGCGTGCAATCAGGAGGGATGGCGACGAGGCCAGCGCCCGTTCGACGAGCGTGTCCAGCTGCGGGTCCGCATAAGCTTTCCACCAGGTGTCCGCGGGCCAGTCGCCTTGCGCGAACTGGATGTCGCTGGCGAGACGGATTTGATCCGCCGCGACCGGCGCGGGGGCTTTGCTGTCGTCGTGGACCAGTGCGCAAGCGGACAGGGCACAGGCGAGCGCGGCGCGCGCGCCCCAGCGCAGACAGCGAGACGCAACGTGAACGGAGGATACAGTCATGCTTGCGATGCTTCGGTAGGGAAGGCGGGGGCGGTCGAGGCGACGCCCCAGTGGGGTAGCGTGGAAACCTGCTCGGCCAGTTTTGCGGCGCGCGCGACGACTCGCGCTTGCGCGTCCGACGTTGCTTGCAATGTCGCCTCTGTAGCGGTCGGTTCTTTGGCGGCCGACGGCGGGGCGAGCGTGGGCGTGCGTACCGACTCGGGCCGCGCGGTCAGGTCGTCCGCGTAGGCTTCCAGCGAGGCGGCGGTGGTTTCTGCGAACCGGGTCGCGTTGCGCGGGCCCTCGGGTGGCAGCTCGGGCAGCGCACGCCGCTCGGCTTCGAATGCGACGCTCGCGAGCAGGATCTCGCGGGTTTGCGCGAGCACCGCCTGCATGTGTACCTGGAACGCCTCGTGTTGCGCTTCGCCAAACTGCCAGCCGGGCTCGAGTGCGACGCGCGCGGCCATCGCCTCGCAATCGGCGAGTTCGGCCCAGAGCGGGGTCGGAGGGCCTTCCTGCGGTTGCCGCAGGCGTGCTGCCAGGCGGCGCAGCAGGCGCGCCAGCCGCTGGCGAAGCGCCTCGCCTTCGGCCTCCGGCCACAGTGACGCATGAATGACCGCGGAGATGGCCACGCCGAGCAGAATGCCGAGCATGCGGTCGCGGATTTCCCTGAGATCGGTGGTCGGCCCGAACTGTTCGAGCAGGGCGAGCGCGAACGTGAACATGAGCTGGGTTCCCGCATAGCTGATGCGCTCCGAACCGGCGGCCAGCCACGCGCCGAGCGCGATGACGGGCATTGACATCAGCAGCAGGCCGGTCAGGCCGTCGATGTTCGGCACCACCCATATCACCATTGCGAGCGCGATGAGGCTGCCCGCGGCTGCCCCAGCGATACGCAGCATCGAGCGCCGGCCGGTCGCGCCGAGGCTCGGCTGCGCCACGATCAGCGCCGTCAGCATGACGGTGTGAATTCCCTGCCAGTCGGTCGCGCGGTAAAAGAGGTAGCCGAGCAACGCCGCGAGCGACGTTTTCAGCGCGAACTGTGCATAGACCGGATTGGAGAAAGCGTCCGGCACGAGCATCCGCTCCTTTTCGGCGGCAGACTCGGCGGGCTCCGGCGCTGCGCAGCGGTCGGCGAAGGCGCGCAGGGCGTTGCCGATTTCGAAGAGAGAGCCAGGCAGCGCAGCGGCCGGGGAAACGGGCACAGCCGCGCTGGCGATGACGAAGCGCTCTTCGGTGCGGATGGATTCGGCGAGACGCGCACAAGCGTCGCGCAGATCGGGCACGACGCTGCCCGTGAGGCCCGCGGTGCTTTCAGGCAGATTCGCTGCCGCCGTGAACAGCCGGGAGACGGTCGCCGCTCGCGCCAGATGAAAGGTCTGTCGCTGCCTGAATGCGGGATCGCGCATAGTCGAAAAGCGCAGCAGCTTCTGCAGGGTCAGTGCGGCGTTCTCTACCCGGCTCGCGTCGGGAGTGACGGTTGACGTGTCGCCGCGTTCGAGCGCCGCGAGCCGGGCGTCGACCGCCGCCAGTTGGCCGAGCAGCGCGTCCTCGAGCTGGCGCACCGGTTCGGCGGGCAGGAACAGCGTGTTGATCACGAGCGTGACGGCGATGGCATAGACGGTGGCGACCCACACCCACAGCGAGATGCGAACCAGCGCCTCGGCCTGGTCGGTCAAATCGACGAACGACTGCACGTAGATGACGACGATGCCGACGAGCAGGAATGCGGCGCCGATCTTCGCGACGCGCATCAGGTACGCGCTTGCGAAGAAGAGGGCCGTAGAAGTCAGGATGCGCAGCAGCGGGAAATCGTACGTCAGCTTGAGCACGAGAATGATGCTGCCGACGGCGAGCGTCGTCCCGAGCATGAACACGATGCCGATGAGCCGCGTCATCACCACGTTCGACTGTGTGACGAAAAAAACGGCGACGAGCGAGAGCGCGAGAAACGGCACCTGCAACGCCATCGAGACGGTGATCACGATCGCGCTGGCCAGCATGCAACGCAGAATCAGGTTGGTGCGTCCCGGGTAGGCGCGAAGCTCGTCCGCGAGACCGCGGACGAGGCGCGCGAAACCCGTCTCGGACTGGCCGGCGGTGTCCGTGGCGGTGTTCATTGCGCCGCGCCGGCGGGCGTGCCAGTGGGATCGAGCGTAGCGACGGCCGACGTGCCGAGGCGGAACAGCGCGGGGTCGGGATTGCGCACGGCGATCTTCACCGGGAAGCGCTGGGAAACGTGGACCCAGTTGATGCTGCGCTGGACGCGCGGCAGCCCTTCGAGCACCAGGCCGCCGTCGTCGGGTAGTACGCCGTAGCTGACCGAGTCCACGACGCCGGAAAAGCGCTTGCTCGTGTCGCTCATCAGGTAGACGTTGACGGGTGTGCCCGCGCGCACGTTTTTCAGGTCTGTTTCGCGCAAGTTGGCGACCACGTACCAGTGATCGGTGTCGATCAGCGTGAAGATGGGCTTGAGCGGCGACGCATACTGGCCCACCGTCGTGCGCAGCGACACGACGCGGCCGTCGAACGGCGCGCGAACTTCGGTGAATTCGACGTTCAACTCGGCAATCGCGATCTGCGCCTCGACCTCGGCTCGCTGCGCGACGAGTGCGTCCACGCCGCTCACCGCAGCGCTGGCCTGCTGGGCCTGCAGCGTCGCGGCGTCGAGTTCGGCCTGCGCCGAGCGTTGTGCCGTGCGCGCGCGATCGACTTCCTCCGCGGAAACATAACCGTGATCGAGCAGAGGCTCGGTCCGGTGCAGCGTATCGGCGGCCTGCGCAGCCACAGCGCGCGCCCGTTCCACTGCGGCTTTCACCGATTCGGCGTTGTACTGCTGCGCGTTGATGGAGCGCTGCGTCAACCCGATCTGCTTGTCGAGTGCAGCGAGGCGCGCGCGCGCCTGATCGAGCGCGGCCTGGTAGGGGCGCGGGTCGATGCGAAAAAGCAGATCGCCTTTCCTGACCGCCTGGTTGTCGCGAACGGGAAGCTCCACGATCCGTCCGCTGACTTCGGGAACTACGTTGATGGTGTCGGCATAGACGTACGCGTCGTCCGTGCTGGGCGCGTGATCCTTGCGCCAGGCGACGATGCAAAGCAGGACGATGGCGATAAGTGCGATAGCCGCGGCGGGCAGTCGTTTCGTGCGCCGCGGTGCGCGAGCGTTGTCAGTCATGTGCGGTACGCGCAGTCAAAGAAGAGAAAAAGCGGTCGATGCGAGCGATGAGAAAACGCTTCCCAGGATGCTGTCGAGCCGCCACAGCACGAACGCGGAAGCGGCGCCGCCGAGGACGATTGCCGCTGCGGCGCCCCTGGTGTTGCGAAAGGTCCGGGCGCGAGACGTCATAGGCGATTGCATCTTCAGTGGGCGAAGAAAATGAGCCAGGCCGCCGTCGCGAAGATGGCAGTCAGGGCCGGATAGGTGACAGCAAGGGGCGACAGCGCCCCGCGCAAGCCGCGGCGGCCAAGCACGCGGTGAACGATGACCGTTGCCACGACGCCGCCCGCGATGCAGAAAAGCCAGTCGGGAAAGGCAGCGCCAAACAGCGGTAGAGAAGGCGAAATCGCGCAGCCGCCCAATGACAGCGAGGCGCACGCCGGCCAGGCAAGCCGTGTTGCAGTGGAAAAGGTCATGAATCGATCACAGGCATCGCAGGCGATGCAAACGCGTTGAAGGGCGAGCCGCCGGGCAAGCTTTCCGGCGTTCCGCCGCGCTGCGGGCGTGCGCACGCGCATTGATGCACAGAAAAAACGACCTCGGCGGGGGAGTCTCGTCCCGACCGCTTATCCTAGGTGGGCAGGGGCGCGTGGTAAATTGTCAAACGGCACAGGCCCTATGTGTCATTTCACGAAATGGCGTACTGCCTCATCTCGTTGCCCGCGCGACGCGCGCACTGACGGCTCATGGTACAACCCACCTTGTTCACTACGATCCCGCAGATCAGCCGGCGACTCCGCGAAGGCTTGACGACACTCGCGAACGATCCTTCTGTGCCCATCGAGCGCGTGTACGCTTCGCTCATGAAGGTGGAGGGGTATCAGGCGCTTTCACCGGCGATCCGCGACGACATATTCCGGTCGATCGAGCAACTGGCGAATCTGTGGTTCCAGCTCCTCCTGAAGGGCACGCACCCCGCGCAACCGGTGATGGCGGAAATCGAGGAGTCAGCCCGGCGACGCGTTCACCAAAGCGTGCCGCTGGAGGCACTACTGCGCGCCACGCAGGTTGGCGCGCGCGAAATCTGGCAAGCCAGCGTCGAGGTTGCCGAGGAAGAAGCGGATCTCGCGCGCGAACTGGCGCTGAACGTGGCGCCGTTCCTGTTCGAATTCTTCGAAGGCGTCGCGCAAACCCTCGCGCAGGCGTACGTTCAGGAGCAGCGTCACCGCACGCATTGGCGCGATGCGATTCTTTACCAGTTGTATACGGTGATCTTTCATGCTCCCCACGACCACGCGAGCTTCACGACGGCAATGAGCGCGCTGGGGCTCGACCCTTCGCTGCCGCGAATGGCGATCGCGCTCGACGCCGGGTTCGAGACACTCACGTCCGAAATCCGTGAGCGGGAATCCGAGCGCTATGCGCTCGCTGTGTCGCGCCACTTCCGCGTCGAGCGGGAGGCGATCATCCACGTGTGGCATCGCGGGCGGGCGATCTTCTGGCTTCCAGGCCAGCGAGCCGAGCTGGCTGCCCAGAGCGATCTCGCAGCAAGTCAATGCGCGCAAAGCCTTGCGCACGCGGAAGAACGCATTCGTGCGATCGGTATCGGTTTGTTGAACGAAGGAGCAGCAGGATGGGCGGCCTCCGCCAACGAGGCTATTCGCGCCGTCGAAGTCTCGCTGCGCGGCGCGACCGTAGCGCGGGTCGCGCGATACTCCGACATCGCGCTCGAAGAAACGGTGCGCGCGGCTGGCGATGTGATGCGGTATCTCGTCTCGCTCGTCGAGCAGATCGGAACCGATACGGACCTGCTGGCGACACTGAACGCGTTCTATGCCAACGGCAGACGCCGCCGGCCCACGGCGGACGCACTCGGCATTCACCTGAACACGCTCAATTACCGGCTCGAACGCATCGAAAAAATGCTCGACGCGTCGCTCGACGACGCGCAGTGGGTCGCGCGGCTCGATATCGCGCTGAAGCTCACGCACGGCGCCGGGCGCGAGTAGCGCCGAGGGGGCATCGCGGGCGTTGCGCTCAGGAAGAGCACACCCGTCAGCCTGGCTTGGCACTCCGCATTCACCGGACGGTGGCGGTCTCAGGCCGTGGCGCTCTGCTGCGAGGCGCGCCCCGCCGGGAAGTCGCGTTAGGTGTGCAGTGGACGGCTCAGGATCCTCGTCAGACGTGCAACGTCGTCCGTTTCCGGGATCATGCCGTCGCTGACATAGCGCTGGGCCATCGGGCGCATCTCATAGGCGGTCCACTTCGGCATGAAGGTCGCCATGTTCTGCTCGAAGCCGCCCAGATCGTCGCCGCCGTAAATGATCGGGCGGCCGAGGACTTCCGACCAGATAGCGGCGGCCTTCGAACCCGTCAGCGTATCGGGGCCGACCAGATTGATGGTCTCGACCGGCAGCTCGCCCGGCGCCTGATCGCGACGGATCAATTCGATGGCGGTCACCCCGGCGATATCGCGGGCGTCGACCATGGCGACCCCGTGCTCCAGATCGGCATCGGATAGACGCCATGGTTGAAGATAACGTCCTTGATCATCAGTTCGTCCTCGATGAAGTACGCCGGGCGCAGAATCGTGGCGCTGAGGCCCATCTGTTCCAGCATGGGTTCTGTCGCGGTAAGGCCAGGACGGTAGCCAAGTCCGACATGATACGGACTACTTATCCCAGGGCCATCGCGCGATCAAGCGTACGACTCAGAAATTCGCTCGCCGCGGTCCTGAAAGCGGCCAATCTTCAGAGGCGTGGCGACGTGCCCGTGCCGCAGTTTCAAGGAAGTCGTGGCGTCGAATGCCGGACTGAGGATCTCGGGCACCCCTTGGATCACCGTCCCGATCCATCGCAAATGTAACGGGAACATTCGACGTTCGCGGTCCAACATACGAACAATTGCGAGCACTGACTTGATGTAACATCCCACAATTGTCCACTCCTGTGTACCGGGATTCCTCTGTGCCTGTGCGTCTGTTCCGCTCGGCGAATGGCGACCGTAACCGTTTCGTGACGCTTTATTACGGCATCGTCTTCAGTCTCCTGCTGGCCGCCGCAATGTTTTTGTACGAAGCACGCGTCATTGTTCAGGACAATCTCCGTGACGAGGAAGCGTTCGCGGTTCTCGGAGCCGCGACCCTTGTCCTCCACGACCTGGAGAGTGCTGAAACTGGACAACGCGGGTTTCTGCTTACAGGGAATGAAAGCTATCTGAATCCGTACCGTCAAGGCATGAACGACCTCGATGGCGCGCTGCTGCGGCTTAAACAGATCGTCGGCGTTGATCCGGACTCGGTAGAGGTCGTTCGCCGTATCGAGCAGGTGAAGACGGACAAGGTCGCGGAACTCACCCGAACCGTAGAACTCGCGCGCACGGGGCAACGCGGTGCCGCCATTGCGCTCGTGCAGACAGACGAAGGCCGGCGTTATATGGACACGCTTCGTCTGGATCTCGGTCAGCTACTCGACGTGTGGCGCCAGAAGCGGCGTTCGGCCACGCGCGACGCACACGAGAGAATCCAGCTGGAAACGGCCGTGCTAGCCGTCACGGCTGTGCTCGTTTGCGCCCTGATGCTGTATGCGCTGTTCGTGCAACGTCGCGCCTTCGCCAGGATTCGCGCGTGGTCAGATGTGCTTGACAGACAGGCGGCGCAGGATCCCCTGACAGGCCTTCCCAACCGTCGCCGGCTGCTTGCGGCCATCGCGGCCTTGACGGAGCACGCGGATCCGGCGCGGGTTGCATTGCTTTACATGGACATCGATGGATTCAAGCGCGTCAATGATGCATTGGGGCACAGTGCTGGCGACGCATTGCTGTGCCGGCTGGCTGAGGCGCTCCGCGGTGCGACGCGAGAGGCCGATGTACTTGCAAGGGTCGGCGGGGACGAATTTGTATTGCTTGTGGAGGATTGCGGCGATGACAGCCAGCTTCGTGAGCTGGCGGGGCGTCTGATCGGCTGCGTACGTTCCGCAGCAGAGCGCGAGCACAGCGGCCGTTTTCCCGTGGGCGTCAGTGTTGGAATAGCGACATTCCCCGATCGCGTGCAGACTGTCGAGGAACTGCTCGATGTCGCTGATGCAGCGATGTATATAGCAAAGCGCATTGGCCGCTCGACCTATGCTTTCGGTTCGTCACCGGAACCGCGATGTGCGGAAATTTTGTGCCGTTCAAGCGATGGGACCGAACTGAGCGAATGAAACGTTGATGCGAGCGGCGGCTTTATGCAAGCGGGGCACAATGCGGTATGGGTTGTCAGAGCTGAGCTTCGCTGGGGTAACGTCGTTATGTCCGGCATGATGCAACAGACGGGGGCATTGAAATAATCAGAAGGATGCCGGTTCGCTGCATTCTAGACAGAGCACTGACGCCTGATAAGAACGCCGCCGTCATACACTTGCCAGCCGCCGAGTCGAAGCGTGTAAGTGCCTCGAATGCGGTACACAGTCCCTAGCGAACGGTAGATTGCACTACGGGAATACGTCCAATGCTCCTGGATACTCGAATCAGTTGTCCGGTCGACCGCAAACGCATAGTTTCCGTCATTTTGTGAAAGGCAATTTTCCAGATTGTGACCTGAAATTCCGCTCGGCGCAGCGATAAAATTTGCCTCGCCCCTTTTGACTAAGGAGCGGTCTTTTTTCATCTGTTTTTACGCGGCTTTCGGGCCGCGTTTTTTTTTGAAATGGGCGCTCATATCATTCAAATCGAAGCTTTGGCAAGCCGCTTTGGGCAAATTACCTTTGCACAGTTGGTTATGTAGTTGAAGCCTTCGCTCGACGATAACTGACTCAGGGTACAGTTGCGGTACTGCGCTCAAATCGACTTACCCCATCGCGGGACAATGACATAGGTTGGCGGCCATCACGGTCGCTCACCGTGCAGTCCCGGTGCGACGCTGATCCTTTCGGAAGGAATGCAGTTTATGCTTGATCCAATGGTTTCCCTTTCGATCTTCGCGGATCGGATCATTTACACAGCGCCAGGTATCACGGCAAAGGCGACGTCCCGCCCCGCGATGGTGGTGGTGGTTGGTACCTGGAACACGCTGCGGCTCGATACGACGGATGAGAGCCACACCGGGCGCGTCTTGCTGGTCGCCCCCAATGTCTGGCGCTCAATCACGGCACGTGATTCCGGGCTGTATAGCGTCCAACTGGACTCGGCGAGCGAGCTTTGCCAGTACCTGCTCAAACAAGTACTGAAAGAAAAGCGGGTTGTCGATCTATCGAACAGGGCGGATGATTTTGTAATGCGAATCGCTGCATCGGCTCTGAATGAACGACAAGACTGCGAAATGGTGCGTGCCGGCTCGCAGGGACTGCTCAGCGCGCTGTTTCCGGAGGCAGCAAGATCGCAACCAGCCGATGCCCGCGTTGACGCGGTTGCCTCCTGGCTTCGCACTCACGTGCCGGTGCGCACGGATCCGCGGCGATTGGCCGGTATCTGCGGCCTTTCGGAGAGCCGCCTCGCACATCTCTTTTTGCAAGAGACGGGTGTTGCGATTCGCGAATATCTGCTTTGGGTCAAGATGTGCAAAGCCGCAGAAATGTTTGTCGCAGATGTAACGCTAACCGAAATTGCACATTCGTCGGGATTCTCCGATCTGGCGCACTTGAGCCGGACCTTCAGGCGGTACTTCGATCTCACTCCCTCGTTTCTCTCCAATCCCGAAGCCGTTCGCCTGCAGATAAGCAAGGAACCTGTCGGCCGGAATTGAACTGGTATGAAGATTCCGCGTGAGACCCGCATCTGAACACGATAGCGTAACTTGGACCTCGGGGCATCGCAGGTTACAGTGCTTCGGTGGCCCTCTTCCTCTTCCCCGGACAGCGGGCAAAACTAGAACAGCAGTTTCATTCAAGGCGCTGCGTGCGGCTTACGGCACAATCTGAATTAACCGACAACGCCATTGCTTACGCACTATGACGGCGAAAGCTATGCATTAGCCTTTTCGTATCAATTAGCTCTCGACTATCTGGGCACGGGTATCTCCATCATCACTAGAAGCACGGACGCGCCTGTTCGGGTGTCGCGGAAGAACCGCCGGTCAATTCGCATCAGACGAGAGGTATCGATATGGCAACAGGTCGCCGCAACGGGAGGGCAGGTGATGCGAGGTGGCTTGCCGATCATGAAATGGACTTGGCACGAAGCGCTTCTCACATTGCGAGCATGCAACGTGAAGAAAGCATGCAAGCGGCCGTCAAGGAAACCATTCTCCAGTTTGAATCAGCATACGGAAGCGCAGAATCTAAAATATTCATGCGTGCACTCGTCAGGAAGCTGGAGGAACGGGGAAATCTCGGAGCAGTTAAAGTGCTTCGGGAATTTGTAAAGCGCGGCCAATCACCTGGTACAACTAAGTAAACCATCGCTCCGTGTCCTAATCTCGCAAAATCAGATACGTGTGCACTCGCCGAAGGAAAACTTGCAGCTTTTACGCATGCGATTATTTTGTGCGCCCCGCCATCGTAAGCCTGGGATGGCGATGGAATTTGCAAATTGTTCGACAGCTCCGACCGAGATTTACGAAGGACAATTTACTCATCGTCACCACACCCGAAGGCATTTTCAGTTAATCAACGTTGCGCACAGGGGAACGTCAGTATGGCAAAGCGAATTGCTTATGTAACCGGGGGAATGGGTGGAATTGGAACCGCAATATGCCAGCGGCTCCATAGCGACGGGTTTGCTGTTGTGGCCGGCTGTGGGCCGAACTCGCCGCGGCGCGAGCGGTGGCTGGCCGAGCAGGCAGCGCTCGGTTTTAGCTTCACCGCCTCGGAGGGCAACGTCGCAGACTGGGAATCGACCGAGGTCGCCTTTGCGAAGGTAAAGAAGGAGCTTGGTGAGATCGATGTGCTGGTGAACAATGCGGGAATTACGCGGGACGGTGTATTTCGCAAGATGTCACGTGAGAATTGGAACGAAGTCATTGCCACAAATCTGACCAGCCTTTTCAATGTGACCAAGCAGGTCATCGATGGGATGGTCGGCAAGAGGTGGGGGCGCATCGTCAACATCTCGTCCGTGAATGGACAAAAAGGACAGTTCGGCCAGACTAACTACTCAACCGCGAAAGCGGGCATTCATGGCTTTACGATGGCGCTTGCCCAGGAAGTCGCGTTGAAGGGCGTCACAGTGAATACGGTTTCCCCAGGGTACATTGGGACGGAGATGGTTCGGGCCGTACCTCAGGACGTGCTGGATGTCATTATCCGGAGCATTCCAGTACGGCGCCTTGGAGAAGCCAATGAGATTGCGTCGATTGTCTCGTGGCTCGCGAGCGACGAATCGGCCTTTGCAACTGGAGCGGACTTCTCGCTGAACGGCGGCCTTCATATGGGATAACAATGTCCCCATGAGCATTGGTCCTTGCACTCGCAAATGGCGTCAGGGCCATCGGGCGAATTCGTCCTTTTGGCGCGGAATTTGGCGGTTGAGCGCCTATCCGCATATGGCAAGGCTTTGCGTGCTGCGTACCACCCGTAGCAGGAGGCAGGGTCGGACATACCTGTGGAGGCTGACGTGGATCAATCTTGGCTGGGAATGGCTGTTGGCACAATCGTACTTGTCGTCGCTGCGATTGCCGTCATGGCGCACTACCGTCGTGAACGGCGCCGAGCCGATCTCCTGCGCAACCTTGATCACGACGACTGGTGGCAACGGCCCCGGACGCGACGTTAGGCATTTCAGGAACCATGGTTTCGCATTCGCTTTAGCCGGCGATTTTCAGGCCGACAAGCCGTCCTCGGTTCGGCTCTGTCCCGACCGGGCACATCGAAGGCAAAGGGCGAACTACGGCGCTGCAGGCCTGCACGCGGCAGATCTGACCATGGTCCGCGCCGGATGAGCACCGCCTTCGTGCAGCCAGAACGTTCAAGGCACTCGAAACGTACGCGGCCAAGTACCCAAAGCCGTCGAGAAGCTCACCAAAGATCGCGACGCGTTGCTCGCGTTCTACGACTTCCCTGCAGAACAATGGCAACACGTTCACGGCGCTGGGTATAGATGAACGATATTTAACATAAATATAATTGTCGAACGTTTTTTAGGATCGCTAATGAATAGGGGAGGATATTGGTATGTAGTTCTGAAGCGCGAACGAGTACGTCGGCCTGGCGAAGCGCCACGCACCAGCCCAAAGCCGCCGCAACGCGAACGTTGCAATGAACAATAGAGAAAAGGATCCGGCCGTAGAGATGCGTCTTCGCACAGCATGACCGGTCAGAAAGCGTCAGTGAGTCTCGCTGTCATCGTTCAACGGCCACGACGGGATCTCGCGTTTGCCGTTAAGCACGCGCAGACTTCTACGTGATCCGTGCGCTCAATGTAGAACATCATGTGCGGGTAGCGACCAGGTGGCCACGACCGCAGGCCTGGTATGTCCAATTCGTACGCGTAACGAGGGGATCCAGTGTTCGGATGTTTGGCGAGCTGAGCATACGCCCGCTCGACTTCCGCGATGAACCGAGCGCTGCCTGCTGCGAACCTTCGTCCCCGAAATAGTGGATCAGCTCGTCTTCCACGTCCCGCCTGGCCAGCCTCGTCGGGATGACGGGCTTGGCCGTCATTTGCGCGACGTGCGCACGCGGTCGCGCAGCGACTCGAAGTAGTCGGAATCGACCGGATCCGCGACCCCGACGCCACCCCCTGGAGGATAATTCCGCGCAGGCGACGGCGTTATGCAGGTGCGCCTGACCACTCCGGATGGCCTAAACAGGCGTGGCCCTTCGAGAATCAGCGGTGATGACGGATCGTCCCGCTGCTCACTCCCGCTCATTCAAGCTTTGCTGATCTTAAATGCACCGGCAATGCAGTGCGGCAGGATCGCAGCCGAGGTGCAGGGCCGATACGGTTCCACCAGACAGCACTTTCTCGTTGCAGACGCTGATCATGTGGGATCAGTAAGCGCCGAATAGACGATCGAGCGCGGCACTGATCCGCTCCTGTTCAAGCGTACTAATCGCGGGGCCGAGATCACTTGTCCGAACCGCGCCGAGCAACGGCGTTTCCAGCACGAACGGTTCTCCCTCGATCTCGTTGATGGGTGAGAGATCCTGTGCAACCTTGCTCGCCGTGCAATTGCCGGCAAGGCGCGTCAAGGGAATGACTACGCGTGACATGAGATTGCCTGGATGATCGCTTTGCACGTCGAGCAGAAACGGCGACTTGGCCCTGGGCCTTGTCGAGGGGTTGTTGTAAAGGTCAAACCGCGCCATCAAAGCATCCGAGTATTCTTCCAGGGGCAAGCCGTCACGCTCGATACGTGCATTCATTTCCGCGACGAAGTCCGCGTTCTTTTCCGCCCAGGCACGAGCCTCGGCCGCCTGAACCTCCTCGCGCACGCCGCGTTCGCTTGCCCGCGAAACGTTGACGTCCAGTTCCCCGGCGCGTTCGAGCAGATCCGTCGGAAGCGCTTGGGAAGCCCGGAATTCCTGCTCCCCGCGCATGGCCGACCGCCTCGAACCTGTTGCCCTGAAGCTGGCGGCTGGCGGCGAACCGAAACCCTGCCTCCGCCCGTCGCCGCGTTCATCGCGGCGTGGTGGCCCGGGAGCCGCGCCCTGCTGCTTGACCGTGCGCGGCGCCTGGCGCTGCGGGCGTCGCTGCGCGCGCCCGGAATCCGGCCCAGACGGTGTGCGGCTGTACACGCTGGTCCTGATGGCGGGTAAGGTGAGGGGGAGCTTGTCGCCCACGTGCGGCGGCTCCCGCGCCGCCGCGGCGCCCGGCGCGCCCGCGCGTCATTGACACCGGCGCGGGACGCAAGGCAGGATGGGCTTCTGAAGGTCCACCTGGATACCGCGGGTTGATTTAACTGGCCCCGTAACTATATGATTGCAGTACCGAAAGGAGGTCCCATGAAAGTCATCCGCAGCCAGCGTCTCGAAAACGTCCTGAAGGACCCGAAGGCCGCCGAGCAACTGCGGGCATTTCTCGCGTCGGCCTCGCTCACGCGCCCCAGTGACGTGGAAATTACCGTCCTGGATGCCAAAGGTAATGCCGTACGTTATCAGCCCCGACTCGTCCGCGTAGCGGGCTCGGGCGCATGAACGTAGCGTTTCCGGCCCTATTTCTTTTCCTCGTCGTCCTTCCTGGCTTCCTCTTCCGCCAGTTCTTCCAGCGCAACGAAGTTCGCACGTTTGACCACACCCCGTTCAGCGCGGTGGTGCTCAAGGCGTTGCTGTGTGCGGCGCTCTTCAATGCGGCCGGCGCCATTGCAGCGCGTGTCGCAGGGTACGAAATCGAACTCGGTGACGTCGTTCGCCTGCTCGTCGGTGGACCGTCTTCAATCAAGGATCTGGACAGTCGACTGACCTGGCTCAACGTTCACCCCGTCGCCGGCGCAGGGTATTTTGTGTTCACCAACGGGTTAGCGCTCGTCTCGGCTTTCGTGTGGCGTGGCACGGTTCAGCGCTGGGAACTTGACCGGACTGGACACCGTCTCGCGAGCCTTGCGCGCGGCGATGCCCCCTGGTACTACCTCTTCTCCGGCCTTGATCACCCGAAGGAAGACGCCATCGATGGCGCGATGGTCGCCGCAGTCGTTGAATTCAACGAAGGTTCGTTTCTGTACACGGGTGTGCTTGCCGACTACGAGGTTAATGCGGACGGTCAGTTGGACCGGCTGATGATGGTTCAGGCGCAACGTCGCAAACTCGAAAACGACCGGCAATACGACGCGGCGAACGAACGGTTCATGGAGGACTCGACGCGCTTTTACCCGATCGCTGGCGATGTATTTGTGCTTCGCTACGACGAGGTCAAGACTCTGAACGTCACCTACCTCTCTCTCGAACCGCAGCGGCGCCAGGCCACCCCCGGTTCGCCCGAAGCCGACTAGCAACCCGCGAATGACAATCCACGCTTTCGCGCGGCGCAACGCGTTCCGGGCGGTCCCAGCGCCGTGCCCGACCACTGCTCGGGTTCAAGGATCTTCCTGTCGCGCAGAGACACCAGAGGTTATGTCAGCTTCGATCACAACGGCGTGCACTTTACCGGGCTCCTTCCGGAGCCTCTCCAGGGCGGGCTTCAGGTGCAATACCGCCCAATTATCCGTTTTATTCCCGTTCGTCAATCATGGAGCGGCCGCTTGATGGGGCTCGTAACTTCGCAGTCCAGCTTGCAACGCGCGGGCCTGGAGCATCTGCCTGCATTCACGAGTATTTTGTCGAGTCGCGAAATAAACCGCGTTTGTTCGCGGTATTGCAGGTGTAGAACACGAATGGAGCAAACGAAATGGACATCATCGACCTGGCCCGTGCGTCGGGATTGACCGTTATCCTCGATGGCCGGATTGGCCGTGAGGAATACCAAAGCGTATGTGGTTCGGTATCGGCGTTGCAGCGCTTCGCCGAATCGCTGTGTCAGTGCCCGGCGTACGGGAACGACAGCGCCTCGCACCGGTCAGCGGCGGCCAGCGCGTCGGGGCGGTTACGCGGGCGCATCGACAAACTTGCTGGAACGGCGGGTGCCATGGCGTTGCCTGCTCGACGCAAGTCGAGCGTCGGTCACTCGACAGTGAAATAAGAGGCGGGCGAAGTGAGGATCGGGGTGCAATCTATTCTGCTGTCGACTTCAACTTGAGTCGGGCCTGGTAATGCTGGCTTATTTGTTTCTGCATCTGGTCAATCACGTGCTCGGGATTTGGTCACTCGACCTCGCCGGCCGTGGACTGCTGTGGCGCAGCCTGCCTGGAACGATCGCGCTGATGGGCCCTGCCTCTCTGTGGCGCGACAATCTGGATGAGAGACGCGCGACAATCAAGTTGAGAATGTCGCGGCAGAAATGATGATGCCGATGTTGATTGACGCTGGCAAGCGACGCGCGGCGTTGATTGGTGCGGGCGAGTGGGTGGCGCGCGACAATTTCTTCAGAACGCCCTTCAGGACTTCCGTCCTTCTCCCAAAGAAAGAATGCGAGCGTTCGAATCTGTCCTTCGGTAACTGGCACATCCATCTCAATCTCCAGCAAAAAGTGAAGTGGTCAGGACGCTGCGGCCAAGAGCCAGCAGATGCCAGCGTTAGAGTGAACGCGCCCGACCGCGGCTGAAAAGGCGCAGGACAGCGAGCAGGATGACGGCGCCGACCAAGGCCGTGATCAGCGACCCAACGATTCCGCTACCCAGGTGCAAGCCGAGAAGGCCGCCAAGCCAGCCGCCGAGAAACGCGCCGACGATCCCCACAATGATGTCGACAAGGATGCCGAATCCGCCGCCGTCGACAATACGACCGGCCAGAGCGCCAGCGATGCCGCCGATAATCAGCCAGAAAATGATTCCATGCGAGACAGGGTCCATGTTTGTTCTCCTTCAGCAAAATCCACTTTAGCGGCGAGCAAGCATTCCGATGATGAGTCCGCCGATGAGTGCCATCGCGACCGCTTTCCACGGCGCCTCATGGACGTAATCGTCGGTCGATTCAGAGATGACCCGGTACTTCGTCTTGACCACCTCCTGTGCACCGGCAATCTTGTCCTTCAGGTCGGACAGAACTTGCGCACCGTTTGCTCGGTCCTGGCTATTGCCGTCCGACTTCGCTGTCGAGCTATTGCCCGGTTGAGATAGACCGGCGGAGCCCGGGCTCGTGAGTTGATGAGAATCGTCCATCTGAACCTCCGTTCTGTTGGTTAGGCGGCTCAAGGGTGCGCAAGTGGTGTGCCTTCCCGAAAAACAGCGCGGCCAATCATCGTGGTGGGCTGCGGTCATATGGTCAAATTGACCTTCGGTGTCGCGACACACTGGCGGACCGGTAATGGTGCACTGTGCTCCAGGGTGACGAGTCGCGAACGCTGGTTTGCGGCTATCGCTGCGCGCGGCAGGCGGCAGGCGGCAGGCGGCCGTCGGCAGAAGGCATCATGTCACCTGTTTACCGAGCAACCCGGTCTCCGACCTGCAGTGCCAGGGTTGCCAATGCAGCGAGATTCATAGCCTGGTCTGCATACTCGACCTCGCCCGCGTTAAGATGTCATCGAGGACGGGAGCCAGGCGACGCAGTTGCCGGAAAGCAGCGGCATCAAGTTTCATTTCCGAACTCCCCGGCGGGCAGACGCACCCTAGGCTGACTGCCTGAAGGCGCTGCGCGGACCCCTTGTCCCGACCGCGCCACATGCCGTGCGCGACTGCGTACCCGCGACTATGGCTCATGGCCAACGAGGCAGCGTCATCGGATGATGTGCTGACAATAATCGAGGGAATGTTCCCCGCAAGATCATACGTTGCCTCTACCGTCGTATTGACGATCTCGTCGCCGGGATGGGTGTGGGACGGCCGAGCCTGTATGCCTTCTGTGGGGACAAGCGGGCGATATTCCTGCGCGTCCTTAGGGGGTACGCAGAACGGAAGGGCGCATCAGCCGCGAAGGCACTCCTCTCGCCACAGAGTCTTCGCGACTCGATCACGGGCTTTCTGAGGTATGCGGTCGAAAGCGCGACCGAAAAAGGGTCTGCCCGGGGCTGCCTTCTGGTGTGCGTCGCGCCGCTTGTGGACGACCCTGAAGTTCGGCAGTTTCAAAACGCGACCGCCGGTGGCGCCGCGCTGGTGGAAGGTCGTTTCCGGGACGCAATCAGCGCGGGAGAAATCCCGTCCGACTTTCCCGTAGCCGCGCGCGCAACCCAAGTCACGGATCTTGCGCGTGGGCTGACCATGCGCGCGCAGTTAGGCACGCCGCGCAAGACGCTCCTCAAAGATGCTGAGGAAGCGGCCGACCTGGTGCTCCAACCGCATCGTGGAAACGCGGCGCCAGAAAGTTGATGGCGGCGTCAAGGGGCGTTGCGGGGCAGTAGGCTTTGATAGTTGCCGCTTCGCGCGCCCCTCAACCCCGATCAATCGTTTCCCGTTGGGATAGGAGGGATCACCTTGATTTGGAAGTCGAAGCCCGTAAGCCAGTTGGCCCCAAGCGTGGTCCCTCTTGGGTGGCGATTCGCGGCAGCATGAGTTGACCATGCTCTCTCGAAATCGTTGCGCGTAATCTCGGCAACTGGAATCCGTTTAATCATGCGGACTTGCGCGACCTGTTGATGATTGAGTGGGTTATCGGCGGGGGACTTGGACCTACACGCATGTGTCACGTACATTTTGGAAAAGTGAATGTGCCCGGTAGGCCAGTCGTGGTGTCGCAAATTCGCGACACCCCATAGCGAGACACCTGGACGCCCGAGTTCGTTAAGCTTGACGCGTGCAGATTGCTTTTTGTGCCATTTCATTCCGCCCTCCCGTGGGGGTAGATCCGGGGGTAACCGGTCATCGCCGCATCGCCCATACCCTTATGGAACGGGCCTGATCGGCTACTATGTGGATCCAGTACGGCCCACATCGAACCGGGGTTGTGCGTCGCAGCGGCCGCCGGACGCAGCCGCGTGCGCAAACTCCCTCCGGTCCCTGATGCCTGTCGCCATCTGCCATGAAACTTCGCTCTTGACATGCTGCGGGGCCTCTTGAAATTTCTGTTCCATGCGCTATTTTATCCATCGCTCAGGCAGTCGCGACAAGCGCTGCGTGTTTCGATTTGTTTGTCGACGGGGTTTCCCACGGACAGGCGGACTGGAGCGCGTGGTTCCATTCGTCCCCCGTGTCGGCCCCGGTTTTCCAGGAGCCAGTCATGAGCGATCCCTTCTTCAGCACCGATATGCTGGGCGAATTCGACCGCCTGCAACGGCAGATGGCCAGCCTCTTTCCAGCCTTTCCCGCAAGCCTGCGCGCCACGCGCAGCGAGACGTTTCCGCTACTCAACATCGGCAGCACCGACGACAGTGTCGAGATCGTTGCATTTGCACCGGGGCTCGATCCGGCGGCGATCGACGTCTCGATTGACAAAGGACTGCTGACGATCAGTGGTGAACGCAGGCCGCCCGAGCGGAAAGCGGGTGACGATACGCGCGTGTATGCCAGCGAACGCTTCATGGGCGCGTTCCGGCGCATCATCGAGCTGCCCCAGCACGCGGATCCCGGGAACGTCAATGCGCGCTACGCAAATGGTTGCCTGACCATCAGTATCGGACGTTCCGAGGCGTCGAAGCCGCGCGCGGTCACCGTGCAGTGAGCACGGCGTGAACCATGAGATCACGGAGGACACCATGAACGACAGCACTGAACTGACCACCGGTGCGGCGCGCAACGACATCGCCGAGCGTGAGCGCGGCGCACCCGCGAAGCAGTCCACACGCCTCACGCCCGCAGTCGACGTGTTGGAGGACAGCAGGGGCATCACGCTATATGCGGACCTGCCGGGGGTACCGCGCGAAAAGCTCCATGTGCGGGTACAGGACGGCAATCTGACCATCGAGGCAGAGGCGGTGATTCCGACACCATCCGGGCTGAGGCTGCAGCATGGCGAAGTTCGCCATCCGCATTTCCACCGCGCTTTCGCGCTCAGCCCGGACTTCGACGTTTCGCGCATCGACGCGCAACTGCGCGATGGCGTGCTCATGCTGACCATTCCTCGCCGTGAGGAAGCGAAACCCCGTCGTATCGAGGTGAGCGTTGGTTAGGTACATTGCACAGGAATGTTTCCGGTCGTGCGGCGCGGGCCGCCGAGTCCGCGCCGTTTCGGCACATGCGCTCAGACGACCATGGACGATACACGCAATCAGAACTGGAAAGGCTTCGCGATTGAAACCAGTGCTATTGCTGTGCGGCACTGCGTACTTCCGCATGGATCAGGCAGGTACATGGCCATTGTGCGTATCCGGCGCGGCGAGCAGACGGTCGAGGACTGGCACCTGCCTTGCGTCGCACGGCGCTGGGCGAGCGCGGACGACGCACATCGGGAGACTCTCGAGTACGCCATCCGCGCGATCGATGCGGGACGCTTCGCAGATACGGAAAGCTTCGCCGATACGGGAGGCTTCGCCGATCGACGTGCTGCATCCGGACAGCGGTGAGCGGCGAAATCGCAGCCCCGGGCTAACGCAGGCGGCGACGCCAACGACGGAAACTCCCGGCCGGTGTTCGCAGCGATCGCGTCCCGGCGCGACATCAATTGATGAACTCTAGACAGACGTTCTCCCGTTCCGCTGTCACTTCAAGGAACCATCCGCGAGCCATGGTGGAGAGGCATGATCCGTGCGCAGCATTCAGAAGATAGACACTTGTGGACGCGATCCACCGCACTGAAGGCATGCTTATGCCCCGTCTCCTTGAATCAGTGATTACCCGGTCTCGCCGATACTGGGTCACCGAGCTGCTCCGCGGTGCGGCGTGCGCCTTCATTCTCGCGGCCTGCTGCCCGCCATCTATCGGGCAGGCGGCTCAAACGGTCGATAGTGCCACCAGCTTGCGCGCCACCTACGAGAGCCTGAAACCACAACTCGACGAAAGCGCATTTCATCGGAGGCTGTACCTCGATTCACGCGAGTCCCCATCCACGGTCGCAGGCGAAATCTACGCTGTAATGGACTACCCGTTCGCGACTGTCAGTCGTATCCTCAATGACCCGTCGCACGGCCCAAAGAACTGGTGCAACATACTGATCCTGCATCCCAACGTAAAGTACTGCCATGTCGCCCCGAGCAGCAGCGGGGACACGCTGACCGTCAACGTCAGCCAGGACGAGGTGCCCGAAGAGAAGCTCGCTTCCACTTACCGCCTTCAATTCGAATACGATCCGGCGACGACCAGCCCGGGATATTTCCGGATAAACCTCCACGCCGGCAGCGGACCGCTGGACACCCGCGATTATCAGATCTTTCTCGAGGCGGTGTCTCTCAGCAGTAATCGCACGTTTCTGCACTTGACCTACGCATATAGCTACGGCGCATTCGGGCGTCTCGCCATGAAGGGCTATCTGGCAACGTTCGGTCGCGGCAAGGTCGGATTCACCAATATCGCGGGTCCGTCCGCAACAGAGCCGAAATACGCCGATGGGGTGCGCGGGCTAGTCGAACGCAATACCATGCGTTATTTCCTGGCTATCGATGCCTTTATCGGCGAGCCGTCCAGCCTGCCCGACACGCGCCTGGACCAACGCCTGAATAACTGGTTCAGCGCCAGCGAGCAATATCCGCGACAACTGCACGAAATCGACCGGCAGCATTACATCGCTATGAAAGAGGCGGAGTGCCGGCGCTTGCAGACAAGCCAGTAGCTGGTGATGCGAAGAGACAAGCGGGACATGCGCGTGGTGCGCACTGCGCGTACCTGGCTCCCCTTCTCCCGATGAAGGCAGGAACGCGCTCGCGGTCCCCCGCACCCTGGCACGCACCATGCGCGAGAGCCAACGCGCGGTCCATGTGGGCCCCGCTAACGACCCAGGGATACCAACATGAAACTCGTTCTCGCTAGTCTCGGTCTGGCCATGGCGTGCGGTCTTCCGCTCGCAGCCACCGCACAGCAGTCCCAGGCGGCTTCCGCCACCGCGGCAAATCCACTGCCGGATGTGGATCGAAATTTCGTCCAGGCGGCATCGATGTCTGGATCGACCGAAATCGACGCCGCGAAGCTCGCCATGCATAACACCAAGAACAAGGACGTGCACAAATTTGCAGAGCATATGATCGCCGATCATATGAAGCTTACGGCGCAATTGAAGCTCGCGGCACCGCACGGTGTAACGGTACCGAAGGACAACTCCGATACATCGATTCTCGATTCACTGCGGCCGCTCAAGGATGAGCAATTTGATAGTGCGTACGCGCAGAAGGTGGGGGTAGAAGGCCACAAGGAAGCGGTGGCCGCGTTCCAGAAGGAAATCAGCGACGGCCAGAACGCCAGCCTGAAGGAGGCGGCGCGCAAGGCGTTGCCAACCATCGAAGAGCATTACCGTATGGCCCAGGCGCTGGCCCAGAAAGTCGGCACTCATTCCTGAGCGCACGGCTTGCTCGAGGGAATAAGCGTTGCAGCAGGAAACGTTGCGGGCGCGCGCGGTGCGACCTGCGAGCACGAGATGCGGGCCCCGGTCTTGCTGCATCGCCGCATTGCGTATTCTCGATTCGGCCCGCTGGCTCACTGGAAGGCGGCATGCATGTCCCAGCGCTGCCCCGACGCATGATCTCGCACCGGCGTTGGCGGCACGGCTATTGCGCTTCGTTGCCCAAACAACACCATCCGAACGAGGCAAGCCGTGGCAAAAAATCAGGCACCTACAAGAGAGCCGGGCCGCAAAAGCACCGCGCGCGTCAGCAGCGTATCCCCAACGGACGTCGGGCCTTCCGGCCTGCGCTATGTCGATGACTCGCATCGCGGATACACGCGCAAGCGGATCGATGGAGCGTTCGTCTATTTCGATACGCAAGGCAAGCGCATCAAGGACGAGGCCGAGATTCGCCGTATCAATGCACTGGCGGTTCCGCCCGCCTATACCGAGGTGTGGATCTGCCCGGATGGACGGGGCCACTTGCAGGCGACAGGCCGTGACGCGCGGGGGCGCAAGCAGTACCGCTATCACCCGCATTGGCGTGAAACACGGGACGCGACCAAGTACGAGCGCTTGCTGAGGTTCGGTGCCGCGCTGCCGAAACTGCGCGCCCGGTTGGCGCGCGATCTCGCGCTCGAAGGCATGCCGCGAGACAAAGTGCTGGCGACCGTCGTGCGCCTGCTCGAGAGCACACTGATTCGCGTGGGCAGCGAGGAGTACGCGCGCGAAAACCGCTCCTACGGCCTGACAACGATGCGCAAGCGGCATCTGCAAGTGTCGTCTGACCGCTTGCGCTTCCGGTTTCGCGGCAAGAGCGGCATCGAGCACGACGTCGCGGTCAGCGACGCACGCGTTGCGCGCATCGTCAGGCGCTGTATGGAACTGCCGGGCCAGGACCTCTTTCAGTATCTCGATGCCGATGGCGCGAGGTACTCGGTCACCTCCTCGGACATCAACGACTATTTGCATGAGGTCACGGGCGCCGATTTCACCGCAAAAGACTACCGCACGTGGGCGGGCAGCGTGTTCGCGCTTGCGGCGCTGCGCAAGCTCGAATGGCAAACGGCGACGCAGGCGCGCAAAGACGTCGCCGACACCGTCAAGCAGATCTCGCAGGTGCTGCGCAATACGCCGGCGGTGTGCCGCAAGTGCTATATCCATCCGGCCGTAATCGAAGCCTTCGAGGCGGGCGCCCTCGCGCAGGCGCTACCCGTCGTGCGCCGCCGTGGACTGAAGGCAGACGAGGCAGCGCTCGTTGTCTTTCTGAAAAGCGACGCAAAGCGGCGCGCGCGCGAGGTGTCGCGCGGCGATCGCGCTGGCGCGTCAAGCGACGCGAGCCTCGTCCGCCTGCTCGCGCAGTCGAGCCGTAAAGTACGCGCGAAGGGGGCGAAGGACCTCGCTAAAGGCGGCGCGACAAAGACGCAGAAACTGGCTACGAGCAAGACAGCGTCGCGGCACGTGCGCTCGTCTGCTGCGACTCCAGGCGCGCATGCGGACACCGTTGCGTGATGCGGCTCGTCAACGTCTGCGAGCAAGCGCGTATGCGAGGCGCAGTGCCTCGACGATCTGCGCGCGCGCTTCGTCGCGGGCCTCGACGCTCGGCGCCCGCAGCGCGTACGAAGGGTGCCAGGTCGCCACGACGACGAGATCGCCGATGCGCCCCGCGTGTTCCATGTAGGCCTTCAGCCGCGCGTTAGGGTCGCGCAGAACTGCGCGCAAGGCGGTTGCGCCGAGCGCGACCACGACCTTCGGCTTGATTTGCGCAAGCTCCCGTTCGAGCCAATATGAACAGGCGTCCACCTCGCGCTGGGCAGGCGTCTTGTGCAGGCGGCGCTTGCCGCGCAGTTCCCATTTGAAGTGCTTCACCGCATTGGTCACATAGACGGCCTTGCGTTCGATGCCCGCTTCTTCGAGCGCGGTGTCGAGCAGTGCGCCTGCCGGGCCGACGAACGGCAGGCCTGCGCGGTCCTCGCTGTCGCCGGGCTGCTCGCCGACGAGCATCACCGTTGCGCGCGCGTTGCCCGCGCCCGGCACCCCCTGGGTGGCGTCTTTCCACAACGTGCAGCGCCGGCATGCATCCAGCGACTCGGGTTCCTGATGCGGATCGGCCTGGGGGTCAACGGTGCGGCGCGCGGGGCGCGATTCGTCGTGATCACCTTGGCGGTGAGATGTGCGCGATGTCACTGCGTTACCTCGCGCACGGCGCAAGCGCTGCCTTTTACGAAACGCGGACCGGTCAGTTTCATCGTTGCTCCCAAACGGCGGGCGACGCGCGCGATACACGCGAATCGCTATTGCGGTCTAAAACGATGCGCAACCGGCGTACCGCGCAGGCGGCGAGGAGGGCACGCTCCTTGCGCTCAGAGGCGGGCACGCGGGCGCTCGCCTGCACGCCGGAACGTGGAGACCTGCGATGGGTATCGAACAGCACGTCGTCTCATTTCTCATCTCGGTGGGGCGCAAACTCGCAACCGCGGAGTCTTGCACGGGCGGACTAATGGCCTCCGCACTGGCTGCCGTGCCGGGAAGCGGTGGCTGCCTGGACGTTGGTTTCGTCGCCTACTCGCCCACAGGAAAGGCCGGCTTCCTCGGCGTGCGCGAAGAAACGATGGACCGTTACGGGCTCACGAGCGAAGAGGTCGCGCGCGAGATGGCCGAGGGAGCGCTAGCGGCGCAGGGGTGCACTGCGGATGTTGCCGTCTCCAATACCGGCGTTGCAGATGCGGTTTGCGACGGGCAGGGGCCGCCGGCCGGCACGCAGTGCTTCGGCTGGTCCTGGCGTCTGGAAGATGGGCGCTGCGTGACCTTCACCGAAACCGAACGCTTCGCGGGATCGCGCAATGAGATTCGCGCCGCGGCCGCGCAATACGCGTTGTCGCGTATCGAGCATTACTTCAACCGACTCCCACAGCAAACCGTATAGCCGCGCGCAACTGGCAATCAAGTTTCGCCGAATGCTGCTCAAGCCCGCGAGCTTGAGCAGTGGCGAGCCATCATCGACTCCACTGCGGGCCCTTTTCACTGAACAAGAATCAGTTTAGGTACGGTCGTTGCGCTTTCGGGTTCTCCAACTGTGGAGATCAATCGTTTTTCAAGGAGAACCCTATGTTTATGCATAACAAGCGGCTTCAATACACCGTGCGCGTCGCCGCGACGGATCCCGGCCTGGCCAACCTGCTTCTCGAGCAGTTTGGCGGCCCCCAGGGTGAACTGGCTGCGGCCATGCGCTACTTCACCCAAGCGGTAGGCGAGGAGGACCCAGGTCGCAAGGACATGTTATTTGATATCGCGACGGAAGAATTGAGTCACCTGGAGATAATCGGCTCGATCGTGGCAATGCTCAATCGTGGCGCGAAGGGCGAGCTTGCCGAAGCCGTGGACCGGCAAGCCGAACTGTATCGCAAGCTCAATGGCGCGGGAAACGACAGCCACGTCACTCAGGTGCTTTATGGGGGTGGACCTGCGCTTACGAACTCGGGCGGTGTGCCGTGGAGCGCTG
The DNA here is from genome assembly GCF_024206495.1 of Paraburkholderia sp. CNPSo 3272. GTDB lineage: Bacteria > Pseudomonadota > Gammaproteobacteria > Burkholderiales > Burkholderiaceae > Paraburkholderia. Next base: position 37,161 of record NZ_JAMBPQ010000014.1, on the reverse strand, counting down.
CCTATATTGACACCATCGGCGAGCCGACAGCGGACCTGCGCTCGAACATTGCCGCCGAAGCGCGTGCGAAGCTCATCTACGAGCGGCTCATCAATGTGACCGACGATCCGGGCGTGCGTGAGGCGCTGGGTTTCTTGATGACACGCGAGGTTTCGCACCAGAAGTCGTTCGAAAAGGCGTTGTATTCGATCTCGCCTAACTTCCCGCCGGGCAAGCTTCCGCCGGTGCCGGAATACGCGAGCGTCTACTACAAGATGTCGCAAGGTGCCGAGACTGTGGCGGCGGCATGGAATAGCGGGCACGGCCTTGGCATCCGCGCGGGAGAGCCAGCAGTCGACGGAGGAGACGGCGGGGCCTCCGTCTCGCTGGAACCCTCGCAACTAGCGGCGCTGCAGGCCATGGCGAAGCGGCTCACGTCCGACCCCACGAGCGATCCGAAGACCGGTGCGGAGCTCGGGGAGGGGCCACCGCCTTCGGTAGACGGCGCAATTGAGTCAAGCTCGCCAACGGAACGCTGAAGCGTATGGAATGGCGGGCCGTGGCGGCAGCGGTGCGCCAGGTGTAGTGAACGCGCGCGACCTCACGTGTCGCGCGCGAGCGGTTCTTCCGCGAATCCAAACCGGGTCATCAGGCGGCGCGCGTCGAAAGGCGCTTCGGTCTTCTGATCGTTGTCGAAATAGCAGTACACGTCGCGCGGCTTGCGCTCGACTGCCTCGAGTTCTGGAGCGATGAGTCGCGCGTGCGCGGCGGATTTCCCCTCGCTCCACGCCCTGAAGCGCGCTTCCCATTTGTCCAGCGCCGCGTCGCTGTAGGCTCCCGCATACTTTCCTGTTGAACCATGCAGCCGTGCGTAGGTGAAGTCGGCGGTGGCATCCTCGGCATACGGCCACGGCTCCGTGGAGTCGGACACCACGAGCGCCACGCGATAGCGTCGTAGCAGATCCACGAACGTGGGGACAACGAAACTCGCATGACGGATTTCGATGGCGTGGCGCAGGGGCCGGTTGCGGTCGATGGTTAGCCACGGAGCCTTCACCCGCGCGTCGTGGCGCCTCGCCAGACGCAACGCGGCTTCCGTGTCGCGCGGCAGCAGTGCGAGGAAGCGTTCGAGGCGATCGACATGGAAGGTGTAGTTTGGCGGGAACTGCCAGAGCAAAGGCCCCAACTTATCGTTCAGTGCGAGCAAGCCTTGCGCAAAGAAGTTCGCGCACGCAACCGTTGCCGTTTCGTCGCGGAAGCGCAACATGTGTGTGAGGTAGCGCGCGCCCTTGATGCTGAAGACGAAACCTTCCGGTGTTTCGTCTCGCCAGTGCTCGAACGATGACGACGATTGCAGACTGTAGTGCGTGCCGTTGATTTCGATGGTCTGTACGGCCCGCGACGCGAAGTCGAGTTCGCGCTTTTGCGGCCAGCCGTGCGGGTAGAACGTGCCGCGCCACCCATCATAACGCCAGCCGGAAATGCCGATCCGCACTATGCCCATGATGTTTTCCTCGTCGATCTGCGAGAGACGTGCAGGCATGCGCCGTGCCGCAGCGGCGCAAACGGCACCGCGCCAGCGAACCATTGAATCGCATGCCCGGCTTGCGCGAACGGGAACGCTGCTCCCGTTCGCGCAAGTCAGTTGTTTGCTGACCCTCAGCACAGCCTGTTCCCACGCCCCGCGCACCGCGTGCAGTCGTGCGCATTTCGGCTGGTCTTTCCGGGCGCGACCGCTCGGGCACGACCGCTTTCCCCGTGCGCAGGACGCCGATGCTTCCAACACGTAAAGCGCTAATTCATACGGTAATTCCCCACGAACACCTGACAGGTACGAGTCATGCGCCATGGCTTGGCAGTGTCCGCGAAGCAGGCCACGGCCCATTCGTGCAAACCATATAGACAGCATCGACAGGGGATATCGAAAGTGAATGGCACCACCATGGCGAACGGTCGCGTTGGCTTGCTGCCATCGAGGCTTGCCGATCTGCAACTCGATCACATCGAGCGTATTGTCCGGCAGGTACGGTTCCAGGGTGCAGAACCTTTGCCGAAGGGACTCGACCGCGAATATTGGGTAGGCCGGCTGAACGCCATAGAAAGTACCCACGATCTCGTTGCGTCACAACGAAGGCGGCTCGCAAGGCTCCGTGAAAGTCTCGAGCTATGAACGCTTCCGTCGGCTAATACCTGCGAACATTGCCGCGCGCTATGCGCTTGACCGTTAGCGCGAGCGCTTCTCGCTCGCAACACTCAGGCGCCAGGCGAGAATTCGCTCATGTCTGTGCCTCGCTCAGGAAGCCCTTGAGCATGCCGAGCGTATCCGCGTCCTCGACTGACTTGTCGGTGCGCCAACGCAGCATCCGGGGAAAGCGCACTGCGATGCCCGACTTATGCCGCGAGCTTGCCTGGATTCCTTCGAAGCCGATCTCGAACACCAGCGTTGGTGTGACGCCGTGCACCGGTCCGAACTTCTCGATGGTCGTTTTGCGCACGATTGCATCGACTTTGCGGATCTCTTCGTCGGTGAGCCCTGAGTACGCCTTGGCGAACGGCACCAGCGTCCGCACGCCGTTCGCTTCGTCCCAGACCGCAAACGTGTAGTCGGTGAAGAGACTCGCACGCCGGCCGTGCCCACGTTGGGCATATAGCAGCACGGCGTCGATCGAAAACGGATCGATCTTCCATTTCCACCACGTACCCGATGCCTTGGTCCGTCCAACCCCGTACATCGATGTCCGCTGTTTCAGCATCAGCCCTTCGACGCCGCGTGCGCGGCTTTCCTCGCGCAATTGCCGGATCGCGTTCCAGTCTTCGGCGGCGACGACTGGCGACACGCGCAGCAAATCGATCGCGGGCGATTGGGACAGCGACTGAACAAGCGCATCCAGTCGCGCGCGTCGTACTACGAGCGGTTGGGTGCGCAGATCGCGATCGTCGGCTTCGAGCAGGTCGTAGGCGACCATCGCGGCGGGCGACTCGCTGAGCACCTTTTTGGTCAGGGACTTGCGCGTGATACGCGGCTGCAGACGCGCGAATGGCAATGGTGCGCTCGCCCCCGGTTCCCACGCGAGGATTTCCCCGTCTATGACCGAGCCGTCCGGCAAGGCAGCAGCCATCGCCTCCAGCTCCGGAAAACGTTCGGTTACGAGGTCTTCGCCCCGCGACCAGATCCAGACGCGTCCTGCGCGTTTGACGAGCTGCGCGCGAATGCCGTCCCATTTCCACTCGAAGATCCAGTCGGCGGTCGGGCCGAGCGTTGTGGGGTCGGCCTGCAACGGATGCGCGAGAAAGAACGGATAGGGCAGGCCGATGTCGGTTTCTTGCGGCGTGTCGGTATCTTCGCCATCGGCCGAAGCGGTGACAAGCCGGAGATACCCGGCTGCTGTCGGCGTCTTGTGCGAATGCGTCCACCCGACGAAGCGCTGCGCGATGCGTTTGTGGTCGACGCCCGCGACCTGCGCGAGCGCGCGCACGACGAGCTGCCGTGACACGCCGACACGAAAACCACCGCCGATGAGCTTGGTGAGCAAAAACCGCTCGCTCCAGTTCAGTTCGTCCCAGTAGGCGGTCAAACGCTCGCGTACGGTGTCCGGCTCGCTGCCTCGGAACGTCAGCAGGCGCTGCTCGACCCATTGCGCGAGACCCAGTTCCGATTCACGCGACGCCGGCGGCAGCACGTGCGCGATCGTCTCTGCCAGGTCCCCGACTGCCTGATATGACTCGTCGAACAGCCATTGCGGCAGGCCGGCGCAATCGCGTGCGCATTCGATCAGCACGCGCGTAGGCACCGACTGGCGAGGCTTGCCTCCTGCGAGGAAATACGACGCCCACGCCGCGTCTTCAGGTTCGGCGCCGGAGAAATAGGCAACCAATGCTTCGAGCTTGTCGTTGGTGGACGTCGTCGCGTCGAGCGCTGCGTAGAGTGCCGCGAATCGTTTCATTTCGGCGCGTCCTCCGTCGAGGCGGCATCGGCGTCCGCCTCGATCGCGTCGCCGCCGTATTCGGTTGCGAAGGTGCCGGCATCGAATCCATGTTCGAGTAGCCATCGCACCATCGGCTCGATGTAGCCGTGCGTGACGATCACGCGCTCTGCGCCAGTTGCTTCGATGGCATCGTGGAGACCGGGCCAGTCCGCATGATCCGACAACACGAATCCGCGGTCGACTCCGCGCCTGCGTCTCGCACCGCGCAAACGCATCCAGCCGGATGCCAATGCGTCGCGATGCTCGCCGAAACGCCGTGTCCACGCGCTGCCTTTCGCGGAGGGCGGCGCAATGATCAGCGCGTTGCTGAACGCGGCCTTGTCGTGCATCGGGATTTCGCCGACGAGTCGCGTAGCGGGCAAGTCGATTGCCGCATCACGATAGATTCGATTCAACGTCTCGACGGCGCCGTGGCAGAAGATCGGGCCGATGCCAGGGTCCAGGCCGGCGAGCACACGCTGCCCCTTGCCGAAGGAATAGCAAAACAGCACCGACGCCAGTCCTTGGGCCGCGTTATGCCGCCACCACGCGTTGATGCCGTCGAATACGGCATGCGACGGTTCCCACCGGTAGACAGGCAAACCGAAAGTCGATTCCGTGATGAACGTGTCGCACCGGACAGGTTCGAACGGCGTGCATGTCGGGTCCGGTTCGATCTTGTAGTCGCCCGATGCGACCCATACACGCCCGGCATGCTCGAGCCGCACCTGGGCTGACCCGAGCACGTGTCCTGCCGGATGCAATGACAGGCGCACGCCATTGATTTCGATCTGTTCGCCGTACGGCAATCCCTGCACTGCGATACCTGGCAGTCGGGTCTGCAGTACGCCGAGTCCCGCTTGTGCCGTCAGGTAGTGGCGATGACCAACGCGTGCATGGTCAGCGTGCGCATGAGTAATGATTGCCCGGTCGACCGGCAGCCACGGATCGATGTAAAACGCCCCTGCCGGGCAGTACAGTCCCTCAGGAAGGGCAATGATCAAATCGGAGGAGTTATTCATGTCGTTGGGTTCGTCGGTCGTGACGACCCAGGAGCCTATGAGTGGGTTCACAGAGCTGGAGCCAGACACGTTCCCGGATCGCAACAGCGTGTCGCCCTGTGCGCCGCACATGGCTAACATGTGCCGGCACGCGTCATGCGCTCAAGGCGATACTCACTGCGGAGATAGTCATGAGCGAGCAAAGAAAGGATGACCCAGCCGATCCCGTCGAGCGTGCGGACGCCCGGAAGAACGCACCGGGCGATCACGATGTCGACGTGCGGCCCGACGGTACCGTCGAGCAGAAGCCCCATGGGAACATGGACAGTACGCTGCTTCCGAAAGGGAAAGACCATCCGGAGCAGGGGCCATACGAAGCGGAGCACGACCAAAAGGTCCCAGACGTCGACCCGGATGCAGAGCCGCGCGGTAAGGGCGATCTGTCCGCCTGAAAGAGGGACAGACATCCGCGCGATCTCGCTTGCAACGGTACGTGAAGCGCAGACGCAGAAAGGGGCGCGCGGGCGACGAGAAACCCGCCTGTTCCAGGAGCATCGACATGGGACCGCATCGCATTCTTTTTATCCGCCACGCGGAAAAGCCTGGCGTGGCGCTGGGTGGTGGAGTCGGTTCGGACGGTGGCGCCGACGAGGAAAGCCTCGCGGTGCGAGGCTGGCAGCGCGCCGGTGCGCTCGCGCGCATGTTCGCGGCATGCCATAACGATCGCGACCGGCAGTTGTGGCCCAACGCCGTATTTGCGGCCGGCCTGGGGCAGGGCAGCATGAGCAAACGCTCGATGCAGACGGTCGAACCGCTCGTCGCGGTATTGCGCGAAAGCACGCACGTGAACTATGTGACCAGGTACGCCAAGGACGAAGGCCAGGAGTTGATGGCTGACGTTCTCGTGCAAAGCGGTGTCGTCCTGATTGCCTGGGAGCACAAAGTTTTGCCTTCGCTGATCAGGCATCTACCCGGTGCAGCTCCCGTTCCACAGGTCTGGCCGGACGATCGCTTCGACATGGTGTGGGTATTCGAGCGCACCGCCCATGGATGGTCCTTTGTCCAGAAACCTCAATTGCTGCTCGCAGGCGACAGCCAGCTGCCTATCGTCTAGTAGCGGTCTAGTAGCGGTCTTCGCGTTCCGCGCCAAAAAAATCCCCGCTGGCGCTAGCCATGCGGGGGACGTGGAGAAGGTTGGACAACACCTGTATTTTGATCGTAGCTCTCGCACCCTTTCCGTTCAAGTGCAGAGCGTATCGTCGACGCGTTCGTTAATCGTCCGTTTCGGACGGCTATCGACGTTGAAAGCCGTTAACGGGGCACGCCCTATGGCGAACGCACTTCCAGCCAGCCAGCGGGTCCTCGCGCCACGGAGCGTTGAGCCGCGACTTCACAATGGGCGTTGCGCCGACGGTCCGGCATCGCTCTCATTTCGCGCCCGTGTCTTCGGCTGCATTGGCACGCGGTGCGGATGCCCCGTTTGCCCGCGTCGCTCGCTGCTGCGAAGGTGTCTTATGGGCCGTCGCGCCGGACTGCCCACTGCCCTGCGTGCCGGAAGCGGCGGATTGCTGGCTAAGGTTCGTGCCATAAGGCGCCGTGCCGGTGCCCTGTGCGTGCGCGAGCGTGCATGCAAGTGAAGCGCATACCACTGCGATGGCCGCCGGATAGCTGGTCGTGTTCACGGTCTCTCCAATCGTTGATTTCGAACGAGCGCCCAGCGTCTAGCGCAAGAACGATGCCGCAGCGGCGAGTCTGGTGGCTGTACTGGAGGTATCGATATTCGTGCCAAGTGAGCACGCTGACGACGAAATCAGCAGTACGCGAAGGCCGCGACATCGAGAATCATTCCGGAGGAATCCTCATAGGAATTTCATAAATTGATTTAGGACGTTTTATGCTATGCGCAAAGTAGTTCCGCTTCCTGTCGCGTCACCACAACATCCCAAAGTTATTCAGCAGCGACTTACGCGTCTGCCAGGCACCGTCGTTTATGGAATTTGAATGGAATATGACAGAGAACGGGAATACTTCGTTCTATCCAGTATTCCATGGAATCGTTTCTGCCGAATACCCAGAATTCGTACACTTCACGGGCACTGCTCACTTCATTTCACTGATATCTGGAGTCGCCCGTGAAAAAGATCCGCCTGACTCTCGCTGCTTCGGGTCTGGTTGCCGCAGCGACCGTGCATGCGCAAAGTTCCGTCACGCTCTACGGCCTCATCGACGCCGGTCTGATGTATACGAACAACGTAAAGAAAGGTACGGCGCAAGGCGCGCTCTGGCAGGCCACGAGCGGAAACATCAACGGTAGCCGCTGGGGGTTGCGCGGCGCCGAGGATCTCGGCGGCGGGCTCAAAGCCTTGTTCGTACTCGAAAACGGCTTCAATGTGCAAAACGGCAAGCTTGGTCAGGACAGCAGACTATTTGGGCGCCAGGCGTACGTCGGCCTTTCGTCCGGCCAGTTCGGCACGCTCACACTCGGCCGTCAATACGACTCTCTCGTCGACTTCGTCGCCCCCTTGTCCGGCACCGCGGGAACGTTCGGCGACACCGGGTTCGCCCATCCGTTCGACAACGACAATCTGAACCACTCACTGCGGATGAACAATGCGGTGAAGTACGCGAGCGCCAACTACGCCGGATTCCAGTTCGGCGGTCTGTATGCGTTCTCGAACAACACGCAGTTCGCCGTCAACAGAGCCTACAGTGCGGGTACGAGCTATAGCTGGGGTCCATTGAACGTGGCTGCCGGTTACCTGCAGATCAATGGATCAACCGGTACTTCGGCAAGCAGTTCCGGTGCAGTGGATATTGGCGAATCGACGGCAAACGGCACGGGTGGCTTCGTGCTCGGGGCCGACGTGCAGCGCACAGTGGGCGCTGGCATCAACTACACGTTCGGGCCGGCCGTCGTCGGTTTCGTCTACACCCACAGCCAGTATCAGGGCACGACGTCATTCGGCCAGACCAACGTGAACAACAGCGGCACGATGCGATTCGACAACTACGAACTGAACGGCAAGTACACCTTCACGCCCGCGTTCCACATCGGCATTGCGTACACGTATACCGATGGTAGCGTAGGCAACGGCAGCAACACATCCTTTGGCTCGGACCCGAAGTGGAATCAGGTGAATCTGCAGGCCGTGTATATGTTCTCCAAGCGCACGGACGTCTACGCCGAAGCGATGTACCAGCACGTCTCGGGTCATCAGTACGTCGCGTTCATCAACACCGCGGGCGGTGCATCGTCAACGGGGAATCAGGTCGTGGCAACGGTGGGCTTCCGCACGCGGTTCTAACCTTCCTTTGGGCGCAGCGGTCCGGCGCCGTTCGGACATTGGCACGTCCGCGTCACATCATTCCGCTGCCGCTGCCAGCACCGCCAGTGCCGGAAGAGGGGGCAGACGTCGCGGTAAGCGGATGCGCGGCGCCCGCCGCCGACAGCAGCGAGACGGCGGCCGGATCGGGCATGCCATTCGCGTCGATCGCGCCGGCTGCCGCCAGCGCGCCTAGATCGCGATCGACACCTGCCTGGCCAACCGTAAAGGATGTCGTTAAAAAAGCCGGTACCGACAGCGTGACCGCATAGTGCTGCTGCAGATTCGTCACCACTGCGGATTGCGCGGCCTGCACGTCGGACGGGTTGCCCAGCACCTGCTGGTACTGCGAGTTGGCGGGAAAGCCCGCTATCAAACCACTCTCGGTCGTGCCGAGTTGCGAGGCAAGGTAGACGAGCATCAGCTCGGTCTCGGGCGTCGTGTTGAAAGTGCCCCCGGCAACCGCCACCGAATGCAGACTCACGCCGCCGGAGCTTACGCTGAGGATGCAGGCAGGCGTGGCATTGAACGTGATCGCGTAGTGTCCACCAGCGTCGGACAGGGTGGACCCCGAGCCCTGAGCGCAACTTAGGTTGACCGTCGCGCTGGCGATCGCTGTGCCGGTGGCGGCCGTGCCGGAAATAGTGACGTTTGGCGTCACCCTTGTGCCGCCGCAGCCATTGAGGCCAATGCATGCGTTTCCGCCGCAGGCGGCAAGCGTTGCGAGTGAAGCCGCACACATTGCAGCCCGCGCCGGGCGAACGAAACACGCATGCTGAGCGTTCATGGTTGCCCACCGGTTCCGTCATTCACGCTCCGGATGGCGAAGTCGCGAATGATGCCGGCCATAAGACATGTAGATCAGCATGCCGATCAACAGCCAGACGATCAGCCGTACCCAGGTGATGACCGGCAGTCCCACCATCAGCAACACGCAAAAGGCGATGCCGAGAATGGGGACGATCGGCACACCGGGCGCGCGGAATGGACGGCTCGCGTCTGAGTCGCTGCGGCGCAGGTACATGACGGCGCCGCAAACGAGCACGAACGCAAACAGCGTGCCGATGCTGACCATCTCGCCCAGTACGCCGATCGGCGTGAGGGCCGCCACTATGGCGACGACCGTGCCGATCATCATCTGGCTTCGATGCGGCGTGTGCAGGCGCGGATGGACGGTGGAAAACAGATGGGGAAGCAGTCTGTCCTCCGACATCGTGAAGAAGATCCGGCTTTGCCCGTAAAGCAGCACCAGAATCACAGTGGTCAGCCCGGTGAGTGCGCCGATCTTGATCAGTATGGAAAACCAGGTGAAACCAATGGCGTCGACACCCTTTGCGATCGGGTCTGGCACGTTCAGCTGTGCGTATGGAACGAGTCCGGTGAGCACGGCGGCCACGAGGATATAGAGCAAGGTGCAGATGACCAGCGAGCCGAGGATCCCGATCGGCATGTCGCGCTGTGGCCGTTTCGCCTCCTGGGCGGCGGTCGATACCGCATCGAAGCCAATGAACGCGAAGAACACAACGGCGGAGCCACGCAAAATGCCGCTCGCCCCGAAGCTGCCGAACGCGCCGGTGTTGGGCGGAACGAATGGGTGCCAGTTGGCGGGATGCACGAAGAACACGCCGATAACGATGAAGGCCACCACGACCGTCAACTTGACTGCGACCATCACGTTGTTGATGCGAGCCGACTCGCGCGTGCCGAGCACCAGCATCGTCGTGAGAATCGCGATGATCAGCACGGCGGGGAGATTGATGATGCCGGCGACAGTCGAGCCGTCAGGCAACTGGACCGTCGTGCCGGGTGCGGCAGCAAGCGTGGGCGGGATGCTGATTCCGACGTTGCGCAACAGGCTGACGATATACCCTGACCAGCCGACGGCTACCGTCGCGGCACCCATGGCGTACTCGAGAATCAGGTCCCAGCCGATGATCCACGCAAACACTTCGCCGAGCGTCGCATAGGTATACGTGTAAGTGCTGCCGCATACGGGAAGCATGGCGGCCAGTTCGGAGTAGCAGAGGCCGACGAACGCACACGCAATGCCACCCAGCACGAAGGACAGGATGATGCCCGGTCCGGCAAATTGTGCCGCCGCCGTGCCGGTGAGGACGAAAATGCCCGCGCCGATAATGGCGCCGATTCCCATCGCCGTGATGCTGGGCGCCCCCAGGGTCTTCGACAGCGCGCGGCCGCCTTCGGCATCGGCGCTTCGCACTATGTCGGCGACGGACTTGCGCGCCGTGTAGCTCGTGTCAGCCATGATAGGTTGTCCCATTCAACAGTGACTGGAAACGACTCGATTCGGCTTGCCTTACTTCTTTAGAATAGACACAGGCGCGAGCGGCCGATGGGTAAGTTTTCTGTTAACCGAACGACGACGACCGGCTTGCGTGGGCAGATATGTTTCGGAACGCTTCATGTGCATCGTCAAGATGTGGGATCCGGACAATGCGCCACGCGTATCGCGGGACTCGTCGGCATCATTGAGGATCCGCCGTCCAGGCAAAGTCCACGCTCGCGCGGGCAGTTCAGCCGGACGGCGGCCAGGAGAAGTGGAATGGACAACGACAAACCGTCGCCGCGGCGCGCGACATACCAGAAAGGGATCCGGATCGGCGCGTACGGATGGTTCAGCCGGCTGGCGGCCGTCGTCGTCAGCACGATCGTGCTGGTGGTGGCAGCAATGCTGTCGCTGGTGCTGCTTGCCGTGCTATTCGGCGTAGGCGCGATTGTCGTCGGCTATCTCTGGTGGAAGATCCGCGCGCTGCGCAGGCAGGCGCGCGAGTTCGGCGACGACGGCCGGACCGTCGACGTACAGGTCGTCTACAAGGACTCGCACGGCGACGATATTGCGAAACGCTGACCTGCGATGCTTGCGCGAGTACCTTCAGCGTACGCGTAAACGACAGTAGGAATCGTGTTTGCGCGAATTATAAATACACAAGGCCGCGCAAGATATATCAAACGATTTCGGCCAATCGTAAGCATTCGACTTCCGCCACGCCTGTTCGCGCGTGTCGGTCCAGCATGCATGCGCCATGCTGGCCGATTCGCGTGGAAGCCTTGCATCTCTCGGGCTCGCCGTTCTTGAAGGACACGGCGCGAGACTCCGCTTCCGCCATGTTCGCCACGGTTAGGAGATTCTACGATGAAGACGAGAAATATAGGAATGCTACTGATTGCCGGTGCGAGTGGCATGTTCGTCGGCGGAATTGCCCACAGCGATCCGCACGGCCCGCAACCTGGCCAGCGGGGCGCGGGCTTCATAAAGAGCTTTCAGATTATTGCTGCCGAACCGGCGTTTGGCGGTGCGACGCCTGCCGGCGCGGCGGGCCCATACGAGGTCATCACCGCCGTCGTGCACGGCGCCCTCGATCCGCGCTCTCCGCTCAATGCGGGTATTGTCAACATCAGGAACGCGCCGGTCGGCGTCGATGGTTACGTCGACTATTGGACCGATGTCGTGATCCTGCGTCCGCAAAGCGCGGCGAACGCCACGCGCGTGCTCTTCTACGACGTGGTGAATCGCGGCAACAAGCTCGCGGACGGGTCGTTCATTGGCGGGGGCGCGCTCGATACCGGCGCACCCCCGCCCTCCACATTCCCATCGTTGCTGCGCCACGGCTATACGATTCTCTGGAGCGGCTGGCAAGGCGATATTCCGCTCAACGGTACGAGTACGCTCGCCGGCACGGGTCTGGTCGGCACGAGATTCCCCGTGGCCACCAAGAAGGACGGTTCGCCGATGACCGCGTTATCGCGCGAAGAGTTCATTCCCGACTATGCGGGAGGCGATCCGACGACGATCCCGCTCACGTACCCGCCCGCCGATCTCAACGACACGGGGAGCGTGACCTTCACCGCGCGGCAGTCGTGGCTATCGGCCTACGGCAGCATTCCGGGCGGTGTGCAAACCTACACAGCGCCTTCGGAGAAGGTGAGTACGTGGAGCTATATCAGCACGCCGAACAATGTCTATGAAGGGAATTACTCGGTCAAGTTCACGCCGCCCGCGTCGGTGCCGGGTCCCAACGGCAGGACCGTCCCGCCCGATGCCGGGACAATATACAGCTTCGTCTACAAGGCCGCGGCGCCGACCATCGACGGCATCGGCTTTGCGGCGCTGCGCGATCTCGTCTCATGGTTGCGCTACGACAGGGCCGATGAACGTGGCGTGCAGAATCCGCTCAACGATCTGAAGGACGCGGCGTGTGCCGCGTCGAAGTGCTCCCGGGATACGAACTTCGACGTCGCCATCGGGGAAGGCATTTCGCAGTCGGGCCGCTTCATCAAGGACTTTCTCTACCAGGGGTTCAACGAGGACAAGCACGGAAGGATCGTTTTCGACGGACTATTTCCGATCATTTCGGCTGCCCGCCGCACGTGGACCAACGCCGCGTTCGCACAGCCGGGACGGTGGTCGAAACAGCATGAAGACCACTTCATGCCGGGTTTCCAGTTCCCCTTCACGTACGCGGTCACGACCGATCCGGTCAGCGGCGCGACCGATGGCCTGCTGAAGCGTTGCGAGGCCTCCGGGACCTGTCCGAAGATCATGCAACTCGACGGCGCATTTGAATGGTGGGGCGGCGCCGCGTCGCTGGTCGTCACCGATGGACGGGGCAACGACATCCGCTTGCCGCCGAACGTGCGTTACTACCTCGTGCCGGGCACGCAGCACGGCGGCGGCAGCGGCGTGACCACGGGCAACTTCACGGTGCCGGCCACAGGCAGTCTGTGTCAGTTGCCGGGCTCACCCGTGGAAGAGACGCCCGTTGAGCGCGCACTGATTCCCGCGCTGGTCGCGTGGGCCGGCAAGGGCACGGAGCCGCCCGCCTCGCAGTATCCGACCGTCGCATCGGGCAATCTGGTTGCGCCGACGCAAGCGGCGACCGGCTTCCCTGATCTCGAGAACGTGACCGTGCCGAGCGGGCCCGCCGCGACGCCCACAGCGCTCCGTCTCACGTTCAACGGCGAATACAATCAGGTCTTCGTGACTGACTACAGGAAGGCCGTGCCGGTCGTGAACACTGCGCAGCCCTACACGATTCTCGTGCCAAAAGTCGACGCTAACGGCAACGAAACCACGGGCGTACTCGTGCCGGATGTGAGCGTACCGCTTGCAACCTACACCGGGTGGAACTATCGCGGTGCCGGCCACGCGATTGGCGAAGGCTGCATCTCCAACGGCGCGGCGATTCCGTTCGCGGTGAACGCGTCCGCGCAGTCAGGCGGCGTCGATAGCCGGGCCACCCTGAACGCGCTCTATGGCGGCAGCCGCTCACGCTACCAAGCGGCGGTTGCGGCCGCGGCAAACGCACTCGTCAAGCAAGGCTATTTGCTGCAGGACGATGCGACGAACGTTTTCATCAGCAACGCAGCGCAGATTTCGCCGACCCTGCTGCCGAATCCTTGAACCGCGAACAGGCGTCGTCGCGTCGCGCAAGCGAGTTGGATACGCGCGACGACGCTTTGTATCATCGCCTGGTTTCTACTGCACCGTAATGGTCCCCTTCATATACGGGTGAATGCCGCAGAACACCTTGTACACCCCCGGCTTGTCGAACTTGAACTGATACGTGTCGTTCTGGTCGAGCGCGGCGGAGTGGAAGACGCCCGCATCGTTGACGACGGTATGCGGTTCGCCGTCCATATTTTTCCAGGTCACCGTGGTGCCTGCCTTCACGGTGAGCGCCATGGGCGAAAACATGAAGTTCTTGATGTCGATCTCATTGGGCTCCTGCGCCTGCGCGACAGGCACACCAAGGGACGCCCCCGCCATGAGCATCCCGATCCCGTAGAAGAGGGCGAACGCGCGACGATAGTGAATGGATAGCATGGCTCGAATCCTTGTTCAATGAGCGAGACGCAAGGTCAGGCGAGGGACGTGTCGGAAAGCGTCGCCGCGAGGGGATGACGCGAGATCCGGATACTGGTCACGCCAAGCATCTTCGGCAACTGATCGCTTGCCACCTTGAGCGGCCCGGGTCCGGGACCGTCGCCGGCCGTCGGTTGCGGATAGGCGGTCGAGCGTGCCGTATGGAACGTGATATTGCCCTCCACCTTGGAAACGATCTGATGTATGTGGCCATTGAGCACGGTCACCGAGCCGAAGCGCTTTAGATAATCCATGGCCTGGCCCGCGTCGCCGGTACCCCATCCCCATGGTTCGTAGATCGTCCACATCGGCATGTGCGTAAACACGACGATCGGTGTACTCGACGTGCGGCCCTTCAGATCGTTTTCCAGCCAGGCGAGTTGGTCCTCGCCCAGGTTTCCGAGCCCGTTCGGCTTGAAATGCATCACGTTGACGAGCGCGATGAAGTGCACGCCGTTGTGGTCGAAGCTGTAATAGCCCCGGTTATCCGATGCCTTGCCGAAACGCTTGAAGTATTCGCCTTGCGGTCCATCTGTCACATCGTGTTCGCCGGGCGTCGTGTGCAACTCGGTAATGTCGAGACCGGACAGCAATTGCGCCGCCAGATCGAATTCCTCAGGTTTGGAGAGATGGGTGATATCGCCCGTGTGAATCGCCAGCGCGGGCTTGACGGGCATGGCGTTCACATAGTCAATGGTCTGTTTGAGCGTGCCCGCGACATCGGGATTGGCTTCCTTGTTGAAGCCAATATGCGAGTCGCTGATCTGCAGAAACAGCGGCACGCCGGCGTTCTCTTTGCTGCTCGCCGCCAGTGCCAGTTCCATGGGCGTGAGGACGCCTCCGGCCAGAACGAACACGGTGCCGGCGCCACCGAAGGCGAGGCATTTCAGGGCGTTACGGCGTGACGGTTGGGAAGGAAGATCTGACGACATGATGTCCTCTCGCGTGGGTTCGGGAAGTCGACCGCCGGTGCAATTCGGAGCGCCTCCAGGGCGGGCTTCACGTGCAATACCGCGAGCGCCGCTGTTTTATTCCCTGATTTTTTGCGGGTCGAGCGCGGGAATAACCGGCGTGGGTTCGCGGTACGGCAGGCGTGGCACACGAATGGCGGAAACAAATATGGACATCGTCGGCATGACCCGTCGCCGCGGCAGCGCAGCGAGAATCAACGTTCAACTTATGCTGCGCCGGCTGCAACTCACGTCGGGCCTCGTGATGCTGACGTATCTCTTTCTGCATCTGGTCAATCACGCGCTCGGCATCTGGTCGCTCGAGCTTGCCGGACACGGTCTCGTACTCGCGCTGCGGCTTTGGCGCAGCGCGCCCGGCACGATCGCGCTGTATGGCGCCGCATCCGTGCATTTCGCGCTGGCGCTGCACACGATATACGGGCGGCGCCACTGGGTGCTGCCGCCTGCGGAATGGATTCGCCTGTGGGCCGGGCTCAGCCTGCCGCTCCTGCTGATCCGGCATGCGGTGACGACCCGGCTTGCATCTTCGCTCTATGGCTTCGAACCCAACTACGAGCGCGTTATCGTCGTGCTGCTGACGAGCGGCACGCAGGGCCTGCAACTCGCGCTGTTAGCGCCCGGCTGGATACACGGATGCCTCGGACTGTGGTTCCGGTTGCGCCACCATGCATGGGCGCGTCGCTTTCGGCCGGCCCTGCTGATCCTGTTCGTAATGTTGCCGCTGCTTTCGGCGGCCGGCTTCATTCACATGATGGGAGCCGTCGAAGGGGCGGGCCACCGGCTTCCGCCCGTCGATGCCGCGCTCGTCGTCCATCAGGCCGCCCTCAACGGCGCACGTCACACTCTCGTCACCCTGTATCTCGCGGTGATTGCCGGCACGCTGATCGTGGGCCAGTTGCGCAATGCGCTGGAGCGCCGCAGGCTGCGGAGAGGCTCGGCAGGCTCCCGCTTGCTGGCCCGCAGTGCATCGTGCGAACAGGATGTTCTGGAGTGACTTTCGATGTCGAATTTGTTCCGATACGAAAGGTGGCGCGAGACATCATCGCCCATGCGTTGCGCATCGAATCGCTCGCGGAGCTTGCGCCCGGAGAGCAGCCGCATAGCCCGGGCCAAACCGGATCAAATGGCGTCCACTTCTGCTGCCAGGACGTTCACGATTTATCATTGGTGGCGTGAGATGCCAAAATACACCGATACCCCGTAACGAGGCGGTGACCTGCCGGCCGCGCAGGACGATCCGCCCCTCTTTGCCGGGCCGCGCGCCCGCGAATTGGACGGCCGGATACCCTTGAGACCAGAACGCCGAATCCCATCTACCTGTCGTGAACCAGCGTATCCGTCCCCCCTTGCCGCCTGAATGGCCGTTTCCGCCGTACCGCGACGTTTCCGGTCGCGCGTTCGGCGATCTCGTCGCGCTTCAATATCGCGGCGCCGGCGTGTGGCTCTGGCGGTGCCGCTGCGGCGCTCACGTTACGGCCGCGCTGGATGCGGTGGAGGGCGGCCAGACCCGCGATTGCGGCTGCGGCGAGCAGCGTCGCGTGTGGCGGTCGCGGCCGGGCTCGCCTGCGCTGAAGGGTGGCGAGGTGTTCGGCCAGCTAACGACGGATCGCTATGCCGGCGATGGCAAGTGGGTTTGCCGGTGCGAATGCGGCAATGAGGTGACTGTTAGCGCCGGGCGCCTGCGCCTGGGTCAGGCGCGTTCGTGCGGCCGCTGCCTGGGCGCTCTGACGGGCTGAGCCGCATAAACAGTCCAGCAGCCGTTCTGGTATGCGGACTACTCGTCATTCCTGCGCGAGGCGCGCCACCGTTTCGCCCTCGCTTTCTCGCTCCAGAAAAGCCGCCACTGCCGAAGCCTCCATCGGGCGCGAACAGTAGTAGCCCTGAATGAGCGTGGCCCCGAGCGCCGCGACCGTTTGCAGTTCGTCCGCTGTTTCCACCCCTTCGACGACGCAGTCGAGCGACATCTGCCGGCTGAGATTGAGCAGCGTGCGCACGACGGTGAACGCCGTTGTGCGTTCCTTGAGGCCACTCACGAACATCCTGTCGATCTTCAGTCGCGTGAGCGGAAGTTTGCACAGGTACGAGAGGCTCGAATAGCCGGTGCCGAAATCGTCGACCGACAAACCGCAGCCCAGCGCGCGCAGCACCTTGGCCGCTTTCTGGACCTGGTCGAAGTCCTTGGCCATCGCTGTTTCGGTGATTTCGAAGTCGAGCCGGGCCGGGTCGATGCCGCTGCTGACTATGCACCGGGCCAACTCTTTCACCGCGGACTCGCTGGCGAAATCATGCGCGGAAAGATTGAAGGACAAGCCGATACGAGCTGGCCATTGCTTCGCGCTGGCCAGGGCCTTGGTAAACAGCGCGAGGGTCAAGCCGTTGATGACGCCGTTGCGCTCCGCGGCAGGAATGAACTCGCTGGGCGGGACCGTGCCGAGCAAGGCGCTGCGCCAGCGCGCCAGGGCTTCGAAACCGACGGTGCGCTGGCGATCGAGCGAGTAAATCGGCTGGAACGCGAGATCAAGTTCGTTGGCGAGATCGGGGGAGCGCAGCGCCTGGGCAATCTGCGACTCGCGAATGATGGCGTTGCGGTGCGTCTCCGAAAAGATCGTCACCGAGCCGCGCGAACGGCGCTTGCCTTCGTAAAGCGCGTAGTCGGCCGTTTCGAATAAATCCGCCTTGGTTCGTGAAATGTGCGGATAGGTGGAGAAGCCGATCGTCGCCCCAAGCCGAACGGAAATCTCGCCGACCTGTACGGGACAGTGAAAAACATCGCAGATGGTGCGGCCGAGTTGCGAGAGGCCGGCGTCCGTGCAGTCGTCCGTGACGATGATGCCGAATTCGTCGCCGCCCAGTCTCGCAAGCGTGATCGTGACGCGCGCCGCGTCGGCGAGGCGCGACGCGACTTCGGCCAGCACGTGGTCGCCCAGCGAGTGGCCGTGAATATCGTTGACGGACTTGAAGCCGTCGAGATCGACGAGGCCCACCGCGAGCCGGCCGCCCGATGCCATGGCAGCATCGAAATGCTTGTCGAGCGAGGCGAAAAAAGCCCGCCGGTTGGGGAGATTCGTGAGACTGTCGATATTCGCGAGGCGTTTGTTTTCGGCTTGTGTGGCAACGAGATCCGAGAAGTTCTTGAATTGCGTGAAGGCAACGACCAGCATCGCGAGCGAAACCAGCGACGTATCGATGGCGATTGCCTGGAATACGCCATTTCCGGAACTCAGGAATGTTACGACGAGTGCGCCGTTGACGATGGCGGTGACGGTGAACGCCGCCTTGATGACGTTCATCAGGCAGAAGATGACGCCGATGACCGTGATGGCCATGTAAAACGCGACATGAAGCTTGAATGCCGCGCCGCCATGAGGCAGCAGGGACAGCGACCATGCCGTGAACGAGATAGAGAAGACCCAGGCGAGCCTGCCGGAATTGCGCAGGATCGTAGCGGCGTCTTCCGCACTGACACGGATCCTGGAGAGTCGCAACCACGAGAGCACGCGTACGAAACAAAATGCTGTGAGTACGAGCGGACAGATTACGCCCTGCCAGGCGGGAATCACGTTCTCGTGGGGCAGCACCATGCCCCACGTGTTGACGACCAGCAGCCCATACATCATGGGAAGCTGATAGATCATCACGCGCAACTGCGCCAGCTTCAGGGCCGAGCTGTTACCGGCGAGGAAAGTGCGCCGAATCGTTCCCCAATACTGGGCCAGAACGTTGAACATGGTCTTGCGAGTCGGGGCGGTCCCGTTGCAACTGCCGGGAACGAAATGTAATACCCCCGTTTACGACCGCTCACATGAATTCTGGAGGTAGCGCGCGTGATTTTCATCGTAGACGCGCGCCTCATTCTTCGGGGGCTTTCAACGTGCCCTCAATCCCGGCCTTTTCCGCACCAGGGCGGTCATTCGCAATGCAATGATTTCGGCGCAAACGTTTGGCGTCCTCAACTATATGGACGTGCCGCCGTTCGCTTGGTGGCCCGGCCTAAAGTTCGCGTAGCCGTTGCCGAAATACCGTCCATGGCGCGCAAACATCCCGACTATCCCGACAAACCTCCCATCTGGGCAGAGGCGCGCGCGCTCGAGGCAAGCATTCGCGCCATCCGCCGTGCGCAAGGCAAGAAAAACCCCGAGGACTTCCCGGCGGGAAGTCCTGAATGCACGGCTGCCATGGATGAATTCGTGCGTGACGTCTGCCGCGCCCTCGAGATCGATATCAACACGCTCGGCAAGGACTCCGGCGACTTTTAAGGTGCTGGGGGCCATTCGTTCCCTTCTCGCGCGGGAATGCGTTTTGCGAGTCCGCAAGATCGATGGCGAATTCACGAGGTTGCGCGTGAAAACGACTTTTATGCTCGCGTTGTCGTCATGTCTCGGCGTGGCGGTGCTCACGACGCAGCCCGCACATGGCGCAGATCCTGCCCTCACGCCCACGCCTGACGCCGCGCCGCCGTGCGGGAAGCTCATAGGGACAAACGCCGCGGGCGGCTTCGCACTGCGCAGCGGCGAGCCGGTCGATTTCGTTTCCGAGGGCCAGGCCACGCATGGCACGCTGCTCGTCTTTAGCGATGGACCCGTATTTCGCGCGTACTGGCAACCCCAAGGCAGCGAAGAGAAGTACGCACTAGCCAACGCCGGGCCAGACAGCGTGCGCCTCGTTTCGACGCCTCCGCAGGGCACACCGACCGGTGGCGCCCAGCCCGGGGTCGCCACACAGCCCCTGCAAGTGCTGTCGTGTCCGAAGCTTTAGTTCGGCTGTCATGCCGTTTGCGGTCGATGTCCCACCATGTGAACCACCCTTTCGTATCGGGTTGCGAGCGACTAGTCTTTAACGATTCCAAACGGACGAACGGTCCGGCCCGTGATTGGCGCACCGCGCAGCGGAGCCGGCCTCGAAGGAGACAGAGATGGAGCTTGAAAACCGCACCATGGCGCGCGTGACGGCAAGGCTCGTGCCGTTCCTGATCCTATGCTATTTCGTGGCGTATCTCGATCGGGTCAACGTCGGTTTTGCTGCATTGCAAATGAACAAGGCACTCGATCTTTCCGCGAGCGCGTTCGGTTTTGGCGCGGGGATTTTCTTCATTGCCTATTTCTTCTTCGAGGTGCCGTCGAACCTGCTGCTCGAACGTTTCGGCGCAAGGCGCTGGATCGCGCGCATCATGTTCACGTGGGGCATTATCGCGGGCGCGATGGCGTTCATTCCGGATCTCGCCCGCATCACTGGCATGTCGAACGCGCACGTTTTCTACGGACTGCGTATCTTGCTCGGTATCGCTGAAGCGGGTTTTTTCCCCGGCATCATCTTTCTGCTTACCCTGTGGTTTCCCGCCAAATATCGCGCGCGCGTGGTGGGCTATTTCATGGCGGCCATTCCGTTGTCGACGGTGATTGGCGGCCCGGTATCCGGATCGCTGCTTTCGCTGGACGGTAGAGGGGGGCTGGCGGGCTGGCAGTGGGTCTATCTGATCGAGGCAATTCCTGCGGTCCTGCTCTCCGTGGCCGTGCTGTTCTATCTGACCGACAAACCCGCCGACGCCGGCTGGCTAGCCGACGACGAGCGCCGCTGGCTCGTCGATCGCCAGGCGCAGGAACGACGTCATCGGGAGAAGGTGCGCTCGTTCAGCGTGCTGGAGGCGCTGATCAATCCGCGCGTGCTGGCGGTGGCGCTGATCTATTTCGGTGCGAATGCAACCAATTACGGTCTCAGTTTCTTCCTTCCGCAGATCGTCAAGGCGTTTGGGCTCACGAATGTGCAGACAGGCTTCGTCACTGCGCTGCCTTACGCGGTGGGCGTCGTTTCTATGGTGCTGTGGGGTCGGCATTCCGACCGTCGGCTGGAGCGCAAGCGTCACGTCGCATTCGCGCTGGCCGTCGCGGCCGCCGGTATTGCGGCTGCCGCGGGACTCGATAATCCGGTGCTCAAGATGCTCGCGCTTTCGATTGCGGGCTTCGGTATTTTCGGCTGCCTGCCGGTGATCTGGACGCTGCCGGCCGCGTTCCTTTCGGGCGCAGCGGCGGCCGGCGGCATTGCCGCCGTCAATTCGCTCGGCAATCTGGCGGGTTTTTTCGGCCCCTACGCGATGGGCTGGATCAAGGACAGCACGGGCGGCTTCGGCGCAGGCCTGCTATGTCTTGCGGGAGCCGGGCTCGTGGGCGCGGGCGCGGCGCTCGTCCTCCCTCACAACCCGGCGCTCGAAAAGCTTGACGATTCGCCGCAAAGCGAAACACACGGGGAGGGCGGTGCGGTGAGGCCGTGAGCGGCGCCTATGCATTGCACGCTATTCGCTCATCTCAGGCGCGCCATCACAAGTGTCGTGAGTTTTCGATAGACGCGCCTCGCCTGGGCCCACGACAACGCCAGCTCGATGAGCCGCCCGCGTGCATTGAGCACGACGATGCGCGATTCGTGCTTTGTTTCGCGATCCGCCCAACGTACCTTGTAGTCGCCATGCAGCGGCCGGAAGTCGAAATCGCGGCCATGGGCCTGGGCCCATTGCGCAATAAATTCGATCAGCAGGTTCCCCACAGAAAACACGCTGAACGCTTCGTCATAGGTGGTGATCAAATACTCGACGCTGCGCGTGCCGACGAGATTGACCGACGCCGCCACCGGTTGCCCATTGACCTGCACATAGGCGACGAGCGGCAAGGTGGTCAGGTCGGTTCGCCTGGCAAGGTCTATGAAGAAATCGCGTACGCGGTCGTCCATCAAATAGGGCGATTCGATTCCGCGCTTGAGGGCCCATTGGCGTTTATTGGCGAATAGCCACCTCAAAACGCGCTCAGTGTCCTCGGCGCTGTTGCACCATCCAAAACTGACTTCCCCTTCGCGCCGCAGCCGCTTCACGCTCGAACGCAGCGCGGCGCGCAGGGTCGAGTGCCGCGTTGCAAGGAAATCGTTCCACGTGGGCGCAGCGCGCAGGTCGATCGAATAGCCGGGCATTACGCGCCAACGCTGCGGCAGCGCGCGCTGCACCCAGGACTGTGGCGCGGCATCGAGCGCATGCTGCAGCGTGCTGCCGTTTTCCAGCATCGGAATGTGGAGTACGTCGGCGTGAATCCGCAAGACGGCCTTGACCGCCGCATCGTAAAGCTCTGCGCGGCGGGTGTCGGCGATCAGCGGGCCGCCGTATTCCTCGCCGCATCCGCAGCCCAGCGCCCGGGCCGTTCGCCACGCGCCTGTGCGCGTGATTACAACCGGCCATAGTGCCAGAAGGTCACGCGCATCATGAACCGTCGCGACCTCGACCTTCGCGCCGCTTTTCAGCGCCGCCTCGACGGCTGCCTCGCAGTAGGCGTAGCTGATGAAAGGCGAATACGGCTCGGTCCCGGATAAAAGCGCACGCCATTGGGGTTCGAATGCACGAAACGCATCGACGGTCTCGCACGTGCGCACCGCGTACCGGAAGGAAGCGGCCGGCGACGACTCGTATATCGCCACGACGGAGGTCGGCACTTGCGTCTCCTGAATGAATTCGTGGTGCTGTGATTCAGCCTTCAATGGAAGTGCTGAGGCGGTCTTTAGTCGTAATGCGGCGATTGCGGTCCGCGAATTTGTCAGGGCGCGCGCCGCGCACGCTTTGCCAGACGACGACGTTCTCGTGGTCCTCAGGTCCGAAGCCGACTTCGTCGTGACCGTACGGAAATACGCCGGCGAACCAGCGCTGCAACTGGGAGGAGCCGTCGAAGACTTCGCCGCACACGGGATTATCGTAGACGATGAAAAGATGCTCGATGGTGCCGCTCGTGAGGCCCGCTTCGAGTTTCTGGAGCAACGACGCCATCAACTCGGGTCCGAATGGATTGAACAGAAAGACGACCACGTTGCCCGACGGCACCTGCAAATCGGCGACGTTGGCGTGCAGTGCGCGTATGGGCGGCCGTTGTGGGAAGCGCCGCGCCATGACGGTCGCGTTTGCGTTCGCCGTTCGCACCAGATCCGCGCTGATGTCGTAGCCCAGCGCCAAAGAGAATGGATACTCGGAGGCGACGATCATCGGCCGGCCTTTACCGCAACCGATGTCCATGAACGTATAGCCGGTGATATCGCCCAGGGTGTCGAGCGCGCGGCGGATGATGGTCGGCTGCGAGCCCATGTAAGGCCTGAGTTGGACGGCCAGATCGGCGTCGCGCTGCAGCGCGTTGGAATCCACCAGTCCGCTCGTATTCGTTCCGTACAGGAGATCGATGGGGTGGCGCCGCAGACAGCCGGAGTACACCGCGCGCAATACCGGAACGCGAATGCAGAGGCGCCGTATCGGCGGGATGAACATTGCGCGCTGCACGCTGTCGGGCAACCGGGCCACCACATTCAGCAACGGTTGCTTGAGTGCGCGACCGAGCGCGAATCGGGGGCCGCCGGGTGTCGTTGTTCGCATGGATCGATGCGCTGTGAACCTTCTGGGGAGGGATTGCGATCCATCATGATCGCGCGGTGCGTCGCCAGGTCGCCGCCATTCATCGGTTGTATTTCGACAAAAAGGCCTGAATTCGTGGCTTACTAACGAGTGTCATATGGCCGGCGTAGTGTGGCGAGCAGAAAGCCGGATCGTCATGGATGGCGTGCCCTTTTTCCCGTCGTCGTGCGAAAGCGCTTTCATGGCGACTGCCTCAATACTCTCCCTGATGTTTCCGCCTTATTTTCCGTGCCTTAATGAGCGTTCTCGCGTGGTTCGGCGAAAATCAATGCTCCGGCTTTGCAAGGTATCGGTGCGGGTGGGTCTCCAGGTTTTTGTCTACGCAATACTCAACTGGAAGAGGCGAGACGATGAACGCGCGAGTAGACGCTGAAGCGCGCCGTAAGCGGTATGCAATGCACCGCCTTGGGCTAGCAATGAAGAGGCTGATGAATGCCGAAGCAGAACCTGAAAAATTGATGGCGACGCGCTGGGTGAATGCGTGGAGCGCTTCCGTCGGCGAGCGCTGGTTCGCCGCAAGCCCATATGGCAGGCTGAGTCAGGCGGCGTTAATGCGTGCCCCGGTAAACGGCACGACAGCGTCCCGTAATGTCCGGAAATCAGGACGGCAATCGTCAATATGAAACAAAACGCATATTTAATTGACCAATGGGGCCGCGAGACGATATTGTCATAATTTAGACATTTCCGCGTTTACCTTGGCTCTTGCAGAATACGAAACCACTCATCCCCTGAACATCGAACTGGGTGGCGTGAACTACGCGGGTGCTTACCGCGTCATGGCCGGAAGCGTCATCGTGTACTTCGAAAACGAAATCAAGTTTGCGCAGTACGGGACGAATCGCCCCGAGATCATCGCGCGCTGGGTGTTGACTGACCTCTGCCGTAAATCCGATTCCCGCAGGCGCAAAGCAGGCAAGCGTTGATTCGCGCGCGCCGTCACTGAACTCTGCCCACGTTTGCTCATCCATCCAGGCGACGCGTTTGTGGGCGCTACTGCGTGCCAACGGCTTTGGCTGCGACGGCGTCGGGTTTATCGCCGTGCCATTGCGCGCGGATCTTCGTGACGACCACGGCAGGCAGCGGAATATAGTCCAGCGCCTGAATCGTCGGCTCACCGTGCGTGAGCGCCCAGTCGAAAAACTTCAGCGTTTCAGCGTTGCGCGGCGAGCCGTCCGGGGTCGCCTGCAACAGCACGTAGGTCGCGCCCATCACGGGCCATGCATCCTTGCCCGGCTGATTGGTGAGCACCTGAAAGAGCGAGCTTGACCAGTCCGCATTCGCGGCCGCAGCGCTGAATGTATCGATGCCCGGCTCCACGACCGCGCCCGCCGGGTTGGTCATCGCCGTGTAGGTCAGATGATTCTGCTTCGTGAAGTCCCAGGCGACATAGCCAATCGCGCCGGGCAGGTAACCCACGAACGTGGCGACGCCCTCATTACCCTTCCCGCCTATCCCCAGGGGCCAGTGAACGTTGGTCCCTTCGCCGACCTTGCGTTTCCATTCGGGGCTGACCTGCGATAGATAGTGCGTCCAGATCAGCGTCGTGCCCGAACCATCCAGACGCCGCACGACGGCGATCGGCGTGTTGGGCATCTTGATCTTCGGATTGAGCCGCACGATGGCCGGGTCGTCCCAGAACAGAATCTTGCCGAGAAAGATCTGGCCCAGCACTTCGCCGTTCAGCATCAACTGCCCGGCCTTGATGCCCGGAAGATTCACCACCGGCACCACGCCGCCGATCGCGGTGGGAAACTGCCGCAATCCGTCCTTGCTCAATTGCTCGCTCGAGAGAGGAGCGTCGGAGCCGGCGAAGTCGACCGTGTGCGCCACGATTTGCTTGATACCGTCCGTGGAGCCGGTGCTGCGATAGATCACCTTGCCGCCGCCGGACTTCTGGTAGGCGGTGGCCCAGTGCGTGTAGAGGGGCGCGGCGAGCGTGCTGCCGCATCCGGTCACGCCGTCGGCGCGGGCCGACAACGTGCAAACGCCGCAAACTAACGCGGCAATCAGGGGGCGCAATGGTCTCACAAGCCTCTCCCGTTATTCATGTTCTCTGGGAAGTCGCGGAGGCTATCGGGTCCGCGTAGTGTCAATTACAGGATGATGACAGGCAGGATTCAAATTGAATCCCGCTATCGTGCGGCGGTTTTATGACGAAGCGTCGCGTGCGGGCGCACGAACGGATAATGAGGATAACAAACGAAATTTTCCCGCATCGAAGACAGGCTGAGTGTCTGGATTTCCGCAGAGGAAAACGCCTGAACCGCGCCGCATGACCTGCAACGAATCTTTCACAAAATTTCGCTACGGTAAGCGGGATTGACCCCCAGTTCGTCCTGACAAAACGCTTGTAATTCCTTTCGGAGACGCTACAGATGGCCATCAATACGCTTCGCTCAGCATTTTGCGGCGCTGGTTTTGCCGCACGTCCTTCCCGTCTTGCATTTGCCGCTGCTCTGGTTTGCGCCAGTGCAGGCGCATCCGCTGCCGGCCAGGATACCGACACGTTTTTCGGCGGTTCGGGCCTGCTCGTCGTGAGCCGCGGTGTCTACGACAATGTGTCGAGCAACGTCACCCCGGGCATGACGCTGCCGCCCAATTGCAACAGCGCGCAGGCGAGCTGCCCCACGGGCGGCGCGCCCACTGACGGCACGTATCCGGCCGTCTGGAATAACGTGCTCTACGATCCGAGCTTCGGCATCACGGCGCGCATTTTCCTCGATACCATTACGCCGGGCGGCCAGGTCGTCCACACGCTGGAAGTGCCCAACAGTCTGCACCCGGGCCATGGCCACGACCAGCTCGTGACGAGCTTCAGCTCCAAGTCCGAACTCGCGCTCAACCTCTCGAGCGACGGCCGTTACCTGACTTTCATGGGCTACGTTGCGCCGGTCAACACGGTCGACGTATCGAACTCGAATACGCCGGGCGCGATCGATCCGACGAATCCGGACGGTCAGGCGTTCTATCGCGCGGTGGCGCGGCTCGATGCCGAAGGGCACTTCTCATTTACGGAGACGAATGCATACAGCGGCAATAACGGCCGAGCCGCGTTGCTCAACAACGGCAACGACAACGGCGAAGGCAACGGCTTTTACTACACGGTGGGCAACGCAGGCAACGGATCGAACCCGCAGCCGGCAGGCGTGATTCTTGGGGCGGGCGCGCAATTCATCGCGGCGACGCACCAGCATGAGGCGCAGCAAACGCCCGGCACGCCCACGCCGCTCGCGAGCTTCTCGGTCACGCAACTCGGGGCGAAGGCCGACAAGGTCGGCAAGGACGACAATTACCGCGGTCTCACCGTCTTCAACAACGTGGTGTACTTCACGAAGGGCAGCGGCGGCAACGGCGTGAACACGGTGTACTTCGTCGACACCACGGGCAAGGCGTGCCCCTCGGGCGGCGTAGGCGTGCCGGTGGCGGGCGCGAAACTGCCGTCCAATCCGCTTGCGTACGACGCCTCCACGTTGACGACCAGCGGCCTGCCGAGCAACGTATGCGTGCTCGCGGGTTTCCCGGCTACGCCGAACAAGACGGCGACGACGCTCTCGTATCCGTTCGGCCTGTGGTTCGCCAATGCGAATACGCTCTATGTGGCCGACGAGGGCGATGGCTATTCGGGCGGCACGGACCTGTACACGCACGCCGCGCAGCAGACCGGTGCGGGCCTGCAGAAGTGGGTGTACAACGCCGCAACGAAGTCGTGGAAGCTCGCGTACACGCTCCAGAACGGCCTGAATCTGGGGACTTCGTACACCGTGGCCGGTTATCCGGTGGGCACGAACAGCGCGACCGGTTTGCCGTGGTCGCCCGCCACCGACGGCCTGCGTAACATCACGGGCCACGTCGAGCAGGACGGCACGGTCACGATCTGGGCGATCACCTCGACGGTGAGCGGCAACGGCGACCAGGGCGCGGACCCGAATCGCCTCGTCGCCGTGCGCGACGTGTTGCGCAACACCACGGCTTCGGGTGCTGCGAACGAGCGTTTCGTGACGCTGCGCAACGCGGGCTTCGGCGAAGTGCTGCGCGGGGTGTCGCTTGCGCCGGGCGGCCAGTTCGGCAAGTGGTTCTGATCGCCGCGCAGTCATGCACTAGAGGCCGGGCGTGCGGAGCGCCCGGCTTTTTTGTCATCGCGGCGTGCGCGCTATTGGCTGTTGAATTTCGCAACGAGCGGGCCGAACACGTCGCTTAGCGCAGTCGTGCCGAAGCGCCGCTCGCTGCGGCTTGCTTCCACGTCGATGCGGCCGGTGTTGTAGACGTCGTAAAGATCGGTGATGAGCCGGCCGTGTTTCTCGCCGAGTCCGGCTCTGAGAAGCATGGGGGCCCACGATTCGCGCGGCAGCGCATGAGGCGTGATCGTGCGGCCGCTCGCGGCGCTGAGCGCCGCCGCGATGTCGTTCACGCTGACCCTCTGCGGTCCTTCAATGCTCACGATTCTCGGCGTGCCGGACCGGTGCTGTTCGAGCAGCAGCGCGGCGCTTGCCGCGCCAACGTCCTGTGCGGCGACCGTGGGAAAGCGGCGCTCCAAAGGCAGATGGAGGCTCGGCAGCGTACCGGTTGCGAGCGCGCCGGGAATGAACGCCGCCCAGTTCTGCATATGTTCCGCCGAGCGCAGCAACACCAATTGCGTGGCAATGGGCTTCAGCTGCTTTTCCAGGTAGTGATACAGCCGCGTGATGCCGGTATTCAATGGCAATTCCGCGCCATAGTCGGAAATGGCGAGCAGCGTGGCGGGCGGGTTTTCGCGCAGGGCGTCGGTCGCGACGTCGATCATCGTGCGCATGGTCGTTTCGGGATCCGTATCACCGGATGGAACGGGGCATAGCAACTGGACGGCGTGAGCGCCCTTGATCGCGGCCGCGACCGACTGCGCGTCGGCCAGATCGGCGAGCACGATTTCGCAGCCCAGCGCCGCAAGACTCTCGCTCTGGCGAGCGTGGCGCACTACGGCGCGCACGGGCTTGCCCGCACGGCGCAACGCGGCGGCGGTGACGCGCCCGGCTTTTCCCGCTGCTCCAAAAATCACGAACATGATCGCTTTCTCCTGGTGTGCGTGGTCTGCGTCATCGTAAGCAGACGAACGCCGTATGGCGCGCAGGAACGGATGGCGTTGCGCAGAATCGGATGATTGAATACGTCCACCATGGCGCGGTGCGCGAGCGTGGCCGGAATCCAGTAAACTGGCCGCAAACATCGCACGAATTCCCGCACGGCTTGAGCGTCGAAAAGGATTGCCATGAGCGCACTGACTGCAGATTCGCACCGGCACGCTGGAACAAGCGTGAGCCTGCGTTCGAGCGCCGGATTGGGCTGGCATGGCGGTGGCGCCGAACTGCTGCGTGTGAGTGCGGGGCAGCATCGCTTCCCCGCAATGGCGTACCACCGCATTGGCATTCATGTCGGCACGCCGGTGCGTGCGCGATGCGCGTGCGACGGCCGCCGTCAATCGCGGCTTCAGGCGCACGGCGACGCGGACGTGGTGCCCGCCGGCGTCGAAGGCGAATGGACCGATGATGCGGCGTGCACGATTCTGCGCGTGTGGTTCGACGACCGTTTCGTGCGATCGATTGCGGAGCAGATGGAGAACCCATGGGGCAAGCGCGAGATCCGGCCGCATCTCCAGTTGCGCGACCCGCGCATCAATTCGCTGGCGGGCGCGCTGCTGGCCGAAATCGATGCGGGAACGGCTTGCGACCCGCTATTCGCCGAGAGCATTTCCACTGCAATGGTCGTGCGGCTGCTCGGCGGCACGGGCGCATCAGAAGGCCGGGGAGCCGCCGTGCTTACGGCACACAAAGCGGCGCGCGTGACCGATTACATCGAAAGCCATCTCGATCAACGCCTCACGCTCGGCGAACTCGCAGCACTCGTCGACCTGAGCGTGCCGCATTTCAAGACCCTGTTTCGCGAAACGCTGGGTATGCCCGTGCATCAATATGTCGTGCGGCGGCGCGTCGAACGCGCGAGGGCGCTGCTCATCGAAGGCAAACTCAGCCTGAGCCAGGTGGCACTCGAAGCGGGGTTCGCGCACCAAAGCCATATGTCCCACTGGACGACGCGACTTCTCGGCGTCACGCCGCGCGCGTTCGCGAAGGGTTCGTGAACGCGGCGAGATCGTGAGGCGTTGAATCGCCGCGGCTGCGCACGTTACCGGTTGACGTCCACCACTAGCCGCCCGCGCACCTGTCCGGCGAGCAGATCGCTTGCGGCCGCAATGGCCTCGGTCAGGCCGATTTCTCGCGTAATGGTGTCGAGCTGCTTCAGATCGAGCGTCTCTCCCAGCGCGTGCCAGGCTTGCTGCCGCTGCGCAAACGGACGCGTGACGCTATTGATGCCGAGGAGGCTCACGCCGCGCAGAATGAATGGCGCGACCGTCGCGGGAAGATCCATGCCTTGTGCCAGGCCGCAGGCAGCCACCGCTCCATCGGCGCACAGGCTCGCGCAGACATTTGCCAACGTGTGGCCGCCAACCGAATCGATCGCGGCAGCCCAGCGCTCTTTCTGCAGCGGGCGGCCCGGCTCCGATAGCGAGGCGCGGTCGATGACTTCGACGGCGCCAAGTTGCTTCAGATACTCCGCCTCTTGCAGCCTGCCGGTCGACGCCACCACGCGATAGCCTCGGCGCGTGAGCAGTGCGATGGCAAAGCTGCCCACGCCTCCGCTCGCGCCCGTGACCAGCACGTCGCCATGGGCGGGCGTGATGCCATGCCGCTCCAGCGCGAGAATGCAGAGCATGGCCGTGTAGCCGGCCGTGCCGACCGCCATCGATTGCCGCGGCGTGAAGCCTGCCGGCAGCGCAATGAGCCAGTCGCCCTTGACGCGCGCCTTCTGTGCGAGCCCGCCCCAATGTTGTTCGCCAACGCCCCAGCCGTTGAGCACCACCGCGTCGCCCACCGCGTAGGCAGGGTTCGCGCTTTGCGCGACTGTTCCTGCGAAATCGATGCCCGGAACCATGGGAAAACTGCGAACGACAGGGCCTTTGCCCGTGATCGCGAGGCCGTCCTTGTAGTTGAGCGTGCTGTAGCCGACCTCGACGAGCACGTCGCCTTCCGGCAGGCGCGCGTCGTCGAGGTCGGCAATGCGCGCTTCATACGATCCGGATTCCTTATCGATCAGAATGGCCTTGAACATGATGGATCCTGCTCCTGAAACAGTATACGGGTGGCGTTGCCGCGGCTCACGCGCGAGGCAACCCTGCGATGAAACCTCTAAAAAATGTATCGAGCGGAGCCGCGCTGCGCACGAGCCTCGCACGCAGCACCGCGCCTTCCCAGCCTATCCAGAAGAAAGCGGCGAGTGATGCAAGGTCGATGCGCCTGGCGAGCACGCCTTCGCGCTGGGCCTCGCGCAGGCACGACACGATGCGCGCTTGCCAGCCCTGCAGAATGCGTTCGAGCGTGTCGCGGAAGTCGTCGGGCAGGATGTCCACCTCTACGCCGAGGTTGCCCACGAGGCAGCCGCGTGTGTAGTGGTGACGGGCCATGCCTTTGCTGGCGTCGTCTACGAAGGCGCCGAGCCGCTCGAGAGCAGGGCGCGTGTCGTCCTGCAGCCAGCGGTCGAGCTTCGCGCAGAAGTACGCGTCGTACGCGGTCATCAGTTCGCGCCCGAACGCTTCCTTGCTGTCGAAGTAGTGATAGAACGAGCCCTTGGGGATGTTCACCCGCTTGAGCAGGGCATCCAGCCCCGTGGCCGCGAAGCTCTGTTCGGTCAGCATTTCCATGCCGGCCCGAATGAGCGTGTCGCGTGTGTCGGCGTGCGCGCGCGGATCTTTCGGCGGCCTGCCGCGGCGCGGTTTGGCGATGATCGGTTCCATGTGGCCGATATTAGACCGATTGTCTATGAAATTCAAGCACGCAGTTGTGTTCGAGCTGCTAGCGGGCCAGCGCTTCCAGTTCTCCCCGCAGCACGCCCCACAATGTGCGGCCGGCCAGCAGGAGCAGTAGCGGCGTGACCGTCGCGAGCAGAAAGATCGCGATGCCGTGCGTGATGGGGCTCGGAGCATGATCGGCGTAACGCTCGGCGCAACTCACGGAGCCCGCGAGCGGAAAGCTCACGGCCCACCACGAGAGCCGGAAGGGGCAGGTGATCGCGAGATAGCGCAACCGGCCGACGAGCACAGTGAGCAGGAACAGCGTGAGCATGTAGAGCGCATCGGCGAAGCGGTCCACTTCGCCTGTCACGGTGACATAGGCCGAGAAGCCCACGGCAAACGGCGCGAGCAGAATGAGGAGCGTCGGCTGCAGATTGTTGGCCATAGGCTCCTCGAACATGAGACGCGAAAAAATCAGCGTGAAAAGCGGCACAGCGAAAAAGAGG
The DNA here is from genome assembly GCF_024206495.1 of Paraburkholderia sp. CNPSo 3272. Taxonomy (GTDB): domain Bacteria; phylum Pseudomonadota; class Gammaproteobacteria; order Burkholderiales; family Burkholderiaceae; genus Paraburkholderia. Next base: position 5,288 of record NZ_JAMBPQ010000014.1, on the reverse strand, counting down.
CCCACGGCGAGCGCGAGCATCAGGACGCCGTTCACGCCCGTGATCTCGATGGCGGGCGTGGCGAGCGGTATGTCGATGAGCCCAACGACGGGCACGATCCACGCGGGCGTGGCGTGGGACGGATGCTGACGTTGACTGAGCCAGCGCATGATGACGAACCACGCAAACACGATCATGCCGATCGCGCCGACGATCCACACAGCGCGCGCGAACGGCACGCTCATGTCGGCAAGCGGGATGGGCAACAGAAGCAGGCTGATGAACAGGGTCCCGAAGAGATTGCCCGCGATGGGATGATTGAATTCGGCTTTCACGGCATCGGGGCCGGTGACCCATTTCACGGCGTACCCGAAGCCGATCATCAGGAACGCCAGCACGGCGAGCACGCCGATCAACTGCGCGATCCATAGCGGCATGCCGTAGATGCGGTGCGCGAGCCGCCACGCCGACGAGAGCCCGGCAAGCCCCATGACCGAGCCGAACAGCGCGACGGGCAGGTAACCGAGTCGTCCGGCTTGCGCGGTCGCCTTGGGGCTGCCAAATGATGCCGGCGTATCGAGATCGCTCATGCGTGGCTCCTGGCCGTTTGAAAACACGCCGTTGGATGTTTTCAAATATTTGCAATGCTAAATAATTGCGGCGATTCCCCGCCACACGCGATCATAGCGGGCTGATCGCGTTGGCGCGCTTACACGAGTTCGCGTGCCTTGATCGTGTTGCCGGCGCGCACGAAATTGCCGGCGCCCAGATGGTGGATCGTGTGCAAGTCCGCGTTGCTGCTGTCGAGTTCCCAGTGGCCATTGCGGAAGACACGCGGGTCGGCCGCGGCAGCGATGACTTCGGCGAAGCACGTGTCGTACGCGTCTTCGGTGTGCTGTTCGGGAATCAGGCGACATTCCATCCACGCGCAGCAGCCTGCTTCGAGCAGGGGCAAGCCGAGCTTCGGGCCCGTAATGGCGGCGATATCGAAGCGCTGGAACTTGTCGGTCTCGCGGCCGCTGACGCTGCCCACGGCGTAGGTCAGATCGATTGCGGCGGCGCCCGGAATGATCACGCCGAACGTGCCGCTCACGTTGATGAGTTCGCGCGTGAACGTGCGCTTGTCGATCACGATGGCGATGCGCGGCGGTGTGAATTCAACGGGCATCGACCACGCGGCCGCCATGACGTTGCGGCGCTTGCCGTCGTTGCTGGTGACGAGCACGGTGGGGCCGTGATTGATGAGGCGGCTCGCGTGTTCGAGCGCTACGGGCGTAAAAGTCGAGAGGGTTTGCATCGGGTGCCGGATTCGCGGTGAGTCGGAACCCGAGCGACTTTACCTCAGAAACCGCAGGCATGCGGCGAGACGTCGTCACGCCAACCGAAAAACCGTAGATGCCGCGTAATGCGGGTACTTTGTAGATCGAATCAGGAAGCATGGGCGCCGTTTGCGTTGGCCGCACGGCGGCCGAACGCCTGGCGGACCCAGCTCTGCGCATTCACCACCAGCAGGCCGAGCAGCACGAGTGCCGAGCCAAACAGGAACGCGGGCTCCACGCGCTCGTGCAGCAGCGCGACGCCGAACGCCACGCCGAACAGCGGCGTCATGAACGACAGTATGCCGAGGCGCGCGGCCAGATAGCGGCGAAGCAGCCAGAACCACACGAGATAGCTCACGAACGAGACGAGCAAGGTCTGGAATGCGATAGAGGCCAGGGCGAGCGGCGTGCCGTGAAAATGCGCCTGGCCGGTCAGAGCCGCGCACGGCAGCAGCACGACGAAAGCGCCCGCCAGTTGATAGAAGAGCGTTTGCGTGGCGGGCGCCTCGCTCAGGCGGCTCGTCCGCACGACGACGGTGGTGAGCCCCCACGCCGCGCCTGCGCAAAGGCCCATGAAGTCACCGAGCAGCCACAACGGCGAGCCCGGTATGTCGGCGCCCAGCAGCGCGGGGCCGAGGAACGTGATGGCGATGCCTGCGAAGGCGATCGCTATGCCGCCCCATTGCAGCCGCGCGAGGCGCTCGTCGGGCAGGCGCAGATGCAGGCCGATTGCCGCGAACATCGGCGCGGTATAGAGAAACACGGCCATGTGCGAGGCATTGGTCCAGCGCAGGCCCATGGCCACGAACACGAATTCGAGCGCGAACAAGCCGCCTGTGACGAGCCCCGCGCCGCGCGCCACGCCCGGCAGCCAGCGCTCGCGCGAAACGAGCTGGTTGAAGAGCCACACGAGTGCCGCCGCCACGCCCGAACGCAGCCCGATCTGCAGCATGGGCGCGATGTCCCCGGCCACCGCCTTGATCGCGGCCTGTTGCAGACCCCATGCGAGGCAGAGCGCCACCATGATGGCCGCGGCCGTTGCGTCGACTTGCTTTCTCATTGCGGGCTCACTGATTTGAAGGATTCGGCTGAAGTTTGTTGGCAGTGGGCGTAGTATTGATGCGACGGGATGCGCGCATATAGCGCAAAACTGACAATCGATAGCCCCAGACCGCCATGCCCAAAACACCTGCCCGTGCTCGCCCGGCGCGCTACCTGCGCCTGCCGCCCTTCACCGACGTGCTGCCCACGCCCGTGTTCTTCCGCATGGAGCACATGCCTTCGCATGCCACGTATCCGCAGATGTGCCACCCGTGGGGCGAGTTCGTCTACGCGTTCAGCGGCACGACCGAGGTGAAGGCGGGGGACGAGCACTACATCACGCCGCCGCATCTCGGGCTGTGGATCGCGCCGGGCACCGAGCACGTGGGCTTCAACGAGCAGGAGACCGTGCATTGCTCGGTCTACATCAGCCGCGACCTGTGCACGCGCATGCCGGCAACGAGCTGCGCGGTGATGGTGTCGCCGCTCGTGCGCGCGATCCTCGAGCATCTGCGTGTGACGCTAGCGGAGGAGGAGGGCGAAGCGCAGCGCGCGCGTTTGTTGCGCGTGCTCGTGGATCAGCTGTCGACCTGCGCGACCACGGGCAGCTTCGTGCCGCATACCGACGACGCCGATCTCAACGCTATCCTCCAGGTGCTACGGCAGAATCCCGCCGACAATCGCTCGCTTGCAGAGCTTGCCGTTGCGTTTCACATGAGCGAGCGCACGCTCATGCGCCGCGCGCAAAACGAGCTGGGCATGTCGTTGACGGAATGGCGCCAGCGCATCCGGCTCGTCGACGCGCTGCCGATGCTGCATGCGGGGCGCAGCGTCGAAGCCGTGGCGCTGGATCTGGGGTACGCCACGTCGTCGGCGTTCATCGCAATGTTCCGACGATTGACGGGTACGAGTCCCGGGCAGTTCGTGGCGCGTACGCGCTGAGCATAGGGTTGCGCGCAACGATTACCAAACCTCACGAAACCCCACAAAACCCTAAAGATTCCCCGTGCGCGCGCCGTTAGAGCAAGCATGAAAGCCCTACTCACCCAAACCGACGCGCGCTTCATCCTGTCGATCGCCCTCGAGCTGGCCGAGAGCCAGGCCGCCGCGGCCGGGGTTCAGCTCGAATCGGCGGCAGGATCGGCGATTACCGACGACGTGATCGTCGCCACGCTCTCGCAGTTCGCACCGACCGTGACGATCGACGAGTTCTACGGCCTGCTGGATCGGCCCGAGGTGCTGCACTGAAAGGCGGCGCGGCTGAAAAAAACAAGCGGGTGCTCATGGCATGAGCACCCGCGATTTCGTTGCGCAAGCAACGAAGCTTTAGATTATTAGAACTTCTGACGCAAGCCCACGCTCACAATGGCTTGCGATTGCGTGGCCGACGAGTGGCCGTTGCCCTTGTCGGAGACCGAAGCGGTCGCCGCAACCGGATTGCCGGCGGCGTCGAGCGTCATGCCCGATGCGTGCTGGTAGCCCGCGAGCATATACACCGTCGAGCGCGTCGAGAGATCATAGGTCGCGCCCACCGAAATGTTGTGGTACTGCGCGTCTTGATCCACGCCTTCCACCGCGCTGCCCCGCGTATAGCTGTAGCCCGCAAACAGATGCGTGCGCGGCTGCACGTTCCACTGCGTGAAAACGCCCGCAATATTGAAGATCGCTTTGCCCGAGAACAGCGAATTCGCGCCCGAGCGATATTGCACGTTGCTGTAGTTCACGCCGACCACGGCGGGACCGAAGTCCCACGTTGCGCCCGCCGCCACCACCTGCTGCGATTGCGCGCTCGCATAGCCTTCGTTGATCGACGAGTTGAACGTGCCGTCGTACGTGCCTTGCCACTTGCCGTAGGTGGGATCGTCGAGGCCCGTCTTGCTGTTGTCCGAGCGTTCATAACCCACGCCCATGCGCAGCGGGCCGTTTGCATAGCCCGCGCCCACGCTCCAGGTGTTCTTGCGCTTCATGCTGCCCGCCTGGCCGCCGAAACCGTACAGCGCACTGAACGTGAATCCCCCGTAGTTCGCGCTCGTGTACTTGATCGAGTTGTCCACGCGCGTGGTCTGGTCGAGGTCGTCGATGTCGCCCGGATGCGCGCCGAAGCCGCCGATGAAGTTCACGGGCGCAACCGGCCCGACGAAGTCGTCGAGCGAGGTGTACTGGCGGCCCATGGTGAGCGAGCCGTAACGCTGGTCCGCGAGGCCCACGAAGGCCTGGCGGCCGAACAGGCGCCCGCCCTGGCCCGAGCTGCCGTTCGTGATGTCGAAGCCGTCTTCGAGCAGGAAGATGGCCGCGAGACCGTTGCCCAGGTCTTCCTTGCCCCTGAGTCCCCAGCGGCTGCCCGAGAGGTTGCCGGTGGAGAGGCCCGCGTTCGAATGGCCCGTGTAAGCGCCGGTGGTGCCGGTGCGCTCGTTGCTGCGATACGTGATGCCGGCGTCGGCAATACCATAGAGCGTGACCGAGCCTTGCGCCGAGGCGATGCCGGCGAGCGAGAACAGGACTGGTGCGGCGAGCAGGTGTTTTCTCATCATTTGTTGTATCAACGTCTAAAGATCGCCTGTTGAGCGATTTCTGGTTATGCGCGCACACGCCTGCGGTCTCGCGAACGAGACCGCAGGCGTGAAACGCGGGGAGGGAAAAGTGCTGCGCGGGGCGCGTTAGTGCTTGAGCGTTGCGCCAGGCGGCAGCCCCGGCGTGCTCACGGTGACGGTCTTGCGGACCTTCGCGACGTCTTCTGCGCTCACTGGCGCGCCGGTGTTGCCCCAGCTCGCACGCACGAAGGTGGACACGTCGGCCACTTCCTGATCGGATAGACGCCAGCCGAACGCCGGCATCGTGAACGACGAGGGCGACGATTTCGTGCCTTCGAGGGCGCTGCCTGCCAGCAGCACGTGAATCAGCGAAGTGGGGTCCTTGCCCTGCACGACCGGGTTGCCGCCGAGCGCGGGG
>NZ_JAMBPQ010000124.1 GCF_024206495.1 Paraburkholderia sp. CNPSo 3272 | reverse complement strand
TTTGCGCTGGGCCTGCGAAGGCTGCTTTTGCCCGGCCAGGTCGACGATCACCTGCTCGATGTCGGCCTGTGTAAATTCGCGTTGCTTCTTCCTGCGCGCGTGGCCTTGCTTGCGCTCCGTTCGGGTCGAGTCCCCACGGTGCGTTCGCGAAGGCGCTTTACCAATCCGTTCGTTATCGCGCTGGGCCTGAATCACCTGCGAGACCTGAAGTACGTGACTTAGCCGCTTGTGCTCAACCACTGCGCCCTGGTCCACCTCGGTCAGCTTGTCGTATTCGCGGTACGGGACCACGCGGCCATCCGCCCGCAGCTCGATGCGTCCGTCCGGATACTCCCAGACCTCGATATACCGATCGATCAGCTTGCGGTTCTCCGGTGTATCGTCCAGCAGGTACAGCACACGGTCGTACTGCACCGTCAGCGACTTCTTGACCTTCCTCGGTTCGCGCCACGTCAGCACCGTATCGAGGCTCTCATCGGCCCGCAGCGGCCGGTGCGCATCGAACTCACTCT
>NZ_JAMBPQ010000123.1 GCF_024206495.1 Paraburkholderia sp. CNPSo 3272 | reverse complement strand
GCCGAACCCAGACCGTTCACAACCTGGTTAGTGCTCAGCGCCTTGATGTCAGCCGAACCCAGCTGCTGGACCTGGCTCGAAATCAGGCTCGACAGCTGGCCCGTGCTCAGACCGGCCACCTGACCCGTCGTCAGCGAGGCGATTGCCAGCGTTGCGAGCTGGGCCGTGCTCAGTGCGTTCAGCGCCGTCGTGGTCAGCGACTGCACCTGCGTGCTGGTCAGCGAGGCGATGCCTGCCGTGCCAAGACCGTTCACGAGCTGGCTCGTGCTCAGCGCCTTGAGGTCAGCCGAGTTCAGCTGTTGCACCTGCGTCGAGTTCAGCGCCGCGAGCTGGCCCGTGCTCAGACCCGAGACCTGGGCGCTCGTCAGCAGGTTCACCGACAGCGTCGCCAGCTGCGACGTCGTCAGCGCGTTGAGCGCCGTCGAGGTCAGCGACTGCACTTGCGACGACGTCAGCTGGCCAATGCCCGCCGAGCCCAGTGCCTGTACTTCTGCCGTGTTCAGCGCGTTCAGGTCCG
>NZ_JAMBPQ010000122.1 GCF_024206495.1 Paraburkholderia sp. CNPSo 3272 | reverse complement strand
AAACGGAAGAAGATTGGATTTGGTTCACCACAGCACCCATACTTGCAGAAATACGAGCTCGAGGCTCAGTCAACTGTCCGGGTTCGGAGCGGTAAGTGGAAGCGGCGCCACCAGCTTTCTTTCGGGCTGCGAGCCCTTGAAGGACAAACGGGCTACCGCTTCCTGCGAAAGGAAAGGATCAGTTTCCAGACGCAGTAAGCAATATACAAGTAGGCAAAGAAAGCCGCTCAAACCGCTAGCGCCTGCCACGGTTCACATCGCGCCGCTAACGGTGAATGGCTCCGGAGCGTCTGTCACTCCGTACCTTCAAAGTCGGTGACAAGGCAGTCATCCTTCCGGCGGCGCTCCGCGCGCCGAAGGGCATAACCTGAAACCATTGGTGCGCGTGCATCCTCGCCGAGGCTGACAGCGCCCCTGGTGTCCCATGCAGCCCCAACCGCAGCGCGCGTAGCGAGCAGCGGGATGAATGACTGCCTTGTCACTCACTTTGGTGGTGCGAGGTGACAGACGCTCCGGAGCCATTCACCAT
>NZ_JAMBPQ010000121.1 GCF_024206495.1 Paraburkholderia sp. CNPSo 3272 | reverse complement strand
TCGATCAGCAGCAAGTCGGCGGGCCCCGGCACGCGCGCCAACATCGACGAGTTCACCGAAACGACTTCGAAGGCGATCGAAGTGGTGGGCGGCGCGGCGAAGGGCAAGGCCATCATCGTGCTGAATCCGGCCGAACCGCCCGTCATGATGCGCGACACGGTTTATACGCTTTCCGAAATGGCGGACCGTGAGAAGGTCGAGCAGTCCATCGAAGAGATGGTCGCGAAGGTGCACGCCTACGTGCCGGGATATCGCCTGAAGCAGAAGGTGCAGTTCGACGAGATCCCCGCGAACGCGCCTTTGAATATTCCGGGCCTCGGCAGGTTCAGCGGCCTGAAGACTTCGGTGTTCCTCGAAGTGGAAGGCGCCGCGCATTATCTGCCCGCTTACGCAGGCAATCTCGACATCATGACTTCCGCCGCGCTCGCCACCGCCGAACGCATGGCGCAGACGCTTCTGAGCGTGGAGGGATAAGACCATGAGCAAGAAACTCTATATCTCCGACGTGACGCTGCGCGACGGCAGCCACGCCATCCGCCATCAGTACTCGATCCAGAA
>NZ_JAMBPQ010000013.1 GCF_024206495.1 Paraburkholderia sp. CNPSo 3272 | reverse complement strand
GGCAATCGTGAGTTGTCGTTTGGCCGTATCAAAGTCGACACCTTGCACGTACCACGGTGCCTTGATTCCCAAGGCGGCTTCAAAGAGTTGATTCGTCACTCGCATCGTCCCGCATGTCTGATTGCAGCATTCTGCCGCAACCAGCCATGCGCCAGCTTGTCGATTCAAAGCCCCTCAAGGGTTCCCTGCGCCGGGCTCACGCCCGCCCTTGACCCGCCAAACCGCCCACTCGGATTTCAAAAGAGGCAGATTTGCACCATTGCGATGATTGACGGGAAAGCGCTTGAGCCACATTGGTGCTGGAATTCGCAATAAGAGAGCAAATGCCTAAACATGATATTGCTCCATCAAAAAAAGTTTTCTCACCGGCATTTTTTTTTGCTATCTTCAATCCGCTTCAACAAAACTGACACATAGAGCTGCTGTCCTCAAGCGCCCGAAGGGTTCAGGCGCAAAGCAAAGGGCGGACAGCTGGCCGGATCGGTGTCGGCACGAAAGGTATTGAGCTAGCACGACTATCAAATAGTCCTGCGCAAAAGACATTGCGGGTTCCGGAGTGGCGCGAAATTGCCGCGCAGAATCCGCTTAGTAATTCGTAGTGCGAATGTAATTTAGCATAAAGTGAATTTCTGTCACGCGGACTAGTGGTCATGAGGTGACGAGGGTTTTCTGCGGCAGGATTGGGGCGTACTGCGCCGAGGGAGCGAAGGTGGTGATGAAAGTGCAAGTGGGAGCGCCAGCCGAAGGCGTGCGCTCGGGCGGACCAGGCCGCCCACGCGAATTCGGGCGTAGGCAGCAGAACCCTGTGCGCCGCTACGGCGGAATTGGCGCGGTAATCGTATTGCACATTGTGCTCATCTACGCGTTGGTCAATGGTCTTGCAAACAAGGTCGTGCAGGTGATTCAGCATCCGATTGAAACGAAGATCATCCAGCCCGTAGCACCGCCGCCGCCGCCCCCGCTGCCTACCGTGCAGCTGCCGCCGCCGAAGTTCGCGCCTCCGCCGCCGCCTTTCGTGCCGCCTCCCGAAGTGCCGGTGCAGGCGCCACCGCAGCAGTCGATCGTGCATCAGGCTGCGCCCGTAGTCAGCGCGCCTGTCACCGCACCGCCTGCACCACCCGCGCCGCCTGCACCCGTGCAGAAGCCGGTGAGCCACGAAGTGGGCGTTGTGTGTCCAAACTCGGATGAGATCCGTTCGTCGATCCGCTATCCGAAAGAGGCACAGGACAACGGTGTGACCGGCGACGTGCTCATCGAATTCGTGGTGGATCCGCAAGGTCACGTTACGAATGAGCGAGTGGCGCAGTCGGCCAATGACGACAGTCTGGATGCCGCTGCATTCAACGCAGTCAAGAAGTTCAACTGCATTTCGCAAGGCCAGCCGGTACGCGTGCAGGTTCCGTTCTCGTTCAGTCTCAACTGACGCTCGGGCTGCATGGATCGGGTGGCGAGTCATTACCCGGATTTTTAGATGTTCAACGGATGAATTGGAGCAGGCATGAAAAAGCGTTCCTACGCCGCACTCGCGGCAAGCATGTTGATCGCCGTAGCCACGGTCGATACCTTTGTCGCACCGCAGCTTGCCAACGCGCAGGCTAGCGCCCCTGCGGCAGTCGCGTCGGCGCCCGCCACCGCAGCCGTCGCCGCACCGTCACCGGCCGCGAGCGCGGACCAGCCGGCGCCGCCCCCCGCACCGGCCACCTCGGAGACGGTCACGAACCCATACGGTCTCGGCGCGCTCTGGAAGAACGGCGACTTCGTCGCGCGCTTCGTCCTGTTGCTGCTCGTGGTGATGTCGATGGGCAGCTGGTACATCATGATCACCAAGTTCTTCGAGCAGTTCCGCGCAAACCGTCGTGCGAAGAGCGCTGACGAGCAGCTCTGGAGCGCGCCGTCGCTCGCAGAAGGTGCAAAGCAGCTCGAGGAGTCGTCGCCGTTCCGGTTCATCGCGGAAACCGCGATCGAGGCCGGCGAGCATCACGACGAGGCGCTGCTCGAGGCCGTCGATCGAAACACGTGGATCGACGTTTCGGTCGAGCGCGCCATCACCAACGTGTCGAACCGCCTCCAGGACGGCTTGGCATTCCTCGGCACCGTGGGCTCGACCGCGCCGTTCGTCGGCCTCTTCGGTACGGTGTGGGGCATCTATCACGCGCTGACGGCCATCGGTATTGCAGGCCAAGCTTCGATCGACAAGGTCGCGGGACCGGTCGGTGAGGCGCTCATCATGACCGCCATCGGTCTGGGCGTGGCCGTGCCGGCGGTGCTCGGCTACAACTTCCTCGTGCGACGCAACAAGGCTGTGATGGAGCGTGTCCGCGGCTTCGGCGCGCAACTGCATACGGTTCTGCTGGCTGGCGGCAAGCGCGTCGCGCGCTCCGCGCCGCGCGCCGCCGTCATGGCCGACTGAGCGAGGAGTACGCCATGGCCATGAGCGTGGGAGGCGAGGGCGATGACGACGAGGTCATCTCGTCCATTAACACGACGCCGCTCGTCGATGTGATGCTGGTGTTGCTGATCATCTTTCTGATCACGATTCCCGTGGTGACGCATACGGTGCAGCTCCAGCTACCGAAGCAGACGGTGACGCCGCTGCAGACGCAGCCCAAGAGCGTCGAGATTGCGGTTAATCGCGATGGCGACTTCTTCTGGTACGAGCAACACGTCGATGCGCCGACGCTGCTGGCACGCCTGAAGACAGTGTCCGTGCAGACGCCGCAGCCGGAAGTGCATATCCGCGGCGACCAGGCGACGCGCTATGAGGCCATCGGGCGCGTAATCACGTCGTGCGAGCGGGCGGGAATCGCGAAGGTGTCATTCATTACGGAGCCGCCGGCGCGCGGCGGTTAAGGGGCGTTTATGGGCATGAACGTATCGTCGGGCGGCGGAGCAAGCGAACCCGAAGTGATGGTGGACATCAACACGACGCCGCTGATCGATGTGATGCTCGTGTTGCTGATCATGCTGATCATCACCATTCCGATCCAGATGCACGCCGTGAAGATGAACTTGCCGGTGGGCAATCCGCCGCCGCCGGTCGTGCAGCCGGAGGTGGTGCAGATCGACATCGACTTCGACGGCACCATGACCTGGAACGGCACAGTGGTGCCCGATCAGGCGACGCTGGAGCGCAGGTTCGCGCAGGTCGCGGCCGAACCGGAGCAGGCAGAAATTCATTTGCGTCCGAACCGGCTCGCGCCATACAAGGACGTGGCCGAAGTGATGGCCGCGGCCCAGCGCGAAGGCGCAACGAAGATCGGCTTGATCGGCAACGAACAGTACATGCAGTGAGGCATTCGAAAGCGATGAGTATTCCGTATCGATTCAAGAGGGCGGCGCTTGCGCTCGCGGTGAGCGGATTGTCGACGCTGGCCATGGTGCCGACAGCGGCGCGGGCGGCCGACACGCTACGTCCCGACGTGGCGAAGCCGCTGAACGATGCGCAGAACCTTTACCGCGCGCATCACTACGAGGACGCGCTCAACAAGATTGCGCAGGCCGCGGCCGTGCCGAACAAGACGCCGTACGAAACGTACATGGTCGAAGAGATGCGCGGCGCCGCCGCCATGGCGGCAGGCCAGAACGGCGTTGCCGCGCAGGCGTATGAATCGCTGCTCGCGAGCGGGCAGCTCAAGGGAGAGGACGCGCAGCGCACGACGGCGGCGCTTGCGGGCATCTACTTCCAGCAGAAGAACTATGCCCAGGCGATCAAGGTCGCGCAGCGCTACCAGAAGGCTGGCGGCGGCGATCCCCAGATGGCCACGCTGCTGGTCGAGTCGTACTACCTCTCGGGCGACTACGCCAGTGCGACGCGTCTGCTGAATGCGAGCGTCGAAGCCCAGGTGCGCGGTGGCCATACGCCGGAGGAGGCGCAACTGCAGCTGCTCGGTACCTGCGCTCAGCATGCGAACGACCAGGAAGCTTATCGCGGCGCGCTCGAAAAGCTCGTGGCTTATCACCCAAAGCAGTCATATTGGGACGACCTGCTGCACGCGATTCGCAGCAAGCCCGGCTATCTGGGCGCACTGGATCTGGACACGTATCGCCTGCGCCGCGCGACGGGTTCGCTCTCCAGCGCCGATGACTACATGGAGATGACGCAACTGGCGATCGTTGCCGGGTCTACGGCCGAAGGCAAGCAGATCATCGATCAGGGATTTGCGTCTGGCGTGCTGGGTCGCGATGCTGGAGCCGATCGCGAACGTCGCCTGCAGGCACTAGCGGCAAAGCGCGCCAACGCTGCGCCCGACCCGGGCAATCCCGTCGCACCGTTCGATGCGGCATTCAATCAGGTGTATGCGGGGCAGGCGAAGCAGGGTCTCGCGACCATGGAATCGCTCATTGTCAAGGGCGGCCTCGATCACCAGGATCTAGCGCGACTGCGCCTCGGCGAGGCGTATTTTGCCTCGGGACAGAAAGCGCGAGCGATCCAGGCTTTCAATGCAGTACGGGGCAACGATGGCAGCGCTGATCTGGCGCAGCTCTGGGTGCTGGTGGCATCGAAGCCGTGAGTGTTTGAGCGAATCGCAACAACGCATCAAAGTTCGGTAGTTAATTAGGTATACGTAAGAAATAAGGAATGGCGTGGCCCGGTTTGGCTCGGCAGGGGTGGATGTGACAGAAGTAAAGCAGCACGAGGTTTTGGGGGTAAGTGGTCGGCTGTAAATGGAAGAGCCCTGGGGAGGGCGAATCCAGGTAAAAAAGTGGCGCGATGCGACAGCGTCGTCAAATCTAATGCGGGGGTTCACGAGACCTTGCTTCGCATAACGAAGTAGACGTGACCGACGAGAGAGAAGGGGGAACTGTGAAACAAAGGGCATTGGCGGTGGCCATTCGAAGGATAATCTGGGCTGAACTCGCGTTTTCTGCTGCGTTCGCCGTACCTGCATTTGCGCAGAGCCAGGCGGCGACTAACGGCGGTGTGGCTGTCGCGGCCGATAGTGCAGCCGTGCCAGCGGCAACACCGCAATCAGGCACGAGCGCGCAGTCGGATGCTACCGGAACAGGCAGTGCGGCCGCCACGACTGGGGACAAAACAGCCGTCAAGCAGATGAAGAAGTTCGAAGTGACCGGCTCGCTGATCCGGCAATCGGACAAGACGGGCTTCCAGCAGGTGCAAACGATCACCACGAAGGACATTCAGAATAGCGGCGCGACTACCGTGGCCGACTACCTGCGCTCGGCCTCGGCCAACTCCGCCAATAGCTGGAGCGAAGGCCAGGCGGGCAACTTCTCAGCGGGCGCGTCGGGTATCGCACTGCGCGGCTTGAGCGAGAAGTACACCCTCGTGCTCGTCGACGGTCAGCGCGTTGCGCCGTTCGCCTTCTATTCGAACAGCACCGACAGCTTCTTCGACCTCAATACCATCCCGCTCAACACGATCGACCGCATCGAGATCGTGAAAACCGGCGCCGTGTCGCAATACGGCTCGGACGCCATCGCGGGCGTAGTCAATATCATCACGAAGCACGATTTCCGCGGTCTTCAGTTCGACGGCAGCTACGGCAGTTCGGTGAGCGACGGCGGCGGTAACGGCGCGACGAAGTTCGGCGTTCTGGCGGGCTTCGGCGACCTCAATGCGGACCGCTTCAACGTCACCGCGTCCGCGAGCGTCTATCACTCGGCGGGCTCGACGCTCGCCGACCGCGACTCCACGGCGGCGCAGGACTTCACGGACAAACCGGGCGGCCTCTCGCTGCTCGCGCCGTCCTATTGGCAGACGGGTCCCAACACTGCGCAGGCGTTGAGCGGGTGCCCATACGGCGGCGCGGTCCATCCAGCCGCCAGCAATTTCCTGGGCGCGGCTGCGGGCCTGGGGGGCACGGTGTGCGCCTTCAACACCGCCAACAGCATGTCGATCGCGCCGGAGACCACGCGCGCGAGCGCGAAGGTCCATGCCGACTTCAAGATCGACGACACAACCACTGCCTTTGCCGATCTGTGGGAAAGCTACAACCAGACGACCCAGAACGACGGTCTTTGGAACAACACAGTCGGCAGCCCGCAAACGCCGACGCTGGTGTACACACCGGGCGTCGGACTGACGCCGTTCAACAACGTCGTGCCGGCAAGCAATCGGTACAACCCATATGGCGTGGATACGCCGCTCACCTATTCGTTTCCGCGTACCGTGGCCGAAGAAACGGACGCGAATTTCTGGCGCGCATCAACGGGCATCCACGGTTCGTTCACTGTGCCGAAGTATGGCGACTGGGACTGGTCGACTGCGTATAGCCACTCGCAGAGCAACGTTTCGAACACCTACACGAATCAGCTCAACGCTGCGACGCTGAATAACATCTATCAGAACGGCACGTACGACTTCGCCAATCCGTCCGCGACGCCGAACGGCTTGAATGGCCTGTACATGAACGCGAACAACCAGGGCATCTCGAAGCTCGATACGGTTGACGCGACGCTGGCCACGCCGAACGTGTACCACCTGCCGATGGGCGATGTTGGCGTTGGCTTCGGCGCGCAGTTCCTGCACCAGAGCGAGGTCATCAACCCGGGCGCGGAGTTTTCCCAAGGCCTCGTGGCCAACCCGATGCTGCAAACCGTCAACGGTCAGCGCAACGTTGCGGCGGTGTACTACCAGTTCGATGTACCCATCATCCACAACCTGACGTTTAGCCAGTCGGGCCGCTACGACCACTACAGCGACTTTGGTGGCGCGTTCTCCCCGCGTTTCGCCCTGCGCTATCAGCCCGTCCAGGCGCTGACGATGTACGGCTCCTATAACCGCGGCTTCCGCGCACCGACGTTCGTCGAAAACAGCACTTCGCAGACGCTCGGTATCCAGCAGTCGGCCACCGGCACAGTTACGACGATCACCGAGGGCAATCCGAACCTGCAGCCGGAGCGCACACGCAACATCAACCTCGGCTTCCAGACGTCGCCGACGCGCACGACCGATTTCGGCTTCGACTGGTACAAGATCCGTGTCGATCACGTCATCGGCGAGGCGGCTTCGCCGTCGCAGGTCGTTACGAATGCGCAAGGCCAGGTGGTGTATGAAGTTTTCCCGTACGAGAACCTCGGCTACCTCGACACGAACGGCTTCGAAGGCACCCTCCGTCAGTCTTTGCCGACGAAGGCGGGCACGTTCACGCTGACGGCCGACTGGGCGTACGTGAAGGACTTTACGCTGGGGCAGTCCACGGGTCCGATCAACGGTGCAGGCAACAACTACACCATCACGCAGCCGTTCGGCGGCAGCTTCCCGCGCTGGAAGGGCAATACGACGCTCGACTGGGCATATCACGGCTGGAATGCGGCGCTCACCTGGATGTTCACGGGCCCGTACGCGCAGGCGCTTTCCGTGGCGGCCCCGACGGCGGTAGCGGACAAGGTGGGCTCGTATAGCCAGTTCAACCTGATGGTCACCTACACGGGCATCAAGCACTGGACGATCTACGGCGGCATCAACAACATCTTCAACCGCACGCCTCCGTTCGATCCGATCTTTGCCAGCAGCGCGCTCGACCAGACGGGCTACGACACGTCGCTGTACAACTATATCGGCCGCTTCGCGCAGATCGGAGCGACCTACAAGTTCTGAACATTCGGCGCAACGTAGTGAGCAGTGCACGAAGCAGGCGGCCGTGGCCGCCTGCCTCGAATGTTTCCTGTAGTGGCGAGCGACGGCGGCAGACCCCTGCCGCGTCGAACCGACGAACCGTGCATCGGCCACACGCCGGCGTACGTCCTCATGCAGACAGACGATGAGATTGAAGAAGTTGAGGTTGTCACGATTGTCGCCGCATTGGTTTGGTGCTGCTTCCGCACTGGTGCTGGCAGCTGGTGCGGGTGCGCTTTACGTGGTGCCGGCGCAAGCGGCTACGGCGCTGGCACAATACGACCAGCCTAAGTATTCCGCCGGCTTCACGCATTTCGACTACGCGGACCCAGATGCATCGTCGAGTGGCGTCCTGAGTTTCGAAAACTACAATGATTTTCAAAGCTACGATTCACTGAACCCCTTCCTTGTGCGAGGTGCACCCGCGCCGGACATCCAGAATCTGATGTTCGACACGCTAATGCAGCGCAGCTGGGACGAACTGGCCTCCGAATATCCGCTGATCGCGGATAACGTTGAAGTCGCGGCCGACCTCTCGTCAGCGACGTTCCATATCAACCCGGCTGCGCGCTTCTCGAACGGCGATCCAATAACGGCCACCGACGTCAAATATTCGTTCGACACGCTCACGAGCCCTCAAGCTTCGCCGCTCTTCAATGCGCAGTTTTCGGTGATAAAGAAAACGGTCGTGGTGAACCCCTCAACGATCCGTTTCGAGTTCCGTCGTGCGGAGCGTGACGCGCCGCTCATTGCGGGCGACTTGCCCATCTTCTCGCCGAAGTGGGGGATGAAACCCGACGGCACGCGCGTTCCATTCGACCAACTCTCTAACGTGCCGCCCATCGCGAGCGGTGCTTATCTGATCGCCGAACGCAAGAACGACAAACAGATTGCGTATCGCCGCAATCCGGCGTACTGGGCGGTCAACCTGCCCACGCGTCGCGGCATGTACCACTTCGAGCGCATCACGTTCAAGCTTTACCTCGACCTGTACACGCAGCTCGAGGCGTTCAAGGCCGGCGACGCCGATGTGCACGTGGAAGACAGCGCGACCCAGTGGGCGCGCAAGTATGTGGGCAAGAATTTCCGTAACGGCATGCTCAAGCAGACCAATTTCCCGGACGGGCCTGCACAGATGCAGGGCATGCTCTTCAACCTGCGCAAGCCGATGTTCCAGGACGTGCGCGTGCGCCACGCGCTTTCTCTCGCGTTCGATTACGACTGGATGAACCGCATGATGTTCTACGGTCAGTACCTGCGCCTGCACAGCTATTTCGAGGCAAGTCCTTTTGGCGCGACCGGCATGCCGGGTGAGAAAGAGTTGAAGCTGCTCGAACCGTGGCGGGCGAGCCTGCCGCCGGAAGTGTTCGGGCCGATGATCAAGCAGCCTACGACGCTGCCGCCCGATTCGCTGCGCGGCAATCTGCGTGAGGCGCGCGATCTGCTTGCGCAGGCCGGGTGGCACTATCGTGACGGCGCACTGCGCAATGCCGCGGGCGAGCCCATGAACATCGAAATCCTGGACGACCAGCCGGGCATGGACCGCGTGATCCTGCCTTATACACAGGCACTCGCGACGCTTGGCATCAGTGCGCATCTGCGCGAAATCGACAGTGCGCTGTACCAGAAGCGCCTGGACAACTTCGACTACGACATGACTACCTGGCTCTACAGCCCGGTGACGATTCCCGGCGCGGAGCTTGCACGCCGCTTTGGCAGCGCGGCTGCCTCCGAGGTAGGCTCGGAGAACTATCCCGGTGTGCGCTCGCCGGCCGTCGACGCGCTCGTGAAGGCAGTGCAGGCCGCGAACACGCTCGACGACCTCGAAGCGGCGACACGTGCCCTCGATCGCGTGCTGATGAACGAGTACTACCTCGTGACGGAGTACTACGCTCCCAATGCGCGCATCGCTTACAAGACGTCGCTCGGCTATCCGTCCGTCGTGCCCGTATCGTTCGGGGCCCAGGACTGGATCGTCGACTTTTGGTATCGCAAGCCGCAAAGCGCGAAAGTCGCCCAGACCGCGCAAGCGGCTGCCCACTGAGGAGCACCATGTTCGCCTACATTTTTCGACGTCTGTTGCTGATGGTGCCGACGCTGATCGGCGTTGTCACGCTCACGTTCGTCGTCACGCAGTTCGTGCCCGGCGGCCCGGTCGAGCAGATCATGGCGCAACTGCGCCATGGCAATGCGACCCGCGGCGGCGAGACCGGCGCAGGTGGTGGCGGGTATCACGGCAGTCAGGGCGTGGATCCACAACAGATCGAGCAGATCAAGAAGGAGTTCGGCTTCGACAAGCCGCCGCTCACGCGCTACTTCCTCATGCTCAAGAACTACGCAACGTTCGATCTGGGCCAGTCTTACTACCAGCACGACAGTGTCTGGAACGTGATCCGTTCGAAATTGCCGGTTTCGATCACGCTGGGGTTATGGACAGTACTACTGACATACGCGATTTCCGTGCCGCTCGGCATCGCCAAGGCGGTGCGCAACGGGTCGCGATTCGACACCGTGACCAGCGTACTCGTGCTCTCCGGCTATGCGGTGCCGGGTTTCGTGCTCGGCGTGCTCCTGCTGATGCTTTTCGGTGGTGGCACCTTCTGGCAGGTGTTCCCCATGCGGGGTCTCACGTCCGATGACTTCGCGGACCTGAGCCTCGCGGGCAAGGTGCTCGACTACCTGTGGCACATCGTCCTGCCGGTAACGGCCTCCGTGGTCGGCAACTTCGCGATCGTCACGATCCTCACGAAGAATACCTTCCTCGAAGAGATCGGCCGCCAGTACGTGCTGACCGCGCGGGCAAAGGGCGCGCCCGAGCGCGACGTGCTGTGGAAGCACGTACTGCGCAACGCCGCCATTCCGCTCGTCACTGGCCTGCCCGCCGCGTTCGTGGGTGCTTTTCTGAACGGCAACCTGCTCATCGAAACGCTGTTCTCATTGGACGGCATGGGCCAGCTCTCTTACGACTCGGTTATCCGCCGCGATTACCCCGTCGTCCTTGGCTCGCTGTTTCTGTTCACGCTGATTGGCCTCGTAACCAAACTCATTGCTGACGTCTGCTATGTCCTCGTCGACCCCCGCATCCAGTTCCACCGCCTGGACCGCTGATTCCGCAGCCGTTCCGCACGCGCCGTCGGTCTCCCCATGGCGCCGCACCTGGCAACGCTTTCGCGCACAGCCGCTCGGCTATTGGAGCCTTGTCATCTTCGTCACGCTGTTTGCGATCAGCATGCTCGGCGAGGTGCTCGCAAATGACCGGCCGGTCGTCGTGCGTTACGACGGTCAATACTACTTTCCGATCGTGAAGGATTATCCAGAAACGATCTTCGGTGGCGACTTCCCGGCGAGGACCAATTATCTCGACCCGTATATCCGGCAACGTCTGGAATCGAGCGGCAATTTCGCGATCTACCCGCCCAATCATTTTCATTACGACACGATCGACTACTTCGCGGCGCGACCGTATCCGTCCGCGCCCTCGGCCACAAACTGGCTCGGTACCGATCAGTTCGGCCGCGACGTGCTTTCGCGCTTGCTCTACGGCTTCCGGCTTTCGGTGCTGATGGCATTGGCGCTAACGGTTTCGGGCATCGCGTTGGGCGTGTTGACGGGCGCGGTGCAGGGTTTCTATGGAGGACGAACCGATCTCATCGGGCAGCGACTCATCGAAATCTGGAGTTCGATGCCTGATCTGTACCTGCTCATCATCTTCGCCTCGATCTTCGAGCCCACGCTTTGGCTACTGTTTATCCTGCTTTCCATGTTTGGATGGCTTGTGCTTTCCGATTACGTACGCGCTGAGTTCCTGCGCAACCGCTCGCTCGACTACGTGAAGGCGGCGCGCACGATGGGCCTCTCCAACTGGCAGATCATGTGGCGCCACGTGCTGCCGAACAGCCTGACTCCGGTTATCACGTTCCTGCCATTTCGCATGAGTGCGGCCATTCTCTCGCTCACGAGTCTCGACTTCCTCGGGCTCGGCGTGCCGCCACCTACGCCCAGCCTTGGCGAGCTACTCCAGGAGGGCAAGAACAATCTCGAGGCATGGTGGATTTCGCTCTCGGCTTTCGCGGCGCTCGTGATCACGCTGCTGCTGCTCACGTTCATGGGCGATGCACTGCGTAACGCGCTCGATACGCGTGCGCGTGGCTCGGCATTCGGCGGAGGTAAATAATGAATCGTCCTTTGCTGGAAATCGAGCGCTTCGGCGTGCGCTTCGGCGAGAAACAGGCGGTGCGCGAACTGAGTCTCTCGATTGAGCGCGGCGAACGCGTGGCGCTCGTCGGCGAATCGGGCTCGGGTAAGAGCGTGACGGCGCTGTCGATCCTCGGCCTCGTCGAGCATGCAAGATTCACTGGGCGCATGCAGTTCGACGGCGAGGATCTGCTGGAGAAAACCGAGCAGGAGATGCGCGGCATTCGCGGCGCCGATATCGCCATGATCTTTCAGGAGCCGATGACCGCCCTGAACCCGCTGTACACGGTAGGCAAGCAAATCGCCGAAAGCCTGCGTCTGCACGAGGGGCTCAGCGCCGGCGCGGCGCGCGAGCGTGGCATCGAGCTCTTGCGGCGCACCGGCATTCCCGAGCCGGAGCGCCGCATCGACAGCTTTCCGCATCAGCTATCCGGCGGACAGCGCCAGCGTGCGATGATCGCGATGGCGCTCGCGTGCCGCCCGCGCCTCTTGCTCGCCGACGAGCCCACCACGGCGCTCGATGTGACCGTGCGCCAGCAGATCGTCGATTTGCTGATCGATCTCCAGGAGCAGGAGGCCGCAGCCCGTGGCATGGCCATATTGCTCATCACGCATGACCTGAATCTCGTGCGGCGCTTTGCGCAGCGCGTGGCGGTAATGGAAAAGGGCGTGCTCGTAGAAACGAACACGACTGCAGAGCTTTTCTCGAACCCGCAGCATCCCTACACGCAGCGCCTGCTCGATAGCGAGCCGCGTCGCGAGGTGGCGCCGGTCGCAGTGGATGCGCCGCCCATCCTCGACGTGAAAGGCCTCGCCGTGGATTACCGCACGGCGGTCAAAGGCTGGCGCTCGGTTTTCGGCAGTTCGACTTTCCGTGCCTTGCACGAAGCGAACCTGACGCTGCGGCGCGGCGAAACGCTCGGTATCGTCGGCGAGTCGGGCTCGGGCAAATCGACGCTCGCGGCCACCGTACTCGGCCTGAAAAGCGCGGCAGCGGGCGAGATCCGCATCGATGGGGTTGCGCTCTCGGCGCAACGCAAGGCGAGGGCCCGCCGCGCACTGTACGCGCGCATGCAGGTGGTGTTTCAGGATCCATTCGGGTCGCTTTCTCCGCGCATGACGATCGAGCAGATAGTCGGAGAGGGGCTGGCCGTGCACAGACCGGAGGTTGACGGACCGGCGCGACGTATGCGTATCGCATCACTGCTCGAGGAAGTGGGCCTGCCCGCCGATTCGATGCAGCGCTACCCCCACGAATTTTCGGGCGGACAGCGCCAGCGCATCGCCATTGCCCGTGCACTGGCGGTGGAACCGGAACTGATCGTTCTCGATGAGCCAACCAGCGCGCTCGACGTCTCGATCCAAAAACAGGTACTCGCGCTGCTGACGAACTTGCAGAAGAAGTACAAGCTGAGTTATTTGTTCATCACGCATGATCTGGCCGTCATGCGCGCCATGGCGCATCGTGTGATCGTGATGAAAGCGGGCCGCATCGTTGAGCAGGGTGACACGCTCGACGTGCTGCACGCGCCGTCTCATCCTTACACGCAATCGCTGCTGGCGTCGTCGATGCTGGACGAGCCGGCGGTGCTACAGGAGAAGTTCGCATGATCGAAGAGCGTTGGCTGCAGGGCGCGCGCACGCTGAAGAGCAGCGCCGATTTCTGGTCGCTGCGCATGATGGGCGAAGTTATCGAGGACCACGTGGTGCGCAACGACGTCGCGCAGCCGCTGCGTGTGGTGCGCGAGCGGGGCGCAATGCTGACGGCCTGGGCCGGCGCCGGTGCCGGCTATGCGGCTACCGCCGATCTCAGTGCCGAGGGCCTCCAGTGCGCACTCGATATCGCCACGGCGCGGGCGTTCGCATGTGCGCAAGTCTCGTTGATCGATTACCGCCGCATTGCCCGGCCCGTTGCGAGCGGCAGCTATGCGTCGCCGAACATCGACACGCCGCTCCCCACCCGCCGTGAGTGGCTCAGCCAACTCGCGCACGAATGCGCGTCGGCGAACCTCGACTCGCGCATCGTCGAGCGCGTGGCCAGCATGCACGTCGCGCACACGGATCAACTCTATCTCACGAGCGACGGTGTGAGCATCGAGCAGCGCTTTCGCTACCTCATGCCAGGGCTGAGCGTGGCCGCGCATGCGAACGGCGACACGCAGGTGCGAACGCTTGCCGGCGACCACGGCGCGCTCGGGCAGGGAGGTCTGGAGATACTCGCACGGCACGGCTTCAATGGTGCTGGCGCCCGTGTGGCGAACGAAGCGCTGCAACTGCTCGCGGCGCCGAATTGCCCGTCGGGCACGCGCGACCTGCTGCTGATGCCGGACCAGATGATGTTGCAGATTCACGAATCGATCGGTCATCCACTCGAACTGGACCGGATTCTCGGCGACGAGCGCAACTTCGCTGGCTGGAGCTTCGTGAAGCCGGAGATGTTCGGCAGCTATCAGTACGGCTCCCCGTTGCTGAATGTGACGTTCGACCCCGAGCTGCGCGAAGAAGCCGCTACCTACGCGTTCGACGACGAAGGCAGTTCGGCGAGCAAGCAATACCTGATCCGCAACGGGGTGCTGGAGCGGCCGCTCGGTGGGGCACTCTCGCAGCAGCGCGCCGGGCTGCCGGGGGTCGCGAACTCGCGCGCGGCCAACTGGAATCGCCCGCCTATCGACCGCATGGCGAACCTGAACATCGAGCCCGGTACCGAAACACTCGCCGCGATGATCGCAAGCATCGACAACGGCATTCTGATGACTTCGAATACGTCCTGGTCGATTGACGACCATCGCAACAAGTTCCAGTTCGGTTGCGAATATGGCCGGCTCATCGAGAACGGCAAGCTCACGCAGGTCGTCAAGCGGCCTAATTATCGCGGCATTTCGGCGAGCTTCTGGCGCAGTCTCGTCGCCGTAGGCGACGCGAGCACCCGAGAGGTCTACGGCACGCCTTATTGCGGCAAGGGAGAGCCCGCGCAGGTCATTCGTGTGGGGCACGCGTCACCGGCGTGCGTCTTCAGCAACGTAGACGTTTTTGGAGGCGCCTGATGAGCGACGTACTCTTTGCAAGCGAGCGTGTGGCGGTAGATTGGCACTCGCATTTCATGATGCTCGCCGATGCGATCGACGGGTTGTTGCTGGCTGGTGAAACGGCGCTCACTTCCTTTGCCGGAGAGCAATCGGATTTCATTCGTTTCAACGGCGGCAAAGTACGGCAAATGGGACTCGTCTCCCAAGGCAAGCTCACGCTTCGGATGATCGATGGCGCGCGCCAGGCGTATTCCACGCTCGACATCTGCGGCAACGCTGATCAGGATCTGCGCGATGTGGGCGCGACGTTGCAAACGCTTCGCTCGGACCTGCGTGATGCACCTGATGATCCCCATCTGCTCTACGACACGACAGCGTGGCAGCGTTCGACGCGGCGCACGGGACGGCTGCGGGATCCGCATGCCCTCATCCATGTCGTGGCCGAATGCGCGCGCGGGCTCGACTTCGTTGGCTTCTACGCGGGCGGCATGCTCGCGCGCGGCTTCGCCTCCAGTTGCGGCAGCCGTGGCTGGCACGAAGTCGAAAACTTCTGCTTCAGCTGGTCGCTCTATCATCCGGGCGGCCGCGCCATCAAGACGACCTATGCGGGCGAGAACTGGGACGACGCGAAGTTTGCCAGCAAGGTGCAGGAGGCGGCGGCACGCCTGCCCGTGCTGGCGCTCGCGCCGCGAGCGCTCGGGCCGGGCCGGTACCGTGCATGGCTCGCGCCAGCGGCGCTCGAAGAGCTGCTGGGCGTTGCTGCGTGGGGCGGCTTTTCAGCGCGCGCGCAGGCGACGTCGCAGAGCCCGCTTTACCGGCTGCATGGCGGCGAGCTTTCGCTCGACGCGCGCGTCTCGATCACTGAAGAGCTCGGACTTGGTATTACACCTGCCTTCAACGACGACGGCTATTTGCGCGAAAGCGTGCCGCTCGTGCGTGAGGGGAGGAGCGTCGCGCAATTGACAAACGCCCGGACGGCGCGCGAGTACGGCCTGCTCCCTAACGGTGCACTGGCGAGCGAGGCGCCGTCGTCGCTTTCGATGCCGGGCGGCGACCTCGCGGATGCGGATGTGCTCGCGGCGCTGGGCACGGGTCTGTACGTCGGCAACCTCTGGTACGTGAACTTCTCGGATCGCATGGGCTGCCGCCTGACCGGCATGACGCGTTTTGCGACGTTCTGGGTGGAGGAGGGGCGTGTCGTTGCGCCGGTAGACGCGATGCGCTTCGACGACAGTCTGTACGGCCTGCTGGGCGAGCGCCTCGAGCGTCTCGGTGCGCAGCCCGAGCTGCGCCTGTCCGAAGACACCTGGGGTCAACGCGCGACAGGCGGCATGCAGCTTCCCGGGGTGCTGGTGAAGTCGTTTGAACTGACGCTGTAGCCTGCCTGAGCGTCCCTGACGTCTCAAACACGAAGGAAACAACAATGCAGTCGCGCTTACCCGAGGGGCTCGTCGTGCGCGCATTGCGCCCCGGCGATGCCGAAGCGTTGCATGCGCTGGGGCACAGCCCGTCAATAGTGCGGGGCAATGCAGAGCCACCGTATAGTTCGGTCGCACAGACCCGTGAGTGGATCGCGAACGTGGTATCGCCGGCCGTCATCATCGGCGCGTTGGTGGGCGAGACTATCGTGGGCGAAGCTGAACTGCATCCGCAGAAGTTGCGCCGCGCGCACGTCGGCGAGATCGGCATAAACGTGCACGACGATTGGCAGCGTCGGGGCGTCGGAACGTTCCTCATGGAGCAGATCCTCGACTTCGCCGACAACTGGTTGGGCCTACGGCGGCTCCAACTTCACGTCTACACCGACAATGCTGCCGCGATCGCGCTCTACCGAAAGTGCGGTTTCGAAGTCGAGGCGCGTTTGCGCGGCGCAGTATTGCGCGAAGGAATACTCGCCGACTTCTTCTTGATGGCGCGCCTGCACGATCCGCTGCCCCTCACCCCGGAGTGATCCCCATGCACGTCCCGACACCATCGCCCGCGTTCGCGTCACCCGGTACTATCCGCGTGCGCACCTGCGAGCCCGCCGATTTCGAGGCGATCGCCGACTTGATGAATCAGCCAGGTGTGCGCCACGGCACGCTATTGAGCGGGTGGCGCACCCCGGAATCCTTGCGTGCGTGGTATGAGAGCCGGGCGCCCGGCTGCATCACGATTTGCGCCGATATCGACGGACGCGTGGTGGGACAATCGCAGCTCGATGTCGCGAAGGCGCGCCGCTCACACTGCGCTTGCGTGGGCTTCGGCGTGCACGACGCCTGGCAGCGTCGTGGCGTGGGCAGCGCGCTGATGGCGGCGATCGTCGCCTGTGCCGACCATTCGCTGGGCCTGCGCAGGCTCGAACTCGAAGTGTTCGCCGACAATGAAGCCGCGATCGCGCTCTATCGCAAGTTCGGCTTCGTCGTAGAGGGCCGCTCGCGCGGTGCCGCAATGCGCGCCGGCGTACTTGCCGATACGCTTCATATGGCGCGCTACGCGGAAGCACCGCCGTTCGCTTCACCCTTGTTCCCCTAATCGTACCGGCGAGCGCGTGCCCTTCTTTTTTATCGACAGGCCGGTCTTCGCATGGGTCATCGCGCTCGCGATAATCGTCGCGGGCGTGCTCGCGATTCCCATGCTGCCGGTCGCACAGTATCCGCAGCTCTCGCCGCCGCGCATCGTTATCAGCGCGGAATATCCGGGTGCGTCGGCGGAGGAGGTGGGCAACAACGTCGCGAGCGTGATCGAGGAGAGCCTCGATGGCGCCGAAGGCCTGCAGTACTACGAGACGACGAGCGATGCGCTGGGGGACCTGGAAATCGACGTGACCTTCACGTCGGATACCAATCCCGACATCGCGCTCGTGGACGTGCAGAACCGTCTGAAGCAGGTCGAGGCGCGGTTGCCGCAGCAAGTGGTGCAGCAGGGCATCGACGTGGAGAAGGCGTCGAATACGTTTCTGATGTTAGTCGCGCTCACGTCCACCGACGGCACGCGCGATTCCGCGCAACTCAGTGACTACCTGAACCGCTTCATCCTTCGCGACCTCAAGCGTGCACCGGGAGTTGGCGCGGCGGAGCTCTGGGACGCCGACGAGGCCATGCGCGTCTGGCTCGATCCGGTGAAGCTGCGCGAATACGGCCTCACGGCGGCCGAGGTCAACGCGGCCATCGCCGCGCAGAACTCGCCGGTGACAGCGGGCACGCTCGGGAACGCGCCGTTCGTGAACGGGCAGCAAATCACCGAGTCGGTGAGCGTGAAGGGGCAACTCGAAACGGCCGACGAGTTCGGACAGATCGTGCTGAAGGCGAAGCCGGATGGCTCGCTCGTGCGCTTGCGCGACATCGCGCGCGTGGAACTGGGCCGCGCCGACTACTCGTTCTACTCGCGCCTGAACGGCAGATCGGCGGCGACCGTCGGCATCCATCTCGGCCCACGCGGCAACGCGCTGGAGACTTCGAACAGGATTCGTGCGCGTCTCGCGGAGCTGTCCAGACGTCTTCCTCCGGGCGTAGCGATCGAAATTCCATTCGATACCGCATACTTCGTGCGCGTGGCGATTCACGAAGTGGTGATCACGCTCATCGAAGCCGTGGTGCTCGTATTCGCGGTGATGTGGCTATTCCTGCGCGACCTGCGCTCCACCCTCGTGCCCACGGTGGTGATCCCCGTCACGCTCATGGGCGCATTCGTAGCACTGTATTGGGCCGGGATGTCGATCAACGTGTTCACCATGTTCGGCCTCGTGCTCGCTATCGGCATACTCGTGGACGATGCCATCGTTGTCGTGGAGAGCGTGCAACGCATGATGCACGAGCGCGGGCTTGCACCGCGCGAAGCCACGCGCGCCGCGATGAAGCGCATTGGCGGCGCGATCGTCGGTGTGACGGCGGTGCTCACCGCCGTATTCGTGCCGATGCTGTTCTTCAACGGCAACGTAGGCGGCATCTATCGGCAGTTCGCAGTGACGATGATCGCGTCGATGCTGTGTTCGTCGTTCATGGCGCTCACTCTAACGCCGGCCCTTTGTGCGAGTCTGCTAAGGATGCCGAAGCGAACGCCGAAGCCCGAGCGCGGTTTGACGGCGCAAGCGGCGCGTGCCTCGCGCGGCTACCGGGCGGTCGTGGCCGCGCTATTGCGGCGCGGACCGCGTGTGCTAGCGATCTACGTGGTGCTGTGCGCGGTTGGGGCGCTCTTGTACTGGAAGCTGCCGCAGGGCTTCCTGCCGAGTGAGGACGAAGGGCAGTTGCAGGTGATGATTCAGTTGCCCGCGGGCGCCACGCAGGCGCGCACGCTCGAGGTGGTAAAGCGGGTGGAGGCGATGCTTGGCAAGCAGCAGGCTGTAGGCAACGTGACGAGCGTGGTGGGGTGGAGCTTCGCGGGCAGCGGGCAGAACGTGGCGATGGCGTTCGTCGAGCTCAAGCCGTGGGGTCAGCGCGGCAAGGACGAAATCGACGCGCAGACTGTGCGCGACGCGCTAAACGAGCAATTCGGCACCATCCTCGACGGCGACGTGCAGGCTATGCTGCCTTCCGCGGTGCCGGGCATCGGCCACTCCGAGGGCTTTACGTACCGGCTGGAGGATCGCGGGGGCGTCGGCATGGACGGATTGAAGGCCGCGCGTGACCAGCTGATCGACGCGGCCGGCAAGAGTCGCGTGGTGGCGCAGGTCCACTCGGAGGACCTGCCTGACGGGCCGCGCGTGGAACTCGAAGTCGACCGCGATAAGGCCTACGCATATGGCGTATCGTTCGACCGCATCGCGGACGTGCTGGGCAGCACGTTCGGCTCCAGTTATGTCGACGACTTTCCAGCCGGGGGGCGCATGCGCCGCGTCATCGTCGCCGCCGACGCACCCACGCGCATGAACGCCAGCCAGCTGCTCGACCTGCCTGTACAAAATACATTCGGCGGGTCCGTGGCGATGTCGTCGATTGCGGCCACGCACTGGACGCTCGGCCCCGTGATGCTGAGCCGCTACAACGGTTATCCGTCGCTCGACGTGACGGGGCGCGCGGCACCGGGGCAAAGCTCGGGCGAAGCGATGGCGGAGATGGCGCGGCTCGCGCTCGCTTTGCCCGAAGGCGTGTATGGCGAATGGACCGACGCCGCGTTCGAAGAAGTCGAGGCCGCGCGCCAGACGCCGCTCCTCATCGGCCTTTCGCTGCTTGCGGTGTTCATGGTGCTGGCGGCGCTCTACGAGAGCTGGATCACGCCTCTTTCGGTACTGCTGGTCGTTCCGCTTGGCGCGCTCGGCGCGGTGAGCGCGATGCTCCTGCGCGGGCTGCCCAACGACATTTATTTCAAGGTGGGTATGGTAACCGTGATCGGCCTCGCGGCGAAGAACGCGATCCTGATCGTGCAGGCCGCGGCCGTGCGCCGTACGGGCGGGGTGCCGCTGCGCGCCGCGGTTGTGGACGCGAGCGTCGAACGCCTGCGGCCTATCGTGATGACTTCGGCGGCGTTCGTGCTCGGCGTGCTGCCGCTCGCTTTCTCGCAGGGCGGCGGCGCGCAGAGCCGGCACGCCATCGGTACGGGAGTCCTCGGCGGCTTGATCGCGGCGACGCTGTTCGGACTCGTGTTCACGCCAGTGCTTTACTACGCGGTGGCGTCGCGCGTGGCGGCAAGACCCGTGCATCGGGTACCGCCGCGCCGAAGAGAGCGAACTGCGCAACGCACGAAGGAGGCGGAAACGGAGGAGCCCTGACCGCTGCACGCACCTATGCCCGTATGGCCGCAGCTCAGAACAGACGCGGCGTGCCCACCCAGACGAGTACGGTCTCCTGATCGGACATATTGCTCCAGGCGTGCGGCACTGTCGATTCATAGTGCGCGCTGTCGCCCGCGCGGACCACGAATGTTTGACCTTCTAGCGTGAGTGTCACTTCACCAGAGAGCACATGCAGGAACTCTTCGCCTGCGTGCGTGGTGACTTCGCTGGAGCGCTCGCCGGGTGGCATACGCACGAGAATGGCTTCGAGCTGGCGTCCGCCAGAGGGATTAGTGAGGCGTGCATAGAGGTCGGCAGAATTTGCGAAACCGAAAAACTTCAGATCCTCGCCACGGCACACGCAGCCCGCTTCGGTGGGCGCATCGACGAAATAGCTTACGGGCACGCCGAGCGCCTTGGCGATGCTCACGAGCGAGGTGATCGAGGGGGTGGCGCGATCGCGCTCCACCTGCGAGAGAAAGGGTTTGGAGAGTTGCGCCGCGGCGGCGATGTCTTCGAGAGTACGGCCTTGTCTTTTGCGCAGTCCGCGAATCTTGCTGCCTACGGAGACGACGTTCAGTGATTCAACGGGTTTCGAAACCATGGCGGAATTTTGTTGTCTGTTTAATATGTTTGAGTCCGAACACGGGACTGGGTGAAAGCCCGGTTTTGTCGTACGCCATTAGGTGCCCAATAATTTTATCGCAAGGGTGGTCTCACGGTGTATATCTGGCAATTCCAGAGACAAATCGGCCAATAAGCGATGGGATAAGCCTTTGGAATCTAATTCTAATTCTCGTGCATACGTCGGCGTTCACGCCGTGACTGTAGGTCACGGAACCGCTCAGCGCAGTGGCCTGCCCTCTGCGGCTCGTGAACGATAGTGTGAAACCTGCAGGGTACCACTCTTCGACCGCGCGCTAAAAATCGCCAAACGTTTCAGGCAATGGCTTAGATGCCCCGGGAGTTTGGTCAGTGAAATCATTCCCAACATCGAGATGATTCGTCGCCGGCCACGCTTTAACCAGCCGATCTCGCGTTCAATGTGCATTTCGGGTTTCTCGCCGTCATGCGAAGGCAGGGTTCGATGGTGCGAGCGAAGAACCTTGCCGAGTAAATCCGCCAAGCAGTCGTGCTGCGAGCGGTCTTCGGACGCGATCGGGGCCTTTAACCGGCCAATCGCTGGGCGACACGGTCGCGATCATGGACTGGGATAGCAACCGCTACCTGCAGTCCTATTTCGCAGTTCCGATGATGGGTGCCATTGGCGTAATTTTGATCGGCTATCATCCGGGAAAACCCGGGCCTCCTGGCTCGCGTCGCGCCCGCGACGGAGATCAGGTGTAGCCCGGGAGTACGCCTCGCCGGGCGCATGCCAGATCGGAGATCCCGGGAGGCGTGCGCATCAGGTGTCCATCCCAACGCCGGGCTGTTACGCCCGGACATCGGCCACGGCCACAAGCCCGGTTGCCGACACGCACGGATATCGTCGACCATGATCGCCGCCGCCTTCTCACGCGCGTTGCAGCGCGCACTTGTCGAGGACCCCGATTTTGCGCGCCTGCGCGGTGCAGCACGGTCTACGCTCGCTTGCCTGCTGACGGCGGCCGTGGGCGTGGCCTGGGCGCTCCAGCATGATGAAACGCCGACTCTTGCCGTACCTGGCGCGTTGTTCGCAATGATTGCGCCTTTGTTTCTGCGCGAAGCGCGTTGGTCGAGCTGGCTCATCTCGCTCCTCATTCTTTTTTTGTGCAACTGCGCCACCTTTGCCGGTGCCACCGCGCTCGCCTTGCAGCCCGCGCAGCGCGACGCCGGAGCGCTGCTCATTGTCTTCGTGGGCATCTTGTGCCAATCGCTCGGTGCTCGCGCGGTGGGCGCAGCGATGCTCATGCTGGTGTCCTTTTACCTCGGCCTGTATCTGCATCCTTCCCCCACGCGGCTAAAGGCAATGCTGACCGCCATGGCGGTGGTTCCGTTCATCGTCGCATTCGTTGGGCGCGTCGTCATTCCGATGGAGCGGGGCCGCGCGCCGGCGCCGTCGTTCATGTTCGCGTTGCCCCATACCATCGTGGCCGCGAAGGCACGGGCTCGCGCGGCCGTGCGTTACGTGCCGACCTCCACGTGATCGGACGGCAGACCGGACGGCCCCTTTCCACCGTGCTCGCGCATCGATTTCACCGGCTCGCATGGCGGCCGGCTCTCGTCGCCACCGTCGCGGCCCTTCTCGCCATATTGATGGGCGGCGAGTTGTCGGAAGACCGTTCGATGTGGGCGGTCATCAGCACGTTCGTCGTTTTTCTTGGGACGACCTCGTATCAGGGCACGCGAGCACGCGTCATCAAGCGCATTGCTGGCACGCTGAGCGGCGCGGCGGCCAGCGTGCTGCTCATTACCGTGTGCGGACACCAAGCCTGGATTCTCGTGGCCGCGATGGCTTTGTCGGTTTTCGGCTGGGCCTATTACATTCTTCATGCGTATGCCCGCGGCGTGTTCTTTGTCACGATGCTTGTCGGGCTTGTTTACGGCCAGCTTGGTGTCGCCATCGTGCCGCTTGCAGAATTGCGTATCGAGGAAGTCTGCGCCGGATGTCTCGTCTCGCTCGCGGCAGCCTTGCTGCTTATGCCGTCCACGACCGCGCGCGCGGGCGCCGTGCTGGCTCGGGAGTGACAGCGGACGCTTTCGCGCGTCGGCTTGCATTGACTGCTGGCACGCGTCCGCCTACGGCGAGGCGGCTTGCGACGCCGGGTTGATACTGTGCCTGCGCGCTCGCCTCGGCGAACGATGAACGCCAGAAAGCGGAAACTTGCGTGATATGTGCGTCAGCAGCTCCACGCTGCATTTTGCAAAACCACCCGGTAGCCGTCGGGATCCTCGAACGTCCGGCCCGAGACATCCCAATAAGGGTTGAGCGACGTTACGCAGACAAATCCATTTTCGACAACGCGATCACACGTTGATTGCCACTCTTGTCGATCCGGAATGTAGAACACCAGCAAGTCCTCACTCGTCGGGCTTGGCACAACCGGATGTGCGCGGCAATGGGTGAACTCAAAGTGATAGTCCACGCCCGGACTTCCAAGCATCACGCCGTCGAATCCCTGATGATCCTGAAACCTTCCCAGCACCGCCAGCGTGAGCGCCGCGCAATACATGCGTTCAGTGCGGGCAAGGTCGCTAACAGGCCTGGCGATTCTGATTCGCGTCTTCATGACTAGTCCTTTTAGGAATCGTGTCACGCGACACCCGGGGTCGGGCCGCCTCGTAACGGTATGGGCAGTGCCATCCTCATGGTGCGGCTACGCGGCACCTATAGGAGGGTGTTCGATGGCGAGCTGGATCCGATTGGCCTCTTCGGCGTGTTCGCCAATGTGACGACGACGTGCCGGCCGAGGCATTCGAGAAGCGGCAAGCAGCGGTCGAGCGTTTCTCTGTCTGCGGCCGCGAACACGAGAAGATTACGCGAAGCCGCGAGCTGCGGATTTCCGAGCACGGGAGCCGACACAAATTGCTGACCGAGCGCTTGGTGCAGATCGGCGAGTTCACGCGCCGTTTCCCCACCGATAGTGCTCATCGACACATGGACCGCGTAGGTTGGGAGCACGTTCGAGAGCTGGAGTGCGACGTCGAGCACCGCGCCGTCGCCAGGTAAGCATCGTGATGACGAACTCGCAGTCGGCCAGGTCTTGCAGTCGTTCGTCGCAATTGCCTTTCCCCGCGCGCCTCCTTCAGCCTTGCTCAGGTCGCGGTCGAGCAGTACCGTCGCGAAGCCCGCTTCAGAACGCGGGGCTGGTGGATGTCGTGGATGCCCGTTTTGCGCTGACCGACTCGGGCAGGGCGCTACTACATCTGCTCGAACGCGCCTGAATCGTTTCCCCGGCTCGGGTTTCGTTTTTTGAGAGACTGAAACCAAGGGCGGCTGCGTAGTTATACCTCAACGCTGCCTGCTGTATTCCGGGCGTTCGCCGGTACGCTGGTTGTGCCGGCTAACGAAAAACTGCTACGCGGTGGTCCGTTCGAAGCGGCCCCGTGCCCATCGGGGGCGCAAACGAGCGGTCCGTGGACCAAAACCGTTCGTGGATTCGACAACGGGATGTCCGCGGCACGCAGCCGCTTCAGGATGGCGAACAGAAGTTCACTTCTGGTGTCGGCAACGATCCTGGGACTCCTGACGTGCCCCGTGACCGTGAGTGTAATGCCATCGGGCGTCAGCTGACTGAACATCACAGACGGCGACGGATGCGCCAGAACCGAAGGGTGATCACTATAGGCGTCGAGAAGAATCTCGCGGACGCGCTCCGGGTCGACATCCAACGCGAATGTGAGCACCAGGGAGGTGACACCTTGTGTGGTGTTTCCCATCGTGACGTTGCGCACATTCTGCGATATGAGCTGTGAGTTCGGCACGATCACGGTTGACTTGTCTGCAAGCTGGATCTGGGTGGCGCGTACACTAATGCGTCGTATGTCGCCCTCGATGCCGGCGATACTGATCATATCGCCCACCTTCACCGGCCGCTCCGCGAGCAAGATGAGTCCGGAAATAAAGTTTTTTACGATCTCCTGCAGACCGAAACCGATTCCCACCGACAATGCACTCACTATCCATGCAAGGTTGTGCCATCTGACGCCTAGCACGGACAAGGTCTGCAGTACGACGAGTACGTAACCAATGTTCGCAAACAACGTCAGCAGGGACGTGCGCATGCCAGGACTCATTTCTGTCTTCGGCAACAACTCCCTGTCGAACCATTTGCGCACGGACCGCACAAGGTACAGACCAACGCCGGATGTGAGTATGGCGCTGAGGATATGAGCGGGGACGATATTGAGCGCACGCAGCCAGTCCCCGCCTAGCACTTCGAAAATGCTGTCGATGAGATCGGCGGGCGTAGTTCCCAGGCCACCTGTGAGCAGCGCAACGACCGCAGCGACGATGAGCGCGCTTCGGCAGACTCCGGAAAGGACCGTCGCAATCTGGGCGAGATGGGCATTTTCGAGACCAAACAGATGCTTGATCGTATTGCCGCTTGAATGCGCTGGCGAAAAGACGCTTTCGCATAGATCACGCGTAAGCACCACAAGAAAATAGAGACTGCACAGGACGATGTCGAACCACACGAGTTCGTAGGTCAGGAAACGCGCAACGGAAATGTACCCGCAGAGCAATGCGGCCAAGGCCCCCACGACGACAACGCAGACGGCAGCATGAATCAAGCCCGCAATTGTCGACCGACCTTCAGGCGAATTTCCGACCGCAGCGAGTGCGGTGCGTACCCGGTTCGTGTGCAGCAATGAAGTACCGATGGTCAACGAGACGATCAACGCGACTAGACCGCGAGTGAAAATCGTGAGTTGAAGGCTGGTATCGACGGCTCGGTTGATTTGCTCTATCGCCCCTGAAAACAACAGGAGCGCGGCCAAAGTTCGCGGAAAAGATCTGAGCGCGTGCGCAACGGGATCGGCGATGGCAGGTAGGCGCCAGGTTGGATGCCTGGTGCACAGAAACGCCCTGCCAAGCGCGACGACCAACGCACAATTGACAATGTGTTTGACAAGTTCATCAGTGAAGGTCTGAAGGGCGGGCGACAAACTTTGTTGACTGACTATGGCCAG
Source organism: Paraburkholderia sp. CNPSo 3272 (assembly GCF_024206495.1). Taxonomy (GTDB): domain Bacteria; phylum Pseudomonadota; class Gammaproteobacteria; order Burkholderiales; family Burkholderiaceae; genus Paraburkholderia. The sequence continues at coordinate 166,600 of NZ_JAMBPQ010000013.1, read as the reverse complement.
GCCGGCGAGGTGTACCGCAACCATCGTGGCTGCCAGCGTCGCCAACACGGTCGATATCGCGAAAGCGCTTCGCCGCAGCCGTCCTTCCGGCAGACGCCGAAGGCAAACCGATCCTGCCGTTCGTTCAAGAACGCGGATACCGACTGTTGCGCATGCCAGCGCGATCAGTAAAAGAAGCGTGTTCGTTATCCGGCGTCCCGGCTGCCACATCGATTGCATCTGCTTTTCGACCTGCTCGCCAAACGCTCGCAGACTTTGGTAGTCAGCCGCATCCGGGTGAACGACGGGCGCCCAGAACGCAGCGCTCAGAATGCTCCCGGTGCGAAGCGCCAGTTGGTCTTTCAGATGTTCGTGAAGCAATCGGGCAATCTGTGCGTCAACGTTGACCAGATTACCTTTGATGCCTTCCGCCTGCCCGACTTGCGCATCGAGCCGCTCTTTCTGCGTCGTGAGGGCGTTGCGTTGCTGGGTGACGGCGGGTGTTTCTGAACTCGCGCCGGCAACGGGCGCAGCTCCGAGCACATCGAGCTGCGCATGCGTCCTTTCCAGCTCGGGCTCCAACGAGGTTGCGACCAGTCTGTCGACGTCGTCGACGACACGCCGGCTCAGCGAGTCCAGTTCGATCAGTTCGGCATCACTGGTTGCCGTCGATGCGCGTTGCCTGATCGCGTCTTCCTTGGCCTGAAGCGCATTGAGCGCTTCCACGGCGTCGGAACCGACGCCAGCGATGGGCACAAAATAGCTACTGTCCGGCGCGAGAGGCGGGGTGCCAGCCGCGTATGCAAAGGCCGGAACCAGGCCAGACAATGCAAGGACGATGAGGCGGAGAGTGACCAGAAGTGCTTGTCGCATAGCTCGGGCATGGAAAGAGACGCGCAGAACGTCTTTGCATGCCAGATGGCGCAGCAGGCGCCATCCATCAATGTGCCCACGCCGTAATGGAACAGACGTTAGCAGTCCGACGTCGTAAGTGACGACTATATCATAAATGATGAAACAATAAAAAAGCGCGTGGAAATGTGCGACAGTTGCCGAGTCCGGTCGCCGCTCGGCGGCTCGTCAGGGCGGTCGACGGAAAAACACAACAGCGAGCTTTGCCCATCATGATCCGGTTGGTTCGTGGCCTTTCGCCGATACGATATGGGAAACAGGGGTGGGGGACGCCCGGCGGGCGGGCTTTGCTCGCGCGTTCGCGAGACGGAAACAAACAATTGCGAGCGTCAATTCAACGTCTGCGATGCATATACTTCTCGTCATCACCTCGTCCACAGGTGTCGGATTCATATTGTCACGAGAAGGAGTACTCATGGAACAGCAATACATCGCTGCTATAGGTAAAGCAAAACCGGAAAGCGCTCACCAGATCGTACAGGACGCGCTTCGAAGTGCTGCTACGGCGTCAACGCCGAACGGCGCCATTGACCTGCTTGGTGAGGCGCTGCTGGAACTGGAGCGCCTGCTTGCACTGAATGGCGCGCGGGTGCACTGAACTTCATCGGATCACGTGGCCGCAAAAGATGGAACATTCGAATGTGGGGTGGCGATGAAGAAGTCGCTCGCCGCCCTCCTTTTGCCGATAATGGCCCATGCCAATGCGGCCGCCGATTCGTCAATCGAGACAACAGTCGTTGGCGGTCCGGCAACTGACTCGAACGGGGGTTTCATGGTGCCGGCGTCGGTGGATCACAAATGCCGCTGCTATGGTGGCCTCTGCGAGACGGCTCGGGAGCCCCGCGGCCCTGGTTGAGCCGATCATGCCGATGCCGCGCGGCGGTAAAACTACGAATGGAAAGCGGTCGTCAGGTATTCCACGGACGGTACTGAACTGAGTAAGCCGGTTTCACTGATGACGCTGGCCGGCAAGCGGTTCCATATGGGAGAGAGCGCGTGTGCTGCGCACGGTCGCGCAAATCGTGGAAGAAGGGAGGTCGATACTGTTATTGACTAATTTACCAATTGTGATGATAATATCATGTATACGAAGCGCAAGCGCCTCGATCTTTCCCGATGCGGGTGCGCGCAAATCTGTGGTGACCACAGCAGGGTGCAAGCGGCGTATCCAGACTCAGCCCATTTTGCGACAGTGACAGGAAACGGAAAGCGCTGCTTTTGCTTACCGGTCTTGCTGCTTCCGCAACGGCGGTAAACACGGTAGCCGATGGTAAGACCGAAGAGGAGTCGCTTGGCGTGCTTGCTGGTGCCGCCACTCTTTTTCGCGCCGGTGCCCCGTCCTGCTTCGATTGCCTGATGACGATGCGGCGCCGCGCTGTCGACCCGATAACGGGCAGAAGCATGGGCGGAGGCGCCGTCGCGAGTCAAAACCAGCAAGTGCGGCTTCGGCTCCCGTAAGCGCATAACGAATGCCCCCACTGCAGGGGAACATTCGCTGGCGTTTGGCTTTCGGTACCGGCGGATCTGCCGGCCTGCGACCGCGGATCGTTGCAGTGCTCCGCCCGGTCGCCGTGCATGATCCTATGTCCATGGTTGGCAGGAATATCGGCGATGCGCGAATACGAACCATGACCGGCGCCACTCGCGTGCCGAACAGATGATTTAACGCCGCAAGGGTGTACCTATGACTGCCTACCATCGCCAATCATTGTTCTGGGGAGCCGTTGCCCTGTCGGCTGGCGTTCTGTTATGGAGCCTGCGCCCCGTCCTGACGCCGTTTCTGCTCGGTGCCATGATCGCGTACGTATTGCAACCGGGCGTGGAGTGGCTGGTACGTCATCGCGCACCCCGCGGTCTTGCCGCGTTTGTCATGATTTCCGTGTTCGCGTTGCTTGTCATGCTGCTCATTTTGCTTGTATTCGTGATCATCCAGAGGGAAGGGCCCGAACTGGCAAAACAGGTGCCTTCATTGGCATCCAAACTCGACGCTGCGCTGCAACCCCGACTGGCTTTCCTGGGAATCAACTACTCGCTCGATCTGGCGAATGTCCGCGACGTATTGACGGCGCGACTGATGTCAGGCGAGCACGGCGCTGTTCTCGCTGCATGGCAGTACGTGCGTACGAGCGGCAATGTGATGATGAACCTCGTGAGCAATGTGGTGCTAGTGCCGCTCGTCCTTTTCTATCTGCTCTACGACCGGCACGAGGCGCTGGAGCGCATGGAGAGTTTTGTGCCGCGGCGCTGGCTCAGAAGAACTCGGCACTTTGTTGCGGAAATCGACCACATGCTGGCGCAGTACCTCCATGGGCAACTGCTCGTCGTCGTGATACTTGCGGTGTATTACCCCACGGCTCTGGCGATCGCCGGACTGGACGTCGCGCTGCCTGTCGGCCTTCTCACCGCACTTGCCGTGTTCGTCCCCTATATTGGATTCTCGACCGCGCTGGCTCTTGCGCTTCTCGCTGCGTTTCTGCAATTCGGGAACTGGTACGCTTTCGCAGCGGTGGTCGCCGTATACGGAATCGGACAGATCATCGAGAGTGTCTTTCTGACACCCAGGCTCGTTGGCGAGCGCATCGGCCTGCATCCGCTGGCGGTCATTTTCTCATTGCTGGCGTTTGGGCAACTGTTCGGTTTCTTCGGCGTGCTGCTTGCGCTGCCTGTGAGTGCCGTCTTTGCTTCCGCGTTGCGAGAGCTACGGCGGGGCTATCTTGAAAGCACACTGTACCGGGATTGATCGTTTGAGATCAGCGGTCGCTGCGCAGCGTACCGGCAGGCGGCGGATGATGCTCGATCGTCTGCCGGCGCTTGCCGTCGCTGAAGCGTTAGCTTTCCTAAAGCATTGTTGAAGCGTTAAAGGCGGTATTTCCGTGCCTGGCGTCGTTCCGCCGTTTCGCTTGAAACGCTCGCCGCTAGAGGGGCCGCAGGGAAGGGGCGATGAGCAATCCTTTCGGCTTCGGTGCGTTTAAGGCCGAACGCCTGCAACACGATGGCCGCCGTGCTGTCGGCGAACTTTTCGTGCCTGGATCGAAAGGTATTTCGTGCGCGAACCGCCCGCTTTGAAGATCCAGGGAGGTGAAGCTCAGCAGCTACTGCAGCGACGACAGTACCAATCACGGAAAACACGCACATCAGTTCGTCCGCAACCATGAAGCGTCGCTCCGAAATCCCTCTCTTTGTGTCCCGCAGTAGCCGCTGACCCAGCCCCCTGGTCAGTACCCGCGTGGATAGCCCTTCGCGTATCAGCAATTGACCCCAAACCGGCTCCCGGTAGGCACGCAAAAGCGTATGACGTACCGACACTGCGATCGCCTCGGCCGGGTCGGACAACCCGGTTGCGAGACGATCAAGCGTAGTCGCGAAATCCTCGAATAACCATTCGACGAGCGCGGCGAAGATCCCTTCCTTTGACTCGAAGTGGTTATAGAAGGACCCAAATCCCACGTCGGCGGCGTTCGTAATCTCGGTGATCGTGACGCTTTCCATTCCCTTTTCCGTCACCAGCGCAAACGCGGCATCGAGCAAACGAAGCCGCGTTTCGAGCTTACGTCGGGCCACGCGCGGCGATCGCGTTGCGGTGGACTCGCGGCCGGCCACTGGCGCCTTCGTCTGTTGCCGACGACTCGTGCGGGAAATCGGGACGTTGGGCATATCAGCTCCTGGAACCATATATTGTCAGAGTGTAGATTTAATTGTCATGGTTGACAATAGCATCAGTAATGGGTTTAATGTCATCCGTGCGGCGGTGGACCGGAAAACAGTCGGGACCGACGGGAAACGAAGGCGTCTCCGAGATGCTGGTAGATGCCTGGCGCCAAAGTCCGCGGGCGCCGCGCAGAGAAGCGCGCATGCATCAGCGAATGCGCCTGTCAGATGGTGCCGAGCCGCTTCGAGACGCATGTGGCGATCAGCTGCGATGCCCTGTCAACAAAGCTCGGGCCGCCGGTCCGTGGGGTCGTCGAAGAGGATCCGTTCCGCATCAATGGCTTCGTTTTCGCGCTACGGGCAACGCGCGCTTCTTGCAGGCGCGACTAGCCATCGGCGCGGATGACTTTTCTACCTGTATTCATCACCTGCCTTGTGAACATCGTGAAACAACCCGGTCTTGTCGCGCTGAAACGAGTGCGCTCCCTCCTACCTTCCTTCTTTCCGTCGACGCACAAGTTGACTGTCGTCGTTGCGGCGTGCAGCGCCATCGCTCTTTGTGCATGCCACCAGACTGACGCAGTCGCCCCGGAGGCCAAGCCCGTCGTTGCGCTTGCGGTTCATCCCGATGGGCACGCCGAGAGCAACTCGCTGCCGGCACAGGTACAGGCGCGCTATTCGACGCCTCTGTCGTTCCGGGTGGGAGGCAAGGTCATCGAGCGGCGAGTGCATATCGGCGATACGGTCAAGGCGGGACAGGTGGTTGCGTTGCTCGACCCGACGGATTTGCAGAACAACCTCGTCAATGCGCGCGCCCAACTCGACGCCGCCGAGCATCGCCTCGTTTTTGCCAGGCAGCAGCTCGACCGCGATCAGGCTCAGGCGCGTGCGAACCTGATTGCTCCCGCACAACTGGAGCAGACTGAGGATGCCTACGCTTCGGCGCTTGCGCAGCGCACTTCCGCGCTCGCCCAGATGGCGCTCGCGACGGATCACCTGCGCTACGCGACGCTGACCGCGGACCACGACGGCGTCATCACGTCGGAGGATGCGGATACCGGCCAGAACGTTCAGGCAACCCAGGCTGTGTATCACCTCGACTGGACCGGCGACGTCGATATCGCTTGCGATGCGCCCGAAAGAACGCTGAACGCTCTCGCGGTCGGCAGCAACGCGCGCGTTACGTTGCCCGCGCTGCCTGGCAAGACTTTCGAAGCGCGGGTGCGCGAGGTTTCGGCGGCGGCCGATCAGCAAAGCCGCACGTGGCGTGTGAAGCTCACGCTGACCGCACCGAGTCCCGAAGTGCGTCTTGGCATGACCGCGAATGTCGCATTCAGCGAGGCGGACGATGCCGCCCAGGTCTTCACGCTGCCGGTGACCGCGCTCTTCCACAAGGGTGAGAATCCGGCCGTGTGGGTGGTGCGTAAAGGCAGCGACACGCTAGAGTTGCGCCCGGTCACGATCGAGCGGTACGACGAACGCACTGTCTCGTTCAGTTCGGGACTGCACGATGGCGACCGAGTCATCCTGCAGGGCGTGCATGCAGTGAGTTCGGGAGAGCACGTGCAGGTGGTGCCTCCGCTGCATCCGGAGGGCTCGGTATGAACGCGCGCGACGACAAAGACGCGCTCGAACGCGCGCCGGCGAATGCTTCCGGGGAGGAACGCGCCAGCGGTACGGGCTTTAACCTCTCTGCATGGGCGCTGCGGCACCAGCAGCTCGTGATTTTTCTGATCGGGCTGGCCACGCTTTTCGGGGTGATCGGCTATACCCATCTTGCGCAATCGGAAGACCCGCCGTTCACGTTCCGGACGATGGTCATCAAGACGTACTGGCCGGGCGCGACGGCCCGCGAAGTGCAGGATCAGATCACGGACCGGATTGGCCGCCAGTTGCAGGCGGCACCGTATGTGGACAACATCAAGAGCTACTCGCGCCCCGGCGAGTCGATGATCTTCTTCGCGATGAAGGACTCGGCGCCCGTCAAGGAGGTGCCCGAGACCTGGTACCAGGTCCGCAAGAAGGTGGGCGATATCGCGGCGACGCTGCCGAGGGGAACGGTCGGGCCCTTCTTCAATGATGAGTTCGGTGACGTCTACACGAACATCTACGCGCTCGAAGGCGACGGCTTCACGCCCGCGCAACTGCACGACTATGCGGACCAGCTGCGCACGGTTCTGCTACGCGTGCCGGGCGTCGCCAAGGTCGATTACTTCGGCGACCCTGACCAGCATATCTTCGTCGAGATTTCGAATGCGCAGCTCACGCGTCTTTCGATCACGCCGCAGCAACTCGCCCAGGCAATCGATGCACAGAACGCCGTTGCGCCCGTCGGCACCATCACGACGGCGGACGACCGCGTATTCGTGCGGCCGAGCGGCGCGTTCAAGGACGAACGCTCGCTTGCGGACACCCTGATCACCGTCAACAAACGCTCGTTCCGTCTCGGTGACATTGCAACCATCAGGCGCGGCTATGACGATCCGCCCGTCACACAGATGCGCGTGGGAGGCCAGGCGGTGCTCGGCATCGGCGTGACGATGCAAAAGGGCGGCGACGTCATCGACCTCGGCAAGGCGCTCGACGCGAAGACGGCCGAACTGCAGGCAACGCTGCCGGCAGGGCTGAAGCTCGCGCCGGTTTCGAGCATGCCGCACGCGGTCAAGCACTCCGTGGACGAGTTCGTGCGTTCGGTCGGAGAAGCCGTGGCGATCGTGCTGGTCGTGAGCCTCGTTTCGCTCGGTCTGCGCACTGGCATGGTGGTTGTGATCACGATCCCGATCGTGCTTGCCGTGACCGCGCTGTGTATGCATATCTTCGGTATCGGGCTGGACAAGGTTTCCCTCGGTACGCTCGTGCTTGCGCTGGGCCTGCTCGTCGACGACGCGATCATTGCCGTCGAAATGATGGCGGTGAAGCTCGAGCAGGGCTGGAGCCGCATGCGCGCGGCAGCATTTGCCTATTCGAGTACCGCGTTTCCGATGCTGACCGGAACCCTCGTGACGGTCTCGGGCTTTTTGCCCATCGCGCTGGCGAAATCCAGCACGGGCGAGTACACGCGTTCGATCTTCGAGGTGTCGGCCATCGCGCTGATCGTTTCGTGGTTCGCGGCGGTCGTGCTGGTGCCGCTGCTTGGCTTTTATATGCTGCCCGAGCGCAAGGTTCACGCTGGCGAGGGACACGATCATGAGCACGCTGTGTACAACACGGGCTTCTACCGACGCCTGTCGGGCTGGGTCACGTGGTGCATCGAGCGGCGCTGGGTCGTGCTCGGCGTCACCTGCGGCCTGTTCGCGCTCGCCATGGTTGCGTTCACGCGCGTGCCGCAGCAGTTCTTCCCGAACTCCGAGCGTCCCGAACTGCTGGTCGACCTCCGGCTGCCGGAAGGCGCCTCGTTCGAGGCGACGCTGCGTGAATCGAAGCGCCTCGAGAAGGTCCTCGATGGCAAGGCCGGAATCGACCACTATGTCGACTTCGTCGGCACGGGCGCGCCGCGCTTTTACCTGCCGCTCGACCAGCAGCTGCAGCAGCCCAACTTCGCGCAGTTCGTGATCACGGCCAAAGACGTCGAAACACGCGAAGAACTGATGCACTGGCTCGACGGGAAACTGGAGAAGGACTTTTCCGGTGCCCGCACACGTGTTGCACGCCTCGAAAACGGTCCGCCCGTGGGCTTTCCGATCAAGTTCCGCGTGAGCGGTGACGATATCGCGACGGTGCGATCGATCGCGGAAACGGTCGCAGAGAAGGTGCGTGCCGACCCGCGCACGCGCAACGTGCAGTTCGACTGGGACGAGCCGGCCGAACGTTCGATCTCGTTCGAGATCGACCAGAACCGCGCGCGCCAGCTTGGCGTCACATCAGAGGACGTTTCCAGCTTCCTCGCCATGACGCTGTCCGGCTACACCGTCACGCAGTACCGCGAGCGCGACAAGCTGATCAACGTCGATCTGCGTGCGCCGAAGAGCGAGCGCGTCGACCCCGCAAAGCTCACGAGCCTTGCGATTCCGACACCGAGCGGCCCGGTTCCACTCGGCTCGCTCGGCCATGTGCGCGACACGCTCGAGTACGGCGTGATCTGGGAGCGTGACCGCCAGCCGACCATCACCGTGCAGGCCGATGTGCGCGGCGACGCGCAGGGCATCGACGTGACGCACGGCATCGAGAACGCACTCACGGCGGTGCGCGCGAAGCTGCCTGTGGGCTACCGGATCGAGGTTGGCGGCGCAGTCGAGGAGAGCGTGAAGGGCCAGACGTCGATCAACGCGGAAATGCCGTTGATGATCATTGCGGTGCTGACGCTGCTGATGATCCAGCTGAAGAATTTCGCGCGCACCTTCATCGTCGTGCTCACCGCACCGTTGGGCCTGATCGGCGTGGTGACGGCGCTCCTGCTTTTCGGCAAGCCCTTCGGCTTCGTCGCGTTGCTGGGCGTGATCGCGATGTTCGGCATCATCATGCGCAACTCCGTGATTCTGGTGGACCAGATCGATCAGGACATTGCGGCGGGGCACGCGCGCTTTGACGCCATCATCGGTGCAACGGTGCGACGTTTCAGACCGATCATGCTGACGGCCGCCGCCGCCGTGCTCGCGCTGATTCCGTTGCTGCGCTCGGGCTTCTTCGGGCCTATGGCGACTGCGCTGATGGGCGGCATCACCGTCGCCACATTGTTGACGGTGTTCTTTCTGCCGGCTCTCTACGCGACCTGCTTCAGGGTCCGTAGTGACGAACGCGGCGAGCAACACGTCGTCGTCGAGCATACGGAGGGTTAATCATGAGTTTTCCTTACAAGACATCCGTGGCTGCCGCGGCTGTGGCGCTCACCGTGACGGCGTGCTCGTTCGGGCCGAGCGGCGAGGCGCCGGCCATGCCGTCGCCCGAGCATTACGGTGCCGAGACGCAGCCGGCGAAGACGGTGGCAGCGGGTGGCGTCGCGCAGACCTTCGATGTCGGCGCCATGCCCGGACCGCAATGGTGGCAGCTCTACCACTGCGCCGCGCTGGACGCACTTGTGGACGAAGGACTGCACAACAGCCCGACGCTTGCGGCGACGCAGCGTACGCTCGCTGCGGCGCAGGAGCAACTGCGCGCGCAGATCGGCTCATCGACGCTGCCGTCGATCGACGGCGCCGCGCAGGTCCAGCGCGCCCGTTCACCGGTGGCGCCCCAGCTTGGCCTGCCCGAGCAGGTGCAATACAACTTCTTTGCCGGGCAGTTGCAAGCGCATTACACGTTCGACCTGTTCGGCCAGACGCGCTATGCGAATTCCGCTAGCGCGGCCCGTGTGAATGTGCAGGCATTCGAACTGGAAGCGTCGCGCCGTGCGCTCGCTGCAAACATCGTGGCTGCCACGATCAATGTGGCGGCACTCGATCGCGAGATTGCGCTCACCGAGCGGCTCGTTGCCGTATCGAACGATGCGGCGAACGAGGACGAGCAGCGCTACGCGCTGGGCGCAGTATCGCGCGTCCAGGCGCTCGAGTCGAAACAGGACGCGGCTTCCATCGCGGCGACGTTGCCCGGGTTGCGTCAGCAACGCGCGACGGCGATTCATGCACTGGCGGTGCTGATCGGCCGTACACCGGACAACGCCCCGAGCGTGCCGGATCTGGACAGCCTGTCGTTGCCAGAGCACGTGCCCGTCGCCGTGCCTTCGGACCTGTTGCGCTCGCGCCCGGACATCCAGGCTGCCGACGCCGCCGTCAAGGCGGCCGCCGCCGATGTGGGCGAGGCAACGGCGCAACTTTTCCCGAGCCTGTCGCTGACGGGCGCGATGAGTCGCGGCGGCTTCAGCTGGCCGATGATGCTCTCGGGCGCGGGCGGTCTTTGGGCTATCGGCGCAAGCCTCTCGCAGCCGATCTTCCATGGCGGCGCGCTGTTCGCGCAACGCCGTGCTTCGATCGATACGTATGACGCCACCGTGCTGCATTACAAGTCCACTGTGCTTTCGGCGTTTCAGGACGTAGCGAATTCGCTCGCCGCGCTGGATAACGACGCACAGACCCTCGCGTCGAGCGAAGTCGCCGCCGACGCCGCGCGCACGGCATTCGAGGACACGGCGTCGCGCCATCGCCTGGGTTCGCTGCCTTCGGCGGCAACGCACGCGAGCGAGTCGCGGTATCTGAACGCCGAGATCGGCGCAGTGCGCGCATCGGGCCAGCGCATGAGCGATACAGCCGCCCTGTTCCAGGCGATGGGGGAACTGCCCTCGGCTCAGACTCAGCAGACGACCGCATCAACGCATTGACCCAGGCGATCGTGAAACGCGAGGGCGATCCGCCAGGACCGCCCCCGCCGTTCAGCAGTGTCTCGAGCGCCGCGATGGCCGTTGGCCACATCAATTGACCGGCCGCCGCGCCGGCCGCGTGATTCGGCCGTTGCGCCAGTGCGAATGCCCCCGGATTTCCGCTTTATCTCCGTATGGAATATCAGAGATTAATTACCTGCCACGAATGTGATCTGCTGTTTCGCAAGCCTTCCAGTGTCAAGGGGAGCCGCGCAGCCTGTTCGCGCTGCGGTGCGGGCATGACAGCGCTACCGGGTAGCGGATGGCCGCTTGACTGGATTTGCGCTGTGACGCTCGCCGCATTGATCGTTTTCTGCATCGCACAGAGTTTCCCTGTGATCGAGCTACGCGCGAACGGCATGACATCCGAGGCGACGCTGTTTGGCGCGGTGCGCTCGCTTTGGGCCGGCAACATGCGCGTCGTCGCGACCATGGTGTTCTGCTCGGCGGTACTCTTCCCGTTGATCGAACTGCTCGCATTGCTATATGTGCTGGTGCCGCTCCAGCTAGGCAAACTGCCACCCCGATTCAACGCGATGGTGCGTCTTGTGCAGCTCGTTCGGCCGTGGGGAATGATCGAGGTGTTCATGCTCGGTGTGCTGGTGACTATCGTGAAAATGGTCAGCATCGCCGAAGTGATCCCGGGACCGGGATTGTTCGCCACGGGTGCGCTGACTGTCATGCTGGGCCTTGTTGCTTCATTTGACCCGAGCAGGCTCTGGGCGGTCCGTGACGAAATCAGGTGTTCTCGAATTGCGGACGTTCGCTGGTCGAGAGTAAGTACAGGACGAGGGCGTTTCACACGGCCATTGGGGGCGCGCAAAACCGGCTCACCGCGCGCCATCACGGCACAACGCGCCGGCCTTGTGGGCTGTCACGCGTGCGCACTCGTCCAGGCACGTATCGAAGGAGAGGCCCACCAGCGCTGCTCCCGATGCCAGCATGTGCTGCACGAACGCAGGCCGGACAGCCTGAGGCGAACGGCCAGTCTGCTTCTCGCCGCCGCGTTTGCCTATATCCCGGCGAACCTGCTGCCGATCATGCACGCCTCATCCGTGGGCGGTTCGGAGGACGACACGATCCTTGGCGGCGTCGCGTATTTCTGGACTTCGGGAGACTGGCCCCTTGCTGTCGTCGTTTTTGTCGCCAGCGTTCTCGTGCCGGTTCTCAAGCTCGTTGTTCTCACGCTTCTCACGGTAGCCGCTTCTCACGGTTCGGGATGGCGCGCTCGTGAAAGAGCAATCCTGTACCGGCTCGTCGAGCGCATTGGCCGATGGTCGATGCTCGACGTCTTCGTCGTTGCGCTGACGGTCACACTCGTGCATTTCGGCTCGCTTGCCGTCATCACTGCGGGACCGGCCGCTCTCGCTTTCGGAGCGGTTGTGATCCTGACCATGCTCGCATCGCATCAATTCGATCCGCGGCTCATCTGGGACAACGTGGGCGCGGGGACGCGTGACGCTCCAACTGCGTACGATGAAGTTCCGGCTGCTTCTCTCGCCACCAACCGCATTTCCTGAAACAGACGATGCATCTTTCCAATCTATCCCCTCCTGAACTCAAGCCGCGCAAACGTTGGCTGCCATCCCTCATCTGGTTAGTACCGCTAATCTGTGCATTGATCGGGGTTGCCCTGGTGGTCAAATCCGTTGCAGAAAAGGGACCCGTCGTGACAGTCACCTTCAATAACGCGGAGGGCATTGAGGCAGGCAAGACGAAGGTAAAGTACAAGGACGTTGAAATCGGTGTCGTGCAAGCCATTGCACTGTCCGCCGATTTGCGCCGCGTCGTCGTGAATATCCAGTTGAGCAAGGACGCAGAGAAGTTTGCGACGCAAGGCACGCGATTCTGGGTGGTGCGCCCGCGCATTGGCGCCAACGGTATCTCCGGCCTTGGCACGTTGCTCTCCGGTGCGTACATCGGCGTGGACATCGGGCGCTCGACCGAGAGGCGAACCGCGTTCCTCGGTCTTGAAAGCCCGCCCATTGTCACCACGGGACAGCCGGGGCACCAGTACACGCTGCGAGGTGAGTCACTGGGCTCGATCGATATCGGCGCCCCCATCTTCTACCATCGCATCCAGGCGGGTCAGGTGATTGGCTACTCCCTCGATCCTCACGGCGCCGGCGTCATCGTGAACGTCTTCGTGAATGCGCCGTACGACCAGTACGTCGGCAGCAATACGCGGTGGTGGAATGCAAGCGGCGTCGATCTGCGTCTCGATTCCAACGGGCTGAAGCTCAATACGCAATCACTCGCGACTGTCGTCGTGGGAGGGCTGGCGTTCCAGTCTCCGGCCGGGCAGGACGCTGGCCGACCGGCAGCAGACAGGGCGGAGTTCAGACTCGCCGCGGACGAATCGGACGCCATGCGCGAGCCCGACGGCCAGCCGCTCAATGTCGTCATGCGTTTCAATCAGTCTTTGCGTGGACTGTCTGTTGGCGCACCTGTCGACCTTCGCGGGATTGCGCTGGGGCAGGTGACCGAGATTGGTATCGAGTACGACGAAAAGCAGAAGAGCTTCAGCATGAAGGTGTTGATGGCGCTTTACCCTGACCGGCTCAGCCGGCGCTCCAGCGAGGCGCTGCCGGCGCCGGACACGCCCGGCGGTCACGAGATGCTGCAGCATCTCGTGACGGAAGGGCTGCGCGGCCAATTGCGGACTGGCAACCTCCTGACGGGACAGTTGTATGTCGCGCTCGACATGTTCCCGAAGGCGCCGCGCGCGAGTGTCGACGTGCACAGCAACCCGATCGAACTGCCGACCGTGCCGAATACGCTCGACGAGCTCCAGGTGCAGGTGGCGGACATCGCAAGGAAACTGAACCAGGTGCCTTTCGACCGGATCGGCGCCAACCTCGACGGTGCACTGGAGAACGCCAGCAAGCTGTTCGGGCATATGGACACCGAGGTCGTGCCGCAAGCCCGCGACACGCTCGCTGCCGCACAAAAGACCTTCGCGACCGCGGAATCGACGCTGCGGCAGACGGCGCCGATGCAGTCCGACGTTCAGGACGCCATGCAGCAACTCACGCGCACGCTGCAGTCGCTCAATGCGCTCTCCGAATACCTGGAGCGCCATCCGCAGGCGCTGCTGTTCGGCAAAAAAGGAGACCAGCAATGATCGCAACGCAAACCCGCTCGTCCCGCACCATGGTGAGGACACTCGTCTCTGTCGTTGGGTTGGCCCTTCTGACGGCGTGCGCAACGCCCGTGACGCGCTTTTATACGCTCGAAACCGACGCCGGGCCGGCCATCGCAAAGAATACGACAAGCCCCGCTTTGCGGATCGATGTACGCCCAGTGAACGTGCCGGCCGCCGTCGCCAGGAGTCAGCTTGTGGTGCAGATCAACCCGGCCCAGGTGCAGGTGCTCGAAGACGATCGCTGGTCGTCGGCCCTTCCGGACGAGATTCGCGATGCAATTGCTACTCGCGTGAGCCGGCAGGCCGGCGCGTCCGCTGCCAACGCGGTTGGCCGTGGTGAGGAGGTTCCCGTCTATCAGGTCGGCGTCGACGTTCAGCGCTTTGAATCGTGGCCGGGGTCCCACGTACTCGTTGATGTCGTATGGAGTGTAAGCAGGTCTGCGGGCCTGGAGACGCTGAGTTGCCACAGCGTAGTGAGCGAGCCAGTGTCTGGCGGCTATCAGGCGATCGTCGACGGGCATCGTCATGCGATCAACGCGATCGCTGATCAGATAGGCGAGGTCGTGCGGGAGTTCGCTGGGACCGCGGCGGATCGGCCGTTTAGACCTTCGGGCGCGTCCAGCAGAACGGGGATGACGACGCTGTCCTGCCCGCAATTTTTAGACGGCGCGCAAACCGCGGTCGAGGGGGCGGCGGCTCCGCGCTCTGGGGTATAAATTCGCGGCGTGCCGCCAGTCGGGACGGGCCGGTTGCCAGACCGGCTCCCCACGACCGGCCGAACTCAAGCTGCCTCGTCGGCTTCCTCGACGATGGGCAGTGGACGCGCGGCAATCTTTTCCGCCTCCGCCCGTTTCAGGCCGAGCATTTGCAGCAACATGGCTGCCGTGCGCTCGGGAAAGTGCTCGCCGCTGAAACCGAGTTGCTTGAGCAAACCCGCGGCGCTTGCGCCCGGCACGACATAGTTCAGTTCGGCCGCGATGGCAGAGAGCACTGTGCCACCCACTGCAAGATAGCCAATAAACGGGTCGGCGACGACGAATCGCTTTGCAGCGATGCCGTTTCGAATGTCGCGCAGGAGCCGCTGGCCGAGCCCACGGCTCAGCGCACGCTCAGAAAACCCTTCACGTATCAGAAAGCGTCCCCACACGGGGTTGTGCCGCGCACGCAGGACCGTGTGGCGAACCGAGACGGCCACCACTTCGGCCGGGTCGGTAAGGCCCCCCGCGAGGCGATCGAGCACGTTCGCAAACTCTTCGAACACGTTGTCGACGAGCGTCGCGTAGATCGCCTCCTTCGACTCGAAGTGGTTGTAGAACGAGCCAAAGCCGACGTCGGCGGCCTCTGTGATTTCATTGATCGCCACGCCTTCCATACCCTTTTCGGCCATCAGCCTGAGTGCGGCGTCGAGCAGACGTGCGCGCGTCTCGCGCTTGCGGCGCGCGCCGCGAGGCTCTTTTTCTTCGATGACGGGAGCCGGGGAGGCGGCCGCCGCCGGCGGGGAGCGCCTGGCTGCCCCGCGCTTGGTCGTGGTTGTCATGATGGATCCAGGTCTGGTCATGACCGTAGTATAGATTTGAATGTCTTTATTGACAAAACGATCAGCGATGAGTTTAATGTCACCATCGGCTGTCGAGAGCCGGTCTAACTAAAACAGACGGAGTGACTGTGGAGACAGCAATCGGAATCGGCATTGCGCCGAGCGGCCAGCATCACCTTCCCCATCCGCCCATCCGGGCGTTACGACCCGCTATCCCTCACGCGCCGGCAAATCGGCCGCCCGGTGAGCCTGCGGGCGCTCATGTGCTCCCGAGGCGCGGCGCGCCAGCGCTGCGGGCTGCATCACCGATCCAAACTGCTTGATTACACGCCATGAAACTGACTACTGCACAGCCGGCTCGTTACCCGAATCCGACGGCGAAAGCGAACGCGCTGGCCTATCTCATGTTCGATCGGCCGGACCTCGGGCAAGCTGAACGGTTTCTCAACGACTTCGGGCTGCGAACGGTAACGCGTGGCGAAGAGATGCTGCTTCTGCGCGGTACGGCCGCGTCGCACTTCTGTTATGTCGTACGCAAGGCGTCCAAAGCGCGATTTGTCGGATTTGGCCTGCAGGTCGGCAGCGAAGCCGAACTGGACGCGCTGGCCAGGGTGCCGGGCGCGTCGGAGCTGGAGCACTCTGCGCTGCCGGGCGGCGGCTACGTGGTGCGGTTGCAGGATCCGTCCGGGTTCCGTGTCGATGCGGTCTGGGGCCAGGCGCCTGCGTCCGCGTTGCCGCACCGGCTTCCGTTGCCCTTCAATTCCGTCGATGCCGCCGTTCGCGTCAACGGTACGCAGCGACCGCCCGAGGGCGCGCCTGAAATCATCAGGCTTGGGCACGTGGTGCTGGAACTCGCTGATTATCAGGAGACCTGTGCGTGGTACACGCGCCATTTTGGTTTTATCCCCAGCGATGTGCAGGTACTGCCCGATGGCTCACCGGCTGTCGCGTTCATGCGGCTCGATCTCGGAGACAGACCCGCCGACCATCACACGCTTGCGCTGGCACAGGCGTTCGCGCCGAGATACAGCCATAGCGCCTACGAGCTCGTCGATGCGGACGCGGTCGGTATGGGCCAGCGCGTCCTGCGCGCGAGCGGATGGACGCATGCGTGGGGCATCGGCCGACATATCCTCGGGAGCCAGATTTTCGACTACTGGCAGGACCCTTGGGGAGACAAGCATGAGCACTACTGCGACGGTGATCTTTTCACCAGCGACACCCCGACGGGAATCCATGGCGTCAGTCGCGAGGCGATGGCCCAGTGGGGGCCGACAATGCCGCGCAGCTTCACCAAGCCCCGATTGACGCCCGCGAACATCGCGGCGCTGATCGCAAACCTGCGCCGAAGCCCCGACGTCACGCTGGCGAGGCTACGGGCACTGTTCAAGATTTTTGCCTGACGCACCCCTTTTTCGAACCCGGAGACCGCCAAAATGGCAATTCACGTTCTGCATTATCTGCATGATGGCCGCGCCCAGTGGGGCGTAGTGGCTCAAAACGCTATCACGCCGATTCCCGGTGAGTTCAAGACGACCGCTGAGTTTGTCCATGCCAATCCGGTCGAGCGGTTAATGACGCTCAATGGCCCCACGATTCCCGAAGCGGATGTCCAGTGGCTCTCGCCTGTGACGGCCAATCAGCAGTTCATCTGCCAGGGCGCGAATTACCGCCAGCATATGATCGAATCCGGCATGGACCCGGACGTGAAGAAATTCAACATGATCTTCACGAAGGCCACGAGTTGCATCGTTGCTGCGGACTCGAAGCTGGTGAAGCCGCACGAGGTGAAATTCCTCGACTACGAGATCGAACTCGGTCTTGTGCTCAAACGCGACATCACGTCCCGCGCAACGATTACCGACGAGAACCTGCACGACTACATTGCCGGCGCCGTGATCGTGAACGACTATTCCGCGCGCGATATCCAGATTCCACAGATGCAGTTCTACAAGGGCAAGAGCTATCGCACGTTCGGCCCTGTCGGCCCGTACCTTTGCCTGCTCGAGAAGCACGACATGCCGAAGCTCAAGGAGCTCGTGCTGACGCTGACGGTCAACGGGACGGTCCGACAGAACGATTCCACTTCGGGTCTTGTCTATGGTCCGGCAGAGACATTGGCCGAGCTGTCCGGCGTTCAAGACCTGCATGCCGGTGACTTGCTCGCAACGGGTACGCCGTCTGGTTGCGCGCTGATCATTCCGTCGCCGGAAAAGCAACGCGCCGCGGCACAACTGCCCGAAGCGGAGAAATGGCGTCTTTTCCTCGCGTTGCAAGCCGAGCGACCGCAGTACCTTCAGGATGGCGATGTGGTCGAAGCACGTATCGTCAGCCAGGATGGCTCGATCGATCTTGGCACCCAGCGTAACGTCGTCGTCGCAGAGGCCGCATGAAAGGCGTCGCAAACGAGCAGGACGTCCTCGCTATCGAATCGCAGGGGCAGCAGCCGGCGGATCTACCGTCGAGCACCTACGAATTGATCTGCCGGGGCGCCGCCATTAATCCATCTGCACCCGCGCTCTCGTTCTTCGCAACCACGAACGACTACGCGACCCCAGAGCGATGGACTTACAGCGAACTGGTGCGCGACATCACGCGCACGGCAAACATGTTGTCGCGGCTGGGTGTGCAGCGAGACACGGTCGTCGCTTATGTACTGCCGAATCTGCCCGAGACGCACTTTGTGATCTGGGGCGGCGAGGCGGTCGGCGTTGTCTGCGCAATCAATCCGCTGCTCGAAAGCGACGCGATCGGCGAACTGCTCAATGCCTCAGGCGCCAGCGTGATTGTCACTTTGGCGCCGTATCCCGGCACGGACCTCTGGCCGAAAGTGCAGGCGGTCTTGCACAAGATTGCCTCGCTCGAGCATGTCGTGCTGGTCAACCTCGCCGACCACGCCCCCGGCGAACAGCGATTTGCGGCTCGAATGCTTCAGCGCGGCGAGTGCTCGAGGTTGCATGGCGAGGAGGGCGTGCGAGGCGCGGTTCCTTCGCAGATCAGCATCCACGACTTCGGCGAAGCCGTCGCACGGGAGCCGGGCATCGCGCTCTCCACCCCGCAACGCACGAACCGGCATGACGTATCGTCCTATTTCTGCACGGGCGGCACTACAGGCCTGCCAAAAATTGCGATGCGCCGGCACGGCAATGAGGTGGCCAATGCATGGAGCGCCGGAGAATTTCTCGGTGAAAGCGTTGCGCCAGGCAAGACGATCTTCTGCGGATTGCCGCTTTTCCACGTGAACGCCGTGATGGTGACGGGTCTGCTGCCGTTTTCACGCGGTGCACATGTCGTGCTGGGCACGCCGCAGGGTTATCGCGGAGATGGCGTCGTCGAACGCTTCTGGGATATCGTCGAGCATTACCGGATCAACTTTTTTAGCGGCGTGCCGACCCTCTTTGGGTCGTTGTTGGACGTTCCCATTAGCGGCCGGGATATCAGTTCGCTCGAATACGGGTTGTGCGGCGCCGCGCCGATGCCGGTGGAATTGCTGCGTGCTTTCCAGGCTCGAACCGGAATCAGGATCCTCGAGGGCTATGGCCTCACGGAGGGTACCTGCGTTAGCAGCGTCAATCCTCCGCTCGGCGAACGGCGGATCGGCTCGATCGGCCTTCGTCTGCCGGGCCAGGCCATGAAAGCCGTGATGGCCGATGAATCGGGCCGTTATGTGCGGGACTGCGTTGCGGACGAGGTTGGTCAACTGCTGATCTCCGGCCCGAACGTGTTCATCGGCTATATGCGGCCCGAGCAGAACAACGGCATCTGGATGGACCTGGCTGATGGCGGCAGATGGCTGAATACCGGCGATCTCGGACGCTGCGACGCGCAAGGTTACTTCTGGCTCACAGGCCGGAAGAAGGAACTCATTATTCGGGGCGGACACAACATCGATCCTGCAGCGATCGAAGAAGCGCTGCACCGACATCCCGCAGTGCAGATTGCTGCAGCAGTAGGGCGCCCTGATACGCACGCAGGCGAACTGCCGGTCGCCTATGTCCAGCTCAAGCCTGGCATAACGGCAAATGAAGCAGAAATGACAGCGTTCCTGCGTGACGAGATCAGCGAGCGAGCCGCGTTCCCCAAAGGCATACGGATCGTCGAAACGATGCCCCTGACGGCTGTTGGCAAGATCTTCAAACCCGCGCTTAAGCGGATCGAAACCGTAGATGCCCTGCAGTCGGCGCTCGTGGAAGCTGGTGTTCATGGGGCAACCGTCAGCATCGTTGAAGAAGCCTTGCGTGGGATTTCCGTGCACGTTGAACTTTCCGACGCTGAACTCGAACCATTGGCGACTGCCGCGCTTGGCCGCTTTCCGTTCGCGTTCTCAATCGCGGTCGCGAAGGGCTCCAGGGGCAGCGTTGACAGCAACGCAACGTAAGAGACATCGACGCAGGCGTCCACTCACTCGCGGTAATGGCACGCTTGAATCATGTCTCCGGTTTTGGGTAGGTGAAGAAGATGGACTCCGGGTAAATCAATTCATTGTATTTAGCATACCTATATAAAAGGAGATGATTTTTCGAGTCGGTCTATACATACGAGGCCGATCCAACGAGCCGGATCAATGGGCGGCTCGTTAAAGCCCTGAGCACGATAAAAAGATATTTAGCCGATGAGGCAGGAGAAGACGCGTGAGGAATTACGGGAAAAATGTTCGACCTGCCGTTATGGCGGGTTTTATCTGTTCGGCTGCGCTTGCTGGAAATGCGAATGCGCAATCGGCCGGAAGCTTTACGCTGGCGACGGGGTGGCTTTACGTAGCGCCACAGGGTCATGCCACGCCGCTTACCGTGGAAAGCGTGGGTGGTATGCCGGTCAATCAGCAATTAACGGGTAGTGGTGCGCACGCTTCGTCAACGAATACGCTCGGCATCACCACCGAATACTACGTGACCGACCACATCGGCATCGCCACCCTTTTTGGCCTGCCACTAACAGTGAATCTTGTTGGCGACGGGACGCTCTCGAAGTACGGCACCCTCGGCACGACGAGGCCGATGCCGCCCGCCATCGAGCTTCGATACCACCTGTTCGAGGCTCAGTCGAAATTTCGTCCTTTCGTCGGATTGGGCGTGAACTACACGTGGTTCACCCAGGTTCGCGCAACCAACAACCAGTTCATCACCGATAGTGTCGGTCCTGGCGGATCGATACATGCGACCCTCAGTGCGTCGTGGAACCCCGTGTTCGAGGTCGGGGCAAGCTACGCGTTCTCCAAACACTGGTCGGTCGGAGCGTCAGTTGGCTACATGCCTATCCAGACGCACATGACCATATACGGACAGACCGCAAACGGAACGCAGATCGTTTCGAAGTCGACGCTCCGAATCGAGCCCATTAACGTATTTTTTAATGTCGGCTACACATTCTAGCGATTACGACCCGCGTTCCCAGACATCGATCGAGGCGGCGGGTCGTGCCGCCAACGCATCAATCGCGAGATTTTCCATGCTCATCGAAGACATCGAATACGTTATTTTCCGCCACCCGGATCTGGATCTGCAACAGGGCGGCGACTCGCTTTATCTGCGCAGCTATGGGGACGCGCCTTTCTCCTACGTCTCGACGCAAGGCAAGGCGGCGTTTGCAGGTGTCGGGTTCCGCGTGAACTCGCGCGAGGCGCTCGATACGTTGGCGACCCGCTTTGGGCTCGGCCGTGACCGATTGCCCGCATCCTGGCGGAGGCCTGTACACGGTGGGGGCCGATCCCGCCGGCTTCCACATGGAGCATTACGTGGACGGCGACCTCGTCAACAGCAACTTGCCGACCCTGAGCTATCCGTTCGGCCGAGAAACGTTGCTGCAATGGGGCCCGGCTTTCCCGGGTCTTTAAATCACCAGACATGATCGCGCCCACCTGAGCGGCTTGCCCGTTCAGGGAGCCGGTCCGCAATTCCATGATGCTTGCACCTGCGAAGCCTTCCCATTGGATCAAAAAGTGAAACGACAGATCCTCAAGACCATTCTCTTTGCCATGCCCAAGGTCCTCGACCTGACAGCGCGCCGCTTCCCTGCCTATCGCGATCGGCTAAAGCAGCGCGATCTCGTCGCGTGGATCGGGCTCATGGATCAAAGCATCGGCCGCGTCATCAAGCTCAAGAACGGCCGCATCCGGTCGTGTGCCGGCAGGCATCCGCAACCCGACGTGCGCATGCTCTTCAAGGATGTGGCAACCGCCCTGAAATTTCTCTCCGCCACTCCGGACTACCTGGAGATCATTCACGCAGCGAAAAATTTCAAGGTGGTTACTGAAGGCGACGATGAGTTACTGGTGTGGTTCATGCAAACGCTGAGCATGATGCAAACCATCAGCCTGCCGATGGGTACGCGCATGCACGACGGCACGCAGCGCTACACCACGTGCACCAACGGCGGCCCGTTATTCGTGTACGTGAAAAATGGACGCATCATTCGCGTGACGCCTGTCGATCTCGACAGCAAGGATGCTCCGAGTTGGGAGATCGAAGCGCGCGGACGCCGGTTTAGCCCGCCCCGGCGCGGCCTCGTTGCGCCGCACGCATTGGCGATCAAGTCGCTCGTCTATTCGGACAAGCGCATCCTTCACCCGATGAAGCGGGTCGATTTCGATCCTGATGGCGAACGCAACCCGCAGAACCGCGGCAAGTCCGGCTATGTGCGGATCAGTTGGGACGAGGCCTTGGACATCGTCGCGAAAGAGATCAACCGGCAAAAACGTGTTCACGGACCGGGCTCCATCACGTTCCCCATGTCGTCGCACCATCAGTGGGGCAACATCGGCTACTACCTGAGCGCGCTCACGCGTTTCGCCAACCTGATCGGCTTCACACGGGTGGCCGCGAATCCGGACAGCTGGGAAGGCTGGTATTGGGGCGCCATGCATCACTTCGGCAACTCGATGCGCGTTGGCGTGCCCTCCGGCTATGGCGGCATCGAGGATTGCCTTAAGGAAGCCGAAATGATCGTTTTCTGGTCTAGCGACCCCGAAAGCACGAATGGCGCCTACGCCGGATTCGAAGGGACGCCGCGGCGTCTATGGGCCAAGGAACTGGGAATCGAGTTCGTCCATATCGATCCGCACTGCAATCCGACCGCCCAGTTGCTGGGCGGGCGATGGATTCCGGTTCGACCGCAAACGGACGCGGCCCTCGCCACCGCCATCATGTATGTGTGGCTGACGGAAGGCCTGTACGACAAGGATTACGTCGCTAATCGGACGACCGGATTCGACGAATGGCAGGCCTACCTGACGGGCGAGACGGATGGCGTGCCCAAAACGCCCGAATGGCAGGAGCTGGAAACTGGCGTGCCGGCGAAAGACGTTCGCGCCCTCGCGCGGCGGTGGGGAACGAGGAAGGTATATCTCGCCGTCGGAATGACAGGCGCCGGATTCGGTGGCGCTGGACGCGGTGCGACGGGCGCGCAATGGGCGCGTTGCATGATCATGATGATGGCGATGCAAGGCTGGGGCAAGCCGGGTGTGAATTTTGGCTGCCTCGAAATCGGTGTTCCGCACGATCTGAATTTCTACTTTCCGGGCTACGCGGACGGTGGGATGTCTGGCGACCTCGCGTGGACCGCGAACGCCGTGAACAACTATCAACGTATGCCGCACATCCTGACCATGAATCCGGTCAAGCAGATGGTCCCGCGGCAGCAGTTGCCCGATGCCATCATCAACGGCCACGCGACAGGCTACCTCTGGGACGGCATGTCCCAGGAAGCGCAGTTCGCGCCGTTCAGTTACCCGATGCCCGGTTATTCGCCGATCCGCATGATCTATCGCTATGGCGGCTCTGCCTTCAGCACCGTCACGAAATCGGGGCGCTGGGCCGACGCCTACCGACACCCGAGCATCGAGTTCGTGGTTAACCAGTCGATCTGGATGGAGGGCGAGGCGCAGTTCGCCGACATCATTCTGCCTGCATGCACATCGCTGGAGCGGTGGGACATCGGCGAATGGTCGAATTCCGGTGGCTATGCGCATCACGGCTTCAACACGGTCAACCACCGTATGATTACGCTGCAGCACAAATGCATCGAACCTTTGGGCGAGTCCCGCTCCGACTATGACATCTTCACCGCTATTCTGACCCGACTGGGACTTGGCAGTGTGTTCACCGAGGGCTGCGGTGAGCTGGACTGGGTCAAGCGCGTATTCAGCTCGTCGGATTTGCCGGATCACATTTCGTGGCGTGAGTTCTGCCGTAATGGCTACTTCGTTGTGCCGACCGAAAAAGCGGAACTGCGACATCCCGTGGATATGCGCTGGTTCGCGGAAGGCCGGCGCAAGGATCTACAGGAACCGCATCCGATGCCGTCGCAATATGCCGAGAAATTCGGCATGGGCCTGCAAACGCCTAGTGGCAAGCTCGAGTTCGTACCCGAGTTGCTAAAGCGGCACACGGCGGACAACCCGGAGCGGCCGCCGCTGAACCGATACATCCCGTCCTGGGAGGGCTTGCGCTCTCCACTGGTACAGCGGTATCCACTGCAACTGATCGCCACTCATAGCCGTTACAGTTTCCACACCCATTGCGACGGCAAGAACTCGTCGGTCAACAGCATCGAAGATCATCGTGCGTTGATCGGCGGACATCGCTTCTGGCTGCTGAGACTCGGTCCCGTCGACGCGGCGGCCCGAGGCATTGCCCATCGCGATCTCGTCAAGGTGTACAACGACCGGGGCGCAGTGATCTGCGCGGCTGATGTGTCGCCTCTGGTCACCGCCGGAGTAGTCAAGTCGTACGAGGCGAGTGCTGAGTACCAGTTGATAGAAATAGACGGCGAGTGCGTCGAAATTGGCGGCTGCATGAACTTGCTGACTCCGGATCGGCCCCAGACGGCGGGTACAAGCAGCATGAGTCCGAATTCGTGTCTTGTGCAGGTGGAAAAGTGGAAAGGCGCGGACGCTTTCATGATCCGTCGCGCAGCGTGAGGAGCGCACGATGAGCAAGTGGAATCTGGTTATCAAGGTCGGGCAATGCGAGAACTGCCAGAACTGCGTCATCGCTGCACGGGATGAGCACGTTGGCAATGACTTTCCTGGGTATGCCGCGCCCGCCGCGGCGAATGCCGAGAGTCCCATTCGCATCCTGCGCCGCGTGCAGGGCGAGTCCCACATGGTCGAAACGACGTACTTGCCGGTGATGTGCAATCACTGCGACGACGCACCCTGCATGCGCGTCGGAGGCGATGCGATCCGCAAGCGATCCGACGGCATCGTCATCATTGACCCGGACAAGGCGCGAGGGCGCAAAGACATCGTCAAGTCCTGTCCATACAAGGCGATAGTCTGGAACGAAGAACTGCAACTGCCGCAAACGTGGTTTTTTGACGCTCATCTGCTCGACCAGGGTTGGCAGCATCCGCGCTGCGAGCAGGCTTGCCCCACTGGCGTCTTCGAGGCCGTCAAGCTCGATGATGCCGCCATGGCCGAAAAAGCCCAGCGTGAAGGGCTCGAGGTTTTGCGGCCCGATCTCGAAACAAAACCGCGCGTGTGGTATGGCGGCTTGAAACGCTGGAAAAGCTGCTTCATAGGCGGAAGCGTCAGCGCCAAGGTCGGGAGCGTCGTTGAATGCGTCGCTGGTGCAGCGATTGTCCTGTACGTGGGCGACCAGTGCGTTGCAGAAACCGTCACGGACGTATTCGGGGATTTTCGGTTCGGTGGTCTCGCTAAAGATAGTGGCATGTACCGGATCGAGATTCGTCATGCTCTGGGGAATGCATCGCGCGAGTGCAAGGTCGGCGAAAGTGTGTACCTGGGTGAAATCAGCCTCGCGCTGTCGCACAGCGCGGTCGAGGCCAACTGATGCCGCCCATCTCGCGCCAGCTGGCGGACCGCAGGTGCGGCCGCTGGCTTGAGCCGGTGGGGAGAACGGGTCGCAATCGCAGTAGGCATGGCTGTGTGTATCAATCGAGCCGGCCTCGCTCGCGCCCTCAATTTACATATTGACTAAATGATCAGTTATGAGTGTAATGTCGCATATCCGTTGGAGAGCATGAACCGGTTTCAGCGGGGTCATCGAGAAACAGCGATTTCACAGGTTCGCCTTTGCGCAGGCGAGCGCGGACCGTGAGATAGCCTCAAACCACGCCATGAAGCCCCAACGCTTGAGCCACGCGCGCAGAAAAGAGCTGACCCGGGAGCGCCTGTACGTCGCCGCAAGGACCATGTTCCTTGAGAAGGGTTTTGCTGCGACGAGCGTGGAGGACATCTGCGAGACCGCCGGGTACTCAAGGGGCGCGTTCTACTCCAATTTCACGAGCAAACAGGACTTGCTGACGGAGCTGTTGCGGCGCGATGCCGATGAGGCGCAGGCGAATCTGCGGGCGATCCTCGAAGATGGCACCACGCCTGAGCAAGCCACGGCACGCGCGATTGCTCATTTCGCCCGCTCTTACCGTGACCTCGAATGTTTTCCGCTTTGGGTCGAGGCGTACCTTCTTGCGCGCCGCGACAGCGCCTTTCAGGAGCGGCTTCATGCGTTGCGACGCGCGAAGCTATTACAGGTCAGCGCCTATATTCGAACGCACCTGAAGGAAAGCGACAACGCATTGCCACTACATGCGGACGCGCTCGCGCTAGGCCTCGTGAGCCTGTGCGATGGCATGCAGCTCTTCAGTCTGGGTTATCCGCAAAGTGCAGCCGACCAGCTGATCCAGACAGTGCTGGAGGAATTTGCATCGTCCGTACTGTATCGGCCGCCAATGGAAAAAAGCACCGCCGACGCCTAGTGCAGAAATGCCGAAAATATTCAATTCGCTGACAAGTCCAGACGGGCTGCGATTGGACCTTGCAGAGGAATACGCGTGATGAATCTTGCGGCCGAAGTATGGAGTATGCCCGTCGCAAGCCTTGGCGGACACTCCACCGCGAAAGAGACTGCCGTGGACGATTTATCTCTTCAACGATGGCGGGGACCGCCCCCGACTGGGACCGTGAAGGTGGTTGCTGGAAAAAGTAGATCATGGAATATATAGAAAGCTTGCGTCTCTTCCGCACGATCGTCGAAGTGAGAAACTTCCGACGCGCGGGCGAAATGATGGCCCTGTCACCATCCGTTGTTTCACGCTCAATAGCATCACTGGAAGAGCGTCTGGGAACGCGACTGTTTCACCGTTCGACACGGCAGTTTTCGCTCACGGAAGCCGCAGAGCACTTTTACGAGGGTTGCTGTCGCGTTCTCGACGATCTCGACTGCCTGGAAGCGTGCGCTGCAGGTCACGGACGACTACCCGCGGGCGTATTACGCGTGGTCGCGCACACTACCGCTGCGTTGACATGGCTTGCGCCATTGATTGCATCTTTCAAACGCAAACATCCAAATGTCAGTCTCGATATCACGTTGACCGAGCGGTCTGTCGACCTGACGGCCGACGGGTACGATCTGGGCATCGTGCTACCGTTCATGTTGACGACGGATCTTGCCGTGACGCGTCTTCTTCAGCGGTTGCCGCTGGTCATCGTCACAACGCAGGCGTACCTGGGCAGACGTCCGCCGCCGCGGCATCCTGCCGACCTGGCTGATCATGTGTTCGTCACGGTGCCGCCCTCGATGCACAAGCCAACCCTGAGTTTTCGAATGGATCAGGAAAACGTCGCGGTGCCAATCACATACGAGATCGCCTCGAATAACCCAATATTCAATCGCGACATCATTCTCGAGGGATTCGGTGTGGGCCTGCTTCCTTTTGCGCTTGTGGAGCAGGACATCAAGGCGGGTCGACTCGTACGTCTGCTGGAAGACTTCGAGATCATTGACTCGGCGGCGGAAGTCCGACTGGCCTATATCGGGCGCGCGCTGTTACCCGCAAAGGTCAGAGCATTCATCGACCATACCGCAGAGTTTTTCGAGCAGGGCATGTAGGCTCCCCGCCGCTCGAGGACGACTGACGTCGCATTGTCCGTACATTCTGCCGGGACGGAACATGCTGGAGCCCCGGGAAGACCGACGAAATCCACGGCCTCCTGATTTCCGCAGTCAGTTAGCGCTGCTGCAGTGTGATCTTCTGAACCAACGCGTTACGTTGACAAGAAAGCTTTCGCCGGACCTGCCCGTGGTTCCAGGCGACCGCATCCAGCTAACGCAAGTCATCACCAACCTGGTCGTGAATGGCATCCAGGCGATGGACTGTATCGAGGATCGGCCCCGCGAACTGTCGATAGAGGCGGAAAAACGCCTCAGGCAGGTCCAGTGCGAGGCACTACATGCCCGCCAACGATCGGCAGCTTTCGACCGGCAAACGGCTGTAATCCCGGCAGCAGCGCCTGGGCGTCGCCGCCCACCACGAGGAGGCCGTCGGGGCGACTTGCGAACGCGTTGGCAAGCGTCTTCAGCCGCAGGTCGGGCTGTCCCTCCGAGTTGAATCGAGCTCTCATTTTATATTGACTAAATAATCAGAAATGAGTGTAATTAACAAAAATGCGGCGATCCGAGCAGATGTTGATTTAATGAGAAACCGCCCCCACAGGCGCGCGCCTTCGTTCCGGCGAACGCGGAACGCGGCACCAGGTAAGCGCTACGTATGGATCGCGACTGTTTGACACTAACGTTAGGCCTCGAAATCATCATCCGGCTCCGGATCTGACAGCACATATTGACGTGGCACTCAGGCGGGCCAGTGTCAGCTCAACCTGCAGCGAAGTGGATTGGCATGGGTGACTGTGACTTTCAACCCTGGCGCCACGGATCACGGTTCCTCCGCCGAAAGCTCGCGCACAGCAACTGCCGTCGAAAATACGGTGTTCGCTGCCACTGCACGGGCGGCCGCGACTCTCCTGGATCCTCGATTAGTGCGGCGCGGGCTCATCCGTCGTCACCGTCACTTGCGCGGATGCGCCTCTTGGGTTGTCGAAGCGAACCAACAGTTGACCAGGCATAGGCCAGGAGCATTGATATGACAAGAGGTCGTCGCAAGAGGGCAGTTGTTGATGCGCTGTGGCTGACTGAGCATGAAATGGAGCTGGCGCGGGGCGTTTCCCACATCGCGAGCATGCTGCACGAAGAAAGCATGCAGGCGGCCATCAGGGAAACGCTTCACCAGTTTGAGGCCGCACACGGACGCGAGGATCTGAAAATATTTGCGCGCGCACTCGCCACGAAGCTAAAGGAGCGCGGGGACCTGAGAGCAGTCGAGGCGCTTCAAGGGTTTATAACGCGTGGCCGCTCACCTGACGCAACGTCCTGAACCGACACTCCGAACCGGTGGCGGAGAAGATCGTGCTCATGCGCCGAAGGTACATGACAACGGCGCTGAAACACGAGTCCACAGCTCGCAGCAACGAAGAAGGAAACGTCACGTTGCTGACCTCGTCACCGACCTCGGCCAGCTCGTGATGAGCGCAGATGTGATCGATTGGGCCGGCGCGAGCGAACCCGCTACCGTGAGCCCGATTGCCGACTCGCCCAGGTTGCCGCAGGCGTATCGGAGCGCCTGAGCGAGGTGATAGACGAAGCGCACGCACACGCACTCGAGAAGCCGCATGCAGCGATCGAGCGTCTCCCGGTCGGCACCCGCGAACACGAGAAGACCGCGTGAAGCTGCGAGTTGTGGATTACCGGGCACCGGGGCCAATAGGAACTGCTTGCCCCAGAGTGTTGTAGACCGGCGAGTTCTCCCGCCGTTTCCGGACTGATCGTGCTCATCGACACATGGAGGGCATAGGTCGCGAGCACGCTTCCGGTCCGACCACACCGACACGCGTGTTGTCCGCGGTTGCCGCGGTGGCGGGGGCTAGGCGATGTCGCATAGGGGATGCCTCTATTCCTCGATTCGTTCACTGGCTGCCGCGGGCGGTGGCGTGACGCTCGTGCCCGCTTCCATGCGTCGCTACCAGCAGGAGAGCGTGCGCTACTGCCGCGTGGCCGGGGACGAGGCGTTTCGTGCGCCTCTGCATCTCGTGACGAAGCCCGCCGTGCACAATCCGGCGGGGGAGCGGTTCCGCGAAACCGTGTTTGCGTTTGCGGAGCGCTCGCGCGAGGGCCAGTGAGGCTTTCAAATATTTTCGTTGCGCCCCTTTCGGATTGCGCCGACCTGCCGTTAATCCGTATGCCTCGATACGGGCGCCAGGCGCAATCACAAGAGCAAAACGAATAAACAGTGGCAACGAGAATCATCGAAGGAGCGGCAGTGCGGGCCGCCGCCGGGCCCGAGGCGCCCATTGCAGGGCGCCCGGCGGCGGTGCGCCTGCTCATCAAGCTGCGCGAGCACAAGGCGCGGGTCCTGCTGCTGGCCGTCGCGGCAGGCTGTGTCGTCGCGTTCGCGTCATGGCTGGACGACCAGCTGCGGCCCGCGCTCGAAGCGCGCGAGCGCAACGAACTGAGCGAGGAAGCGGCCGACGAGATGCGCACGGCCGTTGCGCCCTGCGTGCCCAACGCGGGGCGCAGCCATACCTCGTGGTGCGGCGCCGTGAGGATCGTGCCGCCGCCGCCAAGACCCGTCACGCCGCTTCCTCTCATCGCGGGTGCGCCCGCGGCGTTCTGCACGGCCAACGGCAGCCCGTCCTGCTGATAGCCTTTGCGCGTTGCCGTTCACTGCGAAGTGCCGATACGTGACGACCTCGCCCCGGCGCCTCCCTCGCCACTCAGATCGCTCTTCAGCGGTAGACCAGCGCGTGATCGAGCGCGCAAAAGCGCTTCAGCGTAAGCCGCCGCGCGGCGGCGGGGTGATCCGCGCGCATCACGTAGCGCTCGTCGAAGAGGCGCCGCGCATTCAGGTCGGCGGGCGTGGGCAGCGCCAGATCGACGCCGCCGCTTGCACCGGCACGATCATGGCGCGCACGCCGGGCGCCGTTTCCCGCCGCCGCGCGAGATACGGCACGACGACTGCGCGCAGCGCATAGGGGCCGGCACGATGCCACGTTGCGAGCGCACAAACAGCGGATCGCCGAAACTCTCCGCAGACGCGTCAGCATGGCGCTCACCGCCGGCTGCGTGAGCGACAGACGCTGGGCTGCGCGCGAGCAGGGCGTCGAGCGCCCGCGAGAGGTTCAGATCGAGCATTCTGATATCAACGTGGTTTATGAAGGAACTAATAATCCGCGATGGAAATTAATTCGGCATAGCCCGCATGAAGTCTCATGTCCACCGCCCCTAAACCGACAGCATCGAAAGGTAACGAACATGAACGAGATACTCTGGCTTGAAGACTCCTTGCCCGTCACGACCGATAACTTTTCGATGATCAACGGGCGCCAGGACTGGCTCCGCGGCGCGCTCGACGCCGCATGCAAGGCGAAGGGAGCACGGCCATGAAGGCCGCCGTGGTGCGTGCGCCGGCCGGGCTCGACCGCATCGAGCTGCGCGATATCGCCGAGCCCGGGGCGCCAGGCGCCGGCGAGATCCGCGTAGAGCTTCACGCCACGTCGCTCAATTTTCACGACCTGCTGGTGGCCAACGGCGCGATCCCAACGGCTGATGGGCGCGTGCTGATGTCCGACGGCGCGGGCGTGGTGTCGGCGGTCGGCGCGGGCGTGACGGAATTCAAGCGCGGCGACCATGTCGTGTCATGCTTCTTCCCGCAATGGGCCGACGGGTTGCCGTGGCAGGCCGTGGGCAACTTCGCTCAGACGCCCGGCGACGGCGCGGACGGCTTCGCGACCTTGCACGCCGTGCGGCCCGCGAGCGCCTTCACGCTTGCGCCGGCCGGCTGGACCTACGCCGAGGCGGCGACGATCACGACGGCCGGGCTCACCGCATGGCGCGCGCTGGTGGCCGATGGCGGCCTCAAGGCCGGCGACACCGTTCTGACGCTCGGCACCGGCGGCGTGTCGATCGCGGCGTTGCAGATCGCGCGGATGATGGGCGCTTCGGTCATCGTCACGTCATCGTCGGACGAGAAGCTGGCGCGTGCGAAGGCGCTGGGCGCGGACCAGGCGGTCAACTACCGGCAACACGAAAAGTGGGGCGCGCTCGTGCGCGACATGACGGGCGGCAAGGGCGTGGATCACGTGATCGAAGTCGGCGGCCCGGGCACGCTAGCCCAGTCGATCGACGCGGTGCGCGTGGGCGGCCACATCGCGCTGATCGGCGTGTTGACCGGACGCGAAGGCACCGTGCCGACCTCTGTGCTGATGGCGAAGCAGGCGCGCCTGCAGGGCTTGATCGTGGGCAGCCGGCGCCAGCAGCAAGACTACGTCGCGGCGCTCGAGCGGGCCGGCATTCGCCCGGTGCTCGACCGTACGTTCGGGCTGGACGAGCTGGCCGATGCGTTTCGTCATCAGCAGGCCGGGGCGCATTTCGGCAAGGTCTGCGCGGCCTGGTGAAATCAATGCAGCGCCGCTTCGGGTACGATGTGGCGCCGTATTTGCAATTGCCGTGAAAATTGCCTGGCATAGCGAATTAATCAAAAGCGGTATGCGAAGCGCAATGTTTCCGTTCTTTACAACGCATCACGAAGTGATATAAATAAGTAGCACACGCAAAAAACACGAACGAATCGGCCGCTTGATCAGCAACCACGAGAGCCGGGTACGTTCCATCCTCAGGAGCCCCACCATGCCGCTTTCCCGTCGTCGCTTCATGATCCTCGCCGCCTCCGTGGCTTCCACGGCGGCGCTTTCCAGCGAATCGCGCGCCGACGCGCCGGTGCTTTCCGAGAGCGACCCGACCGCCATGGCGCTCGGCTACAAAACCGACGCGAGCAAAGTCGACAAGACGAAGTTCCCGCGCTTCCAGGCAGGGCAGACCTGCGGGAACTGCCAGCTGTTTCAGGGCAAGCCGGGCGCGCCGAACGGTCCGTGCGCGACTTATGGCGGCAAGATCGTCGACGCCAAAGGCTGGTGCAATGCCTACGTGAAGAAGGCTTGAGCGAGGCCCCGCGAGGGGTATGCTACAAGCCATCGAGCAACGCTTTTCGGGAGGCGCCATGAAGGCGGTGTGCCCGCTGCACGGGCCAACGACCATCGTCGGTACGAACGCATACGGGTTTCCGGTGTATGCGTGCTGCCGCGACGACATTCCCTTTGTCATGCCGCCGGACGCCTGTACGCGCGAGCCGCTGCAGTCGGGAGATGAGCCGGCGCCGAAACGCCGGCAACCTCCGGCAGACGAGGAGCCACGCTGACGAACCGGTCGCCGCGTACACGCAACGCGGTGGCCCGCGTTCCGTATGCGTGGGCATCAGGTCGCCGGTGCGCTCAGCGACGTGTTGTACGTGGTGCCCGCGATCACCACATTGGTCAGCGTAATGCCGCTCACGTTGCTCGTGAAGACCGGCCCCGGCGCGGCCGTCGCGGACGTTGAAGGCGTCGTCGGAACCGCGCCCGTGCACACCGGGTTGCCGAGGTTGCAGTTCGCGATCGTAACGCCGCTGATCGGACTCACGCTCGGCACCGGCAGTGGGCCGTTGTAATCGACCGCTTCGGGGCCCTGCATGACGATCGCCTGGAAGCACGAGTTCGACCCGGCGACGAAGCCCGAAGGCATCGAGTAGGACACCGCGCCCGACACGTTGCTCGCGTTCACGTTCGTGATGTTGATGTTGCTGATCACCGACGGACTCCAGCGCACCGCGTCGCCGGACGGGCTGTAATCGCAGTCGAACGTGATCAGGCCGCCCTGGCCCGTCGACGGGTTCGTTGCGAGACCGGTCGTGCCCGTGCCCGTGATCTTGCTGATCGCAGCGCCTAGCGAGCCGCCGCCGTATTTCCCCGCGAGGTTCACGCCGTTGGCGAGCGTCACGCCGTTGATCCAGACGTTGTTGATGAAGCCCCCGCGGTTCATGTTGCTCTTGAAGCGCAGCGCGATATTCAGCGGATTGCTCGCCCAGTTCTCGTTTTGCATCGTCAGGTTGCGGGCGTAGACGTTGCGCACGCCCGCGCTCATTTCGCTGCCGATCGTCAGACCGCCGTGGCCGCTTTGCATCGTGCAGTTCTGCACGACGATGTTCTGCATCGGACCGTACTCGGTGTCGAGATACTTGCCGGACTTGATCGCGATGCAGTCGTCGCCGGTATTGAACTGAACGTTTTGCACCAGCACGTGATTGCACGCGTCCGGATCGAAGCCGTCGTTGTTCGGTCCGATGCTGTCGGCAAACACGCCGTCGATCACCACGTTCGTGCAATCGGTAGGATGGTGCTGCCAGAACGGCGTGTTCTGCGTGTGGTAGTTCTGCAGATACACATTCGTGCAGCCGATGAACTCGATCATGCACGGCCGCAGATAGTGACCGTTGCCGAAAATGCGGTTCTCGATGGGCACACGCAGTTCCGAGAGCGCGGGCAGATAATTCTGGTCCTCGTTCCAGCCCGTGCCGGTGAGCAGCGTCATCAGCGACGTCGTCACGCCGTACTGATTCGTAAAGGAGACGTTCGCCTGCGGGTTCTGGATCTGGCCAGCGGGGAGGCTCGTTAGCGCGATGTTGTTCGGATTCACATAGGCCTGGGAAGGCGTCGAGGAACCGGCGCAGCCGTATGTGTTGCTGCTTCCCTTGTAGGTCCACCAGCACGAGGTGGGCGCCTGGGTGCTCAGTTGCATCGGCGTCATCGCCTGACCGTTCAGTACGCAGGTGTTGTCGTCGGCGGTCACGGCAATGTTGGTCTGGCGGAACGCATAAATCGGCGAGCCGAAATTCAGGCAGTCGTTCGCCTGCCAGCGCGTGTGATACAGATTGCCGTTTGCCGTCTTGTACGGGCCGTTTTTCGCATAGTCCGCAGGATTCGGGCTGAAATAGATCGTGCAGCCCGATTCCAGGTGGAGGTTTACATGGCTCAGCAGCACGATCGGGCCGCCGCAGTACCAGTTGCCGGCCGGCACAACGACGCGGCCGCCGCCGGCGCGACTTGCGTCGACAATTGCAGTGTTGATCGCGGTGCATGAGTCATATTGCGTGCCCGTGTAGTCGCACGGCACCATCACGCCCGAGCCCGGGCTTTGCAGATCGCTGCTCGGATGCGCGGTCTGTTCCGTGCCGCCCGTTACCCATGGAATCTTGCCGCCGGGCCACGCGGTCGACGTAATCAGCGCGGTGGCGGGCAGCGTGCGCGCACCGTAGCTCGTCACGTGAAAGTCGGCGCGCGAGAACAGCGAGCGATCGACGTGGGCAAGCCTCCTGATGATCGCCGTGGCCTGGCCATCCGGGCCCCAGATCGCGTCGCCTGCGGAGTGGCGGGGCGGCTGCGGAAGTTTCCCTCCGAAGGTGGCGGGCGTGGGAAACATGGAATCGGCTGCTGCCGCCGCGCGGCTGCCGGCGAGGAGGCTTGCGCCTGCGGACGCGCCGGCAAAGGCCATGAACGCGCGCCGTTTGGGCGAGGCGGGCGCATGGTTGCGGGTTTCGGAGGACAGGAGATCGTCCTGGTCATGAGTTGCCATTTGATTCGTTCTCCTATGTTGTCTCGCTGGATAGTTTTACTGCAGGGGCGTTGCTCGACTTCTGCGGCAACTGGGCCGCATGGCGACGCTACTGCGAACGGGAGAGGACGGTTACAGCGGCGAGATCGAACAGGAGCGGCTGACTCGATCACCCTGGACATTGTTGTCAGACGACATCGAAATCGTCAATCAGATTTATCTAGGTGGTGTACCTGGGTTTCTGCGACAACGGCCCGGGGAGCTTACGATATTGTAAATTTGTCAGACGAGCGGGGTTAATAGGTCGCCCGTGGGAACGATGCCCGGCGCCTCGACCAGCAATTTCCTGAAGCGTCTTCAGCGTCTCGCAAAAACGGTCGTGCCCTTTGTATTCGCATGTATCTCCAAGGTGCATGCGTTACATGCGCATACAAAACCGCCGTTCCAGGAAACGTGCGAGACACATCGGCGCGTTCCAATACACCTGCGGAACATCGGCGATACGCCCGGTCGGGCCGCAAGGTTCATATCATTCGTCGCAAGCGACAGGCGCGAGCGCAAAGAGAGGGTTTTCAGTTATGGGTTCATTGAGCATATGGCATTGGATGATCGTTCTCCTGATCGTGGCACTGGTTTTCGGTACGAAGAAGCTACGGAACATCGGAGGCGATCTGGGCGTCGCGGTGAAGGGATTCAAGGAAGGCATGGCGCAAGACGAAACGCCTGAAAGGCAGCATGCAGTGCAGCACAGCGATGCCGTCGACACAGAAGCAAAGGACGTGACGCGCTCGAGCGATGTTCGCTAGCCTCATGCGTCCGAGTGCTTCTGCGCGAGCGGCGCGCGTCAGTCACGCGTGATGGCGGCCTCGAGCAGACAGCCGAACTCTGTCGCGAATTCGACTGAGACGCGTGCATGCACGGCGCCTTGTTTGTCGAAGAATCGCTGAGTGCCGTCGAGCGTGAACACGCCTTCATGCCAGATGTTGGGATGGATATACAGACCCTGCCGTCCGTCGAAGCGGAAGCACACGAACTTCTCCGGCGTAATGTCGTCGCCCGGCAATGCCAGCGGCACGTAGAACGGGCGACGATCGAGCGGAAAGAACAGTTGCCCGCCGTCGGGGTGATAGTTCGCATGCCATATCAACATGCGTTCCGGCGCGGCGGTGCTGTCTTCGCGTGCGTCGTCGGGCTCGGTTGCGTAGGCGAGAACATAGTTGCCGCCTACCGCTTCGTTGCGACCGTAGAGAATGTCGCCGCGCCACTCGCTGACGAACGTGCCTTCAGTCGTGCCCGCTTCGTCGCCGGTTCCCGGGTCGATAGGTCTTGACCCGAGTGCAGGCCACTGGACGATTTCCACCTGGCATGCGTGCGGGTCGTCCACCAGCCCGCCATAGCCGTTCAGTGTTGCCGGGGTCGCGTCGACCACGGGCATCGCCACTCGCCGCAGGCCCCGCGGGAGGGCGGGATTGAGGTAGTCGATCTGTTTGCTCATTTCGTATCTCATCAGGCGTCAAAAGGGCGGATCACCACACCCGCAACCGCACCGAGCGTAGAGCGCGTCCCCCGTGCAGTCAAATTAATACCGGTGCTATATTTTCGCATCGGGATTTATGGGGTGAGGTTCGAGGTGGCGATGCGCTATTTCCAGCTCAGGGCGTTCGACGCGGTCGTGCGCGAGGGCAGTTTTTCGAAGGCGGCGAATCTTCTCGGTCTGACGCAACCGGCCATTACGGCGCAGATCCGCAATCTCGAAGAGGATTGCAAGCAGGCGCTGTTTATCCGCACGAATGAGGGCGTGCAACCAACCGATGCCGCGAAGCCGCTCTTCGAATTGACCCGCCAGATGTTTGCGGCGCAGGAGCAGATCGAGGACATGGTGAGCCGGGCGACGAACTTCCAGCACGGCAGCCTCAAACTTGCCGCCGACGGGCCACAGGTGGTTCTTCAGGTGGTGGCCGCATTTCGCTCGCAATACCCCGATATCGAAGTTTCGGTCTCGTTCGGAAGTCAGCGCGAGGTCTGGGACGATCTGCTCGCGTATCGGGTCGACGCGGTGGTTATCGGCAATGCCAGGAGCGATGCGCGTGTGGCGTCGATTCCCGTCGCGCGGCAGGACATGCGGGTGCTCGTGCCGGAGCATCATCCGCTAGCAGCGG
Source organism: Paraburkholderia sp. CNPSo 3272 (assembly GCF_024206495.1). Lineage (GTDB taxonomy): Bacteria > Pseudomonadota > Gammaproteobacteria > Burkholderiales > Burkholderiaceae > Paraburkholderia. The sequence continues at coordinate 129,657 of NZ_JAMBPQ010000013.1, read as the reverse complement.
CCAAAAGCGTATCCCTCGGCGATCTCGGGGCGTATGCGGTGATTCGCCGGGAGGCGGGTTCCAACACCCAACGGCTCGTCGACGAAGCGTTGCGGCGTGCGGGGATGTCGCTCCGCACAGCGATGAACCTCGGTAGTCGCGAGGCCGTTCTGGAGGCCGTCCGACAAGGCCTCGGCATCGGATTCGTGCTCGAGCGCGAGATTCCCGAGGGCGCGCGTTCCATTGCCCTCCCGGTGGAGGAACTGCGCGGCTGCAATATAGATTCGGTCGCCTGCCTTCACAGCCAACGCAAGCGAGGAATCGTGCAGACCTTTCTGGGCGTGGCGGCGGCATCCGCGGCTGTGTAGCGCGACGGCGCGATTCGCGCGCCTTCGGAGCGGCTGTTCGCATGGTGGTGCAATATGAGTCGCGGCCGGCGCGTCCCTGCGCGGCACTGTCAGGAGAGGGTCATGAAATCAAATCTGCGATGCGCCGTGTTCGCGTCTTTTCTGTTCACCGTCGCTGGCATGGCGCATGCCCAATCGGAAAATGCGCCAACGGACGCGTCGATGGCACCGGGCACGACCCAGGCGGCGCCCAGCGACAAAAAGGCAGACCGCGCACTTGCCCGTGCCGTGCGGCGAGCCTTGTCGAGGGCGCAGGGATTCAACGTGTCCGGCGTTTTCGTGCGCGCGCGCAGCGGCGCTGTGACGCTGAGCGGTACGGTTCGCACTGGCGACCAGATCCGCCAGGCGGAAGAGGTGGCGCGTTCGGTGCAGGGCGTGACTTCGGTGACGAACAGGCTGACGCTCTTTCACGGCGGGAACGGCTGAGTACAGCGCGTTGGCATTCGCGCGCTGATTGCACGGGATGTGCAGTCAGCGCGTGGACTCTCTCAAGCCGAAAATCCTGCGAGCGCGATCGCGGCGACAAAGACACTCAGCGGCACAAGGTGCGAGAAGTCGCGATGACGCAGAACGGTCAAAACTGCTGCCGCAATGATTAGCGCCCCGAGCGCCAGACCCATCATGCGAGTTGCCGGCAGCGCGATCAGAACAGCGCACACCATCTCCAGTGCGCCGGTCAAACGACCCCACCAGCGCGGGTAACCCCAGCGGGCGTAATCGCTTTGCGACCCGGACGTGCCGTAGGCGTTGAAGAGACCGGCGCCAAAAAAGCCGGCGGCGAGGAGCCAGATCGAAAGCGCGTGGATCATATCAACGCCCTCCCATAATCGTCGAAATCGCGGTGAAGACCATCAGCACGGCCGTCGCGCCATGCATGCCGAAGGCGCTTTTGGCGGAGCCTTTGGCGGCAAGAATGATCAGCATGTCGCCAACCGGGATGACGGCTTCCACGAGCAGGACAATGCCTATCCCGAGCGGCGTGCCCCACACCATGAACGCCAGGACCGCCAGGCCGGACGCAATGTCGCGCACGCCCTTCAGGCGAAGCCACCAGGCGGTGTTGGCGCCGTTTTCTGGAAGCGGCAGACCGAAACTGCGTGTCGCAGTCATTGGCCTCACAAGATATTGGGTGCCTATCGCGATAATGGCGAGGGCGAGGAATAGCGCCAGTCCGGACGAGAGCCAATGCATTACAGAGTCCTATGCCTCAGGTTGTAGTGACGGAATATAATCTAGCGTTGCTAGATTATCAAGCTCCCGTATCATCGCGAGCCATGGACCATTGGGGTCTGGGAGAGGAAGGTTGAGTATCGCCGAACGCAAAGGCCGGCAGCGGGCTGAGCGCGAGTCCCGCATCGTCGCGGCAGCGCGCGTGATCGCGGAGCGCGAAGGCTGGGATGCGGTCACGGTTCGCCGCCTCGCCGAAGAGATCGAATATAGCCAGCCGGTCCTTTACTCGCATTTTGAAAACCGGAACGCGATTGTTTCAGCCGTTGCTCTAGAGGGCTTTCAGGAACTCACGGTTGCGCTTCGGGGAGCGGCGCAGGGCGCGGCGGGGCAAGAAAACGCCCTCGGGGATGTCGCCAAGGCCTATCTCGGCTTCGCAGCGCGGTGTCCCGCGCTCTACGAGGCAATGTTTACGCTCCCGACCGATCTGCGGTTTGGCGACGCCGAAACCCGACCGGAACTGCGGGCCGGTTTCGAAGCGCTCGCGTCGGTCGTTGCGCCGTTCAGCACCGATGTCGAGAACGTGACAGAGACCTTTTGGGCAGCCCTGCATGGACTTGCCGAACTCGAACGTGCAGGCCGCATCCGGCCTGGCGCGAGGATCGAACGCGTCATGCTGGTGGTTCGGGCAGTCATTGCTTCCCGCAACGGCTCCCACGGATCCCGGTGAACCAAAAAAATGGCGCCGCAGGCATTCAGCCTGCGGCGCCATTGTCCGGTGCCACGACGCGGATCTACAACCCAAGCCCCGCGCCGTACTCCAGCATCACACTTAGATCGTCACCGTATCGGCCACTTCCTTGAAGTCGGCGATCTGGTCGAAGTTCATGTATTGGTAGATCTTGTCGCCGTTGGCGTTGAGCACGCCCATATCGGCCATGTACTCTTCCTTGGTCGGGATCTTGCCCAGACGCGAGCAGATAGCCGCCAGTTCCGCCGAGCCGAGGTACACGTTCGTGTTCTTGCCCAGACGGTTCGGGAAGTTACGCGTCGAGGTCGACATGACCGTTGCGCCTTCGCGCACCTGTGCCTGGTTGCCCATGCACAGCGAGCAGCCCGGCATTTCGGTACGCGCGCCAGCCGTGCCGAACACGCCGTAGTGGCCTTCTTCGGTCAGCTGCTTCTGGTCCATCTTGGTCGGCGGCGCGACCCACAGCTTGACCGGAATGTCGCGCTTGCCTTCGAGCAGCTTCGATGCGGCACGGAAGTGACCGATGTTGGTCATGCACGAGCCGATGAACACTTCGTCAATCTTGGCGCCGGCAACGTCCGAGAGCGTCTTCACGTCGTCCGGATCGTTCGGGCAGGCCACGATCGGCTCATGCACGTCGGCCAGGTCGATCTCGATGACGGCGGCGTACTCGGCATCCGCATCCGGTTGCAGCAGTTGCGGATCGGCCAGCCATGCTTCCATCGCCTTGATACGGCGCTGCAGGCTGCGCGGGTCCTGGTAGCCCTGGGCGATCATCCACTTCAGCAGCGTGATGTTGCTGTTGAGGTATTCGATGATCGGTTCCTTGTTCAGGTGCACCGTGCAACCGGCGGCCGAACGCTCTGCCGATGCATCCGAGAGTTCGAACGCTTGCTCGACCTTCAGATCGGGCAGTCCTTCGATTTCGAGAATGCGGCCCGAGAAGATGTTTTTCTTGCCTTGCTTGGCGACCGTCAGCGAGCCTTGCTTGATCGCCCACAGCGGGATGGCGTTCACGAGGTCGCGCAGCGTGACGCCCGGCTGCATCTTGCCCTTGAAGCGCACGAGCACCGATTCGGGCATGTCCAGCGGCATCGTGCCGGTGGCGGCCGCGAAGGCGACCAGACCCGAACCTGCCGGGAAGCTGATGCCGATCGGGAAGCGCGTGTGCGAGTCGCCGCCGGTGCCGACGGTGTCGGGCAGCAGCATGCGGTTCAGCCACGAGTGGATCACGCCGTCGCCCGGACGCAGCGCGATACCGCCGCGGTTGCTGATGAAGTTCGGCAGCGTCTGGTGCGTCTTCACGTCCACCGGCTTCGGATAAGCGGCGGTGTGGCAGAACGACTGCATGACGAGGTCGGCCGAGAAGCCGAGGCACGCGAGGTCCTTCAGTTCGTCGCGGGTCATCGGGCCGGTCGTATCTTGCGAGCCGACCGAGGTCATCTTCGGTTCGCAGTACGTGCCCGGGCGCACGCCCTGGCCTTCCGGCAGACCGCATGCGCGGCCGACCATCTTCTGCGCGAGCGAGAAGCCCTTGCCGGTATCGGCCGGGTTTTGCGGCAGGCGGAACAGCGTCGAAGGCGCCAGACCCAGCGCTTCACGCGCCTTGGCCGTCAGGCCGCGGCCGATGATCAGCGGAATTCGGCCGCCGGCGCGCACTTCGTCGAACAGCACGTCGGACTTGACCTGGAATTCGGCGATGACGGCGCCGTTCTTGAGGGCACGGCCTTCGTACGGGCGCAGTTCGACCACGTCGCCCATTTCCATTTGCGACACGTCGAGTTCGATCGGCAGGGCGCCGGCGTCTTCCATCGTGTTGTAGAAGATGGGGGCGATCTTGCCGCCGAGACACACGCCGCCGAAGCGCTTGTTCGGGATGAAGGGAATGTCTTCGCCCGTGAACCACAGCACGGAGTTGGTGGCCGACTTGCGCGAGGAGCCGGTGCCGACCACGTCGCCCACATAGGCGACCAGGTGGCCCTTTTCCTTCAGCGATTCGATGAACTTGACCGGGCCGCGCTTGCCGTCTTCTTCCGGCGTGATGCCGGGACGGGCGTTCTTCAGCATCGCCAGCGCGTGCAAAGGGATGTCCGGGCGCGTGGTCGCGTCCGGGGCCGGCGAGAGGTCGTCGGTGTTGGTTTCGCCCGTCACCTTGAACACGGTGATGGTCAGGCTTTGCGGCACTTCCGGACGGCTCGTGAACCATTCGGCGTCGGCCCAGCTTTGCAGCACGGCACGGGCGTTGGCGTTGCCGTTGTCGGCCAGTTCCTTGACGTCGTGGAACTGGTCGAACATCAGCAGGGTTTTCTTAAGCGCTTCGGCAGCCACGGTGCCCACTTCGGCGTCGGACAGCAGCGCGATCAGCGGGGCGATGTTGTAGCCGCCCAGCATCGTGCCGAGCAGTTCGGTGGCTCGCTCGCGCGAGATCAGCGCGCAGGCGGTTTCGCCCTTGGCCACGGCGGCCAGGAACCCGGCCTTCACGCGGGCGGCTTCGTCGACGCCCGCCGGCACGCGGTGGGTGATCAGGTCGACCAGCGTCTGCTCTTCGCCAGCAGGCGGATTCGTCAGCAGTTCCACCAGTTCGGCGGTCTGCTGGGCCGTAAGCGGGAGGGGGGGAATGCCGAGCGCGGCGCGTGCGGCTACGTGAGCGCGAAAGTTTTCAAGCATTGGGGGACCTACTGGTATTGCGTTTGAAGGCGAAGGCTTTTCAGGCACTCCGAGGCTTTTCCAGGCACTGCTTTGACCGGGATTTTAAGCGCAATACGATATAACGTCAAATGTCTTATGTCTTATATAAGACTTGGCGCCAACGCCCATGGCAGCGTGAAAAAGTCTGGGATTTTTCGTCAGGGTTTGCGGCCAAACGCTTCCCGCAGCTTTCCCTTGGCTTTCACGAGCGTGTCGCGCCGCGATTTGGGCAGGTTCCTGCCCGCGCGGTTGATGTAGAAGTTCAGCATCGACATGGCCGACTGAAACGGCGTGCCCTTGCGCCGCCGGCTGTGCAGCGACGATTCCTTGAGCGAGCGGGCGATCGCTTCGGCGCTGCCGGACTTGAATACGCCCGACTCGATGTCCATGGCGTCGCTCGTCTCGTTCACGTGCTTCGACCATTTATTCGCGGCGCCGCTCGTGGCGCTTTTCGCGTGACTTTTGGCGGCGCTCGCGTGGGCGTGACGCTGCCGCGCCGGGCGGCCGCCCTTGCGCTGCGTAGAAGGATGCTGGCTCGTGCTCATGAAGGCTCCCCCACAGAAGATTCACCCCGTGCGCAAATGCAATACCGGCCGATGGCGAGGGAGGTCCGGCACGCCCCATGCGTCCACACGGGTGTGCACGCGCGCGGCGTGAGGAAAACGGCAAGTGCGCGTCGAACCGGCAAGGGAGGCGGTCGATCATGAAGTCAACTCCACGCTACGTAGTGAACGTCTGCGGAGGCGATTTCCAGCATGTCCGGGAATGCTTTCGCGAATGGAAAAACGAAACGCTTATCTACCGCAAGGACCAGAAGATGTTTGAGGGACGCAACGAGGTGCGTCCGCTGGAAAGGCGCGAGTACGACAATACGGAGCAGGCGCGTAAGGCGCTGCAAAACGCCTGCAGCCCGCACGACCGCTATGCGCTGGCCGCTGAAGTGAGCAACGGCGAGCGCGACATGTGGATCGTGATGGCGGCCTATCGGGAATGAACGATGGGCGCGGGACCGGCGCAACACGGAGCGCGCCAGCGCGAACGTGAAAAATCGGAGCGCCGGGGACGGGGTAGAAGAATTACAAGCGTGGCGCGCGGAATTGCAATTGGCGCGCACAAGGGAGGGATCAGATGAAAAGCACTGCTAAATCGCGTAAAAATTTGGCGAGTCCGCGCACCCGTTTGCGGCTGCGTTCGTGGCCGCGTTGGTGGCTGCTCGGCGCGGCCGCGCTGGCGCTCGGGTGTACGGCCTGCAAACGTGCGGACGAAGGCACTCGCCCGCAAACCCAGGACCCTTCGCCGACCCAGATGTCGGCACCAGCCGGTGTGCAACCGGCTCCGGCGAGCGGTCCAAAAGAGTGAACAGGATGCATCGCATCCGCGCCCCCTTAAGGAGCCGAGTTATGGGTCTATCGACACAAAACCCCACGCCGGATGAGGCCGACGAGACCGGCGACGAGCGCGCCGCCGGCCAGAAACCTGCGCAGGAGCAACCCGCACGAGGTGTGCCGGGCAGCTTCGATCAACCGGAGTCGCGACCCGAGTTCATGCCACGCGAGGGCGGTCCGCATCCGGAGCAGACGGCAGAGGTGCCGCTAGGCCATCACGGCCGGGCGGAGCCGCCGGGGTCGTTCGGGCACAACAGTGCGCCGGCGAAAAAGAAGGGCGGTTAGTCATGCGAAATACCCCGGCGTGCTCGTTTCACGATACACCGGCGTTTCCACGACGTCCCGAATGCACGAGGCGCGAAAACCCCGCTAACGCGCGAGCATCCACGCCGTGATGCTGTGCACGACGTCGCTTTCGATGCCGTTGAAGCCGTGATACGCGGACGCCCCGCACGGGTCGCCCCGCGAAGTGCCGCCGGAGACGAGTATCAGCTTCGTTTTCGGCGATTGCGTAAGCTTTTGCATGAGGGTGTCCGTTTCGGCTGCCGGACACACTTTGCAGGCGTCGTCCTTGTTGTGCACCACGAGCACGGGAATCCTGAGCGCAGAGAGGTTCATGCCCGTGACCGGGTCGCCGCCCCGGTTATCGCGCAGGATGGTCGAGGTGAGCACGATGCCGTCCGGGCCTGTTCCTGGGTCCGTGTCCGGGTTCGCGTCTTTCGCGAGTGCAATCGCGATGGCCGCAACCGACTGCGTGCCGCGGCTCGTGCCGACGAGCCAGACTGGCACGTGTAGTTGCTCGCGCAACCATGCGATCACGATGCGGGCGTCCACGGCGTGCTCGGGCGTGAGGCGAAAGCCCTCCAGGTAGGGCGGTGATTGACGGTCGCTCGGTGCGTCGATGACTGCGACAGCGACGCCGTCGTTCACGAACAGCATGCGGCTGCGCACGAGAAAGTTATTGGCGCCCCAGCCGAAGTTTCCCTGCGGGTCCAGTTGGAGGCCGCCGTGCCCGCCCGCGTAAAGAATCGCGACCGCCTTTGGCGCCGCGGGCGCAATGAAAAGGAAGCGCTGGGTGACGCCGGGCCGGGTGGGAAGGTCGACGACCCTGGGCGCGCTTTGCGCGTGGGCCAGCAAGGACGACGCTGCGAGCACGAACGCCAGGGTCAACGCCGACGCCAGCGGCGCGGCGTGCCGCCTTCGCCAGGCCGTGCGCCCGCTCATGGCCGCGAGGCTCAGCGCCCTGCGAGCATGCGCCCGCCGAGCCCGACCAGCACGACGCCCACCACCGAGTCGAGCGCGGCTTTGCGCCGGACGAGGAACTGGCGCACGGTGGGATGCGAGGCGAGCAGGGCCATCGAGCAATACCAGGCGCACGAGATGAGGATCGCGATCACGACGACCGCCACTTCGAGCCAGCGCGGCGCGGCAGCGGGCACCATCAACGCGAAGATGCTGCCGTAGAACGCAATGGCCTTGGGATTCGTCATGCTGACGAAGTAGCCCTTCTTCGCGGCGGCCCAACCCGATGCGCCCGGCTGCGCGGCAACCTGCAAGGGCTGTCGCGCGGTGAGGAGCATTTTTGCGCCGAGCCAGATCAGATAAGTCGCGCCTGCGATGCGCAGCCCGGTGCCGATCCAGGCCACGTGGGTGACGATCAGGCTCAGGCCCGCGATGGCGATCCATGCCCACGTGCCGGAGGCGGCGGCGAGGCCGAGGCCGGTCGCGAGGCCCGCGCGCCGCGAGGCCACCGCCGTGGAGGTGACGATGACGAAGTTCGGCCCGGGGCTGGCGACGCTCAGCAGCAGGACGCCCGAGAGCGCGAGCAGGACGTTGAAATAGTTCACGATGGCAGGTTCCGCGGCAGGTTCGATGCGCCCTCAACCGACGCATCGTGGAGGTTGTCATGATACTCCGTGCGATCACGCGCCCTTCATCAAGCGCAAAAGCGTGGCGCGGCCTATGCCGAGCGCGCGGCTGGCGGCGGCACGATTGGCCGGCGTGCGCGGCGGCGCATCGCTCGCTGCGTCGCTCTGCGCGAACTCCGGAAATACAGGGTGCGAAACGCCGGTCGTACGCTGGGGCCGCTAAAGTATTGTTCTGCATGGCTTGCGGCCAGCTTCTGCTGGTTGGCATACATCCTGCAAATGTCTGAGCCTTCTCAAAACCCACTGAACGGAGTTATTGCGATGACCACCTCCACTGCCGCACGCCGTGCCGCGTTCCGCGCCAAAGTCAACGAACGCCGCGGCCTGCTCGTGCCGGGCGCCTTCAACGCCATGAGCGCCCGTGTGATCGAGGACGCCGGCTTCGAAGCGCTCTACCTCACTGGCGCTGGCGTCACCAACATGTCGTTCGGCCTGCCCGATCTCGGCTTCATCGGTTTGAGCGACATTGCCGAGCACACGGCGCGCGTGCGCGACGCCGTCAACCTGCCGCTCATCGTCGACGCGGACACGGGCTTCGGCAATGCGCTCAACGTGCGCCAGACCGTGCGTACGCTCGAGCGCAGCGGCGCCGATGCGATCCAGTTCGAAGACCAGGTGATGCCGAAGAAGTGCGGCCACTTCGCCAACAAGGAAGTGATCGGCGCGAGCGAGATGGCGGGCAAGATCCGCGCGGCCGTGGACGCGCGCGAAGACGGCAATCTGCTCATCATGGCGCGCACCGATGCCGCCGCCGTGCACGGCATCGAAGACGCGATTGCGCGCGGCCACGCGTTCATCGAGGCGGGCGCGGACATTCTCTTTATCGAAGCCACGGAAAAGCTCGAAGACATCGAATGCCTGCCCAAACTCATCGATGCACCACAGCTCATCAACATCGTAATTGGCGGCAAGACGCCGGTGCAGTCGCGCGAAGCGCTGGCGGCCCTTGGCTACGCGCTGGTGCTGTACGCGAACGCGGCGCTGCAGGGCGCAGTGGTCGGCATGCAGCGTGCTCTCGGGCAATTGCGCGCAAACGGCCGGCTCGACGAAGACGCGACGATCGTCGCGCCGTTCGCCGAGCGTCAGCGCCTCGTCAACAAGCCGCTCTTCGACCGGCTCGATCGCGAGTACGCACCGAAGGACTGAACGCCCCACTCGACCACGCTGTTTTCCGTACCGCTCTTCACGGCGTTCAGCCATACGCGCGATCCACTGGTGGCGTTCCTGCTTTCGTTCGCCGCCCTCGTGATGCCTGGCGGCTTCGCCTCGGTGCACATGCGTGCGAGTCAACCGGCGCGGCGCCGCACGAAGCGCTGCTCCGTTACGCTCGTGCCCCACTGGTGGCCTTCGGACTCTTCCGCGACGTGAAAGCCGAACGACTCGTATAAGTGCCGTGCGGCGTCCAGGCCCTTGAACGTCCACAGGTAGGTCTCGGCGTAGTGTGCATCGACGAACTGCATCGCGTTCGTCATCAACCGCCGCCCGATGCCGGTGCCGCGCAGTGAGTCGTCCACGATGAACCAGCGCAGGTGGGCGACGCCTGCGTTGCCGCACTCGTTCCCGTCGATGGCAAGCGAAGCCAATACGCGATCGCGTTCCACCGCGAGCCAGAGCGCCTTGCCAACCGCTGGCAACGCGCCGGCGAAGTCGGCGAGTTCCGTCGCCACCTTCTTCTCGAAGTACGAGCCGAAGCCCCAGTTCGCCGCGTAGAACCGCGCGTGCAGGCTCGCAATGTCGCCAATGCAGCCGGGCCGGTAGCCTTCGACGATCTGCACCCCCGCCGCCGGCGCCGTTGCGCTGGTCTCGTTGGGATTGTCGTGCGCGAGCGCGTCGGCGTAGAGCGAGAGCGCTCGCACGAGCGTCTGCTGGTCGGCAGGAACGAGCTTGCGCAGCGCGTTGGAAACCTGATCCGTGGCGAAGCGGTCGATCTTCGCGCGCAGCTTCTGGCCTGCCGCGCTCAGGGTCAGCTCGGAAGAGCGCGCGTCATCGTCGGCGGTCTTGCGTTTGACGAGACCGGCCGCTTCGAGCCGCGCGACCTGCCGGCTCGTGTTCGACTTGTCGAGCCGCAGGATGTCGCCGAGCGCCCTCGCGTTGATGCCCGGCTGCGCGCCGATCTCGATGATGGCGTGCACGGCGGACGGGGCGAGATCGCTGTCGGCGAGCGTCGCGCGCATGAAGCCCAGCTCGCGCACGAGCCGCCGCGAGAACTCGCGCAGTTCGAGGATGGTCGTCTCGCGGGGCTGCGCGGGCACGTCGACAAAATCCATGATGGTCTCCGTTACGGTCTTCACGGTATTTAGGCTAATGGTTGCGACTCGCAACCATCTGGGCTCAATATAGACGCGCCCGACGGATAAGGCAAGTTCCCAACGCCGACGGCAAATTGCCGATCGACCCCTGACTCGCGCAGGTTCGAGTGGAACGCCAATTGCGAGAGGGCAAAACCTCCACGAACGCCGCGCAGCCATGCTCAAGGAACGCCTGGACCCGCACGCAAACGCGCCGAAAGAGCAGGCGCGCAAGCAGGACGACGACGCTGGCCAGCGCGCACTGGTGCTCGGCTCGCTCGGCGTCGTGTTCGGCGACATCGGCACGAGCCCGATCTACGCGCTGCGCGAAGCCGTGCAGACGGCGCATTCGACGGCCCAGCCCGTGGTGATGGGCGTGCTTTCCATGATCCTGTGGGCGGTGCTGATCGTGGTGGTGCTCAAGTACGCCATTTTCGTCATGCGCGCCGACAACGAAGGCGAGGGCGGCATCGTCGCGCTCACGGCGCTCGTGCGGGCGGGGTTCGCGAAGGCGGGGCGGCCCGCGCCGCGTCTGCTCGTGCTCGCGGGTCTCGTCGGCGCGGCGATGTTTTACGGCGACTCGATGATCACGCCCGCCATTTCGGTGCTTTCCGCGGTAGAAGGGCTCAAGGAAATCAATCCCGCATTCGACAGCGCCGTGCTGCCGGTTTCATTGGCGATTCTAGTGGCGCTCTTCCTGTTCCAGTCGCGCGGCACCGCCATGGTCGGGCGCACGTTCGGGCCGGTCATGGCGCTCTGGTTCTTGAGCCTCGGCGCGGTGGGCGTTTATCACATCGTGCTCTATCCGGCGATTCTCGCCGCGGCATCGCCGGTCTGGGCCGTGCGGCTCGCGTTCGCGCATCCGGGGCTCGCGTTCGGCGTGCTCGCTGCCGTAATTCTTGCGTTGACGGGCGCCGAGGCGCTCTACGCCGACATCGGCCACTTCGGCACGCGCTCCATTCGTATTGCGTTCTTTTGCGTCGTGCTGCCCGCGATCGTCGCGGGTTATTTCGGCCAGGCCGCGACCGTGCTGTTCGAGCCGGGCGGCGCCAGCCAGCCGTTCTTTCGCTCGGTGCCGCATTGGGCGCTCATTCCGGCGGTCGGCATCGCCATGCTTGCCACCATCATCGCTTCCCAAGCGGTGATCTCGGGCGCTTTTTCAATGACGAGCCAGGCCATCGAACTAGGCTTCCTGCCGCGCATGCGTACGATCGAAACCTCGAGCACGCGGCGCGGCCAGATCTACGTTCCGGCAGTCAACGCGGGATTGCTCGTGGCCGTGGTGTTTCTCGTGCTGTTCTTTCGCAGCTCCGAGCGGCTCACGTCCGCGTATGGCCTCGCCGTGGCCGTGACGATGGTGACCACCTCGATGCAGATGCTGTCGGTGTGCCGCGAAGTATGGGGCTGGCCGCGCGTCGCCACATGGCTCGCATGCGTGCCCCTGCTGATCGTGGACGGCATGCTGCTCGCCGCGAGCCTGCCGAAAATTCCCACCGGTGGCTGGTTCCCGGTTTCCGTGGGCGCATTGCTGTTCATCACGATGAGTACCTGGAACCGGGGCCGCGAACTGGAGGCGCGCCATGCGGCACGCGGCGAATCAGTGGACGCCTTTTTGCGCGGTGTCTGCACTGCCGATCCGAAGCCGCCTCGAGTGCCGGGCACGGCCGTGTATCCGGGCAACGTACCCGGCATGACGCCGGCCGCGCTCGCGAGCAACGTGCGTCACAATCACGTCTTGCATCGTACGGTGATCGTGTTCGCCAACGTTGCGGAGTCCGCGCCACAGGCGGACGATGAAACCCGCATCGAAGCTCGCGACCTCGGCGCGGGATGCTGGGAGATCGTCGCGCATCATGGCTTTGTGGAGCGGCCCAATCTGCCGCGCCTGTTGGCATCGCTGCAAGGCAGGCTGGGCGACTGGCGTTTCGACCCGCAACAGACCACCTTCTATTTGCCGCGCGACGAGGTGCTGCGCGAGCAAGCCCAGCAGGACGTGAGCCGCTGGCGTGCGCGGCTCTTCGCGTTCATGTCGCATCACTGCACATCGAGCGCAGAGTACTACGGTCTGACTCCCGCGCACGTGGTCGAGTTGGGCGTGCAGGTGGCGCTATGAGCATGACGCCGGCCAGCGCTGTCATGCCGTGCCTGCCGCCGCCGACAGGGTGGAAATTATTTCGGCGTTGAAGGCAGGTATATCGTCGGGCTTGCGGCTCGTGATGAAGTTGCCGTCGTGGACCATGGTCTCGTCGACCCACTTGCCGCCCGCATTGCGGATATCGTCCTGCAGCGAGGGCCAGCTCGTCATGGTGTGTCCCTTGACGATACCAGCCGAGACCGGCAGCCAACCACCATGGCAGATCACGGCAATCGTCTTGTGCGCGTCGTTGGCCGCACGCACGAACGCCTGCGCCTCCGGGATGAGGCGGATGGCGTCCGAGTTCACCACGCCGCCGGGCAATACGACCGCGTCGTAGTCATCCGCCTTCACGCTGCCGAAAGTGCGGTCCACCTTGATCTTGCTGCCCTTGTCGACGTGACGAAAGCCCTGAATTTCGCCGCTTTTCTGCGATATCACGTCCACGTGCGCCCCCGCTTCCTTTAATGCGCGGCGCGGCTCGGTAAGTTCGACTTCCTCGAATCCGTCCATGGCAAGGATTGCGACCTTGCAGTTGTCGAGCATGTTGGCCATTGCGATTTCCTCCTTGATTGAGACCGTCTGAGACCGTTTGCAACCAATCTCAACTGTAGCAAGGCGGATGCCGCGCGGCGCGTGAAACCTCTAATCAGAGCAAACGGCGCGCAGCCGGGTTCGACTCTGCGGCGGCATGGCGCTTGCGGAACAACAGCCAGGCGTGGTGCGCCGCCGGTTCGCCACGTAGCAGTTCCATCCACAATCCTCAAGGAGAGCGAAATGAATGGATCGATCAAACAATTGCTGGCTGGGGTGATCATCGCAACGTGTTCGGCAGCCGCGCTCGCGCAGGGCGCAGGCGGGGGAGCCGGCGGTGGAGCCGGTGGCGCCGGCGGGGGTAGCAATGGCGTAGGCGCGGGCGGCGGCACGACGGGCGCGGCGGGCATCAATACGGCGCGTCCGCCGGGCAGCACCGCAGGCACCCGTTATAACAATAGCGGCTATGGCGCGCCCGGCACTACAGCGACCGGCGGCGGCCAGGGAACCGGGACTGGCGCGGCGCCTGCGCCTGCCACGGGAACCCCCCAGAGCATGCCGTATAACAACGACAATGGTAATGGCGGGATGAGCACTCAGCCTGGCGGCAGCCAATAACGGCGGGGTATGTAGTCAAACTAACTATCGAAGAAGAATCGGGGTGTAGTGCGAAGGGCGGGCGACGCACCCAGCGTCGCCCGCCCTTTTTTAGGGCTGCATCTTTTCAGGCGAGCGGTCAGTCGATCTGCTTGTTGCCGGTTTCCTCGAACATTGAAACGGCAATGAGCGAAATCAGCACGCAGCCGATCATGTACCACGCGGGCGCCATCTTGTTGCCCGTCACATGGATGAGCCAGCCGGCCACGAGCTGAGCCGTGCCGCCGAACACCGACACCGCAATCGCGTAGGCGCTCGACATATAGCCAGCGCGCAGATGTTTCGGAAAGTTTTCCGGCATCAGCGCGTAAGCGGGCGCAGAGCCCATCGTATAGCAGAGCATGAGCACGACGAGCGCGGCGAGCACGACCGGCAGCGACGGAAAGTGCGTCATGAGCCAGAACGCCGGATAGAGCAGCAGGATCAACGCGACGCGCCCGATCACCGTGAGCGGCTTGCGGCGGCCCATGCGGTCCGACCACGCGCCGTAGATCGGGCACATCACGAGCGAGATCGTGCTGGACGCCACGCCCGCGAGGATCGACATTTTGGGCGGCAGTCCCAGGTACTGGATGCAGTAGGTCGGCATGTAGTACATCATCACGTAGGTCGAAACCGACATGCCCATGATCGCGAAGATCGTGAGAAACCAGTTGCGCACATACACGCCGCGCTTCGGGTCGTCGCGGTCCGCGACTACGCGCTGCGCCGGCGGCTCCTCGCGAATGTGCCGGCGCAGATAGATGCCGACCGGCGCGATGAGCGTGCCGAGCAGGAACGGAATGCGCCAGCCCCAGCTATGCATCGTTTCCGCAGAGAGCAGAAAGCCGAGGCTCGCCGCGAGGCCCGAGCCGAGCAGCGCTGCCGCGCCCTGGCTCGCGAGTTGCCAGCTCGCGCGAAAACCGCGGCTTGCCTGTCCGCCCATTTCGAGGAGGGTGGCGGTTGCCGCGCCGAACTCGCCGCCTTGGGCGAACCCCTGCACGAGGCGGGCGACGACGATCAGGAGCGGGGCGGCCAGGCCGATCTGCGCATAGGTGGGTGCAAGACCGATGGACGCGGAACCCACCGCCATCAGCAGGATAGTGAGCGTGAGCGCCGGCTTGCGGCCCGCCCGGTCCGCGTAGCGGCCGAGCACGATGCCGCCGAGCGGGCGCATCACGAAGCCCACGGCGAACACCGCGAACGCGAGCAAGAGCGACGTGACCTGGCTGTCGGCCGGGAAGAACTGATGGCCGATCGTGAGCGCGAAATAGCTATAGACCGTGAAGTCGAAGAATTCGAGCAGGTTGCCGATCACCGCCGCGAGAACGATCTTGCGCTGGTAGCCCGGCGAGAGCGGCGCTTCTTCGGCTGTTTCCAGAAGCGGTTCCGTGGCGGCGTTCATGCACGCTCCTTGCTGAGGAAGCGTTCGACGAGGCGCGTCCAGAACGCGGCGCCAATGGTCAGGTTCTCGTCGTTGAAGTCGTAGCGTGCGTTGTGCAGCATCGGCCGGCCTTCGCCATTGCCAAGGCGCACGAAACAACCGGGCCGCTGCTGCAGGTAGTACGCGAAATCCTCGCTGCCGGCGATCGGCGGGAATGGCGCGATGACGTGCTCCGGCCCGACCAGTTCCTCGGCGACCTGACGTGCGAATTCGGTTTCGGCTTCGCTGTTGATGAGCACCGGATAGCCGCGGATGAATTCGATGTCCACCGTCGCGCCGTAGCTTTGCGCCTGCGCTTGCACGAGGGCGCGGATGCGTGCCTCGAGCGTCGCGCGCACCTCGGGCGAGAACGAGCGCACGCTCAATTCGAGCACGGCGTCTTCGGGAATCACGTTGGGCGCGTGGCCCGAACGGAACGCGCCGACGGTCACGACCGCGGCTTCGTTTGGATCGACGTTGCGCGACACCACCGACTGCAAGGCCATCACGATGCTGCTGCCCACGAGCACCGGGTCGACGGCCAGATGGGGGCGCGCCGCATGGCCGCCCTTGCCGTGAACACGTAGCTTGACCGTGTCGCACGCGGCCATGAGCGGGCCGGCGCGAAAGCCGAAGGTGCCGATGGGCACGCCCGGATGGTTGTGCAGCCCGAAGATGGCTTCGCAGGGGAAGCGCTCGAACAGGCCGTCGGCGATCATGCGCTGGGCGCCGCTGTCCGAACCGGCTTCTTCGGCGGGCTGGAAAATCAGGTGGACGGTGCCGTCGAAATTGCGCGTTTTCGCGAGCTGGCGCGCCGCGCCGAGCAGCACGGTGGTGTGGCCGTCGTGGCCGCACGCGTGCATCTTGCCCGCGTGGATGCTTGCGTAATCGAGGCCGGTCAGCTCCTGGATCGGCAGGGCGTCCATGTCGGCGCGCACCCCTACGGTGCGCGTGCTCGTGCCCGCCTTGAGCGCCGCCACGACGCCGTGGCCGCCCACGCGGCGCGTGACGTCGTAGCCCCAGGACTCGAGCTTGTCGGCGACGAAGCGCGACGTGTCGGCCTCCTCGTACGACAGCTCGGGGTGCTTGTGGAGGTGATGACGGATTTCGTCGAGTTCCGATCGGGCTTCGGCCAGGTCGGCGACTTCGCAGTAGTGGTGCTCGCTCACGGGGACTCCCCTTATTGGAATGGGTTTTGGGCAAAAGCCAAAGGCCGAGTATTGCATCGACGAAAAACTCGACCCATGACGGAAAAGCATCGAAAATGTTGACTTGAAGTCAACAGTCGATTGTCGCGCCGCAGCAAGACGACGCGCGCGGAAGGAGCGATGCAGTGCGGGGAAAGGCAGATCGGGAAGAGGTGGCGCGAGGCGTGATCGACGATATCGGCGAGCGGCCGTTGCGCTATCTGGCCGAAATCGCGGCCGCAGGCGGCGTGCGCATGGCCGCCGAGGCATTGGGCATCAACGCCTCGGTCATCAGCCGGCAGGTGGCGGCGCTGGAGCGGCGACTGCGCTTTCCGTTGATCGAGCGGCGCGGGCGCAGCGTGGCCGTGACCGAGATCGGTCAGGTGCTCGTGGACCACTATCGCGACGGGCAGCGCCGCCAGCGCGATCTGGCCGCGCGCCTCGAAGAGTACCGGCACCTAAGGCGCGGTCGCGTGGCGCTGGGCGTGGGCGAGGGTTTCATCGGCAATCTGATAGCGCGGGCGTTGCAGCGTTTTTCGATGACGTACCCGGACATCCTCGTGGAGATCCGCTCGGGGCCGACGCCGGTCGTACTCTCGCTCGTGCGCGACGACGTCGTCGATATCGGCCTGTGCACGCGCACGTCCGACGACCCTGCCATGCGCATTCATCCCTTCGCCTCGCGGCCGCTCTGCGCGCTCGTCGCGCCCTCGCACCGCTTTGCGAAGCTGCAGAAGGTGGCGCCCGCCGAACTCGCCAGCGAGCGCCTGATCTTCATGACCGAGTCGTTCGGTGTGCAGCACTTCGTGCAGTCGCTGTTCGACGACGCGCGTTTGAACGTGATGCCGGCTTATCGCGTCGATCTGTTCAACACGGCGCAGACGCTCGCGGCCGCCGGGCTGGGCGTGGCGTTCATGTCGTCGATTACGGCGCGCCGGGGCATCGATCTGGGCGAACTGGTGGCCGTGCCGATCGATCATCCGATCGCGGCGGGCTTTTCGAGCCAGATGGTCACGCGCGTGGGCCGCAGGCTCTCGCCCGCGGCCGATCACCTGAGGAAGCAGCTTGCGCAGAGTTTTTTGGAGTCGACGGCGAAGTAGTCGAAAGGCGTGGCGCGCGCAACGAATCAGTTGCCGGCGTCCTGCACCGGCGGCGTATCCCCAATCCTCAGCACCGCATCGCGTTTGGCGAGCAAATGCTGCCGCAGTATCGCGGCGAGCCGCTTTCCGTCGCGCGCATCGAGCGCCTCCAGCATTTCGCCATGCTCGTGGATCGCGCGATCCCACTTGGGGGTTTCGAAGTTCGAGCGAAACCGCAGCGCCTGCAAACGGCGATTCACCGCGATATACGTTTGCCGCAGCGCCGAGTTGCGCGCCGCTTCGTTGATCTTGTCGTGAATCGCCTGATTGCGGCCGTAGTAGCCGGCCAGATCGTTCTGCGCGCGGCAGGCGAGCATGGCGTAGTGCAGCGCCTTGATCTCGGCGATCTCAGCCGCGGTGATCCGCTCGCACGCCAGCTCGCCTGAAAACGCTTCGAGCCCGCTCATGAGTTCGAAGGTCTCGCGCAGTTCCGCCTCCGACATCTTCGAGACCGAGGCGCCGCGATTCGGCGAAATCTCGATCAGCCCTTCGGAGGCGAGCACCTTCAGCGCCTCGCGAAGCGGCGTGCGCGAAATCCCCAGCGTTTCGCACAGCTCGCGTTCGTTGAGCTTGCGCCCGGCCTCGAGCATGCCTTCCACGATGAAGCGCCGTAGATGGTCGACGACGGTGTCATGGAGTTGCTGGCGCGGAACAGGCGGCAGCTCCGGGCTGATCGCAGTGGGGTTCAGGTTTGGATTTTGCATGCAAAAGGCATTTCCATCGGTTTCCAGCGAATTCTAGCCCAAGGAAAGGACCCCAAAGGAGCTAGCTGATACTGGGGTAAACCATGTTGGAATTCTCTCTTTGCGGAGGAGCTGGCTGGATTATAGTTTTTTGAATGCAAAATTCAAAACAGGAGCGATTGCATGTTGAAGCTCGATTTCCATCCCGCTGGTCGCCACTTCCTGCAGATTCCCGGGCCGAGCCCGGTGCCCGATCGCATCCTGCGCGCGATGAGCTATCCGACCATCGACCATCGCGGCCCCGAGTTCGGCGTGCTCGGGCTCAAGGTGCTGGACGGCATCAAGAAAATCTTCAAGACGCAGCAGCCGGTGGTGATCTACCCGGCCTCCGGCACCGGCGCGTGGGAAGCCGCGCTCACCAACACGCTGAGCCCCGGCGACACGGTGCTGATGTTTGAGACGGGCCATTTCGCGACGTTGTGGAAGCAAATGGCCGAACGCCTGGGCCTGAAGCCGGAATTTCTCGGCCTGCCCGGCATCGAGGGCTGGCGGCGCGGCGTGCAGGCCGACATGATCGAAAAGCGTCTGCGAGAGGACGCGCAGCACGCCATCAAGGCGGTTTGCGTGGTGCATAACGAGACCTCGACCGGCGTGACCTCGGACATCGCTGCGGTGCGCCGCGCGATCGACGCCGCCGGCCACCCGGCGCTGCTGCTCGTGGACACGATTTCCGGTCTCGCCAGCGCCGACTATCGCCACGACGAATGGGGCGTGGACGTGACCGTCTCCGGCTCGCAGAAGGGTCTCATGCTGCCGCCGGGCATCAGCTTCAACGCCGTGTCGGCGAAGGCGCTGGCGGCGAGCGAGCATGCGAAGCTGCCGCGCAGCTTCTGGGGCTGGGCTGAGATCATCGAGATGAACAAGAGCGGGTACTGGCCGTACACGCCCAACACGAACCTGCTCTACGGCCTTTCCGAAGCGCTCGACATGCTGCAGGACGAAGGGCTCGACAACGTGTTCGCGCGGCATCAGCGGCTAGGCGAGGCGTGCCGGCGCGCCGTGCGCGCGTGGGGCCTCGAGATCCAGTGCGCCGATCCCGCCGTCTACAGTCCCGTGCTCACGGGCGTGATGACGCCCGAAGGCGTGGATGCGGATGCCGTGCGCAAGATCATCTACGAGCGCTTCGATCTGTCGCTCGGCACGGGACTCGGCAAGGTCAAGGGGCGCATGTTCCGCATCGGGCATCTTGGCGACTGCAACGACCTCACGCTGCTGGCGGCATTGGCGGGCTGCGAGATGGGTCTGCGCATCGCAGGCGTGCCCTTGAAGGACAGCGGCTTGCCCGCCGCGATGGAATATCTCGCGGCGCAACCCAACCTGGTGTCGCTGAAAGCCGCCTGAAACAAGCGTTTTTTCACATGCCGCGCAGGGGCGCGGCCTGCGAGGCCGATTCCGGGTGATGCAAGGTCGTTCCCATGCCGGGCGCCACTTCGAGAAGGGCGATGCGGCCGATAGAACCAGCAGTGGAGACTGACGATGAAACGGTATCGATTGACGAGCGCGAGCAGCATCGTGCTGATCATGCTCTGCATCATGTACTTCATCACCTACCTCGACCGTGTGAACGTGAGCACGGCGGCGGCGGGCTTCGGCAAGGAATTCCAGCTCTCGCATACCGAAGTGGGACTGGTTTTCTCGGCGTTTGCGTATCCGTATTTGCTGTTTCAGATCATCGGCGGCTGGGTGAGCGACCGCTTCGGCGCGCGCCGCACGCTGCTTTTCTGCGGCGCGCTGTGGGGCGTGGCGACGATTCTCACGGGCATGGCGGGCGGCCTCGTCACGCTGCTCGCCGCGCGCCTGTTGCTCGGCTTCGGCGAGGGCGCGACGTTTCCCGCCTCGACATCGGCCATGTCGCGCTGGGTCGCGAAAGAACGGCGCGGCTTCGCGCAGGGCATCACACACTCCGCCTCGCGCATCGGCAACGCGGTGGCGCCCGCGGTGGTCGTGCTGGTGATGGCGCGCTACGGCTGGCGCGAATCGTTCTTCGTGTGCGGCGCGCTCAGCCTGCTGTGGGTGGTGGTGTGGGCATTCACCTTCACCGAACATCCGAAGGATCACCCGCGCATCACCGAGGCCGAACTCGCGATCCTGCCGCCGCCCAAGCCGCGCGCGACGGGCCTGCCATGGATGGCGCTCTTCAAGCGCATGATTCCGGTGACGATCGTCTACTTCTGCTACGGCTGGACGCTGTGGCTTTTCCTTAGCTGGATCCCGCAATACTTCCTGCACAACTATCACCTGCAGTTGGGCAAGTCGGCGATCTTCGCCTCGGTGGTGTTCCTCGCGGGCGTGGTGGGCGACACGCTCGGCGGCCTCGTGACCGACTGGCTCTTTCAGCGCACGGGTAATCTCAAGCGCGCGCGCAGCTGGATGGTTTCCGTGTGCATGCTGATCACACTGATCGTTCTCGTGCCGCTGATGTTCGTGCACGACCCTGTCATTTCCATGGCGTGCCTCGCGGCGGGTTTCTTCTTCGCCGAAATGACGATCGGGCCGATGTGGGCGATTCCCATGGATATCGCCCCGGAGTTCTCGGGCACGGCGAGCGGCATGATGAACACGGGCTCGGCGCTGGCCGCGATCATCTCGCCCGTGGTCGGCGGTTTTCTGATCGACCGCTTCGGCAACTGGGACCTGCCGTTCGTGGGCAGCATGATACTGATGGGGTGCGGCGTGATTCTCGCGTTCCGCATGCAGCCCGACAGCCGCTTCGAGCTGGGCAAGAAGGCTGACGAACCGGCGGGTTCACATCAAGGAGTGTGAACGGCGATGGAAGGCGCACGCACATCGGGCATGCTGGTCAAGCCGGTTCATCTCGTTCCCTCGAGCGCGGGCCACGGCTCGCCGCTCGCGCGGCGTCTGCGTGAAGCACTGCGCGGCGACGTGTTATTCGACGCCGCGAGCCGCGGCCGTTACGCAGCCGACGCCTCGATCTATCAGATCGTGCCCATCGGCGTGGTCGTGCCGCGCGATCAGGACGATTTGCGCGCCGCGCTCGAAGTGGCGCGCCTCGCGCATGCTCCGGTGCTGGCGCGCGGCGCTGGGACGAGCCAGTGCGGGCAGACGGTGGGCGAAGCGCTCGTGATCGACACGTCGAAGTGGCTCAACAACATCGTCGATTTCGACGCCGATGCGCGCACGGTGACGGTCGAACCGGGCGTCGTGCTCGATCATCTGAATGCGTGGCTCAAGCCGCACGGGTTGTGGTTTCCCGTGGATGTTTCGACGGCCGCGCAGTGCACGATTGGCGGCATGGCGGGCAACAACTCGTGCGGCTCGCGTTCGATCGAATACGGCAACATGGTGCACAACGTGCTCGGCATCGATGCGATTCTCGCGGATGGCACCGAAGCGCGCTTCCAGTCGCTGAACAAGCCGCACGAAGGCGCGCGGCTGGCGGCGCTGCTCGAAGGCGTGCAGCGCATCGCCACGCGCGAGCGCGGCGAGATCGCCGAACGCATGCCGAAGGTGCTGCGCCGCGTGGCCGGCTACAACATCGACCTGTTCGATTGCCAGAACCCGCTCGCCTATACCGACGACGGCGTGGCGAATCTCGCGCACCTGCTCGTGGGCTCCGAAGGCACGCTCGCGTTCAGCCGGCAGATCACGCTG
Organism: Paraburkholderia sp. CNPSo 3272; assembly: GCF_024206495.1. GTDB lineage: Bacteria > Pseudomonadota > Gammaproteobacteria > Burkholderiales > Burkholderiaceae > Paraburkholderia. The sequence goes on along the minus strand of NZ_JAMBPQ010000013.1, from coordinate 107,656 downwards.
AAGCTCGCGCCGCTGCCAGCGCATAAAACGGTGGGCGTAGTGAGCTTTCCCACCTTCCGGCAGGCGATGGACTCGGCGCAGCACATCGTCAAGCTCAAGCCGACGGCGGTCGAGCTGGTCGATCGCACGATGATCGAGCTTGCGCTCGGCAATCCGGGGTTCAAGCCGGTGATCGAGAAGGCGCTCGTGGGCAGGCCCGATGCGATCCTGCTGGTCGAATTCGCGGGCGACGAGCGCGACGCCCAGGTGCGCCGCCTCGAAGAACTGGTCGAGCTGATGGGCGATCACGGCCTGCCGGACTCGGTCGTGAAGATGACCGATGCGAACGAGCAAAAGGCGCTGTGGGAAGTGCGCAAAGCGGGCTTGAACATCATGATGAGCATGAAGGGCGACGGCAAGCCCGTCTCGTTCATCGAGGACTGCGCCGTGCCGCTCGAACATCTCGCGGAGTATACGAGCCGCCTGACCGACATCTTCCATCAGCATGGCACCGAAGGCACGTGGTATGCGCACGCGAGCGTCGGCACGCTGCACGTGCGGCCGATACTCGACATGCGCCGCGACGGCGCGAAAAAAATGCGCGCGATAGGGGAGCAGGCTGCGGAACTGGTGCGCGAGTACAAGGGCGCGTTTTCGGGCGAGCATGGCGACGGTCTGTGCCGCGGCGAATGGATTGCCTGGCAGTACGGACCGAAGATCAACGCGGCTTTCTCGGAAATCAAGCAGCTGTTCGATCCCGAGAACCGCCTCAATCCCGACAAGATAGTGCGGCCGCCGAAGATGGACGACGCGACGCTGTTCCGCTTCGCGCCGGGATATCGCGAGCGCCAGATGCGCCCGATGCTCGACTGGTCGGCGTGGGACGTGGGCCGCGATCCGCTAACGGGTGTAGAAACGCCGCCCGGCAGCGGCGACGACCTGACCGGCGGCCTCGCGAAGGCCGTGGAGATGTGCAACAACAACGGCCACTGCCGCAAGTTCGACGCGGGCACGATGTGCCCGAGCTACCGCGTGACGAAAGACGAGAAGCACGTGACGCGTGGCCGCGCGAACACGCTTCGGCTCGCGATCTCTGGCCAGTTGGGCGACGACGGACTCGCAAGCGACGACGTCAAGGACACGCTCGACCTGTGCGTATCGTGCAAGGGCTGCAAGCGCGACTGTCCGACCGGCGTGGACATGGCGAAGCTGAAAATCGAGGCGCGCGCTGCATGGAATACGAAGCACGGTCTGAAGCTGCGCGAGAAGATGATTGCCTATTTGCCGCGCTATGCGCGACGCGCGGCGCAAGCCGGCGGCCTTGCGGCGGCAGCCGAGCGTATCCCCGTGGTCTCCGCGTGGGCAAAGCGCATGCTCGGCTTCGCGCCGCAACGCTCGCTGCCGCAGTTGCGGCCTTCGTTCCTTGCGGAGGTTGCGGCCGCAAAGCCCGACGCAGCCGCGGCAACGAAGGAAGTGGTGCTCTTCGTTGACACCTTCACCGACAACTTCGAGCCCGAAAACGCCCGCGCCGCGCAACGCGTGCTCGAAGCGGCCGGCTATTTCGTGCACTTCAATGTGCGCGGCGAAGAACGCCCGCTCTGCTGCGGCCGCACGTTCCTCGCAGCGGGACTGGTGGACGAGGCGAAGCGCGAGGTGCGGCGCCTGCTCGATACGCTCATGCCGTTCGTGGCGCGCGGCGTGTCGATCGTCGGGCTCGAACCTTCTTGTCTGCTCTCGATGCGCGACGAATTCCTGCAATACGGCTACGGCGACGAAGCGCGCGACTTGTCGGCCGCGGCGTTCCTGTTCGAGGAATTCCTCGTGCGCGAGAAGGGCGCGGGCCGCTTCGATCTGCCGTTGCACGAACTCGATGCGCCGCGCGCGTGGGTGCACGGCCACTGCCACCAGAAAGCATTCGATGCCTTCCGGCCTGTGCTCACAGTGCTGGGCTGGATTCCGGGCCTGGAGGTGAAGCCGATCGAATCGTCATGCTGCGGGATGGCGGGCAGCTTCGGCTACGAAGCGGAGCACTACGAAGCGTCGATGGCGATGGCCGAGCTGGCGCTGTTGCCCGCCGTGCGCAAGGCGGATCGCGCCGATCTCGTCGTGGCGGATGGCACGAGTTGCCGCCACCAGATCCACGACGGCGCAAACGCCACGGCGCTGCACGTGGCGCGGGTGCTGGAAATGGCGATGCGCTAGGTCGCCAGCGTGCCCGTGCCCTGGCGCGCGCGCACGGCATCCACAGCGTGCAGCATCTTGCCGAAGAACGCATCGGCGAATTGTGAATCGAGCCAGCGCACGATCAGCGCGATCTTGCGCTCGGGCTCGATCCACATGAACGAGCTGCCCGCGCCGACGCCAAACCAGCTCGACGCGGTCACACTCGGGAACATGCGGCGGGCCGTGTTGAGCCAGACCAGCGAGCCGTAGAACGGCGCGAGCGGGCAGGGCGTGCGCATGCGCGCGATCCATTCGCTCGAGAGCACGCGGCGGCCCGAGGCGACGCCATCGTCGAGCAGCATTTGCGCGACCTTCAACTGGTCGTTTGCGCTCACCGACATGCCGCCGCCCCAATGCGAGCCGCCCGGCACCGACTGCACGCGTCTGCCGCCCTGGTCGATCCATGCGTCGTCGTAACCGACCCATTGCCAGTTCTCGCTCGCGCCGACGGGCCGCATGATCGTCTCGCGAAATACTTCGGGTAACGAACGACCGAACAGACGCAGGAGCGCGAGCGAAAGCTGATTGATGCGCACGTCGTTGTATTCCCAATATGTGCCGGGCGCGCGTAACGGGCGCAAGTCGCCTTTTTTCCCGTCGGGCGGCTCGCCGAACGTGACGGCGCGATAGTGATCGGCCTGATCGGAAAGGCCGAAGCAATTGCCTTGCCATTCGCTCGTCTGTTGCAGCAGGTGCGTCCACGTGACCTGCGCATTGTGGTCGTCGTCGAAGCCGATGCCGGGCACGCGTATGTGGACGGGCTCGTCGGGATCGGGCAGCAAACCGCGGTCGTGCGCCACGCCCGCGAGCAGCGCGAGATACGTCTTCGCGATGCTGAAGGTCAGATCGGGCCGATCGGGCGCGCCCCATTGCGCGAGCGGGCGCCCGTTCACGGCGACGGCGCCGGACACCGGGCCGCGATCGTGAATGGGGCCAAGCAGGCGGTTCCACGGCGGCGGGTCGTTCACGTGCACGCCGAAGTTGCCATCGGCGTTACGGTCCCATGCCGATTCGTGATCGACGGAAAACTGAATGGCGTCCTGAACTTCCTGCGGCAAATCGTGTTGCATACGTGCGTGCTTCCGGTTGGTGTTCTTGTACGGGGGTTGGTTCAGCGGGCGTCGAGACCCACCCGCGCCCAGATCAGCGTAGCCAGGCTCAATACGGCCGCGAACATCAGCCAGAGCCCCGGCGCGAGATTGTTGCCCGTCACCGCAATGAGCGAGGCCACGGCCAGCGGCGTGAAGCCGCCGAACACGGTCGTGCCGACGTTATAGGCGAGCGCCATGCCCGTGGTGCGCGTGCGCGCGGGGAAGAAGCCTGCCATGAGCGCCGGAATCGGGGCGAAGTAGGTGACCTTCAGCACCGCGATCCAGACGACGGCCGCCAGCAGCGAGGGCAGCGAAGGATGGGCGTTGACGAACATGAACGCCGGATAGACGGTGAGCAGGAACAACACGCCCGCCACGAGCATGATGCGGGTGCGGCCTACCTTGTCCGACCAGTGGCCCACGATCGGCGTTAGCACGATGGCGATCAGGCCGGCCACGAGCGTGGCGATGAAGCCCGACGAAGGTGCGAGGCCGAGCTGCCGCGCAGCATACGTCGGCATGTAGAGCAGCACGTATTGAGCGGACGTAGTCAGGATCAACACGCCGATCGATGCAATCACGCGCGCCTTCTGCGTGGCGAACAGTTCGCGCACGGGCGACTCGGCTTTTTCGATACGCTCGAATTCGGGCGTTTCGTCCATGCGTCTGCGGATATAGAGGCCGACAGGACCAATCAGCACACCGAACAGGAACGGAATGCGCCAGCCCCAGCCTTCGAGCTGCGGCTGCGTGAGCACCCCCGTGAGCGCCGCGCCGAACAAGGAGACGAGCAACGTGCTCGCGCCCTGGCTCGAGAACTGCCAGCTCGACATGAAACCGCTGCGCTGCGGCGCGTGCTCGATCAGGAAGGCGGTGGAACTGCCGAACTCGCCGCCTGCCGAAAAGCCCTGCAAAAGACGCGAAGCAAAAATGCCGATGGGCGCTAGTATGCCGATCGTCGCGTAGGTGGGCATCAGCGCGACCATGCCGGTGCCGATCGTCATCATCGCAATCGAGAGCGTGAGCGAGGCCTTGCGGCCCTTGCGGTCGCTGTACGAGCCGAGCACGAGCGCGCCGACCGGCCGCGCGAGGTACGAGAGCGCGAATGTGCCGAGCGTGAGCAGCAGCGACATCGTTGCGTTATGAACGGGGAAGAAGAGCTTGGAGAGCGTCGAGGCGAAGTAGCCGTACGCCAGCAGGTCGTAGAACTCGAGTGCGTTGCCGATCGAAGTCGCGACGATGAGCCGCGAGACGTTCTTGCCTGAAGTGCCTTGAGCGGGCTCTGACCAGGTATCGCTGCCGTGCGCGCGTAGGGATTCGATGCTCATTGGGACGTCCTCATGCAAGCGTGGTGGGATGCGGTGCGGGGTTGGAAGCGCCGGCCTCTCTTGCACCGAGGTCCCAGAAGAGGCCAGCCATGATGCGCAGCCCATCGCGCACGACCGGTCCGAGCAGGTGCTCGTTCGGCGCGTGCTGCGAGCAGCCCGGATACGAATGCGGCACCCACAGCGTGGGCATGCCGAGCACCTCGGCGAATACGTCGTTGGGCAGCGTGCCGCCGAGGTTCGGCAGCAGCACGGGGTCGGCTCCCGTGGTCTCGCGCAGCGAGCGCAGCGCCCACTGCACCCAGGCGTTGTCGGGATCGACACGCGTGGCCGGTGCTCCGCGCTCCACTTCGAGTTCGATCATGTCGAAGCCGTGCGCGTCGAGGTGCGCGCGCACGATTCGTTCGAGGTCCTGCCAGTTCGTGCCGACGACGAAGCGGATCTGCATATACGCGATGGCGTGCGGGGGAATCGCGTTCACGGGCTTTTCGGGGTTGCCCGTGCGGAACGCGAGCACTTCCAGATTGTTCCAGCCGAACACGCGCTCGGTGGGCGTGAGGCCCGGCTCGCCGTAGTCGCGATCGACCTCGGGCTCGCCCGGATTGCCGCCCACGCGAATATCGGCGAGCGCGCGGCGCACGGATTCCGGAATCGGCGGCGGGCGCAGGCCATCGACGAGGATCTTGCCGTGCGCATCGACCATCGAGGCGATCGCGTTCGCGAGCACGACGCCCGGATTTCGCAGCAGGCCGCCCCAGTTGCCCGAATGATGGCCGCCTTCGCGCAGCGTGAGTTCGAGCTTGAAATTGACGAGGCCGCGCGAGCCGAGAAAGATCGTCGGACGGTGCGCGCTAAGGCGCGGTCCGTCGGAGGCGATCAGCACGTCGGCGGCGAGTTCGTCGCGCAACTGCGTGCACAGTTCGTGCAGGCCCGGCGAGCCGACTTCCTCGCCCGTTTCGAACAGCAGCTTGAGGTTGAAGCCGAGGTTGCCGCCGCGCGCGTCGAGCACGGCCTCGAGCGCCGCTAGGTTGATGCTGTGCTGGCCTTTGTTGTCGGCGGTGCCGCGGCCGTACCAGCGCTCGCCGTCGACGGTCACGTCCCATGGCGTGAGGTCCGCACGCCATTGCGCGTCGTAGCCGCGTACGACGTCGCCGTGGCCGTAGCTGAGCACGGTGGGCAGCGCATCGTCTTCGTGGCGGTGCGCAATCAGGAACGGGCCCGCGCCGTTGGAGGGGTTCTCGACGACCCGGCAGGTAAAACCCCATTGGGTGAGCAGCGGCGCGAGTTCCTCGTCCAGATAGCCGCGCAAACGGCCGCCGCTTTCCGGCTCCTGGCTCTCGGTGCGAAACGCCACGCGGCGGCGCAGATCGTTCAGGAAGCGGCCTGACTCGTATTGAGCGGCTGCGATTTGAATGGCGGTGTCACGGGTCAACGCGCGTCTCCCTCTGTTCGATGCTGTCTGATGCCGTCGACCGATCCTGCAACCGCCGATATTTCTGCACAATTACAATATTTGTGATTTATCTTTGCCGAAACGGCAAAGCGGACGAGACCGCGCTCATCGACATGGACAACACCGCACTCCGCTATTTTCTGGAAGTGGCCCGCAGCGGCTCGCTGAGCAAGGCGTCCGAGCGGCTTTATGTCGCCGTTTCGGCGCTCAGCCGCCAGATCGCCCGGCTCGAAGAAGAACTGGGCACGCCGTTATTCGAACGGCGCCCGCGCGGCATGGTGCTGAGCGAGGCGGGCCGCATGCTGGCCGAGCACGCGCGGCGCAGCCTGCTCGAAACGGAGCGCGTGGTCGGCGAGATTCGCGGGCTGAGCGAGGGCGGCCGCGCGACCATCCGTATTGCGAGTTCCGAAGGCCTCGCGCCGGATTTTCTGCCACAGGTATTTGCTCACTTTCTCCGGAGCCATCCGCAAACGCACTTTCAGCTGGACGTGTCGGCGCCTTCTGTTGCAACGCAACGCGTGCGCGAGGGAACGGCCGATATCGCGCTGTGCTTCAGCGTCGCGCCCGAGAAGGAGATTGCCGTGCACTGTTCGCAGCGCGCGCCGATCTTCGCGCTCATGCGGCGCGATCATCCGCTGGCGGCGCGCGAGTCGCTGTCGCTGCGCGATCTGATTCCGTGGCCGGTAGCGATGAACAGCCAGGGCGTGACGATTCGCCAGCTCCTCGACATCGCGTGCAGCCTCGAAGGGCTGATCTTCGAGCCGGTGTTCGTCAGCAACTATCATGTGGCGTTGCAACGATTCGTACGCCTGACCGACGCCGTGACGTTCACCGGTTTTCTGACCGTGCGCGGCCGTCTGGAGGTGGAGGGGCTGGCCGCCGTGCCGCTCACGAACCCGGAGCTGCATCAGCGCACGCTGCAGATCCAGACGATGGCGGGCCGAACGCTGCCGCAGACCATGCAGGCCTTTCTCGACCTGCTCACGCGCGCGATCGACGACGACGAGCTTGCGTGCGGCTGATTTCGCCTACGCGGTAAGCCGCGCGGCGAGCCGGCGCATGCCGGCGAAAATGGCGTCGGCTACATCGGCGGGAAAGCCGGCGGGGATCTGCGCCGCGACGGCTTCGATCACGCGCGGCGTTTGCGCTGCCACCTGCGCGAGCATCGCTTCGACATCCGCCGCGGAGAATCCCACGCGCTGGCCTTGCGCGATCCAGTGGCGCGGATAGATTTCCTCGACGCGATAGTGCCGGTTGCGTCCGCGCACGGCCATCGCGAGGCTCACGCGTTGCGGCGCAATATGATTGCGGCCCCGGCCAACGATCGGATGCGCGCTGAGCACGTCGTAGAGCGGCGTGGCGGCGTACCGGCTGCCGGGCAGCAGCGCAATGCTGTAGTTCTTCGCGTGGCCGTCCGTGGCCGCGAGCAGCCAGAAGATGACCTGCGTGACGAAGAAGTTGCGGCGGTCGGCCATGGCCTGCGCGGAGCCGTCCAGCACCTGCATGATCGCGTCGATGCCGGGGCCGCCGTCGGCTTCGTATTTGGCGAGGCCGGACGTGCCCGTGGCCTGGCACAGATCCTCCTGCGGCAGGCGCACGATCCATCTGGCGTCGCTCGCAAGACGCCGGTCGAAGCGTTCCACGACCAGCGCCTTCGCGTCCTCGAATTGCGCGATTTCGCATGGCGCGACGGGCAAACCGTAGCCCGCGACGATTTGCGTGCACAGCCACTCGTTTTCCACGGATGTGCGCATGTCGGCGCGCATGTTGCCGACGAGGCCGAGCGGCAGCTTCAGGATGTGCGTTGTCGGCGTGCTGCCCTGCGGAAGCAGCCATTGGCCGCCATGCCGCAGCAGCGCGGTCTTTTCCTGCGCCCCGGCGATCGACAACCGCAGGCTGTCCACGGCTTCGTGCTCGCCCGCATGCGGCGTGGCGGTGGTTTCGCGCAGCAGTTGCGCGATGTCGCCTTCGCTCAGGGCGCGCCCCTTGATGCTTTTCAGGCCGGCGGGGGCTTCGCCCGCGGGAAGAATCTGCAGCGCGCCCACACAATCGCGGCCGAGCGCAGCAAGCAACTCGAACGGCGAGATGCCGCCGGTCTGGTAGCGCGCGGCGATGCGTCTGCGGATGCGGTCGCTGTCCGGCAGCAGATTGTCGAAATAGTCCGCGACGATCTGGCCGCGGTAGGGCTGGTTGCCGGGCGTGAACGGCAGCGAGAGGGAAAGAGGGCGGCCTTGCTCGTCGTCGAGCCAGCTGTCGAGGTAGATGAGGCGTTCGTTGCCGCGCACGTTCTCCCAGTAGCCCACCGGGAGGCCGTTCATCCACAGGTCGAGCCGGTTGGGCAGGCGGGGGCGTGCGCTCACCAGTTCTCCCTCGGCTTGCGGCGGCCGGCGGACTGGCGCTGCGGCGCTGGGGCCGCTGGCGTAGTGCGGGTGCGTTTGCGCGCGGCCGCGGGCTTGGCCGCGCTCGACATCTTGGCCGCGGCTGCGGGGGTTCTGGCCGGACGCGGAGCGGCTTTCTCCGCGACCGGCGCGGCCTTCGCTTCGGGTGCGCCGAGCTTGATTTCGACGTCGACGAGCCGCAAGACCCGCACGAGCCGCTCGACGCTCGCCGCTTCGGGATTCGCCTCGAACGCGGCATAGCTCTGCTGCGAGATGCCGAGCCGCGCGGCGATGTCTTTCTGGGTGAGGCCGGCCTTCTTGCGGAAGCCGACGAGAATCGGGCGCAGCTGGCTCAGGGTCTTGAGAGGGTAGTCCACGGCAACTCCGGGCGGCGAAATGCCGATGCAGACGGCCGAAGCGAACGGAAACTCGCGGCGCAGTCAAATACAGTCTAAACCCTGTAAAGTAAAAATACAAATCACAGACTGTAATTCACAAATACAGCCTGCGGATTGTATCCGCTACCGGGCGAGGGCGAGGGCGAGGGCGAGATCTGCTGTGGGCGCGCGACGCAGGTGAATGTGCAACTAACCGTCAATCGCCGCAACGATCCCGCCCCAGCCGCTTCGCGGCCAAGGCGTCTGCCCCCATGCGTCTCAGTGGCTTCCTATTATCAGGACTCCAATCAGAGTTCGGCGCCTTGCATCGGCTCGCCAATCACGAACGGTCCGCCCTGATACTGCTGCGCAGCGTCGGCGGGCTCGGCGTTCGGCGCAGTAGCCGGGAAGCGCTCGGCGTACGCCGCCGAGCTGTCGCGCGGCCGGTAGCCCAGGAAACCCGCCTTGCCGTTGTCCCACCAGCTCGCCGGGTTGGCCGATACGCCATAGACGATCGCATGACCCACGCGGTGGGTGAACAGCGAGCAGCGCACGAGTTCGATGAAGTCGCGATAGCTCAGGAAGGTGACGAGCATGCGAGCGTTCTTAGGTTCTTCGAACGACGAACCGATGCGCAGACAGACCGTCTCCATGCCGAAGCGATCGAAGTAATAGCGCGACAGCGATTCGCCGAAGCATTTCGTCACGCCGTACAGGCTGTCCGGCCGGTGCGCGGCGTCGGTATCGAGCACGCTCGTCACGGGATGAAAACCCGTGACGTGATTGGAACTGGCGTAGACGATGCGCTTGACGCCGTGCTTGCGCGCGGCTTCATAGAGGTTGTACGTGCCGCGAATGTTGGCTTCGAGCAGATCGTCGAACGGCGCGTCGATGGAGATGCCGCCCAGGTGCACGATCGCATCCACGCCTTCCACAAGTTGCATGACCGCCTCGCGATCCGAGAGGTCGACGCGGCGCGTTTCCGCGTGCGCCGCCGCCTCGCCCAACTCCGTGATGTCGCTGACGCGAACGATGTCGGCCCAGTTCGCGAGCGCGCCGCGCAACTGACGGCCCAGATTGCCGCCCGCGCCAGTAAGAAGAAGGCGGCCGAACGGTTTTGCTGCAAGTGAGTGTTGCGACATCAGGGCTCCCTGGGAATTATTTTTAATATTGAAAGCGTGAGGAAAACGTTTTCCGAATATAGCCATCGGAAGTCACAGCGTCAATGGAGGATTACCTGCGACGAACACCGGGGTTCGCCCCAGGTCCGTTTCTGCGACAATGCTCGCCGTCGATCCTCCCTGGCGTTGCCAATCTATGAAAAGTGGTTCCCCGACGATTCGCGATGTCGCCGCCATGGCCGGCGTTTCGGTCGCGACGGTGTCGAAGTACGTGAACGGCACGCAACGCTTTTCGCCGGCGGTGGAAGCGAAGGTCAAGGACGCCATCGCGCTGCTCGGCTACCGTTCCAATCCGCTGGCGCGCTCGATGATCACGGGGCGCACGCGCACCATTGGCATCGCCATTCTGGACATCGCGAACCCGCACTTCACGAACGTGGTCAAGGGCGCGAACCGCGTGGCGCTCCAGCACGACTACACGCTGCTTCTCGTGGACGCCGAAGAGAATCTCGCGCGCGAGCGCTCGCTCATCGAAGCGCTCGCGCCGCGCGTGGACGGGCTCATCGTCAGCTCGCGAGCTTCCGAGGAAATTGCCCGGTGGACGATGAATCTGGGCAAGCCTGTCGTCATGCTCCGGACCGTGCGCGGGCTCGACATGCCCACCGTCGGTTTCGACAACCGGCTCGCGACTTCCATGCTGGTGCGCCATCTGCTCAATCTCGGGCACCGCCACGTCGCCTATCTGGGCTTCGCCGCGGCGACCATCAACGACGAGCGCATTGCCGGCGCTACCGAGGCACTGGCCGAGGCCGGCCTCACGCTCGACGTCTACGAGACGCACGCGCCGACCGCCCAGGCGGGCGAGCAGGCCTGCTCGCGGGTAATGCTGGGTCCGAAACGCCCCCACGCGGTGATCTGCTACAACGACCTCATCGCGCTCGGCTTCATGAAGGAGGCCAGGTCGCTCGGCTTTCGCGTGCCGCAGGACGTCTCGGTCGCCGGCATCGACAATGTGCCCTACGGCGAATATGTCGAGCCGCGCCTGACCACGATCGACGGGCAGAGCGAGCGCATGGGAGAGCTGGCCATGCAAAAGCTCATCGACGTCCTCGCTGGCCGGCCCGACGTCGAGCAGGTCGTGCTCGAACCCCGCCTCGTCGTGCGCGACTCGACTGTCGCCTGCCGCTGATTTCCTGATTCCTGTACTTCCCCCCACGCTGGCCGCCGGGCAAGGCCGGCGGCCTCGTCACGCCTGCTCCCGATTCGCCGCCTCGCCCGCGCCGACCCTGCGCCGCTCCGCGTAACTACCTACTAGCCATTTCGAAAGGAACCCATTAAATTCCGAGAAAACGTTTTCCAGAAATGGCACGCGAAGAACAAAAGGAGATCGGAGAATGGCGGAGAACAGGCGCCGGCTGAAGTGCGCTGCGATCGGGGTGGCGATTGCGGGCGGCGCGCCCGCGTTTGCGTCGTCCTGCACAGGCAACGGTACGCAGATCATCAACGCGACCGCGACGATCGGCGGCGGGGTCCAGACCACCCCGTCTTCCTCCCGAAGCATCGTCGCAGCAGGTGCAGGCATCATCCACCGGTTCTGAGACACCCGGTTGGCCAGCGAATCAGCCCAGACACAGCTCGAAAACAACTCTTCCATTCTTGGGGCAAGCAATGAAAAAGACTTTTCGCAACTCACATGGTGCACGCACCGCGAAGACCGCTATGGCCGTTCTGGCGGCGCTCGCGCTCACCGCAGGCGCGGCGCACGCGCGCGTGTTCCGCGTAGCCGACGTGCACAGCGACACCTTCCCGACCAACATGGCGCTCAAGCACATGGGCGAAGAAATTTCGCAGGCCACGGGCGGCAAGGACTCGATTAAGGTGTTCGGCAACAGCGCACTCGGTTCGGAGAACGATACGATCGACCAGGTGCGCATCGGCGCGCTCGACATGGTGCGCGCCAATGGCGCCGCGTTCAACGAGATCGTGCCGGAATCGATGATTCCTTCGCTGCCGTTCCTCTTTCGCGACATCGACCATTTCCGCAAGGTGATGTACGGCCCCGAAGGCCAGAAGATTCTCGACGCTTTCAAGGCCAAGGGCATGATCGCGCTGACCTTCTACGAGAGCGGCGCGCGCTCGATCTACGCGAAGCGTCCGATCAAGTCGCCGGCCGACATGAAGGGGCTGAAGGTGCGCGTGCAGCCGTCTGACCTCATGGTCGATGAAATCAAGGCCATGGGCGGCACGCCCACGCCGATGCCGTTCGCCGAAGTGTATACGGGCCTGAAGACGGGCCTCGTGGACGCCGCGGAAAACAACCTGCCGTCTTACGAGGAAACGAAGCACTACGAAGTGGCGCAGGTGTACTCCGAGACCGATCACGCCATGACGCCTGAAGTGCTCGTGTTCTCGAAGAAGGTATGGGACACGCTCACGCCGCAGGAGCAGGAGATCGTCAAGAAGGCGGCAGCCGACTCGGTGCCGTACTACGTGAAGCTCTGGACCGCGCGCGAGGATACAGCGGGCAAGGCGGTGGAAAAGGGCGGCGCGACCATCATTCCGGCCACGCAGGTCGATCGTGCGGCCTTCGTGAAGGCCATGCAGCCGGTCTGGACGAAGTATGAAAAGACGGCCGACATGAAGAAGATCGTGGACGAAATCCAGGCGATTCACTAAAGCCCGGGGGCGCCGCGTCGCCAGGCGGCGCGGCGCTGAAACAACGCAGTCGTGCAGTGTGTGCCGTGCAAGGATGGATCATGACTTTCCTGAAAGTCCCCAACGATTTGCTATTTCGCCTACTGACGATCGTTGCCTCTGTGGCGCTCGCCGCGCTGACGGTTCTCGTCTTCTACGGCGTGATCATGCGCTACGTGTTCGAGAGCGCACCCGATTTCGTCGAGCCGATTGCGCTGCTGCTGGTGGTCACGATCGCCATGTTCGGCGCCGCGCTCAAAGTGCGCGAGCGCGGGCATATCGGTCTCGATTCGCTCGTCAAGAAGTTTTCCCCGCGGGGACAACTGATCGCGGAGGCGTTCCAGCACCTCTGCCTGATCGCGCTTGGCGTGGCGATTTTCTTCGGCTGCCTGCAAATGGCGGACACGACCATGGATGACCACATCGCGATTCTCGGCATACCGGAAGCGGTGCGCTATGTCATTCCGGTCGTGGCCGGCACCTGCATCGTGCTGTTCTCGCTCGAGCATCTGCTGGCACTGTTCGTACGCAAGGCAAAGTAGGGCAAACATGGAACTCGCAATTCTTTCGCTCAGCTTTTTGGTGCTCCTCGCCGTTGGGGTGCCGGTTTCTTTCTCCCTCGGTCTCGCCTGCGTCAGCACGTACCTTTACGAAGGACTGCCGGCCGCGACTGCCATGCAGTCGATGATCTCGGGCATGAACGCGTTTTCGTTTCTCGCGGTGCCGTTCTTCATCTTCTCTGGCGAGCTGATGCTGCACGGTGGCATTGCCGACCGCATCCTGCGCTTCGCCCAGGCCGCCGTGGGGCATTTCCGCGGCGGTCTCGGCATGGCCAATGTCGTCGCGTGCACGCTGTTCGGCGGCGTTTCCGGTTCGCCTTCCGCCGACACGTCGGCAATGGGCGGTGTGGTCATTCCGCTCATGAAGCGCGAAGGCTATAGCGCGGCCTACGCCGTCAACGTGACGACGCACTCGTCGTTGGCGGGCGCGTTGATGCCCACATCGACGAACATGATCATCTACGCGTTCGCGGCGCAAGGCATCACAGGCACGCTGAACGGCCAGCAGATGAGCGGCGTATCGATTGGCGATCTGCTGTTCTCGGGCCTGCTGCCCGTGCTATGGGTCATGGGCTTTGTGCTGGTTGCCGCGTACTGGCAGGCGCGCCGCTTCGGCTATCCGCTCAGCGCGGACGGCTCCAGCAGGCTGCAGGTCTTTCCCGGCTGGCTCGCCGTGGTGCGAGCGTTCCTCGGCGCGCTGCCTGGGCTGCTCGTGATCGCCATCATTCTCTTCTGCGTGGCGCGGGGCATTGCGACCGCAACCGAAGCGGCCGCAATTGCCGTGGTGTATTCGCTCGCGCTCACCGTGACCGTCTATCGCTCGATGACGAAGGAGAAGCTGTTCTTCGCCCTCTCGCGCGCGGCCAAGACCACGGGCGTCGTGCTGCTGCTGATCGCGGTGTCGAACATGCTGCGCTATCAGATGGCTTATCTGGAGATTCCGGAGGCCATCGAGCGCGTGCTCGAACACGCCACGACGCTGCCCTGGCTGATGCTTCTGTACATCAACATCATCCAGGTGTTTCTCGGCACGTTCATCGACATGGCGGCGCACATTCTCATCACGACGCCGCTCTTTCTGCCGCTCGCCATGCATAGCGGCGTGGGCCCCGTGCAGTTCGGTATCATGATCCTGCTGAACTGCGCGCTCGGCCTCGTACATCCGCCAATCGGCTCGGTGCAGTTCATCGGCTGCGCCATCGGCGACGTGTCGATCGGGGAGACCACCAAGGTCGCGTGGCCTTACTATCTGGCGATTTTTAGCGCGATCAATCTGGTCACCTACTTCCCGTTCTTCTCGACGTGGCTGCCTAGCGTGATCAACGGGCATCCGGTTTTCTAAAGCGACCGGCCCACCCAAAAAGAAGCGGGCACCAGGCGTGCCCGCTCGCTTTTTTGCACACGTGGATCAGGCCACGCGTATCACCACCTTGCCGAAATGCTTGCCGGCTTCCAGCCATGCATAAGCTTCGGGCGTTTCGTCGAAAGCGAACACGCGGTCCACCACGGGGCGAATCTGCTGCGCGGCGACGAAACGCGTGAGGTCGTCGAGCATCGTGCGGCTGCCGACCATGATGCCGTGCAGACGCTTGACTCCGCCGATCACCGATAGCAGCCCTAGTTCGGGGCCCGCGAAACTCGTCACGCCGCCGATGATCGCGACGAGCCCGCCCATTTTCGCGGCCGCCACCGAGCGCGGCAGCGTATCGCGTCCGCCCACTTCCACGACGATATCGGCGCCTTCGCCGCCCGTGAGCCGCAGCACTTCGTCCTGCCATTCGGGGTGCGAACGATAGTTGATGGTCTCGCTCGCGCCGAGCGCGCGGGCGCGTTCGAGCTTCTCGTCGCTCGAAGACGTGATGATGGTGCGCAAGCCGGCCGCGTGGGCGAGCTGCAGCCCCCAGATCGACACGCCGCCGGTGCCGAGCAGCACCACGGTCGCGCCGGGCCGTGCGCCGCCATCGGCGAAGATCGCGTTCCAGGCGGTGATGCCGGCGCACGACATCGTCGCGGCTTCCTCGTAGCCCAGGTGAGCGGGGATCGCAACGAGCGACGTTTCCTCAGCGACGAAGCGTTCGGCGAGCACCCCGTCGAATTGCGCGCCGGGCGTCTCGCGTACTTTCCACGGCGTGGCCGGGCCATCCACCCAATGCGGGAAGTAGGTGTTGATCACGCGGTCGCCGGGCCTGAAGCGCGTGACGGCCGCGCCGACTTCGATCACTTCGCCCGCGCCGTCGGCGACCGGCACGAGCGGCGTGTCGCCAAGGCCGAGGTAATCGCCGCGCGCGAACATCAGGTCGCGATAGTTGAGCGAGGCCGCGTGAATCTTCACGACCACGTCATGCGGGCCGGGCGTGCGCGGCGTGAAGTCGGCGCGCACAAGTGCGCCATGGCCGCTGCCGGCCTTCAATTTCCATGCGTTCATGACTGCTCCATTCCGAGTGGGAGCACCTATGATAGTGTTGCTTGCGAGGCGACATTGGTGAGATTTTGGAGCTTGGTTGTCGCCGTAAGGGATACAAAAGGAGTGGGAATATGAACGACCGCCTGAGCGGCGTGGCCGAATTCGTGGACGTGGTGGACGCGGGCAGCTTCTCCGCCGCGGGCGAGCGCCTTGGCGTGACGCGCTCGGCGGTCGCGAAGATCGTCGCGCGGCTCGAACAGCGCCTCGGCGTGCGCCTGCTGCAGCGGACCACGCGCAGCTTGAGCCTCACCGACGAAGGCCACGCCTACTACGAGCAGTGCCGCCGAGTGCTGGGCGAACTGAGCGCCGTGGAAGCCGCCTTCGATCACGGACGGCGCGAGCCCGCGGGGCGCCTGCGGATCAGCGCGCCGGTACTGTTCGGGCGCCAGTGCGTCGCGCCCGTGGTGCGGCGGCTCGTCGAGGAGCATCCGCGTCTGAATGTCGAACTCTCGTTCAGCGACCGCGTGGCCGATCTCGTCGAGGACGGCTTCGATCTGGCCGTGCGCATCGGCACGCTGCCCGACCACGGCACGCTCGTCGCGCGCCGGCTCGGTGTGCAGCGTATGGGCATCTGCGCTTCTCCGGCGTATCTCGCACAGCAGGGCAAGCCAGCGGACGTCGCAGCGCTCGCCACGCACACCGGCATCGCCTATGGCCGCGCGGGACAGAGCCCGGCGTGGCGCGTGCGCGGTCCCGGCGGCGAGGTCGAGGAGTGCCGGCTCGCTTCGCGGCTGTGCTTCGACGACCTGCTGGCGATCGCCGATGCGGCCGCTGCCGGCGCTGGTCTCGCGTGGCTGCCGTGCTGGCTCATGGGCCCGTATCTGAGCGACGGTCGACTCGAACTCGTCATGGACAGCAAGAGCGTGATGGGCGACGAAGTTCACGTCGTGCGGCAGAAGGCACGGCACATGCCGTCGAAAGTGCGCGTGGCAGTGGATGCGCTCGTCGCGGATATTTCGCGCATGCTCGGCGCGCAACCGGACTGACCGTGCGCAGCGCGTCTCGCACTGCCGGGGTGTCATGGGCGTCGTGATGATCAGTGACACTTCAACAAAGCATGAATGACGTCCTTTGATACACTGCTGCGACTGCGAGGCCAGTGTCCACGCCACGCAAACTCACGCAGGCAGGCGAGAAGCATAATAAGGAACGTCATGGTAAAGAATGGCAGATGGAGTTTCACGCTGCGGACTGCGATTGGCCTGCTGGGCCTCCTGAGCGCGCATGCTGCGCTGGCCGATGGTCAGTCGTCCTATGATGACTGCATGCTCGCTGGATTGCGCGACGCCCGCAACGAGGTAGCGTCGAACTATATCCAGCGCTCGTGCTACGCGCTGTACCGCAACGGCGAAATGCTGCTGCCGCGCGAGAAGGCGTATCACGAGTGCATCCTGCAGAATATGCCGGGCGCGAGGGAACCGTCTGCGATCTCGCGCATCGCCCAGATCTGCTCGCGGCGGGGGCAGATGTAACGCAGCACCCGCGACGAGCCATAAAATAAGCCCACCGAAGTGGGCTTTTTTTCTCACCAGCAAACCTTACTTCGCTACAGGCATCGAAAACTCGGCACCCTTTTCGGTGCTTTCCGGCCAGCGCTGCATGATCGACTTCTGCTTCGTATAGAAGCGCACGCCTTCTTCGCCATACGCGTGCATGTCGCCGAAGAGGCTGCGCTTCCAGCCGCCAAAGCCGTGCCATGCCATTGGCACCGGAATCGGCACGTTGATGCCCACCATGCCCACTTCGATCTGGCGGCCGAACTCGCGCGCCACGTGGCCGTCGCTCGTGAAGCAGGCGACGCCGTTACCGAACTCGTGATCGTTGATCAGTTGCACGGCCTCGGCGAAGTCCTTCACGCGCACGCAGGCGAGCACCGGTCCGAAGATTTCTTCCCTGTAGATGCGCATCTCTGGCGTGACGTTGTCGAACAGCGTACCGCCGGTGAAGAAGCCGTCTTCGTGGCCCGGCACCTTGAGGCTGCGTCCGTCCACCACGAGCTTCGCGCCTTCTTCCACGCCGCTCGCGATATAGCCTTCGATGCGCTCGAGCGCCTGCTTCGTGACGATCGGACCCATTTCCGCGTCGGCTTCCATGCCGTTCTTCACTATCAGGCTGCGTGCGCGCTCGGCGAGGCGCGGAACGATCTTGTCGGCCACATCGCCGACCAGCACGGCCACCGAAATCGCCATGCAGCGCTCGCCGGCCGAGCCGTAGCCCGCGCCGATCAGGGCGTCCACGGTCTTGTCGAGGTCCGCGTCGGGCATCACGACCATGTGGTTCTTCGCGCCGCCGAGCGCCTGCACGCGCTTGCCGTGCTTCGCACCGGTCTCGTAGATGTAGTTAGCGATCGGCGTGGAGCCCACGAAGCTCACGGCCTTCACGTCGCGGTGCGCGAGCAGGGCGTCGACCACGACCTTGTCGCCTTGCACGACGTTGAACACGCCGTCGGGCAGGCCGGCTTCCTTGAGCAGACGCGCCATGAAAAGCGAAGCCGAAGGGTCGCGCTCACTAGGCTTGAGGATGAAGGTGCAGCCGGCTGCGAGCGCCACCGGGAACATCCAGCACGGCACCATGCAGGGGAAGTTGAAAGGCGTGATGCCGGCCACCACGCCCAGCGGCTGGCGCACGGTCCAGTTATCCATTCCCGTGGAAACCTGCTCGGTGTAGTCGCCCTTGAGCAGTTGCGGAATGCCGCAGGCGAATTCGATCACGTCGATGCCGCGCGCCACTTCGCCCTGCGCGTCAGAAAAGACCTTGCCGTGCTCGGCCGTGATGATCGCAGCGAGTTCGTCCGCGTGACGGTTCATCAACTCGAGAAACCGCAGCATGACGCGCGCGCGACGAATGGGCGGCGTGTCGCGCCAGTTCGGGAACGCGGCTTTCGCGCTCGCCACGGCGGCGTCCACGTCGGCGACTTCGCCCAGCACGAGGCGGCGCGCCGCGGCGCCGGTAGCGGGGTTGAAGATCGCTTGCGTGCGGTCGCCCGTGCCGCGCTCGGTCTTGCCGCCGATGAAGTGGGCTACGTCTGCGGTATCGGTATAGGGCTGCATGTCATCTCCTCGTTAGGTGAATGCGTGCCCCCAGTCTACGGAGCCTGCGGGGCCGGGGAAAGCCACTGGCGCTGAATTGATTGTTTTCAACTGTGAACAATCGCGAGCGCGGCCTGTGAAAAGTGCGCGAACGGCATGCTAGTATCGGCGCGGGATTCACGAGTTTTGACGCGGACTTTTTATCAATGGATACACAGCGAGTCGAAGCACTCTGGACACATTTGCACTGGCTCAACGTGCTGGCCACTCAGGGCAGCTTTACCGCGGCGGCGTCGCGCCTGGGCGTGAGCAAGGCGGCCGTGAGCCAGCGCATCGCCGAACTGGAGCGCGTGGCGGGCGTTCCCCTTGTGCAGCGCACCACGCGCAGCGTACGTTTCACCGAGGCGGGGCTGCGGCTCGTGGAGGATACGCGCGCGGAGTTCGACAGCATTGCCGCGAGCTTTGCGAGCGTGCGCGAGATGGCCGATGTCGCGCGCGGCACGGTGCGCGTCACCGCGCCCGTGGCGTTCGCGCGCCAGCAACTGGTGCCGCGTCTCGCGCAGTTTTCGCGCGCGCATCCCGAAGTGCGCGTGCAACTGGAGCTTTCCGATCGGCTCAGTTCGATTGCGACGGAAGGGTTCGATCTCGCGATTCGCCATAGCGCGCAGGTGCCGGAAACCCACGTGGCCTGGAAGCTCTGCGACACGCGCTCGGTCATCGTCGCCACGCGGGCTTACCTCAAGCAGCGCGGCACGCCGCAAACGCCCGCCGATCTGGCGCAACACGACTGTCTGTTCTATCCGCGCCCGCTGGGTGCGGGCGTGTGGTCGTTCGAGAAAGCCGGCCGCCGCGCGGAAGGCGCGCGCGAGACGGTGACGGTGAACGGCCCGTTCTCGGCGAACAACAGCGAAGCGTTGCGCGACGCGGCGCTGGAGCATCTCGGCATCGCGCTGTTGCCCGATTTCAGCGCGCAGGCCGCGCTGCAGGCCGGCAAGCTCACCCTGCTGCTGCCCAACTGGCGCCCCGTGGGCGCGTTCGCTTCGCAATTGCACGTCGTGCGGCCGTATGGGGCGCAGGTGCCCCGTGCGGTCAAGCACTTTACTGAGTTCCTGCGGCAGACGTTCAAGGATGGCTTTCCGCTCGAGTGACGTGCCTCCCGCAGCCATGCCGACACCTTCCTGATGCGTTTCTGATAGATTTTTGATATCCACGCCGCCACGTGCCGACGTTATCCTTGATTCAAAACGGAGGCAGACGCATGGATCAGCGCGAAACACCGGCGGCGGATTTGGGGCGGCAATGGTACGTCGAACACGAATGCTCGCTGGAGGCATTCGCGAACCGGCTGCGCGACGACGGCAGCCCGTTGCACTACGCCTGCGATGTGCGGCAGCGCATTCCCGTGTACGACTGCGAGGCGCTCGAAGGCGTGCTCCACGACGCCGCGCAGCGCGCGCAATTGCAGGCGGAATGGGCGCACGTGCTGCGCGACGGCGCCGGCGTGCTGGTGCTCGAGCGCGCTTACGCGAACACGCAGCCCGTGGACGATGCGACCGCCGTGTTCGAAGCCATCATCCGGGCCGAGCAGGAGCATGGCGCGAGCGGCGCGGACCATTTTGCGAAGGCGGGCGCAAACGACCGCATCTGGAATGCGCAACAGAAGCTCTGCCTCGAGGCGCCCGCCGTATTCGTCGAATACTTCGCGAACCTGCCGCTCATGGCGGTGTGCGAGGCGTGGCTCGGACCGTGCTATCAGATGACCTCGCAGGTCAACGTGGTGCGTCCGGGCGGCGCGGCTCAGGAAGCGCACCGCGACTATCACCTGGGATTCCAGACGATCGAGGAGGCGCAGCGTTATCCGGCGCACGTGCATCACGTCTGCGCATTCCTCACGCTCCAGGGGGCGGTGGCGCACTGCGATATGCAGGTCGAGAGCGGTCCGACGAAACTCTTGCCGTATTCGCAACGCTATGCCGAAGGCTATCTTGCGTGGCGGCGAGCCGATTTTCGCGCGTATTTCGAGGCGCACTGCGTGCAGCTTCCGCTTGGCAAAGGCGACGCCCTGTTCTTCAATCCCGCGCTGTTTCATGCGGCGGGCGCGAACCGCACCGCCGACGTGCAGCGCATGGCGAACCTGCTGCAGGTTTCATCGGCAATGGGGCGCGCCATGGAAGCGCTCGACCGCACGAGCATGTGCGAGGCGATTTATCCCGTGCTGCGCGAGCGGCGCAGGAAGAGCGGAGGCAATGCAGTCGACCTCGCGACCATGGCGGTCATCGCCTCGTGTGCCGAGGGCTATCCGTTTCCCACGAATCTCGACCGTGACCCGCCCCAGGGTGGCCTCGCGCCAGAAAGCCAGCAGGCGCTCATGCAGCGCGCGCTGCGCGAGGACTGGGAGCCGGGCAGACTCGCCGAGGCCTTGCGCGCGCAGGGCGCGCGACGCGACCCCGCGTGAGCGCAGCGATAACGGCATCGTGCTCGGAGTCTGTCTCGTAGCCGCTACCGGCCACGAGACGCTGAGGTGAGAATATTCAGGATGACTATCGGCTCATTATGAAGCGCCCACCTCTGCGAAGCGCGCTTCGTTCAGATCGGCAATCAGCGAGGGACCCGTCGGGCGCCAGCCGAGCCGCGCCTGGGTGAGCGCGCTCGAAGCGGGCATGTCGAGGCCGGCGAATATCCCCATCCACCCGAAATGCGCGGCCGCGTCTTCCGGCGCGATCGAGACGGCCGGCAGGCCGAGCCCTCGGCCCAGTGCCTCGGCGATTTCGCGGGTCGTCACGCCTTCTTCGCCAACCGCGTTGTAGCGCGCGCCCGGCTGAGCTTTTTCCACGGCGAGCCGATAAAGGCGCACGACGTCGGAGAGGTGGCCGGCCGGCCAGCGGTTCTGGCCGTCGCCCACGTAGGCGCAGACGCCTTTCTCGCGCGCGATCGCAACGAGCGGCGTAATCAGCCCCTGCCGGAACGGGTTGTGGACCTGCGGCAGCCGCACCGCGCCCACATTGAGCCCTTGTTCCAGCAGTGCCTGCCCGGCCAGCTCGGACGCAATACGCGGGTTGGGATGGCCCGGATTGAAGACGTCCTCGCTCGCCAGCTCGCCGGGCTGGCCATTGCCGATGCCCGTGCCGGACGTGATCAGCAACGGACGGTCGGAGCCCGCGAGCGCGGCGCCGAGCGCCGCAATAGCGCGCTTGTCCTTTTCGCAGTTTTCGACGAAGCGCGAGAAGTCGTGGTCGAATGCCGTGTGAATCACGGCGTCCGCTTGCTCCGCGCCGCTGCGCAGGCTTGCCGGTTCCTCCAGCGTGCCGCGATGCACGCCTGCACCCGCGCGGGCGAGTGCCTGTGCGCCGGCTTCGGAGCGGGTCATGCCGATCACCTCGTGACCGGCTTCGATGAGTTCCGCAACGAGCGCCGAGCCGATGAAGCCGGTCGCGCCGGTCAGAAAAATACGCATGGTCATCTCTCCTGGGTCATGACTGGCGTACTATCTCCAAATTCTCTATACCGTTAAAGTAGTGAGTTCATCATATTAAGATGACTAACAGGCTCTCTATTCCGATCCACTCGGCGGGTTCGCTCGGCGACTTCCTGAAGCGCTGCCGCACGCGGCTCGACCCAGCGAGCTTCGGTTTCAGCGGTCGCAGGCGCACGCCGGGGTTGCGTCGCGAAGAAGTGGCGCAGCGCGCCAATATCAGTCCGACCTGGTACACGTGGCTCGAACAGGGGCGCGGCGGCGCGGCTTCGCCGGAAGTGCTCGAGCGCATCTGCAGCGCGCTGATGCTCACCGATCCGGAGCGCGAGCACCTCTTCATGCTGGGGCTCGGGCGGCCGCCGGAAGTGCGCTACAAGCCCGTGGACGGGGTCAATCCGCGGCTCCAACGCCTGCTCGACTCGCTGCGCTTCAGTCCGGCCATCGTCAAGACGGCCACCTGGGAGGTCGTGGCCTGGAATCGCGCCGCGGCCATCGTGCTGACCGACTACGGCAAGCTGCCGCCCGGTCAGCGCAACATCCTGCGCTTCCTGTTCTGCAACCCGGACGTGCGCGCCAAGCAGCACGACTGGGACAGCGTCGCCCGCTTCGTGGTGGGCGCGTTCCGGGCCGACGTGGCGCGTGCTGGCGTCGTTTCGGCCGTTGGCGAACTCGTCGACGAGTTGTGCGGCGTGAGCCCCGAGTTCGACGCGCTGTGGCGCGAGAACGAAGTGCTGGCGCACGCGGAAGCCGACCATGTGAAGCGCCTGCACCATCCCACGCTCGGGCTCATCGCGCTGGAGCAGTCGGCGTTTTCCGTCGATGGCCGGCCCGACCTGCACATGATCGTCTACAACCCGGTCGATGCCGGGCAGGCCGAGCGTGTCAAGGCGCTCATTGAGCAGTCCTGAGGCTGCCGCGCACGTCCTGACCTCCGTCGTCGTCCTCTCCCATCGCAGCACATCCGGACTGTCCTGGCTGTCTGACGGCGGGCGCGAGGCTTGCGCGCAAGGACCGTCCGCTGCTCGCGCCGTAGCGAGCGCGTTTCGCTTCGCGGCAGCGAGGCATGGGCGGATTGCCAGCGCCGCATCCAACCAGGAGACGTGTCATGGGAGACGAGAATAGCCCGCATCACGGATACGACCGGCGCCGTTTTCTTGCCGGCGTAGCGGCGGTTGCAGGCAGCGTTGCGCTGTCGGGCTGCGGCGGCGGCGGTGATCACCCGGGCGGCCAGAACGGCGACGCGCCCGCGCCCTCGATCGGCGACGTTCCCTCGCCGGACGGCGCCGACCGTTATAGCTTGCCGCGTCCGGCGTTGCCGAATCCCGCCAGTTCGGGCATCGACTTCATCGTGCTGGTCACGATGGAAAACCGTTCTTTCGACCACTTCCTCGGCTGGGTGCCGGGCGCCGAAGGCATGCCCGCGAACCGGCAGTTCAAGGACGCGTTCGGCGCGACGCAAACGCCGTTTTCGCTCGCGGCGAATGCCGCCTATGGCTACCAGGCGTGCGCGTACCAGGACCCCAATCACAGCTACGACGGCGCGCGTACGCAACTGGCCTCAGGCGAGATGAACGGCTTTCTTCTCACGCCGGGCACGAGCCTGCATCAGGGCGACTTGCTGCCCATCGGCTATTACACGTCGGCCGATGTGCAGTTCTTCGACGCCGTGGCGAGCAGCTACACGATTGGCGACTTCTACTTCAGCGGCATCCTCACCAGCACGTTTCCCAACCGCCTTTACCTGCACAGCGGCGCAACGGATCGCCTCGATGACAGCATCGACAATTCGACGCTCCCCACGATCTGGGACAGGCTCAGCGCCGCGAATATCGGCTGTAGCTACTACTATCACGACGTGCCGTTTACGGCGCTTTACGGCACGCGCTATGTCGGCATTTCGCGGCCGTTTTCGGATTTCGTGGCGCACGCCGGGGCGGGCACGCTGCCGCCGTTCTGCATGGTCGATCCGGCCTTCGCGGGCGAGCCGCAAGGCACTTCCGCGGACGATCATCCGCACGCGGACATCCGCAACGGCGAGGCGTTTCTCGGCCAGGTGTACGAGACGCTGCGCACGAGCCCGACCTGGAACCGTACGCTGATGATCGTCGTGTACGACGAATGGGGCGGCTTTCTAGAGCACGTGGTGCCGCCCACGCGGCCGATCAGCAAGGACGAGCTCGCGCTCGGCAACGACGGCAAGCTGGGTTTTCGCGTGCCGCTCGCGCTGCTGGGGCCGCGCGTTCGCGCGGGGACGGTCACGCGCTATCCGTTCGATCCGAGTTCGATTCACGCACTGCTGCAATGGCGATTCGGCTTGCAGCCGCTCGGCGTGCGCAGCAGCGATTCTGCGACCTTCAATCTGGCCTATGCGCTCGATTTCACCGATGCGCCGCGCACCGATGCGCCGGCGTTCACGATTGCCCAGGGCACGTTCGGCGGGGAGTGCTCGGGGATCCCCGGGGTGTCGCCGTCGAATCCGGTGTCGTCGATCGATCAGTCGCAGCTCGCGACCAACCCGAACGTGGACCGTTTCGCGGACCTGCGCGCGAAGGCGGCGTCGTTAGGATTCCAGACGGGCGGTTAGCACCGCGGGGAGAGCCGCCTGTGTCAGCGATCGCCGTGTCACCGCACGGCGATCGATGCCGCGATCCGGTCGGCGAGTTCGCCGAGCACGCGACTGAGCGCAGCGGCTTGCGCCGCCGCGTCGTGACCCTCGACCGGCGCGCTCAGCGCGGCCTGCTGGGACAGCGTGGTGCGTGCGGGCTGCCCCGCCAGCAGCGTCCACGCCACTTGCAGCGTGAGCGTGCCGCCCGCGCTCGCGTTGCAGTCGAGCACCGTGACGACGAGCGTGCGCGTGCCGACGGGCGCAGGCGCGTCGGGAAAAACGAATGCGCCGGGCGGCAGGCGCGGCAGCAGGTCTTGCGCAAGCGTGCTGCGCATCATCTGCGCGAGCGGCGCGCCCCAGCGGTCGTTGTCGTCGACTGCGAGCCGGTTGGGCGCGACATGCGTCACCACTTCTGGCCGGTCGAGCACGGCGGGAACATGCACGGCGCTCAGCTGCACCGGGGCCATGGCGGCGGTGGAAAGCGGCGCTTGTGCAGGCGTCGCGTCGAGCGTGACGTAACGCGTGGGCGGGCTGTGGCCACAGGCGGCGATCCCGGCGCCGATGCCCAGGAGCATGACCGCGCGCAGCACTCGCGCGATCGAAGCCAGTGCGCATCTGGCGCGACTCGTATGGCGGCGCATCATTGGCTCTCCTCTGCCTTGCCGTGCAACAGCGCTTCGGGATGCCGGTCGAGATAGTCGGCGAGCGCGCGCACCGAGCGCGCGGTATTGGTCAGCTCGCGCAGCGCGGCAGGCAGGTCGTTCTGGCTCGAAGCGTCGGCGCCCAGCGTACGGTTAGCCGCCGCGACAGTGCGATCGGCTTCGTTTGCCGTCTCGCGCAGCTGCGCGACGAGCGGGCCGATCTGAGGCGACACCTGCGCGAGCGTCCGATCGATTTGCGCAACCGAGCGGTCGATATGCATGAGGCTGTCGCGGATCTGCGGCGAGGAGCTGATGGCGTTCACGTGCGCCGCAATGCTGCGCACTTCGTCGCCCGTTTGCTTGATGGGCAGGTCGTCGATCTTGCGGATCACGTCGCCGGCGCGGGAGGTCATGGTGTCGAAATCGGCGGGGGCGACGCTCGGGATTACGGGGAGCCCGTTGTCGGCGGTGAGCGTTGCGCCCGCTGCGCCTGCAACGAAGTCGAGATTGACCTTGCGCGGCCCGACGAGCGGCGGGTCCTGCGAAAGGCGCGCGCGCAGACCGTCGGCGACGAGGTGATCGAGCATGCCGTTGACGAGCGGGCGCCAGTTGCCGTCCGCGGGCGGCGGCGCGCCGACGATGCCGAGCTGCGATGGGTCCAGCGCCAGCTGAACGGGCGTGCTCAGTGCGCCCGTGCGCGCGTCGTAGCTCAGGCGCACGCTCGTGACGGTCCCCACGGGAAAACCGCGCAGATCCACCTCCGCGCCCGTGTCCAGGTTGCCGACCGCGCCGTCGAAGCGCACCGCATAGCTCACCATCGGGCCGTGTTCGGGCGCAAGCGCGGGCCGGCGATCGCTGCCTTCGAAGTGGTCGGCATGCTTGCCGGGACCCGGCTCCATGACGATTTCGGGTCCCGAAAGCATGGCCTTCAGCGAGGCTGGATCGCCCAAATCCACCTTCGCGCCGCGCAGGAAAAACTGCGTGCCCGAACGCAAATATGGGTTTTCCGCCCGGTCGATCCGGAGCTTGGCTTCGACATGGTTGCCATCGGGCGCGAGCGACACGTCCGAGACTGCGCCCACCTTCACGCCGCGCAGCGTGACGATCGTGTCGTCGGGCTTCATGCCGTAGGCGTTGTCGAATGTGACGACAACGGTCTCGCCGTCATGGATGAGCGCGCGCAGGCCGAGCCATCCCGTCGCGCCGATGGCGGCGATCGGCACGGCCCAGATCCAGCCGGGCCACGCGCTGCGCCGCACTTCGGCTTGCGTGCGGTGGCGATGCGCGCCGCTCATGGCTTTCTCCACGTATGCACATCCCACATCATGCGCGGGTCGAAGCTGCGCGAAGCCATCATCGTGAGGAAGACGACGAGCGCGAACGCCGTCGCGCCGAGGGCGGGTCTCGCCACCGCCACGCCGTCGAAGTGGATCAGCGGCACGAAGGCCGCGATCGTGAAGACGTCGACGTTCGACCAGCGGCCCAGTTCGTCGATCCACCGATAAAGATGGGCCTTGGCGCGCAGGTGCCGGCGCGAATGGCGCAAGACCGAGGTGATGAACCACAGCATGCCGCCGAGCTTCGCAAGCGGAATCACGATGCTCGTGCAGACGATCAGGATTCCGAATGGCCATAGCCCGACATGAAAGAGCTGATAAACGCCATCGATGATGCGGTGCGAGTCGTAGCGCCCGAGCTGCAGCGACATGGTCATCGGATA
This sequence comes from Paraburkholderia sp. CNPSo 3272, assembly GCF_024206495.1. GTDB lineage: Bacteria > Pseudomonadota > Gammaproteobacteria > Burkholderiales > Burkholderiaceae > Paraburkholderia. The sequence continues at coordinate 80,524 of NZ_JAMBPQ010000013.1, read as the reverse complement.
GAAGTTGGCGGGCACAGTGAGCACGAGCGCCGCGAGCGTGAGCGCGGCTGCGCGCACGACTGCATCCCGCTTGCGCGCGCGCAGTTTCAGCCCGCAGCGCGGGCAGGGCCGGCCCTCATGCGAAATGGGTACGACGAGGTCGCACACGGGGCAGGACAGCGCGTGCCCGTGCGGCGCTTCCTGGTCGGGGACGATGGCGCGCCAGACGGTGCGGCGATCGAGCGAGGCGCGCGTGAGCATCGACATGAGCGCGGCGACGATGAAACAGTAGCCGCCAGCCCCGATCGTTCCCGTAAGGTTCTGCGTGACGCGCGCATAACCGACCAGGCAGCCCACGAGATACACGTCGGGCATGGCCCAGATGTCGAGCGCGATGGTCCAGCGAAAGAGCGTGCCGATGTGCCTGCATCGCACACCGAAGCGGACCAGTCCGAGCACGATCGTGAGCACGCCGAAGCGTACGAACGGCAGCACGATGCCGAACGCGCCGAGCAGTATCGCGAGCGCGAGCCAGCCGTCGCGCCAGATCGACACGATGCCCGACGCGAGAACGGAGGAACGATCGGCGCCGAGCATGTGCACGGTCATCAGCGGCGCGAGGTTGGCGGGGAACAGCAGGACAAATGTCGTGATGGCGCAGGCGAGCGATGCGGTGATACTGCGCCCACTGCGCCGCTCCAGCGGATAGTGGCAGATCCTGCAGCGCGCGAGCATGCGCGGGCCGAGCGGAGGGATGTCCTCGAGGGCGCCGCATTCGGGACAGCCAATCGTCATGGGCGGGGCTCCTGACTACGCCTCGCGATGACACACGATTCGCATCAGTGAGGCAGTTCCAGGACGACCCGCATAAAACGTTCCCGCCCTGTGGCGGATGTTCAGCCTTCCGATTTATTGCGGTTCAGGATCCATGCCGCGCCGAGCGCGAAGCCGACGGCGGCGGCGAGCCCGAGCGCCGTCATGGGCTTGTCGGCGACGTTGTCGCGTGTGGCGTCGGCGGCATTGTTCAAGGCCTGCTGGGACTTGCCGTACAGCATCTTTGCCTTGCCGGCCAGGCCCATGGCGGGGTCGCGTAGCATGCGGGCCGCCAGGTGCTGCGCTTCTCCCGCGACCTCGCTCGCGACGGCGTGTGCGTGTCTCGTGTCCATTTTCGTGCTCCTGTGCTCAATGGGTCGTTGAATATGCGCGCTCCGCTTGCGCACTCACGGTGGAGCAACGCGAATGCCCGCAGCACCGCGATCGAAGCAACGGCGAATCAGCGCTCGCGTGCAAGCGCGAGCGCTGCGGTGAGCTGATCGAGGCCGAGGGGTTTGACGAGATGCCGGTCGAAGCCGGTGACGGCGGCGGCTTCGCCATTCGGCGCGGCTGGCACGAATGCCTGGTCGACGGGCAGTGAAACGACGAAACGTGGGCGAGCCGCACGTCGTCGCCATGCAGATGCAGCGGTGCGGTCGCCTTGCTCATGCGGCCGACGTGCGCGAGCTTCGCTTCGCGCTCGCGCAGCAGCGCCTCGGGCCTGGTGCGCTCGATGAAACTGCCCGTTCACGGGCCGAGCAGGCCCTGCGTCGGCAGCGACAGCTTACCGTGATCGACGAAGCGCGTGCCCCCGCCGATGCCGCCAGCCAGGCGTCCGCGTATTTCGTAGGGAATGCTGCCGGCCTGTGCGCTGCCCGCAAGGGCGAAAGCCTGGCGCACGGCGGAGAATGCCGGCACGGTCAGCGGCACGACGATGACCGCTTCACCGAAGCGCGGCACGACGCCGCTTTGATCGCTCACGCCGCTGGCGAACGATTGTCCGTTCAGGTCCAGTTGCAGCGACACGCCGCTGAATTCGACCGGCGTGTCGTTGGGATTCTGGATGCGCAACTTGACGTTGAAGCGCATCTCCATGCCTTCGCCCTGCAGCGGCTCGAGCCCCGCCACGTTGACCCGCAGCGGGTCTCCCATCAACCCGGCGCAGCCGCCAAGCCAGAACAGCACGCAAAGCAAGGCGCAGACAAGTCGCATTGAGCGCCTGGCGTCAGGTGCTGGCATGGCAAGTACCTCGTTCGTCGAGTCGCGTGCCGCTTAGTGTAACGTCGATCGTTCGCCGGTTTCTGCCGTGCGCCGGGCGGTCGCGGTTCGCTATGTTTCGATTCGCGTGCCCGAGCGGGCCACACGCGGCCGAAATCCGTTTCATTTTGCTTTCATCCGTCGCGTGGCATCTCACGTGAGGTCATGCGATCTGCCCGGACGGCTGGGCGGAGAAGCCCGCTACCTCGCCGAATCGCGCTAAAGAAATGCTTGCCCGGCAAATTTATTCCAGGGAAAATTCGCGCTGACGAAAGCCGGCATCGACGCCGGCTTGGATTGCGACCCGGCGCATGGTACCGGGCAGGTCAATCATTTCCCGGGCAATGGCGTCCGCAACGGTGATCATGCCGGGTAACTGCCCATGTTCAAGCGCCTCTTTTCCGAACTCGCCCGCGTCTTCGTCCCGGCTGGGCGAGATGCCGACTTCTCAGCTCTGATCGACTTCCCGGGCTGCGCGTTGGATGACGCCGGCATCGAGCGGGAAAGCGGTCTGTCCCGCTTGCGTGACAGTGCGGGCATGCGCGCGGCCCGCTCGCGCCGGCGCGTTTGGCGCCTTCGCGAAGTTCGCCGCGATCTGCGCCGCGCGCCTCGTCCGCCGCCGCGCCTTTAATGCCGCCATACGCTCGCCAGTCATCAGGGATAAAGCCGCTTGGATTCGTCATAGCAAACCTGCTACTGTCATTGGCACAAAAACCCGGCTGGCAGGACCCTTGCCAAAACAGGGTTTCAATTCCTTTACGGTGAATTGCCAATATGGATGAATTGCTTGAGCGGCTTTCCCAGAAGGTTGTCGCGGCCGAGAATCTGGAAGGACTCGTGCGGCCGCTTCTCGAGATGCTTGGAATCTTGACCGGATTTGAGTCGACCTACCTGACATCGATCGACTTCGGCCGCGAGGTGCAGACCGTCCTCTACTCGCGCAACGACGGCGACGTGCAACTCATGGAGGGCCTGCAGGTTCAGTGGTTCGACACCCTCTGCAAGCGCAGTCTGGAAAGCGGGCGGCGCGTGGTCAGCAACGTCAAGGACATCTGGGGCGATTCGCGGGCGGCCTCCGAACTCGGCATTTGCACCTACGCGAGCGCGCCGGTCTGCGCGGAAGGCGGCGCCGTCATCGGTACGCTATGCGGCTTCAGCCGCGAGAGCCTCGAAGTCAGCTCGCGGGCGCGCGGCGCGCTGAATGTCTTCGCAAAACTGATCTCGGAGCATATCGAACGCGAGCGGCTCATCGAACAACTCACGCTCGCCAACGAGCATCTGGCACAACGCGCCCTGATCGACGATATGACGGGACTGCCGAACCGGCGCGCGCTGTACGAGGAACTCGGGCGCCTGATGGCGCACGCCGCATCGGACGGCTCGTATGTCGTGGTGTGCATGATCGATCTGGACGGTTTCAAGGAACTGAACGATCAGCGGGGCCACGTGGTGGGCGACCAGTTTCTGCAAGCGTGCGCCGGGCGTCTGCTGACCGCGGTTGCCGAAAGAGGTCTGCTCGCGCGCATCGGCGGCGACGAGTTCGTTTTCGTTGCATCGGGGCCGGCCGATTACGATCAGGCGGCGAGCATGGCCGCCGTCATCGCGAGTCATGTCTCCGCGATGACGGCGGGCGAATATACCTTGCCGAACATGCGTCTGCATTACGAGGGAGCGACTGCTGGCTGCGTCGCGGTGCGCTTCGTGAGTGCCCAGCAGGCGCTCGACCAGGCGGACCAGGAGATGTACCGCGTCAAGCGCTTGCGGCGCACGGCTCGCGCCGGCAAGAGCAACTGGACATTCTGGTAAGTCTTCTATTGCCGCTTTCAAACGCCGCCTTCAACTCGCTTTAGGGTCTTCCCTGCCATAGGTGTTTCCGCCTGTTTTTGACGACTCGACGCGAGTATTCTGGACTGCTACCTTGCCGGGCGCAGGTGCACCCACAGCGTCGATCACGCTCGTGGTGTGCGCCGCGGGGGAATGTCCGCGCCGCAACCATGCGGGCGGTGTCCATGTCTTGACCACCCTGATATCCAGAACCGAGGGGGATCCCATGAAAAAGTTGTTTGCAGCCGTATCCATTGCCTTGATTGCCTCCACGGCCAGCGTCGGCGCCTTTGCCGCGGACACCATTCGCTTTGGTGTCGATGCAAGCTATCCACCGTTTGAATCGAAGGCACCGGACGGCAAACTGGTCGGCTTCGACATCGATCTCGGCAACGAGATCTGCCACCGTCTGAATGCCAAATGTGTCTGGGTCGAGAACGACTTCGACGGCATGATTCCGGCGCTCAAGGCGCGCAAGTTCGACGGCGTGCTGTCGTCGATGTCGATGACCCCGGCGCGCAAAGAGCAGATCGCGTTCTCGGACAAACTGTTCAACACGCCGACGCGTCTCGTCGCCAAGACGGGCTCGGGCATCATGCCGACCGCGGAATCGCTCAAGGGCAAGCGCGTGGGCGTGGAGCAGGGCACGATTCAGGAAGCCTACGCAAAGGCGCATTGGGCAACGGCAGGTGTAGAGGTCGTGCCTTACCAGAACCAGGACCAGGTCTATCAGGACCTGCTGGCCGGCCGTGTGGACGCCGCGCTGCAAGACGCCGTGCAGGCCGACGTGGGCTTCCTGAAGACGCCGCGCGGCAAGGGCTACAGCTTCGCGGGCGGCGACCTCGACGATCCGGAAACGCTCGGCAACGGCGCCGGCATCGGCCTGCGCAAGGAAGACGCCGCGCTCAAGACGAAGATCGATGGCGCGATCGCCAGCATCATCAAGGACGGCACGTACAAGAAGATCGAGAAGAAGTACTTCGACTTCGACGTGTACGGCAAGTGACATGACGCGTCTCGCGTGACGTGTACACGGCGCGAGAGAGGATGCACCGCTCTCGCGCCGCGTGTCACCGGAGGTGGCTACGCGGCCTCGCGCATTGTCTTCGCTTGAGATGAGTCTTTTTTTGGCGGTACGCCAAACATCCGCGTGTATTCGCGGCTGAACTGCGAGGCGCTCTCGTATCCCACTTCGAATGCGGCGGCCTGTACGCTCATCGACAGCGAAAGCAGCAGTCTGCGAGCTTCCAGCAGCCGCAACTGCTTCTGGTACTGAAGGGGCGGCAGTCCTGTCAGCGCCTTGAACTGCCGGTGGAACGCCGAAGCGCTGAGCTGGGCGACTGCCGCCAGGTCTTCCACCCGCACGGGTTCGGCAAACCGCGCCCGCAAATTTTCCACCGCGCGCATCAGGCTGTGAGAAGGGCTTTCGGTCGACGCCAGCCTCGCGATCTCCGATCCATTCGGACCGCTTAGCAACCAGTAGCAGATCTCGCGCATCAGCATGGGGTACAGCATGCCGATGGCGTCGGGCGTGTCCAGCAGGCGCACGGCGCGCAGCGCGCAATCGGCGAGGGGGCCGTCGAAGTTCGCGACGAATACGCCGCGGCCGGCGTCCGCCGCCGGCACGGGCACAGGCGACATCTCCTTCGCCACGGCGCGCAACATGGCCAGCTCCAGTTCGAGAATCAGAACCAGGCATGGTTTGGCCGGGCTCGCCTCGAACACGCGGCCCTGCGACGGCGTTTCCACGCCGACCACGAGCGCTTGACCGGCCCGGTACTCCAGCTGTTCCCCGCCAAAACTGGCCCATTTGGCGCCCTGGGCGACGATGCACAGAGCCGGCCGCGCCGAGCGAAACGCGGGCGGCGCGGGGTGGTCGGAGCGCAGAATGAGCAGTCCGTCGACAGCGGTGCTGTAGGGGCTCGTGCCCTGCTGCGCTCGCGTGTAGCGCAGCAGGGCGATAGAGAGTTCGTTCGTCATGGGGCTCGATAAGGACGCGCGACAGAAAGCGCGCGCCGACCCATCTTAGTCAGCGAAGCAGGATTAGGCAAGAATCGGGGAGATTCGGGTATTCACTCGCTGGTGGCGTGAGGCGCAGAATCGACGCTATCCACCACAGCGAGAGGTGCCAAATGGCAACGAACAACGGCGGTCAGTCGGGTCCGAAAATCGCGGTCGTCACCGGAGGCAGCCGCGGGATCGGCCGCGACACGGTGCTGCGGCTGGCAAGCCGCGGCGTCCAAACGGTTTTCACTTACAACACCAATCGAGAGCAGGCAGAGAAGGTCTGCGCCGAGGTCGCGCAAGCGGGCGGCCGTGCGATCGCCCTGCAGTTGAACATCGCAAGTTCGGGCGCGTTCGACGACTTCGTCGCGCGCCTGCGAGAAGCGCTTGCGACGCTGAATGCAACGGGCTTCGATTATCTGGTGAACAATGCCGGTATCTCCTCGACGGCCACGCTCGCAGCGGGCACCGAAGCGGAACTCGACGCGCAGTTCGCGGTGCATTTCAAGGGGCCGTTCCTGCTGACGCAAAAGCTGCTGCCGCTCATTCATGACGGCGGCCGGATCGTGAACATCTCCTCGGGACTTGCCCGTTTCGCGTACCCGGGCCGCTCGATATATGGCCCGATGAAGGCGGCTGTCGAAGCGCTGACGCGCTATATGGCGCTCGAACTCGCGCCGCGCCGGATTGCCGTCAACGTCGTGGCGCCGGGCGCCATTGCGACCGACTTCAGCGGCGGCATCGTGCGGGACAATCCGGAGGTCAACAAGGCGGTGGCGGAACATACCGCGCTGGGCCGCGTGGGCTTGCCGACTGACGTTGGGCCCGTGATTGCGGGTCTACTGTCGGATGACTTTGGCTGGGTGAACGCCCAGCGCATCGAGGTGGCTGGCGGCATTCATATCTGATTGCGCGGTTGAATTCGCGCGTTAAGGCGTGACGCTTTTGCCGGACGCATCGACTTCGATGCCCCAGTCGCCCTGTTCGAGCCAGTCGTCGCCGAGCAGTTCGGCCGGATGCTGCGTGCGGCTCTGGCCGTTGCCGCATCGCATGTCGTTGGCCGGGCAGTAGTGGTCGCAGCCCCAGCACAGGCGCTCGGGGTGCAGCGGGTGAATCGGAAACTTCTTTGCCATGTTGTTGCCCCTGTGCGATCTCGGTCAGAACGCTATATTGAGATTGTGTTCCTTCCGCGGCACGCTGGCAGATGGCAGGGTGTCGCGCCGAGGAAACTCGGGGAAGGGGATGGTGGTCGCGTCGCCTCCCCTGCGCGTTGTTGCCACAGGGTCATGCTATGGTCGTACGGCGTCCGGCCGATCCGGTCGCCGCGCCTGGAAGCGCTGAACACAACGACCCGCGTGCTTCTCCATGACCCGTTCGAGCCTTCTCCCGTCAAAGCGGCGCCGTGCGTGGCCGCTGATGCTGCTGTGTGCCGCCGTCATCGTCCCGGCTGCCTTGGTGCTGGCGGGCTGGCTGACATTGCGCGGCAGCTTGCCACAATTGGAAGGCACCCGTGCCGCGCCGCTTTCCGCACCGGTGACGATCGGGCGCGACGCGCTCGGCGTGGCGACAGTGCAGGGCGGCACGCGTGGCGACGTTGCCTATGCGACCGGCTTCCTTCATGCGCAGGACCGCTTCTTGCAGATGGATTTGCTGCGCCGGGTCGCCGCAGGCGAGATGGCGGCGCTCATCGGCCCGGCGGCGCTGCCGCTGGACCGACGCGACCGGCCCTTGCGCTTTCGCGAACACGCGCAGGCGGCGCTCGCGGCGCTCTCCGCCGACCAGCGGGGCCTGATCGAGCGCTATACGGCGGGTGTCAACGACGGCCTGCGCTCGCTTCGCGCGCGACCGTTCGAATACTGGCTGTTGCGCGCGCAACCGGCGCCGTGGCGTCCCGAGGACACGGTGCTCGCCGTCTACGCGATGTACTTCGATCTTCAGTACGACCAGGTGAGGCGCGTACTCTCTCGCGCGGCGCTGCGCGAGCGTGTACCGGCCGATCTGCTTGCGTTCCTGCTCCCTGAGACGAGCCACTGGGACGCGCCTCTCGACGGGCTGCGCGCGTTGGCGCGCCCGCCGGCTGCGCTGCCCGCCGCCCCGCCATCATGGCTCCCGTCAACGCAGTCCGCCGTCGATGCCCAACCGGATGCGGCCGCGCTGCTCGCCGGCCTGCCCGGTTTCGTGAGCGGCTTCGCAGGCGGCGGGAGCGCGGTCGATTCGATGGTCGGCAGCAACGGTTTCGCGGTCGACGGCGCACACAGCGCACACGGCGGCGCGCTGCTCGCGAGCGACATGCACCTCGGCCTGTCGCTGCCGAACATCTGGTACCGGATCTCGCTCGTCTATCCCGCGCCAGAAGGCGGCGGCGAGCGGCGTGTTACGGGCGTCAGCTTGCCGGGTACGCCGTTCGTCGTGGCCGGCAGCAACGGCCATATCGCGTGGGGCTTCACGAACAGCTATGGGCGCTTCGTCGACCTGGTGGAGCTTCAACGCGATCCGGCCGATCCACTGCGCTACCGCGTCCCGGACGGCGGATGGGAGCGGGCGCAGGTGATCCAGGAGCGGCTCGGCGTGAACGGCGGAGCGAGCGTCGATCTGCCGGTCGTGCAAACGCGCTGGGGGCCGCAACTCGTTGTCGGCGAGCATGGGTATGCATTGCATTGGGTCGCGCAGGATCCGCAGGCGACCAACATGAACTTCATGCGGCTCGAAGGCATCACGAACGTCGCCGACGCGGTGCACGCCGCGCAGACCTTCGGCATGCCGACGCAGAACTTCATGGTGGCCGACGCGCAAGGCCATATCGGCTGGACGCTTGCCGGGCCGCTGCCGCGCTTTGCGGATGCCGATGCGGACAGCACGGCCGCGGCGCTCGCGAGCTTGCCGTACCGCTCCGGAACGTACACCGGTTGGCAAGGGTATCGGCCGCCTGATGCGTATCCCGTGCGCGTCGATCCGCCGGCCGGCCGGATATGGACCGCGAACAACCGTACCCTGCCGCTGGAGGAAGTGGCGCAGATCGGCGACGCCGGCACGGATCTCGGCGCGCGCGCCACGCAGATTCGCAACGACCTGCTCGCGCTGCCGCACGCGAGCGAGCGCGACATGCTCGCGGTGCAGACCGACGACCGCGCGTTCTGGATCGAGTACTGGCGACGCGTGGCGCTCGACGCGCTCGATGCACACGCGCTCGACGGCCATCCCCACCGCGCCGGATTCCGGCGCCTCGTTCAGGCGTGGGATGGCCGCGCCGATGTCGATGCAGTCGGCTACCGGCTGGTGCGTGCGTTCTACGATTCGCTCTACGAAGCATGGTTCGGTGTACTGGACAAGCAGATGGCCGCGATTGCGCCGTACCTCAGCTATCGCGCGGCGAACTCCCGCTACGAAGCGACGATGGAGACGCTGGCCGACCATCGCGCGTGGATACCGGGCGGCTTCGCTGACTGGCGCGCGTTCATGCTGGACCGCATCGATCACGCCATCGCCCGATTGCCCAAGGGCACCAGGCTCGAAGATGCGTGCTGGGGCGAGCGCAACCGCTCGACCATTGCGCATCCGTTCGCACGCATGGTGCCGGCGTGGCTGCCGGGGGTTCGCGACTGGCTCAGCGCGCCGCATGACCCGCTGCCGGGCGACATCAACATGCCGCGCGTGCAGACGCCGGTGTTTGGCGCGTCCGAGCGTTTCGCGGTGTCGCCGGGGCGCGAGCAGGACGGCATCTTCGAGATGCCGGGCGGGCAGTCGGGCAATCCCATGTCGCCGTATTTTCTCGCGGGGCATGAAACGTGGGTGCATGGCGACGCGGCGCCGTTCCTGCCGGGCACAGCGGTGCATACGCTGAAGCTCGTGCCGGTTGGCGCACAGCAGGCCGAAAACTGAGGGTTCATGACACGAGCGGGTCCATCCTCCTCGCCGCGTCGGGCGTCGCCAACGGCGCCACGCTGGCGCAGCACGCGGGCTCGACGATGCTCGAGGTGACGGCGGCGGTGCAGCGCGTCACGGACATCATGGGCGAGATCGTCGCCGCCTCGGGCGAGCAGAGCACGGGCATCGAGCAGGTCAATCGGGCGGTCGCGCAAATGGACCAGGTCACGCAGCAAAACGCGGCCCTCGTCGAGCAGGCGGCCGCCGCCGCAAGCTCGATGGCCGATCAGGCGGCGCAGTTGCAGCAGGCGGTTTCGGTTTTCAGGTTCGCGGGTGCTTGACGTGAAAGCGGATGCCGTCGCGATCGTTGCGGCATCGAATTGCTTTGTCAACTGAGGCCCGCCGGCATGCTGTTCGCCTCGCGCGGCGCGCGATGCTTGCCCAGCCATTTCGCGAGATCGACGGCGGACATCGCCTTCGAGTAGTACCAGCCCTGGCCATACTGGACGCCCTTGCTGCGCAGCCACGCCACCTGCGCGCCCGTCTCCACACCCTCGGCGACGATTTCCAGACCCAACTCATGGGCCATCGAAATGATGTGCGGCGCGACCACGCTCGAAGCGGTATCCTGGACAATCGTATCGACGAACGACTTGTCGATCTTCAGCACGTCGATCTCGAACGTCTGCAGATAAGACAGGCTCGAGTAGCCGGTTCCAAAGTCGTCGATATAGATGGGATGACCAGCGGCCCGGAACGCCGCAATCACACCGCGCGTGGCTTCGGCGTTCATGAAGCTGCGCTCCGTCGCCTCGATGCGGACTTGCGCGGGCGCGATGCCCGTGCCTTCGAGCGACGCGCTCAACAGGTTCAGGAAGCGCAAGCTCTGCAGATCCTCGGCGCCCACGTTGATCGAGACATAAAACGTGGGATTTGCAGTGAGCAGTTTCCCCAACTGCGCGATGGTCTTTTCGAGCACGAGATCGGTCAGGGGCTGGATGAGGTGATTGTCTTCGGCCACGCGCACGAAGACCTCGGGCGAGATGGCACGCCCGTTCAGTGTCCAGCGCACCAGCGCTTCCGCGCCAGTACACTGGTTGTCCTCGAGCCGCACGATGGGCTGGAAAACCACGTCGATCTTGCGCCGGGTGATGGCCCACTGCAGCGTTGACGGGAACGAGAGTTGCCGCGACACGCGCCTGTAGGCGAGCCAGCCGAGCGCGGCGCCCGCGAACACGCCGATGGTCAGCCACGCGGCGAGCAGCTTGGGCCAGTCACCCGCCACGCTGCTGCGCGGCGACTTCACCACGACGCCAAGCGGGCGTGTCGATGATCGGGCGACAGCGTAATTCCATTCATTGCTGTTCACTTGGCCGCTGTGCTTCCACGCATCGAGCATGTCGTGCGGATCCGCGCCTGCCGAGATGGCGAGGAGCCTTCCCGTTGTAATCTGGACCACGGCGATAGGGCGCCTCGCGGGATCGATGAGATCGACATAGGAGCCCGGGTCGATGGAAACATAGTAGCCATGGCGGCCGAACTGAATGTCCTTGCGGACGTCGCTTAGTGGACTCTTCCGCTGGAACCAAACGAGGTAGCCGTCGTCGCTGCGATAGTCGGGCGGCGGGAGCGTGAGGTCCTTGCTGCGCACGTCGCCCAGCAGCGGAGAGCAGAGATAGCGCCCGTCGGCATATGCGCCGGCGTCCTGAACATAGCGGTAGTTGTAGATGGCACGCGCGGCTTGTTCGAGGCTGGATGGCGAACACGGCGTGCCCGGTTCGCGGTCCAGGTCGGAAAGGGCGGCAAAGGCCTGGTACGTAACAAGGTCCGTGCGCATGACCGCCTTCTCGGCGAACTCGCGGAGCTCGGCGCGATCACGCCGCTGGACATCCATGTCCGCGACGTAAAGACTCGTGAAAACGGGGACGAGAGTGGCGAGGCACGCGAGTGCGACCGAAGCGGAAATCAGCGTGATGCGCTTGATCATTTCGCACCCCGGATGGGTGGAACGTTAGGGAACGAACCAGAGGCTGAACGCACACGTGGGCGGCGCCCCACCGATGCTCGGGAGCCCGAACATCAGGCCCAAGCATACTCTTCGGCGCTTCGTTTTCAACGGACAAGCGTGGCGGTAGGACCATAGTCCGATTGTCCCCATCCGCCACGGCCGGCAAGATCTGCCTGTGTTGCTCGCCAGGTTCGCTGCGCAGGGGAGCGTGAATGGGGACTCTGTCCAACTTCGTGAAGCAGGCGTGGCTTGCCGCCGCGGTGGCGCTCGTAGCAGGCTGCGCACAGCCGTGGCAAAGCATCGAGCCAGGCGCCGACCAGTCCGCGTTGATCGCGCGTCTCGGGCCGCCGCGCGAAACCTATAACCTGCCGGACGGCGGCAAACGTCTCATGTGGCCGACCCAGCCGATGGGGTCGACGAACACCGTTGCCGATATCGACGCGAGCGGCAAGGTCGTGAGCGTGCGTCAGGTCTTGCAGGAGAGCGAGTTCTATCGCGCGAAAGTCAATGAGTGGACACGCAACGATGTCCTGATCAATTTCGGCCGGCCCGCCGAGACAGCCTACTTTTCGCGCATGCAGCGCGAAGTCTGGTCCTACCGCTACATCGAGAACAACATCGACTACATGATGTTTCACTTCTACTTCGACGATCAGGGCATTTTGCGGCTCACGCAGAAGACAACTGATCCATTACGCGACCGGAACCTGCGGCGCGGGTTCTAGGCCAGATTCCGTTCAGAGGCTTGCACCGCACCGAAGCGTGTATGCGTAGCCAATCGCGCAATGCGTGCGGTGACAAGGCGTGCCTGTCGAAAAGCTATCAGTTTCGCGTGGCAGAACCGAAGCGGCGCGATTAGTGGCAATACAGGTCGTTTTCCGCGTTGAACATGTCGAACGCGAGGCTGATTGCCTGATCTTTGCGCAGGGTCGCCAGCCACCGGCTACGTCGCCACGCCGTCACCGTGTCGCCGACAAAGACGGCGCTTGCCGCGTCGCCGGCGCGCGTCGCGATGAACTCAGCCTGCGCAGCGATCGTTCCGGGTAGCCGGCGATAGTAGGACCAGTCCGCCTGCTTGAGCAGCGCCTCGATCACGAACTCGTCGTCGACGAGGGCGGCGCAATCGCCCGCCTGGAACGCCAGCAAGGCGTCGAGTGGCCGGTCGAAACCGTGTACGCTCGCCTGGAACTCGCGCGCTGCACGCTTAGCATATGGGTTGCCTTGCGATGCGCAGATCGCGCGGCCGCGCAGGTCGCGCCATGTCTGCACGTTGCCGTGGCCCAGCACCAGCGCCATGCCACGGCCGCTCGAATACGAAGCCGGCGCGAACGCAACCCGCGCGTCGGGTGAGAAGCCCAGGCCGGCGATGGCGGCATCGGCCTTGCCCGACTGCAGTGCGGCGCGCGCGGCGGCCGGTTCGGCCAGCAGGAACTGCACCGGCAGCCCCGCGCGGCGAGCGAGATCCGAAGCGAGCGCCGCCGCGAACGGATCGGGCGCGCGCAGCGTGCGGTCGACTTTGCCGACGTAAAGCGTGGGTGCGGGGCGCGGCGGCACCGCCACGATCAACACGCCACGCGCTGCCGCGGCGGCGAAAGGCGGGTCGCTGTCAGGAAGGGCGCGTGGCAAGTCTGCGTTCAGCGCCCATGCGAGCAGCGAGAGTAATGCAAACGATGCGAGCGTGGCCGTTCGCGCGATGGCCGGCCAGCGCAAGCGCCGCGGAACTGCGGAGGCGTCGAGCGGAGCGTTCCTAGCCATTCTGCGCGAGCCCGACGCGCCAGCGCAGCAGTTGCCGTTCGAGTATCGACAGGCTCTGATTGATCAGCAGTCCAAAGATGGCGAGCAGAACGATGCCCGCATACATATCGGGAATCTGAAAAGTCTCCTGCGAATTGAGCGTATAAAAGCCGAGCCCTGAACGCGCCCCGATCATTTCCGCCGCCACCAGCGCGGTAATGCTGTATGCGCCCGCCAGGCGCACGCCCGTGAGGATTTGCGGCAGCGCGGCCGGCAGCACGACCTTCGTCGCGATAAAGTGCTGCGAGGCGCCCATCGAGCGCGCGCAGTCAATCAGCACGCGCTCGACCTGCTTCACCCCCGCGATGGTATTGAGCAGGACCGGCCAGAACGCGGCCCACACGACAATGGCGATCTTCGACGACTCGCCGATGCCGAGAAACAGCATGAAAACGGGAAAGAGCGCAAAGGCCGACACCTGGCGCAGCAGCTGAAAGACGGGATCGACAATGCGCTCGACGCGCCGGAACCAACCCAGCAGGAAGCCGCATACAATGCCAGCGGCCACGGCGAGCAGCAAGCCGCTAATGGAGCGCACGGCGCTCGCGCCGATATGCGTCCACGCGTCGCCGTTTTCGAAGAGCCGCGCGATCGCGAGGGCGACCCGTGAAGGCGGGCTCAGGTAGGCGGAGTTGACCACGCCGAGCCTGGGCAGCAACTCCCACAACAGCAGGAAGGCGACGAGCGCGATGGAGCGCTCCACGCCCACATAAAGGCGCGCGATAGATGAAGCGGCATGCACGCGCCGCACGCTGCGCGAGGATTCGCGGGCCGCGCCTCGGCTGGATATCGAGTCAGACATCGAATCGGACATGATCGGCTCCCGTCAATGCTTGGGTTTGCGGCTGTACGTCGAGCCGAACGTCGAGTTCCGTGCTGAGGCTCGCCCACGCGCGCTGTCGCAGCGCGACGAACGCCGCCGAGTGACGCAGTTCGGCGGCGCGCGGGCGTGGCAGATCGACGTCGATGATCTCTTTCACGCGACCGGGGCCGCGACCGAGAATGGCGATGCGATCGGAGAGAAAGATCGCCTCGTCGATGCTGTGGGTGACGAACACGACGGTCGTGGCGCTTTGCTCCCAGATCGAGAGCAATTCCTGCTGAAGCAATTCGCGCGTCTGCGCATCGAGCGCGCCGAACGGTTCGTCCATCAGCAAAATCTCGGGGCCATAAGCAAGCGCGCGAGCGATCGCCACGCGCTGGCGCATGCCGCCGGAAAGCTGATGTGGATAATGATCCGCGAACTCCAACAGGCCCACGAGGCGCAAAAAGCGTTCGGCTTCGCTGCGCCGTGTTGCGCGCCTCATGCCGCGAATTTCCAGTCCCGCTTCCACGTTCTTGCGCACAGTGCGCCATGGAAAGAGCGCGTAGCCCTGAAACACGAAGCCGAGCTTTTGCCGCACGGCGCTCACGGGGTCGCCGTCCACGCGAATATCGCCCGAGCTTGGCGGCGTGAGCCCGGCGAGCACGTTGAGGAAGGTCGACTTCCCGCAGCCGCTCGGGCCCAGCAGCGAAAGGAATTCGCCATCGCGCACGGCAAGGTCGAAGCGCTTGAGGACCGTATGGTGCGTGTCCGTTTGCGCGTTGCTATAGGTGAGCGAGAGATCGCGCGCGACGATCTTCTCGCGGAGCGCAGTTGCTGTGTTTGCCGTGTTCACGAGCGAGTTCCGTTCGGCAAGGCGGTCGCGCTGGCCTGCGCCTCGTGCTTCGCAAACGGATTGAAGTCGTTCGTGTAGACATCCTTGACGTTGACCTTGCCTTTCGGAATCTTGCCGGCCTGCTCGAGGATATCGATGTAGTACTGGATGGGCGGCTCCGTGACCACGAGGTCCTTCACGTAGGCATAGCGCTCCACGAGCCGAACGTCGATGCCGAGCCGCTCGGCCGTCAGCTTGCGCGCTTCGTCGGGATGCGCATTGACCCAGTTGCCCGCCCTGGCGATGGCCGTGACGAAGTCGCGTACCGCCTGCGGGTGGGCGCGCGCGAACGCGCCGTTCACGCTATAGGGCGCCATGCCGCCAAGGCCGTGATCCTCGTCCCAGTCGCTCCACAGCTTGCGCAGTTGCGGATCGGCTTCGGCCGAGCCGGAAAACGGCGGATGAATGATCGCGACGTCCACGTTCTTCGTGACGAGCGCCTGCTCGGACTGATTGTCGGGCACGACGAGCCAGTTCACCTTCGAGACATCCACGCCGTGCTGGGCCAGATACTTCTTGGTGACGAACTCCGCGCACGCGCCGAAGCTGTTGAACGCTACCGTTTTACCCTCGAAGTCCTTCGGCCCGAGAATGCCTGAATCCTTGCGCACGAAATACTTCATATGGGGCGCGTCGGGCAGCGTTTCGCCGCCTGCGGAAATGACCTTGATATCGGCGCCGCTCGCAATCGCGGAGATGACGAGCGGCACCATGCGCGTGCCGAAATCGATATCGCCGGTACCCACGAGCGGAATGATCTGCGGCGCCGATATCTTGCCGACGTATCTGGGCCGCGTGCTCGTGTTGTCGAAATAGCCGAGCTTGTCGGCGAGATAGACGAGGTCGAACGCGGGATTGTCGGGGTACTTGAAGTAGGTGATTTGTTGCTGCGCCGACGCTTGTCGGGTCGTGGCAGACGCGTCCTGCGCGTGCTCCCCATGCGGCTTGCAGCCGCTTTGGAGTACCAGGACCGCAGCGGCGCACGCGGCAAGCAGAACGGTTCCGGCGGAGCGCCGACGGATTTTCGGGGAGAACGCCTTCATGAGCGGAGACTCGGCAACGAGCAGAGGTAAGTGAGATGACGATGCTCGATGATTGTCGATCTGCAACGATTTCAGGCAAACCAACGAATTATGATTTGCTTAGTTGTTCGTATCGACAATGCGCCAATCCGGCTGCTTCTGCTGTTGCTTCGAAATATCCGCTGCTGCTGCTTTGGTCCGACTTTTCGCGTCGATCCGGTGGGAAAGGGGGCGGGCTGCACGCCACGCTCCTTTCACACGCTTAAGGCAGCGAGATCGTCAGATTCGCCGATTGCGGCCCGAGCTTGATGAGTTGCGTATACGGGGCGAGCATGTGCGCACGGAGCATTGAGGCGTCAGCGCGCCTTTCTCGAACGCCTGCACGTCAACAAGGCCCTTCGTTCGCCGTGTACTGCGAACATCCCGGCGAACACCTTGGCGAGCACTGCGCTGCATCGGCAATCGTGGCCATCAGGTCATCGGGGTACACCATCAGTTCGCGTACGAGGCGCAGCATCGAATACTGGTCGAGCACCGCGTGCCAGCGCGGCGATCGCGTGAGGTGCTGCCAGACAGCAGCCAGTATTTCCGGATCTGCATGTTGTCCGTCCCACTGGGTGCTGGCGTATTCGAGGCTCGCCGGTGCGGACAAAAGCTGCATGCGGCTCGCGGCGTTGAGCATTCGCGAAGCGCCGTTGGCGGGCGCATCGCAGCAATAGAGTACGGTTTTCAGCAACCCGGATTCGTCGATGCCTTGCGCGCGTAACGATGCGCCGTGCAGTCGTACCGGCCCCTGCTGGGTCTCGAACGTATAAACGACGTTTTCTTCGGCGTGCGCGAGCAGGCGCAAACCGCGCATGAGCCGCGGGAGGTCGGTCGTCGCGGACTCGACGGATGCCTTTGCTTCGACGAGCAGGCGCACGTTCCAGACGGGCACGATATCGAAGGTCTTTGCGTGCAGCCGCTCCAGCAGGACCACGTCCCATTCCGTTTTGGCGCGCTCGTGCGTGCCCGGTATCGAGGCCGGAACGCGCATCGAGCTCACGACACGGTACGCGTGCGGGTTCTCCTGCGCTGCGTTGAGCCTTTGAGCCAGGGATTCGAGTGCCTGTACGGCCAGCGCTTCGACTGCCGCGCCGCGCCGCTGGGACGCCCGGCCTTGCGCCACAGCCGCCGGCGTACCCGGCCGCGGACCATACGCATCGAGCAATGATACGTACTGCTGCACGAGTGGATCGGGCGCCAGAACTTCGATCCGGCACAGGCGCGCAAGTGCCGGACTGTCCCGCAGATCCGTCAGCGCGGGCCCGAAATCCGAGCCCTTCGAAAGTTCCGGCAAAGCGAGAAGGTCTCGCGCGGTTTGGTGAAGTCCCGCGTAATGGGCCTCGTGGTGCGCCAATGACGCGGACGCATGCAGCCGCGCAAGCGCTTCGCGCTGCCAGGCTTGCAGCGCGCGCTGCTGTTTGGCCGGATGCGCGATCGCATTGACGGCAGCATGGATCTGCCGCCGGTCCTGATCGGCCTGTGCCGAAAGCGACGCAAACTCGCGCACCTGGGGAGCGCGGTGCCGCAGCACCATCGCCTGAAATGCCCGGTCTCCGGAATCGGCTTGCATCGCCTCGGTGATCATGACCGCGAGCGCGTCAATAAAACGCGGCTGCAGCGTCGCATCCGGTGCTACGCCACGCGCGATGGCTTCGCGTGCCTGTTCGATGACGCGTGCCAGAGCCGTCGCCGGATTGGCGTCTCGAAGCGGCAGCGCCGAAGCCGCGGGCTCTTGCGGCAAGCGATAACGGCGTGGGACGTCGCGAAGGATCTGTTCGAGCAGCAGAGCAGGTGAGGGCATCGGCGGATTTGCAGCAAGCGCATGCGGGGCGATGAGGAACATAGTCTCATAACCCCGCGCCTCGCTAGTGGCGGGTGTGCTGCGCACGTGCGGCGCGTGTCTTCGCCGCCTTTTTGGCCGCGGCGGAGCGGCCCGCTGCACCCTTGGTCTGCGCAGCCTTCTTTGCCGCCGCCGATCGGCTTGCCGCGGGGCGGCGCGCCGCCGCGCTCTTCGCCTGCTTCGACACGGCTTGTGGCGATGCGCCCGCCCGGCTCTCGCCCTTGAGCACTTTCGTCGTCGTGCGCGAGCGTTTGGCCTTCGATTCCGTGCTCGCGCGGCCCGTTTTCTCGCCGTGGCCCGCCGCGCTGTCCTTTGCGGCCTTCTTGCGCGTCGCTTCGCTGGTTTTGCCTGGCGCCGGCGGTTTGAGGTCCACACCGGCGCGCCGCGCCTTCGAGAGGCCGATGGCGACAGCCTGCTTCGCGGAACGCACGCCATGCTTGCCCTCGCGCACGCGATCGAATTCCTCCTTCACGAATTCGCCGGCCTGGGTACTTGCGGATTTGCCTGCGCGCTTGTCCGCGCGCGCACGCTCGATCGTTTTCTTCTCGGGCATTTTGGCTCTCCTTGATGAATGAC
Source organism: Paraburkholderia sp. CNPSo 3272 (assembly GCF_024206495.1). Lineage (GTDB taxonomy): Bacteria > Pseudomonadota > Gammaproteobacteria > Burkholderiales > Burkholderiaceae > Paraburkholderia. The sequence continues at coordinate 61,801 of NZ_JAMBPQ010000013.1, read as the reverse complement.
CTACTCCTCCCAGCAAACACCGTTCCGCGCCGGCGTGCAAGGAGCGCGCAGAGCCATCAGTGCGCAACGAAGGCCGGGCGCGGATCGGCCGCGAGCATCTCGGCGACGAAGTCGAGAAACACGCGAGTCTTGTTCGGCAGCCGCCTGCCCGATGGATGCACGCCGTGGATGGGCAACGGCGGCGGCGCGAAATCCTCCAGCACGCTGACGACTTCGCCGCTCGCCATCTCCGCTGCGAAGAGCCAGCCGGGCGCCTGAACCAGGCCCATATGGGCGAGGACGGCGGCGCGAATCTGCTCCGCGTCGCCGGTGCGGAAGTTGCCCGACGGAACCTGCAGACCCGGTCCTTCGACGTTCGCGAAACGCCATGCCCGCGGCTCGCGCATGGGCGCGAAAACGACACAGTCATGCTGTTCGATCTCGTGCGGCCGTTCGGGGCGCCCGTGCTTTTCGAGGTATTCCGGCGTTGCCACGACAACGACCGGACTCGAGGCCAGATGCCTCGAAATCATCGAGGAGTCGGCAAGCGGTCCGCTCTTGATCGAAAGATCGAAACCTTCCTCGACGAGATTGACGTTCCGCTCCGTTGCGGAAAGGTCCACGTACACCTGCGGATAGCGGGAGAAAAACACCGGCAGGTGCGGCACGATATACAGCCGGCCAAAGACCGGCGGCACGGTGACGCGGATCAGCCCGCCGGGCGACAGTTGGCCATGCCCGACTGAGGACTCGAGATCGGCAAAGTCGCCAATGATGCGCAAGCCGGCTTCATAGACCGTTTGACCGGTCTCCGTGAGCGTCATGCTGCGCGACGTGCGCCTGACCAGTTGAGCGCCAAGATAGCGCTCGAGCGACGCGATCTGCTTGCTGACCGCAGGCTGACCCACGCCGATGTCGCGCGCCGCCGCGGCGAAACTCCCGCTTTCGACGATGCGAATGAAAAGTTTGAGCGCGTCGAGCCGGTCCATTTTCTCTTCCCAAAACTTCCTGACTGGAATGGATTCTATTCCATTTGGCCCCGTTCCATGCTCCATGTGGAATCGATATCGTCATGGCCATCGACAGCGCATTCACGCAACGAAGGAGCCATGATGAGCATCGGAGAACGAGCCAACCTGATCGAAGTGCGGCGCAGCCTGAGCGATGACGACCGCGAGGCGGCGAGCGCCTCGATCGAGCGCACGCAACGGCATTTCAACGAATTCCATGGAACGATGCGCGAGGCGTACGACGCCATGACCGCGCAGACGCCGGTGGCGGACGGCGTCGCCATGGAGAGCGTCGCGAACGCGGACGCAACAGGGTGGTGGATTCGGCCGCGCGCCGCGCCTGCCCATCGCGCGATCCTGTTCCTGCACGGCGGGGCCTTCGTGCTCGGGTCTGCAGCGGGGTATCGCGGGTTCGCGAGCCAGATCGCGGTGCGCGCCGGCGTCGATACCTTTGTGCTCGACTATCCGCTTGCGCCCGAGCATCCGTTTCCCGCGGCGCACGATGCCGTGCGCGCGGCGCTGCGATGGCTGGCGAACGGCGGCATACGCGAAGTCGCCCTGGTCGGCGACTCCGCGGGCGGCGGCCTCGCACTTGCGGCTCTGGGCGTCGACGAGCGGCCGGCGTTGAACGTCGCGAGCGTGGCCGCTTTCTCGCCGTGGGTCGATCTGGCCTTGACGGGGCCGTCGTTCCACAGCGATGCGACCCGGGATGCCGTCCTGACGCGGGCTGTGCTCGCCAATGCCGCCGCGGCGTACCTTGGCGCCGCCGACCCCGCGGACGCACGCGCGTCGCCGCTGCATGCCATTCCGGGGCGCCTGCCACCCGTCGCGCTCCAGGTGGGCACGGAGGAGCTGCTGTTCGACGACGCGCGACGTTACGCGGCGGCCGCGGCGGAGCAGGGCAACACGGTGAAGCTGGAAATCTACGAAGGTCTGCACCACGTGTTCCAGCGATCCACCCACGAGCTGTCGAGTGCGCGGCATGCGCTGGATGAAGTCGCGAGATTCATCTCGCTGTGCTGGGCGCCTGACGCGTAAGCCTGCCTCAGCCGTGCTTGCGCATCTGCCCGATGGCGCGTTCGCGCGCCGCCTGGGCCTGCTGCACGAGCCGGTAGGCGGCGTAGTACTTGTAGATATTACGCACGTAAGTGGTCGTCTCGATCCCGATCTTCTCGCCAACCACGATCTCGACATTGTTGAACCACTTGTCGGGCGAGAGCCCCCGGGCGGCCGCTTCCTGGCGCATCTTCGCGATCCTGGCCGGACCCGCGTTGTAGCTCGCGAACGCGAAGAGGGCGCGGTCGGAGTCGGAAAAATGCGCATCCGGGAAATAGCGGGACATCAGGAGGTCAAGGTATTTCGCGCCGGCGTGGATGTTCGATTCCGTCACGCGGATGTCACCGACGGCCAGCTCCTTGCCGGTCGCCGGCATGAGCTGCATGATGCCGATCGCGCCAACATGGCTGCGGGCGCTTTGGTCGAGTTGCGATTCCTGGAAACCTTGCGCGGCAAGCATCAATGGATCGAAGCGATATTGCGCGCCGTACTTTTCGAAGAGACCGACCGTTTGCGAAAAACGCTTCAGTTCCGCGTCCTCGGTATTGCTGGTGATCTGTTTGACGCGCTGCAGTTCCTGCTGCAGACGCACTTCCGCCACGCTCTGCTTTTTCACGTAGCCAAGGTAAAAGTCGGTGATGGCCTGCTGGAGTTTCGGACTCTGCTTGCGGATCGCCCAGCCGATATAGCCGGCGTCACGCACGGCCATGTCGTCGTGCACCACGATGCCCGGCAGCACCTGCGCCCAGAATTTCGCCTTCCAGTCGTCGACGACGAGAATCTGCACCAGCCCGACATTGAGCATCTCCATGGCGTCCTCGTCTTCGAGCGCATCGGGCAGCAATACCAGCTTCATCGGCGGCTTGCCTTCTTTTTTGAAGCGCGCGTTCAGGGCGGTCAGACTCTCGAAGTAGCTGCTGCTCGCACGCACGTGCACGGTCTTGCCGCTCAGGTCGTCCAGTTTGGTGAGCGTGGGCGACTTCGGACCGGTGACGACCAGCTCCCGGACCGGCTTGCGGTCGCGCGGCGCGACGAAGTCGACCTGCTTGAGCCGCGTTTCGGTTGCGGTCAGATTGCCGGCGGCGATGTCGCCCTTCCCGGCAAGCAGAGCGGGAATGAGCTGGTCGCGAGTCGTCGGGATGATCACGAGCGTCAATGGACGCTTGCCGAGGCTGCTCTGGTTCGCCTTGTTCAGGTAGCGCTCGAAGTCGCGCATGAGCCCGGCGGTCAACCCGCGCTCATGACCGAGCTCGGTGAAATAGAGCGTCCTGCTATATGGCACCAGCACGCGGATCAGCCTGCGGTCGAGCATGGCGTCGAAATCGCCGAACTTCGGCTGGATGGCGAGATTGAGCCGGCGCGTGGTGGTGGACGTCGGGGCCGCGGGGGGCGATGACGCGCTGGCGGACGCAGCCGTCTCGGCCCGTGACGCCGCGGCTTGCGCAGGCGTTGCCTGGGCCGCGAGGCAGCCTGTCGGCCGGCCGGCAATCGTTATCCCGAAAGCGAGGATGATCAGCAACGTATGAACAATACGCATGATGGCAGGCGCGAATGTTCCGCGCCTTCCCATCATGTCACAACCGCATAGGCTGGCTATGGGCCGATGGTCGTATAGAGAAACGGAACAGCCGCTACTTCGCCGATGTCATGACATCGCAGCCGCCGTGGGAGCCGGTGTTCTTCAGGGTGAGCGTAAGCCGGCTGCCCCGGTTCGCCGTGATGATCTGCCCATAGCTCACCGTTGGAATGAACTGGATATCCGGGGCAACTGCCACAGGGGGATTCCTTGCGCCGTCGACGCTCAGGTCGAGCTCCACGGTGACCGAGTCGATTGCAACACCGATATCCTGTTTGCGGTCGGCCTGTTCTTTCCGGAAATTGCACAGACCTTCGAGAACTTGGTGGAGGGCGGTTGGAATATCAACCGGCTTGCCCGGCGGGATCGGCGGCGTGTTGCAGCCGACCATCATGAAAGGCAAAGCGCAAAGGACCACATATCGGCAGGCGGGCATCGGGTTCCCCTTTGATGAGCCGAGGGACGGCTTTGTCGAAGGGTGGCATGTATGGATGCCCCGTCAATCGGACCTATGTCCTATGCCGATGCCCGCACCACCTCGTGAACTACCCGGTCAGGCGCGCCCACAGCGTCCGTATCCGGCGAGCTGAGTTGTCGAGCAGATACGACGCTGTGAGCGCGATCAGGCCGGACACGACTCCCGTCGCAATGTGTTCGAGAACATGAATGCGATAGTGACTCGTGTGCGCGTAGGCATCGCCGATTATGGTCAGGCAGCCCACCAGCAGCGCGTTGCCGTAGCGATTCGCGTACCACTTCGCGGCTGGCGTGAAGGTAAGCAGCACGGCAAGCGCGCCGGTGAACAGCCCCGTCTTGAATGCGATGGTCCAATGGGGCAGGCTCATGATGTTGCCCCAGCTCCCCGGCATGCAGGTCATGCACGCACTGGTTGGCTGCCAGAAGCGCTGAATGAACAATTTCAGGCGGCGTTGCCATTCGCTTCCCATCACGTACTCCCGGCGCAGGGTGTGCGGCCCCGCGGAAATCGTGCATCGCGAGCGCACGGTGGCGAGGCGCGCGCGGTGCGCTCCTGGCGCAAGCTACGCCGGGAGCGCGTTACGACCGTTCAATGCGCCATGGCGCCCGATGCTGGATGATCCATGCCCATGGCGTCGTGCTTCATCGGCTGTTTCATCTGATCATGGCTCATCTCGCCATGGCTCATCTCGCCGCCTTTGCTCATTGTATCCTGCGACATGGCGCCTTTGCCCATGGTGTCCTTCTGCGTCGAGTCCTTCGACATAGCGTCGTTCGACATCGCGCCGCTAGCTTGCGCGAACGCAGCGCCCGCGCTCATGCTCAACAGGGCGGCCGTGATGGCGATTGCTGCGAATCGGATCGTGTTCATTTGCATTGCTCCTTGCTGGTGGAAAAAACCGTTGCCCCTTCTGCGGGCGGAAGTGAAACGGAGCCGTCGCATGAAGTGGCGTATCAGGCGGCGGCAGGAAGACGTCAAGAACCGCCGAACCAGTTGTAGCCCTGGTCCACCCAGTAGCCGCCTGGATACGTATTCGTGACGAAAATCTCGACGATGTGTTTGGGGTTCTTGTAGCCGAGCTTCGTCGGCATGCGCAGCTTCATCGGATAGCCATATTTCGCCGGCAGGCGCTCGCCGTCGTAGTCGAAAGCGAGCAAGGTTTGCGGATGCAGCGCCGTGGCCATGTCGATGCTTTCGTAGTAGTTGTCGGCGCAGCGAAAGCCCACGTATTTCGCGGTGAGATCGGCATCGACCCGGCGCAGGAAATGCGCGAATGGCGTGCCGCCCCAGCGGCCGATCGCGCTCCAGCCTTCGACACAGATGTGCCGTGTGATCTGCTCGGCGTGCGGCAGCGCGTACAACTCGGGCAGCGTCCAGACGCGCTGGCCCTTGACGAGTCCGCTGAGCCTGAGCCGATAGTCGCCGCCATCGACCACGGGCGCTTCGCTTTCGCTGTAGAACGCGTTGAAGGGGAAGGGGCGCGTGATCTGGGCTTCGCTGTACGTAGGCGCGAGCCGGGTTGGGTCGAACAGCCATGCCTGCACGCGGTCGTTGAGCCGGGAGACGGCGGTGAGGAAGGTGTTGACCGAGGCGTCGTCGGTGATCGTGCAGCCGGTCAGCAGCGAAAGACCGCCGAGCGTGAGCATGCGCTTGCCGAACAGGCGCCGTGACGGCATGTCGAGTTCGCGCCGGGCATCGGCAAGAATCGCTGCGCGGTCGATTGCGATGATCTTGCGGTCGTTCGTGTTCATCTGGAATCCTTATCGATATCGAAGGACGGTGACGCAAACAGGATCGGGCGGCGTGTTCAGCGTCCGCGCAGCATGGTGAGCAGCGAGCGCGGCACGAGTGCGACCATCGCCACGTGAACGAGCACGAACGCCGCAAGCACGGACATCGCGCAAAAGTGCACGACGCGGGCGCGGTCGTATCCGCCCATCAATTCGCGCAGCAGCGGAAACTGCACCGACTTCCAGATCGCAAGGCCCGACAGCACGAGGACGACGAGATCGGCGATCGCAACGAGATAGGCGAGTTTCTGCACGGCGTTGTACTGGCTCAGGTCGGCGTGAGAAAGCCGGCCCGTGAGTGCGGCGCGCAGATCGTGCAGCACGGCACGCGGGCTCAGCGGGAAGAACTTCGTGCGCCAGCGGCCGGTGGCGAGATTCATGGCGAGATAGACGAGGCCGTTGAAAAACAGCAGCCACATTGCCGCGAAATGCCATTGCAGCGCGCCGCCGAGCCAGCCGCCGAGCGTGATCGAAGTGGGAATGACGAAGCCCGCGAATACGGGAGACGCATCGTAAATGCGCCAGCCGGAGAACATCATGACGAGCGCCGCAAGCGCGTTAAGCCAATGCGTGACGCGCAGCCAGAGCGGCTGAATCGTGCGTGGGCGGCGCACGCTGGCTTCAAGTGCGGGCGATTCACCGATCGACGTGTGCATGGCGTTTCCTCGTTAGCGCGGAGTTGACAGTGAATTCGCTGTGGCGCGCGCGTGGGTTACATCGCGTCGAGAAAAAATTCGCACGATCGGGGCGGCTAAAAATAAGTCGCCGAGGCTGTAACCCGCCTGGCGTGGCGAACGAACTACCCGCAACGGGCGCACGCGCTCGCGCCACGGGAAAGAGGCACAAGGTGGGTTTGACCAGCACATGGGCGACGATGACGGAAGGGGCGACGCCCGGCGCGCGCGCCGGGGCTGCGCATGCCATTGCGGCGCGCGAGGCGTTCGGCTACGCTCACGCGAGCGGGCGCGAGTGCGGCGGCGTTCGTAATCGTTTTGAAAGTTCGCCATCGCAAGACCGGGCGAGCGCCATGCCCGCAAGCCCGCCAACCTACCGTCGCGACCATCCAGGACGACCTTTGCACTCCGCGGAAACCCGTCTCAAAGCGCTTTTCGTCAGCGGCCTGGAAGGCGACGCGCAAGCGTATCGCGACTTCCTCGAGGAACTCACGCGCCATTTGCGCGGCTACCTGCGCCGGCGCATTCCGCAGTTGCGCGACGACGTCGAGGACCTCGTGCAGGAGATTCTGCTGGCGGTTCACAACGCGCGTCACACATGGCGCCCGGACGAACCGCTTACGGCCTGGGTGCACGCGATCGCCCGCTACAAGCTGATGGACTTTTTCCGCTCGCGCGCACGCCGCGACATGCTCAACGATCCGCTCGAAGATCACACTGATCTGTTCGCCGCGCCCGACGACGAACCCGCGCAGGCGCGCCGCGATATCGGCAAGCTGCTCGAGCAGCTGCCCGACAAGCAGCGCCTGCCTATCGTCCACGTGAAGCTCGAAGGCCTTTCGGTCGTGGAAACGGCGAAGCTCACTGGACTCTCCGAATCGGCTGTGAAGGTGGGTATTCATCGCGGTTTGAAGGCGCTTGCCGCGCGCATCAGGGGAGCGCGATGAAAACCGACGATCTGATCAACCTGCTGGCCGCCGGCGATGCGCGCGTGGACCGCAAAGCCGTGCTGCGCCGCTTCGCGCGGGCGCTGGCGCTCGGTTTTGCGGGCTCGGTCGCGCTGATGAGCGTGGTGTTCGGCGTGCGGCACGATCTCATGAGTGTCATGCACACGCCGATCTTCTGGGCGAAGGTCGCGTTCCCGTTGTGCGTCGCGGCCGCTGCCGCGCTCGCGGTCAGCCGCCTCGGGCGGCCGGGCCGGCGCGGCGGCTATGCGTGGGCGCTGGTGGCGCTGCCGTTCGTCGCCGTGCTGGCGGGCGCATGGCTCGCGCTGGGCGATGCGGCGCCCGCGCAACGCATGCCGCTCGTGATGGGCCTCACATGGCGCACGTGCCCGTTCAATATCGTGCTGCTTTCGGTGCCCACGTTTGCGGCCGTGTTCTGGGCCGTGCGTGGTCTCGCGCCCACCCGCCTGCGCGCAGCGGGCGCGGCGGCCGGGCTCTTTGCGAGCGCGCTCGCGACCATTGCGTATTGCCTCCATTGCCCGGAGATGAGTCCGGCGTTCTGGAGCGTCTGGTATGTGATCGGCATGTTGCTGCCCGCTGGCATTGGCGCGTGGCTGGGGCCGCGGCTGCTGCGCTGGTAACGGCGCGTGAGGATCGACGCGCGTTGGTGCGCGTCACTGTTTCAGGAAGCGTTGCGCCAGGGCTTCGTACAGCGGCGGCGCGAATCGCCCGCAAACCTGGCTCGAAACGAGCGCCGCTGCCATCGACGAGATCACGAGTGCGTGCCCGTCGATCGTTTCGATGACGATGACAGCACGCACGCGTTTTTTGGCGCTAGCCGGTTTCACCCACCGGCTTAGCGAAGGCCCCCGCTGGCGACGATGTGTTCGCCCGTCAACCATTTGGCGTCGTCCGATGCAAGGAACACGACGGCGGAGGCGATATCGTCCGGCTGGCCCACGCGCCCGAGTGGCGTCTGGCTGACCGTATGGCTTTCGAAATCCGATCCGATGACGCCGATCGCGTGTGCGCCTTCTGTCTCGATGATGCCAGGATTGATAGCGTTCACGCGGATCTTGCGCGGTCCCAGTTCGCGTGCGAGCACGCCCGTGATCGCATCCACGGCGCCCTTCGTGCCGCTATAGACAGCCGTCGTCGGCGGCGTCACCGTCGTCACGACCGAACTTACGTTGATGATGCTCGCACCCTCGCCAAGATGCTTCACGGCCGCCTGCGTGGTGAGCAGCACGCCGAGCACGTTGATGTCGAACTGCTTGCGGTATTGCGCTTCCGTGAACTCTTCGATCGGCGCGAATTCAAAGACGCCCGAGTTGTTGACGAGGATGTCGAGGCGCCCGTAAGTTTCGACGGCCGTGTTGATGATGCCCTGTGCGTCGGCCGCTTTCGACACGTCGCCGCCAACGGAAACCGCCTTGCCGCCGGCCGCCGTAATCGCGCTTACGACCGCATCGGCGCCCGCCTTGCTGCTCGCGTAGTTCACCACCACCGAAGCGCCTTCGGCCGCGAGCGACCTGGCGATCGCGGCGCCAATGCCTTTCGACGCGCCCGTGACGACCGCCACCTTGCCTGCAAGTTTGCCCATCATGTTCTCCTTACCGTAAGTCGCAGCATCGAATGGAACCGGCGTCTCGACTTGTATGAAGCCATCGGCCGGCGACCACTACGAATCTAAAGGTCCGCGCCGCCGCGATAAAGCGGTCGGACGCGAATTGACTGGCAGGATCAGCCGAACAATCGGGGCGGAGCACATGGAGTAAGCGGCGCAGAAATTCCGGCGGCTTCGACAGCAGGGGCGTTTACCAGCGCTGGTGGACGTGAGGCGCGATCAAGCGTTCATAAACGTCCCGCACCCGTTGCATGGCCGCATCGGAGAGCGGGGCGAGGTTCGCCGCCGCGACGTTCGACGCCGCCTGGGCCGCGTTCTTGCTGCCTGGAATGATGACGGAGACGGCGTCTTCCATCAGTATCCAGCGCAGGGCGAGCTGTGCCATTGAAGCGTCCACGGGTACCAGGCCTCGCAGTTCATCGACGGCCTTCAAGGCGACGTCGTACGGCACGCCCGAGAATGTTTCGCCCACGTCGAATGCCTCGCCATGGCGATTGAACGCACGGTGGTCGTCTGCCGCAAAAACGGAATCCGCGGACAATTTGCCGGTGAGCATGCCGCTGGCGAGCGGCACGCGCGCAATGACCGCAACGTTTTTCTTGAGCGCCTCGCGGAAAAACAGGTCGGCAGGACGTTGACGGAACATGTTGTAGATGATCTGCACCGAAACCACGTTGGGATAGTCGATCGCCTTCAGCGCTTCCTCCACCTTTTCGACCGAAACGCCGTAAAAGCGGATTTTGCCGGCGGCGACAAAGCTGTCCATCGCGTCGAACACCTCGGGGCGGTAATAGACCTCCGTCGGCGGGCAATGCAGTTGCACGAGGTCGAGCGTGTCGACGCCCAGGTTCGAAAGACTCCGGTCGATAAAGCCTTCGAGTTCGCGCTTGTTCAAATAGCCGCTGGTCACGTGCGGGTCGAGCCGGCGTCCGAGCTTGGTGGCCACGATGGGACGCTCGCCGCCGCGTTCGCGCAACACGTCGCGGATAATGCGCTCCGAGCGGCCGTCGCCGTAGACATCGGCGGTGTCGATGAACGTGACGCCGTTATCGAGCGCGGCGTTCAGCGCGGCTCTGGCGTCGTCTTCGCCGACGCTGCCCCACGAGCCGCCGATTGCCCATGCACCAAAACCGATTTCGGACACATTCCAGCCGGTCCGCCCAAAATTCCTCTTCGAAAGCGTCATTTGCGTGCTCCTCCTGTGGTTCGCGCAGTTGTCTCGCAGGCCTTTCAACGGCCTCTGCGCCCGTAGTGTAGCTGGCTGATTGCCACGCTGCCGACCGGGCTGTTGGTCAACGGCTGCTTCGAGCCAACGATTCGGGCGTAAGCGGGTATCGGCAGATCGCTATCGTGGCAACCTGACCTCCTGTCTGGCGTTTTTCGTCCTGCTCGGACGTTACGGAAACCTTTCAAGCATCGCGCGCGACATGGACATCACGCCACCGGCGGCGACCAAGCGGCTTGCGCAGCTCGAGGCGCGCCTGGGCGTGCGCCTGGTCAACCGGACCGGCTCACCGCAGACAATCCATCCGGCTGGAAAGGTTGCGGTGGTCATTACAGCCGGCCGATGTTTGCGGTAACGTGCGCGTTTGCAGAGGCGGCAATGACGCCACGAACAGGAGAGAGACAGATGACGAAGCGAGTGATAGTGACCGGCGGCAGCGGTCTTGCCGGCAAATGGGTGGTCGAGAACCTGGTAGCGCACGGCTACGAAGTGTTGAATCTGGACCGTGTGCCCATGCCGAAGCGCACCGCGCGCACGCTGATCACGGACATCACGGACGCGGGCCAGGTTTTCAATGCGATCGCCTCGACCACGGCGCCGGTGGAATTCGCCGACGACCTGGAGCCGAAACCCATCGACGCGATCGTTCACTTCGCGGCGATTCCTCGCATCATGCTGACGACCGATAACGAGGTCTACCGCATCAACGTGATGGGGACCTACAACATTCTCGACGCCGCCGCGAAGCTGGGGGTCCGCAAGGTGATCGTGGCCTCGAGCGAGACGACTTACGGCGTGGTGTTCGCGCACCGGCATCGCGATCCCGCGTACTTTCCGCTCGACGAGAACTATCCGGTGGACCCGATGGACAGCTACGCCACCTCGAAAGTGGTCAACGAAGTGACCGCCAAGGCATTCCAGGCGCGCACCGGCTCGGACATCTACTGTTTTCGCATCGGCAATGTGCTCGATCCCGAGGACTACGCGAAGTTCTCCACGTGGCTCAAGGATCCCGCGCTGCGCAAGCGCATTGCGTGGAGCTATATCGACGGGCGCGATCTCGCCAACGCGTGCCGGCTCGCCATCGAAACGGACGGCCTCGGCTTCGAGATCATGAACGTCGCGGCGGACGACGTGTCGTCCGACTTGCCGACCCAGACGCTGCTGGATCGCTACTATCCGGGCGTGCCGGTCAAGAAGGCCCTCGGCGAGTTCGAGACGCTGCTCAGCAACGAGAAGCTCAAGCGGCTGCTCGGCTGGCAGCAGCAGCATTACTGGCGCGACGAGGCGAAACGCTTCAATCCGTAAGCGGCATCAGCCTCGAAAACGCGCAGGGCCAGCGAAGTGCTGGCCCTGTTCACCACATCGACGCTCCCGGCGTTATGCGGCCAGCTTGAGCGCTTGCGAGAAGTCTGCAATGAGGTCGTCGATATCTTCGATGCCCGCCGAAAGCCGCAGCATGCCGTCGGAGATGCCCATCGCCTTGCGCGTCTGCGCGCCGGCTTCGAAAAAGATCGTCGGCGCGACGGGAATGATGAGCGTGCGCGTGTCACCGAGGCCGGTGGCCTTGATCGGCAGTTCGAGCGCGTTGACGACGTCGATCATGCGCTCCGCGTTGAGCAGTTCGAACGAGAGCAGCCACGACGCGCCCTTGAAGAGCGCCTGGGCAATCTCGTATTGCGGATGGCTCTTCAAGCCCGGATAGAACACCTTGCCGATGGCTTCGTGGCCTTCGAGAAATTGCGCGAGCGCGAGCGCATTGTCGCTGCTTTGCTTCACGCGCAGGGCGAGCGTTTCCGCGCCCATGGCGATGGCGTGCGCCTGCTCGGACGACAACGATGCCCCCATGTCCCGCAAGCCCTTCTTGCGGATCTGCAGGAGCCCCTGATCTTTCGCCGCCGACCGCCGGTAGTCGTCGGCGATGTTCGGATACGCGCTCCAGTCGAACAGGCCCGTATCGGTCACCGCGCCGCCGAGCGCGGCGCCATGGCCCGCGATGGTCTTCGTCAACGAGTTGATGACGAGGCTCGCGCCGACCGCCTTCGGCTGGAACAGGGCGGGCGAGGTGATCGTGTTGTCGACGACGTAGGCGATGCCGCGCTCGCGGCACAGCTCGCCGATGCCCTGCAGGTCGGGAATCTGCGTGCCCGGATTCGCGATGGTCTCGACGAACACCATGCGCGTATTCGGCTGGATGGCGTTCTTCACGTTTTCGGCGTCGCCGGCGTCGACGGTCGTGACTTCCACGCCGAGCGTACGCAACGTGCCGAACAGGCTGTTGGTATTGCCGAACACATAGCGGCTCGACACGAGATGATCGCCCGCGCGCAGCAGCGTGAGGAAGGTCGCCGTGATGGCGGCCATGCCGGTGCTGAAGCAGACCGTGCCGGTGCCGCCTTCCAGGCTAGTGATCTTGCGCTCGAGCGCGGCCGTCGTGGGGGTGCCTTGCCGCGCGTAGTTGAAGCCGCCTTTCTTCGTGCCCTGAAACACGCCGATCAGGTCCTCGACGCGCTCGAAACCATATTGCACGGACGTATGAATCGGCTGGCGCACGCCGCCGTGCTCGGTGCCCGCGATCCTGTCGCCGTGAACGATGCCAGTGGTGAAGCCTTGCTTGCTCATTCTCACTCCGTTTCTCAAGTCGATTGCGTTTGGCACATTATCGCCTGTAACGCGTATTGCCGGCATCCACGCGCACCGGGCCAATCCGGCGAGCGCTAACGCAGTTCGGACTCCGACGGTTCCAGTACGCTGCGCAGCTTGCCGAGCAGCCAGTTGACGAACGCGTTGTTGTGCCGATAGTGATTCCAGGTGGGAATCTGGCGGGCGCCCAGGATGCGTTTGAACTCATAGGACGTCGCCCCCAATTCGATTTCCTCGAAGCCTTCGCGAATGCCGAATTCGACCGTGCGAATGAACATGGCGAAGTACAGGCCGTACTCCTGGCTCCTGGCGTAGTCGAGCCCGATATAGCGGTTGACGAGGTGCCGTCCCTTGCCGATCAACTGGGTGAAGCCAATCAACTCGTCGTCCAGAAAGTACAGCAGATAATGGCTAAGGCTGCGGGTATTGGCGAAATACTCCGGCGTGAGCTTCTCGAACTTCAACTCGGCTTTTTGCCAGGTGTTCAGATACAGCGCATACACTTTGGCGACGAGGTGATCGGGCAGACCCGCGCATTCTTCGTAGCGAAGCGCGGCGGCCTTTTTCAGCTTCCGCTTGAGCAGGTTCCTGCGGTCGCTCTTCATGGCCTGGTAGTAGTCCGGGCCGATCGACAGCACGGGCACCGGCAGGCCTTTTGCGGCCACGAAGCCGCGCAGCGGCAAGTCCTCGGCGAAACCCTTGTACGCGAGCAGGCTCCCTTTCTTCGCAAGCGCCGTGCTGATGGCCGCGAGCGTCTCCTGCGAGACTTCGCCCTGGATGCGGCCAGCATCGACGGTCGGATGCCCGATGCAGGCCAGCTTGAAGCGGATCCAGCTCAGGCTTTGCTTCAGCCAGCCGCTGGGAAGCAGGGTGTTGAGCCGGAAATCCATCACGAAGTAGGGCGCCACGGTAACGAGCGCGCTGTCCCGGTACACAGCGAAATAACCGAAGCTGAAATCGTCCAGCCGGGCCGTCTGAAAGGCCTGGTAAAACTCCGCTCCCTCCGGCTCGTCGCGCAGAAACCCCTCGGGCGGATTGGCCAGATCCTCGATGTGCAGCATGGATTACGGTCCCTTTTTTTTCTGTTTGCTTTGTCGACAGCCCAATGTCGGGCACCGATTGTCGGCGATCTTCGCTTTCTTGTCGATTGGCGGCGCGGCGCTCGCGGGGGGCGTCACAACTGCGAATCGAGGAGGGCGGCCGCGTGTTCGAGCAGCTTTTCCCTTAACGACCTGCGGCGCCAGTCTTCAAGCGTGATGCGTTTGGCGAGGGCGGCGTCGGCATCGAAAATGACCGTCTGCTGGCGCGCGAAATCGCGGTCGTAGATGTTGAGATTGGCCTCGTCGTTGAGCTTGAACGAGCGGCTGTCGAAGTTGGTCGAGCCGACCGACACCAGGTATTCGTCGACGACGATCAGCTTGCAGTGGAACATCGTCGGCTGATACTCGTAAATCTCCACGCCGGCCGCGAGCAGGTCGCCCCAGCACGCGCGCGACGCCTCGCGCACCGTGTGGGTGTCGATGCGCTTGCCCGGCGTGATGATGCGCACCTTCACGCCGCGCTTCACCGCCTCGACGATCGCGTTGATCGTCAGCTTGTCCGGCACGAAGTACGCCGTCGACAAATGGATGGAGCGCGCCGCGGCGGTGATCGCCATGAGGTACATCAGCTCCATGTCGTCGCTGCCGCCCGAGGGCGAGCTGCTGAACACGTGCGCGAGGCCGTTGCCCGCGGCGTCGATCGCGGGAAAGTACTGCGGGCCGTGCAGCACATTGCCCGTCGATTTGACCCAGTTGTCCATGAAGACCGCCTGCATCTGTCCGACCGCCGGGCCTTCAATGCGAAAGTGCGTATCGCGCCAATGCTTTTCGTCCTGCGCGTGGCCGGTCCATTCGTCGGCGATGCCTACGCCGCCCGTAAAACCGATGCGTCCGTCGATCACCAGCAGCTTGCGGTGCGTGCGGTCGTTCATGCGGCCGAGGCCCGTCCAGTGCGGCTTGTGATATAGCACGAGCTGGGCGCCCGCCTCGCGCAGCATGCGGTGATAACGCTTGTCCATCTTCGACGAGCCAACCCAGTCGAGCAGCACGTGCACGGCGATGCCCGCGCGCGCCTTGTCGGACAGCGCGCGGGCGACTTCTTCGCCAATCGCGCCGGACCAGTAAATGAAGGTCTCGAAGGTGATGGTGTGCTGCGCCGAGCGGATGCCCGCGAGCATCGACGGAAAGATTTCGTCGCCGTTCACGAGCACCTCGAAGCGGTTGCCTCCCACGACGGGCGGCCCCAGCAGCAGCCCCATCGAGCGGATGAACTGCGGACTGTCGCTCGCGTAGAGCCGGTCGATCTTGTGCTCGATCTTCTTTTCGCCGCTCGTGAGGTTCGCGATCACCAGGATGACGACAAGCGTCACCGCGACCGTCACGACTATGAGGGCAATGGTCGACATGCGTGGGCCTCGCCTCGCGGATGGGAACGATGCCCTGCTGTAGCACATTGCATGCGCAAGCAGCGCCGGGCGATCAATCCGGCTCGTCGGTTCCCGCCATATGGTCGAGATTCGCCTGCAATTTCATGATGATGCGGTGCAAGATCTTGATTTCGTTGACGGTTACGCCCTCGGAGAGGCCGTTGACCCAGGGGGCCTGAAGACGCATGGCCGCGTCGAAGGTCTGGCTGCCCTCGTCGGTCAAAACGACAAGCTGCGCGCGGCGGTGGTGAGGGTTGGCCTCGAAGCGGACGAGACCGTCGTTGGCGAGGTCGTTCACGATTCGTTGCACGTTTTGCCGGTTAGCCCCCAGATCCCGGGCGATCCAGGCCACGGGCTGCGGGCGCTCCGCGGCACGGATGGCGCCGAGCATTTGCCAGCGTGCGCTCGTGAGCCCGAGGTCCTCGACCAGGCGGTCGCCCGAGGTGAGCAGTCCGCTATTGAGCCGGAAGAGATCGAGCATGATGCCCGACAGGAGTTCGCCGGCCGGTGTTCTCGCAGGTTCGCGCATATGGCACCTTATTTTCAAATTGACATCATCATGTCAATTTACTATAAATTTGCCATGCCCGGTTGACATCATGCTTTTAGACTCTGGAGTGCACCATGCTGCAATTACGACCGCTTGATCCTTCTTTCCCGATCGAACGCCAGCTTGCCGTTGACGCCGAGCCCGTTGTGCTCGTGAACGTCTTTACACTGGATCTGGCCGATGAGGCGAAGTTTCTCGAGGCCTGGCAGGAAGACGCTGCGTTCATGAAGCGGCAACCCGGTTTTATTTCAACGCAACTCCATCGGTCGATCGGAGAGCAGCCGGCTTATATGAATTACGCTGTCTGGGAATCCACGGCGCATTTTCGGGCGGCGTTCTCTGCGCCGGCGTTCCGGTCGAGTCTGGCCGCTTATCCATCCTCGGTGATCGCGGCGCCGCATATCTTCCAGAAAGTTGCCGTGCCGGGTATTTGCGAGAGTTAGGCCTTTTTGCCGTCGTTGCGGCTTGATTTCAGGTCGCTGCCGGTTGCCGGCCCTTGGCCGCGTGGCGGCGAAGAGCGGGCAAAGCGTGGAAAAACAACGCCATGATCAATGGGTACCGGCGGGCAGAACCGTCGAGATCACGCCGGTCGCGCTGGCAACGAGCACGTAGTCGCCGGCTACGCCGACCCAATGGTAGCCGCGCGGGGGCGCTTTCAGGCCATGCTGGTTCCAGTTTTCGACCACGAAAATCCGGTCACGGTATTCAGGCGGCAGGCGGTCGCCGCGATGCCAGTCGCGATGCGGAATCGCACCGACCGGACGGTTGGCTCTTTCGATCGACGCGGGCGGCGGGTTGCCAGGGCGGTGTTCAGGCTGCGATGCGAACGCGGTGCCTGTCGTTGCGAGCAGGGCGGCAATAATGAAGAATGTCGTGACTTTCGCTTTCATGGTGAATGCTCCAAATAGCGTTCAAGAAAAAAGGAAGTGAGATAAATTTCCTTAGGAATGTTGATCACCCACTAACGGATTCACTTCCACCGGATTCGCTGGCGCGACGCTCGTCGTCGGCGACGCGGTTCGACGTACGCTTCTTGACGAGGGATTCGCCATGCGGGACGGTGCTCGGCATCGGCAAGCGGGCCATGGCCATGAACGGCGCCATCATGAGGAGGCCGGCAATCGCGAACGAGGCGTTGAGTCGGTTGATATACGTGTTCACGGTTTTCTCCTGGTAATGAAATAAAGGATGACTAAATTACCGATGGATTGACTCGAGGTTCGAGGGAAACCCCGGGAAGACTGCGTCCAAATCCAAAGCTTGCAGCAAGTTTACATTTCGTAAGATTTGCTTTCAAGCAACGGGAGCGAAGTTTTAGTGCGGCGTATCGCCTCACAAAATTAGAGCGCGAACACAGAGGAGATGGGCCGCCCGAGCCGCAAGGCGAGCGGCGGCGGGCGTCTCAGTCAGTGGCGGCCAGCCTGCGTTGCACAGACTTGGCCGGAGAACAGGCTCGGGATCGGCAACCGAAAACAGGCACCGGGGCGCAGCGCTGTGCGTCGAGGGCTTTGTCCCCGCATTCGTACGCGACTATTACTTGACCGCCGACGGGGATGCCGGACATGCCGCGGCGGTTATGTCCGAAAGGGCGCGCGCGGCAATCGCTCGAAGTCAGGCAATGGCGCCTTCCCTGAGCCTGAACGCGGCCACGGTCTCGCGAAGCGCGCGCGCCTGCTCGGCCAGCGCATACGTCGCAGCCGATGCCTCCTCCACGAGCGCCGCATTCTGCTGCGTGACCTCGTCCATTTGCGTGACGGCGATGTTCACCTGCTCGATGCCCGTCGACTGTTCGCGCGACGCCGTCGAAATATCCTGCACGGTGCCGGAAACCCGCTGCACGGCTTCGACGATCTCGTCGATGATGTGGCCGGCGTCGGCCACCTGGGACGATCCGCTTTCGACGTGTTCCTTCGACTGCGCGATGAGCGCCTTGATCTCGCGTGCCGCGCTCGCGCTGCGCTGCGCGAGCGTGCGGACTTCGCCCGCGACGACGGCGAAACCGCGGCCTTGCTCGCCCGCGCGCGCCGCTTCGACGGCGGCGTTGAGCGCAAGGATGTTGGTCTGGAACGCAATGCCGTCGATCAAGCCGATGATCTCACCGACCTTGCTCGAACTGTCGGCAATGGATTGCATCGTGCCGACCACGCCGCGCATCACCGGCCCGCCGCGCGCCGCGGTCTGCGCCGCCGTACCTGCAAGCGAGCTGACGTGCTCCGCGTTCTGCGCGTTCATGCGTACGATCGATGTCAGCTCCTCCATGCTCGCGGCCGTTTCTTCAAGCGATGCAGCCTGCTCTTCGGTGCGCGAGGACAGATTCTGGTTGCCCGAGGCAATCTGCGCGCTCGCCGTTGCCACGCCTTCGGCGTTGGCGCGAACTTCGCTCACCACGCGTGCGAGGCTCGTCTGCATTTTCGCAAGCGCCGTGAGCAGTTCCGCGGTTTCGTCGTCGCCATGTGCATGCAGATCGGTCGACAGGTCGCCGTCGGCGACCTCGCGCGCAAAGTTCACGGCGCGGCCCAGCGGGCTCGTGACCGTGCGGCTGAACAGCACGCCGCCCACCAGCGCGAGCAGGAACGCGACCACCATCAGCACGGCGCTCACGATGGTGGCGTGCGCGGCCTGCACCGCGGCCTGGGCGGCCACTTGCGCGTTGGTGGCCGCAATGGTCTGCGCGGCGCGGTCGAGCAGCTGGGCCGGCGCACGATCGACGCCGGCGACCACGGTGTCGCCCGCAACGGGATCGGCGCCCGCCGCCTTGAATGCCTCGAAGCCCTTGCGATACCCCTGGCCCATCGCCTCGTGCGCCTCGGCGAACTGCGCGACGAGCGTGCGCGCTTCGCCTTCTGGGAGCTTCGTTTCGAGCGCGGCGGCGAGATCGTTCACAGAGCGCTCGCGCTTCTGAAACGCGCTCCAGTACCGATCGAGTTTTTGCGGGTCCTTGCCGCGCAGGAGCGTGTCCTTCCACTCCTGCACTTGCAGCTTGAACTCGACGAGCGTGGCCGACACCATGCGCTCGTTCGCGGCAGCGTCCTGCACGGTGGTGCGGTAGGTATCGATGGCCTGGTTGAGCGTGTGGATGCCGTAGAACGCACCCGCCGACATGAGAGTGAGGGACGCGGCGAAAGCGAGGGGAATCTTGCGACTGAGTTTCATAGGGGTCGAATGGCTCGAGATGCAGGGCGCATAGCGCGCCGACCTCCTTATTACGGCTCGAACCAGTCCTTCTTGAGATTTAACGCATTACGCCGGCTTTCGTCATAACAACTGATGCCCAGGACGAAGCCGGTGTGCTGCACGGGCAGGCCGCGATGATTCCGCACGTTGCGCCTTGCTGACGCGGGCCTGCGCTCCGAAGCGCGCCATCATTTTGCGTTGTGCGGACCCTTGCGGTTCGCTTGCGGCGCTGCCGCGGCATAGCCGACACTTTCTGATGATCGTCGCGCCGTCGTCGCCGGGCGGCGCGCTCAATTCGATCGACCTCGGCAATGTCATCGCCACGCAAATCGAGGACCCGCTTACCCAAGATCAACGGTGTGGGCGACGTTACGCTCTTTGGCTCGATCCCGTCAAGCTGCGCAGCTTCGGCGTCGCCGCGTCCGACGTGACGACCGCGCTCACCAGTCAGAACGTGCAGCTCTGCGTCGGCGAACTCGGCGGCGCGCCTGCTACGGACTGCCAGGCGATCAACGCGACGATCTCGGCGTCGAGCCTGATGGCGACGCCCGCCCGCCCGGTTCGACGACATTCTCCTGCGCGTGAATAGCGACGGCTCGAAGGCTTGGCTCCCAGACGTCGCCGGTGTCCAGGTCGGCGGCGATTCGTACGATACGACCTCGGGGCTCGACGGGAAGCCGGCGGCCGCGGTGGCCGTCAAGCTCTGGCGCATTCCTGAAGCATGCAGTCCGAAATGCGGCCCAGGACGCAGTCCAGGCGAGTCACCCGCTAGAATTGCGATGGTCGGCGCTGCGTTGTGCAGCGGCGCTTGCGACTTCCTTGCCATTACTCGATTCAATTCACGCGTGAAGACCGCTACTCTCCAACAACTGCGTGACGGGCAACTCGCCGGCGCACGACAGCTCAAGCTCGCTTGCGGGTTGACCGAATTTCCGCGCGAAATCTTCGATCTCGCCGACACCCTGGAGGTGCTCGACCTCTCGGGCAATGCGCTCACGTCGCTGCCGGACGACCTGCCGAGGCTGCGCCGTCTGCGCATACTGTTCGCTTCGAACAACCCGTTCACCGAGTTGCCGCCCGTCCTCGGCGACTGCGAGTCGCTGAGCATGATCGGCTTCAAGGCGAACCGCATCCGCCGCGTTTCGGGGCGCGCGCTGCCGCCGCAATTGCGCTGGCTGATCCTCACCGATAACGACATCGACGCGCTGCCGCCCGAAATCGGCGAACGTCCGAATCTGCAGAAGCTGATGCTCGCCGGCAACCGGCTGCGCTCGTTGCCCGAGACGATGGCCGCGTGCAGCCGGCTCGAACTGCTGCGGATTTCGGCGAACCGGCTCGACGCCTTGCCCGACTGGCTGTTGCGCCTGCCGCGCCTGGCGTGGCTCGCCTACGCGGGCAATCCGCTGAACGTGGTGCGCGAGCAGGTGGCGCTGGCCGATTCGCCGGTGCCCGATATCGACTGGCATACGCTCGCGCTCGGACAAACGCTCGGCGAGGGCGCGTCGGGCGTGACGCATCGCGCGACGCGTCTGCTGCGCGACGGGCATCCGGTGGAGGCGGTCGCCGTCAAGCTGTTCAAGGGCGCGGTGACGAGCGACGGTTTGCCGGAGCTCGAAATGGCCGCGTGCCTGCAAGCCGGGCCGCACCCGAATCTCATCCCGGTGCTCGGCAAGGCCACGGGCCATCCGCTCGGCGAGCATGGCCTCGTGATGGCGCTGATCCATCCGGCGTTCGTCAATCTCGCTGGGCCTCCTAGCCTCGATTCGTGTACGCGGGACGTCTATGCCGCCGATGTTCTGTTCGACAGGCCGGTTGCGTTGCAGATCGCGCGCGGGATCGCATCGGCGGCGCAGCATCTGCACGGGCGCGGGATCATGCACGGCGATCTCTACGCGCACAACATCCTGCACGACGGCTCAGGGCACGTATTGCTCGGCGACTTCGGCGCGGCGTCCTTTCACGATATCGACGATCGCGCACAGTCCCAGGCGCTCGAGCGCATCGAGGTACGCGCGTTCGGCTGCTTGCTGGAAGAACTGGCGCAACGTCAGGCCGGAGAGGCTAGTGAACGCGACGCCGGGTTCGATGCGCTAATTGCAGACTGTTTCGCCGAGCAAGTCGACAGGCGGCCTTCGTTCGATGAGATTGTCGAACGGCTGTCTGCCTGACGCCATGAAACGGGCGGTTTCGCTGACGCCCGACGAATTTTCGCAAGCCGCTGAATAGTCGGCTTGGAGGACAAGAATTCTGTCCTCTTTCCCACACTCATTCGTGCAACGAGCAACTACAGTTGAATCGTTGGGGATCAGTTGCACGTTGGACCCGCCATCGCCTGATTGCCGTCCCAGGGTGTGAACGCCATGAAAAAATTCCTCAGCGCGCTATTGCTCGCTTCGGCGCCGTTCGTCGCATGGAGCGAGACGCCATTCCTCTATTCACACAGCGCGATCGTGTATGACGTCGCGCGCCACGAAGTCCTGCTCGAAAAGAATGCCGACGAGGCCCAGCCGATCGCGTCGCTCACCAAGCTGATGGCGGCGATGGTCGTGCTGGACAGCGCCCAGCCGTTGGGAGACACGGTGACCGTCGGCAACGACGACATCGATCGGCTCAAGCATACGGGGTCCCGCCTCCCTATCGGTGCGTCGCTCGAGCGGGGAGAGATGCTGCGTCTTGCGCTCATGGCGTCGGAGAACCGCGCTGCATCCGCGCTTTCGCATGCGTTCCCGGGCGGCCAGGCGGCGTTCATCCGGCAGATGAATGAAAAGGCGCGCGCGCTGAATATGGCCCATACGCACTTCGACGATCCAACCGGGCTCTCGCCCGAGAATCTCTCGACGGCGCGCGATGTCGTGAAGATGGCGGACGCCGCGGCGCGCTATCCGTTGATCGGCGAATACACGACGCTTCCCCGTTACGAAGAGGCGATCGGCACGAGGACGCGGTTTTATCACAACACCGACCCGATAGTGAGTTCAGCCGACTGGGACGTGCTGGTCGCAAAGACAGGCTATATCCGCGAGGCGGGGCGCTGCATCGTGGTCGATGCGAACATGCCGAACGGGCAGGTAATGATTGCGCTGCTCGGCTCGCGAACCTCGTGGGGACGCTCTGCCGATCTCGTCACGATACGGCGTTGGCTGAACGGCGACGACACGCCCGTCGTCGAACCGCGCTATTACGCAAGCGCCCGTGCGCATCATCACTATTCGATGCTCGCGCGTTCGCACGGCGTCAGTGTGCGGCTCGCATCGTACCGAAGCGCCCCGACGTCCGGTGCGCACCGGCAGAGCGTCAAACACCATGCCGGCAAGCGGGCGCACCATACGCTGGTTGCGGCAACAGGCTAAACGGCATCCGCGCCGATCGGTGTGTAGATCGCGAGCTTCAGCGCCGGATCGTCGTTCGCCTGAAACGTTGCGTACTCGTAGCGCTGCGTACCGTGCTTCGCGTGCGCCAGGACCTTCTGGCCCGACGCGCCGCTGCGCACGTCGTGCGCACTCCACCACCTCGCGAACTCGTCGCTGCCTGAACGCAGCCGCTCGATCAGCTCGACGAACGCAGCGTCGCCCGCATAGAGATCGTGACTCGTGCGAAACAGCGCGATCATGCGGCGGGCTTCGTCGGACCAGCTCGCGCCAAAGAGCCTCCGTGCCTCGGGTTCGATGAACATGTAGATCATGATGTTGCGATCTTCCGCAGCGAGGCGATCGAAGCCCAGCAGTTCGGAGGCGGCGTCGTTGCACAGGAGGATGTCCCAGCGCCGGCCGGTCACGTAAGCCGGCAGACCGAGACTGGCGACGATCCGCGCAAGGGTGGGCGGCACGCTCTCGCGGGTGAAGACGCGCGGCTCGCCGCGCTGCGCGAGCGCGCGCAAATGGGCGGCTTCCGCCTCGTCGAGCCGCAGTGCATGGGCCAGCGCATCGAGCGTCGCATCCGAAGGGCTGACCGCGCGCCCCTGCTCGAGCCGGATATACCAGTCGACGCCGATACCCGCCAGTTCCGCGACTTCTTCACGCCGCAGGCCGGGCGTGCGGCGGCGCCGGCCGCCGCCCAGGCCAACGTCATCGGGTCTGAGCTTCTTGCGCCGGGAGCGCAGAAATTCGCCGAACTGGGTTTGTGTCGTGGCTGTCATCGCGTTCGCTTCGTGCAGGGAGGGACTGCGCTGTCCTGGGATAGGGCGGGGCCTTGTTGCCCATTCTAAGCCTGCCAGAATCGGCTCGTTCCCCCTTCTGGAAGCACCATGAAAGCTGCCATTCTGAAAACCCTCAACGCGCCGCTCACGATCGAGCAGATACCGGACCCCTCCGCCGGCACCGGCGAGGTCATCGTGGACGTCGTAGCGGCGCCGGTGTTGTCCTATGCGCAGGAGGTGTTCAGCGGAGAACGCCGCTATCCCATCGAGCTGCCGATCGTGCCTGGCTGCGGGGCGATCGGCCGGGTTCGAACCATCGGCCCGGATGCGACGAAACTGCAACCGGGCGACTGGGTGTTCTGCGATCCGACGGTGCGCGCTCGCGATGACGCGCTCATGCCCGACATCGTGCTGCAGGGCTGGAGCGCGCGCGGCGAGGGCGGCCAGAAATTGCAGCGCTATTTTCATGACGGCCCGTTTGCGGAACGCCTAAGGGTGCCGACCGAAAACGCGGTGCGTATCGGCGAAATCGATCCGGCCGACGCCGCCCGATGGTGTGCGCTCAATACGCTGCTCGTGCCTTATGGCGGCCTGCTCGCGTCCGATCTGCGGGCGGGCGAGATCTTGCTCGTGAGCGGCGCGACCGGCAACTTCGGCAGCGCGTGCGTCGCGGTCGCGCTCGCCATGGGTGTGCGGTGCGTCGTAGCACCTGGGCGCAACGTACAGGCGCTCGACAAACTGGCGCGCAAATTCGGCGAGCGGGTGCGAACCGTGGCCCTTTCCGGCGACGAAGCAACGGACCGCGAACGCATGCAACAGGCGGCGCCTGGGCCGATCGACTGCGTGATGGACCTGATGCCGCCATCGGTTCCGGCGACGACGGTGCGCGCCGCGGTGATGGCGGTGCGCCCATACGGGCGCGTGGTCCTGATGGGCGGTGTCGGCATGCTCGGTGGCGCCGGGCTCGAACTGCCTTATCCGTGGATCATGCGCAATGACATTACGGTGCGGGGCAAGTGGATGTACCCAACGCACGCCGTGACGCTCATGACAGGTTTGATTCGCGGCGCACTGCTCGATCTGGGCCATTTCGACGTGACGACCTTCGCGCTCGAAGATGCGAACGAGGCCGTCGCGCATGCGGCGGCGAACGGCGGCCCGTTCTGCATGACGGTGATCTGCCCATAGCCTCGACTCATGCGCCTTGCGGCGATGAACGGTGTGCGCCGTTGCGTCCTGCCAGTGCGCCAAGCGCCGTTCGGGGTAATTCTTCAGTGGCGAGCGCCCACAGCGAATACGCCACGCCGCGTTGGAACAACAGGCTGACAGCACTGCGAAGCTCGCCCCTGCCCAGCGCATAGACCGAGTCAGTGACGGCCTTGGCGCCGTGCATCAGCACGCTGGCGTGGCGGTAGCACCCCATCATGCAGGCGTTGCATGGTTCGCGTTGATCGGGCAGGCGGTCGAGGTCGAACACGGAGCCCATGGGCTCATGCCACGGTTCGCAACGCCAGACGTCGAGGTTCCAGTCGATATAAAAATACTTGCTGCCGGCGATACACGGAATGAGTTGCTGCTCGCCGCGCACGAACCGCGCGACCTCGTTCAGTGCGGCGCCCGGGTCCATCACGCGGAAGCGCTTCTTCAGGGCCTCGATGGCACTCAACGCTTCGAGTAGTTCGTCGCGGCTGAGGTCGACGAGCTTCGATTTTTCGTCGTAAACCAGCGATGTGGAACCGAATGCTTCGCGCCGTGGGTAGGAGAACACCACGGAATCGAAGCCAAGCTGGCTGAGCGTCTCGGGAAGCGCTGCGTAACGGACCAGATGGCTCACCGTAACCGTTGCGCAGACCGGAATGCCGAACGAGTGCGCCTGGGCGATGCCCTCGCGGATGCGGGCCGCAAGGCCGGGCAGGCCGCGATTGCGCTCGTGCTCGCTCATGTCGGCACTATCGATCGAGATAAGGAGCCGCTTGAGGCCGGCGGCGGCCAGTTGCTTGATGTGGCGGGGGAGGAACCAGCCGTTCGTAATCACGCCGCACTGGATGCCGGCTTTCGTGGCCGAGCTTACGAGCGATTCGATCTGCGGGTGAACCAGAGGCTCGCCGCCCTGCAGCGTCATGTAGCGGATCTTGCGTCTGCGCAGCATCGGCATTGCGCGCGCGAACGCATCAGGATCGAGATAGCGGCGCGGGCCTGCCATTTTCTTTTCACGCGAAAAACCGCAGAAGTCGCATGCAGCGTTGCAAACGTTCGTCACCGAAACGTCGCAGACCGCAGGCAGCGGATTGCGGGGCTCGCTCGCGCCGTTGCTTACATTTGGCAGACTGCGCCACTTGATGGTCCGCTCTGTCCTGTCCATGGTGCCCTCGAGGTTTGCCAAATCGTTCCGCACGAACCATCATAGGTTACACACGGCACACGGGCCGCATCGGGAACGATATTTGTTCAATACTGGCTCAAACCGATCCTGTTCGACTGGCTAGTGTCCGACGCCCGCGATCCCGATACTTGACGGCGTCTCACCGGGCAGTTCCGGGCGGGTTCGTGAACGCCATGCAGGGGTTGCAGAAGGAGAGGGAAATGGTTGACACCACAACCACCAAGCCGCGCGTCATCGGCTTCAATCACATCGCGCTGGAAGTCGGCGATATCGAGGAAGCGCTGGTTTTCTATGGCCGCATCTTCGACTTTCAGTTGCGCGGCAAGAGCAGCACGATGGCCTTCATCGATCTTGGTGATCAATTCATCGCGTTGCAGGCGGGACGCAAGCAGCCTGCCGATGACGGCCGGCATGTCGGCCTCGTTGTCGATGACAAGGAGGCGGCGCGCGCCGCGCTCGCGGCGGCGGGCGTGAAGCCGCTGGACGGTCCGTTTCTGGACTTTCGCGACCCCTGGGGCAATCGCATCGAAATCGTGGGCTACGACAACATCCAGTTCACGAAGGCTCCGAACGTCCTGCGCGGCATGGGCCTCACGCACCTGACCAAGAACGAAAGCGCGAAGAAAGAACTGGCCGAAAAAGGGATGGCGGCGAGTTGATGTCCAACTTTCGGTGATGGCCGATCGGCGGGACGGCTGCTTCGCTCAATTCGGTTGAGGTTGCGGTTCTTGTGGCGGCAGTTGCAGCGGCGGTTGAGGTGCCGGTTGCGGTTGTGGCTGCAGCAGCGGCAGCGGAGGAGGTTGCGGCGCCGTGATCGGTTCGAGCCCGCTGTGCGTGATCGCGGCCGCCGCCTCGGGCGAGGACAGAAAGCGGATCAGCGCTTCTGCGCCGACAGGATTTCTCGCTGTGGTCGCGATGCCGCCGGAGTACACCGTGTAACGTTGTACTTCCTCGGGCAGACTGCCGACCACCGTTATCCCCTTCACCGGTAACAGTTCCACGACCTGTTGCAAGCCGATCTCGGCGTCGCCGTTCGCGACGACGGTGGCGACGCGCTCGGCGGAAACCATTCGGCTCCTGCTTTTCAAGCGCCCGTCAAGGCCCAGACGCGAGAACAATTCGTTGGCGATATAGACGCCGCTCGCACTATCCGGAAAGACAATCGACTTCGCTGCAAGCAGTGCGCGGCGCAAAGCGTCGACCGTGCTGACGTCCGGCTTCGGCGCGCCCTCGCGCACCACGAGGCCGATTGGCGAGCGTGCGAAATCCACCTTGCTGCCAGGCACTACGTTGCCGGCGCGAACCTGGTCGTCGAGCGCATCGCTGACCACGATCAGCACGTCGGCCCACTCGCCACGCGCAAACCGCACGGGAATCGCATTCAGGGCGTTGCCCGTTGGGGCCCCCCAGACGGTGGCCAGCGTATAGCCGCTCTCGTCCTCGAATTGCGGGCCCAGATCACGATACGCCGGCGCAAACCAGCCCGACATCATGACTTTCACCTGGTCTGCCAGACACACGCCGGGGCCCAGTAACGCGAACGCGATGCACAGCGCGAGTGCGCGAACCCTTAGCTTGTGGATAGTCACGGTTGCGCCCCATCTCGATCGACTGAACCGGCACCACGGACGTATCGCTCCCCATTTGCAACCAAAGCGTGCAACGACAGCATGTGCTGAAAAGGCGCGATGAAAGCGCTTCGTGGAGACGACCTTTTGCATCGTTTATACAACACGTTCGTTTGCACACACACTGGTTTTCTTCGCCTCTGATAGTCTTTTCCCAGCGACAGTTCGGGCGGTTATCAAACTTGACGCGTGCGATCGTGAAATCGAAAACAGGGGGGCTTATCCATGTTGCATTGGCTTTCGAACTTGATTGCCCACAATGCCGCAACGCCGGAGAAGCAGGCTCAACGCGCGCTCAGTGAATTGCGCATGGCACTCTTCCAGGCCGAACAGCGGGTTCTGGATGCGCAATTGCAGGCCGAGTATTACCGCACGCGAATTGCGTTTTGCGAGGAAGTGCTGAAAGCCGGCATAGAACAGGTGTCGGACCTGCGCAAAGGGCAACGTGAGGCGGTTACGCACGACTTGCGTCCGAACCTGAAGCTCACGACTTCGTAACAGTCGGGTGCGGTAGGAAGAAACTTCTTCGCAGTGACGTTTGCGCGTCGCTTGCCGGATCGAATACTCGGTATTCCGAATTATCCGGTTCGGCGATTCACCTTTGGCGACCAGCGGCCGATGTGCGCCCAGCCGGGCGCCATCGCTCTCTCTCTCTTCTTTCCGGTAGCCGGCAGAACGATCGACGCACCGCTAGACGCGCGGGAGGTCGTCGATGGATTTTTCGACGTTACCGTCCGGCACTTCCAGATCGATTCCATCGATTCCATTGGGATGCGGCACCGGCTTGATCTTCGGGCCGAGAAATCTCATGCCGCCCAGCGTAAATACCGAATACACCACGGCGCCCGAGCGGATGTCGTTGGTGACGGCCGCCACTTCTGAGATGGTGGGTGTCGAGAGCCAGTCATGCGTCTGGGGATCGATCAGCGCCCAGCGCACGTGTGTTACGCGGTCCGTTGAGGAGCTGATGCGGACACCGTCGATACCGTAGGTAGCCATAGCCGTCACCCTCGTGGCGAGAATCCTAATGGTAATCCGTTCGCTGCCCGGGTGGTAGCACGCCGGAGGCCGTCCATTCGACCGCGCTCACCACACCGCCTGGCTTGTGATTGCAAACTGCTTGAACTCGGTATCGACGTGCAAAGGCGCGCCGAGTTCCGTCTTCTCGATGTGATCGACGAGCGGCAGCCCCACGCCTTCGAGCCAGTCGGAGAGGCCCAGATCGACGGGCGTATCGATGCGCACGAACATGCCCGCGTTGGAGGCGAGCCAATGGCTGATCAGCGCCTTGGCGCGGCAGGCATCCGGCGAATCGGGGGCGATCACGGGACCGATCACGTGCCCGTCGCCAAAGCGGCGAAAGAGGGCGAAGCCGATCAGTTCGCCATCGCGGTCGAGCGCGATGCCGCTCGCCTGATCGAGCAGTTTCGGCAGCATGTCCGAGCGGTCGAGGCCGCTTGCGCGCGTCGCCAGCTCGATGAGGCGCGGCCGGTCGCTGGCGCCGATCGGGCGCAGCCGCTCGCCCGCGGGCAGCGAGACGAGCGGCGGCTGAAACGCCGCGCCCTGGTGCTGGTGAATGCGGCCGATGCGCGTAAAGCCGAGCCGCTCGACGAGCGGCCAGCCCGTGTCGCTCGCATGGAGCAGCAGCGTGCGCGAAGCGAGCGCCTGCATCCAGTGCTCGATCATGGCCCGGCCAATGCCGCGGCGTTGATGACTGGGCTTGACGATCAGCATGCCGAGCGTCGCCGCGTTGGGACCGAACAGCCACGAGAAAGCCGTGCCGACGAGCGAGCCGCTTTCGTCCACGGCCACGATGCCTTCGCCGATGCGGGCGGCGAAACGCCAGTCTTCTGGGCGGTGCCGCCAGCGCACCGCCGTCGACAACGCATGCGCGGCGGGCAGATCGTCGGCAGTAAATGCGCGGAAGGTGATGACGCTGTTCAGCTTTGGGTCGGACACGCCGGCCTCCAGATTCCGTATACGCGTCCCGTGACTATCGCATCGCCCGCCGTGGCTGACTAGGACGATCTTCCTGTTTGCGGGCGTGCCCGGCCGGCGCCCGTGATGCAATGCAAAACGCGGGGTTGGACGGTCAATAACGCGTCGATTCTGCTGATTGGGCTTTTTTGTCGGCGAAATATGCGGTGGCAGTGGGCCTACGATATTTCCCATCGAGACCAAGTCGAGGGAACCCAGTCATGGACCAGTTCGATCCCGCCGCAGTGGCTGCCTCAGCGGCTGAAAAAGCCGGCCATTTCATCGGCGGAGAGTGGGTCGTCGAAGGCGCGGCGCGCATCGGGGTCGCGCGGCCATCGGACGCCGTCGTCTATGCCTCTGTACCGATTGGCGATGCGCATCTCGTGGATCGCGCCGTCGACAACGCAAAACGCGCGTTTCGCGCGAGCGGCTGGCCACGCATGGCGCCGCGCGAGCGCGCCCGCATCCTGCGCCGCTTCGCGGACCTGATCGCCGCCGACACCGCCACC
Organism: Paraburkholderia sp. CNPSo 3272; assembly: GCF_024206495.1. Taxonomy (GTDB): domain Bacteria; phylum Pseudomonadota; class Gammaproteobacteria; order Burkholderiales; family Burkholderiaceae; genus Paraburkholderia. The sequence continues at coordinate 31,976 of NZ_JAMBPQ010000013.1, read as the reverse complement.
CTCGCGCCGCTCGAAGCGCTCGGCTCGACGCGGCCCGTGCGCGACGTCTGCGCGTGGGACGTGCCGTTCACGGTGGAAGGCATCCGCTTCTATGCCGAGTTCGCCGACAAGGTCGGCGGCGAGGTCGTGGCCACCGATCACGACCATCTGGGCATGACTATCGCCGAGCCGTATGGCGTGGTCGGCGCGATCGCGCCGTGGAATTTCCCGCTCGTGATGGCGTCGTGGAAGATCGGTCCGGCGCTCGCGGCGGGCAATGCCGTGGTGCTCAAGCCTTCGGAGATGACGCCGTTCTCGGTGCTGCGTCTGGCCGAACTCGCGATCGAGGCAGGCATTCCCCCCGGCATCTTCAACGTGGTGCAGGGCGACGGCGCGACGACGGGCGACGCACTCGTGCGCCACCGGGACATCGCGAAAATCACGTTCACGGGATCGACGCGCGCGGGCTCGGCGATCATGGCGGCGTGCGCGCAAAGCGGCACGAAGCCGGTCACGCTGGAGCTGGGCGGTAAGAGCCCGCAAATCGTGTTCGCGGACGCGCCGAAGCTCGACGAGGTCGCGCGCCGCATCGCCGGCGCGATTGCGGGCAACGCGGGGCAAGTGTGCGTGGCCGGTTCGCGGCTGCTGGTCGAGCGCACCGTTGCGGACGAGCTCGTTGCGCGCATCGAGCAGGCGTTCGCCGCGCTGCGCGCCGGCGCGACGTGGGCTTCGGGCACCACGCTGCCGCCCATCATTTCGGCAACCCAGGCCGCGCGCATCGAAGCAATTGTCGAGCGCAGCGTGGCCGAAGGCGCCACGCTCTACTGCGGCGGCCGCCGCGCGGACGCACCCGTGCCCGGCGCGTTCTACCTGCCCACCATCCTCACCGGCGTGACGGCGCAAACCGAGGCGGTGCGCGCCGAGATCTTCGGCCCGGTGCTCACGGTGCAGACCTTCGACACCGAGGAAGAAGCGCTCGCGCTTGCCTCGCATCCCGAATACGGCCTCGCGGCCGGCGTGCACACCGCGGACATCGGCCGCGCGCTGCGGCTCGTGCGCGCGCTGGATGCCGGCACCGTGTGGGTCAACCGCTACGGCCGCAGCAACGATTTCATGATCCCGACGGGCGGCTACAAACGTTCGGGCATGGGCAAGGATCTCGGGCGCCAAGGTTACGAAGCGCACCTGCGTTTCAAGAGCGTGCTGATCGATACGAGAGGCTGACGCCATGCTGACTGAAATGCTGGCGAATCACGCTGGAAAACGCACGGTCATGCGGCTATTACCTGCGCAATGGCGCCACCGCAGATTCTGCTGTGGCGGCCCCTGCAAACGCGTGGTTTATACCGTGCAGGCCCCACGATTCGACGCCAACCCCAAATTTTGCGCTGTTTAAATTTTCCACAGGGACGCACTTCCACCTGTTTTCGCCACTGAGCCCCAAGCGGGTTCATCACACGAAAGGATTGCCATCATGATCGATTTCGAGCCGAAGTACATCACGTTCGACTGCTACGGCACGCTGACGAAGTTCCGCATGGCCGACATGGCGCGCGAGCTGTACGGCGACCGCCTCAAGGGCGCCGATCTCGAGAAGTTCGTCGCGTTCTTCGCGGGCTATCGCCGCGACGAGGTGCTCGGCGCATGGAAGCCGTACCGCGACGTGGTCGTCAATTCGGTGCGCCGCGCCTGCAAGCGCATGAACGTCGAGTTCGTCGAGTCCGAAGCCGAAAAGTTCTACACCGCCGTGCCGACATGGGGCCCGCACCCGGACGTCCCCGAAGGCCTCTCGCGCCTCGCGAAGAAGTACAAGCTCGTGATTCTCTCGAACGCTTCGGACGACCAGATCCAGAGTAACGTCGACAAGCTCGGCGCGCCGTTCCACCGCGTGTTCACGGCGCAGCAGGCGCAGTCGTACAAGCCGCGCATGCAGGGCTTCGAGTACATGTTCGACCAACTGAACTGCAACCCCGGCGACGTGCTGCATGTTTCGTCGAGCCTGCGCTACGACCTCATGACGGCGCACGACATGGGCATCAAGCACAAGGCGTTCGTCAAGCGCGGCCACGAGCCGGGCACGCCGTACTACGAGTACTACGAAGTCGAGACGATCGGCGAACTCGCTTCGCAACTGGGTCTGTGAGATCAGCGATAGCCAAGGCCGCCCGATGAAGCTCGACTCCTACTGGCTCGATACCGCCCCTGGCGGTCTGCTCGCAAGCGAGGGACCGGTGGAGGGCCGCGTGGACGTCGCCGTGGTTGGCGGCGGCTTCACGGGGCTTTCCGCGGCGCTCGCGTTTGGCCGCCGCGGCGCGAGCGTCGCGGTGCTGGACGCGGGCCGCATGGGCGGCGGCGCATCGGGGCGCAACGGCGGCCAGTGCAACACCGGCGTGGCGCAGGACTATGCGGCGCTGCGCGGGCAACTGGGCGTCGAACGCGCGCAGGGTTGCTACCGCGCTTACGCGGCGGCCGTCGATACGGTCGAGCGGCTGATTCGCGAAGAGGGCATCGACTGCGACTATCTCGCCTCGGGCAAGCTCAAGCTCGCGGCGAAACCGCATCACCTCGAACACCTCGAACGCACGGCCGACCTGATTCGCCGCGAAGTCGATCCGGACGTCGAGATCATCGGCCGCGAACAGATTCGCAGTGAAGTGGAATCGGACAGCTTCCATGGCGGAATGCTTCAAAAGCACGGCGGCCAGATGCACATGGGTCGCTTCGCGGTCGGGCTCGCGAACGCCGCTGTACGACGGGGCGCACAGCTCTACGAACACGCCGCCGTGACGTCCATCGCGAAAGAGGGCGGCGGCTATCGCGTGGAGTCGGCGCGCGGAACGTTGCACGCGCAACAGGTATTGATCGCCACGGGCCCTTCGCGGCATGGGCCGTTCGCGTGGTACCGGCGGCGTCTTGCGCCGGTCGGCTCGTTCATCGTCGTGACGGAACCGCTGCCGCCCTCGCAGCTCATGCGGCTGCTGCCCTATCGCCGCTCGTACACGACGAGCCGCCTTATGCACAACTATTTCCGCGTAACGCCGGATTCGCGCCTGCTGTTCGGCGGCCGGGCGCGCTTCACGGCGTCGGAGCAGCCGTCCGATGCCAGGAGCGGCCGCATCCTGCAGCGCAATCTCGCGCAGTTCTTTCCGGCGCTCGCGAGCGTGCGTATCGACTACTGCTGGGGCGGGCTCGTCGATATCACCGCGGACCGCTTGCCGCGCGCGGGCCAGCACGAAGGCGTGTGGTTCTCGATGGGCTACAGCGGTCACGGCACGCAGATGTCGACGCATATGGGCCAGGTGATGGCCGACGTGATGAGCGGCAACCCGTCCGCGAATCCGTGGCGCGATTTCGCATGGCCTGCCATTCCGGGGCACACGGGCAAACCGTGGTTTTTGCCGCTCGTCGGTGCGTACTACCAGATCAAAGACGCTTTTTACTGACCCTGCTTTTCCACAACACACAGCCTCGATACGTCGAGCTGCGGCCCCCCACATCAGACGCGGAGAAGTTTCATGAGCATCGACAAATCGCTTGAAGACATGGCTCACCCGGGCGTGCGGCTCGATGAATTGACGAAGCGCGGCGCCTCGCGCCGCGACCTCCTTCGCGCGATGGTCGCGGGGGGCATGATGTCGATGACGGGCGCGGGCCTGCTCGCCGCGAGCGGCGCCGCCTTCGCACAGGAGAAGCCGAAGCAGGGCGGCAAGATCCGCGTGGCGACCCAGTCGTCTTCCGCCTCGGACACGCTCGATCCCGCGAAGGAGTCGGTGTCCACCGACTATGTGCGCGCGAACATGCTGTACAACGGCCTGACCGAGTACGACTCGCACCTCGGCGCGCAGATGGCCCTTGCGCAGTCACTGGAAACAAAGGACGCGACGGTGTGGGTCGTGAAGCTGCGCAGCGGCGTGCAGTTCCACGACGGCAAGGCGCTCGCGCCCGCCGATGTGGTGTACTCGCTGATGCGCCACAAGGACGCCGCCGTGGGCTCGAAGGTCAAGACGCTCGCCGACCAGTTCCAGGACGTGAAGGCCACGGGTCCGAACGAAGTGACGATCACGCTTTCGGGCGCGAATGCCGACCTGCCCGTGATTCTTGCCGACTCGCACTTCATGATCGTCAAGGACGGCGCGAACGACTTCAAGACGGCCGTGGGCACCGGCCCGTTCAAGCTCAAGGAGTTCTCGCCGGGCGTGCGCACGGTCGTCGTGCGCAACGAGCGCTACTGGAAGCCGGGCCTGCCGCATCTGGACGAGATCGAACTGGTCGGTATCGGCGACGAATCGGCGCGCGTGAACGCGCTGCTCTCGGGCGACGTGCAGCTCATCAACCAGGTGAGCCCGCGCTCGACCTCGCGCATCAAGGGGACGCCTGGCTTCGCGGTGAAGGAGACAAAGACGGGCCAGTACACCGACCTCATCATGCGCGACGAGGGCGGCGTCACGGGCAACGCCGACTTCCGCCGCGGCATGATGCACCTGTTCGACCGCGAGCAGATCCGCAACGCCGTATTCCTCGGCTATGGCGCGATCGGCAACGACCAGCCCATCGATCCGACCAACAAGTATTTCTTTGCCGGCCTGCCGGAACGCACGTTCGATCCGCAGAAGGCCAGGTTCTACTTCCAGAAGGCAAAGCTCGGCAGCACGCCGCTGCAGATCTACGCCTCGCCGGCCGCGGACGGCTCCGTCGAAATGGCGATGCTGCTGCAGCAGGTCGCGCCGCAGGCGGGCCTGAACCTTCAGGTGGTGCGCACGCCCGGCGACGGCTACTGGTCGAACCACTGGATGAAGCACCCGCTGACTTTCGGCAACATCAACGCGCGCCCGAGCGCCGACGTGATCTTCACGCAGTTCTTCAAGTCGGATGCGCCGTGGAACGAGGCGAACTGGAAGGACCCGAAGTTCGACCAGATGCTGCTGGCCGCGCGCGGCGAGCCGGATGAGGAAAAGCGCAAGAAGATCTACGGCGATATGCAGGTGCTCGTGCACAGCGACGGCGGCATCGGCATTCCGCTGTTTCTCAGTTCGCTCGACGCGCACACGACGAAACTCAAGGGCCTCGGTTCGATTCCGATTGCCGGGCTCATGGGCTTCAAGTTTGCCGAGAACGTCTGGCTCGAGGCGTAGTTCGAGGTGTGATGTTTGCGGCCGGTGTGCGCCTGGATGCGCGCCCGGCTACCGATTCCCGCTTCATGATGCTCAGGGAGGCGACATCCGATGAAAGCTCACGCGCAACGTCTCATTGCCGCGCGTCTCGGTCTCGCGCTGCTCACGTTGCTGATCGTCTCGGCAATCGTGTTCGGCCTCACGGGCTTGCTGCCCGGCGACGCCGCGCAGCAGGCCCTCGGTCAGGCGGCCACGCCTGAGCAGGTGGCCGCGCTGCGGCACCAGTTCGGCCTCGACCAGCCCGCGCTCACGCGTTACGTGCACTGGCTGCTGCAGGCCGTGGCCGGCAACTTCGGCACCTCGGTGTCGAACAACCAGCCGGTCAGCGAGCTGATCGCCACGCGTCTGCCGAATTCGCTCGTGCTCGCGGGGCTCACCACGCTCGTTTCGGTGCCGCTTGCGCTGGCCATCGGCATCTTTTCCGCCGTGTTCCGCGGCTCGCTGCTCGATCGCGTGCTCAACGTGCTCACGCTCTCCGCCGTGGCCGTGCCCGAATTTCTGGTCGCCACCATCGCCGTGCTGATCTACGCAGTGAAGCTGCGCTGGCTGCCCGCGCTCTCTTACCTCTCGGAGGTGGACTCGTTCGGCACGCTGCTGCGCATCTACGCGATGCCGGTCATGACGCTGTGCTGCGTGATCGTCGCGCAGATGGCGCGCATGACGCGCGCCGCCGTGCTCGACCAGCTGAGCGCGCCGTATGTGGAAATGGCGCGCCTGAAGGGGGCGTCGCCCGCTCGCGTCGTGTTGCGCCACGTGCTGCCGAACACGATTGGGCCCATCGCCAATGCCGTCGCGCTGAGCCTCTCGTATCTCTTCGGCGGCGTGGTGATCGTAGAGTCGATCTTCAACTATCCGGGCCTCGCGAGCCTGATGGTCGACGCCGTGACGAACCGCGATCTCCCGCTCGTGCAGGGCTGCGTGATGGTGTTTTGCGCCGCGTATCTGGTGCTCGTGCTGATCGCGGACCTGTGTCAAATCGTATCCAACCCGAGGCTGCGTCAACGATGAACCGAGCCGCCACATCCCATGCCGCGACCGTGCTCTACGCGACGAGCGAGAGCGAGGAACGGGCCTCCGCCGACGTCGTCAAGGACGTACCTGGCGACGCGCCCACGCCACCGCGCTCGCCGCTGCGCCGCATCGTCGGCCGCCTCTCGGTGCTTGGCCTGATCGGCCTTGCGATCGTCGTTTTCTGGCTCGGCGTGGCCTTCATCGGGCCGCTCGTCGCCCCGTACAAGGGCGGCGCGATCACCTCCACGGAGATCTTCGGCTCGTATAGCGCCGCGCATCTGCTCGGCACCGATTTCCTCGGCCGCGACATGCTGAGCCGCGTGCTCTACGGCACGCAGTACACCGTGGGCCTCGCGCTCGCCGCCACGCTGCTCGCAAGCGGTATCGGCATATTCTTCGGACTGCTTGCGGCTGTCGCGCCGCGCTGGATCGACGAGGTGCTGAGCCGCCTGTTCGACGCGCTGGTCTCCATTCCGAGCAAGGTGCTCGCGCTCGTCGTGATCGCGGCGTTCGGCTCGTCGGTGCCGATGCTCATCACGGTCGCGGCGCTTGCCTATATTCCGGGCGCGTTCCGTATCTCGCGCTCGCTGGCCGTGAACCTGATGACGCTCGAATACGTGCAGGTCGCCAGAGCGCGCGGCGAAGGGCTCTTCTATATCGCCCGCGTGGAGGTGCTGCCGAACATGATCCACCCGATGCTCGCCGACTTCGGCCTGCGTTTCGTGTTCATCGTGCTGCTGCTGTCCGGCCTTTCGTTCCTCGGCCTCGGCGTGCAGCCGCCGGACGCGGACTGGGGCTCGCTCGTGCGCGAGAACATCGGCGGTCTCGCGGAAGGCGCGCCCGCCGTGCTGATGCCGGCAGTCGCCATCGCGACGCTGACCGTGGGCGTGAACCTGCTGATCGACAGCCTGCGCCGTCACGGCGGCCGTGCGCATGGAGGCGGAAAATGAACATGATCGAAGTGACGGGCCTGCGTGTGGTCGCGGGCGCGGCGCCCGATCCGGTCGTCGAGATCGTCAAGGGCGTCGACTTCACGGTGAAGAAAGGCGAAGTGCTCGCGCTGATCGGCGAGTCGGGCTCGGGCAAGACCACCATCGCGCTCTCGCTGCTCGGCCATGCGCGCGACGGCTGCGCCATTGCGGGCGGCAGCGTGAAGATCGGCGGAACCGATGTGCTCGCGCTCGACGAACGCGGCCGCCGCGCGCTGCGCGCGCGCACTGTGGCTTATGTCGCACAGAGCGCCTCGGCGGGCTTCAACCCGGCGCGCACGATCATGGATCAGGTGACCGAGCCCGCGCTGCTGCACAAGCTGATGTCGCCCGCGGCGGCGCGCGAGAAGGCGGTGAGCCTGTTCCGTGCGCTCGCGCTGCCTGCGCCGGAAACGATCGGAGCGCGCTATCCGCACCAGGTGTCCGGCGGCCAGTTGCAGCGGCTAATGGCGGCGATGGCGCTCATCACCGACCCCGCCGTGGTCGTGTTCGACGAGCCCACCACGGCGCTCGACGTGACCACGCAGATCGAAGTGCTCGCGGCCTTCCGCAAGGTCGTTAGGGAGCTGGGCACGACGGCCGTGTACGTCTCGCACGATCTCGCGGTCGTCGCGCAAATGGCCGATCGTATCGTCGTCCTGAACAATGGCGCCGTGCGCGAGAACGGCACGACGCTCCAGGTGCTCGACGCTCCCGTCGACGACTACACACGCGCACTGCTGGCCGCGCGCCGCCACCCCGACCCTGGTCCGTCCGCCGTGCCGCCTGCCGCCGAAGTGCCGCTGCTCGAAGTGCGCGGCCTGACCGCGGGCTATGGCCGGGTCGATGCGAACGGGGCGCCCGCCGTGCGCGTGCTCGAGGACGTGAGCCTGCGTATTTCGCGCGGCAGCGCGTTGGGCGTGATCGGCGAATCGGGTTCGGGCAAGACGACGCTCGCGCGCGTGGTGGCCGGGCTGGTCGAGCGCGCGCGCGGCGAGGTGCTGCTCGACGGCGTGCCGCTGCCCGCGACGCTTTCGGCGCGCACGCCCGATCAGTACCGGCGCATCCAGATCGTGTTCCAGAACGCCGACACGGCGCTCAACCCGAGCCGCACGATTGCCGACATCCTCGCGCGGCCCATGTGCTTCTATCACGGCCTGCGCGGCGCGCGGGCGCAAAAGCGCATGCTCGAACTGCTGGATCTCGTGAAGCTGCCCGCCTCGATTGCGAAGCGTCAGCCGGGTGGCCTCTCGGGCGGCCAGAAGCAGCGCGTGAACCTGGCCCGCGCCCTTGCGGCCGAGCCGGCGCTCATTCTGTGCGACGAGGTGACGTCCGCGCTCGACACCGTCGTTGGCGCGGCGATTCTCGACCTGCTCGCCGAATTGCGGCGCGAACTGGGCGTCTCGTACATGTTCATCAGCCACGATATTTCAACGGTGCGCGCGATCTGCGACGACGTCGTCGTGCTGTATGGCGGCCAGTGCGTCGAAGCGGGCCAGCGCGACGTGCTGGAGGCGCCGCCTTATCACCCGTACACGGGTTTGCTCGTCGATTCGGTGCCGGCCCTGCAGCCGGGTTGGCTCGACGCACGGCGCGCCGTGGCGGGCACGGCCCTGCCGCCGCTCGGGGCGTCGGCGGAGGTGCGCGACCTGTGTGCGTTCCGGGCGCGTTGCCCGGTGCGTATCGATGGCGCGTGCAACGTTTCGGCGCCGGTGATGAAGCGCTTGCCGAGCGGCGCGCAAATCCTTTGCCATCACACGACTGCGGAACTGGAGCGCCTGCAGACCGCACAGGCGGCGCAAGTCGCGCAGGCGACGCAATCCACCCAATCCCCCCAATCCACCAGGAGGGCGGCCGCATGAGCGCGCGCTTCGTGAGAGTGGTCGAAGCAGGCCGCCCGACGTTCGAGATCGAGATCGACGGCCGCGTGGCGCAGGCCGCCGAGGGCGACACGCTGATGGTCGCGCTGCTTGCCACGCAGGACGCGCTGCGCGACTGCGAGTTCGGCGACGGGCGCCGCGCCGGTTTCTGCCTGATGGGCGCGTGCCAGGACTGCTGGGTGTGGACCGCGCAGGGCGAGCGGCTGCGTGCCTGTACGACGCCTGCGGCGCCTGGCATGTCGATCGTCACGCGAAACACGCTTGCCGGGGAGGGCGTATGGCCGCGCGCGCAGAATTGAAGGTCGTCGTGATCGGCGCGGGCCCGGCCGGCGTGCGTGCGGCGCAGACGCTGGTCGCGGCGGGCCTGCGTCCCGTCCTCGTGGATGAAGGGCGGCGCGACGGCGGGCAGATTTATCGACGGCAGCCCGAAGGCTTCAAACGCAGCTATGAAACGCTGTACGGCACCGAGGCCGAACGCGCGGCGGCGCTGCATGGCGACTTCGATGCACTTCGCGCGCAGATCGACTACCTGCCCGACACGCTCGTCTGGAACGTCGGGCCGAAGTCCGTGCATCTGGCGAGCGGCGCACGCTATCACGAACTTGCCTTCGACGCGCTGATCGTCTGCAGTGGCGCGACCGACCGGCTCATGCCCGTGCCGGGCTGGCATCTGGCGGGCGCGTATAGCCTGGGCGGCGCGCAGGTCGCGCTGAAGTCGCAGGGCTGCGCCATCGGCGCGCGCACCGTCATGATGGGCACCGGCCCGCTGCTTTACCTCGTCGCCGCGCAGTACGTGAAAGCGGGCGCGACGGTGAGCGCGGTGCTCGATACGTCCACGCTCGGCCAGCGCGTGCGAGCGTTGCCCGATTTGCTGCAATTGCCCGCCACGCTGCGCAAGGGCATGGCGCTCCTGCGCACGCTGCGCCGCGCGGGGGTGCCGATGCATCGGGGCGTGACGCCGCTTGCGATTGAAGGCTCGCCCGAGCACGGCGTGACGGCGGTCCGCGTCAAACTCGCGAACGGCGGCGAAGCGCATGTGGCGTGCGACGCCGTCGCGCTGGGCTATCACTTGCGCTCGGAAACGCAAGTCGCGGATCTCGCGGGTTGCGCGTTCCGTTTCGATCGAGCCGCTCGGCAGTGGCTGCCCGAAGTCGATCAGGACGGCCGCAGCAGCGTGGCGGGCGTCTATCTGGCCGGGGACGGCGCACGCGTGCGCGGCGCCGACGCGGCCGAGCGCGCGGGCCGTCTCGCCGCGCTGGCGGCGTTGCAGGATGCGGGCGCGGGCCAATCGAACGGAGCGCTCGCGGAAGTGGCGACACTGCGTGTCGAACTCGCACGCTTCACGCGCTTCGCACAAGGATTGCGCCAGGCATTTCCGTGGCCCGCGCATTTCGCGGCGACGCTGCCTGATGACACCGTCGTCTGCCGCTGCGAGGCCATAACGGCAGGCGAATTGCGCCGCGTGGTGCGCGAGACGGGCGCCACTGAAGCGAATCGCGCGAAGGCGTTTTCACGCGTAGGAATGGGGCGCTGCCAGGGCCGCTTCTGCGCGCACGCAGGGGCCGAAGTCATCGCGGCCGAGGCGCGCGTGCCGCTGGAAGCCGTGGGCCGGCTGCGCGGCCAGGCGCCGGTCAAGCCGCTGACGATGGCGCTGAGCGCCGCAGCGAATGGCATCGACGAAGCGCAGGCCAGCGCGGCGCCCGCCGCGCAAACGCAGCCCGGCGCATCCCGCACAAAGGAGTTCAGCGAATGACGGATCGCGCCGATGTGATCGTGATTGGAGGCGGCATCATCGGGACGTCCACGGCGTTCTTCCTGAGCCGCCGCAATCGTTCAGTGATCCTGATCGAGCGGGGGCTCACGGGCCAGCAGGCGAGCGGCGTGAACTTCGGCGGCGTGCGCCGCCAGGGACGCGCGCTTTCGCAGCTTGCCATGTCCAATCGCGCGCTCGATATCTGGTATCGCGCGCAGTCGTTGCTCGGCGAGGATGTCGAGTTTCTGCCTTCGGGCCACACGCGCGTGTGCTACCACGCGCATGACGCCGAATACTTTCATCGCTACGCCGGGCAGGTACGGGCCTACGGGCTCGATCTCGAAGTGCTCGAAGGCGCCGCGATGTTCAAGCGCTTCCCGTTCCTGGGCCGCGATGTGCTGGCCGCCTCCATCTCGCCGCGCGACGGTCACGCCAATCCGCGTCTGGCCGCGCCGGCCTTCGGGCGCGCCGCCGCGCGGCTCGGCGCGACTCTCGTGGAGAACACCGAGATCGTGCGCGTGGAAAAGGAAGCGGGTGGCTTTCGCGTGGAGGGCGCCACGGGCGCCGTGTGGCGCGCGGAGCAAGTGCTGATTTGCGCCGGTGCATGGGCGGGAGCGCTCTCCGCACAGTTCGGCGAGCCGGTGCCGCTCGTCGCGCGTGGCCCGCAAATGGCCGTGACCGAGCCCGTGCCCTACCGCTTCATGCATTCGATGGGCGTCTACACGTCGATCAAGGAAGAGAGCGTGTACTTCCGGCAGATTCCGCGGGGCAACCTCGTGCTGGGCGGGGGCGCCCCAGGGCCCGCCGACGCGGGAACGCGCCGCGCCGGCGTGCTGCCCGGCAACACCGTCCAGCAGATCGCGCAATTTCGCCGGCTGGTTCCCGCGCTCGCGCCGCTGCATGTGATCCGCGTGTGGAGCGGCGTGGAAAGCTACCTGCCGGATTCCGAGCCGGTGATCGGCCCGAGTTCGACAACGGAGGGCCTTTTCTATGCGTTCGGCTTCAGCGGCTCGGGCTTCCAGATCGGGCCGGGTGTGGGCGAGACGCTCGCGGAACTGCTTGACGCCGGCGCGACCGACATACCGCTCGAACCGTTTTCGATTGCGCGCTTCGGGCGCGCGGCGCCCGCTGCAAGCGCGCACACATCGACTGCCAGCGAGGCTTGATCATGCATGACGCGAATGCATTCGGAGCCGCGCCAGTCACTCCGCTGCGCGACGCGCTGGCCTATATCGACGCGAATTTCGACAAGTCCGTGAGCCTCGCCGAGCTGGCCGACGTAGCGGCGCTCAGCGTTTCGCGATTCGCTACCGTGTTTCGTGAGCAGGTCGGCCTTTCGCCGTACAAGTATCTGTGCGAGGTGCGTGTGCGCCGCGCACAGATACTGTTGCTGGCAGGCGTGCCGGGTGCTGTGGTCGCGACGCAGGTCGGCTTTTTCGACCAGAGTCATCTGGCGCGCCATTTCAAGCGCTTTTGTGGCGTGACGCCCAGCGCCTTCCTGCAGCAGGCGAGGGCGCTCGAAGCGGCTTGAGCGCCTTTCTGGCGGGAAGGGGCGCTTCAACGCTCCTGAACGATGCGCTGCTCGATCTTGCCAAGCCGCACCACGGTCACGCCGGGGCGCAACTGGCGCAGCGAAGGCATCACGAGAATGCAGTCGTCGTAGGGCGTGACGACCGGCTCGCCGTCGGACCAGCCGATCACGGCGCCGGCCTTCGGGAACACTTCCAGGCCCGTGTAATCGCCCGCAAAGCGGAAGTCCATGCTCTTCGCCACTACGGGCTCAGTCACGCGCACCACGCGCATTTCCTGCGGAAGCGGTTGCAGCCAGTCCGCGGGCAGATCCGCTTCGTCCACAACTTCTGCGAGCAGCAGAAAGCGCGCGGCGACATCGCGCGCCACGGTCACGGCGCTCGCTTCCCAATGCTGTCCACACTCGATCAGGAGTGCGTTCTTTGCACTCGCCGCGTCGCCGAAGCCTTCGTAATCGCGCATGCGGCGGCCTTCGGGGTGGCCCTCGTCGCAGATGACGGTGGCTGGCGCGCCAAGCCGCGCAGAAAGTTCGACGCCCTTGGCGAGTGGCCCCGCGACGATGAGCGGCATGCACTTCTCGTGCATCGAATGAAGGTCGAGCAGCAGATCGACGTCGTCGATCACGGGCCGCATCGCGCGGGCGCGGCGCAGTTCGCTCGAATCGTGCGAGAGGTCGTCCAGCGCCCCCGCGGTCCACACGCGGTTGAAGTCCTGATCGACGAAACGCGCGGCGTCGGGGTGTGCGGGGTCGAAGCGGCGATAAGCCTCCACGTTCGCGAACGCGAGCGTGAGCTTGCCGCGTCGCGGCCGCAGCCGCGCGTGCAGCAGCGCATCGACGACGATCGCGCCGCACACCTCGTTGCCGTGCGTGAGCGCGTTGATCATCACATGCGGGCCGGGCGCGCCCGAGTCGAACGTATGCACATAGGGGACGCCCGTCTCGCTGTGCTCGTGCGCTGCGATGTCGGGGAATGCGACTTCGATCGGATAAGTGCTCATGCAAGCCCTCCCTGGCAGAGGTATTTGATGGAAAGGTAATCGTCGAGCCCGTATTTCGAGCCTTCCCGGCCATAGCCCGATTCTTTCACGCCGCCGAACGGCGCCGCTTCGCTAGCGAGCGCGCCTTCGTTGATGCCGACGATGCCCGCTTCGAGCTGGCGCGCGACGCGATCGATGCGGCGCACGTCCTGGCTGTAAAAGTAGGCGGCGAGGCCGTACGGCGTGTCGTTGGCGGCGTGGATTGCCTCGGCTTCGTCGTCGAAGCGGAACAGCGGCACAACGGGGCCGAAGGTTTCTTCGCAGCTTAGCTGCATGTCGGGCGAGGCGTCCGCGAGCACGGTGGGCGCGTACCAGTTCTCGCCCAGTTCGCTCAAGCGCTTGCCGCCCGTAAGCACGCGAGCGCCGCGGCTCACGGCGTCGTCCACGTGGCGGGCGATTTTCTCAACTGCGCGCGCGTTGATCATCGGGCCGATCTGCGCGGCGGGGTCGGTCGCGGGCGCGACTCTTAAAGCGGCCACGCGCGTGGCGAGCTTGTCGGCGAAGCGCTCGAACACGCCCGATTGCACGTACACGCGATTGGGGCACACGCAAGTCTGGCCGCCGTTGCGGAACTTCGCGGCCATGAGCCCAACGACTGCAGCGTCGAGATCCGCGTCGTCGAACACGATGAACGGCGCGTTGCCGCCCAGTTCGAGCGAGAGCTTCTTCAACGTGCCCGCCGACTCCTTCGCGAGGTGTTTGCCCACGGGCGTCGAGCCGGTGAAGGTGATCTTGCGCACGCGGGCGTCCGCGAGCCAGTCGGCGACGGCGCTCACGCCGCGCTCGCGCGATGCGCAGATGAGGTTCAGCACGCCGGGCGGCACACCCGCCTCGTGCGCGAGCATGACGAGTGCAAGCGCGGTGAGCGGCGTGTCCTCGGCGGGCTTGCCGACCACCGTGCAGCCCGCGGCAAGCGCGGGGGCGATCTTGCGCGCGATCATCGCGAGCGGGAAGTTCCAGGGCGTAATCGCCGCGACCACGCCTACGGGCTCCTTCACGGCGCTCATGCGCTTGCCGCGCTGCTGCTGCGGGATGAGATCGCCGTAGATGCGCGTGGCCTCGTCGGCGAACCAGGCGACGTAAGAGGCGCCATACATCGCTTCGCCGCGTCCCTCGTGCAGGGGCTTGCCTTGTTCGAGCGAGATCAGTCCACCCAGTTCGTCAGCGTTCGCGACAATCAGCGCATGCCAGCGGCGCAGCACGGCGGCGCGTTCCGCGGGGAGCGTATCGCGCCAGGCAGGGAATGCGCGGGCGGCGGCGTCGGTGGCGGCGCGTGCGTCGTTCGCATCGCTGTCGGCGACGTCGGCGATCGTTTTGCCGGTCGCGGGATCGGTCACGGCGAAGCGCGTGCCGGAGGCCGAGGGCACCCACTGCCCGTCGATGAAGTTGTCGCCGCGAATCAGCGCGCTCAAGAGATAACGCGTGGTCATATGCCGGTTCCTTTCCGCACGTGCGGATGAAAATGGATCGATGCCGGGAAATGGGCGCGCACGACGAGCGCGCCGAAGCCGCGAGGTTTCGGCGCGAAACGTGCGCGAGAAAATCGATGCGGGACGCAGGAGCGCGAGGCGCGTGCCTCACGTGCGTCGCCCATGTTCAGGAATGCAGGTTCTGCGAGAACAGCGTTTCGAGCGGGTAGTGCGTCTTGACGAACGCGGTCTTGATGATCACGTAGCTGAAGTACTTCTCGATGCCGATATCGCGCTCCAGCAGCCCCTCGACGATGCTCTGATAATGGCTCACGCTGCGCGCGACGAACTTCAGCAGATAGTCGTAGCCGCCGCTCGCGAGATGGCACTCGACCACCTCGTCCACCTCGCGTATTGCCTTCTCGAACTTGATGAAGTCCTCGCGGCGATGGTCGGCGAGCGTGACCTCGGTGAACACCATCTGCACGTCGCCCAGCTTCTCCAGCTGGATCTGCGCGCCGTAGCCGACAATGAACCCCGCCTTCTCCAGACGTTTTACGCGGATCAGGCAGGGGCTTGGCGACAGCCCGACTGCGTCGGCCAGTTCGACATTCGTGATGCGCCCCCGCTTCTGCAGCTGCGAGAGGATGCGCAGATCGATTCTGTCCAGCTTGCAGTCGTTGCTCATCGTGATGGGGGCGGCCCTGCATGTCGAAGTGTCGAATGATGTTATCACGCGGCGACACGGGCGCTGACCCCATTCTTCGTCCTGTTTCCGGCCTTCAATGCGGCGCGCACTTCGGGCTGCGCGAGCACGTCTTCGAGCGTTTTTTCGAGGCGCTCGAACAGCAGGTCGAACTCGCTTTCGGTGTACGAAAGCGCGGGCGCGAAGCCGAGAATGCCGTCGCCGAACGCGCGGAATACGAGGCCGTTGCCATACGCGGCGGCGGCGATGCGATCGGGGAGGCCGAGCGCTGCGTCGAAGCGCTGCTTGCTCTGCTTGTCCGCGACGAGTTCGAGCGCGCCGAGCAGACCGCGGTGGCGCGAGTCGCCGACGAGCGGATGGGCGAGCAACGCGTCGAGCCCCTGAGCGAAACGCGGCGCGCGCGCGACGCCGTTCGCGAGCAGGCCGCCTTCGTGATAGAGGCGCATGACTTCAAGGCCGATGGCCGCGCTCACCGGGTGCGCCGAATAGGTGTGACCGTGCCCGATCACGGCGGCGGCGTCGCCATCGGCAATGCCTTGGTAAAGGGCATCCGACATCAGCACGGCGCCCATCGGCGCATAGCCTGCGGTGAGGCCCTTGGCCACGGTCATCAGATCCGGCTCGACGTCTTCGGCCTGGCAGGCGAAGAGCGGACCCGTGCGGCCAAAGCCCGTAATCACTTCGTCGGCGACGAACAGGATGTCGAGCTTGCGGCACGCTTCGCGCATGGCTTTCAGCCAGCCGACGGGCGGCACGATCACGCCGCCCGAACCCTGGATCGGTTCGCAGAAAAACGCGGCGACGTTTTCGGCGCCGAGTGCCGCGACCTTCGCTTCGAGCGCGGCGACCGAAGCGGCGATGAGCGCTGCGTCGTCCGCATGCTCGCTGCGATATGCATAGGGCGACGGAATATGATGCTGCGTGGCGAGCGGCAAGTCGAAGTTGCGATGGAACGCGGGCAACGCCGTCAGCCCCGCGCCGACTGCCGACGAGCCGTGATAGCCGCGCTCCTGCGCTATGACGTGCTTCTTCGCGGGGCGGCCGGTGGCGTTGTAGTAGTGCGTGATGAAGCGCAGCGCCGAATCCACCGCATCGGAGCCGCCCAGCGTGAAGTACACGTGTTGCAGCGAAGCGGGCGCGCGCTCCACGAGCAGCGCGGCGAGTTCGATGGCGGGCTCCGAGCCGAAGTGGAAGTAGCCCGTGGCGTAGGGCAGGCGCGCCATCTGGCGCGCCGCGGCTTCGACGATGCTTTGATGGCCGTAGCCCGTGTTGACGCACCAGAGGCCGGAGAACGCGTCGAGCAGTTCGTGGCCGTCGGCGTCGCGCAGGAACACGCCGTGAGCGGATTCGAGCACGGTTACGCCGCGCGCTTCGTGCGCGCGGTAGTTCACGACGGGATGGATTAAATGTTTGCGGTCGGCTTCGATGAGCGAGCGATTCGGCATGGTTCGGTTCCCGGCTGATAAGTCAGAGGAGTGCGCCGCCAGGCCATTAATTGGGCGTTGGCTGGCCGTTGATTCACCGTTCCATGCTACCGGGCCGATACCGGTGCGCGTTTCGCCAAATAATTCGCGAAATAGCGTGTTTGTGGCGTTTCGATCGGGGGGCACAGCATATTGTGCTGCGCCCCAGGGGCCGTCACGAGACTCAATAGCCGCGCGTGCGGTCGATGAGGCCGAGCATCGGCAAGCCGTCGCGGTGGCGGCGGATGTTCTCGAGCACCACATCGACGGCGGTTTCGGGCCGCGTGGCGCTGGCAATGTGCGGCGTGAGGCGCACACGCGGATGCGTCCAGAACGGATGCTCAGGCGGCAGCGGCTCCGGGTCCGCGACATCGAGAATCGCATTGCGCAGGTGAGCGCGATCGAGCGCGTCGAGCAGCGCTTGCTGGTCCAGTTGCGGCCCGCGCCCGACGTTGATGAACGACGCGCCCTGCGGCAGCTTCGCGAAGAGCGAGGCGTCGAGCAGCCCGCGCGTGGCTTCGGTGAGCGGCAACAGGCAGATGAGGATATCGGTGCGCGCGAGGAAGGCGTCGAGCGCCTCGGCGCCCGCGTAGCATTCCACGCCAGGCAGCGTGCGCGGCGAGCGGCTCCAGCCCGCGCATGCGAAGCCGAAGAGGCGCAGGCGTTCGAGCACCGCGCTGCCCAGCATGCCGAGCCCCAGCACGCCGACGCGGCGCGAGGCGGCGGGGCGCACGGGCAGCGCGCGCCACACGCGCTGCTGCTGTTGCAGGCCGTAGTCGAACAGATCGCGATGGATCGTCAGGACCGACTGCGTCACGTACTCGACCATCCCCTCGACAATGCCCGGCTCGATCATGCGCACCACGGCGACGTGCTCCGGCACGCCGGAAAGATCGAACTGGTCGATGCCCGCGCCCACGGAGAAGATCACTTCGAGATTGGGCAGCGTGCGCGCCGGGTCCTCGGGCGGCTGCCACGCTGCGAGAAAACGCACAGCGGCGGGGTCGCCGGTGTCGGGCCACAGGCGGAAAGGGATCTCGGGAGCCTTGTGCGCGAAGAGCTGCGCCCATTGCTTGCCGCGCTCGGGGTCGGCTTTGTAGAGGAGCGTCATGAAGGCAATTCCCGCAGTCAGCCTAGCGCCTGATTGACGATCGCGAATTGCAGCACGCCCGGGTCGTGCGCGGGCGCGCCGTTGCGCGCCATCTTCACGACCGTGTCGACGCGTGCGAGGCCGATCGATTCGAGCCAGGGGCCGAGGCCGTGTTCGTCTGGCGTGTCGAGGCGCGTGAAGGCCCCCGCGTTGGCGGCAAGGCGGTTGGCGATCAACGCTTTGGCGCGCTGCATCTGTAGCCCATCGTCGGCGGCGACAGCCACCGGACCGATCACATGGCCGCGGCCGAACGGACGCAACAGCGCAAAGCCGAGCACCGTGTCGCCGCGCACCAGCGCGACGCCTTGGGACACATCGAGCAGCGGCGGCACAAGTGCGCTGCGGTCGAGCCCGCTCGCGCGGGAAGCGAGTTCGATGAGGCGCGGCGTATCGCCCGGTTCGAGTGGACGCAAACGCTCGCCCGGCGGCGGCTCGACAATCGGCGCCGCGAAACTGTCGCTCTGGTGCTGATGCAGCAGCCCAATCTTCCTGAAGCCGAGCTTCTCGTAGAGCGGCTCGCCCGCCTCGGTGGCGTGCAGCACGGTCATGCGCGTTCCCAGCGCATCGAGCAGGCGCTCCATCAGCATCCGGCCGATGCCGCGGCCTTGCTGGTCGGCCGAGACGATCACGAGCCCGAGCGTCGCGCCATGCTCGCCCCACGGCCAGCAGAGCGCCGTGCCCACCACGGTCTTGCCTTCGCGAACCGCGAAGCCGTGCCCGGCCGCGGCGGCGAAACGCCAGTCGTCGCTACGATGGGGCCAACGGAATTGCAGGGAAAGCGCGTGGGCGCCCTCGATGTCGGATTCGGTGAAAGTCTCGCAGACGAGGCTCGAGGACGCAGGCTGGCCGGACACGGCGCGCTCCTTGATCGAAGTTCGATGGCTCACTTTGACAGGACGCGCGCGCCGGGAATAGGACGATCCTGCTGTGCGGCCGATCGAAGCCGGTTTTGAGTCCGCTCGTGCGTCCGCTTTGGAGTCCGCTTCCTGGTCCGCTTCCGGGTCCGCTTCTGCGTCCGCCGATCAAGATCCGCTGCCGCGCGCCGTACGTACCGTCAGGTGGTTCGACACCGAGGTGACGCCGCGCACCGACTCAGCTGCGTCGCCGGCCCGCGCGATCTGCGACCGGTGCGGTACCGACCCCGTCAAGGAGACGACGCCGTCATGCGCCGTCACATGGACGTTGGCGAAATTCAGTCCCGTGGTGCGTGTGAAGGCCCGGCGCACGTCTCGCACCAGCGCGCTGTCCGATCTCCCCGGATGCGCGGGGGCGCCTCCCTGAGCCGATGCCTCGCCGGGCGCGCTCGCGGCGGTTTGTGCGTGTGCATAGCCCGTGCAACTCGCGATAGCCGCGAGGACCAGCGCGCGGGCGATTTGGCTTTTACCGTTAGTTTTCATCCTTCTTCCCTTTGCCAGGTGCTGCAGGTTCCCCAGGTTCCGCGCCCGCCGCCGGAGTGCATCGAAAACAGGCGGCGGATCAGTACGTTGTAGGTGAAATCTCCGGTGAGGAGAAGAAGGCTGCCGGGAGGCCGCCGACAACCCATGGCGCATGCGTCGACGGCGCCTCCTGCGTAGCGCTTACTTTCCTTGAAGGAGCAGACCGAGCGGCGCGAGCGGGCCCACCGGCAGCAGGTCGAACGCAAGGATGCCGGCCTGGACGAGCGGCAGCGTATCCAAGGTGGCCTGCACATCGTCGACCGAGCCCGAGCTCATGAGAAACACCACGCCCGGCTTGTCCTGGCGAAACCAGTACTGCTCGATTTTGTCGTCCAGGTAGAGCTTGAGCGTGGCCGGCACTTCGTGCGGCATGATCTCGTCGCGCTGTGCGGGCGTGAGTTCCTTGACGATCGATCCAATGGCGAGAACCTTCATGACAACCTCCGTGATCATTGTCTGTTGCGACTTGCAACGCGATTGAGTGTATCGTTGGGGTCTCGTCGGCTGTACTGTCACAAACGACAACTTTAGAGGCATTTACGCCATGCGTATCGCTGTCCTGGCTCTTGACGGCGTCTTCGATACCGGGCTCTCCGTTACACTCGACGCGTTCTCTGCCGCAAACAAGCTTTCGGCCGCGACCATGGGCGGCGTTCCGCGTTTCGACGTCACGCTCGTAGGAATGAGAAAGCGGGTGCGTTCGGCTCACGGCCTCGCGGTGCCGGTGCAGCCGGTCGCGCCGGATGCGAAGCCCGACTGGGTAATCGTGCCGGCACTGATGACGCTATCTGCGCAGGAGCTGATGCAGTCGTTCGAGCGGCGGGACGTCGAGGAGGGCATGGCGCGCTTGCTCGAATGGCAAGCGGGGGGCGCGCGAGTCGGCGCTTCGTGCGTGGGGACGTTCATCCTCGCGGAGGCGGGGCTGCTCGATCACCGCGAAGCCACGACCAACTGGTCGCTCGCGCCGTTCTTCCGGCAACGCTATCCGCAAGTTCAGTTGAACGAATCGCGCATGCTCGTGCCTTCGGATATCGGCGTGACGGCCGGCGCGGCCATGGGGCATCTCGATCTCGCGCTCTGGCTGATCCGCTCGGCGAGCCCAGAGCTCGCATCGCTCGTTTCGCGCTATCTGCTGGCCGACATTCGTTCTTCGCAGGCGCCGTACATCATCCCGAATCATCTCGCGCAAGCCGACCCGCTCATTCAGCGCTTCGAGCAATGGGCGAGAAAAAATCTCAAGTCGGGATTCTCGCTGCAGGACGCCTCGAATGCGCTGGCGACGAGCTCGCGCTCATTGCAGCGTCGCTGCCAGGAGGTGCTCGGCAAGTCGCCGCTGGCGTACTTTCAGGATTTGCGGGTCGAGCACGCGCAGTCGCTGCTGCGCAGCGGCAAGCTCGACCTGGAAAGGATCGCCGCCGAAGTCGGTTACGGCGACGGCGCGACGCTGCGCAGCCTGTTGCGGCAGCGCTTGGGAAGAGGCGTGCGCGAACTGCGTACCGACTTGTTGTGAACGAGCAGCCCTTTCATGGCGCGACGCCGAGCACCGTGAGATGCATCTCGCGGCGCTCGACAAAGCCCAGTGTGCGATAGATGGAAATGGCGCCGTGATTCGACGTGAGCACATGCAGGAAGGGTGTCTCGCCGCGCGCGCGGATTGCCGCCATCAGCAGCTTCATGAGGGCCGCCGCGAGCCCTTGTCCCCTGAAAGCCGGGTCCACGCATACGGCGCTGATTTCGGTATGGCCTTCGATCTTCATGCGTTCGCCGGCCATGGCGACGAGCCTGCCCTGCCTGCGCACGCCAAGGTAACCGCCGAATTCGATGGCGCGCGGGCCAAACGGGCCGGGCTGCGTTGCCGCGGACAGCGCGAGCATCTCCGGCACGTCTTGCTCCGTTAGCCGCACATGCTCCAGCCTGGTGGTGGCAGGCGCTTCGCCTCGCCAGACCATTTGCAGCAGCGTGGCGTGCCGGATCAGCGCAAAGCCGTCGGGTGGCTCCACGGCATCCAGCGTGGTCAGGGCAACGGGTGCGTGCTCTTCGATCAGTCCTCGCAAGGCGTCGAACGATTCAGGCGTGGTGTCCGTCATCGCCGCAAAGGGGGCGACGGCTGGCGCGTACCGCACCGCGCGCTCATTCCCAACGGCGAGATGGCGCTGGCGGCCGGTCAGCGCGTGCCCTGGCACGTTGTCCAGCGCGGTTGTGCTGCCCGCAGATTTCGTTGCCAGCACATCGAACATGGTTCGCGCTCCAGTAAGGGATGGGGACGGTTTGCGACGATAGTCTAAACGAGGCGGGTTCGGCGGACCACGGCCGAACCCGCCAACTTTGGCGTTATTCGCGCCAAAGCCTTTCGTCACGCATCGCTTGCCAGCGCTTCGAGCACGGTGTCCAGTTCGACATGCCCGCGCAGGATTTCATCGGCGGGCTTGGAGAAACAGATCCAGCCCTCGTTGAATCCGTCCAGCATGCGCATTCGCGGCAAGGGATGCTTCATGCCTTGTGACAGAAAGCGCGACTCCCATTCCTGCCGGTTCACCGCCACCGCGCGCACAGGCCTGCCAAGCACGCGGGCAAACGCGGAGGCAATGTCGTTCGCGCTCACGCGGCGCGGTCCCTCCAGCTCGACCACGCGTGTGCCGCTCCAACTCTGCTGGAGCAGTTCGGCGGCGACGCGGCCGACGTCCGCGGTCGCGACCATCGGCACGGCCTGGTCGAGCGGTTGCAGGTAGCTCTCGATCACGCCGTAGTCGCGCGCGCTCGCGACATCCCACGCAGCGTTCTCCATGAACCAGCCGGGTCGCAGGAAGGTCGCCGGCACAGGCAGCGCGGCTAGCGCCTGCTCCATCAGCGAGAGCTGCGTGAGTAAATTGCTCTCTTGCGCCTGCGCGCCGATGGTCGACAGACACACGACTTTGCCGGGCTGTGCGTTGCGGATCGCGGTGCAAACGGCATCGACGACCGCGCGCGACTCCGCGAAGCCCGGCGAGGGATCGAACCGCGGAGGCAGCAGGATGAACACGCCCTGCGCGCCGCTGAATGCAGCCGTCAGCGCTGCGGCGTCTTCCATGCTTGCCGTCGCCAGCTCGCATCCTCGTGCTTGCCACGACGCGGCGCGCGCAGCGTCGCGCACGACTGCTCGCACCGTTTGCCCCGAGGCGAGCAGCGCACGGGCGAGTGCGCCGCCCACTTTTCCGGTAATGCCTGTAATTGCGTACACTTGAAACCCTCCGCATGCGACGACGAGATAGTCGAAAAAGCCGAATACGATGGCAGCGAGGTGCTGCCCGGTTCCGTTTCGGTGAGACGCATTCTGGACGCAGGGCGGACGAAGCTAAATGCCGCGAAGGGCACTACATCAGTGACTCATACGCACGAATCGGATGGCCGATGCATCATCGCCAAAGGCTGCCAGGGGCCGCCGTACCGGCCGCCATTGGAACGACGACATTGAGAACAACGACACTCGAGAACATTTCCGGCGCGATCAGCGTGTTTGCCGCCGTCGTCGACGCGGGCACCTTTGCCGCCGCGGCAGACGCGCTAGGCATGTCGCCGCCGGGCGTGAGCCGCGCGATTGCGAGGCTGGAGAAGCGGCTCGATATCCGGCTCTTCAATCGCACGACGCGATCGATTTCGCTCACCGAAGGCGGGCGCCGTTTCTACGAGCAGGTGGTCCCGCATCTCGCAGGGCTCGAGGAAGCGGCCATCGCGGCATCGGGCAATGCGTCGGCGGTGCGCGGCAGGCTGCGGGTGAATCTGGACCCCGTGTGCTATCGGGCAGTTCTCGGCGCGGATGTCGACCGGTTTATGGACGCCCATCCCGAACTCGAGATCGAACTGATCGCGCGAGATAGTCTTGGCGACCTGGTTGCGGAGGGGTTCGATGTCGCGATGCGATTCGGCAAGCCGCGCTCATCGACTCTGGTCGCCCGCAAGCTGCTCGATACCGCCGTCGTCACGGTCGCGGCGCCGACCTATCTCTCGCGCTGGGGCAGGCCGCTGCGCCCCGAAGATCTCGAAGGCCCCGCTCACCGGTGTCTCGAATTCCGCGACCCCGAGACAGGCAAGCCCTATCCCTGGGAGTTTCATCGCAAGCGCAAGCATGTCGTGGTGGCGACGCATGGACGGCTCACAGTGAACGATCCGGGCGCATTGCTCAATGCGTGCCTGGCCGGTTCCGGCATCGCGCAAATGCTGCTTCTCGGCGCCGAGCCGCTGATTGCCGATGGCAGGCTGGTGAATCTGTTCCCCGACTGGCCCGAGGAACGCTTCCCGCTATACGTTTACTATCCGTCGCGCCACTACACGCCCGCGAAGACGCGCGCATTCATCGATTTCATTGTCGCCTGGGCCGCCGCGCATTGATTGCGGCGACATCACAGCGGCACGAGTTGCCGGCATACCGTGAGCACGAGCTGCCGCAGCCAGCGATGGACGGGATCGGCCTCGATGCGCGGATGCCACATCTGCGACACCGTGATTTTTTCGGTCGTGACCGGCAGCTCGAAAATGTGGATTCCACCGGGCTGGGGCGATTCGCGCGGCTCGCCATGTTGTTGCTGCGGTTGCTCACCGTGATTGCACAGAAACGAGCCGGGCACGAGCGCAATCAGATCGGAAGCGCGTGCCACGGCTAGCGCGGCAGGGAAGCTGGGCACCACGGCGACGATCGTTCTTTCCAGTCCCAGCGCGGCCAAGGCGACATCGACCGGTCCGCTGCCGCTGCCGCGGCCGCTTCGCGACGCGACAACGTGCCCGAAAGCGACATACCGTTCGGCGCTCGGCCCGCGCTCCAACGCCAGCGGATGGCCCATTCTGACGACGCCGACGAAGCGGTCCCTGAAGAGCGCCTGCACGCGGATTTCCGGACCCATCTCGCCCAGCACGCCGATCTCCAGGTCGGCCGAACCCTCGCGCAAATGCGCCGACGTCTTCTGCGCCTTGGGCGCGAAGCGCAAACGCACGAACGGCGCGACCGCGGTGGCCGCGGCGATGAGCGGCGCACCGAAGGCTTCCACGAAACCATCGTTGGCGCGAATGGTGAAGGTCCGCTGCAAAGTGGCGAGATCGGGCTCGGCGGCCGACGGCAGCAGGACAGCGCGTGCTTCGTGCACCGCGTTTCGCGCGCGCTCGCGCAGCGCTTGCGCATGTGGAGTGAGCACCATGGCACGGCCGGCGCGAACGAGGAGCGGATCGCCGGTCGCCTCGCGAAGGCGGGTCAAGGTCCGGCTCATTGCCGAAGCGCTCAACCCCAGTCGACGCGCCGCGCCGATCACGCTGCCGTCGTCGAGCAACGCGTCGAGCGCGATGAGGAGATTCAAGTCGGGGTCGGACATGCCCGATGCTAGCACGGCGCTTTTTGGCATGGCGTTGTGTGCAGCTTATATCTGCAAGCCATGCGTCTTCCGCCATGTATGAGGCGCCACTATATTTCTCGTATCGACTGAATACAGGGAAATCGCCATGCAGGAATCATCGCATCAGAAAACGGTCCTTCTCATCGGCGCGTCGCGCGGACTTGGCTTCGCCATGGTCGAGGAATACCTCAAGCGCGGCTGGCGGGTGATCGCCACAGGCAGGGCGGGTTCGATGGACCGGCTTGCACAGGTGGCGCACGCCTCGCAAGGTGCGCTCGAAATCGACACAGTCGATATTACGGTGCCGGAGCAGGTCGCCGCACTCCATGATCGCCTCCAGGATCGCCGGGTGGACATGCTCTTCGTGAACGCCGGCGTCACGAACGACCATCGCGAAACGATTGCAGATATCTCAACCGATGAATTCGTTCGCGTGATGGCGACGAACGCGTTGAGTCCGATGCGCGTTGTCGAGGCGTTTCAGGACCTCGTGCAACCGGCCGGGACGATAGGCGTCATGTCGTCCGGGCAAGGCAGCGTCAGCAACAACACGAATGGCAACCACGAGGTTTACCGCGGCAGCAAGGCCGCGCTAAACATGTTCATGCGCAGCTATGCGGCCCGTCATCAAGACGACGCGAAAACCTTGTTGCTCATGGCACCCGGATGGGTGCGCACGGACATGGGCGGCCCCCAAGCGCGCCTGGGCATCGAGGAGAGCATCCCCCACCTGGTCAGCACGATCGAAGCGTACGCAGGCCGCACTGGACTGCATTACCTCGACTACCTGGGGAGAGTCGTTCCCTGGTGAACCGTCTCGACAGGCTGAAGACGCGATTCGTGCTCAGTGCTTGCCCGGAAAGGAGAACGTCGCACGCGCGCTGCCATTGCCGGCGACGTTCACGCGCTGCGTCCTCGTTACCTCGTTATAGGTGGCGGTGATCGTATAGCGTCCGCTGGGCAGCCGCACGAGCATGTACGGACCGTGCGAACGCGTGTCGAGTACGGACGCGCCGTCGGCGCCCGCGATCTGCACATGCACGTCGGCAACATAGCTCGAACCGGGGCCGGTAAACAGCATGGAGAGCGGCCACTGGCTGCGCGCGTGCCGCAGCGCGGAGGACTCGTCGCGGCCGACCCCGCCCGAGACGAACGAGATGTCGCCTTGCTGCTCCGTCTGGGGCATGCCCGTTTGCGCGAGTGCGCCGCTTGCCAGAGCGAATGCGCACGTTGCAGCGAGCAGGGTCGAAGCGATTCGGGGAACCTTGCGTTGCCTTTCCATCGTGGTCACTCCTTGCAGTGATGTCGATTTCGCGCACGCAGGCGCGAGCGCTGCCACTTTTGCAGGCCTCTTAACAGGTTAGCTTTTTTCGGCCCGCGACGCGCTCTGCGCGCTGCCTTCAGGGCGCCGCTCCGCATTCGCGAGCGTCGTGCAAATCACGTCAAAATTGAATTTCCGTTGCGTTCGCAACAATCGCATTACCGGATTATTACGATTTGCTGTCGATTTCGCGCCTTTCATGCGTGTTAGCTAGCGCCAGCCGGGAAAATACTGAGATAAAAGCCCGTAAGGGTACTCAATAGTTTTTATATGATTATTTGGAGTTTTGCTACATCAACCGGCGAGGCCCCGCGCGGACGTATAAAAGCAAACGTTTGCGCATCGCAGCTCAACCGGTTTCCCCGCAGGAAGTTTGCCGGCGCCTGACGCGACCGGCCGCTCTGCCAGACCTGCTTACCGGTCTGATCAGTATTCCATAACGTATTCGAACTCCGGAGAGACATATGAGGATCACCCGTTGGCCCACCGCTGCCGTGCTGGTTGCGATGGCCGCTACCGCCCATGCAGGCGACAGCAGCAACGACGTACCTTATCCGTTGCCGATGCCGTTGATGGCCGTCCCCCAGAACCTCGGCGCGCACGTTCGCGCGGACCTGCTGCTCAAGCGCATGACGCAGGACGAGAAGCTTCAGTTCATCCATTCCGAATATCAAATGAGCGCCGTGCCGGGCGGCGGCGCGGGCTATATTCAGGGCGTCCCGCGTCTGGGCATTCCCGACCTGAATATGGTTGATTCCGCAACGGGCTCAGGCAGCACGAACCAGAAGAGCACGACTTTTCCCGCGACGATCGCGCTCGCGGCAAGCTGGGATCCGTATCTCGCACGCGACTTCGGCGCGCGCATAGCCGACCAGTTGCGCGAGCAAGGATTCGGCATGGGTCTGGGCGGCGGCACGAACCTCGCGCGCGAACCGCGCGGCGGGCGCCTCTTCGAGTACCTCGGCGAAGACCCCGTGCTGGCGGGCGAAATGCTGGCGGCGCGCACCATCGGCACGCAAAGCCAACAGGTGATCGCCACGATCAAGCACTACGTCGGCAACGAGCAGGAAACGGGCCGCCAGGGCGGCAACAGCCAGATCGACGAGCGCACGCTGCGCGAACTCTATCTGCTGCCGTTCGAAATCGCGGCGAAGGAAGCGCGGCCGGGCAGCGTGATGTGCAGCTACAACCGCCTGAACGGCACCTATGCGTGCGAAAACACGCATGTGCTGACCGACGTGCTGAAGAAGGACTGGGGCTTCCAGGGTCAGGTGCAGTCGGACTGGGGGGCGACGCATAGCACGGCCCCGGCGATCAACGCGGGCCTCGACGAGGAAGAAGACGTAGGCCCGACGGTCTACCTCACGCCCGATCTGGTCAAGCAGGCGATCGCCTCGAAGGCGGTGTCGCAGGACCGTCTGGACGACATGGTGCGGCGCAAGCTCTATGTGATGATCAGAACGGGCGTGCTGGATCATCCGGCGCAGGGCGGCGCCACGATCGACTTTGCGAAGTACAACGCCTTCACGCAGGCCGCAGAAGAACAATCAATCGTTCTCCTGAAGAATGACAACAGCCAACTGCCGCTTTCGGCGCCGAGCCTGCACAAGATCGCGGTGATCGGCGCTCATGCCGATACGGCCGTGCTGAGTGGCGGCGGCTCGGGCAATACCCGCGATCCGGTCACAGGCAACTTCTCGGGCTGCGGCGGGCTCACGTTCGCTTCGTCCACGGGCTGCGGCTGGTGGACCAACCCGTGGCTCAAGCTCAATACGCCTATCACCCAGGCTATCCAGCAGCTCGCGCCTTCGGCGCAGGTGAGCTTCGCGGGGAACACCGACCAGACGCAGCCGTTCCGCGCCTATACGCAGCAGGAGATCACCCAGGCCGCGACGCTCGCCAGCCAGTCCGATGTCGCAATTGTCGTCGTGGCGCAGCCGGCGGGTGAGGACTTCGGCGATCTGCAAAGCCTGAGCCTCGCGAACCCATCGAATCAGGATCAGCTCGTCGAGGCCGTTGCGAAGGCCAACCCGCGCACGATCGTGATCATCGAGAGCGGCAATCCGGTACTGATGCCGTGGAAGGACCAGGTCTCGGCAATCGTCGAGGCATGGTATCCGGGCGAGGGCGGCGGCAACGCGATCGCGAACGTGCTGTTCGGTCAGGTGAACCCTTCGGGCAAGCTGCCGGTCACGTTCCCCGTGCACGATCAGGACACGCCGACGTGGGGGACGAACGGCGCCTTCGCGACCGATCCCGTGTACTCCGAAAAGCTGGACATGGGCTACCGCTGGTATGACGCGAACAACATCACGCCGCTTTACGAGTTCGGCTATGGCCTTTCGTATACGCACTTCAGCTATTCGGGACTGACGGTGAAGCAGGGCCCAGGGCATACGCTCACGGCTTCGTTCACGGTGCGCAACGATGGCCGCGTAGCCGGTGCGGAAACGGCACAGGTCTATCTGGGCGTGAGTTATGCCGGCGAGCCGCCGCGTCGTCTGGTTGGTTTCCAGAAGGTGTTCCTGAAGCCGGGTCAGTCGCAGCCGGTGCGCGTGACGATCACCGAACGTGCGCAGAGTGTTTGGGACACGACGCATAACGACTGGGCCTATGTGCCTGACAGCGCGGTGTATGTGGGGGCTTCGTCGCGCGATATCCGTCTGCAGAGCCGGTAGGCAAGAGGACGCACGGAGGCTGCGTTGGCGGCCTCTGTTTTCTATTGTCGAAGACGGTCGGCTCGCGAACGTTTGCGAGCCGGTTGAATATCAAATTCGCAAGTCTTTCCGTATCTGTCATTCGCGTGCGCGAGAACGTAATTGCATACACTCGCGAACACAAATGGCTTCCGCGGGTAATCCCCATTCATTCTGAATAGCGAAAGCGGATAGACTTACCCACCCGTCCGTGGGCCTTCCTCCGTCTGCGCGTTTTCCAGATACACGCCGTCACGCTTTATTGTGACTCTGTCTCGTAGTGCCGCGCGCACGCGACGCATGGAAGCTGAACCAAGAAGAATTCTAAATCAGCCATGAGACTGATCACACGCGCTGTGAACCGGATTACCGAAGGCGACCGCCGCGGTCGAATCGCTTTGGTGCTCGTCCCTGTGTGGGTGAGTGCCGCGGCGATGGCCGCGCTGGCTCAGTACTCCTGCACTGTCATAGCGTGGCCCGTCGCGGTGCTCGCTTGCACCGGGATGCTATTGCTGCTGCGTCTCTCCCGCCGCCTTGGCGCCCGTCTGCGTTTGAGCGAGGAGCGCTTAAGCCTCGGCTTCGAGGGCATCAATGCGGGACTATGGGACTGGGACCTCGTCAGCGATCGTGCCTACTATTCCCGCTATCTGTACCAGCAACTCGGCTACGGCGACGGCGACCTCCCGATGGACACCCGCGCTTTCAACGCGCTCGTGCATCCCGCGGATCTGCTCCGTTTGCGCGAGACCATCATCAACCATCTGAAGCATGACAGCCTCTACGACGTGGAATACCGGCTGCGAATGGCCGATGGTCGATATCTGTGGTGCCGGGGACGCGGCAAGGCCATACGCGATGAAAGCGGCCGGGCGACGCGCATCGTCGGTTGCCTCTTCGATATCTCCGAGCTGAAGCGCGCCGAAGCGGCCGCCGCGAAGGAAAAGAGCCTCACCGAAGCCACGCTCGCTTCGATCGACGATGGTGTGATCCGCATGGACAACCAGGCGAGCGTGACCTATTGCAACGCCGCCGCCGAGCGCATGCTCGGGCGTCCCTCGCACGATATTTACCAGAAGCCGTTGTTCGACGTCTGTGATCTCTACGACGAACGGTCCGGCGATATCGTCACCGCGCAATGCCTGCACAACCGTGCAGCAGCGGCCGACGACGACACGCAGCGCAGACTCTCGGTGACGCGCCCGGATGGCTCGCTCCTGCCCGTGGCCTGCTCTGTGGCGACGATCCGCGACGACGAAGAGGAAATGCTGGGCACGGTGATGGTGCTTCGAGATGCGAGCACGGAGCGCAAGCATGCCGCCGAACTCGAATATCAGGCTACGCACGATCATCTGACGGGTTTGCTGAACCGCCGGGAATTCGAGCGCCGGCTAACGGGCCTGCTCGAGAAGGCCGGGACACGCCCGCACGCGGTGATGTTCCTCGACCTCGATCAATTCAAGGTCGTCAACGATACGTGCGGCCACGCGGCCGGCGACGAATTGATCCGCAGCGTGGGCGGCGCCTTGAAACAACAATTGCGCGCCGCCCACATCCTCGCACGCCTGGGCGGCGACGAATTCGGCGTCGTGCTGCCGGAGTGCTGCATCGACGACGCTCTGCGGGTCGCGGAGGATCTGCGGGAGGCGGTGACGGTCATCCGGCTACCCTGGGACCAGCGTTTGCTGACGACTGGCGTGAGCATCGGCGTGGTGGAGGTGGACGCCACGCAAATCTCGACGTGGGACATCATGAAGGCGGCCGACGTAGCCTGTTATATGGCCAAGGAAAAAGGCCGCAACCGCGTGCACCAGTACTGCCTCGAGGATCAGCTCCAGTCGACTACCCATACGCAGATGGAGTGGGTGGCCCGCGTGAAGGCGGCGCTCGAGCACGACCGTTTCCGCCTCTACGCGCAACAGATCAAGTCGCTCAAGGAAGGCGGTCCCGGGGAGGAAGTGCACGTCGAGTTGCTGCTGCGCATGATCGACGAATCGGGTGAAGTGATTCCTCCCGGGTACTTCATTGGCGCCGCCGAGCGCTTCCACTTGATGCCGCTCGTCGACCGATGGGTTATCGGCCGTGCTTTCGAAGCCATCGCGGCCGGCCATCTTGCGGCAGACGTCTGGTCGATCAATCTCTCCGGGGCGTCGCTCGGCGACGAGGACCTGCTCGCGTACATCGTGCAGCAGCAGCAGCGTTGCGCAATTCGCTTCGAAAGCGTCTGCTTCGAGATCACGGAAACAGCCGTGATCACCAATCTCTCGAAAGCGATTACCCTCATGGAGAGCCTGCGCGCACTCGGCTGCCGATTCGCGCTCGACGATTTCGGCTCCGGCATGTCCTCGTTCACTTACCTCAAGCGCCTGCCTGTGGATTATTTGAAGATCGACGGCAGCTTCGTGCGCGGGATTGCCAGCAGCGACCTCGATCGCACGATCGTCCAGTCCATTCATCAGGTGGCCCACGCAGCGGGCAAGGCGACCATCGCCGAGTTTGTGGAAAGCGAGGCGATCATCGGGCGCCTCAGCGGGATTGGCATCGACTACGCACAGGGGTTTTGTGTCGGGTTGCCCCAGCCCCTTCCCGAAGGAGTCGTCGAGACCGTCGGCGCTTGATCGACAGCGACATCGCTGCGCTCGGATCCGAGCGTGCTGCGGGCCCGTGCGCGGCTGCCGCTCCCGCTTTGGTGACAGAAGGGGCAACCTGTTACGCGGGGGTGCCGGTGGCTGCCGAAAATCGGCGTAGCGGCCCCCAAAAATAAATGTTTGAAAGTCGCTTGACGATATACGGAATGACCCGCATAATTCGCCTCCTTCGCTGATCGCTGCGAACGAAAACGAAGCGATTAAGACGAATTGCTCTTTAAAAATTTACAGCCGATAAGTGTGGGCGCTTGATGCGGTGGCGACCCGATATGGTTCTTCGGAGCGATATCGGGAGCAGCAAAAGTATCAAGAGTCTCACACTAAAGTAAGTCAGGTTTTTGAATTTATTCAGAACCTGTCAGCTTTGAGTGAGCGACCGGTCTCGAGAGAGACCGAAAACAGTAACAGGTATTGAACTGAAGAGTTTGATCCTGGCTCAGATTGAACGCTGGCGGCATGCCTT
>NZ_JAMBPQ010000120.1 GCF_024206495.1 Paraburkholderia sp. CNPSo 3272 | reverse complement strand
CGGTGCATCGGCCCCCAGTCGGCGCGGCCGTTATAGCGTACGCCGTGTGAGAGGAGAAACGCCTTCAGCCGTTGTCGCGCGCGCTGTAGATCGTCCTTCGCGCTCACCCATGCGCGAGCCAGGTCGCGGAATGCTTCGTCCTCCACGCTGGGCACGTACACTGGCGAGAGGTCCCCGGCGCGTAGCGAGCGCACAAGCTTGATGGCATCGCGCCGATCGGTCTTGACACGATCGCCGGGCTTCTTGGGTTTAAACGGGGGGGCGCACCCCATACAGTCGAACTCTTTCTCCATGAGGTGCCGGTAGAGCCCATGGCCACACGGACCCGCCTCATAAACGATGTGGATGCGCCGCGCCTTCGACTGTAGGCGCTTGGACAGGCGTTCGATATCGGTCTTCGTCGTCCCGATCTTGCCGAGCAGTTCGACCTCGCCGGTGCCGAGCGCATAGGCAACCGTGATCGATTCCTTGTGAACGTCCAGGCCGACATACAACGTGCTATCGTTTTCCATTGCTGGCCTCCGTGCCGGAAATCGCCGGGTGTGACCCTGTCCACACC
>NZ_JAMBPQ010000119.1 GCF_024206495.1 Paraburkholderia sp. CNPSo 3272 | reverse complement strand
AACAACGCGGCGATGTCGCTGGCCCTGTGCGTGGGCAGACGCGTGAGGATGTCCTTGAGATACGCGTGCGGGTCGTGCCCGTTGAGTTGTGCCGAGCGGATCAGGCTCATGATCGCAGCGCCACGCTGCCCCGCTCGCAGTGAACCTGCGAACAACCAATTGGCCCGACCGATGGCCCATGGACGTATCTGGTTTTCAACCCAGTTGTTGTCGATGGGCACACTCCCGTCGTCGAGATAGCGCGTAAGCGCTCCCCAGCGCTTCAGGCTGTAATCCAAAGCGTTCGCAATGCCGGAGCCGTCGGATACGAGCTTGCGCTGCTTGGTCAGCCATTCGTGCAAGGCGTCGCAAACCGGTTTGGCCCGTGACTGGCGAAGGCGGTATCGCTCATCCACATTCAGTTCTGCTGCGTCACGCTCGATGTCGTAGAGCGCTGAGAAGAACGGCAGGGCGTGCCCCGCAACCTGACTGCTGTGGTTGGCGTGCAACTCGAAGAACTTTCGGCGTGCATGAGCCGCGCATCCGATCTCGGTGACGCCTTGCTGGAATGACGCCTTGTAGCCGCCGT
>NZ_JAMBPQ010000118.1 GCF_024206495.1 Paraburkholderia sp. CNPSo 3272 | reverse complement strand
ACTGCCAGAGCCGCATGGTGTGGACAGGGTCACACCCGGCGATTTCCGGCACGGAGGCCAGCAATGGAAAACGATAGCACGTTGTATGTCGGCCTGGACGTTCACAAGGAATCGATCACGGTTGCCTATGCGCTCGGCACCGGCGAGGTCGAACTGCTCGGCAAGATCGGGACGACGAAGACCGATATCGAACGCCTGTCCAAGCGCCTACAGTCGAAGGCGCGGCGCATCCACATCGTTTATGAGGCGGGTCCGTGTGGCTATGGGCTCTACCGGCAACTCATGCAGAAAGAGTTCGACTGTATGGTGTGCGCACCCTCGTTGATACCCAAGAAGCCCGGCGATCGTGTCAAGACCGATCGGCGCGATGCCATCAAGCTTGTGCGCTCGCTACGCGCCGGGGACCTCTCGCCAGTGTACGTGCCCAGCGTGGAGGACGAAGCATTCCGCGACCTGGCTCGCGCATGGGTGAGCGCGAAGGACGATCTACAGCGCGCGCGACAACGGCTGAAGGCGTTTCTCCTCTCACACGGCGTACGCTATAACGGCCGCGCCGACTGGGGGCCGATGCACCG
>NZ_JAMBPQ010000117.1 GCF_024206495.1 Paraburkholderia sp. CNPSo 3272 | reverse complement strand
ACGGCGGCTACAAGGCGTCATTCCAGCAAGGCGTCACCGAGATCGGATGCGCGGCTCATGCACGCCGAAAGTTCTTCGAGTTGCACGCCAACCACAGCAGTCAGGTTGCGGGGCACGCCCTGCCGTTCTTCTCAGCGCTCTACGACATCGAGCGTGACGCAGCAGAACTGAATGTGGATGAGCGATACCGCCTTCGCCAGTCACGGGCCAAACCGGTTTGCGACGCCTTGCACGAATGGCTGACCAAGCGGCGCAAGCTCGTATCCGACGGCTCCGGCATTGCGAACGCTTTGGATTACAGCCTGAAGCGCTGGGGAGCGCTTACGTGCGTATTTCGGGGAAGTTGAACGCCCGTTTCGGTGAAGTCGAACAGGCCAGGAGGGAGGTGCTGCGTAGTGCTTAGATTGTACTGCGCGTGTTCGAGATCAGGCTACTTTTTGATCAGGTGCGTTCTTCTTGCGCATCGAATCGCCCTTCAGCGGGAGCTTGTGAGCCTGATGGACGAGGCGGTCGAGGATTGCGTCGGCGAGAGTCGGGTCTTGCAGCCAGGCGTGCCAGTGGTCAAGGGGCAATTG
>NZ_JAMBPQ010000116.1 GCF_024206495.1 Paraburkholderia sp. CNPSo 3272 | reverse complement strand
AAACGCCAGAACCCCGGTGCTCTTTCGGAGACACCGGGGTTCGGGACGTTACAGCATAAGGAGCCTGACGATTACCTACTTTCACACGGGCAATCCGCACTATCATCGGCGTGGAGCTGTTTCACGGTCCTGTTCGGGATGGGAAGGGGTGGGACCAGCTCGCTATGGTCATCAGGCATGACGGGTTGCTGCGTCGACTCGGGTCTTTCGGACCTGGCGCCACAGCCAATCGGGAAGAAGCGTAAAGAGGTGTTGCTCAATTGGGGTTGTGTTGTTTCCGGCACAACACATGATCACTCAACCTGTGCGTCCTGCCCACCCACACGGGGTGGAGGCACACCTGTTATAGGATCAAGCCTTACGGGCAATTAGTATCAGTTAGCTTAACGCATTACTGCGCTTCCA
This sequence comes from Paraburkholderia sp. CNPSo 3272, assembly GCF_024206495.1. Lineage (GTDB taxonomy): Bacteria > Pseudomonadota > Gammaproteobacteria > Burkholderiales > Burkholderiaceae > Paraburkholderia. The sequence continues at coordinate 174 of NZ_JAMBPQ010000116.1, read as the reverse complement.
CACCTGACCTATCAACGTCCTGGTCTCGAACGACCCTTCAAGGGGCTCGAAGCCCCGGGGATATCTCATCTCAAGGCGAGTTTCCCGCTTAGATGCTTTCAGCGGTTATCTCTTCCGAACATAGCTACCCGGCGATGCCACTGGCGTGACAACCGGTACACCAGAGGTTCGTCC
>NZ_JAMBPQ010000115.1 GCF_024206495.1 Paraburkholderia sp. CNPSo 3272 | reverse complement strand
TCTTTAAAAATTTACAGCCGATAAGTGTGGGCGCTTGATGCGGTGGCGACCCGATATGGTTCTTCGGAGCGATATCGGGAGCAGCAAAAGTATCAAGAGTCTCACACTAAAGTAAGTCAGGTTTTTGAATTTATTCAGAACCTGTCAGCTTTGAGTGAGCGACCGGTCTCGAGAGAGACCGAAAACAGTAACAGGTATTGAACTGAAGAGTTTGATCCTGGCTCAGATTGAACGCTGGCGGCATGCCTTACACATGCAAGTCGAACGGCAGCGCGGGAGCAATCCTGGCGGCGAGTGGCGAACGGGTGAGTAATACATCGGAACATGTCCAGTAGTGGGGGATAGCCCGGCGAAAGCCGGATTAATACCGCATACGATCCATGGATGAAAGCGGGGGATCGCAAGACCTCGCGCTATTGGGGTGGCCGATGGCGGATTAGCTAGTTGGTGGGGTAAAGGCCCACCAAGGCGACGATCCGTAGCTGGTCTGAGAGGACGACCAGCCACACTGGGACTGAGACACGGCCCAGACTCCTACGGGAGGCAGCAGTGGGGAATTTTGGACAATGGGCGAAAGCCTGATCCAGCAATGCCGCGTGTGTGAAGAAGGCCTTCGGGTTGTAAAGCACT
>NZ_JAMBPQ010000114.1 GCF_024206495.1 Paraburkholderia sp. CNPSo 3272 | reverse complement strand
TTGGCGCGGAGGGCGTAGCCCGTAGCGACAATGCGCGCCGCGAACAGCAAGGAGTCCGCCATGACTCAGGAGCAGAAGGTAATTCGTGCCAAGGTCGGCATACTTGAGTTGGCCCGGCAACTCGGCAACGTCAGCCAGGCCTGTCGCGTGATGGGTTACTCGCGCGACAGCTTCTACCGATTTAAGGAACTGTACGATCGAGGCGGTGAGGCTGCGCTGCAGGAGATTTCTCACCACCGGCCGTTGCTCAAGAACCGCGTAGATCCGCAGATCGAAGCTGCCGTTGTCGAGCTGGCCCTCGAATTGCCAGCCTACGGCCAGATACGTATCGCCAACGAAGTCCTCAAACGACATGCCCTGTCCGTTTCGCCCCAAGGCGTCCGTAGTCAGTATGACTCCGCGAGGTAGAGGCTGGCCTGCCGCGGAGGAATCAAGCGCGGGTTAGCATGACTGCCAGAGCCGCATGGTGTGGACAGGGTCACACCCGGCGATTTCCGGCACGGAGGCCAGCAATGGAAAACGATAGCACGTTGTATGTCGGCCTGGACGTTCACAAGGAATCGATCACGGTTGCCTATGCGCTCGGCACCGGCGAGGTCGAACTGCTCGGCAAGATCGGGACGACGAAGAC
>NZ_JAMBPQ010000113.1 GCF_024206495.1 Paraburkholderia sp. CNPSo 3272 | reverse complement strand
TGTACGGGCTAAGTTGTAGTGTCCGCTTTTAGCCAAGTTCAGATGTCCGCTTTTTGGACGATCGTAAGCTAACAGATCGCTGGGAATCCAGTGTTTGGGAGCTTTAATGGCGGCAACAGAACGGATAACAATGACGATGCGCGAGCTGGACAGATTGAAGCTCATTCAGGACGTGGTGGACGCACGGCTCAAGCCGCTGCGCGCAGCGCAGCGGCTCGGGCTGACGACCCGGCAGATTCGCCGGCTGGTTGGCCGGTTTCGTGAGCACGGGCCGCAAGGCCTCGTGTCGCGGCGACGCTCGCGGCCCAGCAACAACCGGCTAGACCGCGTAACGGCAGACCGGGCGCTATCGATTGTCCGTGAGCGTTACGCCGATTTCGGGCCCACGCTGGCCGCGAGAAGCTCCGGGAATGCCACGGCATCCAGCTGGCGAAGGAGACGTTGCGCAAACTCATGATGGACGCAGGACTATGGGTTGCGCGCCGGCAGCGGCCGCCGAAGATCTATCAGCCGCGCGCACGGCGTACGTGCCTGGGCGAGCTCATCCAGATCGACGGCAGTGAGCATGCGTGGTTCGAGGACCGGGCGCCGCAATGCACGCTGCTGGTGTACGTGGACGATGCGACGAGCCGGCTGATGGAAC
>NZ_JAMBPQ010000112.1 GCF_024206495.1 Paraburkholderia sp. CNPSo 3272 | reverse complement strand
GCCCGCAGCGGCCGGTGCGCATCGAACTCACTCTTCGGCGGCTTGGCAAAGCGTGCGTTGTAGGCGGCCATAAAGGAGGGCGCATATGCATTGGCTTCGGCCAGCGTACTGATGCCGCGCAGCCGCAGTTCCTTCACCAGGCGGTCCTGCAGCGTCAGATGCGCGCGCTCCACGCGGCCCTTGGCCGAGCTGCTGTTGGCGCAGATCGTGTCGATGTTCAGCTCGTACATCGCGCGACCGAACGGCGTCACGCTGCGTCCGGTACGCTCGGCGCTGGTGTTGCGGAATACGCTGGCCTTGTCGCTGTAGAACGCGCCCGGCTTGCCATAGCTCTCGATGTACGCGCGCGTTGCCTCGAAGTAGCTGAACGTCGATTCCGTCTGCGTGAAGTGCAGTTCCATCAGCCGGCTCGTCGCATCGTCCACGTACACCAGCAGCGTGCATTGCGGCGCCCGGTCCTCGAACCACGCATGCTCACTGCCGTCGATCTGGATGAGCTCGCCCAGGCACGTACGCCGTGCGCGCGGCTGATAGATCTTCGGCGGCCGCTGCCGGCGCGCAACCCATAGTCCTGCGTCCATCATGAGTTTGCGCAACGTCTCCTTCGCCAGCTGGATGCCGTGGCATTCCCGGAGCTTCTCGC
>NZ_JAMBPQ010000111.1 GCF_024206495.1 Paraburkholderia sp. CNPSo 3272 | reverse complement strand
GATGAAAGCGGGCGCATTGCTGGCCGGTCTGACCTTCGCGATAGCGAGCAGCGGCGAATCGCGCAGCGAGCAGGAACACGCGTGCCGCGACGATGCGTTCCACTTCTGCGCGCGTGCGATCCCCAACAAGGAGAAAATCGCGGCATGCCTGAAGCAGCACTACGATGAACTCTCGCCACCGTGCAAGGCGATGTTCGACCCGCCGACGACGGACGATCCCCAGTCATGAGCGCGAATGCCGCCCATTGAAAACAGGCGCGCTGCGCCTCTTTTCAATTGAGTCGATGGAAAAGGGCTTGCGGACTCGCGATCGGGGCGATAAGATTCGCCCCCTTCGCAGTTCGATGTCTCAGACGTCAGGCAGCGAGGGCCGCCGCGGAAACCGGCGGACGCAGGAGTCAGCAAGCTTTTTCAAGCGGTGAGCGAAAAAAAGGGGTTGACGAAGCGAAAAAGATTCTTCATAATCTCGTTTCTCTGCTGCAGACGCAGCAACGCAGAAAGAAGCCGGTAGTCGAGCAGTTTTAACGGCGCTTTCGCGAACGATCTTTAAAAATTTACAGCCGATAAGTGTGGGCGCTTGATGCGGTGGCGACCCGATATGGTTCTTCGGAGCGATATCGGGAGCAGCAAAAGTATCAAGAGTCTCACACTAAAGTAAGTCAGGTTTTTGAATTTATTCAGAACCT
>NZ_JAMBPQ010000012.1 GCF_024206495.1 Paraburkholderia sp. CNPSo 3272 | reverse complement strand
AAAGCCGTGATCGACGAAGGTCTTCGCGATCTGCTGCGACTCGCCGCGGTTGCGGATCTGCACGCCCACGAAGATGTGCGCGCGCTCGGCGTCGTCGATGCGGTAGTTGAACTCGGTCACGCTGCGCGTGCCGACCAGCTCGCAGAAGCGCTTGAAGCTGCCGCGCTCCTCGGGGATCGTCACGGCGAACACCGCTTCGCGCGCCTCACCCACCTCGGCGCGCTCGGCCACGAAGCGCATGCGGTCGAAATTCATGTTCGCGCCCGAGGTGATCGCCACCAGCGTTTGCCCCTCGATGCCTTCACGCTCCGCATACTGCTTCGCGCCCCCCACGGCCAGTGCGCCTGCGGGTTCGAGCACGCTGCGCGTGTCCTGGAAGACGTCCTTGATCGCGGCGCAAAGGGCATCCGTATCGACGGTGAGTACTTCGTCGAGATACTGGTGGCACAGGCGGAAGGTTTCCTCGCCCACCAGCTTGACGGCCGTGCCGTCCGAGAACAGGCCGACTTCAGTGAGTTCCACGCGCCTGCCCGCCTTGATCGACTGCGCCATCGCGCAGGAATCGTCGGTCTGCACGCCGATCACCTTGATCTCCGGGCGCACGGCCTTCACGTAGGCCGCCACACCTGCAGCCAGACCGCCGCCGCCGATCGGCACGAAGATCGCGTGAATCGGGGCCTGATGCTGGCTCAGCACTTCCATCGCCACGGTGCCCTGGCCGGCGATCACGTGGGGATCGTCGAAGGGATGCACAAAGGTCAGCCCGCGTTCTTCCTGCAGGCGCACGGCGTGGGCGTAGGCGTCGCTGTAAGACTCGCCGGCCTGCACGACCTCGACGGTGGCGCCGCCGTGGGCGCGCACGGCATCGACCTTCACCTGCGGCGTGGTCACCGGCACGCAGATCACGGCCTTCACGCCGAGCCTGGCCGCCGAAAGCGCCACGCCCTGCGCGTGATTGCCCGCCGAGGCGGTGATCACGCCGCGCTCGAGTTGCGCGGGCGAGAGATGCGCCATCTTGTTGTAGGCGCCGCGCAGCTTGAAGGAGAACACCGGCTGGTTGTCCTCGCGCTTGAGGAACACGGCGTTGCGCAGGCGCGCCGAGAGGTTCGGGGCGCGCTCGAGTTCGGTCTCGCGGGCAACATCGTAGACGCGGGCGGTGAGGATTTTCTTCAGGTAATCGTCGTGAGAGGCCATGCGAGGGCGCGCCGGGCGCGGTTTCAGGGCGGGAAAGCGTAAATGATAGCGCCAACGGCTCCCGCGCTGGCAGGGCAGGCGGCCGGCGCGGGATGCGGCGGCGCGATTCGCCGACCGGCCGGAAGGCAAATCATCGTCAAAGCGCGCGCAATCCGGCGCGAATCGTCCGTCAACGCAAGTGAATCTTGTGTGATCACCAGGTTCCCACGCCGCGTCAGCGCGGGTGCGGATCATGCGGTAAAATCCTTTTTCGAAACAAGGATCGGATGATGCACTGGCAACCTCGGACAGCCCATTTGATGCCCGCACGGCGCGTGACCCGCCCGGCGGCGCAGCGGCACGCCCGCCACGCACGATCGTGTCGCTAAATCCGAGCGCCGGGGAACCATCGGCGTGAGCGTTGCCGCCATGTGCCTCCCCACCCCTTTCGTCCGCAGCCTGCCACAGGCGGACACGATTTCAGAATAGCGCCCCACGCGCCCCGTCAGTATCCGTTGCAGCGGCCGCGAGCCGTGCGCGGGACTGGCCCAAAGAGTCGTCCAACCATGAACGCACCTCAAGTTTTCGATCCTCACGGCGCCGCCACCGCCGTGGCCGCCGACATCGAACCTCGCCTGCGCGAGATTCCCTATAACTACACGTCGTTTTCGGACCGCGAAATCGTCATCCGCCTGCTGGGCGAAGACGCATGGAACGCGCTCGCCGAGCTGCGCGCGGAGCGCCGCACTGGCCGCTCGGCGCGCATGCTCTACGAGGTGCTGGGCGACATCTGGGTCGTGCGCCGCAATCCGTATCTGCAGGACGATCTGCTCGACAATCCGAAGCGCCGCGCGCTCCTGATCGAGGCGTTGAACCACCGCCTCGCTGAAATCGAGAAGCGCCGCCGCGCCGACCTGCAGGCGCACACCGACAAGGAAGGCGTGGACCGCGCCGCGCGCGTCGAAAAACTGGTCGGTGCCACGCGCCGCGCCATCGACGCCTTCGCGGGCGAGTTCGAGAAGATGGCCGACCTGCGGCGCCGCGCGACGAAGGTGCTAGGCAAGCGCACGGCGAAGGACAACATCCGTTTCGACGGCCTCGCGCGCGTCTCGCACGTGACCGACGCGACCGACTGGCGCGTGGAATATCCGTTCGTCGTCCTCACGCCCGATACCGAAGCCGAAATCGCCGGCCTCATCAAGGCCTGTTTCGAACTCGGCCTCACCGTGATTCCGCGCGGTGGCGGCACGGGCTACACGGGCGGCGCGGTGCCGCTCACGCCGTTCTCGGCCGTCATCAACACCGAAAAGCTCGAGCAGCTCGGTCCGGTCGAGATGACCGACCTGCCGGGCGTGAACCGCAAGGTCGCGACGATTTTCTCGGGCGCGGGCGTGGTCACGCGCCGCGTGACCGAGGCCGCCGACGCCGCGGGCTTCGTCTTCGCCGTCGATCCGACTTCGCTCGATGCGTCCTGCATCGGCGGCAACGTCGCGATGAACGCGGGCGGCAAGAAGGCGGTGCTGTGGGGCACGGCGCTCGACAATCTCGCCTGGTGGCGCATGGTCGACCCGCAGGGCAACTGGCTCGAGGTCACGCGTCTTGACCACAACATGGGCAAGATCCACGACATCGCCGTGGCGCGCTTCGAGCTGAAGTGGTTCGATGGCGAATACGCGCCGGGCGAAAAGCTGCTGCGCTCCGAATCGCTCGATATCGAAGGCAAGCGCTTCCGCAAGGAAGGCCTCGGCAAGGACGTCACCGACAAGTTCCTCGCCGGCCTGCCGGGCGTGCAGAAGGAAGGCTGCGACGGGCTCATCACGTCCGCGCGCTGGGTGCTGCACAAGATGCCCGCGCATACGCGCACGGTCTGTCTGGAGTTCTTCGGCCAGGCGCGCGAGGCGATTCCGAGCATCGTCGAGATCAAGGACTACCTGTTCGAAACGTCGAAGCAGGGCGGCGCGATTCTCGCGGGTCTCGAGCACCTCGACGAGCGCTACCTGCGCGCCGTGGGCTACGCGACCAAAAGCAAGCGCAACGCGTTTCCCAAGATGGTGCTGATCGGCGACATCGTCGGCGACGACGCCGATGCCGTGGCCGCCGCGACTTCGGACGTCGTCCGCATGGCCAACGGCAAGAGCGGCGAAGGCTTCGTCGCGGTGTCCGCCGAGGCGCGCAAGCGCTTCTGGCTCGACCGCAGCCGAACGGCCGCGATTGCCAAGCACACCAACGCGTTCAAGATCAACGAAGACGTCGTGATCCCGCTCAACCGCATGGGCGAGTACACGGACGGCATCGAGCGCATCAACATCGAACTGTCGATCAAGAACAAGCTGCAACTGGTCGATGCGCTCGAAGCGTTCTTCAAGGCGGGCAAGCTGCCGCTCGGCAAGACGGACGACGCGAACGAGATTCCCTCCGCGGAACTGCTGGAAGACCGCGTGCAGCAGGCGCTCGATCTGCTCAAACGCGTGCGCGAGCGCTGGACCTTCGTGGGCGAGAAGCTCGATCTGTCGCTGCGCGAGGCGCAGCACTACCTGGTACAGCTGGGCTACGAGTCGCTGGCGGAGAAGTTCGCCGACCGCGTGGACGCGCAGCCGGACGCCAACGTCTTCCACGTGACTCAGGACCGCACGGTGCGCATCTCGTGGAAGCAGGAAATCCGCGCGGAACTGCGCAAGATCTTCAACGGCGGCGAATTCAAGCCGATCCTCGACGAGACTCAGGCGATCCACAAGAAGGTGCTGCGCGGGCGCGTGTTCGTGGCGCTGCACATGCACGCCGGCGACGGCAACGTGCACACGAACCTGCCGGTCAACTCCGACAACTACGAGATGCTGCAGGACGCGCACCATGCGGTCGCGCGCATCATGAAGCTCGCGCGTTCGCTCGACGGCGTGATCTCGGGCGAGCACGGCATCGGCATCACGAAGCTCGAATTCCTGACTGACGACGAGATCGCCGAGTTCCGCGCCTACAAGCAACGCGTCGATCCGCAAGGCCGCTTCAACGCGGGCAAGCTGCTCGAAGGCGCCGACCTGCGCAACGCCTACACGCCGTCATTCGGCCTGATGGGCTACGAGTCGCTCATCATGCAGCAGTCCGACATCGGCGCGATCGCGGATTCGGTGAAGGACTGCCTGCGCTGCGGCAAGTGCAAGCCCGTGTGCGCGACGCACGTGCCGCGCGCGAACCTGCTCTACAGCCCGCGCAACAAGATCCTCGCGACGTCCTTGCTGGTCGAGGCGTTCCTGTACGAAGAGCAGACGCGCCGCGGCGTGTCGATCAAGCACTGGGACGAGTTCAACGACGTGGCCGACCACTGCACGGTCTGCCACAAGTGCGTGACGCCGTGCCCGGTCAAGATCGACTTCGGCGACGTGACGATGAACATGCGCAACCTGCTGCGCAAGATGGGCAAGAAGAAGTTCAACGCGGGCAACGCGGCGGGCATGTTCTTCCTGAACGCCACCAACCCGCAGACCATCAACCTCGCGCGCACCGCGATGATGGGCGTGGGCTACAAGGCGCAGCGCCTGGGCAACGACGTGCTGAAGAAGTTCGTGAAGAAGCAGACGGCGCTGCCGCCCGCCACCACGGGCAAGCCGCCCGTGGTCGAGCAGGTGATCCACTTCGTCAACAAGAAGATGCCGGGCAACCTGCCGAAGAAGACGGCGCGCGCGTTGCTCGACATCGAAGACAACAAGATCGTGCCGATCATCCGCAACCCGAAGACGACGAACGTCGATTCGGAAGCGGTGTTCTACTTCCCCGGCTGCGGCTCAGAGCGTCTGTTCTCGCAAGTGGGCCTCGCCACCCAGGCGATGCTATGGGAAGCCGGCGTGCAGACGGTGCTGCCGCCGGGCTACCTGTGCTGCGGCTATCCGCAGCGCGGCTCGGGCCAGTACGACAAGGCCGAGAAGATCGTCACCGACAACCGCGTGCTGTTCCATCGCGTCGCGAACACGCTCAACTACCTCGACATCAAGACCGTCGTGGTGTCGTGCGGGACGTGCTACGACCAGCTCGCGGGTTATGAGTTCGACAAGATTTTCCCGGGATGCCGCATCATCGACATCCACGAGTTCCTGCTCGAGAAGAACATCAAGCTCGACGGCGTGACGGGCACGCGCTACATGTATCACGACCCGTGCCACACGCCGATCAAGACGATCGATCCGGTCAAGCTCGTCAATGAGTTGATGGGTTCTGAAAAGGACGGCTACAAGATCGAGAAAAACGATCGCTGCTGCGGCGAATCGGGCACGCTGGCCGTTACGCGCCCGGACGTTTCGACGCAGGTGCGCTTCCGCAAGGAAGAGGAAATCCGCAAGGGCGCGGCGAAGCTGCGCGGCATTCCGATCGTCGGCAACGGCGCGAACGGGGTGCAGCCGGCGACGCAGCAGGAAGCGGGCGGGCAGGGTACGACGCAGGACGTCAAGATTCTCACGTCTTGTCCGTCGTGCCTCCAGGGTCTGTCGCGGTACAACGAAGACGCCAACATCGAAGCCGACTACATCGTGGTGGAAATCGCCCGCCACATACTTGGCGAAAACTGGATGGCGGACTACGTTCAGAACGCGAACAATGGCGGAATCGAGCGCGTGCTGGTCTAATGGCAGCGCTCAATTTTCCGTGAACGGGTTCGAGGACGACGATGACATGCGTATTCTGCAGTGAGGAAGGCGGCGACGTGCTGTGGCAGGACGAGCGCATGCGTGTCGTGCTCGCGACTGCCGAGGCCGACTATCCCGGCTTTTGCCGGGTCATCTGGAATGCGCACGTCGCCGAATTCTCGGACCTGGGCGCGGCTGACCGGGAACATCTGATGCGCGCGGTGTACGCCGCCGAGCGTGCGCTGCGGCGCGTCATGCATCCTTCGAAGGTGAATCTGGCGAGCCTCGGCAACCAGGTTCCGCACGTGCACTGGCACGTCATTCCGCGCTTCACGAACGACGCTCATTTCCCGCTGCCCGTCTGGGCGCCGCGGCAGCGCACGGTGTCCGAGGCGATGCTCGGCCAGCGCCGCGCGCAGGCCACGCTGCTGCGCGACGCGGTGCGCCACGAAATGGAGCAGGCTTAAGGCCTGAGCGGGCGGGGGCGGTGAGCGTCCAATACGCGTCCAATTGTGTCCAATACGCGTCCAACAGCGGGAACGATCATGAGTGGACTGAAATCCGATACGCCGGTGCCAACCGGCGTCGTGGTGCACGCCGTCTCGCGCGTGCTGGAACTCCAGTATGCGAACGGTGAGAGTTACCGCGTGCCCTTCGAGCTGATGCGCGTGTATTCGCCCTCGGCGGAGGTGCGCGGGCACGGCCCTGGCCAGGAAACGCTGCAGACGGGCAAGCGCGAGGTGACGATTACGGCGCTTGAAGGTGTCGGCAACTACGCGCTGCAGCCCACGTTCTCCGACGGCCACAACACCGGCATCTACTCGTGGGACCAGCTCTACGAGCTCGCCACGCGCCAGGACGAACTCTGGGCGCAATATTTCGCCAGACTGAAGGCGGCGGGCGTCGAGCGCGACGCACCCATGGCGGCGCCTCCTGCCGCGCATGGCCACTGCCACTGACGCTTCCTGTTACGATCCAGCCCCGCCGCATCTTTGACTGACGCGGCGCAGCACACCAATAGAACACCCTTCCGCGAAAGGACGAGCGCGATGAGCAAAACCCACTTCGGCTATCAGACAGTCGACGAACAGGACAAGGCGAAGAAAGTGGCCGGCGTGTTTCACTCGGTCGCCTCGAACTACGACCTGATGAACGATCTGATGTCGGGCGGGCTGCACCGCGCGTGGAAGGCGTTCACGATCGCGCAGGCGAACATCCGGCCCGGTGCGAAGGTGCTCGACATCGCGGGCGGCACCGGCGACCTTTCCATGGCGTTCGCGAAGAAAGCGGGCCCGACGGGCGAGGTCTGGCACACCGACATCAACGAGTCGATGCTGCGCGTGGGCCGCGACCGCCTCATCGACAACGGCGTGATCACGCCGGCGCTCCTTTGCGACGCCGAGAAAATTCCCTTTCCGGACAACTACTTCGACGTAGTGACCGTGGCTTTCGGGCTGCGCAACATGACGCATAAGGACGCCGCGCTGGCCGAGATGCGCCGCGTGCTCAAGCCGGGCGGCCGGGTGCTCGTGCTCGAATTCTCGAAGGTCTGGGAACCGCTCAAGAAGGCGTATGACGTGTATTCGTTCAAGGTGCTGCCGTGGCTTGGCCGGCGCTTTGCCCAGGACGCGGACAGCTACCAGTACCTCGCGGAATCGATCCGCATGCACCCGGACCAGGAAACACTCAAGACGATGATGGAACAAGTCGGTCTCGAAGCCGTCAAATATTACAATTTGTCAGCTGGCGTGGTAGCCTTACACGTCGGTACAAAGTACTAGTGTTCCCAACTTACTGTCTTTAAAGGAATTTCCACCATGTCTGAGCCCCGAATCAATGCTTCCAAAAAGCTTTCATCGTCATGGGCCAGACGAATCGGCGTCCTGGCTCTTGCCGGCGTGATGATTGCCGGCAGCCTCGCGTCGTTCGATGCGGAGGCTCGCCGTATGGGTGGCGGCCGCAGTTTCGGCAAGCAGTCGTCGGTGGCCTCGCAGCGCAGCACCACGCCGCCGCCGGCACAGCCGAGCCCCACGAATCCCGCGCAGCAGGCCGGGGCGCAGCGCGCTCCCGGCACGCCGGCTCCCACGCCAGCGCCCGCACCGGCGCGCAATCGCTGGCTGGGGCCGATCGCAGGCCTCGCGGCCGGTCTCGGCATCGCCGCGCTGCTTTCACACTTCGGTCTTGGCGAGGCGTTTGCCGGCATGATGGCCAACATGATCGTGATCGCGATCATCGCCTTTATCGCCGTCTGGCTGATTCGCAAGTTCATGAGCCGCCGCCGTGCCGCGGAACCCGCATACCAGGGCGGGTACTCGTCGAACAGCATGAACCCGTCGTCGGGCGGGTATCAGCCGCAGGAGCCGCGCTACACCGCGCCGCCCACGGGCCAGTACCTCGCGCCTGAAGCCAATCCGCTGAGCACGCCGCAAATCGATACGCCGGCAGCGGCGTCGGTCCCGGCCGGCTTCGATACGGAAGCCTTCGTCCGGAATGCGAAGGTCTATTTCGTGCGCCTGCAGGCCGCGTGGGACGCGGGCAACATCGACGACATCCGCGAATTCACGACGCCCGAGATGTTCGCCGAAATCCGCGTCGACCTCGCGGGCCGCGGCGCGCAGCCCAACCAGACCGACGTCGTGCAGCTCAACGCGGACCTGCTCGGCGTGGAAGACCGCGGCAGCGAGTACCTTGCGAGCGTGCGCTTCTCCGGCCTGATTCGCGAAGCCGTGGGCGAGCCGGCCGCGCCGTTCGTCGAGGTGTGGAATCTCTCGAAGTCGCGCACGTCGGGCGAAGGCTGGCTGCTTGCGGGCATCCAGCAGGTCGAATCTCACTGAGCCGGTACGCGGGCCGCGCGTCTCGTGACTTGATCCAGATCGCAGTGCGGCGCCTTCCAGGTGCCGCGCCGCATGGCTGAGGGTAGGGCGGCGGCGCGATCTCGTGGCCCGAACGTTACAATAGGAACCCGCCCGGGCTTGTGCCCGTGCGGGTTTTCTTATTCCATGCCGATGACTCTTGCCGCCAAGCCCTTCGCTGCTGCCGTCAATCACCTGCTCGCCCGCGAAACGTGGGCACGCGAGCGTCTCGCCCCCTATGCCGGCAGGACGGCCCGTCTCACCTGTCCGCCCATCGTGCTCACGCTACTCGTGCAGCCGGACGGCTATCTGGGCGCGGTCGAGGACCACGATGCAGGCGACGTCGATGTGACGCTGTCGCTGCCCGCAGGCGCGCTCTCGTCGTTCATGCAGGGCGGCCAGGCGGCCGTGATGAAGCACGTGAAGATCGAGGGCGATGCCGAGTTTGCCCAGGTCATCGGCAAGCTCGCCGAGCATCTGCGCTGGGAGCCCGAAGAGGACCTCGCGAAGCTGATCGGCGACGCGCCGGCTTCACGCATTGCCACGCTCGCGCGCGCCGCGGGCGAGCAGGCCCTGCGCACCGGGCGCAACGTGCTCGGCTCGGTCACGGAATATCTGCTCGATGAAGATCCGCAGCTCGTGCGGCGCGCCGAGCTCGACGGCTTCAACGAAGAGCTGTCGCGCGCACGCGATGCGCTGGCGCGCGCGGAAAAGCGCATCGAGCGGCTCGAACAAAAATCACTGGCCAGCGGCGGGAGCCAAAGCGCTGCGCCGCGCGGCTCGCGCTAGTCAACAGGCCCCCCAGACATGCGTTTTCTGCGTTTCCTCAAGATTTTCTTCACCGTCATCCGCTTCGGCCTGGACGAGATGATGTTGAGCCGGATCAACGACCGGCGTGTGGCGCTGCTCCTGCGCATCACCACGATCGGCCGTCGCTTCGACGATCCGCCCGGCTTGCGTCTGCGTCTCGCGCTGGAAAGCCTCGGCCCGATCTTCGTGAAATTCGGCCAGGTGCTGTCCACGCGCCGCGATCTGCTGCCGCCCGACATCGCCAACGAACTCGCGAAGCTGCAGGACCAGGTGCCCCCGTTCGATTCCAACGTGGCGATCGGCCTGATCGAGAAGTCGCTGGGCGCGCCGGTCGATACGATCTTTGACGAGTTCGAGCGCGTACCGGTGGCGAGCGCGTCGATTGCGCAGGTGCACTTCGCCAAGGTGAAGTCGGGTCAGCATGCGGGCAAGCCGGTGGCGATCAAGGTGCTGCGCCCGAACATGCGTCCGGTGATCGATTCCGACCTCGCGCTGCTGCGCGACATCGCCGTGTGGGCCGAGCGCCTGTGGGCCGACGGCAAGCGCCTGAAGCCGCGCGAAGTGGTGGCCGAATTCGACAAGTACCTGCACGACGAACTCGACCTGATGCGCGAGGCCGCCAACGGGAGCCAGTTGCGCCGCAATTTCGCGGGCCTCGATTTGCTGCTCGTGCCGGAAATGTACTGGGAATTCAGCACGGCCAACGTGCTCGTGATGGAGCGCATGGTCGGCGTGCCGATCAGCCAGGTGGACAAGCTGCGGGCGGCGGGCGTGGACATTCCGAAGCTCGCGCGCGAGGGCGTGGAGATCTTCTTCACGCAGGTGTTCCGCGACGGCTTCTTTCACGCCGACATGCACCCCGGCAACATTCAGGTGAGTCTCGATCCCACGCATTTCGGCCGCTATATCGCGCTCGATTTCGGCATCGTCGGCGCGCTGTCGGACTTCGACAAGAACTACCTCGCGCAGAACTTTCTCGCGTTCTTCAAGCGCGACTATCACCGCGTGGCGACGCTGCATATCGAATCGGGGTGGGTGCCGCCCCATACGCGCGTGGAAGAGCTGGAAAGCGCGATTCGCGCCGTGTGCGAACCGTATTTCGACCGGGCGCTGAAGGACATTTCGCTAGGTCAGGTGCTGCTGCGCCTCTTCCAGACCTCGCGGCGCTTCAACGTGGAAATCCAGCCGCAGCTCGTGCTGCTGCAAAAGACCATGCTCAACGTCGAGGGCCTCGGGCGCTCGCTCGATCCGGAGCTCGATCTCTGGAAAACGGCGAAGCCCTATCTCGAGCGCTGGATGACCGAGCAGATCGGCCTGCGCGGCTGGTACGAGCGCTTCAAGATCGAAGCGCCGCAATGGAGCAAGACGCTGCCGCAGTTGCCGCGCCTCGTGCACCAGGCGCTGCTGCACCGCCAGGAGCCGGGCGGTTTTGCGAACGACGAGACGATCCGCGCGATGCTCGCCGAGCAGCGCCGCACGAACCGGCTGCTGCAGGGCCTGCTCGTGTTCGGCGTAGCCGTGGGCGTGGGCATGGTGGCGGCGCGTGTGTGGCTCGCGTTTGCCTACGGCGGCTGACGGACCACGAGAACAAGGAGTGAGACGATGAGCGACCCGATCCTGCCGCCGCAACCGGGCGACGTGCCCGAGTTCGAAACCCGCGACCCGGCGTCGCCCTCGTTCTGGGACGAGCGCTTTGAGCGCGGCTTCACGCCTTGGGATCAGGCGGGCGTGCAGCGCCAGTTCGAAGCTTTCGCCACCGCGCACCCCGAGGCCGCGGTGCTGATTCCGGGCTGTGGCAACGCCTGGGAGGCCCGCTGGCTCGCGGAGCGCGGTCGCACGGTGCGCGCCATCGACTTCGCTCCGGCTGCTGTCGCGAGCGCGCGCGCGGCGCTGGGGCAGTACGCCGGTGTCGTCGAAGAGGCGGACTTCTACGCCTATACGCCGCCGTTCACGCCCGCCTGGGTGTTCGAGCGCGCGTTCCTGTGTGCGCTGCCCAAAGCGCAGCGCGCGAGCTACGCCAACCGCATGGCCGGGCTGTTGCAGCCCGGCGCGTTGCTCGCGGGCTACTTCTTCATCGGCGAGACGCCCAAGGGGCCGCCGTTCGCGATTGCGCGCGACGAACTCGACGCGTTGCTCACGCCGTACTTCACGCTGGCCGACGATCAGCCCGTGGCCGACTCGCTGCCCGTGTTCGCCGGGCGCGAGCGCTGGCTCGTGTGGCGCCGCAACGACGTCGCGCCGTCGCCCGTTTGAGCTGCCTCAGGCGCTCGCGCCACGCGCGCGGCGCCTTGCATGGCCGCGCGCGCTCTTGATGTGCGCGCAACCTGCCCTCATCTGACTTGAGCGGCCGCAACCCTCCGACCCTCTGCGCTGGACACCCCACCCCGGTAAATGCCAGGGGCGATCCTGGTTTGCGGCTATAATTCAAGGCTTTGCAAGCAATTATCAGATTTTCATCAGGATAGAGATCATGCCGATCTACGCTTATCGCTGCGAGTCGTGCGGCTTCGACAAGGACGTGCTCCAAAAGATGAGCGATGCGCCCCTGACGCAGTGCCCGAACTGCGGCGCGGACACGTTTCGCAAGCAGGTCACCGCGGCGGGCTTCCAGCTGAAGGGTTCGGGCTGGTACGTCACCGATTTCCGCGGCGGCAACGGCGGCAAGGGCAGCGCGGCGGCCGGCGCGAAGGAGGCTGGCGAAAACGCGCCGTCGTCGGAGGCCAGCAAGCCGGCCGGCGAGGGTGCCACGAGTGCTTCCAGCGAGTCGAGCCCAGCCGCGCCCGCCGCAAGCACCCCCGCGAGTACGCCCAGCCCGGCAGCCTCGACCTGATAACCTGCGGCGCGATTCCTGTATTTCCGGGACACGCGCCGCGCCGTAGCCGCGCCGGCAGCCTGTGGCTGCGCGCGGCCCGCATGGCGGTGTACATGACGATCAAGAAAGCGACGTTCAAATCGGTATTCCTGACCGGCCTTCTGGTGCTGGTGCCGCTGGCCATCACGCTGTGGGTGCTGAACCTCGTCATCGGCACGATGGATCAGACGCTGCTGCTGCTGCCCGAATCGTGGCGGCCGGAGCGCATGTTCGGTGTGCGCCTGCCGGGACTCGGCGCGGTGCTGACGCTCGCGTTCATCTTCGGGGTCGGTCTGCTCACGCACAACTTCATCGGCCAGAAGCTGGTGGAGTGGTGGAACGCGCTGGTGCGCCGCATTCCGATCATCGGACCGCTGTACGGCAGCATCCAGCAGGTTTCCGATACACTGCTTTCGAGCAACGGCAATGCATTTCGCAAAGCGCTCCTGATCGAATACCCGCGCAAGGGTTCGTGGACGATCGCGTTTCTCACCGGCATTCCCGGCGGCGACGTGGTCAACCACCTGCAGGAAGATCACGTGAGCGTGTATGTCCCGACTACGCCGAATCCGACGTCGGGCTTTTTCCTGATGGTGCCAAAGAGCGAGGTGGTCGAGCTGGACATGACCGTCGACGCCGCGCTCAAGTATATTGTTTCGATGGGCGTGGTCGCGCCGGCAACCTCACCACGCCGCCCCATCGATCCTCCGCTTTAATACCGGACGACGCGCTGCTGCGCGCCGCTCCCGTTCATTCATGCATAACGAAAGACGAACATCATGTCGATGAGATCTGAATACTGCGGTCTGGTGACCGAACAGCTGCTGGGCCAAACTGTTTCGCTGTGCGGATGGGTGCAGCGCCGCCGCGACCATGGCGGCGTCATCTTCATCGACCTGCGCGACCGCGAGGGCCTCGTTCAGGTCGTCTGCGATCCGGACCGCGCGGAAATGTTCAAAATCGCCGAAGGCGTGCGCAACGAGTTCTGCGTGCAGGTCAAGGGTCTCGTTCGCACTCGTCCGGAAGGCACGGTCAACGCGAACCTCACGAGCGGCAAGATCGAAGTGCTGTGCCACGAAATCGTGGTGCTCAACGCATCGGTCACGCCGCCGTTCCAGCTCGACGACGACAACCTCTCGGAAACCACGCGCCTCACGCATCGGGTGCTCGACCTGCGCCGTCCGCAGATGCAGCACAACCTGCGTCTGCGCTACCGCGTGACGATGGCCGTGCGCAAGTATCTCGACGCGCTCGGCTTCATCGACATCGAAACGCCGATGCTCACGAAGAGCACGCCGGAAGGCGCGCGCGATTACCTCGTGCCGTCGCGCGTGAACGCGGGCCAGTTCTTCGCGCTGCCGCAGTCGCCGCAGCTCTTCAAGCAGTTGCTGATGGTGGCGAACTTCGATCGCTACTACCAGATCGTCAAGTGCTTCCGCGACGAAGACTTGCGCGCCGACCGTCAGCCCGAATTCACGCAGATCGACTGCGAAACGTCGTTCCTCGGCGAGCAGGAAATCCGCGACCTGTTCGAAGATATGGCGCGTCACGTGTTCAAGGAAACGATCGACGTCGAGCTCGACGCGAAGTTCCCGATCATGCCGTACTCGGAAGCCATGAGCCGCTTCGGTTCGGACAAGCCGGACCTGCGCGTGAAGCTCGAATTCACCGAGTTGACCGACGCCATGAAGGACGTCGACTTCAAGGTGTTCAGCGCACCGGCCAACACGAAGGACGGCCGCGTCGCGGCGCTGCGCGTGCCGAAGGGCGGCGAGCTGTCGCGCGGCGACATCGACGGCTACACGGAATTCGTGCGCATTTACGGCGCGAAGGGTCTCGCGTGGATCAAGGTCAACGAAGCCGCGAAGGGTCGTGACGGTCTGCAAAGCCCGATCGTCAAGAACCTGCACGACGCCGCGATTGCCGCGATCCTCGAGCGCACCGGCGCGCAAGACGGCGACATCATCTTCTTCGCGGCAGACCGTGCGAAGGTCGTGAACGACAGCCTCGGCGCACTGCGCCTGAAGATCGGCCACTCTGAGTTCGGCCGTGCCAACGGTCTCGTCGAGAAGGGCTGGAAGCCGCTGTGGGTCATCGACTTCCCGATGTTCGAGTACGACGAGGAAGAAAACCGCTACGTGGCCGCGCACCACCCGTTCACGAGCCCGAAGGACGAGCACCTGGAATACCTCGAAACGGATCCGGGCCGCTGCCTCGCCAAGGCTTACGACATGGTGCTGAACGGCTGGGAAATCGGCGGCGGCTCGGTGCGTATCTATCAGGAAGACGTGCAGAGCAAGGTGTTCCGCGCGCTCAAGATCAATGCGGAAGAAGCGCGCGCGAAGTTCGGCTTCCTGCTCGACGCGCTGCAATACGGCGCGCCGCCGCACGGCGGTATCGCGTTCGGTCTGGACCGCATCGTCACGATGATGGCCGGCGCCGATTCGATTCGCGACGTGATCGCGTTTCCGAAGACGCAACGCGCGCAGGACCTGCTTACGCAGGCCCCGAGCCCGGTGGACGAGCGCCAGCTGCGCGAACTGCACATCCGTCTGCGCCAGCCCGAGCAGAAGACGGCGCAGTAAGCCGCATTCGGCTGCTGTGAAGGCCCCCAGGGCTTTTGCATCGCAACAACAAAAAAGGCGCATCGTGCGCCTTTTTTGCTTTTTGCGTTAAATTATCTTTAGACGCGCCGCAAGCGCGCAGCGCGCGTTCCTCCCCACCCTCCAACACCATGCAGAAGCCGCCGAAGATTCCGGAATCCGTACTCGTCGTCATCCATACGCCGCAACTGGAGGTCCTGATCATCGAACGCGCTGACCGCCCGGGCTTCTGGCAGTCGGTCACCGGCTCGAAGGATCGACTCGACGAGTCGTTCGCCGAAACCGCCGTGCGCGAGGTGAGCGAGGAGACGGGTATTGCTGTGGGCGCCGTGAACGTACCGCCGGCGGCGCTGCTCGACTGGCACCACGAGATCGAGTACGAAATCTATCCCGTGTGGCGGCATCGCTACGCGCCCGGCGTCACGCGCAACACCGAGCACTGGTTCAGCCTGGAAGTGCCCAGGGGCACAGTCGTCACGCTCGCGCCGCGCGAGCATACGGCCTATGCGTGGCTGCCCAACGAGCAGGCGGCGGCGAAGTGCTTCTCGTGGTCGAACCGCGAGGCCATTCTGCAACTGCCCATGCGGCTACGCGAAGCGCGCGAAGGGTGTGAGGGACGCGGGTGAGCGCAACATGAGCGAAACCAGTACCGATCCCGGCATTGAATCGCAGCGTGTAGTGAGGCTGCGCGAGTCGCTGCTTGGCCGGCGCTATCGTTCGCGCTATCGCTTCACGAGCGGCAACGACGTGCGCCTGTTCGGCTCGAGCGCCGATTTGTTCGGCGCGATGATCGAGCGCATCGACGCCGCCGAGCGTGACGTCGCGCTCGAAACTTATATTTTCTGCGACGACGACATCGGCCGCGCACTCTCCGATGCGCTCATGCGCGCGGCGGCGCGCGGCGTGCGCGTGCGCGTCATCACCGACGGCATCGGCTCGCCGCGCATTGCGCTCTTCGAGACCTGGCCGGGCGCGGGGGTCGAGCACCGCGTCTACAACCCGCATATCTTCGGGCGCTTCGGCTTCTCGCGCACCCACCGCAAGCTCGCCGTGGTCGACGACCAGTTCGCCTTTTGCGGCGGCATCAACGTGATCGACGATTTCGAGCAGAACGGCCACAGGCTGCCGTACGCACGCTGGGATTTCGCCGTCGAACTGTCTGGCCCCGTGGTGGTGGACGTGCGACTCGCGATCGAGCAGCAGTGGCGGCGTATCCGGCTCGGCTACCGGCCGCCGCTGCCCCAGCAGGTGTCGCCCGGCGTGCCCGCGAGCGCGGGCTTCATGTCGCCGCATCCCACCGGGCATACGGTGGGTCGCCCCACGCTGATCGTCGACGACGCGCTGCGTGCGCTTGCGCCCACCGTTCGCTCGTCTCGGGCGAAACGCTTCTTCACGCGTCTGCGCGAACGCCTGCGCGCGAGTGTGCGCGATCCGCGCGCGGCGCAGGTTCCCTGCGTGGCGTTCGTCGCGCGCGACAACGTGGTGAACCGGCGCGCGATCGAAAAGGCTTATCTCGACGCCATCGGCGAGGCGCGCAAGGAAGTGCTGCTCGCCAATCCGTACTTCATGCCGGGCCGGCGGCTGCGTCGCGCGCTCGTGAGCGCCGCGGAACGCGGCGTCGCGGTCAAGCTTCTGGTCGGACGAAAGGAATTCAAGGTGCTCGACTACGGAGTGCCGTTCCTCTATCACCAGCTTCTCAGCGCCGGCGTGCAGATTGCGGAGTACGAGAAAACGATGCTCCACGGCAAGGTGGCCGTCGTCGATTCGAGCTGGGGCACCGTGGGTTCCTCGAACCTCGATGCACTCAGCCTCGTGCTCAACAACGAGGCCAACGTGCTGCTCGTGCAGCATCCGCAGATCGAACAGCTGCGCGGCGAGATCCTTGCGGCTTTCGGAGACGCCGCGCAGATCGACCGCGCGCGATACGAGGCACGGCCGTGGCAGGTGCGCGCCG
This sequence comes from Paraburkholderia sp. CNPSo 3272, assembly GCF_024206495.1. Taxonomy (GTDB): domain Bacteria; phylum Pseudomonadota; class Gammaproteobacteria; order Burkholderiales; family Burkholderiaceae; genus Paraburkholderia. The sequence goes on along the minus strand of NZ_JAMBPQ010000012.1, from coordinate 179,170 downwards.
TGAACTGGCTCGCGTGGGCGTTCTATCGTGCGCTCATGAAGCTCATCACCGTGGGCGGCTACGACTAGAAACAGAACGCTGCCATACGAATCCACGTACGTGCAATCGAGAGAATGTCGGCTTGCGCGCGGTGCCCGAACCCCGAAAATTAGAGTGCCGGTTAGAAATCGGTTTCTAATAAAGTCCTTGTTTCGCGGACGGCTGTCCTCAACAATAGTACGGCCGTTCGATTTAATTCAAGCCAAGATGTAAGCAGTTAATGAGCAGTTGACAGCGACATCGAGGCCACATCGTTACGGTAAAGAAAGCTATGCGAAAAGGCGAACAGACACGAGCCGCCATTCTGGATGCAGCACTCGACCTCTCAGGTCGCGATGGCCTTGAAGGCCTGACCATCGGCCTGCTCGCGGAGCGCATGCAGATGAGCAAGAGTGGCGTCTTTGCTCACTTCGGGTCTCGGGAGGACCTGCAGGTCGAGGTGGTGCGCGAGTACCACCGTCGATTCGAGGAAGAAGTCTTCTTTCCGAGTTTGCGCGAGCCACGCGGTTTGCCGCGTCTGCGTGCGATGCTGTCGCGATGGTTCGAGAAGCGCATTCACGAAGTCACGACCGGCTGCATCTACATCAGCGGCGCCGTCGAGTACGACGACCGCGCGGACAGCCAGGTGCGCGAGACGCTGGTCGCGAGCGTGTCGATGTGGCGCGCGGCGCTCCTGAGGGCCATTTCGCAGGCAATTGAAGAAGGCCATTTGCGCAAGGAGACCGATCCCGCGCTGATGCTCTTCGAACTGTATAGCGTGACGCTCGGCCTTCATCATGACGGCCGCTTCCTGCATCTGCCGGACGCGGTCGAGCATACGTGGGCCGCGTTCGAGAGGCTGATTGTTTCGTATCAGAGCGAGACCCAGTAGCGCCCAGGCCGCAACATCGAAGTCGCGGCGGCGCGCGAGGGACCCGAAGCTCAAATTTTGGAGAGAAGACATGGGACAGTACACCGCGCCGCTGCGCGACATGCAGTTCGTTCTGCACGAACTGCTGAACGTGGAAGGCGAAGTGAAGCAGATGCCGAAGCACGCCGACCTCGACGCCGACACCATCAACCAGGTGCTCGAAGAAGCCGGCAAATTCTGCTCCGAGGTGCTGTTTCCGCTGAACCAGATCGGCGACCGTGAGGGCTGCACCTACGCCGGCGACGGCGTCGTCACCACGCCCGCTGGTTTCAAGGAAGCGTACAGGCAATATGTCGAAGCCGGCTGGCCCGCGCTCGGCTGCGATCCCGAATACGGCGGCCAGGGCCTGCCCGCGTTCGTGAACAACGCGCTCTACGAAATGCTGAACTCGGCGAACCAGGCGTGGACCATGTACCCGGGTCTCTCGCATGGCGCCTACGAGTGTCTGCATGCGCACGGCACGCCCGAACTCCAGAAGGCGTATCTGCCGAAGCTCGTTGCAGGCGTGTGGACCGGCACGATGTGCCTGACCGAGCCGCACTGCGGCACCGACCTCGGCATCCTGCGCACCAAGGCCGAGCCCAACGGCGACGGCTCGTACGCGATCACCGGCACGAAGATCTTCATCTCGAGCGGTGAGCACGACATGGCCGAGAACATCGTCCACCTCGTGCTCGCGCGCCTGCCTGATGCGCCGCCGGGAACCAAGGGCATCTCGCTGTTCGTCGTGCCGAAGTTCATCCCCACGGCAGCCGGCGAAGTGGGCGAGCGCAACGGCATCAAGTGCGGCTCGATCGAGCACAAGATGGGCATTCACGGCAACGCGACGTGCGTGATGAATCTCGACGGCGCGAAGGGCTGGCTCGTCGGCGAACCGAACAAGGGCTTGAACGCCATGTTCGTGATGATGAACGCGGCGCGTCTGGGCGTCGGCATGCAAGGCCTCGGCCTCACCGAAGTCGCGTACCAGAACTCGCTCGTCTATGCGAAGGAGCGCCTGCAGATGCGCTCGCTGACGGGCCCGAAGGCGCCCGAGAAGGCCGCTGACCCGATCATCGTGCATCCGGACGTGCGCCGCATGCTGCTCACGCAGAAGGCATGGGCCGAAGGCGCGCGCGCGTTCACCTACTGGTCGGCGCTGCAGATCGACAAGGAGCTCTCGCACGGCGACGAAGGCGAGCGCAAGGAAGCGGCCGACCTCGTCGCGCTGCTCACGCCGATCATCAAGGCCTTCCTCACCGACAACGCGTTCGAGAGCACCAACCTCGGCATGCAGGTGTTCGGCGGCCACGGTTTCATCTCCGAGTGGGGCATGGAGCAGTATGTGCGCGACGCGCGTATCAACCAGATCTACGAAGGCACGAACACGATCCAGTCGCTCGACCTGCTGGGCCGCAAAGTGCTGGGCGACATGGGCGCGAAGCTCAAGAAGTTCGGCAAGCTCGTGACGGATTTCGTCGAAGCCGAAGGCGTCAAGCCGGAAATGCAGGAGTTCGTGAATCCGCTCGCTGACATCGGCGACAAGATGCAGAAGCTCACGATGGAAATCGGCATGAAGGCGATGCAGAACCCGGACGAAGTGGGCGCGGCCGCGGTGCCGTATCTGCGCACGGCGGGCCACCTCGTGTTCGCGTACTTCTGGGCACGCATGGCGCGCGTCGCGCTCGACAAGGAAAGCTCGGGCGATCCGTTCTACAGGTCGAAGCTGGCCACGGCGCGTTTCTATTTCGCGAAGCTGCTGCCCGAAACGGCCACGTCGATCCGCCAGGCGCGCGCGGGTTCGAAGACGCTGATGGAAGTCGACGAAGCGCTGTTCTAAACGCCAACGGGCGCGCGCTTCTCAAAGGCGCGCGCCAGTCAACACGATGTCCAGAGGCGGCCCACGTTGACGCGCGCCGCCCTCAAACCTCAATCCGCTCGACATTGCATACCAGCTGGAGGAACAACGTGAGCAACCTCAATATTCGCAAGGTGGCCGTGCTCGGCGCCGGCGTGATGGGCGCGCAGATCGCCGCGCACCTGATCAACGCCCGCGTGCCCGTGCTGCTGTTCGATTTGCCCGCGAAAGAAGGCCCGAAGAACGCCATCGCGCTGAAGGCGATCGAGACGCTCAAGAAGCTCTCGCCCGCGCCCTTCGGCATGAAGGACGACGCGCAATACATCACGCCCGCGAACTACGAAGACGACATCGCAAAGCTTGCGGAATGCGACGTGGTGATCGAGGCGATCGCCGAACGCATGGACTGGAAACACGACCTCTACAAGAAGGTCGCGCCGCACCTCGGCCCGAACGCGATTTTCGCAACCAACACCTCGGGCCTGTCGATCACCGAACTCTCGCATGGCTTCGACGATGCGTTGAAGGCGCGCTTCTGCGGCGTGCACTTCTTCAACCCGCCGCGCTACATGCACCTTGTCGAGCTGATTCCGACGTCGCAAACGAAGCCCGAAATCCTCGACCAGCTCGAATCGTTCCTAACGAGCGTGGTAGGCAAGGGCGTGGTGCGCGCGAAGGACACGCCGAACTTCATCGCGAACCGCGTGGGCGTGTTCTCGATCCTCGCGGTGATCGCCGAGGCGAAGAAGTTCGGTCTGCGTTTCGACGAAGTCGATGACCTCACGGGCGCACGCCTTGGCCGCGCGAAGTCGGCGACGTTCCGCACGGCCGACGTCGTGGGTCTCGACACGATGGCGCACGTCATCAAGACGATGCAGGACAACCTGAAGGACGACCCGTTCTTCCCTGTGTATGAGACGCCGGCCGTGCTCGCGGGTCTCGTGGCGAAGGGCGCGCTCGGCCAGAAGACGGGCGGCGGTTTCTATCGCAAGGAAGGCCGTGCCATCAAGGTGCTCGACGCCAACACGGGCGAGTACGTCGACGGCGGCGGCAAGGCCGACGAACTGGTGGGCCGCATCCTCAAGCGTCCGCCCGCCGAGCGCCTGAAGCTCTTGCGCGAAACGCAACATCCGCAGGCGCAGTTCCTGTGGTCGATCTTCCGCGACGTGTTCCACTACATCGGCGTGCATCTGCAGTCGATCGCGGACAACGCGCGCGACGTCGATCTCGCGATCCGCTGGGGCTTCGGCTGGAACGAAGGTCCGTTCGAAGGCTGGCAGGCCGCGGGCTGGAAGCAGGTCGCCGAGTGGGTGAAGGAAGACATCGACGCGGGCAAGGCGCTGTCGAATGCACCGCTGCCCGCCTGGGTGTTCGAAGGCCCGGTCGCCGCGAACGGCGGCGTGCACGGCGCGGAAGGTTCGTGGTCGCCGGCCGAAGCGCGCTTCGTGCCGCGCTCGACTCTGCCGGTGTACGAGCGTCAGGTGTTCCGTGCGGCGCTGTTCGGTGAAACGAGCGCACGCGATCCGAAGACCTACGGCAAGACGCTGTTCGAGAACGACAACCTGCGCGCCTGGGTGGACGACCGCGCGGGCGAGGACGACGTCGTCATCGTCTCGTACAAGAGCAAGATGAACACGATGGGCCCGGCCCTGCTCGACTCGCTCGTGACGGCCATCGACATCGCGGAAGACGGCTACAAGGGCCTCGTGATCTGGCAGCCGACGTCGCTCAAGCTCGGCGCGCCGGGCGGCCCGTTCTCGGCAGGCGCGAACCTCGAAGAGGCGATGCCCGCGTTCATGATGGGCGGGGCGAAGGGCATCGAGCCGTTCGTGAAGAAGTTCCAGGACACGATGCTGCGCGTGAAGTACGCGAACGTGCCGGTGATCACGGCGGTCTCGGGCATCGCGCTCGGCGGCGGCTGCGAAATCATGCTGCAGAGCGCGAAGCGCGTAGCGCACGTCGAGAGCTACGTCGGCCTCGTGGAAGTGGGCGTGGGTCTCGTGCCCGCGGGCGGCGGCCTGAAGGAGGCGGCGATTCGCGCGGCTGAAGGCGCAGCGGCGATTGGCGCGGTACCGAGCGATCTGCTCCGGTTCCTGCAGAAGTCGTTCGAAAACGCGGCGATGGCGAAGGTTTCGGCCTCGGCGCACGAAGCACGCGCGATGGGCTACCTGAAGCCTTCGGACACGATCGTCTTCAATGTGTTCGAACTGCTCGACACGGCGAAGAAGGAAGCGCGCGCACTCTCCGCCGCGGGCTACCGTCCGCCGCTGCGCGCCACGCAGATTCCGGTGGCGGGCCGCTCGGCGATCTCGACCATCAAGGCATCGCTCGTGAATATGCGCGACGGCCGCTTCATCAGCGATCACGACTTCCTGATCGCGAGCCGCATCGCGGAAGCGGTGTGCGGCGGCGACGTCGAGGCGGGCAGCCTCGTCGACGAAGAATGGTTGCTCAAGCTCGAGCGCCGCGCCTTCGTCGATCTGCTCGGTACGCAGAAGACGCAGGAACGCATCATGGGCATGCTGCAAACCGGCAAGCCGGTGCGCAACTAAGCGGCACGACGCACACCAGATACTGGAGTAAGAGATGAGCAAACAGTTGCAGGACGCATACATCGTCGCCGCGAGCCGCACGCCCATCGGCAAGGCCCCGCGCGGCGTGTTCAGGAACACCCGCCCGGACGAGCTGCTGGTTCACGCGATCAGGTCGGCCGTGGCGCAGGTGCCCGGCCTCGACACGAGCGTGATCGAAGACGCCATCGTCGGCTGCGCGATTCCGGAAGCCGAGCAGGGCCTGAACGTGGCGCGTATCGGCGCGCTGCTCGCGGGTCTGCCGCAGAGCGTGGGCGGCGTGACCGTCAACCGCTTCTGCGCATCGGGCCTCACGGCGCTCGCGATGGCCGCGGACCGCATCCGCGTGGGCGAGTCCGACGCGATGATCGCGGGCGGCTGCGAGTCGATGAGCATGGTGCCGATGATGGGCAACAAGCCGTCGCTCTCGCCGCACATCTTCGATCGCAGCGAAGACATCGGCATTGCTTATGGCATGGGCTTGACCGCTGAGAAGGTCGCGGAGCGCTGGAAAGTGAGCCGCGAAGCGCAGGACGCGTTCTCGGTCGAATCGCACCGCCGCGCGCTCGCCGCGCAGCAGGCCGGCGAGTTCAAGGACGAGATCGCGCCGTACACGCTCGTCGAGCGTTCCCCCGATCTCGCTTCGGGCGAAGTGAAGGTGAAGGAGCGCCTGATCGAGCTGGACGAAGGCCCGCGTGCGGATACCACGCTCGAAGGCCTCGCGAAGCTGCGCGCGGTGTTCGCCAACAAGGGCTCGGTCACGGCCGGCAACAGCTCGCAGACGTCGGATGGCGCGGGCGCGCTGATCGTCGTCTCCGAGAAGATCCTCAAGCAGTTCAACCTCACGCCGCTCGCGCGTTTCGTGAGCTTCGCGGTGCGCGGCGTGCCGCCGGAGATCATGGGCATCGGTCCGAAGGAAGCGATTCCGGCGGCGCTGAAGGCTGCGGGCCTGAAGCAGGACGATCTCGACTGGATCGAGCTGAACGAGGCGTTCGCCGCGCAGTCGCTGGCGGTGATCCAGGACCTCGGCCTCGATCCTTCGAAGATCAACCCGCTTGGCGGCGCGATTGCGCTGGGCCACCCGCTCGGCGCGACGGGCGCGATCCGCGCCTCGACGGTCGTGCACGGCCTGCGCCGCCGCAACTACAAGTACGGCATGGTGACGATGTGTGTCGGCACCGGCATGGGCGCGGCGGGCATCATCGAACGGCTGTAAGCGTTCATCCGGTTAGCGCATTGGCGTTATCGACACGGTTCGCAGACTTCGCGGTCTGCGAACCGTTTTTCGTATCACGATTGGGATGCGAGGAGACAGGTACATGAGCAACGAAATCCTGGTAGCACCCGAAAACGGCGTGCTCACGATCACCATCGATCGGCCCGCGCGCAAGAACGCGCTCACCACCGCGATGTATCAGGCGATGGCCGACGCGCTCAACGGCGCAAACAACGACGCCTCGGTGCGCGCGGCGCTGCTGCGCGGCCATGCCGAGATCTTCACGGCCGGCAACGACATCGAAGACTTTCTGAAGGGACCGCCCGCGGGCGCCGATTCGCCCGTGATCCGCTTTCTCGACGCCATCGCGGCGTTCGAGAAACCGCTCGTCGCCGCGGTGAAAGGGCCGGCGATCGGCGTGGGGACGACGCTGCTGCTGCATTGCGACATGGTCTATGCCGCCGAAAGCGCGCGTTTTGCCGTGCCATTCGCGCAACTCGGGCTGTGCCCAGAAGCCGCTTCGTCGCTGCTGCTGCCGCGCATTGCGGGCTACCAGGGCGCGGCGGAAAAGCTGCTGCTCGGCGAAACTTTCGACGCGGTGGAAGCGCATCGCATGGGCTTCGTGAACCGCGTGCTGCCGGCGGCCGAGCTTGACGCGTTTGTCAGCGGACAACTGGCGAAGCTCGTGGCGCTGCCCGCGTCGTCGCTGCGCGTAACCAAGTCGCTCATGAAGCGCGGGGACACGCACGAGGTCAAGACGCGCATGAGCGAAGAGTTCGTGCACTTCGGCAAGATGCTGCTCGCGCCCGAAGCGCGCGAGGCGTTCACGGCTTTCCTCGAAAAGCGCAAGCCCGATTTCCGGCAGTTCGATTAAACGCTAACCGCGCGTCACGCCGTTTCGTAATCGACGTACCCGGACTCGCGGCAAAAGCTCACGAGCCGCAGTCCGGCGCGCTTTGCGATGGCGATGGCAAGCGAGGAGGGCGCCGAGATCGTCGCGACCATAGGAATGCCCACGCGCGCGGCCTTGCGCACCAGCTCGTAGCTCGCGCGGCTGGAGAGGAAGACGAAGCCCTGCTGTGTGTCGGCGCGCTCCATCACGAGCTGGCCGATGAGCTTGTCGAGCGCGTTGTGGCGGCCCACGTCCTCGTAGGCGCGCAGGATCGCGCCGTGTTCGTCGCACCACGCGGCCGCGTGCAGGCCGCCGGTGAGCTTCGTTAGCGCCTGGTGTTGCGGCAGTTCGCGTGCGGCGCGCGCGATGGCGTCGGGAGCCAGGCGCGCGGCGAAGCCCGTATCGGGCACCAGTTCGGGCTCGAGGTCGAGCAGATCGATGCTCTCGATGCCGCACACGCCGCAGCCGCTGCGCCCGGCGAGCGCGCGGCGCTTTTCCTTGAGTTCGACGAACGCCTGCTGCACCACGGTCAAGTGGACTTCGGCGTGCGGCAGATCCGATTCTGCATGCCAGTACACCTCGACGTCCTGAATGTCGGCGTTGCGCCCGACGATGCCTTCGGAAATCGCGAAGCCTACGGCGAACGCTTCGAGGTCGCGCGGCGTGCACATCATCACCGCGTGCGAAATGCCGTTGAAGACGAGCGCGACGGGCCATTCCTGGCCCACGTAATCCTCTCGTGTTTCCACGGTGCCGCCGCGGTGCCGGTGCACGCGCAATTCGATGGCGCCAGGCTGGCCTTCGGTTTCGAGGGGATGCGTCGGCGGATTCGGCGTCGCGATCTGCGGCCGGTCTGCGGTGCTCATTGGCGTGCGGGTTGGGGTACGAGTTGAAGGGGACAAGCGCGAAACTCCATCAGTCCTTGTGCGGCGCGGTACCGCAGCGCCGCCGGGGACAGCGGGGCCGCGCCGCGCGCGGAAGGTTCTAAAATACCTCAAGCGGGCCGCCCGCGCTTATGCCCGCCTCGCGAGGATACCGTCATGGCATTGAACGAAGCTCCGCTGCTTTTCCGGTTCGAGGTCGACTCGTCGGAAAACCTCACCTATATCCCGATGTGCGTGCGCTTCAACCTGGATCGCTTTGGTCTGCGCATTTCTCTCGCGCAATGGCAGTTGCTGCCCTATGAGGACCGCCGGCTGCTGGCGTGTTTCCCTGTGGACGAGGACGCGCAAATCGAGCCCAATTTCGACCACGCGCTCTTCGAGATGATGCGCACGCACGCGAACGTCGAGCCGGAATGGTTCGCGCCCGAAGAAGCGCCGGCCTGGCGCGACGTGAACGCGGTGCCCGGCGGCATTGCGCTGCAGTCCGAGCTTGCCAGCCTGCAGGCGCCGGACCTCGAGGAGTGGGCGCAGCTCGACCCGTTCCAGCGCTACGTGCTTGCAAAGCTCGCGCGCAAACCCGAGAGCAATCACGACTTCGCGCCGGCGATGCACGAGTTCGGGCTGGCGGTGCCGCGGTGACTTGTTAAACGCTGTTTCCCGCCGGTCCCGCGCGCCACGATTCATCGCGATCCCTACCCGATTCCCGCTGACGGCCGGCTGCCCCGCGCAGCCGCGGGTCGTTTTCCGCTTCTTTCTCCACATTTACCCTCAAGACCCGGCCGGCCCTGCCGTTATTTCGGGTTGGCGCGTCAGGCGCCGACCGGTCGCGCGCAGTCGTGACCCATCATCCCGCGCTCACGGCGCGGGCGCGAACGACGCTCGGCATTCATGAACCTTCTTTTTTCGAAGCGCCAACTCATCAATCTGGCCGTCGTCTCGGCGGCCGTCGGCGCGAACGCTTTTGTTGCGTGGACGCAGATCGACGGTCAGCGCGAGATCGACCAGCGCGCGAGCCAGGCGGCGACGATCCGTCACGACCTCGACCGCTATCGCGATGCGCTCGGCAGCGGCGTGAGCGCGCTGGGCCGTTTCGCCGTGCAGGGTCAGCCGGAGTCTGCCGCCGCGCACGACGCGCGCGCCGCCATGCTCGACGAAACCGCCCGTGCCCTGCGAGCGAAGCTGGCTGGCAACGCCGACCTCGCAGCCCGTTTCGACGCGCTGGCGGGGCAGGGAGCCACGATTGCGAGCGAGATCGACGTGACGCTTGCGCGCGCCGAGCAGCGCGTTGCCGACGAGGGCGGGCAGGCGGCCGTGGCGGCGGGGGCGAGCGGGACGGTCGCAACGCAGCCTGTACCGGCTGACGGTGCGTCCAGCCAGGAATTCGGCACGGCGACGCCCGCGAACGCCGCGCGCTCGCCCGCGGCGCCGTGGGCAGCCCGCGAGGCGCTCGCCCGCAACGCCGCCGCCGCGAAGACGATTCAACCCGGGAACACCGCAGACGCGCGCATGGCCGGTCATGTCGTGACAGGCACGATCTTGCCGCTGCACGCCGCGGCGGACGAGGCGGCGAGCGCCGTGACGCTGGATACGCTCACAGTGGCACCGGCTGTCGCGAACGGCGCGGCGAATGGTGCCCAGCGCCCCATCGTGGGGACCGCTGCGCTGCCTGACCCGGCAACGCTGTCGCCCGCCGCGGCCGCGTGGCTCGCCGGCGAATACATCCGCCTCGACAACCTCGTGGACCAGCTCGACGGGCAGCTCGCGTCGCTGCAACGCGCGGAAGATCTGGCGCTCGCCGCCGCGCTCGCCGACTCGGAGCGCTCGGGCGGCCGCGCGCTGTTGCTGCTGATCGTGACGATGCTCGCGGGCGGGACGCTGCTGATCTACACGTTCGGCGCGCGCGAGAGCGCCGCCCGAGAGAAGCTGCGCGCCGTGAGCGGCATGCGCCTGCGCAGCGAGCGCTTTCAGGGTCTGTTCGACGCGCATCCGGTGCCGATGTACGTGTTCGACCGCGAGACGCTGCGTTTTCTCGCGGTGAACGCCGCCGCGATTCAGCAGTACGGCTACAGCGAGGAAGAATTCCTCGCGATGACGATCCGCGAAATCCGTCCCGCCGAGGACGTCTCGCGGCTCGAGCAACACCTCACGCGCTCGGACATGGTCACGCAGAACGTGCGCATGATGGCCGGCATCTGGCACCATCGCCGCCGCGACGGCTCGATCATCAGCGCCGACATCTCGCATCACTCGCTCACCTTCCTCGGCCGCGACGCCGTGTTCGTGCTCGCCGACGACGTGACCGAGCAGATCCAGGCCGAAGCGGAGGCGCAGCGCTCGAACCAGATGCTCGAGTCGGTGATCGACAACATCCCGCAGCGCATCTTCTGGAAGGACGCGCAGTCGCGCTATCTCGGCTGCAACATGACCTTCGCGCGGGACGCGGGCCTCGCGTACCCCGAGCAGATTATCGGCAAGTCCGACGACGACCTGCCGTGGCGGGCCTACGCCGACGGCATGCGCGAACAGGACCGCGAGGTGATCGACTCGGGACTGCCGCGTATCAACTATGAGGACAACCACACGATCGACGGCCTGCATCGCACGACGCTCACGAGCAAGCTGCCGCTGCTCGATGGCGACGGCCGCGTGATCGGCGTGCTCGGCTCGTACTCGGACACCACCGAAAGCAAGCGCGCCGACCTCGCGCTGCGCCTGCAAAGCCGCGCGCTCGACGCGTGCGTGAATGCCATTCTGATCACCGCGCCGGGCCCGGGCGGCAGCAACTTGATCGAGTACGCGAATCCGGCGTTTCGCCGCATCACGGGCTTCGATCCGGCCGAGGTGATCGGCCAGGACTGCCGCCTCCTGCAGCGCGACGACCGCGATCAGGACGGACTCATCGCGGTGCGCAAGGCGCTGCTTTCCAATCGCGAAGTGAGCGCCGTGCTGCGCAACTATCGCAAGGACGGCGCGCTCTTCTGGAATCAGTTGCTGATCGCGCCGGTGCCCGATCTCGACGGCCGCATCACGCACCACATCGGTATCATCAACGACGTGACCGAGCTGATCCGCTACCAGGAGCAGCTCGAATATCAGGCGAACTACGACAGCCTCACGCTGCTGCCCAACCGCAACCTGCTGCGCGACCGTCTCCAGCACGCGCTGCTCGCGGCGCAGCGGCACGACACGGGCGTGGCAGTGGTGTTCATCGACCTCGACGGCTTCAAGAACGTCAACGACAGTCTCGGTCACAGCGTGGGCGACCGGCTGCTGGGTGTGGTGGCCGAGCGGCTCCAGCGCTGCACGCGCACGACCGACACGGTCGCGCGCCACGGCGGCGACGAGTTCGTGATCGTGCTCACCGACACCATCGACGAGAAGTCGCTGATCGGCTGGATGGAGCGGGCGCGCGCGCTGATCTCGGAGCCGGCGTGGATCGACGGCACCGAGCTGTACGTGGGCTGCAGCATGGGCGCGAGCGTCTTCCCGCAGGACGGCAACGACGCCGAAACGCTCATGAAGAAGGCCGACGTCGCGATGTACCGCGCGAAGGACATGGGCCGCAACACGTTCCAGTTCTTCCAGCCCGAGATGAACGCGAATGTGGGGGCGCGCCTGAATCTGGAGCGGCGCCTGCGCCGGGCGCTGCGCGACAGCGAGTTCCTGCTGCACTACCAGCCGCAGGTGGAGATCGAGGGCGGGCGCATCATCGGCATGGAGGCGCTCGTGCGCTGGCGCGATCCCGAGGTAGGGCTCGTCTCGCCTGCGCAGTTCATTCCCGTGGCGGAGGAAAGCGGCCTGATCGGCCCGCTTTCCGACTGGGTGCTGCGCGAAGCCTGCCGGCAGAATCGCGCGTGGCAGCTCGCGGGGCTGCCGCCCGTGCGCGTGTCCGTGAACTTCTCGGCGAAGACGTTCCACCAGCGAGACATTGCGCAGCTCGTGAAGGACGTGCTGCAGGAAACCGGCCTGGAGGCCTGCTGGCTCGAAATCGAGCTGACCGAGAGCACCCTCATGCGCAATGCCGAAGAAGCCGTGTCGATGTTGAACGAGCTGCACGCGCTCGGCATCGGCATTGCCATCGACGACTTCGGCACCGGCTATTCGAGCCTGAGCTACCTGAAGCGTCTGCCTGTGGACCGGCTCAAGATCGACCGCTCGTTCGTGGCCGACATCGGCACGAGCAGCGACGACGAAACGATCACGGCGGCCATCATCGCGCTTGCGCACGAGCTGCAGTTGCAGGTGATCGCGGAAGGGGTGGAGACCTCGGCGCAGTTCGCCTTCCTGCGCGAGCGCGCGTGCGACGAGCTGCAAGGCTACTTCTTCGCACCGCCGCTGCCCGGCGACGAGGCCGCGGCGCTGTTGCGCGCGAGCGCGACCTACGAGGAAACGCCCGGGCTCGCGTGGACGGATTGAGCCCCGCGCTACGGCCGGGCGTTCGCGATTGCCTCGGCGTTGCCGTTATTCGATCGGCGGCAACTGACGCGGGCGGCGGTCAGCGCCGGTGGCGACATAGGTGAGCGTGGCTTCCGTCACCTTGACGACTTCCTCCTGGAGCCGCATGCGCTGCGCGTACACCTCGACCTCGACGGTCACCGACGTGTTGCCGGTCTTGACGATGTCGGCGTAGAAACTCAGCAGATCGCCCACGAACACCGGTTGCTTGAACACGAACGAGTTCACGGCGACGGTCGCGACGCGTCCGTTCGCACGGCGGCTCGCCGGAATCGAGCCGGCAATGTCGACCTGCGCCATGATCCAGCCGCCGAAGACATCGCCGTGAACGTTGGCGTCCGAGGGTTGCGGCACGACGCGCAGCGCAGGCGATTTTTGAGGGAGCGGGAAGGAGTCGGTCATTGGGCATCCATGAAAAGGGATCGAACGGCGCAAGGCGTTGCGGCGCGGGTCCGGGGCCCGCGTTGGGCGCCCAGCGGCGTGCGCCGCCTTCTGCGACAATAGGTCGATCAGGAATTGTACGGGAAAGCATCAGGCGCGGCGGGCGCGTCGATTAGAGCCCTCCACCTTTGCGAAACCCGTCGCCAGGAACCTCACATCTATCCCACATGACTCGCCGTGCCGTTTGCGCCGCGCCAGCTTCCGGTTCCCGAACCGGCCCTGGCGCGCCGCCTGGCACAGGCATCACGCCGCTCGCCCCATGCGCCGCTTTCCCGCTTCCAACGAACCCGCACTGCCCGCCACCGGGCCGCGCAACGACTGGCAGACGATCGTTTCGCTGCTGCCTTACCTCACGGCCTACAAATGGCGCGTGGCGTTCGCGCTCACCTGCCTGATCGGCGCGAAGGTAGCCAACCTTGGCGTGCCGATCGTGATGAAGCACATCGTCGACGGTCTCGCCCCGGTGCGTCATCTCACGGCGCTCGGTCGCGCGGAGCACGCGCCCGGCATCGTGCTCGCGGGCGGCATCGGACTGCTCGTGGTGGCGTACGCCGTCGTGCGTCTGTCGACGTCGCTGTTCACGGAGCTGCGCGAAATCCTCTTTTCGAAGGTGACCGAGAGCGCCGTGCGCCAGCTCGCGCTCAAGGTGTTCCGCCATCTGCATGCGCTCTCGCTGCGCTTTCACCTCGAACGGCAGACGGGCGGCATGTCGCGCGACATCGAGCGCGGCACGCGCGGCATCACGCAGCTCATTTCGTACTCGCTCTACAGCATCCTGCCGACGCTCGTGGAAGTGGGCCTCGTGCTCGGCTTCTTCGTGGTGAAGTACGAGGCGTACTACGCGATCGTCACGCTCATCGCGCTCGTGGCGTACATCGTGTTCACGGTGAAGGTGACGGAGTGGCGCACGCATTACCGCCGCACGATGAACGAGCTCGATTCGCGCGCCAACGCACGCGCAATCGATTCGCTCATCAACTACGAGACCGTGAAGTACTTCGGCAACGAAGAGTGGGAGACGAAGCGCTACGACGAGAACCTGCACCGCTACCGGCAGGCCGCGATCAAGTCGCAGCACTCGCTTTCGGCGCTCAACTTCGGACAGCAGGCGATCATCGGCACCGGGCTCGTGTTCATCCTCTGGCGCGCCACCCAGGGCGTGATGGCGGGGCGGCTCACGCTCGGCGACCTCGTGCTCATCAACACCTTCATGCTGCAGCTCTACATTCCGCTGAATTTTCTCGGCGTGGTGTATCGGGAGCTCAAACAAAGCCTCACCGACATGGACCGCATGTTCACGCTGCTCACTGTCGAGCGCGAAGTGGCCGACGTGCCCGGCGCGCAGGCGCTCGAGGTGCGCGGCGGCGAAGTGCGCTTTTCGCACGTGAACTTCGCGTATGAGCCGTCACGCCAGATTTTGTACGACCTGAGCTTCACGATTGCGGCGGGCACGACCACGGCCGTGGTGGGGCACAGCGGCTCTGGCAAGTCCACGCTCGCGAGGTTGCTGTTCCGCTTCTACGATCTTGACCGCACCGATCCTGGCAAAAGCGGCGGCGCCATTACGATCGACGGTCAGGATATCCGCGATGTCACGCAGGATTCGTTGCGCGCCTCGATCGGCATCGTGCCGCAGGACACGGTGCTGTTCAACGACTCGATCTATTACAACATCGCCTATGGCCGGCCCACGGCGAGCCGCGAGGAAGTCATTGCGGCGGCGCGCGCGGCGCACATTCACGCGTTCATCGAGAGCCTGCCCAAGGGCTACGACACGCCCGTTGGCGAGCGCGGCCTGAAGCTTTCGGGGGGAGAAAAGCAGCGCGTGGCGATCGCGCGCACGCTGCTCAAGAATCCGCCGATCCTGTTGTTCGACGAGGCGACGTCAGCGCTCGATTCGCGCTCGGAGCGCGCCATCCAGCACGAGCTCGACCAGATCGCGCGCGAGCGCACGACACTCGTGATTGCGCACCGGCTCTCGACCGTCGTGCATGCGCAGCAGATCATCGTGATGGATCACGGGCGCATCGTCGAGCGCGGCACGCATGCGCAATTGCTGCACGCGGGCGGACACTATGCGCAGATGTGGGCGCTTCAGCAGCAGAAAGCGGGTGAGGCGCCCCAGTCCCAGTCACAGTCCCAGGCACAACAGGGGCAGGTGGAGTTGCCGGCGGCGGGTGGAAACTGAAGATGCGCGCCGCGCCGGCGTTGGCACGGCGCGTCGCGTTGCCGGTTTCAGCCGTGGTGCGCGTTCGTCGAATTTCGCAGCGCGGCGTCGAGCGCTTCGAGCTGCGCGGGCGTGCCGACGTTCTCCCAAACGCCTTCGTACAGCTCGCCGCTCGCGCGTCCTTGCGCGATCGCCTCGCGATAGTACGGCGTGAGCGCGCGCTTCGTGCCGGGCGCGAGGTCACGGAACATGCGCGTGTCATAGAGGCCGATATTGCCGAACGTGTAGCGCGGCGCGCCTTCGAGCGCGAGCCGGCCGTCGGCGCCCAGCGCGAAGTCGCCCTTCGCGTGGAACGGCGGGTTTGGCACCATCACGAGATGCATGCCCGGCCGCGCTTGTGCCGCGAGTGTTTGCGCGTGCATGTTCAGGCGCGCGAAGTCGTAGGCGCTGTAGACGTCGCCGCTCACCGCGAGGAACACCTCGGGCGTGCCCATCGACTCGATGAGCGGCAGCGCCTGGGCAATGCCGCCCGCCGTTTCGAGCGCGTCGTGCTCGGGCGAATAGTGGAGCGTCACGCTAAAGCGCGCGCCGTCGCCGAGCGCGGCTTCGATCTGCGCGCCGAGCCATGCGTGATTGATGACGATGCGCGTGTAGCCCGCCGCGGCGAGCCGCTCGATCTGCCACACGACGAGCGGTTTGCCGCCCACGGCGAGGAGCGGCTTCGGGCAGGTGTCGGTGAGCGGGCGCATGCGTTCGCCGCGTCCGGCGGCGAAGATCATGGCGGTGCGGCCGTGGCCCGCCCTGGCCGGCGTGTGATTCGATTGGGTCATGACGGCCCGCTTCAGAAGGTGTAAGCGACTTCGACGGCGCTGCCCTGCAGCTCGTCGATGAGCCGTGCGAACGGCGCGAGCGGGCGGTAGCGGTGCGCGACTTTGCTCGCGTAGGCGAGAAAGCGCGGCAGGTCGGCCATGTAATGCGGTTTGGCGTCGCGATAGTTGATGCGGCAGAAGAGTCCAAGCACCTTGATGTGGCGCTGCAGGCCCATCCACTCGAGCTGGCGGTAGAACTCGCCGAAGTCGGCATCGACGGGCAGTCCCGCCTTCTTGGCGCGCTCCCAGTAGTGCGCAAAGCAGTCGAGCTCGAACTCCTCGTCCCAGCTCAGGAACGCGTCGCGCAGCAGCGAGACGACGTCGTAGGTGATCGGGCCGTACACGGCGTCCTGGAAGTCGAGCACGCCGGGGTTGGGCGTGGCGATCATCAGGTTGCGGGGCATGAAATCGCGCAGCATGAAGCTTTGCGGCTGCGCGCGGGCGCTCGCCACGAGCAGGGCGAAGGTGCGATCGAGCACGCCGCGCGTGGCTTCGTCGACCTTGCGGCCCAGATGGCGCTCCAGATACCACTCGGGCATCAGCTCCATCTCGCGGCGCATGAAGGCTTCGTCGAAATCCGGCAGCACGCCGGGCCGCGAGCTGAGCTGCCAGCGGATCAGCGCGTCGATGGCGCCGCGCATCAGCTCGCGCGAGCGCGCGCCGGGGCCGGCTTCCTGCAGCGCATTCAGGTAGGGCGCGGTGCCGAGATCGGTCACGAGCATGAAGCCCGCGTCGAAATCGGCTTCGAGCACACGCGGCACGTGGACGCCGGCCGCCTCGAGCAACTGCGCGATCTGGGCGAACTCGCGGCTTTTTTCGGGCGGCGGGGCGTCGACGGCGATCAGCGACGCGCCGTGCTCGCCCACGCTCGCAAGGCGGAAATAGCGCCGAAAGCTCGCGTCGGCCGAGGCCGGGGCGAGCGTTGCGAGGTCGAGGGCGTACTGGCCGGCGTGGCTGCCGAGCCAGGCGGCGAGCAGGTCGCGGCGATTGTCGGTCGGCGAGGCGCCAGGGGAAGTGGCGGGAGAATGCGCGGCGGAAAAGGTCATGAAAGCCAGAGGCAAAATCAGTGGATCAACGTCTTGCCATATAATACCCCACGACTTTTTTGACGCGACTCGCGCCAAAGCCCGCATGACGGTTCGCTCGCCGCATTCATCGTCGCTCCAGGGGGGCGATGAATTGTAATCAATTGTTTGCAGCCCGGCCTCGATCCGGTTCATCGGGAGGCGGGTGCCCAGGCGGGCCACCATCATGGAGAGGGCAGGCGGCCGGGCCGATTCGCCAAAACCATACATGCCGCCCAGACAGCTTTTCCAGACGATCTCCCCTAGTGACGACGGCGTGCCGGGCAAGCGGCGGCTCATCGCGGCACTCCTGGCCGTACCGGGTCTGGTGCCCGCGCTCGCGCACGCCCAGCTCTCGGGCGCGGCCGCGCAGCCCGAGCAGCTGGACGGCCCGTGGAGCCTGCGGATCGCACCGCAACTCGAAGATCACCCCAATGCGTCGGGCCAGCACCCGGCGACGTTCGTGCTCGGCGATTCGACGACCGGCACGGTGGACACCGACCTCGCCGTCAAAGGGGCCTCGGAGCTGCGCCAGGGTTCGAACGTGGTGAAGGGCGACGCCCTGCACTACGACCAGGACACCGACATGGCCAATGCCTACGGCAATGTCACGGTCGTGCAGAACGGCACGACGTTCTCGGGGCCCGAGGCGCATTTGAAGGTCGAGGCGAACGAGGGCTTCATGCCCGCGCCGAAATACCATTTCACGCTCACGGGCGGCTCGGGCAGCGCCGCGCGCGCCGACTTGCTGGACAGCGAGCGTTCGGTGCTCACGACCGGCACTTATACGGCATGCCACTGCTCGACCAATCCGGCGTGGTACATCAAGGGCAGCGAGTTCGATTTCGACACCGGCAGCGACGAAGGCGTCGCGCACAACGCCGTGTTGTTCTTTCAGGACGTGCCGATCTTCGCGAGCCCGTGGCTGTCGTTCCCGCTTTCGGGCGACCGTCGCAGCGGCCTGCTGCCGCCGACGTTCTCGATCAGTTCGACGAACGGCTACGAAATCTCGCTGCCGTATTACTTCAACATCGCGCCGAACCGCGACTTCACGTTCACGCCCGAGATCATCTCGAAGCGCGGCGTGTTCCTGCAGGGCAACTACCGGTATCTCTCGACGAATTACTCGGGCTCGATCACCGGGACCTTCCTGCCGGACGATGCGATCACGAAGACGAACCGCTACGCGCTGTTCATCCAGCACAACCAGAACTTCGGCAACGGGTTCGGCGGGTACGTCTACTACAACAAGGTCTCGGACAATACCTATCCGTCGGACCTGTCGTCTCCGGCCAACCAGTTCCTGAACGGCACGCAGACGCTGTATCAGCAGGAAGCCGGCCTCACGTACAACAGCGGACCGTGGTCCGTGCTGGGCCGCTACCAGCACTGGCAGACGGTCGAGTCGTCGACGCCGCCGTATGGCCGCGAGCCGCAGTTGAACGTGAAGTACGCGAAGTACAACGTCGGCGGCTTCGACTACGGCATGGAAGCCGACTATTCGCGCTTCCGCATCACGGAAGACAATGCGACCGAAGGCGACCGCGTCGTCTTCAATCCGTACGTGTCGTACTCCCTGGTGGGGCCGGGTTACTTCGTCACGCCGAAGGTTCAGTGGCACTTCGCGTCGTACAACCTGAGCAATATCGGCCCGGCGGGCACGACCTTCGGCTCGCCCGTCGGCACGCCGAAGAGCTTCACCGAATCGATCCCGACCTTCAGCTTCGACACGGGCCTCGTGTTCGACCGCTCGGTCCATCTGTTCGGTCAGGATTACATCCAGACGCTGGAACCGCGCCTGTACTACGTGTACACGCCGTACCGCAACCAGCAGTTCGCACCCCTTTTCGATACCGCCGAGTCGGACTTCGGCCTGGCGGAAATCTTCACGCCGAACACCTTCGTCGGCAACGACCGCATCGCCGACGCGAATCGCCTGACGGCCGCGCTCACTACGCGTTTCATCGACCCGGCTTCGGGCGACGAGCGCGCGCGCTTCGTGATCGCGCAGCAGTACTACTTCCAGGATCAGCGCGTCACGCTCAACTCGGGCGAAAGCACGAGTCAGGCGACGCATTCGGACCTGATTGCGGGCGCTGCCCTGAAAATCGGGGCCGGTTTCGCTTCGGAAACGGCGTTCCAATATAATGCCGACAGCAACCAGCTCACGAAGGCAAGCATCGGGTTCGGGTACAGCCCGGGAACGAGCCGCGTGCTGAACGTGGCGTATCGCTACACGCGCGCGAACACCACGCTCGACTACCAGCCGATCAATCAGGTGCTGATCTCGGCTCAATGGCCGTTCTCACACCGGGTGTACGCGGTGGGCCGCTTCAACTACGATCTGAACGGCCATCGGATTGTCGACGGCCTGGTCGGCATGCAGTACGACGCCGACTGCTGGGTGCTCGGGGTCGGCCTGCAGCGTTACGCGAACGGGCTCAATACGTCGGGCACGCCTAATTCGTCAACGCGGTTTCTCGCGCAGCTTACGCTCAAGGGACTGTCGAACGTCGACAACGGGCTGGTGGCGGCGTTCAGGACCGCAGTGCCGGGGTACACGCAGCTGCCGGCTCAGTCGCCGCCGGACTCGCGCTTCACTGATTATCAATAACGCGTGATCCGCGGCGCCTTGCTTGCGCGAGGCGCCTCGGGGCAACGCGGTGTCGGTTGCATAGAGACGGGCGAAGCGTGCCCGCCAACATTGGAGTATCTGTGGGAATCATGAAAAAGCTTCGCCTGGCAGCGTACGCTGCGAGTCTCTTCGCCGTCGCAGGCGTGTTGCCGGCCGCGCCGGCGCAAGCTCAGGGTCTCCCGGCCGGCAACGGCCAGACGGTCGACACGATCGCCGCAGTCGTCAATGACGGCGTGATCACGCAGCGCGAGCTCGACGGCCGCGCCGAAATGATCGCTCACCGGCTGCAGCAGCAAAACGCGCCGGTGCCGCCCGATGAGCAGTTGCGCGCGCAGGTGCTCAACCAGATGGTGCTCGAACGCATTCAGCTCCAGAAGGCCAAGGAAGACGGCATCACCGTCGACGACGCCGGCGTGCAGCGCACGCTCGAGCGCCTCGCCCAGGCCAACGGCATGGATCTCGCCACCTATCGCGCGCGCATCGAGGCGGCCGGCGTGCCCTGGACCACGTTCACGCGCGACGCACGCACGGAGCTCACGCTCTCGAAGCTGCGCGAGAAAGAAGTGGACAGCAAGGTCACGGTGTCCGACGCCGAAGTCGCGAACTACATCGCGAGCCAGCGCGGACCGAACGCTGGCCAGTCGAGCGACCTGCACTTCCAGCACATCTTCATCAAGGCGCCGCTCAACGCCTCGGAAACCGACATCGAAGCCGCGCAGGCGAAGGCCAATGCGCTGCTCAAGGAAGCCCAGTCGGGCAGCAAGTTCGAGAGCCTCGCTAAGTCGAACTCGCAGGCGAGCGACGCGGGCAAGGGCGGCGACATGGGCTTCCTGCCGCAGTCGAAGCTGCCGCCCGAATTCGTGACCGCCGCTTCCACGCTGCGTCCGGGCGAGGTGAACCCTTCGGTGATCCGCACCAACGACGGCTTCGAGATCGTGCGCCTCGTCGAGCGCCGCCAGGGCCAGGGCACGGCCGCCGACGCACCCAAGCTCGTGCAAACGCACGTGCGCCACATCCTGCTGCGCGTGGGCGACGGCATGTCCGAGCCCCAGGCACGCCAGAAGCTGCTCGAAATCCGCCAGGAAATCGCGGCGGGCGGCGACTTCGCCAAGTTCGCGCGCACCTACTCGCAGGACGGCTCGGCCTCGCAGGGCGGCGACCTCGGCTGGATCAGCCCGGGTGAAACCGTGCCGGAATTCGAGCGCGCCATGAATACGCTGCAGGACGGCCAGTTGAGCGAGCCGGTACGCACTGAGTACGGCTACCACCTGATCCAGGTGCTGGGCCGCCGCGACGCCGAAGGCTCGATTGCGCAGCAAATGGAACTCGCGCGCCAGGCCATCGGCCAGCGCAAGGCGGAGCAGGCCTACGCCGACTGGCTGCGCCAGCTGCGCGACAGCGCCTATGTCGATTACAAGATCGCGGGCATGACGCCGCCGCACAACTAAGCGTCACCAGGGGATCGAGCCATGAACGCCTCCGCATCGTCGTCGCCGGCTCCGCGGAGGGCGGGGCCGATCCGCATTGCCATCACCACGGGTGAGCCGGCCGGCGTCGGCCCCGAGCTGACCGCCGCCGCACTGGCGGGCGCCTCGGCGCACTGGCCCGACGCGCAGTTCGTCGTGCTCGGCGACAGCGCGCTGCTCGAAGCGCGCGCGCAGGCCGCGAGCGTCGATTGGTCCGCCGTGCTGGCGAACCAGCCCGTTCAGGTCGAGCATGTGGCGCTGGCTGCCCCCGCCAAGCCCGGCAGACTCGACGCCGCCAACGGCCGCTATGTGCTGGCGCTGCTCGACCGCGCCATCGACGGCGCGCTGGCCGGCGAATTCGACGCGATCGTCACCGCGCCGCTGCAAAAGAGCACCATCAACGACGCCGGCGTGCCGTTCACCGGCCACACCGAATACCTCGCTGAACGCACGCACACGCCGCGCGTGGTCATGATGCTGGCGGGCACCGGCGCGCGTCCGTTGCGCGTGGCGCTCGCCACGACGCATTTGCCGCTCAAGGACGTCTCGGCGGCGCTCACCGTCGAGGGGCTCGTTGAAACCCTCGGCATCATCGACCATGACCTGCGTCACCATTTCGGCGTGCCGCTGCCGCGCATCCTGGTGACCGGCCTCAACCCGCATGCGGGCGAGAATGGCTACCTGGGGCGCGAGGAAATCGATACGATCTCGCCGGCGCTGGCCGCCGCCGCCGCGCAAGGCATCGACGCGCGCGGCCCGTACCCCGCCGACACGCTGTTCCAGCCGCGCTACCTCAAGGACGCGGACTGCGTGCTGGCGATGTTCCACGACCAGGGCCTGCCGGTCCTGAAATACGCGACGTTCGGCGAAGGCATCAACGTCACGCTCGGCTTGCCGATCGTGCGCACCTCGGTCGATCATGGCACCGCGCTCGACCTCGCCGGCACTGGCCGCGCGGACGCCGGCAGCCTGATCGCCGCCCTCGACACCGCCGTTTCGATGGCGCGCCACCGGCGCGCCATCTGATTGATTCCAGAGAAGATGTCCAACAGCAGCAGACAGCACCAGGGCCACTTCGCGCGCAAGCGCTTCGGCCAGAACTTCCTTGTCGACACGGGCGTGATCGATTCGATCGTCGACGTCATCCGTCCACAGCGCGGCGAGCGCATGGTCGAAATCGGGCCGGGTCTCGGCGCGCTCACCGAGCCGCTCATCGAACGGGTCGCCACGCCCGAATCGCCGCTGCACGCGGTCGAGCTGGACCGCGACCTGATCGCGCGCCTCACGAAGAAGTTCGGCCCGCTGCTCGAACTCCACGCGGGCGACGCGCTCGCGTTCGACTTCGGTTCGCTTGCGGCGCCGGGTGAGAAGCCCTCGCTGCGCATCGTCGGCAACCTGCCGTACAACATTTCGAGCCCGCTGCTGTTCCACCTCACCACGTTCGCCGAGCGCGTGATCGACCAGCACTTCATGCTGCAGAACGAAGTGGTCGAGCGCATGGTGGCGGAGCCCGGCAGCAAGGCGTTCGGCCGTCTCACGGTGATGCTCCAGTACCGCTATGTGATCGACAAGCTGATCGACGTGCCGCCCGAATCGTTCCAGCCGCCGCCGAAAGTGGATTCGGCGATCGTGCGCATGATTCCCTACGCGCCGCACGAACTGCCGAAGGTCAACGACGCCGTGCTCGGCGAACTCGTGACGGCGGCGTTCTCGCAACGCCGCAAGATGCTGCGCAACACGCTCAGCGATTACCGCGAGCGCCTCGATTTCGACGCGCTGGGCTTCGATCTGGCGCGCCGCGCCGAGGAAGTGCCCGTCGAGGAGTATGTGAGTCTCGCGCAGGCGCTGGAAGGGGCTGGCGGCGCTTGATGTGCGCGTGGCGCGCCGCCGCCTTCCCGGTGCACTAAGCGTCGTCGCTCAAGCAGCCTCGGCGCGCTGCGCCTCGTAGGCCTTGAGCTGGCTGTAGACGACGCGCAGCACCGAAAGCTCATTCGACGCGTGCTGTGCCGCGCCGCCGCGCTGGATCAGGTCGCCGAGCACGTGATCGGCCTCGATGCGCGAACCGTTCTGCACGTCGCGCAGCATCGAGGCGGTGAGCGACGAACCCTTGGCGAACAGCATCGCGCGCGAACGCTCGAGGAAGCTGTCGCGCACGGCGTGGCCGTGCCCAGCTGCGATCGCGCGGCATTCGGCGAACAGGCGCTCGATGATCGCGGCGCCGTCGGACGTGGCGAGAATCGCGCCAATGGGCGCGCGGAAAAGACACGTGCTGCCCGCGAGCGACGCGAGGAACACCCACTTCTCCCACATCTCCTGAAGGATATGATCGCTCGCCTTCACGTGGAAACCGGCATTGCCGAACTGATCCGCCACGGCTTGCACACGCGGCGAGACGCCGCCGCCGAGTTCGCCGAACGTGATGGCCTGCACGTCGTTCAGATGCACGATCTCGCGCTTGTCGTTGAGCGTGGACGCGATCAGGCAGACGCCGCCCAGCACCGCCTGCGTGCCGAAGCGCGCCTGCAGGACTTCGAGATGACGCATGCCGTTGAGCAGCGGCAGGATCAACGTGTTCGGGCCGACGGCTGTGGCGAACGAATCGATGGCGTTGTCGAGGTCGTAGGCCTTGCAGCTCAGCAGGACGAGATCGAACGGCTGGCCGCCTTGCGACTCGAGCGCTTCGCGCGTCACGGTCTTGACGTCGCGCAGCGTGAGATCGCCCGCCGGACTGCGGATGACGAGGCCCGCTTCGCGCAGTTGCGCGGCGCGCGCCTCGCGTACCAGAAACGTCACGTCACGCCCCGCAGCGGCGAGCCGGCCGCCGAAATAGCCGCCCGTCGCACCCGCACCGACTACCAGAATTCGCATGTCTACCTCCTCGGTTCTCACGTTCATTGCCTGCGCGCATTGCTTACGCCTCGCTGGCGAAATTGCCGCAGCAATTTCGGGATGGCGTCCATGCTAGAGCAAATCGGCACATCTTGCCGCGCCGGCAGGACTGGCCCGTTTTTGGTACAGTCCGTTGTTTGACGACGGCAAAACGGAGTACACCATGCGCCTGCTGCACACGATGATCCGGGTCGGCGACCTCGATCGCTCGATCAAGTTCTATACCGAACTGCTCGGCATGAAACTGCTGCGCCGCGAAGACTTCCCCGATGGCAAGTTCACGCTGGCCTTCGTCGGGTACACGGACGAGCGCGACGGCACCGTGATCGAACTGACACATAACTGGGATACGGCGTCGTACGATCTTGGGACTGGCTTCGGCCATCTGGCGGTCGAGGTGGACGATGCCTATGCTGCCTGCGCGAAGATCAAGGAGCAGGGCGGAGCGGTGGTGCGCGAAGCTGGCCCGATGAAACATGGGACGACGGTGATCGCGTTCGTGACCGATCCGGACGGCTACAAGATCGAGTTTATTCAGCGCAAGAAGTAAGAACGTTGGTAGTACAGGCTGGCAATCCAGCCTGTTTCTTCGGTGAATTGCTTCGAACTGCGAATGAATTAAAATCCAGCTGAAATTCGCGAACTTGCAACGGGGATATCACATCCCCGGCACCATCTCGGGCGGATGCTGCTTAAGCTGCTTCCTCGCCTCGCGAAACTCCGGAAAAATCGACTCGACCGTCTGCCAGAACCTTGGACTATGGTTCATCTCGCGCAAATGCGCGAGCTCATGCGCGACCACGTAGTCCACAACGGAGAGCGGAAAATGAATCAGCCGCCAGTTCAGGCGAATTCTCCCTTCGCTTGAACAGCTCCCCCACCGGGTCGCTGCCGAAGAAAGCGCGTAAGACCGGAACGAGACCCCGAGCTTCTCGGCATACGCCTCGAGCCGCTCACCGAAAACCCGCGTCGCTTCGCCCTGCAGCCAACCAGTCACGCGGTCCTTGATCTGCTGCGCGTCGGCATGCGGCGGCAGCGGCAACGCAAGCACGCGCGTCTGCTGATCGAACGCGAGCAAGGAAGCGCCCAGCTTCACCGTAATCGGCTTGCCAAGATATGGCAGCTCGGCCCCGTCGCTCCATTCCACGCGCGGCAAGGCGCGCTGCTCCGTGCGCGTCTGCCATTCGGCGAGCTTGGCGAAAATCCACCGCTGCTTCTCGGCGATCGCGGTCTCGATATCGGCGATCGTGACCCACCTGGGGGCCGTGATGCTGAGCCCCGTACCGTCGATCACGAACCCGATCGATTTGCGCGACGAGCGCTTGAGCCGGTAATGCAGCGTGCGCGCGCCGAGCACGACAGTACGCAGCCGGGTGCCATCGGGCGCAAGCGGTGCCTTGCCGGGCTTTTCGGGCGAGTGCGGAGTCGCAGGCTGCGGTGTGAGAGAGGGGGAGGACGCATCGGGCGCCACAACAGGCGCCGGTTCAGCAAAGAGCGGCAAGTCGAGTTGCCGGTTGTCGAGTGCCGCGTTTGGGCGCGGGGCGGGGGACTTCTGCATCGTCGGGCCTGGTGCGGATGGGCGTGCGCGGCGTGGGCGTGTGCCGTTCGCGGGGCGTTTGCGCGGGGCTTCTGGCGCAGTGCTGCGCGGTGCGCTCAGCCGTGCGGCGAGTAGCGTCCACATCCGCGCCACAACGCTTCGCGCGATGCGAGCCAGCACCCTCTGCGCCTCAAATCCGTGCCGGTTTCGCCGCTGCGCCATCCGTTTCGCGATACGCCTCAGGATCGATTCGCCGCATTTCCGTTTCGATCCACGTTTCCACGCGCGTGTTCACTTCGTCGGGCGTGAGTCCGGTCGTCTCGATCGGCTTGCCGATCGACACCGTGACTATACCCGGATATTTGATGAACGAGTTTCGGGGCCAGACGTGACCGGCGTTGTGCGCGATCGGCACCACGGGCGCGCCCGTTTCAATGGCGAAGCGCGGGCCGCCGGTCTTGTACTTGCCCTGCTTGCCCACCGGTATGCGCGTGCCTTCGGGGAACATGATCACCCATGCGCCTTCGGCCATGCGCTGCTTGCCCTGGCGTATCACCGAGGTGAACGCGTTCTTGCCTTCCTTGCGGTTGATATGAACCATCTTCAGCATGCCCAGCGCCCAGCCGAAGAACGGCACGAACAGCAGCTCGCGCTTGAACACGTAGCACATCGGCCGCGGCATGAGCGCGGGGAACGCCAGCGTCTCCCATGCGGACTGGTGCTTCGAGAGCAGCACGGCCGGCCCGTTGGGCAGGTTCTCCATGCCCTCGATGCGGTAGCGAATGCCACAGAGGTGGCGCGCAACGAACAGCGTGGAGCGGCACCAGCCCACGGCCATCCAGTAGCGCCGCGTCGCGTTCAAGAACGGGAACGCGATAAAGCACGCCGTGGCGTACGGCATCGTGTAGACGATGAAATAGATGAACAGCAGCAGGGAGCGAAGAAAGCGCATCGGTCTAGCCGGTTGAGTGTTCGCGTGAACCGCCTGCGCCTTCACGCAGGGGCGTTCGCCAGAAAGTCGAGCGCGAAAGCGCGCAGGTCGTCGTGGATCAACGTGCCTTCGGGCAAGCCGCCGGCGGCGAGCGTTTTCTCGCCCTTGCCCGAACGCACGAGGTGCGTGCGAAAGCCGAGTACCGCGCCTGCCTGCAGGTCACGCAGCGAGTCGCCTACCACCGGGGTATGGGCCGGTTCGATCTCGAAGCGCTCCGCGATCATCTTGAGCATGCCGGGCTGCGGCTTGCGGCACTCGCAATGGTCCTGCGCCGTGTGCGGGCAGAAGAACACGGCGTCGATGCGGCCGCCCACGGCTGCCGCCTGGCGATGCATCTTCGCGTGCATGGCGTTGAGCGCGGCCATGTCGAACAGTCCGCGCCCGATGCCCGACTGGTTCGACGCCACCGCGACGCGATAGCCCGCCTGGTTCAGGCGCGCGATCGCTTCGAGGCTGCCAGGTATCGCGACCCATTCGTCCGGCGACTTGATGAACGCGTCGGAGTCGACGTTGATCACGCCGTCGCGGTCGAGGATCACGAGTTTTCTGGTGGTGCTGGTCGGCATGGCGTCTCGCTCGTTTCCGCTTGTTTGCGCTTATGCAGCCAGCCGCGAGATGTCCGCGACGCTGTTCATCTGGCGATGCAGCGCCTTGAGCAACGCCAGGCGGTTCGCACGCAGCGCCGGGTCTTCGGCGTTGACCATCACGTCGTTGAAGAACGTGTCCACGGTTTCGCGCAGCGCCGCGAGCGCGGTGAGCGCGCCCGTGTACTCGCGTGCGGCGAGTTGCGTTTCCACGCGCGGCGCGACCTGTTCGAGCTGTGCGTAGAGCGCCTTCTCGGCGGCTTCGACGAAAAGTGCGATCTGCACGCCGGCATCTTCCGCACCCTCGGACTTCTTGAGGATGTTCGAGATACGCTTGTTGGCCGCCGCGAGTGAGGCCGCTTCCGCGAGCGCTGCGAATTCGCGCACCGCGTCCAGACGCGAGACGATGTCGTCGAAGCGCGTGGGGTTCAGTGCCAGCACCGCATCCACCTCGGTGGCCGCAAAGCCGCGTTCGCGCAGCATGCCGCGCAGACGGTCCATGCAGAACTCGTAGATGGCCTGGGTCGATTCCGTCACGGCCTCGATGCCGGCAAATTGCGCGGAGGCCGCGCGCAGCAGCTCGACGAGGTCGAGCGGCAGTTGCTTCTCGACGAGAATGCGCAGCACGCCCAGCGCGTGACGGCGCAGCGCGAACGGATCCTTTTCGCCCGTGGGCGCGAGGCCGATGCCCCAGATCCCGACGAGCGTTTCCAGCTTGTCCGCGAGCGCGACGATCGTGCCCGTCGTGGTGGCGGGCAGGGCGTCGCCGGAGAAGCGCGGCTGGTAGTGCTCGGAGCACGCAATCGCCACTTCTTCGGGCTCGCCGTCGTGGCGCGCGTAGTAGGTGCCCATCGTGCCTTGCAGCTCGGGGAACTCGCCCACCATGTCGGTCAGGAGGTCGGCCTTCGCGAGGCGCGCGCCGCGTTCCGCGAGCGCGATATCGGCGCTGCACATCAGGGCGATCCTGCCGGCGAGCGCTTCGAGGCGCTCCACGCGCTGCAGCTGCGAGCCGAGCTTGTTGTGATACACCACGTTCGCGAGCAGCGGTACGCGGTCGGCCAGCGGCTTCTTCTTGTCCTGCTCGAAGAAGAACTTCGCGTCGGCCAGACGCGGGCGCACCACGCGCTCGTTGCCCTCGACGATCTCTTCGGGCGTTTGCGTCGCGATGTTCGAGACGATCAGGAAGCGCGAGCGCAGGCGCCCCTGGTCGTCGGTGAGCGCGAAGTACTTCTGGTTCGTCTGCATCGTGAGGATCAAGCATTCCTGCGGCACTTGCAGGAATTCGTCTTCGAACTTGCATGCGTAGACGACCGGCCATTCGACGAGCGAATTCACTTCGTCGAGCAGCGACTCGGGCATCACGACCTTGTCGCTGCCGGCCTGTTCGATCAGTTGCGCGCGGATCGACTCGCGGCGGTCGGCGTAGCTCGCGATCACGAAGCCCTTGTGCTGGAGCGTGTGCGCGTACTCGTCGGCGTGCTGGATGGCGATCAGGCCTTCCGAGAGGAAGCGGTGGCCGCGCGTGGTGTCGTCGGCATCGACGCCGAACGCCGTGACCGGCACGATCTGGTCGCCGTGCAGCACCGTGAGGCGATGCACCGGACGCACGAACTGCACGTTGCTGCCATCCGGGCGCTGGTAGGTCATGACCTTCGGGATCGGCAGCTTGCCGAGCGCTTCGTCGAGCACGGCCTGAAGCCCGTCGGCGAGCATGGCGCCCGGCGCCGAGTAGCGCAGGAAGAACGCCTCGTTCTTGCCGTCGCTCGCGCGTTCGAGGTCGCTCACGGGAAAATCGGGGAAGCCGAGCGCCGCGAGCTTCTTCGCGAGCGGCGCGGTGGGCTGGCCGTTGGCGTCGAGCGCGACCGAAACGGGCAGCACTTTTTCGCGCACCTGCTTTTCGGGCGCGACGCTGCGCACGTTCCTGATCGTGACGGCGAGGCGGCGCGGCGTCGCATAACGTTCGAACGAGAGGTCGCCTTCGATCAGGTCGCGCGCGGCGAGGCGCTGCGCAATGCCTTCGGCGAACGCGTCGCCCAGGCGCGCGAGGGCCTTCGGCGGCAGTTCCTCGGTCAGCAGTTCGACGAGGAGAGTGGCGTGATGAGCTTGCGTCATTGTTCTTGAGATCCGGTCATGCCTCGTCGAACTTGCGTTCGACCTTCAGCGGCGGCGCCCAGGCGGGCATCGCGGCGTCCTGTTCGTCGGTGGTGAGGCCCGGCACGCCGTGCACGGGGTTGCCGAGCATCGGGAAGCCGAGCTTTTCGCGCGACTCGTAGTACGACTGCGCCACGCTGCGCGAAAGCGCGCGAATGCGGCCGATGTACGCTGCGCGCTCCGTCACGGAGATCGCGCCGCGCGCGTCGAGCAGGTTGAACGTGTGGCCGGCCTTGAGCACGAGTTCATAGGCGGGCAGCGCGAGCTGCAGATCGATCATGCGCTTCGCTTCGGCTTCGTACGCGTTGAAGAACGTGAACAGCAGGTCGACGTTCGCGTGCTCGAAGTTGTAGGTCGATTGCTCGACTTCGTTCTGGTGGTAGACGTCGCCATAGGTGAGGCGGCGCATTTCCGGGCCGTTCGGGCCCGGCTCTTCCCACTCGGTCCAGACGAGGTCGTAGACGTTCTCGACCTTCTGCAGATACATGGCGAGACGCTCGAGACCGTAGGTGATTTCGCCGAGCACCGGCTTGCAGTCGATGCCGCCCACCTGCTGGAAGTAGGTGAACTGCGTGACTTCCATGCCGTTGAGCCACACTTCCCAGCCGAGGCCCCAGGCGCCGAGCGTGGGGTTCTCCCAGTCGTCTTCGACGAAGCGCACGTCGTTCTGCTTCAGGTCGAAGCCGAGCGCCTCGAGCGAGCCGAGGTACAGGTCGAGAATGTTCTCCGGCGCGGGCTTGAGCACCACCTGGTACTGGTAGTAGTGCTGCAGACGGTTCGGGTTCTCGCCGTAGCGGCCGTCCTTCGGGCGGCGCGAGGGCTGCACGTAGGCCGCGCGCCACGGCTCGGGGCCGATTGCGCGCAGGAAGGTGTGGACGTGCGAGGTGCCGGCGCCGACTTCCATGTCGATCGGCTGGAGCAGTGCGCAGCCCTGCTTGTCCCAGTAAGACTGGAGCGTCAGGATGATTTGCTGAAACGTGAGCATGTGTGCCTGCAGTGTCTTTCGGGCTTTCGGGGGCGGAATGCGGCGGCCGGAGCCAGGCGAGCGCGCCGGCGGGGCGGCGATGCTCCGCCTTGCCCCTTCCCCTTGCGTGGCCCGGGCCGAGGCGGCCAGGTGCTAAAACGTTGAATTTTACCGGATTGCCGGAGCCTTGAGACCTTGATGGGGTTCGGGCGGCCGGCAGCGGTGCGGTTGCGTCGTCAGCGCGAGGTTTCGTGTGCTTTGCGCGCGGCTTATGTTCCGTTGGCCGGCTTGCGCGCTTTCGCGCCCTTGAAGGCCGGTCCGAACGCAAAGCCGAGCGCCAGCAGCAGCAACGACATGGCGATCACCGTGTTGTTGCCGCTCGTCACGTAGGGCGTGAAGCCGCTCGTGCCTTCCACCTTTACGTCGAGCGAGCCCACCGTGAACGTGGGCAGGCGCGCGATCACGCGGCCTTTCGCGTCGATGGCGGCCGTGGCGCCCGTGTTGGTCGCGCGCAGCATCGGGCGGCCGGTTTCGAGCGAACGCATGCGCGCAATCTGCAGGTGCTGGTCGAGCGCGATGGTGTCGCCGAACCACGCCAGGTTCGTCGAGTTGATGAGGATGCCCGGCGAGGTCGGGCTCTCGCGCACGGTGCGCGCGATCTCCTCGCCAAAGATGTCCTCGTAGCAGATGTTCACCGCCACGAGCTCACCGTGCACGCGCAAGGGCGGCTGCACGGGCGCCCCGCGCGCGAAGTCGCCGAGCGGGATGTTCATGAGATTGACGAACCAGCGGAAGCCCCAGGGCACGAATTCGCCGAAGGGCACGAGGTGATGCTTGTCATAGCGATAGAGGCCGTTCTGGCCCGGCGTGATGCCGAAGAGGCTGTTGGTGTAGTCGATCACGCGGCCATCGGACGTGATCGTGCCGCCCACTGCGCCGAACAGGATGGCCGTATTGGTGCCGTCGGCGAAGGCGCGGACATCGCGGCCGAACTTCTGGGGAATTTCCTGCACGAGCACCGGCACCGCGGTTTCGGGGGTGACGACGAGATCGGCGGGCTTTTCTGTGATCAGCTTCTGGAATTCGTTGAGGGCGTCGATCATGCCCTGCTCGGAGAACTTCATGTCCTGCTTGACGTTGCCTTGCAGCAGCCTTACGTTGAGCGGCGTGCCGGAGGGTTGCGTCCACGAGACTAGCGAAAGCAGCAGGCCGGCGGCGATCACGGCGAGAGCAAGCAGCGCCGGCGTCGCCACTGCGCCGCGCCGGGGCGACGCGACGCGCCCCTTCACGTCGCTTGCACGCAAAACCGCTTGCGCGATGAGCGCCGCGACGAGCGCGAGCACCCAGCCCACGCCATAGACGCCCACGATCGGCGCAAAACCGGCGAGCGGACCGTCCACTTGCGCGTAGCCGCTCGAAAGCCAGGGAAAGCCGGTGAACACGTAGCCGCGCGCCCATTCGCCGAGCGCCCACGCACTCGCGAATGCGAAGGCGCCGTGCCACGTGGGCGAGAACGGCAACTCGCCGCTGCGTCCATTCTTCGCGTGTCCCGCGCAAAACGACCAGATGAGCGCGGCGAGCGCCGGATACAGACCGAGATAAAGCGAGAACAGCACGAGCGCGGCGCCCGCGAGTACCGCGGGCATGCCGCCGTAGAAGTGCATGCTCACGTAGAGCCACCACACGCCGCTCACGAAGTTGCCGAAGCCGAACGCCCAGCCCGTGAAGAGCGCGCTCTTCCAGCCGGTGGTGCGCGTGAGCCAGAAGTAGAACAGCGCAAAGATCGCAATGGCGAGCCAGCCGCCGTGCGGCGTGGGCGCGAACGACAGCGTGTTGAGCGCGCCCAGCGCGGCGGCGGCGAGATAGTGCCAGAAGGGCAGCGCGCGGCGCGCGGCGCCGTTGGTGGTTTCGCTCGCGCGCGTCTCGGTGTGCGTGCGGGTATCGATCGGTTCGGCCATGCGGTGCGTGGAATGCGATGGAAAGCGCGCTGAAAAGCGCGAGCGCGGACTGCGCGACGAGCGCAACGATAGCACTTTCGTGCGACGGTACCGGGATGGTCTCCAGGGGACGGATCGAAGCTCCGCCGTGCTCCCACGCAAAAACGCCAGCCGGAAGGCTGGCGTCGTCTGCGCAGAGGCGGAGCGCTCTTACTGCGTCAGGTGCCCGGCGGCTGCAACGCGGCTTCGCGCTGGCCGGCCATCGGGTCGCGCCGTACCAGCAGCATGTGAACCTGGCGCGCGTCGGCGCGCAGCACCTCGAAGATCAGGTCGTCGATGCGCACCTTCTCCCCGCGATGCGGCACGTGCCCGAAATGATTCGTGACGAAGCCGCCGATCGTATCGACTTCTTCATCGGAGTAATGGGTACCGAACGCCTCGTTGAACTGCTCGATTTCGGTGAGCGCGCGCACGCGGAACCGCCCGTCGGGCGAGGCGATGATGTTGCCGCTTTCCTCGTCGAAGTCGTACTCGTCCTCGATGTCGCCCACGATCTGCTCCAGCACGTCCTCGATCGTGATGAGGCCGGCCACGCCGCCGTATTCGTCCACGACAATGGCGATGTGATTGCGGTTCTGGCGAAAGTCGTGCAGCAGCACGTTCAGGCGCTTGGACTCGGGGATGAACACGGCCGGGCGCAGCATGCCGCGCACGTCGAATTCCTCCTCGGCGTAGTAGCGCAGCAGATCTTTGGCGAGCAGCACGCCGATCACGTTGTCGCGGTTGCCGTCGTACACGGGGTAGCGCGAGTGCGCTTTCTCCAGCACGTACGGAATGAATTCGTCAGGACTTTCGGCGATGTTGATCGCGTCCATCTGGGCGCGCGGGATCATGATGTCGCGCGCGCAAAGCTCGGACACCTGGAACACGCCTTCGATCATCGAAAGCGAATCGGCGTCGATCAGGTTGCGCGCGTGCGCGTCCTGGAGGATTTCGAGAAGCTCGCTGCGCGAGTCGGGCTCGGGCGAGATGAAGTCGGTCAGCCGCTCGAGTAGGGAGCGCTTTTCCTGCGGTTTGTCGGTCTGGCGTCGACTGGGATAAGAGTCGTTCATGATGGTGCGCCCTTTGCCGCTGGGGGCAGGGCGCGCTGTTGCGGAGGGTTAAGGATACAACATGCCTGTGGCGCGACCGTGTAATGCCACACATTGGACACACACCGGCAGATCCATCCTAACGCAGATGCGGCGTGGCCGCCCGGCGGACGAAAAAGCGGCGCGCAGTGACGTCACCCGTTACGCCGACCTCAGGCGCAGCGCGCAAGCAGCCGCTCGAGCGCGCGGTCGCGCATGCCGCTCTCGCGCAGCGCGTCGACGGTGCGGCGCACGTAGTCGAGCGTCGTGCCGTAGCGGCCAGACGCGCAGCCGAACACGGTGCGCACCGTGGCTTCGGAAAGTTTGCCGGTGTAAGACGCCACATCGCGGCGCATGACGAATGCGAGCGCGTCGACGCGGCGGCCGTCCGCGAGCACGCAGGGCAGCCAGGCGGGGCGGTATGAGCCCATCGGCATCTCGCGGCGCCAGAGCGCTTCGAGGTGCGGCATCACGCCTTCTGCCGCAAGGCGGAACGCGACGCCCGCGCACGAGCCGCCGCGGTCGAGCGCGAGCACGAGGCCGGGCTGCTCGGGCGTGCCGCGGTTCACGCGCGACCACAGGTACAGCCCGCGATGGTAGCCGTGCACGCGCGAACGCACGTTCTCGACGGTGGGCAGTCCTGGGTTCCAGATCAGCGAGCCATAGCCGAACAGCCACATGTCGCTCGCGCCGTCCCAGCCTCGCGCTTTCAGCGTGCAGGCGAGCGAGGCGGCCAACTCGTCCTCGCTCAGGAGCCGCGACTCGCCGAGCACCGGCGGGTAGCCGGGGCAGGGCACGCTCGCATCGCCCGCCTCGGGCAGTGCTGAGGGTTCGGCGAAATCGGGCGTGCGTTTGTCGTTCATGGCGGGGGCTTACTTGTACGGATCGGGAAAGCCTAGCGAGTTGAGCACCTCGGTCTCGATGCCTTCCATTTCTTCGGCTTCGGTCTCGTCTTCATGATCGTAGCCCTGCGCGTGCAGCGCGCCGTGCACGAGCAGATGCGCGTAGTGCGCGGCGAGCGGCTTGCCCTGCTCGGCGGCTTCCTTTTCCACCACGGGGCAGCACAGGACCAGATCGCCCGTGACCGGGTCGTCCTCGCTCTGCGCATAGGCGAAGGTGAGCACGTTGGTCGCGTAGTCCTTGCCGCGATACGTGCGGTTCAGCGTGCGGCCTTCCTCGGCGTCGACGAAGCGCACGGCCAGTTCCGCGTCCGCGAACAGCGCGGCCTTGAGCCACGCCGCCACGGTGGCGCGGGGCAGCGCTGCCTTGTGCTCGGGGAACGCCTTCGCGGCGGGGAACTGCACAGTCAGTTTGAGTTTCGGTGCGCGGGGCATGGGGCTAAAGCTATGCGACGAAGGCGGCGGCATTAGCGCGCGTCGCCAACGCCTTCGTCCTTTTTCGAGTGCGCGTCATACGCCTCGACGATACGCGCGACGAGCGGATGGCGCACGACGTCGGCGCTCGTGAAGTGCGTGACGGCGATGCCGCGCACGTCCTTGAGCACATGCTGCGCTTCGATCAGGCCGCTCTTGTGGCCGCGCGGCAAGTCGATCTGCGTGGTGTCGCCGGTCACGACCGCCTTCGAGCCGAAGCCGATACGCGTGAGGAACATCTTCATCTGCTCGGGCGTGGTGTTCTGCGCCTCGTCGAGAATGATGAACGCGTGATTGAGTGTGCGCCCGCGCATGTAGGCGAGCGGCGCGATTTCGATCATCTGGCGCTCGAACATTTTCGCGGTCTTGTCGAAGCCGAGCAGATCATAAAGCGCGTCGTACAGCGGACGCAGGTACGGATCGACCTTCTGCGACAGATCGCCGGGCAGGAAGCCAAGACGCTCGCCCGCTTCCACGGCCGGACGCGTGAGCACGATGCGCTTGACCTGGTCGCGCTCGAGCGCGTCCACGGCGCAGGCCACGGCGAGATAGGTCTTGCCGGTGCCCGCGGGCCCGATGCCGAACGTCACGTCGTGCGAAATGATCTGCTTTAGATACTCGCGCTGCGCAGGCGTGCGGCCGCGCAGGTCGGCACGGCGCGTGTAGAGCTTCGGGCCCAGCTCCTCGACATCGACGCCTTCGCCCGCGGGCTCGTCGAACGGATGATCGGGGTCGCCGCGAAAGCGCGGGTCGATCTCGGCGGCGTCGTTGCCGCCGCTGTTGCCGCCGTTCACATTGCCGCGCACGCCGCCGTTGCCGTTGCCGCGCGGATCGTTCGCCGAGTTGCTGCCGAAGTTCGCAGGGTGCCGGGCCTCGACGAGCGCGAGCTGAATGTCGTCGACGGAGAGCGGATCGCGCGCCTGGTTGTAGAAGTTTTCGAGCGCCGCAAGTGCCAGCTTGGCGCCACGCCCGCGGATGGTGATGCGATGGCCGCGCCGCGCGAGCGTCACGTCGAGCGCTTGCTCGATCTGGCGCAGGTTTTCGTCGAGCGGGCCGCAGAGGTTGGCGAGCCGCGCGTTGTCGTCGCGCGGCGCGGTGAATTCCAGATGCTGCTGATTGGGCTTCAAGGTGTCTCTGAACTCCTGAATTCCTGGGACGTGGGACGCGCCGATTAATGCGCGAGCGTCGAAGCGTCTTCGTGCGCGAGCACGAGTTCGCCGCGCAGCGAGTGCGGGTACGCGTGGTTGATCTTCACGTCGATCATCTGGCCGATCAGGCGAGCGTGCGAAGCGAGCGGCGCCGGGAAGTTCACCACACGGTTGTTCTGCGTGCGGCCCGAGAGTTCGCTCGGATCCTTGCGCGAAGGGCCTTCCACGAGAATGCGCTCGACTTGGCCGACCATCGACTGGCTGATGCGCGCCACGTTCTCTTCGATCGTGGCCTGCAGGTGCTGCAGGCGCTTGAGCTTCACCTCGCGCGGCGTGTCGTCTTCGAGATTCGCGGCGGGCGTGCCCGGGCGAGGGCTGTAGATGAACGAGAAACTCGTGTCGTAGCTCATCTCTTCGACGAGCGCCATCATCTTCTGGAAGTCCTCCTCGGTCTCGCCGGGGAAGCCGACGATGAAGTCCGTGGAGAGCGACAGGTCCGGGCGGATCGCGCGCAGCTTGCGAATGATCGACTTGTACTCGAGCACGGTGTAGCCGCGCTTCATCGCCATGAGCACGCGGTCCGAGCCGTGCTGAACCGGCAGATGCAGATGGCTCACGAGCTTGGGCACCTTCGCGTAGGTGTCGACCAGGCGCTGCGTGAATTCCTTCGGGTGCGAAGTCGTGTAGCGGATGCGCTCGATGCCGGGGATTTCGGCGACGTATTCGATCAACGTGGCGAAGTCGGCGACGTCGTGCGCGCCGGCCGTCAATGCGCCACGATAGGCGTTGACGTTCTGGCCGAGCAGCGTGACTTCACGCACGCCCTGGTCGGCAAGGCCCGCGATTTCGGTGAGCACGTCGTCGAGCGGACGCGAGACTTCCTCGCCGCGCGTGTAGGGCACGACGCAGTAGCTGCAGTATTTCGAGCAGCCTTCCATGATCGAGACGAACGCGCTCGGGCCTTCCACGCGCGCGGGCGGCAGATGGTCGAACTTCTCGATTTCGGGGAAGGAGATGTCCACCTGCGCGCGGCCCGAGGCGCGGCGCGCGTCGATCATCTGCGGCAGGCGGTGCAGCGTTTGCGGGCCGAACACGAGGTCCACGTACGGCGCGCGCGCGACGATCGCCGCGCCTTCCTGGCTCGCCACACAGCCGCCTACGCCGATCAGCAGGTTCGGGTTCGCTTCCTTCAACTCGCGCACGCGGCCGAGGTCGGAGAAGACCTTCTCCTGCGCCTTTTCGCGCACCGAGCAGGTGTTGAAGAGAATGAAGTCCGCGTCTTCGGGGGTGTCTGTCTTCACGAGACCTTCGGCGGCGCCGAGTACGTCGACCATCTTGTCGGAGTCGTACTCGTTCATCTGGCAGCCAAAGGTCTTTACATAAACTTTCTTGGTCATCGGGTTTCGCCGTTCGCAGTGGTTGACCTGGGGGCGTCGTCCGCTTGATGCGCGCGCGTGATGCACGGTCTGCACGTCAGGACTACGGTGTTTTATGGGGGCCGAATCGGGATGCGGGGAGACCGGCTATCAGACCGGCGATGGCATCCTGTTTCTGGCGATGCGTTGGGGACGTTCCGCGTTGCTTTTCACTTCTTTTTCGCTTTTTGCCGGTGCTGCCGCATTGGCCAATATTCGCCAATGTTTGCCAATGCGTATGCGGCCGCGGATCGCTTTCTGCGCAATCCGACATTATATCCGTTTGCGTCTGCGGCTTTGCGTCGCTTCGGCCGTCTCCGCGCAGGGGACGAGCGCCTCCAGTTCGCCCGAAGTCTGTGCGAAACGCTCGGTGAGGAAATCGAGCAGCGCCCGCACGCGCGGCGCCAGAAAGCGGTTGCGGTGGTAAAGCGCGTGCAGCGGCGCGTCGGGGTAGCGCCACTCGGACATCACGGTCTTGAGCCGCCCGGCGCGCAGATCGTCCGCGACATCCCAGATCGACTTCACCGCGAGGCCGTAGCCGCACAGCGCCCACTGGCGCGCGACTTCGCCATCCGTGGATTCGAGCGCGCCGTCGAGCGGCACGGTGTAGGTCTGCGTTTCGGCCTGCGATCCGTTGCCGCGCGTGAAGCGCCATTCGTTCACCGGCCCCGCCGCCGAGCCGATCACGATGCAGTCGAAAAGAGCCAGATCGTTCGGCTCCCGCGGCTCGCCGCAGCGCGCGAGGTACTCGGGCGAGGCGCACAGCACACGGCGGTTCGGCGCGAGCCAGCGCGCCACGAGTGAGCTGTCCTGCGGCGTGCCGAAACGGATCGCGAGATCGATGTCCTCAAGCACGAGATTCGAGAGCGAGTCGGTCAGCATCAGCGCGAAACGCACGTCGGGATAGATGGCGCGGAATTCGTCGAGCCAGGTCATCAGCAGATTGCGGCCGAAATCGGAGGTCGCCGAAATGCGCACCTTGCCGCGCACCGCGTTCTGGCCCTCCTGCAAGGCCGCCTTGGCGTCGTCGAGCGAGCGCAGCGCGTGCTCGCTGCAGGTGAGATAGAGGCGGCCTTCGTCGGTGAGGCGCAGCTGGCGGGTGGTGCGGTCGAATAGACGCGCACGCAGTTCCGCTTCGAGCCGCGCGAGCCGGGCGCTGGCCGCCGCGGGCGTGAGGCCGAGCTTGCGGCCCGCGGCGGAAAGGCTGCCGAGGCGTGCCGCCTCCACGAACAGGCGCACGTCACCGAGGTTGTCCATCGCGATTATTAGAAATCAATTGAAAATGATTCAAATGCTACGCCAATTATCAAATTCGAGCGTAGCCACGACAATGCGCGTGTTTTCAGGACAACCTTTTCGGCCCGCACGCCATGCAACTCGATCACGTCACCCTCGTCACGCCCGATCTCGAAGGCGCATGCCGCTTCTTTTGCGACATCGTCGGCCTCGAAGACGGCCCGCGTCCGCCGTTTCGCGTGGACGGCCACTGGCTCTACGCGAACGGCCGCCCGGTCATCCATCTGGTCGAGGCGACCGAGTCCGCGCGGTTGGCAGGCGGAGCGCCTGCGCCCGTGGCGCCGCGCATCGACCACGTGGCGTTTCGCGTGGCCCCCGGTATTGAATGGCGCGCACTCGTCGAACGGCTGGCCGCGCATCGCGTGCCGTACCAGCTGGCAGAGGTGCCTGCGAGCGAGGAAGTGCAGTTGTTCGTTGCGCTCGCGCCGGGTGTCGTCGTCGAGTTCGTGACGTCGCTGGCGGCTGGCGCGGCGGCTTGATGGCCGCTGGATGCCACTGAAGCCCATTTGAATCCAGGCTGATTTTCGGAGATTTCGATGCCTATCCCCTTGCTCGCGCTGGCCATCAGCGCTTTTGCCATCGGCACCACCGAGTTCCTCATCATGGGCCTGTTGCCCGATGTGGCGCGCGATCTGCATGTGACGATTCCCGCCGCGGGTCTGCTCGTGACCGGCTATGCGCTCGGCGTGGCGGCCGGCGCGCCGCTGCTTGCCGCGCTGACGAGCCGCATGCCGCGCAAGCTCGCGCTGCAGCTGTTGATGGGCGTGTTCATCGTCGGCAACGTCATGTGCGCGGTCGCGTCGAACTATTCGCTGCTGATGGTCGCGCGCGTCGTCGCATCGTTCGCGCACGGCTCGTTCTTCGGCATCGGCGCCGTGGTGGCCGCCTCGCTCGTGCCGCCGGAAAAGCGCGCGAGCGCCATCGCGCTGATGTTCACGGGGCTCACGCTCGCCACTGTGCTGGGCGTGCCGTTTGGCACCGCCATTGGCCAGCAGTTCGGCTGGCGCGTTGCGTTCTGGATCGTGAGCGGCCTTGGCGTGATCTCGCTCGCCGGCGTGACGGCTCTGGTGCCCAACCATCACGACAGCGGTCCGGCCGGGC
Source organism: Paraburkholderia sp. CNPSo 3272 (assembly GCF_024206495.1). Lineage (GTDB taxonomy): Bacteria > Pseudomonadota > Gammaproteobacteria > Burkholderiales > Burkholderiaceae > Paraburkholderia. The sequence goes on along the minus strand of NZ_JAMBPQ010000012.1, from coordinate 139,209 downwards.
TCGGCCACGAAGTGCGCGTGCTGCGCGACCCGCAGGTGTGGCTCGCGCTCGGCATGACGGTGCTGGGCTTCGGCGGCGTGTTCGTCGTGTTCACCTACATCGCGCCGATTCTCGAACAGGTGGGCGGCTTCTCGCCGCGCGGCGTGACGCTGATGCTCGTGCTGTTCGGCGTGGGTCTGACGCTTGGCAACACCCTGGGCGGCAAGCTCGCGGACCGCGCGCTGATGCCTTCGCTGATGGGCATTCTCGTGGTGCTCGCCGTGGTCATGGCCATCTTCACGAAGACGAGCCACGCCGCGTGGCCCGCCGCGATCACCGTATTCGTGTGGGGCATCGCCGCGTTCGCGACCGTGCCGCCGCTGCAGATGCGTGTGGTCGCGAAAGCCGCGGCGGCGCCGAATCTCGCTTCGACGCTGAACATCGGCGCGTTCAACGTGGGGAACGCAATGGGCGCGTGGATGGGCGGCCTCGCGATTGCGCACGGCGTGGCGCTCGACTCGTTGCCGTGGGTGGCCGCGGCCGTCTCGGTGGCGGCGCTCGTGCTCACATGGGCGGCGGCGCGGCTCGATACGCGCGCCGTACCGCTGCGCGACGCGCACGTGGCGGCGCGGCAGAATACGTGAGCGCCTGACGAGGGCAATGCGCAAGGCCGTGCAGAAGGCAGCGCGCCTTATGCGCAGGGCGCGAAAGCAATCCACGATTCGCGCTCTGCAATGCTGATAACAGTGTGAAGATAACTTCGTTGGGCGCGGCAAATCGCGATGCTAGTCTTGCCTCCATTCATGCTCTTGCGCCGCAATGACGCGGCGCTGCCTGGAGGCAGCCATGCATTCACCCCTCGCGCTCGTACGCGATGCACAACCCGATATTGCGCACACCGAAGGATCTTACGAGACGCTTGAACATCTCGTGGGCGTCAACCTCGCCCGGCTGCGCGCCGAACGCCAGCTTTCGCTCGATGCGCTCGCACGCGCCTCCGGTGTCTCGCGCGCGATGCTCGCTCAAGTCGAGTCGGCGCGCAGCGTGCCGTCGATCAAGGTGCTGTGCAAGGTGGCGGCGGCGCTCAAGGTCTCGGTTTCGGCATTCCTGCGGCGGCATGCCGTGAACGGCTTCGAGCATTTGCCCGCCGAGCGGGCGTCGCGCCTCGTTTCCGCCGACGGCCGTTATTCGGCACGCGCGCTCTATCCGGAAGGGGAGCCGGCCGCCGCCGAATTCCACGAACTTCGCATCGCGCCGCTGCACACCGAGCCCGGCGCGCGCCGCCCGCCCGGCACGACGGTGAACCTCGTGGTGAGCGAGGGCACGCTCGAAGTGAGCGTGCACGACCGGCCCCAGCTGCTCGCCACCGGCGACGCAATCGTGTTCGACGCCGACCAGCCGCACAGCTTGCGCAACCCGGGCGACACCGAGGCGCGCGTGTTTCGCGTGACGCTCAACGCGGAGACGCCGCCGCGTTGGGACGTGCCGGCCGGGACGGCGGTCGGCGAAGTGGGATCGGCAGCCGAAGCGGTCAGGACGGTCGAGGCGGGCGAGGCAGTCGCAGTCGCAGCCGTGGCGGCGCAGCCGGCATGAGTCGTGTCGCATCGTCGAGAAAATTCTCTAGTCGCACTTTTTTGCGCTGCACAGTTGTGCAGCCTGTTGTATCCTTTGCCCGCCGGTTAAATCAGGTAATAAGCCGGTAATCAGTGCGTCTTCAGGGCGGGGTGAAATTCCCCACCGGCGGTATGCCGGCCGCGCCGCAAGGCAAGGCCGACAAGCCCGCGAGCGCCTGCGCGAGCCTCATTGTGTCGTGCGCAGGGTCAGCAGATCTGGTGCGAAGCCAGAGCCGACGGTCATAGTCCGGATGAAAGAAGATGTGCAGATGGTCATGTTTGCCCATCCGCCGCGGCGTTTCGGCCGATGTGTGTGCGTCCCCATTTTCGGGGCGCGCCGCATCCGTGCGAATCACGCGTGCCGGGGATTCCTGTCTGTTTGCAATGCCCTGAAACGTTTTTCGCCTAACTCTCGCGAGGAGCGTTTCACATGTCCCTTACTGCCAGTACCCCTCTCGCTTCATCCCAGGGCGCGCCGCTCGACGCCGCCGCCGATCTCCCGTTCATCGATTCCGAGCCGGTGCCCCCGCGCATTGCCGCCGCGTTGCAAGCCATGCGCGAAGGCCGCCCGGTCGTGCTGCAGGATGACCACGACCGCGAGGACGAGGCAGATCTGATCGTCGCCGCCGAACGCCTCTCGCCCGAAACGATGGCGCTCTTCATCCGCGAATGCAGCGGCATCGTCTGCCTGTGTCTGTCTGACGAAAAGGTGCGCGCGCTCGAACTGCCGCCGATGGCGGCCCACAACGAGAGCCGCAACCGCACCGCGTTCACGGTCTCGATCGAGGCGCGCGACGGCGTGAGCACGGGCGTTTCGGCAGCCGACCGCGTGACGACGATCCGCGCCGCGATCGCCCCGGACGCCAAGCCTGCCGATATCGTGCGCCCCGGCCACGTGTTTCCGCTGCGCGCGCAGAAGGGCGGCGTGCTGGCGCGCCGCGGCCATACCGAAGGCACCGTGGATCTGGCGGTGCTCGCGGGTCTTGCGCCGGCCGGCGTCCTGTGCGAGCTGATGAACCCGGATGGCACGATGGCGCGCGGCAAGCAGGTCGACGACTTCGCGAAGCTGCACGATCTGCCGGTGCTTTCGATTGCCGAGCTGGTGGCGTTTCGCGAGTCGCTCGCCGTGGCGCGCGAGCGCTGCGCCGAGCCGGCCTGAGGCGCGCAGTCTTACGACTGCACGTCGCCGAATTCGCCGCGCACGCCGGCCTCGACGAGCGCCGGCAGTTCTTCCATGTGCGCCATGATGCGCGTGATGCCCATCTCGCGCAGCACATCGGCGTAGCCCGAAGGAATGTGGCTCGCGCCTACGAACGCAATCGTCTTCATGCCTGCCGCACGCGCGGCGTTCAAACCCGAAATGCTGTCTTCGACGACGATGCAGCGCGCCGGCTCCACGCCGAGCTGCTTCGCTGCATGCAGGTACACGTCCGGATAAGGCTTGGGCCGCGCGACCTGCTCGGCGCTGAAGATGCGATTGCCGAAGATCGTGTCGAGCCCGGCGCGCCGCACCGAAGCGTGCACGCGCGTGAGCCGGCTGTTCGAAACGACCGCGGCAGGAAGCGTCACCCGGCGCAAGGCGTCGCGCACGCCGTTGATCGGGCTCACCGATTCGGCAATGGCGGCTTCGCAACGATGTTCGATGGTCTCGAGAAAGTCCTTGGGCATCGTGAGGTCGAAGCGCGCGGCGACGTCGGTGAGAAAGCGCGAGGTCTGCTGGCCGAACGCCGCATTCACGGCGGCGTGAAAATCGATGCCGGGAAAGGTACTGCTGAGCGAGTCGAAAAGAACGCGGTCGGCGATAACTTCGCTGTCGACGAGCACGCCGTCACAGTCGCAGATGAGATGGTCGATCATGCGTGAAACGAGAGGCCGGCCAGCGCGCGGCCAGCGGTCAGTGGCCGGTGCGTGCGCCTGAGCCAGGCAGGCGGCAAGGTGGAAACTCCCATCATACGTGCTTTTGCTTTTTGCACGCAGCGCACTGGCGGCCTGCGAGGCTCAGCCGTCGTCCATTGTGTCTGCCTCGCGGGTGTCGGCCCATGCTTTTGCCGCGAGTATCGCGCGCTGCCAGCCGGCCAGGCGCCTTGCCGCATCGTCGCGCGGCGACGAGGGCGTGAAGCGCCGCTCGAGGCTCCAATGCTGCTGGAGTTCGTCGATATCCCGCCAGAACCCCACCGCGAGCCCGGCCAGATATCCCGCGCCCAGCGCGGTGCTCTCGCTCGAGCGCGGCCGCAGCACGTTTGCGCCCAGCAGATCGGCCTGGAACTGCATGAGCAGATCGTTTGCGCTGGCGCCGCCATCCACGCGCAGCTCGTTCACGCGCATGCCGGAATCGGCCTCCATGGCGGCGAGCACGTCGAACGACTGATAGGCGATCGAGTCGAGCGCCGCGCGTGCGATATGCGCCGCGGTCGTGCCGCGCGTGAGCCCGAACAGCGTGCCGCGCGCGTGCGCGTTCCAGTGCGGCGCGCCGAGGCCGGCGAACGCGGGCACGAGGTACACGCCGTCGCTGTGCGGCACGCTCGCCGCGAGCGGTTCGATTTCCGCTGCGCTGCGGATGATGCCGAGCCCGTCGCGCAGCCATTGCACCACCGCGCCAGCGATAAAGATGCTGCCCTCCAGCGCGTATTGCGTTTGTCCGAGCGCTTGCCACGCGATGGTCGTGACGAGGTTGTGGCTCGACTCGACGGGCTGCGCGCCGGTATTCATCACGAGAAAGCAGCCGGTGCCGTAGGTGTTCTTCACCATGCCGGGGCGCATGCACATCTGCCCGAAGAGCGCCGCATGCTGGTCGCCGGCCACGCCGGCAAGCGGGATTTCGGCGGCGAAGAGCGACGCCGCCGTGCGCGCATAGACCTCCGACGACGAACGCACCTCCGGCAGCATGCTGCGCGGAATCTCGAAGAGCGCGAGCAGGTCGTCGTCCCAGCGCAGCGTGTGGATGTCGAACAGCATCGTGCGCGCCGCGTTGGTGACGTCGGTGGCGTGCAGCGCGCCGCGCGTGAAGTGCCACAGCAGCCAGCTGTCCACGGTGCCGAATGCGAGCCGGCCCGCGCGCGCTTTTTCGCGCGCGCCCTCGACGTGATCGAGAATCCAGCGGAGTTTGGTGGCCGAAAAGTACGCGTCGATCGGCAGGCCAGTTTTCGCGCGCACCATCGGCTCGAGGCCGCGCGCTTTCAGTTCGTCGCAATAGCCGGCCGTGCGGCGGTCCTGCCAGACGATCGCGTTGTACACGGGGTGACCCGTTGCACGGTCCCACACGATGGTCGTTTCGCGCTGGTTCGTGATGCCGATGCCCGCAATCGCGGCGGCCCCGACGCCCGCGCGCGTGAGCGTTTCCGCCGCGACGCCCGCCTGGCTCGACCAGATGTCGCGCGGGTCATGCTCGACCCAGCCGGGCCGCGGGTAAAGTTGTGCGAACTCCTTCTGCGCGAGCGCGACGATTGCGCCGCTGCGTTCGAGCAGCAGGGCGCGCGAACTCGTCGTGCCCTGGTCCAGCGCGAGGATGTACGAATCGGCGTGCGACTGAGGCATCGTGCAGTCTCCCTGGAGGGGGCGCGGCGGTACGCGCGTCGACCGGCGCGCAACGAGGCACGCGGCATCGGACCCAGCATAGCCCGAAAGCGAGTTGCGCTCGATTCGGCGCAACGGAACGGCAAGGGCGCCGCCAGTGCGGCGCGGTGCGACAATAACCGGGTCGGGATGCAGACGTTCCAACCAGTCGAAAACGATAACGAGGCAATCATGCGTGCAATTGCAATGATCGGTGCAGCCGTGCTGCTCGCGGGGTGCGTGGGCGCGCCGCCGGGCCCGGAAGGCGGGGGGCGCGCGCCGTCGCTCGCCGCTTTGCAGCAGATGTGCGGCGGCCAGGCGGTCGATTTCGGTGCCTATGCGCCGGGCGTCTACGCGGCCATTTTCGACGCGTGGGTCGCCAATCGGCGCGGCAGGCTGCCCCAGGAGCAGTTTTGCAGCTTCCAGGCTCAACTCGCGCAGCAATACACCACGCTCGGCAAGAGCGGCAACGGCGAGTCGCGGGGCGAGTGGGTGAACTTCCTCAATGCGCAGCGCGCCCAGGCGCTGAGCTGGCGCTCGGCGGTCGACCCCACGCTGCGAGCCGGGTAGGCGAACAGGCGGATCGTGCCGCGTCAGGGTGCGTGCATTCGCGCGTGCGAGGACGCATGCGCAAAAAAATGGTCACGCGGGCATGAAGCGCGCGGGTCCGCGTGACCATGCACTGCAGGCGCGTGCGTCTACTGCCGTGCGCCTGCATCGGGGACGTGCCCGACCAGGTCGGGCTCGCGGACGATCCATGCATCCGCGCAAATCGATAAAGGGCAATGGAGCCTGTGGCTGCGCGGGTACTCGACCCGCGGGATCAGGCTACGAACACCGTTTGATGGCGCGCAACGCAGAGTCGCCGATTTCGGTTAGTCGCCATTGCTGAAGGCCGGATGCGAGGCGCTCCAGTTGGACGAGCTGTCGTTCGAGCAAGGCGTCCAGTTCTTCTCGCTCCATGTCGAGCTGGTTGGGGGCGTCCTGTACTAGCAGCAGGGTGGCGAATTCATGCGGACTCAGCATCGTTCTCTCCGTGTTGCCGCATCAGAGGTCGCCGGTTGCGGCCCGCAGGGCGGCGCAGCGACAGACATGCGGTGGTATGAGCGAAAGCCTGCGACGGTGCAGATCGACTGGCTGGAGGGACCGGCCGCCCGGGCCGCCTGTGCGCGGCCAAAACGACGTCCAGCCCGGGATCTACCTCGGGGAACTGGAGTGTAGTCAACGCCGTTGCGTTGTACAAACCACGCCCCGAAAATATTCCCTTTGACATTCGAGCCCGCACGCAGCGGTGGTGCGAGCGGCCTGGATTCGCGAAATCACTTGAGGTTCGTGCCGCAGCGCGGCACACAGCGCGCATAGCCGCTTCGAAACGCGACGCATCGAACACAGGTACGCCCTGCGGGTATTGCGATTGCGCGTCGGTGGGTGATCGTCACATGACGTAACGCGAAGAGGGTGTTTATTCCCGGAACTGCGGGAACCCGGCCCGGTCTGTGCTTTGTGACTGCAGCTACGCGAAAGTACAGCTAAGATGGAAATAGGGATGGCTTGTAACGTTCGCCACGCCTAATGGCAGTTCGCCGGGCCTCGAGCTTCCGGCCGGGCGCCGCGCGTCGTGAGCGTAGAACGCCGCTTCGGGAGTAGGACACAATGTGTAACGACAATGAGCCTCGCCATGTGATGCCCTGGCGCATCGAAGACATCGATCTCTCACGTATCGACCGTCAACGCGCCGCCGCCAACGAAGACCTGATGCTGCTCCTCGCCGCCTCTTCGTTCATTGAAAGCGGTTCCGACCTATACACGAGCAACCTGAACGTGTTCTTCAACGGCGACCCCGAGGTCTCCGAGTGGCTCAACCGCGAATGGGAGCCCGAGGAGCTTCAGCACGGACGCGCGCTGAAGACGTACATCCAGTACGTGTGGCCCGAGTTCGACTGGGAGGCGGCGTTTCAGACCTTTATCGAAGAGTATTCGAAGACCTGTTCGTTCGAGGAGTTCGAGAAAACGCGCGCGCTCGAGATGGTCGCTCGCTGCGTGGTCGAAACCGGCACCGCCACGCTCTACCGCGCGATCGGCGAGTATTCGGATGAGCCCGTGCTCAAGGAAATCACCGACAACATTCGCAGCGACGAAGTGCGCCACTACAAGCACTTTTTCCGCTATTTCAAGAAGTACAACCAGATAGAAGGTCACGGGCGTCTCGCCGTGCTCGGCGCGCTCATGCGCCGTGTGATGGAGATCAAGAACGAAGATTCCGAGATTGCGCTGCGTCATGTGTACGCGGGCCGCTACCCCGACCGAGTGCGCGACGAGGCCTATAGCCGCGAACTCACTGCGCGCGTGAACAGGCTGGTGCGCCACAACCTTTCCGCCGACATGTGCGTGAAGATGCTGCTCAAACCGCTCAACCTGCCCGCGAAGATCCGGCCCGGAGTGCACTATCCGCTCGCGAAGATCACGCAACACGTCTTCTTCCGCTAGGACATCGACCCGCGAAAAAAAGCCCGCTGCTGGAGCGGGCTTTTTCGTTGCGGACGCGAAGGTCAGCGATCGCGCTGGCCGTTGCCGTCGCGGCGCGAATTGCCGCCCGGGCGGCCGCCGAGCAGCGCGCCCGGGTTGCCTTGCGGATTGCGTTGTTGCGTGCGGCCCAGTGCGCTCTCGTGCGAAACGCCGCGCTGGGTTTCGCGACGCGTATGCTCGCCGCGTGCGCCTTGTGCGCCATGATTCGCGCCTTGCTGTTTCACGGGCTTGGCCGTGCGCACGCCGCCGCCGTTCGAGGCCGGCTTGGCCGGGCGCTGGCCGCCGTTGCCGCCACCGTTGGCTGCCTGCGCGCGGTTGCCGTCGCGGCCACCTTCGCGCTTGCTTTCCCGGCCACCTTCACGAACACCGCTGCGCGGTTCACGCGGTTCACGCGGTTCACGCGCTTCTCGCGCCTGCGCGGGCCGGCCGCCGTTCGTGGCATTGGCGCCATTCGACGCACCACGGCCCTGGCCTTGGCCTTGCCCCTGCCGTGGCGCGCGCCCCTGGGGCTGGCTGCGGCGCTGGATCGGCTCAGGCTTCGCGTTCGGGTCCGGCTCGAAGCCTGCAATGACCTCCTGGGGCACCGCGCGCTTGATGAGCTTCTCGATGTCCTTGAGCAACTGATGCTCGTCCACGCACACGAGGGACACGGCTTCGCCGGTCGCGCCCGCGCGGCCCGTGCGGCCGATGCGGTGCACGTAGTCCTCGGGCACGTTCGGCAAATCGTAGTTGACGACGTGCGGAAGCTGGTCGATATCGATCCCGCGCGCGGCAATGTCTGTCGCGACGAGCACCTGGAGCGTGCCGTCCTTGAACTCGCTCAAAGCGCGCGTACGTGCCGACTGGCTCTTGTTGCCGTGAATCGCGAGCGCGCTGATGCCGTCCTTCGTGAGCTGCTCGGCGAGGCGGTTCGCGCCATGTTTGGTGCGCGTGAACACGAGCACCTGAAACCAGTTGTGCTGGCGGATCAGGTGCGTGAGCAGGTCGCGCTTGCGGTCGCGGTCGACGGGATAGATCTTCTGCGCCACGGTTTCGGCCGTGGTGTTGCGGCGCGCGACTTCGATGAGCGCGGGCGAGTCGAGCAGGCTGTCGGCGAGCGCCTTGATCTCATCGGCGAAGGTGGCCGAGAAGAGCAGGTTCTGGCGCTTGGGCGGGAGCTTCGCGAGCACGCGCTTGATGTCGTGGATGAAGCCCATGTCGAGCATGCGGTCGGCTTCGTCGAGCACGAGAATCTCGAGCTGCGAAAGATCGATCGTCTTTTGCTGCATGTGATCGAGCAGGCGCCCGGGCGTCGCGACCACGATATCCACGCCGCGCCTGAGCGCGTCGATTTGCGGATTGATGCCCACGCCGCCGAACATCACCGTGGACCTGAGCTTCAGATACTTGCCGTAGGCGCGCACGCTCTCCTCGACCTGCGCGGCGAGCTCGCGCGTGGGCGTGAGGATCAGCGCGCGCACCACGCGCTTGCCGCCCGCTGCCGGCGCCATGTCCGTGAGGCGTTGCAGGATCGGCAGCGTGAAGCCAGCGGTCTTGCCGGTGCCGGTTTGCGCGCCGGCGAGCAGGTCCCCGCCGCCGAGCACGGCGGGGATCGCTTGCGCCTGGATCGGCGTGGGCGTGCTGTACCCAAGTTCGTTGACTGCGCGGACCAGCGGTTCGGACAAGCCGAGAGAATCGAAAGACATAAACACCTGTTGTATTGCAGTAGCGCGGGCGTCGCTTCGCGGCCCGAAGGCGCGCTGCGCAGCCAAAGCGGTGTTGCCGGGTTCGAATGCGCCCGGTGAAGCCGCTTTTTCGCGTTGTTCGGACGGCGCGCCAGTGCGCGCGCCGCGTTTTTTCTTCATGGAACGGACGGGTCTATCGAGACCCGTCGTCTGGCGTTAAGTTGCATCGTGCGGCCGCGGACACTGCGGCGGCCGTACGATGTCTTCGCATTGACGCGTCAGGCGACGTAGCGCGCGACGCTCACGAATTGACAGACGCTCCCGGCGAGCACGAACAGATGCCAGATTCCATGTCCGTGCCGGATGCGTTCGTCATTGACGAAAAAATAAATGCCGACGCTGTAAATGACGCCGCCGGCCAGCAGCCACGCCGTGCCTGCGGCCGGCAAGGCCTCGATGAGCGGCCGAACCGCCACCACCGCGAGCCAGCCCATCACCACGTAGAGCACCATCGAAAGCACTCTCGTGCGCCGCCCGAGCGTGAGTTCCTGGACGATGCCAAGGGCCGCGAGCCCCCAGCTTACGCCGAAGAGCGACCAGCCCCAGGGTCCACGCAGCGTCACCAGCGTGAACGGAGTATAGCTTCCCGCGATGAGCAGATAGATCGCGGCATGGTCGCACTTTTGCAGCACGGCCTTCAGGCGAATGCCGCGCACGCCGTGATACAGCGTCGAGATCGTGTACAGCGCACACAACATTGCCCCGTATACCGCAAAGCTCACGACCTTATAAGCGTCGTGATTCAGCGCCGCGAGCGTCACGAGCGAGACGAGCCCCGCTACCGACAACATCGCGCCCACGAGGTGAGTAATGCTGTTCAGACGCTCACCGGCGTGCATGACGACCACTCCTTGTTCTTCTTGAGCCAACGCGCGCCGGTGGAACAGTGTTCCACCGCGTGCGGCGCCGTGCTCGAGCGCAGCGTTCAAAACCATACCTGACGGGCCACGGAGCCGTTTTCACCGCACGGCCCCGGCGCCAAATAGCGAAGGGCGCAGCCCGCGCTGTGCGAACTGCGCCCTTATCAGGCAACCGTCACTATAGCAGTAACCACTTGCGTGGGACCGCCGTAAGGGCTGATGCCCTTCCGGCGGCGGACCGCTTTGCATGGGACCCGATTAAGCGCTAAAGACGCTAACCCGGGTCAACGCTGGCGTCAGTCGAGCGGAGACGAGCGCAGGTCCCCGACCTGCTGCGGGGACACCGGCGTGCCCTTGTTGCCCCAGGACATGCGGATGAACGTCACCACCGCCGCGACCTCCTGGTTGGAGAGCGACTGCGCGAACGGCGGCATGCCGAACGGGCGCGGATTGCCCCCCGTGCTCGGCGGATAGCCGCCATTGAGCACCATGCGGATCGGGTTCACGGCCGAATGCATCTGGATCGACTGGTTATTCGCAAGCGGCGGGAAGTTCGGCGGCATGCCCAGACCGTTCTCCGCGTGGCACTTTGCGCACTGGTCATGGTAGATCTTCTGCCCTTGCTGCAAGAGTTCGCCGCCGAACGCTTCCGACGTCTCCATCTGCATGGTTTCGGGCGCTTCCTTCTTCTGCGGGATGGTCTTCAGATACGAGGCCATCGCGTGGATGTCGTCGTCCGAGAGGTATTGCAGGCTGTTGTGGATCACGTCCGCCATCGGGCCGAACACGGCGCCGCGCTCGGACACGCCGGTCTTCAGGAGGCTTGCGATGTCCCTGATGTCCCAGTCGCCGAGGCCGCCTTCGCTGCCCGTGAGCGACGGCGCGTACCAGTTCTGCAGCGGGATCAGGCCGCCCGCGAAGGCCGCCGAGTTGACCGGGCCGCCGACCGCGTTGATCGACGTGTGGCACATGCCGCAGTGGCCGAGGCCTTCGACGAGATACGCGCCGCGGTTCCATTCGACCGACTTGGTCGGATCGGGCTTGTATTCGCCTTCGCGGAAGAACAGCGTACGCCAGCCGATCAGCAGGTTGCGGTTGTTGAACGGGAACTTGAGTTCGTGCGGGCGGCTGGGCACGTTGACCGGCGGGACCGAACGCAAATAGGCGAAGATCGCGTCGGCGTCGGCGCGCGTGACCTTGGTGTAGCTCGCGAACGGGAACGCCGGATAGAGCAGGCTGCCGTCCTTCGAGCGGCCCGTGTGCATGGCGCGATAGAAGTCGTCGGCGCTCCACTTGCCGATACCGTACTGGTCGTCGGGCGTGATGTTCGGGGTGTAGAGCGTGCCGAACGGCGTGGCCATCGGCAGGCCGCCCGCGAACATCTGGCCGCCGCGCACGGTATGGCAGGCGATACAGTCGCCGGCGCGCGCGAGGTACTCACCCTTCTTGATGAGATCGGCCTGGTCGACGGGCGTCGCCGCCTGCGCCGCGCCGTTGTGCAGATAGTGGGTGCCCGACCAGAGCACCGGTACGAGGGCCGCGGCGGCGGCCACGATCACGGCGGAAAGTGCGAACAGGGACTTGCGGTTCATATTGGCTGTCTCCCCCGGCGCCTTATTGCGGTTCGCTGCCGCAGGCAAGCGGCGTCTTGAGTGAGCCAGCCGGCGCCGGCACGGGGTTCTGCGGCGCGCTCTGCGTAGAGAGCCAGGCCGCGACCGCGTTCACGTCTTCGTCAGTGAGGCGCGTGGCGATCTCATGCATGCAGTCGGGCGCCTTCGCATGCCGCGAGCCCGAGCGCCAGGCGCCGATCTGCGCGCTGATGTAATCCAGGTGCAGACCGACCAGACCCGGAATGGCCGGCTCCATGCCGGTGAGCTTCGCACCGTGGCAGGCCGCGCAGGCGGGCACCTGCTTGGCCGGGTCGCCGTGCAGGACGATCTGCTGACCGCGCGCGAGCGTGTCGCTGCCGACCGAAGGCTTCGCGGGCGGCGGGTAGGGCGGCCGCTGCTGCGAGAAGAACGTCGCGATCTCGTGCAGGTAGTCGTCGGAGAGATAGGTGACCAGATAATTCATCGGAGGGTACTTGCGGCGCCCCTCGCGGAAGTTCATTAGCTGGTTGAACAGGTACTCGGCCGGTTTGCCGGCGAGACGCGGGAAGTAGTCGTTGTCGGTGCCCTGCCCGTGCGAGCCGTGGCACGCCGTGCAGCCCTGCACGCGTGAGGCGATCGTGTCCGGGGCTTTGGGCTGCGGCGCGGAGGCCGCCGTCTGGGCATGCGCAGCGCTGAGAACGCCGGTCGTCCCGAGCAAAAGTGCTGCTGCCAGAGGCGCGACGAGCGGAATGAGCGGTCGGAAGATACGTCTTGGGGACACGCGTAACTCCAATCTTTATCGTGGACCTGACCAGGCTTCGAACGGCCTGGCTTCCAGGCTGCGCGCGACGAAAGCAGAAGACCGTGCGCGCTGCGGCGACGCAGCAGATTCTAGCATCGGGAACCCATAGTGACTATTTGCCACATGCGCCACAAGCGCCTTCCGATGGCTTCGAGGCGCCACCGCGACGTGCTTGCGGCCGATCGTCGCGTCGGTGCCGGTTATGATTCTGCACCTGTTCGCCAATCGGTGACACGGGGTTGTCCCGCACCCGCGCCACACTCGGCAAGCCCTCGTTGCCGGCGCATGCATGTCATCATGCCGGGCGCATGCCGCCGCCGCTTCCGGTCTCGCGCTTCGGCTCGATGCTCGCGCATGGAACGCGCATGGAACGCGCATGGAACGCGCGTTGAAGCCGCATCGAGCCCGCATTGAACCGAATGGCGCGGCGGCTATCGAAGCAGGCACCCTTGCTGGACACGCGATGTGATGCGTGTGTGTGTTGCTGTTGCCGTTTTCATGTTGTTTCCTTGCCACTTGTCTCGATGACTCCAATTGCACTTTCCCTATCGTTGCATCAAGCCGACCGATCCCCTTCGCGCGAAGTCCGCGCGACCCGCACCACGCGGGAGGGCGAGGTCCGATGAAAGCTGACTGGCTCTGGATCGGGCAGGTCGCCATGGCGGCCATTGTCAACATCGCCTACGCATTCGCGCTCGGCTCGGCGTTCTATGGCGCGTGGCTCGACAAGGACGGCCGCACGGCCGTCGCGCCCGCGCGCCTCGCATGGCTGCGCGCGCAACGCTCGCTGCGCGCCGCGGCGTTCGTCCTCGTGGCGGCGCTCATCATGTGGATGCTTTACGAGAGCGCGTCGGTCAGCGGCGAACCGTTGCCCAGCGTGTTCGGCGTAGTCGGCACGGTGCTCTCGCAAACGCACGTCGGCCATGCGTGGACCGTCGCGTTCATCGGCGCGCTCGTGCTGCTCGGCTGCGCGTTCGCGGCTTCGAGTGTGGCGCGCGATGGCGTGCTCTGGCTCGCGCTCGTCGCCATCGCCGCGGGGCGCGCGGGGCTCGGGCACGCCGCCGATGCGGGCTTCGCCTCGGCCGCGCTCGGGCTGCACACGCTCCATTTGCTCAGCGCAAGCGCGTGGAGCGGCATCGTCATGGCGGGCGGACTTGCCGTGCTGCCGGCGCTCGGCGCGTCGACTGCACGCGGCGTGTTGATCCGCACGGCGGGCCAGATTTCGAACGTGGCGTTCTTCGCGGTGGGCTTCGTGATCGCGACGGGGGTGTTCGATGCGCTACGCGGCAGCGGCGGCTCGATCGATGCCATCGTGGGCAGCACCTGGGGCCGCGTGCTGATGCTCAAAGCCGTGCTCGTGCTGCTCGCGCTCGCGATGGGCGGCTTCAACCGGCTCGTGGCGATGCCCGAGTTGCGGCGCGCGGCGTCGACAGCTGCGGCGCGCCGTTTCGTCAACGTGATTCATCTCGAGGCGATCGTGATGATCGGCGTGCTGGTAGCCGCCGCCGCGCTCGCGCGCAGCGTGCCGGCCTACGTGTTGCAGGGCTGAAACGTCGTCGCTGCAAGTTATTCGTAGCCGAGCCGGTGACTGAGAATCGGTGAGAAGAAGAGGGCGAGGGCGCAGCCCATGGCGTTGCCTTCCAGTTCCGCGAGCGCGGCCACGGACGAAGGATTGGCGATCAGCGCGATCAGTTGCGGCGCGCACCACAGCGCCGCGGCGCCGATTGCGGCGTGCTCGACCCAGCGAATGCGCCAGCCGCGCGTGAAGGCGATTGCGGCAGCGAACACGCGCAGGAAGCCGAAGGCAACGAGTGCGCCGACGGCGGCTTGTTCGCGGATCAGATAGTCGGGAATCGACGCGTCCATGGCATCCTTTGCAACACCGAAGTTGAGTTGCAAAGGAATCTGCAAGGAGCAGGCCAGTGGGTGGCGCTCGCGCTCGGCGCGTGCCTTCGACAATGGCCGCGCCTTGAGCGGCGCGGCTCTCCATGAACTGGCTGTGTGCGCAAACGACATATGCCGTTCGCGCGTCTCGCGAGCGGGCGCGCCTGAGCGCCCAAAGCCACGCAAAACGTTACGTCGCCGAAACGCGCGGCATCGAGCGCGTCACTTCAAGCTGCGCGCCGCGCGTTTCGGCGTTCATTTGCGTATCACCATTCGGCGACGCTGCCATCCTCGTGACGCCACACCGGATTGCGCCAGCGGTGACCGGTCTTCGCCATTTCGCGCACCTTCTCCTCGTTCACGTCGATGCCGAGACCCGGGCCCTGCGGAATCGAGACGAAGCCGTCTTCGTACTTGAAGACTTCGGGATTCCTGATGTAATCGAGCAGGTCGTTGCCCTTGTTGTAGTGAATGCCGAGGCTCTGCTCCTGGATGAACGCGTTGTAGCTCACCGCGTCGATCTGCAGGCAGGTGGCGAGCGCGATCGGCCCGAGCGGACAATGCAGCGCGAGCGCGACGTCATAGGCTTCGGCCATCGCGGCGATCTTGCGGCACTCGGTGATGCCGCCCGCATGCGAGGCGTCGGGCTGGATGATGTCCACGTAGCCGCCCGCGAGAATGTGCTTGAAATCCCAGCGCGAATACAGACGCTCGCCCAGCGCGATCGGCGTGCTGGTCTGGTTGACGATGTCGCGCAGCGCCTCGACGTTCTCCGAGAGCACGGGCTCCTCGATGAACATGAGCTTGAACGCATCGAGCTCCTTCGCGAGCACCTTCGCCATGGGCTTGTGCACACGGCCATGGAAGTCCACGCCGATGCCGACGTTCGGGCCCACGGCCTCGCGCACGGCCGCGACGTTGTTGATGACGCCCTGAACCTTGTCGAAGGTGTCGATGATCTGCAGTTCTTCCGAGCCGTTCATCTTCACGGCCTTGAAGCCGCGCTCGACTACGGCGCGAGCGTTGTTGGCGACGTCGCTCGGACGGTCGCCGCCGATCCACGAATACACCTTGATCTTGTCGCGCACCTGGCCGCCGAGCAGCGCGTGAACGGGCACGCCATGATGCTTGCCCTTGATGTCCCAGAGCGCCTGATCGACGCCGGCAATGGCGCTCATCGAGATCGGGCCGCCGCGGTAGAAGCCCGCGCGGTACATCACCTGCCAGTGGTCTTCGATGAGGAGCGGGTCCTTGCCGATCAGATAGTCGGCGAGTTCATCGACGGCGGCGGCTACCGTATGCGCGCGGCCTTCGACGATCGGCTCGCCCCAGCCGACGATCCCTTCGTCCGTTTCGATCTTCAGAAAGAGCCAGCGCGGCGGGACGACGAAGGTTTCGAGCCTGGTGATTTTCATGCGGTGTCTCCATGAACTTGAGCGGTAGGGCGGCGCTCGCACCATGCGCGAGCGGCAACGTCTTCAAGGGCACATGCTACTGCAAAATTCGCCTTTAAGTGCTATTAATAGTATTATTTCGCAGCACTTCCCATTATCCAGGAGAACGGCGATTCAACGCGATCTGCACGGCACCGTGACGTACGAACTAGGCAGCGCGATCCTGCGCGGCGACTACCCACCCGCGACGGTCCTGCCGCGCGAGGCCGAACTCATGGCAACGTTCGACGTGAGCCGCACGGTG
Source organism: Paraburkholderia sp. CNPSo 3272 (assembly GCF_024206495.1). Taxonomy (GTDB): domain Bacteria; phylum Pseudomonadota; class Gammaproteobacteria; order Burkholderiales; family Burkholderiaceae; genus Paraburkholderia. The sequence goes on along the minus strand of NZ_JAMBPQ010000012.1, from coordinate 122,982 downwards.
CTGCGCGAGGCGCTGCGCACGCTTACATCGAAAGGGCTCGTGGAGTCGCGTCCGCGCGTGGGCACGCGGGTGCGTGCGCGTGAAGCGTGGAATCTGCTCGATGCCGACGTGCTCGACTGGTACGCGCGCGTGGCGCCGCCGCTCGCTTTCGCGCTCAAGCTCCAGGAAATGCGCGAGATGATCGAGCCGTTTGCGGCAGGCCTCGCCGCAAACGCGCACGACGCCGATGCGCTTGCCTCGATCGCCGCCGCGCACGAGGCCATGGCCGAGGCGCGCAACGTGGACGAATGGGTGCGCGCCGACCTGCGCTTTCATCTCGCGGTGCTGGGCGCTTGCCGCAACGAATTGCTGGTGCCGCTAGGCACGCTGATCGAGCGCACGCTCGAAGGCCAGTTGCGCGTGAACGCAAAGCGCGCCGAGGTGTTCAACGCTGCGCTGCCCGACCACACCCTTGTGTACGAGGCGATCGCGCAACGCGACGCTTATGCGGCGAGCCGCGCGATGGCGGCGCTGTTGCGCCTCACGCGCGAGCGCATCGAGCGCTGAACGCGTAGGCCTGATGGGTGTACCCGCAACGAATCGCGAAAAACGCCAGCGAATTGCTGATGTAAAACGTTTGCGCTGGCGCAATCAATATCGTTTGCTATGCTTTAGCCCGGTTGAACGGCGCTTTGGCTTTCAGTGCCGTCAGCAAGTCAAAGACAGGCTAACGGTTAAGCGATGAAAAAGAGCGAAGCAAAAGACACGCAACTGGACAATGCAACCCTGCTGGAAATCATCAAGGCGCAGTCGGACATCGCGAAGCTCGGGCTCGATCTCGGCGGCGTGATGGCCTATGTGGCCGAGCGCACCGAGCAGCTCACGCGAGCCCAGGGTGCGGTCGTCGAGCTTGCCGAGGGCGAGGACATGGTCTACCGCGCGGCCTCGGGCAGCGTCGCGAACCTTCTTGGACTGCGCCTCGCGCGCGAAACGAGCCTGTCGGGCATGTGCGTGCGCGAGGGCGAGATCCTGCGCTGCGACGACTCCGAAACCGACCCGCGCGTGGACCGCGAAGCCTGCCGGCGCGCCGGCCTGCGCTCGATGATCGTCACGCCGCTCAAGCATCTCGAGACGACCGTCGGCGTTCTGAAAGTCACGAATTCGGAAGTCGACGCCTTCAAGGACGAGGACATCCGCACGCTCTCGCTGATGTCGGAACTCATCGCCGCGGCCATGTTCCACGCCGCGCGACACGAGACGAGCGAGCTCTATCTGCGCGCGACGCATGACGCGCTCACCGGTCTGCCCAATCGCGCGCTCTTTTACGATCGTCTGCGCCAGTCGGTGGATCTCGCGGTGCGCTCGTCGGGCGGACTTGGCGTGCTCAATCTCGACATGGACGGTCTCAAGCCGATCAACGACCGCTACGGCCATCGCGTCGGCGACGCGGCGATTCGCGAGACCGCGACGCGCATTGCGCGCCACAGCCGCCGCGTGGACACGGCCGCGCGTGTGGGCGGGGACGAGTTCGCTGTGATCCTGCCCGGCATCGCGGGGCGCAGGGACGCCGAGGCGTACAGCCGCCGGCTCGTTGACACCGTCGGCGAGCCGTTCGAGTTCGAAGGACACCGCATCGATCTCGGCGTGAGCGTGGGCGTTGCCATCCTGCCCGAAGACGGCACCGAGATGACGGCGCTGATCGAATACGCGGATCGTTCGATGTACGAAACGAAGCGGGAGCGCAAGCAGATCAGGTGAATGCTGTGGCGGTCTGGCGGGCAGCGGTTCCTCGGCTCGCCAGGCACGCGGAAATGAAAAAAGCCGCTGTCCTTGCGGGACAGCGGCTTTCTTTTGCAACTGGTGGCGAATCAGGGATTCGAACCCCGGACCTGCGGATTATGATTCCGTCGCTCTAACCGGCTGAGCTAATTCGCCGAAGAAAAGGATTATCGCGGTACGGCCTGAGGTTGTCAACCCCCTTCGTCATCTTTTCTGCAAGGAAGGCAGTCGCCGGGCGAGAAGCCCCGCCCGGCGGCGCTCGCAGCCTCAATCCTGCGCGTAGATATCCGAGTCCTTGGTTTCCTTCACGAACAGCATGCCGATCACGAAGGTGCCCAGCGCAATGATGATCGGATACCAGAGGCCCGAGTAGATATCGCCTCGCGCCGCCACGATCGCGAAGGCCGTCGCCGGCAGGAAGCCGCCGAACCAGCCGTTGCCGATGTGATAGGGCAGCGACATCGAGGTGTAGCGGATGCGAGTGGGGAACATTTCCACCAGCATCGCCGCGATCGGTCCGTACACCATGGTCACGAAGATCACGAGGATCGTCAGCATCACCACCGTCATCGGCCAGTTCAGCTGCGCGGGGTCGGCCTTGAGCGGATAGCCCGCCGCTTTCAGCGTGGCTGCGAGCGTCTTCTCGAACTGCGCGCCGGCCTCCTTCGCACCGGGCGCGCGGCCGTCAAACGTGTCGATGGTCGTGTCGCCCACCTTGATCTGCGCGCGCGTGCCTGCCGGGGCGGCCACGTTCTCGTAGTTCAGGCCAGCTTTCGAAAGTGCGCTCTTGGCGATGTCGCACGAGCTCGTGAACTTCGAGGTGCCGACCGGGTTGAACTGGAACGAGCATTCGGCCGGATCCGCGATCACGACGATCGGCGCGCGCTGCGTGGCAGCTTCGAGCGCCGGGTTCGCGTAGTGCGTGATCGCCTTGAAGATCGGGAAGTAGGTGAGCGCCGCGATCAGGCAGCCAGCCATGATGATGGGCTTGCGGCCGATCCTGTCCGACAGCGCGCCGAAGAACAGGAAGAACGGCGTGCCGATCAACAGCGCCAGCGCGATCAGAATGTTGGCGCTCGAGCCGTCAACCTTGAGCGTTTGCGTGAGGAAGAAGAGCGCATAGAACTGGCCCGTGTACCAGACCACGGCCTGGCCGGCAGTGAGGCCGAAGAGGGCGAGCAGCACGACCTTGAGGTTCTTCCACTGGCCGAACGCTTCCTTGATCGGCGCCTTCGAGACCTTGCCTTCCGCCTTGATGCGCTTGAACGCCGGCGATTCGTCGAGCTGCAGACGGATCCACACCGAAACGGCGAGCAGCAGGATCGAGGCGATGAACGGAATGCGCCAGGCCCATGCGGCGAACTGTTCTTCGCCGACAAACGTGCGCACGCCGAGGATCACGAGCAGCGAGAGGAACAGGCCGAGCGTGGCGGTCGTCTGGATCCACGAGGTGTAGAAGCCGCGGCGTCCGGGCGGCGCGTGTTCCGCGACGTAGGTCGCGGCGCCGCCGTACTCGCCGCCGAGCGCGAGACCCTGCAGCAGACGCATGCCGATGAAGATCACCGGCGAGGCAATGCCGATCGACGCATAGCCGGGCAGGAAACCGACCACGAAGGTCGAGATACCCATAATGACGATCGTGACGAGGAACGTGTGCTTGCGGCCTACGAGGTCGCCGAGGCGCCCGAACACGATCGCGCCGAACGGACGCACGGCAAAGCCGGCGGCGAAGCCGAGCAGCGTGAAGATGAAGCCGGCGGTGGGATTGACGCCGGAAAAGAAACTCTTGCTGATGAAGGCCGCAAGCGATCCGGCCAGGTAGAAGTCATACCACTCGAACACGGTGCCGAGCGACGACGCGAAGATCACGCGTTTTTCGTCGCTGGTCATCGGCGCGTGCGAGACTTGTCCGCCAACGGTTGCCATAGATGTCTCCAGTATTGATATGCGTGTGGTCCGTCGGGCAGGCGACTCTTAGACCCGCGGTCCTGCGGAGCATTATTGGAATGGAAACTTACGGGCTTCTGACGCGAGTGTAGGTTTCTGAGTGTGGATTGGGATTGGGGCCCAGCCGGCTATGTGCGCCGAATGCGCAAGTAAAATCACGCATTCGGAGCGGAACATCGTCTAAATTTCCAGCTTTGACGCGCGCGCCGCGGATCGGCTAAGGGTAAGTCCCATCCCGATTTTCTGACGCTGTCCGTCAGTTTGCGGTGGTTTCGCCGCCAAAGCGCCGGCAACGCGGCTCAAGCTTGCGCGCGCAGCCGCAGCGTCACGCGCACGAGCGTGCCGGCGAGGCGCGGCGTGTCCTGATAGACGTGATCGTCGATGGCGAGTGTCCCGCCGTGCATCGTGACGATCTCGCGCACGATCGCGAGCCCGAGCCCGCTGCCTTCGCCGTCGCGCCCCAGAATGCGGTAGAAGCGCTCGAGCACCCGCTCGCGCTCGGCGCTCGGAATGCCCATGCCCGTGTCTTCCACCTCGAGATGGACCACGCCCGCCGCGGGCTCGGGCCGCACGCGCACGGTGATGCGCCCGCCGGCGGGCGTATAGCGGATCGCGTTGTCGATGAGATTCGAGAGCATCTCGCGCAGCATCACCGGGTTGCCGTCCACTTCGACGCGCGCCGCCGCTTCGCCATCCTCTTCCCCGCTGCCGTAGGCCGTTTCGGGGCCTTCGTAGCCGAGATCCATCTGCTTGGCGAGCGCCGGCTGCACCCAGTCGCGCAGGGCGTGGCGCGCCACGTCGGCTACGTCCACCGGCGTGAAGACCTGCCCCGACATGCGGTTTTCCGCGCGCGCGAGCGCGAGCAGTTGCGTGACGAGCCGCGCGGCGTGCTCGGAGCTCGTCGCGATCTGCTCGAGCGAGCGGTGCACTTCGGCGGGCGCGTTCTGGCGCAGCGCGAGCTCGGCCTGGGTGCGCAGACCCGCGAGCGGCGTTTTCATCTGATGCGCGGCGTCGGCGATGAAGCGCTTTTGCAACTCCATGTTCTGTTCGAGCCGCGTGAGCAGGTCGTTGAACGAGGTGACGAGCGGCTCGATTTCGGGCGGCGCGCGGCGCGCTTCGAGCGGCGAAAGATCGTCGGGGCGACGCATGCGGATGTTCGACTGCAGCGCGTGCAGGGGAGCGAGGCCCCGCGAGAGGCCGAACCACACGAGCAGGATCGCGAGCGGCAAGATCACGAACTGCGGCAGGATCACGCCCTTGATGATGTCGTTGGCGAGCTGGCGGCGCTTGTCGAGCGTTTCCGCGACCTGCACGAGCACGGCTTGACCTTGGCGGTCGCCGGCGCTGGGATGCGTCGGCTCCACCGTTGTATAGGCGACGCGGATGTCGATGCCATGCAGCGTGTCGTCGCGAAATTCGACGAGACCCGGCGGCGGGCGGTCGTCGTCGTGCGGCAGCGGCATGTCGCGATCGCCGCCGATCAGCTCGCCGCGGCTGCCGAGCACCTGATAGAACACGCTGTCCACGTTATCGGCGCGCAGGAAGTCGCGGGTGGAGGCGGGCAGTGTCAGCTCGGCCACGCCGTTGACGGGCTGGATCTGGCGCGCGAGCACATAGGCGTCGGTCTCGAGCGCGCGATCGAAGGGGCCGTTGGCGATCGACTTCGCCACCAGATACGTGACCGCGATGCTCATCGGCCAGAGCAGCAGCAACGGCGCGAGCATCCAGTCGAGAATCTCGCCGAAGAGCGAGCGCGGGCGCGCCTCGGCGGCGGCTTCGGCCTCGTCGGGCGGGGCGAACGGATTGGCGTAGCGGGCGTCGCGCGCATCGTCGTCGAGGGCGTCGGCCGCGAATGCCGAATCGTCCGGGTCGCTGTCGCCGGCCGAACCGGCCACGCCTGCGGCGCCCTTGGGCGGCACGGCGCGCGCGATGGGAGGACGGCCGGCCATCGTCGATCCTGCCTACTTGAAGTAGTGGCTGGCGGGCATTGCCGGCGCGGCGTCGGGTGCGCCGGCCTCGGTCCGCGCGGGCGTCTGGCCTGCGCCGGCCTGCGCTTCCTTCGCCTCCTTTTCGAGGCAGTAGCCGAGCCCGCGCACGGTCACGATCCGCACGCCGCCCGCTTCGAGCTTCTTGCGCAGCCGGTGCACGTAGACCTCGATGGCATTGTTGCTGACTTCCTCGCCCCATTCGCAGAGGTGGTCGACGAGCTGCTCCTTTGAGACGAGCCGCCCGAGCCGCTGCAGCAGCACTTCGAGTACGCCCAGTTCGCGCGCGGAAAGGTCGAGCACCTGGTCGTTAATGCGCGCGATGCGCCCCACCTGGTCGAACGCCAGCGCGCCATGCCGCACGACGGTCGGGCCGCCGCCCGCGCCGCGCCGCGTGAGCGCACGCACGCGCGCTTCGAGTTCGTTGAGCGCGAAGGGCTTGGCCATGTAGTCGTCGGCGCCGAGGTCGAGGCCTTTGACCCGCTCGTCCACGCTGTCGGCGGCGGTGAGGATCAGCACGGGCAGGTTGGAATTGCGCGCGCGCAAACGGCGCAGCACTTCGAGGCCGGGCATTTTCGGCAGGCCCAGATCGAGAATCAGGAGGTCGAACGACTGCATCGACAAGGCGGTATCGGCATCCACGCCGCTACGCACGTGATCAACGGCATAGCCAGATTGGCGGAGTGATCTCACGAGCCCGTCCGCGAGTATGCTGTCGTCTTCGGCAATGAGGATTCGCATGTTGCGCCAGCGTCGCCTTCGAGGCTTTTTGACCTCGTTGTCAGGCTCGTAACACCCGCGCCGCGCCGCGTCCCTGAGGGCGCGGCCAGGCGACGCGCGGCGGTCTCCCGAAATTTGCGGTTCTGGATAGCCAGAAAGGCTTGCCAAAACCACTGTTTTTTTATACAGTGTCTGCGTTCGTGTGCATTAGCCCGAATGAGGCGTGCGCATGGTCACGAGACGCCGTTCATCATAGCAAAGGACGATTCATGGAAGATAGCAAGAAAGGCTCGGCTGGGCTGACTGCTGAAAAGAGCAAGGCGCTGGCCGCCGCGCTCGCGCAGATCGAAAAGCAGTTCGGCAAGGGGTCGATCATGCGACTCGGCGACGGCGACGCGGTCGAGGACATCCAGGTCGTCTCCACCGGTTCGCTCGGCCTCGACATCGCGCTCGGCGTAGGCGGCCTGCCGCGTGGCCGGGTAGTCGAGATCTACGGTCCGGAATCGTCGGGCAAGACCACGCTCACGCTGCAGGTCATCGCCGAAATGCAAAAGCTCGGCGGCACGGCGGCGTTCATCGACGCGGAACACGCGCTCGACGTGCAATACGCTGCCAAGCTCGGCGTGAACGTGCCCGAACTGCTCATCTCGCAGCCGGACACGGGCGAGCAGGCGCTCGAAATCACCGACGCGCTGGTGCGCTCGGGCTCGATCGACATGATCGTGATCGACTCGGTCGCGGCGCTCGTGCCGAAGGCCGAAATCGAAGGCGAAATGGGCGACTCGTTGCCGGGTCTGCAGGCGCGTCTGATGTCTCAGGCGCTGCGCAAGCTCACCGGCACGATCAAGAAGACGAACTGCATGGTGATCTTCATCAACCAGATCCGCATGAAGATCGGCGTGATGTTCGGCAACCCGGAAACCACCACGGGCGGCAACGCGCTCAAGTTCTACTCGTCGGTGCGTCTGGACATTCGCCGCATCGGTTCGATCAAGAAGAACGACGAAGTGATCGGCAGCGAAACGCGTGTGAAGGTCGTGAAGAACAAGGTCTCGCCGCCGTTCCGCGAAGCCGTGTTCGACATTCTCTACGGCGAGGGCATCTCGCGTCAGGGCGAAATCGTCGACCTCGGCGTGCAGGCCAAGATCGTCGACAAGGCGGGTGCGTGGTACAGCTATAACGGCGAGCGCATTGGCCAGGGCAAGGACAACGCACGCGAATTCCTGCGCGAGAACGCGGACATTGCTCGCGAGATCGAAAACCGCATCCGCGAATCGCTTGGCGTGAGCACGATGCCGGACGGCGTCAAGGATTCCGGCGAAGTCGAAGTCGCTGACGAAGAGTAAGTCCACCAGGCTCTCGTAGATAAGGCAAGCTGATGCGCAAGGGCGGGTCACACACGTCCTCGCCTTCCGGCGAGCAGGCTAACCCGCATGCGGGTTCGCCTGCGGACAGGGGGGGCGAGCGGCACTCCGCCGTCAAGCCTGCCGACTCGCGCACGAGCCGCTCAAGCCATTTGAGCCGCGACGCCCAGGCGGGCGATCGCGGCTTCGCGCATTCTGGCGCGGCGTATTCCCCGCCCGCCGATCTCAGCGACGATGGCGGCGCGGTCTTCGAAGTCCCCTTCGAGGCTTTCTTCAGCGGGGCCGATGAAGCCGCGGCAAACGTGCCACCGGAGCCGCTGTCCGAACCGACATTCAAGCGATCGCGTCGCGCGCCTCTCGAAACGGCGCGCGAATCCAGCGCGCCGCAAACCGACCAATACGAGCGTAGCTCGGCCAGCCGCGCCGCACGCGCCAGCGCGCGCGAACAATCGTCCACGGCGAAGCAGCGCCCCGAGCGCTCCCTCAAGGGCCGCGCGCTCGGCTATCTTTCGCGCCGCGAATACAGCCGCGCCGAACTCTCGCGCAAGCTCATGCCGTACACCGAGGACGCCGACGCGCTCGAAGTCCTGCTCGATTCGCTCGAACGCGAGGGCTGGCTCTCCGACGCGCGCTTTGCCGAAAGCGTCGTGCACCGGCGCGCGTCGCGCGTGGGGGCAGGGCGTATCGTCAGCGAACTCAAGCGCCACGCGGTGGGCGAAGCGCTCATCGAAGAGGTGAGTTCGCAACTGCGCGAGACCGAACTCGTTCGTGCCCGCACGGTGTGGCAGAAGAAGTACGGCCAGTTGCCCGCGACGCCTGCCGAACGCGCGCGCCAGGCGCGCTTTCTCGCGGCGCGCGGCTTCTCCATGTCGATCATCGGCAAGATCCTCAAAGGAATCGAGGAAGACTGGTCCGATAACTGAGCCGGCCGTCTCGAAAAAACAGCGCAGGCAAGTCCCCGCCCGGCCTGTGTGTTCGCGGCTGTCTCAAATACCCGGTATGTTAAAATCACGAGGTTTTCCAATCCGGTCTTACCTTTAGCATGCCGCTTTCTCCGCCCGTGCCCCGCCAGTTGCGCCATCAGCGCGCCATCCGGGCGGTTGCCTATGAGCGTGAAGACGGCCTGTGGGACATCGACGCGTGCCTGACCGACCACAAGCCACGCGACGTGCCGCTCGCCGCCGGTGTCCGGCCCAATGGTCTGCCGATCCATGAACTCTGGCTGCGCATTACGATCGATCGCAAGCTCAACGTCGTCGACGCAGAGGCGTCGTCCGACTGGGTGCCTTACGACGGTCAGTGCCAGAACGCCAATCCCGCCTATCGGGCCCTTATCGGGCTCAATCTCCTCGACAACTTCCGCCGCGAAGCTGCCCGGCGCCTCGGCGGCACGGTCGGCTGCACACACCTTACAGAAATGTTGGGCGTTTTGCCGACCGCTGCGATCCAGGCGTTCGTCGGGGCAGTGTGGGACACATCGAATGGCTCGCCGGGCGAAGCGCCCGGACCGGAACTCGGCAAGACCGCCGGAGGCAACGAGGCCGCCGGTGAAAAGCCGCCCTTCCAGCTTGGCCGCTGCCACGCGCTGCGGTTCGACGGGGAGGCGGTGAAGCAGTTTTATCCGCGCTGGTATGGCCATGTGCCGCGTTCGATAGAGCGTGGCGCGGAAACCCCCGGCGTGCGCGACAGCCGGAGCCCGGGCCAAGAGGGCAGGGCCGACGCCGTCTCGCATGAATAACAACAGCGGAATCGAAGTTCACTCCAACTCTCAGACTGAAGGAATCACGCATGAAGATTCACGAGTACCAGGGTAAGGAAATCCTGCGGAAATTCGGAGTCGCGGTCCCGCGCGGCATCCCGGTGTTTTCGGTGGATGACGCGGTCAAGGCCGCTCAAGAGCTGGGCGGTCCGGTTTGGGTCGTCAAGGCGCAGATCCACGCTGGCGGCCGCGGCAAGGGCGGTGGCGTGAAGGTCGCCAAGACGATCGAGCAAGTCCGCGAATACGCGAACCAGATCCTCGGCATGCAGCTCGTCACGCACCAGACCGGTCCGGAAGGCCAGAAGGTCAACCGTCTGCTGATCGAAGAAGGCGCCGACATCAAGCAGGAACTGTATGTCAGCCTCGTCGTTGATCGCGTGTCGCAAAAGATCGTCCTGATGGGTTCGAGCGAAGGCGGCATGGACATCGAAGAAGTCGCCGAAACGCACCCGGAACTGATCCACAAGGTCATCGTCGAGCCGTCGACGGGTCTGCTCGACGCCCAGGCCGACGACCTCGCCGCGAAGATCGGCGTGCCCGCAGCTTCGATTCCGCAAGCCCGCGCCATCCTGCAAGGCCTGTACAAGGCATTCTGGGAAACCGACGCATCGCTGGCTGAAATCAACCCGCTGAACGTCTCCGGCGACGGCAAGGTTATCGCGCTCGACGCGAAGTTCAACTTCGACTCCAACGCGCTGGCCCGTCATCCGGAAATCGTCGCTTACCGCGACCTGGACGAAGAAGATCCGGCCGAAATCGAAGCCTCGAAGTTCGACCTCGCGTACATCTCGCTCGACGGCAACATCGGCTGTCTCGTGAACGGCGCAGGCCTCGCGATGGCGACGATGGACACCATCAAGCTGTTCGGCGGCGAGCCGGCCAACTTCCTCGACGTGGGCGGTGGCGCGACGACCGAGAAGGTCACCGAAGCGTTCAAGCTCATGCTCAAGAACCCGGACCTGAAGGCGATCCTCGTGAACATCTTCGGCGGCATCATGCGCTGCGACGTGATCGCGGAAGGCGTGATCGCCGGTTCGAAGGCCGTGAACCTGAACGTGCCGCTCGTCGTGCGCATGAAGGGCACGAACGAGGACCTCGGCAAGAAGATGCTGGCCGAATCGGGCCTGCCGATCATTTCGGCAGACAGCATGGAAGAAGCCGCGCAGAAGGTCGTCGCGGCTGCCGAAGGCAAGTAATTTTCACCGGACACGAATGGCGGCGTGCCGGCGCGAAATCCGCAACGCAAGGCGCGGATGACGCGACGCGCGACGCCAAACGAAAAGAGGTCAATACATGTCGATTCTGATCAACAAAGACACCAAGGTCATCACGCAGGGCATCACCGGCAAGACCGGTCAGTTCCACACCCGCGCGTGCCGTGAGTATGCAAACGGCCGTGAAGCGTTCGTCGCTGGCGTGAACCCGAAGAAGGCCGGCGAAGATTTCGAAGGCATTCCTATCTACGCGAACGTGCGTGAAGCAAAGGACGCCACCGGCGCGACCGTTTCGGTCATCTACGTGCCGCCGGCAGGCGCTGCTGCTGCGATCTGGGAAGCCGTCGAGGCCGACCTCGATCTCGCGATCTGTATCACGGAAGGCATTCCCGTCCGCGACATGATCGAAGTCAAGGACCGTATGCGCCGCGAAGGCCGCAAGACGCTGCTCCTCGGCCCGAACTGCCCCGGCACGATCACGCCGGACGAGCTGAAGATCGGCATCATGCCGGGCCACATCCACCGCAAGGGCCGCATCGGCGTCGTGTCGCGTTCGGGCACGCTGACGTATGAAGCGGTTGCCCAGCTGACCGCGATCGGCCTCGGCCAGTCGTCGGCAGTCGGCATCGGCGGCGACCCGATCAACGGTCTGAAGCACATCGACGTCATGAAGATGTTCAACGACGATCCGGATACGGACGCCGTGATCATGATCGGCGAAATCGGCGGTCCGGACGAAGCGAACGCCGCCGAGTGGATCAAGGACAACATGAAGAAGCCGGTGGTTGGCTTCATCGCAGGCGTCACGGCGCCTCCGGGCAAGCGCATGGGCCACGCCGGCGCGCTGATCTCGGGCGGTGCGGATACGGCCGACGCGAAGCTGGAAATCATGGACGCGTGCGGCATCAAGGTTACGCGCAACCCGTCGGAAATGGGTCGTCTGCTGAAGGCGATGCTGTAAATTCGAGATGCGCCGCCGCTCGTGCATCATGTATGCGCGGGCGGTCAGCGTTTTTTGATATGCTTGCGGAATCCTTTCACGAGGTTTCCGAACAAAGAGCGAGGGAGCCAGTCATGGCCTCCTCGCTTTTTTATTTGGCTCGCCGTCTGAGCCGCCCATCCTGAGTCACGGCTGAGTCTTCGTCTCCATGCTCGAGTTTTTCGCGTCGCTCCACTGGGGCGCTGTCATCCAGATCATCGTCATCGACATCCTGCTCGGCGGCGACAACGCCGTGGTGATCGCGCTCGCCTGCCGCGACCTGCCTTCGCAGCAGCGCATGCGCGGCATTCTGTGGGGCACCGCCGGTGCGATCGCGCTGCGCGTGGTGCTGATCGCCTTCGCCGTGGTGCTGCTCAACGTGCCGTTCCTCAAATTCACGGGCGGCCTGCTGCTGCTGTGGATCGGCGTTCGGCTGCTCGCGCCCAGTCAACTCGAGCACGCCAACGTGAAGCCTGCCGAGAAGCTGATGGGCGCGATCAAGACGATCGTCGTTGCCGACGCGGTGATGAGCCTCGACAACGTAGTCGCGATTGCGGGCGCTGCCGAAGCGGCCGACCCGCGCCATCGCATCGCGCTCGTGATCTTCGGGCTGATGGTGAGCATTCCGCTCATCGTGTGGGGCAGCCAGCTCGTGCTCAAGCTGCTCGACCGCTACCCGGTCATCGTGACGCTCGGCGCTGCGCTGCTCGGCTGGATCGCGGGCGGGCTCATCATCAACGACCCCGCGGGCGACCGCTGGCCGCTGCTCGATACGCCCGTGGCCGAATATGGCATGAGCGTGGCGGGGGCCGTGTTCGTCGTCGGGCTCGGATTGTGGCTCAGGCGCCGCAACGCGCGGCGCAGCGCTACGCGGGGACCGCAGTCGCACTGAGCGCGCAGTGGCTGTGCCATAGCGCCTGGGCCATCTGGCCGACTGCTGCGTAAAGCGGGCCGCCGATACGATCAAGACGCCTGTTCACGACTGTGGGCAGGCGTTTCTTGTTTCAGGAGCCCTGACGATGACCGTATCCGCCCTTCCCGTGAACCCGCCGCCGCGCAGCGGCCGCGCGTATTTTGCAGCCAGACTTTCGCGCCTCGCCAGCATTGCCGCGCGCTGGACCGCGCGCGGCTTCACGCTGATCGAACTGATGATCGTGCTCGCGATCGTCGGTGTGATCGCCGCCTACGCCATTCCGGCGTACCAGGATTACCTCGCCCGCAGCCGCGTGGGCGAGGGCCTCTCGCTCGCGGCCTCCGCGCGCCTCGCCGTGGCGGAGAACGCGGCGAGCGGCAACGCGTTCGGCGCGGCCTACACGGTGCCACCGGCCACCCGCAACGTGCAGTCGCTGCATATCGACGATACGACCGGTCAGATCACGGTTGCTTTCACCTCGCGCGTGGCGCCCGAGGGCAGCAACACCATCGTGCTCGTGCCGTCGGTGCCCGACAATGCCGATGCGCCCACCGCGCGCGTCGCGCTCGCGCAGGGCAGCGTGCAGGGCGGCACGCTCACGTGGGAGTGCTTCGCAGCGGGCAAGGCGGCTTCGTCGCTGGGCGCGCCCGGCGCGGGCCCAGCGCCGGTGGACGCCGCAACGCTGGCGGGCAATCTCGCGCCGCCGGATTGCCGCGCATAAGGTTTGCACGCAGGTGTGGGGGCAACAGTGGGCGCTTTCGAGTGCATGCGCGCAACGCACGCCGAGCGACCCAAGCGGCCGCACCCGCACAGCGGGGGAAAAGTTTTGTATAGTGCCCCGTTGCTGAACGCCCCCGCCCAACCATGCCTTCCAATTTTGCGCGTTACCTTACGTTCGTCTTGCTGGCCCTCGCGTTGACGCTGCCCTATGCGGTCGTCAACCACACCTATCCGATACCGACTTTCTACGCAGAATTCGTTGCACTGACACTTTATGTGCTGATGGGCGCCGCGACGTTGCTGCTCGTTCGTCCGGCGCGCACGGGCGAGGAATTCGCGTCGCCCACGGTCGCGCTCGTGCCGCTTTTCTTCGGTCTGCTGCTGATCGTGCAGACGTTCGCACTGCCGCTCGCCGAACCTTCGATGAACTGGCTCGGCGCGGGTTATCTGCTCGCCGCGTTCCTCGTGACGCACGCGGGCTACACCATCACGCGCGCGCGCCTCATGCGCTCCGCGCTCGTGTGGGGGGCGTTCGCGCTGCAGTTCGGCGGTCTCTTCGCCGTGTTCACCCAGGTGATCCAGCTCTTTCACCTGGAGACCAAGGTCACGCCGCTCGTGGTGGCGTACAACATTACCGTCGAGCGGCGGCCGTTCGGCAACATGGCGCAGGCCAATCACCTGGCCACCTATATCGCCTTCGCGATGGCGGGTGCGATGTACCTGGTACTCACGCGGCGTCTGAACATCCTGCTCTGGGGCGTGCTGACCGCGATCTATTCGGGTGGCCTCGCGCTTACCGTGTCGCGCGGGCCGTGGCTGCAGATGGGCGTGATTTTCGTCGCGGGTCTGTGGATCGCGCTCACGGGCTGCCGCAGCGAAGCCGATGAGGGACGCGGGGCGCTCTCGCAAGGCCTCGGATCGGCGGCGGGCTCGGGCCGCAAGGCCGCCGGCGTGCGCGCCTGGGTCATCCCCGTCGTGCTCGTGCTGATCTTCTTCGGTATGAATGCATTCGCGCGCTGGGCCAACGTCCACTACGGCCTGGACCTTGCGCAGTCGGCTGCCGAGCGCATGAAGGACGCCAGCCAGATTGCGCCGCGTCTCGCGCTGTGGCGCTATGGCTGGACAATGTTCAAGTCGCATCCGGTGCTCGGCGTCGGCTGGGGCGATTTCCCGATGCATCAGTTCGAACTGGTGCGCTCGCTGGGCGGCGTCGAGATCGCCAACAACGCACACGATATTTTCCTCGATCTGCTCGCGAAGACCGGCATCGTCGGTCTTGCCATCGTCGTGATCGGGCTCGTCGCGTGGTTGGTGCGCGGGTTGCGCGCGCCGCACACCGCCGAGCGCGTGTTTGGCTTCATGCTGATCGGCGTGCTCGTCATGCACGCACTCGTCGAATATCCGCAGCAGTACATGTTTTTCCTGCTGCCGGCGATGTTCGTTTTCGGTCTGCTGGAGACGAAGCCGCTGCGCGTCGTGCCGTCGCGCGTCTCGCTCGGCGTGTATGCGGTGGTCGTGTTCGGCGGCGTCGCGGCGCTGTACCCGGTGCTGCGCGACTACAACCGCGCCGAGGTGCTGTATTACGGACAGCACCCGGCGCGCGACTACGGCGACGATCCTTCGCGCCTGTTCGGCGCGTGGGGCGACTACGGCATGGCTACGCTGTTGCCGATGAGCGCCGCGAGCCTGCCGAGCAAGCTTTACGCGCACCAGCGCGCCATTGCGCTGCTGCCCGGCGAGACGGTGCTGCGACGCTACGCGGTTTTGCAGGCGCTGGACGGCGATACGGCGGGTGCATTCGATACGGTGGAGCGCCTGCACATTTTCGCCACGGAGCTGCACGACTGGCAGACGCAACTCGCTTCGCTCTACGGCCTGCTCGACGAGCAGCCCACGCTCGCGGACTTCAAGGCGCAACTCGTCAAGAAATACGGGACGCCGGCGAAGTCGGTCGAACAGGACGACGAGGACGATTCGGACGATTGAGTCTCACCGCCCGTGCGTGAAGCGGCGACGAGCAAGTGCCGCCGTTCCGGCAATCAAAGCTCGGAGTATTTCGCAGCGCTGCCTTTCGCCTTCTCCACGGGGTAGCGCTGCGCGTTCAGCTTGAGCTTTTCCGCTGCCGCCTCGACCAGATCGATTCCGGCGGTATGCGCGACCAGCAAGAGGTAGATGAACACATCCGCGCATTCGTGCCTGAGATGCGTGAGTTGCGCGGGATCGGCGAGCTGTGCGTCGATCTGAGCATCGGTCTTCCACTGGATCGTTTCCAGCAGCTCGCCAGCCTCGATGCTGGTGGAGACGATCAGGTTGCGCAACGTGTGAAACTGCTCCCAGTCGCGCTCGTCACGGAAGGCCAGAACCTGCGCGAGCAGTTCGTCGAGCGTCATGGCGTCACCGCTCCGCCACCCAGTCACCCGACTTCCCGCCGTGCTTTTCCAGCACGCGCACATCGGTAATCGTCATGCCGCGGTCCACGGCCTTGCACATGTCGTAGACGGTCAGCAGTCCGACCTGCACGGCGGTCAGCGCTTCCATCTCCACGCCCGTGCGGCCGAGCGTTTCCACCTGCGCCGTGCAGTGAACGCCGGGCAGCGCTTCATCGAGCGCGAAGTCCACTTTCACGCGCGTGATGGCGAGCGGGTGGCACAGCGGAATCAGATCCGAAGTGCGCTTCGCCCCCTGGATCGCGGCGATGCGCGCAACGCCGATCACGTCACCTTTTTTCGCGTGGCCGTCGCGGACCAGCGCGAAGGTTTCCGGCAACATGCGGATCGTGCCGCGCGCGAGCGCGATGCGCTTCGTCTGTGCCTTGCCGCCGACATCGACCATATGAGCGTCTCCGGCGGCGTCAAAATGCGTGAGTTCAGGCATGGTGGGTTCTTCCTTGAGGGGTACCTATCTTAACAGTGCGGCACGCCGCGCTTTCTACGCGTCTTGCCGCGCCGCAAGAGTTGTAAGGCGGGCTACAATCGATCGGTTGGCGCAAGCGCGCTGCCGTTCTCAGCGGGCGCGCCGCCGCCACTGTTCCGCATTCCCCGATCCTGTCATCAATGCGTCTGAAACGGCTGCTTGCTGCATGGTTGTGCGCGTCGCTCGCGGTTTCGCCGCCAGCGTACGCGCAGGCGTCGAATGCCGCCGCGCTCAAGTTCGGCGCGGCCCCGCCGACAGCCGTGCAGCCCGCCCCGGCCCCCTCCGGACCTGCACCGAATGCGGCCAATGCGGCCAGTGCGGCGCCCGCACTTGTCAGCGGCCCGTTCGACGTCGAAGCGGACCCCGTAGTCCCCGCCTCGATCGCGCAGGGCGTGTTCGGCACCTACGGCGGCGCGCAGAGCCGCTTTTCGGCCCAGGGCCCGGCAGGCTCAGCTTCCTCCTCTTCGAGCGGCAATACCGGCGTGCGCGCCCCCGCCTGGGTGCCGCAACTGCCCGACCTCGGCGACGGTTCGGGCGGCGCGCTCACGCCGCAGGCCGAGCGCCGTATCGGCGAGCGCGTGATGCGCGAGATTCGCCGCGACCCCGACTATATCGGCGACTGGCTCGTGCGCGACTACCTCAATGCGGTGGCCGCGCGCCTCGGCGCGGCCGCCAGCGCGCAGTTCATCGGCGGGTATCGGCCCGACTTCGATCTGTTCGCGATCCGCGACGGCCAGATCAATGCGTTCTCGCTGCCGGGCGGCTTCATCGGGGTGAACTCGGGGCTCATCGTCGTCACGCAAACGGAATCCGAACTCGCTTCCGTGCTCGGTCACGAAATGGGCCACGTCTTGCAGCGGCACATCGCACGTATGCTTTCGCAGAGCGAGCGCACGGGTCTGGCCGCGCTGGCCGGCGTGCTGTTCGGCATTCTCGCGGGCGTGCTCGCGCACAGCGGCGATCTCGGCGCCGGAATTGCGCTCGGCAGCCAGGCGTATGCCGTGGACAGCCAGTTGCGTTTCTCGCGCGCCGCGGAGCACGAGGCCGATCGCGTGGGCTTCCAGTTGCTCTCGGCGGCGGGTTACGACCCGTGGGGCATGGTGGCGTTTTTCGAGCGGCTCGAGCGCGATTCGATGGAAGACACGGGTGTGCCGGCCTACGCGCGCACGCACCCGCTCACCGGCGAGCGCATCGCCGACATGCAGGACCGCGCGCGCCGCGCCCCTTACCGTCAGCCGCGCCAGGCGTCCGAGTACGGTTTCGTGCGGGCTCGCGTGCGTGTGCTTCAGGACCGCACGCGCAACGAGTACATCGACGAGGTCTCGCGTCTGCGCTCGGAACTCGAGGACCGCACGGCGCTCAACGTTGCCGCGAACTGGTATGGCATTGCCTACGCGCAGATGCTGCTGGAGCGCTACGACGACGCCGCGGCGTCGCTTGCGAACTCGCGCGCGGCGTTCGCGCAGTTCGAGGCCGCGGACGGCAGCAAGACGCGCAACTCGCCGAGTCTCGACGTGCTCGCCGTCGATATCACGCGCCGCGCGGGCCGCACCGACGATGCCGTGCGGCTGGCCGAGGCCGCGCACAAGGCGTGGCCGGGCTCCCACGCGGCCACCGATGCGCTGCTGCAGGCGCTGATCTCGGCGCGCCGCTTCAAGGAGGCGCAGACGCTCGCGCGCGGCGAAACCGAGGCTGAACCGCAGCAGGACGCATGGTGGCTCTATCTGGCGCAGGCGAGCGCAGGACTCGGCGACGCGCTGACCCAGCATCGGGCGATGGCGGAGAAGCTGGCGCTCGACGGCGCCTGGCCCTCGGCCATCCGTCAACTCAAGGAGGCGCGCGACATGAAAGCGGTGGGCTACTACGATCTGTCGACGATCGAAGCGCGCCTGCACGACTTCGAGGCGCGCTACCAGCAGGAGCGCCAGGACGAGAAGGACGAGGGCCGCGGCTGAGCCGGCGCTCAGTCCTCGGAGGCAGGCGGCGTGCCGCTCGCGCCGTGCTGCGCGGCCTGCGCTTCGCGCTCGGCGCGCGCGGGACTCGTCACGAAGGCAAAGCGCGCGCTCACGTCGGCGCGCTCGATCGGCTGCAGCGGTAGCGCGGCGCCGGCGCGCCAGTGGAACGTGCCGCTCTGGGCGTCGTCCGCGAGCGTCGCGTGGTCGGTGAAGAGATCGAGGTCGTGGTCGTGCAGCAGCGCCGCGCGCGGCGGCCTGCCCGCATCGGCAAAGATCACGCTGCCCGCTTCGTCGAGGTAGGCGGCCACGGGCTCGAACGCTTGACCGCCCTGGTCGGTGAGCGTCAGCGCGTCATCGCCCTCATGACCCGCGGCGAGACGCACGATCCACGGCGTGTATTCGAGTTCGACGTACACGCGCTGCGGTCCGTTCTGGAAGTACCACTGGCCCTGTTCATCGCGCTCGTAATTGCGGTTGATGAAGCCGAGCAGCGCTTCGTGGCGGATCGCCGTGCCGGGTGCGTTCTGCGCCTGGGCGGCCTCGTCGCGCATGCGCCAGTTGCCGCGTGCGTCGAGGAGCAGCCAGCCCGTGCAATGCGGGACGTTGGGCCAGCGCGCGAGCGCCTGTTTGACGATGTCATCCATGAGAGACGAAAGACGAGAGATAAGCGAACACGCGCTGCGAAAGCCAGTCGCTACGGCCGGGGAACGGTCCCGTCATGAAGCCGACGTGGCCGCCGTGCGCGGGCTGATCGAGCTCGACCGCGGCGCTCACTTCGTGGCGCGCGGGCAGCGCGCGGCCCGGCAGGAACGGATCGTTGCGTGCGTTCAGAATGAGCGTGGGGACGGCAATTTCGCCGAGCATCGGGCGGATCGTCGCCTGGGTGTAGTAGTCGTGGGTATCGCGAAAACCGTGGAGCGGCGCGGTCACGACATTGTCGAATTCGTACATCGTGCGGCTGGCGAGCACCGCTTGCGCGTCGAACAGGCCGGGGTACTGCTCGAGTTTCTGGAGCGCCTTCACCTTCAGCGTCTTCAGGAAGCTGCGCGTGTAGATCATGCCGAAGCCCTGCGTCAGCATCTCGCTGCCTGCATGCACATCGAGCGGCGTGGAGATCGCGGCGGCGGCCGCGACGATCGCGGCGTCTTCGCGACGCTGGGCGAGCCAGTGCAGCAGCACGTTGCCGCCAAGCGACACGCCCGCGACAACGAGCGGTCCCGCGTGGCGGGCGGCGAAGCGGCGCAGCACCCAGTCGACTTCGGCGGAATCGGCGAGATGGTAGAAGCGCGGCAGCAGGTTCAGCGGACCGCTGCAGCTGCGAAAGTGGGGGATCGCCGCATGCCAGCCGTGCGCCTGCGCGGCGGCAGCGAGCGCGCGCGCGTAGTGTGAGCTCGAGCCGCCTTCGAGGCCGTGGAACAGGACGAAAAGCGGGGCATTACGTACGTTGGGGGCGTTGCGTGAATCCGCCGTGGCATGCTTGCCGTCCAGCCAGTCCACTTCAATGAAGTCGCCATCCGGCGTGTCCCAGCGCTCGCGCCGGTAGGCGGGCGCGGGCAGGCGCGAGAACAGCGCCGGTACGATGGTCTGGATGTGCGCACCGGGCAACCAGAACGGCGCGCGGTAGTCGGTGTCGTAGTGGGGGCCGAGCAGGGCGGTCTGGGCATCGAGCGCGGCCGCGACGCGGGCTGCCTCGCCGGGCCTGCTGGTGTCGTCGGTCGTACTCATCACTGCCCCCTGCTTTGCGCCCTTATGTCAGTGCAGCGCGCCCTGGCCGTGGCGCAATCGGGCCGAGAACTGGGTAGCTGCGTCGTCGGGCATGCGGCTCGCGTGAATGTGCGCAATGCGCCACTCGCCGCGCTCGTGAACCATCACGTAGGTCGTGAAGACCATGATGGGAATCGCGCTGGGATCGACCGGGCGGTGCGCTTCCACGATCGCATAGACCACGGTGCCGAGGCTGTCGTACACGCGGATGTCGAGCGGCTCGATCGACACCGGCGCCGCTTCGAGCTGCGCAGCGAGGCCGGTGCGGATGCTCGGCAGGCCATGCAGATGCGCGCCTTCCGCCGTGATGCAGCTCACGAACTCTTCATCGATCCACAGACCCATCAAGCTGTCGATGTTGACTTCCGCGACGGCCTGGTAGTACGCGTTGAGGGTGTCCGCGGCGGCTTCGAAGATGTGGGCAAAACGTGGCATGGCTCGTTGGTCTTGTGCGCTCGGTGGCGTCTGCCTGGGCGCGGGTTGGCGATTGATCGGTTGCGTCGCTGCGCGGCTGTCACTCCCGTGCCGCGCGTTTGCCGCGAGCATGCCGCTTTCGCGAGACAGGCCTGTGACGTCCTCCGATGCGGCGCTTTGGTCCCTCCCGCGCCTCGATGCCTCTATTGGGCGCGCGCAACACACGTGGCGTCCGTTGCGTGGCGCACATCCATTTGTGTGCGCGATGTTTTCAGCGTGGCGGGCGGCACATAGCCGCCCAACGCTGCTGGCGATGCCTCTTGCTTATCGCTGCCCGAGCAGCATGCCGCGCAGATCGCCGAAAACCTGCTCCGGACTCAGTTCGCGCAGGCAGTTCAGATGCCCGAGCGGACACTCGCGCGCAAAACAGGGACTACATTCGAGATGGAGCCATTGTACCTTTGCAAGCTCGGACAAGGGCGGCGTGTGGCGCGGATCCGTCGAACCGTAAAGCGCGACGAGCGGGCGGCGCAGCGCGGCGGCCACGTGCATCAGTCCCGAATCGTTGGTCACCACGGCGTTCGCGCGCGAGATCAGCGCGCACGCTTCGCCGAGCGCGGTCTGCCCGCACAGGTTGCGCACGTTCGGCGCGCGATCGGCAATGGCCTGGGCGAGCGGTGCGTCCTTCGGCGAGCCGAGCGCGACGATCTGCGTGTACGGGAACGACTGGCCCACCATCTTCGCGAGCGCCGCGAAATGCTCGGGCGGCCAGCGCTTGGCCGGGCCGTACTCGGCGCCGGGGCAGAACACGAGCAGCGGCACGCGCGTATCGAGATTGAAGCGCGCCGACACGCGCGACGCCTCGTTCGGGTCCGACTCGAGGCGCGGCATCGGCAGGTCGTCGGGCACGCTCGCGCCGGGTGCGTAGGCGAGCGCGGCGTAGTGCCCGACCATTGGCGCTCGCTCGTCCTTCGGTGGATTCGCATGGCGCACGTTCAAGAGGCCGTAGCGGTTCTCGCCCGTGTAGCCGATGCGCAGCCCGATATTGGCGAGCCACGGGATCAGCGCGGACTTGAGCGAATTGGGCAGCACGTAGGCGGCGTCATAGCGCTCGGCGCGCAAGTCGCCCGCCAGTTGCCAGCGGCGCAGCAGCTGCAGCTTGCCGTGGCCGAGGTCGGTGGCGTAGACGTCGCGAATCTCGGGCATGCGCTCTAGCACGGGCGCAACCCAGGTTGGCGCGAGCGCATCGATCTGAATGCGCGGGTGGAGTTTCACGAGCCGCGAAAAAAGCGGCTGCGCCATCAGTGCGTCACCGATCCAGTTCGGTGCGATTACCAGCGCGCGGCGCATCGGGAGTCAGGGTCCGGAGAGGGTAAAGGTTGCACGTGAGGCTTACCCGCCTCGCGCCGGCTCGGGCCGGCATGGGGGCGGATTGGGCCGCGCGCGAAACACGGTTGGGAAAATGGCGAGAAGCCGCGCGCCGGTGAACGGGCGGCGGCAGCACGTAAAACGCGCCGCCGCATGCAACGACGGCGCGCCGCGAGTGAGGCGAAACGCGTCAGTGGCCGTGGACGACCTCGCCCGCGCGCAGCTTGTAACGCGTGCTGCAGTACGGGCACTTCGCTTCGCCGTGCGTCACGTCGAGGAACACGCGCGGGTGGTTGCTCCAGCGCGGCATCGACGGATTCGGGCAGTAAGCAGGCAGATCCTTGGCCGAAAGTTCGACCAGCGGCATTTCCTTAATTTCGCTCATGAGGACGATTCTCTGTGTAGCTTTGGGGGCCGGGCAAAGTTCGCCCGGACCTTTTTGTCTTAGACCTTCGCGAGCCAGTGCGCGTACTTGTCGTTCTTGCCCGAAACCACGTCGAAGAAGGCCGATTGCAGCTTCTCCGTGACCGGGCCGCGCGAGCCGCTGCCGATGGTGCGATTGTCGAGCTCGCGGATCGGCGTGACTTCGGCGGCGGTGCCCGTGAAGAACGCTTCGTCGCAGGTGTACACCTCGTCACGCGTGATGCGCTTTTCGATCACGGGAATTCCCATGTCGCGCGCGAGCGTGATGACCGTGTCGCGCGTGATGCCGTCGAGGCACGATGAGAGGTCCGGCGTGTACAGCTTGCCATTGTTCACGAGGAAGAAGTTCTCGCCCGAGCCTTCCGAGACATAGCCGTCCACGTCGAGCAGGAGCGCTTCGTCGTAGCCGTCGGCGGTGGCTTCCTGGTTGGCGAGGATCGAGTTCACGTACCAGCCCGAAGCCTTGGCGCGCACCATCGACACGTTCACGTGATGGCGCGTGAACGACGACGTCTTCACGCGGATGCCCCTGGCGAGGCCGTCTTCGCCGAGATAGGCGCCCCACGGCCATGCGGCGATAGCCACATGAATGGTGTTGCCCTTGGCCGAAACGCCGAGCTTTTCGGAGCCGACCCAGATGATCGGGCGGATGTAGCACGACTCGAGCTTGTTCGCCCGCACGACTTCGAGCTGCGCGTCGGCGAGCGTCTTCGCGTCGAACGGTACGTCCATCTGGAAAATCTTGGCCGAGTTGAGCAGTCGCTTGGTGTGCTCGGCGAGGCGGAAGATGGCGGTGCTGCCGTCGGCGGTCTGGTAGGCGCGTACGCCTTCGAAAACACCCATGCCGTAGTGCAGCGTGTGGGTCAGCACGTGAATGTTGGCGTCGCGCCAATCAATCAGCTTGCCGTCCATCCAGATCTTGCCGTCGCGGTCGGCCATTGACATACGATTCTCCAGACAAGTGCAGTAAAGAGCGAGCTTATACGGTGGGCTTCGCCGCGCGCCGCGTGGCTGCGGTTGGCAAAGACCATTATTTTAGCGTCATTTGACGCCCGCCAGCGCGCCCGCGGGCGCTTGGGGCGGGGTTTTCGGGCGATTTTAGGGTCGCTTCGCGTTATTCCCCGGCGAATTTTTTCGGGCGCCGCGCATGCTGCGGCGCAGCAAATCGCGCTAACGCCCGCCCAGCGAACAGCGTCTGCCCAAATACGGGAGATTCGCCTGGACACGTCTCTGATCCTCCTGGCTATCAGCTAAAATACCGATCTCGCAATTCGATGCCGGCTCGTGCCAGCGACGAGCAGCGACCCGGAGCCGCGACCCGAGACAGCGTTCAAGACCGGATCCCCGCGCCGTGCCGCCCCGCACGTCTTGCCGCGCCAGACTAAGGCCTGCGGCGCCGCATCGCCTTGCCACCGCCTTCCCACCATCAAGATGACATGCCCATGAACAAGGTTCTGCGTCTTTCCGATCTGATCTCCGAAGGCAAATTGAAGGGCAAGCGCGTATTCATCCGCGCCGACCTGAACGTGCCGCAGGACGACCACGGCAACATCACCGAAGACACCCGCGTGCGCGCCTCCGTGCCGGCCATCAAGGCCGCACTCGACGCCGGCGCGGCCGTGATGGTCACCTCGCACCTGGGCCGCCCGACCGAAGGCGAATTCAAGCCCGAAGACTCCCTCGCGCCGGTCGCGAAGCGTCTGGCCGAACTGCTCGGCCGCGACGTGCCGCTGGTTGCGAACTGGGTTGAAAACGGCGTGAACGTCGAGCCGGGCAACGTGGTGCTGCTCGAAAACTGCCGCGTCAACAAGGGCGAGAAGAAGAACTCGGACGAGCTTGCGCAAAAGATGGCGAAGCTCTGCGATATCTACGTGAACGACGCGTTCGGCACCGCCCACCGCGCCGAAGCCACGACCTACGGCATCGCGAAGTATGCGAGCGTCGCCTGCGCGGGTCCCCTGCTGTCGGCCGAACTCGACGCGCTCGGCAAGGCGCTCGGCGCACCCAAGCGCCCGCTGGTTGCGATCGTGGCGGGCTCCAAGGTCTCGACCAAGCTCACCATCCTCAAGTCGCTGGCCGAGAAGGTCGACCAGCTGATCGTCGGCGGCGGCATTGCCAACACGTTCATGCTGGCCGCGGGTCTGAAGATCGGCAAGTCGCTTGCCGAAGCCGATCTGGTGGGCGATGCGAAGGCCATCATCGACGCGGCGCGCGCGCGCGGCGCCTCGGTGCCGATCCCGACCGACGTCGTGACCGCGAAAGAATTCTCGCCGACGGCCAAGGCCGAGACGAAGAACGTAGCCGACGTGGCCGACGACGACATGATCCTCGACATCGGTCCCGTCACCGCCAACGCGCTCGCGGCGCAGCTCGCGCAGGCCGGCACGATCGTGTGGAACGGCCCGGTCGGCGTGTTCGAGTTCGACCAGTTCGGCAACGGCACGAAGACGCTCGCGGATGCGATCGCCAGTTCGGGCGCGTTCTCGATCGCCGGCGGCGGCGACACGCTCGCAGCCATCGCGAAGTACAACATTGCCGACAAGGTCAGTTACATCTCCACCGGCGGCGGCGCCTTCCTCGAGTTCCTCGAAGGCAAGAAGCTGCCGGCGGTCGAGGTGCTCGAAACGCGGGCGGCTGGCTAAGTGGCGCCGCGAGCCCCGGCCGGGAAGGCCATGAGCAAACTTCCTCGTGCAGGCGCACAGAAGTCGCGCAGCGCAGCCGGGGCCGCAGCAAAACAGAAGGGGCGCACAGCGCCCCAGGCAGAGACGGAGCAAGCGGGGGCCGACGCGATCCCCGCCGCCGCTGCCGAAAAGGACATTGCGGCGACGCAGTCGACTGCTGAATCGACAGCCGCACAGAATCCGACAGGGCGCCCAGCCGCGCCCGCACCGAATACGACTACGCAGGTAGATAGCGCCGCAGCGGCTCATGTGAGCTCCGCGGCGTCCTCCAAGAAAGCGACGCCGGGTACACCCGGTGCGCGTTCCGGCGCATCCGCACCCGCGGTGCAACCGGCCAGCACTTCTCGCAGCAACGGTTTTCCCAGCGATCCTATCCAGACGAGGAGACTCATGCATCGCGCCACCAAGATTGTCGCCACCATCGGTCCGGCTTCCAGCACGCCGGACATCCTGCTGAAAATGATCCGCGCAGGACTGGACGTGGTGCGCCTCAACTTTTCGCACGGCACCGCCGACGACCACCGTCAGCGTGCTGAAATGGTGCGGGACTGCGCCCGCCAGGCTGGCCGCGAAGTTGCGATCATGGCGGACCTGCAAGGCCCGAAGATTCGCGTCGGCAAATTCGAGAATGGCAAGACGACGCTCGAGCCGGGCCATCCCTTTATCCTCGACGCCGAATGCGAGCTCGGCAATGACGAGCGCGTCGGTCTCGACTACAAGGACCTGCCGCGCGACCTGAAGCCGGGCGACATCCTGTTGCTCAACGACGGCCTGATCGTGCTCGACGTTTCGCGCGTGATCGGCAGCGAGATTCATACGGTCGTGCGCGTGGGCGGCGACCTGTCGAACAACAAGGGCATCAACCGGCAGGGCGGCGGCCTGACGGCGCCCGCGCTCACCGCGAAGGACATGGAAGACATCCGCACGGCCATGTCGCTGGGCGCGGACTTCGTCGCCGTGTCGTTCCCGAAGAACGCCACCGACATGGAAATGGCCCGCCAGCTCGCGAACATCGCGGGCGCACCGTACGGCATCAAGCCGAAGATGATCGCGAAGATCGAGCGCGCCGAAGCGATTCCGGCGCTGCAGGAAATTCTCGATTCGTCGGACGGCATCATGGTCGCGCGCGGCGACCTGGCCGTGGAAGTGGGCAATGCGGCCGTGCCGGCGCTGCAAAAGCGTATGATCCGCATGGCGCGCGACTCGAACAAGCTCGTCATCACGGCCACGCAGATGATGGAGTCGATGATTCACGCTCCGGTGCCCACGCGCGCCGAAGTCTCGGACGTCGCCAACGCGGTGCTCGACGGCACGGACGCGGTGATGCTCTCGGCCGAATCGGCGGCGGGCAAGTACCCTGTGCAGACCATCGAGGCCATGGCGGCGATTTGTCTGGAAGCGGAAAAGTCGGAGCAATCCGAGCTGGACAAGGACTTCCTCGACCGCACCTTCACGCGCATCGACCAGTCGATCGCCATGGGCGCGCTGTTCACGGCCTACCACCTGGGCGCAAAGGCGATCGTCGCGCTCACGGAGTCGGGCTCGACCGCACTCTGGATGTCGCGTCACTGGACCCATGTGCCGATCTTCGCGCTCACGCCGCGCGCGGGCAGCGAGCGTGCCATGTCGCTCTACCGCAATGTCACGCCGCTGCACCTCGACACGAGCAGCGACCGCGACACGGCGCTGCAGCAGGCCATCGAGGTGGTGGTGAGCAAGGGCTACGCGTCGCACGGCGACATGGTCGTGCTGACCGTGGGCGAGCCGATGGGGCAGCCGGGCGGCACGAACACGCTGAAGATCGTGCGCGTGGGCGACGTGCTGTAAGTTCGTCGCCGTAACCTCGCGGCGGCGATTTTTTTCGCTTTATTTTCGCGACTCCCGAAAATAAATGCGATCGTCGCCCGAGGTTGCCAGCTGGTATCGCACTGGTATCAGACCGGCGCCAGATCGGTGCCATTTAGACGCCTTTTCCCCGCAATTGCAGCCCGTACGCCATAGAAACGGCGCGCGGGCTGTCAACTCTTTTTGCACCTTCTCGCGGTTTTGACGCTCCGATACGCCAATTTCATGCCAGTTACGTGCCTGGCGCCGGGAACGGACGCGCTTCGCGATAAAATCACCCTATCGAGCCCGCGGCAGGTCACGCGGGCGGCGGCTGCCAGGCCGCCCTCGACCGGCTGCGCAAGACAGTCGGCGGCAGAAGCATTTCGTTTCAAATCAAAGGAGTAGCAACAATGCCTCTCGTATCAATGCGTCAACTGCTCGACCACGCGGCTGAACACGGTTATGCCCTGCCGGCGTTCAACGTGAACAACCTGGAACAGGTCCAGGCGATCATGGAAGCCGCGAACCAGGTCGGTTCGCCGGTGATCATGCAGGCATCGGCCGGCGCGCGTAAGTACGCGGGTGAGCCCTTCCTGCGCCACCTGATCGAAGCCGCGGTCGAGTCGTATCCGCATATTCCGGTCGTGATGCACCAGGACCACGGCCAGTCGCCGGCGGTCTGCATGGCCGCGATCCGCAGCGGTTTCACCAGCGTGATGATGGACGGTTCGCTCGAAGCCGACGGCAAGACGGTCGCATCCTATGAGTACAACGTCGAAGTCTCGCGCAAGGTCGTCGAAATGGCGCACTCGATTGGCGTCACGGTCGAAGCGGAACTGGGCGTGCTCGGGTCGCTGGAAACGATGAAGGGCGACAAGGAAGACGGCCACGGCGCCGAAGGCACCATGACGCGCGAGCAGCTGCTGACGGACCCGGAGCAGGCCGCCGACTTCGTGAAGCTCACGCAGTGCGACGCGCTGGCCATCGCCATCGGCACCTCGCACGGCGCGTACAAGTTCTCCAAGAAGCCCACGGGCGACATTCTGTCGATCCAGCGCATCAAGGAAATCCACGCGCGCATTCCGAACACGCACCTCGTGATGCACGGTTCGTCGTCGGTGCCGCAGGAACTGCTGGCCGAGATCCGCGAATTCGGCGGCGACATGAAGGAAACGTACGGCGTGCCGGTCGAAGAGATTCAGGAAGGCATCCGTCACGGCGTGCGCAAGATCAACATCGACACCGACCTGCGTCTGGCGATCACGGGCGCGATCCGTCGCTATATGTATGAAACCCCGTCGAAGTTCGACCCGCGCGACTACCTGAAGCCGGCTCGCGAAGCCGCGAAGAAGGTGTGCGTGGACCGCTTCCTCGCGTTCGGCTCGGAAGGCCAGGCCGGCAAGATCAAGCCGGTCTCGCTCGACAAGATCGCCGAAAAGTACAAGTCGGGCGAATTCGCGCAGATCGTTCGCTAAGCGGGCTTCTGCGTCAGGCGCGCCTCGTCGGCTGCGCCTGAAGTAGTAAAACATCGCCGTTTCCGCCTGTTTTGGGGGAACGGCGATGGGCTTTTCCGGGAAATTTGCCGGTTTTTGGTTTACCCTCGCATTACCTTCGGTTTTACGGTTTACTGGCGCGGTTGCAACCGCGATTCCGGACCGAACCCGCCTCCGTTTCGATTGTCCTTTTAGCGAATCACGACGATGTCTACCCTCTACGAATCCACGCTCCGCTCGCTGCCGCTTCTCGGCCGCGGCAAGGTCCGCGACAACTATGCCGTGGGCAACGACCAGCTGCTGATCGTCACCACCGACCGTCTGTCGGCGTTCGACGTCATCATGGGCGAGCCGATTCCGCGCAAGGGCGAGGTGCTCAACCAGATGGCCGACTTCTGGTTCGAAAAGCTCAAGCACGTCGTGCCGAACCACCTCACGGGCGTCGCGCCTGAAACGGTCGTGGCCGCCGACGAAGTCGAGCAGGTCAAGGGCCGCGCCGTCGTGGTCAAGCGCCTCGAGCCGATCCTCGTGGAAGCCGTGGTGCGCGGTTATCTGGCCGGCAGCGGCTGGAAGGACTATCAGGCAACGGGCGCCGTGTGCGGCGTCGAACTGCCGCCGGGCCTGCAGAACGCCCAAAAGCTGCCCGAGCCGATCTTCACGCCGGCGGCCAAGGCCGAATTGGGCCACCACGACGAGAACATCACGTACGACGAGATGGAGCGCCGCATCGGCACCGAGCTGTCGCGCACCATCAAGGAAATTTCGATCAAGCTGTACAAGGAAGCCGCCGACTACGCGGCGACGCGCGGCATCATCATCGCCGACACGAAGTTCGAATTCGGTCTCGACAACCACGGCCAGCTGTATCTGATGGACGAGGCGCTCACCGCCGACTCGTCGCGCTTCTGGCCGGCCGACCAGTATCAGGTAGGCTCGAACCCCCCGTCGTTCGACAAGCAGTTCGTGCGCGACTGGCTCGAAACCCAGGACTGGAAGAAGGAGCCGCCGGCGCCTAAGCTGCCCGACGAAGTGATCGCCAGGACGTCGGCGAAGTATCAGGAGGCGCTCGAGCGTCTTACGGGTCAAGAGCTCGCATAAGCGAGAAGAGGGAAAAAGGAAGCACAATGAGCGAAGTTCAGACGGCTCACCAGCATGCGGCGCCGCTCGTCGGCGTGTTGATGGGCTCCAGCTCCGACTGGGACACGATGAAGCACGCGGTCGCGATCCTGCAGGAGTTCGGCGTCGCGTACGAGGCCAAGGTGGTCTCGGCGCACCGCATGCCCGACGAAATGTTCGAGTACGCGGAAAAGGCGCGCGAGCGCGGCCTGCGCGCGATCATCGCCGGCGCAGGCGGCGCGGCGCACCTGCCGGGCATGCTGGCGGCCAAGACCACGGTGCCCGTGCTGGGCGTGCCGGCGGTCAGCAAGTATCTGAAGGGCGTGGATTCGCTCCACTCGATCGTGCAGATGCCCAAGGGCGTGCCGGTCGCGACCTTCGCCATCGGCGAGGCGGGCGCGGCCAATGCGGCGCTTTTCGCCGTCTCGATCCTGAGCGTGACCAACACCGAATACGCGAACAAGCTCGCGGCTTTCCGCGTGCGCCAGAACGAAGCGGCGCATGCCATGGTGCTGCCTCCGCTTTGATCGTCCCGCTTTGATCGTCCCCACGCGCCGCGGCCATCCCGCGGCCGACCACGAAGATGACTCCTGACAATTCACCGGTTTCACCGATCCTGCCCGGCGCCTGGCTGGGCATGGTGGGTGGCGGCCAGCTCGGCCGCATGTTCTGCTTTGCCGCGCAGGCGATGGGCTATCGCGTCGCCGTGCTCGATCCCGACGCGACGAGCCCCGCGGGCACGGTGGCCGACCGCCACATCTGCGCCGCGTACGACGACGAAGCGGCGCTCACCGAACTCGCGCGCCTGTGCGCGGCCATCTCGACCGAATTCGAGAACGTGCCCGCGGCGAGCCTCGACACGCTCGCGAAGTCGACCTTCGTGAGCCCGGCCGGACGCTGCGTGGCGGTGGCGCAGGACCGCATCGCCGAGAAGCGCTTTATCGCGGCGGCCGGCGTGCCAGTCGCGCCGCACGTGGTGATCGAGTCGTCGCAGGCGCTCGCCGGCATCGACGACAAGGCGCTCGCCGCCGTGCTGCCGGGCATTCTCAAGACCGCGCGCATGGGCTACGACGGCAAAGGCCAGGTTCGCGTCTCCAACGCCGAGGAAGTGCGCGAGGCGCATGCGTCGCTCGGCGGCGTGCCGTGCGTGCTGGAAAAGCGCCTGCCGCTGAAGTTCGAGGTGAGCGCGTTGATCGCGCGCGGCACGAACGGTCAGGCCGTGGTTTATCCGCTCGCGCAGAACACGCACCGCAGCGGCGTGCTCTCGCACACTATCGTGCCCGCGCCGGACGCAAGCCCGGCGCTCGTGCAGCACGCCCAGCAGGCCGCGATCCAGATCGCGGCGAAGCTCGGATATGTGGGCGTGCTGTGCGTGGAATTCTTCATCCTCGAAGACGGCTCGCTCGTCGCCAACGAAATGGCGCCGCGTCCGCACAACTCGGGCCACTACACGACCGATGCGTGCGCCACGAGCCAGTTCGAGCAGCAGGTGCGCGCCATGACGGCCATGCCGCTCGGCGACACGCGCCAGCACTCGCCGGCCGTGATGCTGAACATTCTCGGCGACGTGTGGTTCCCCTGCGCCGTAGGCGAGGCGAAGCCCCAGAAGGGCGCCGCGCCTGTGACGCCGCCTTGGGACGAGGTGGCCGCGATGCCCGCTGCGCGCCTGCATCTGTACGGCAAGGAAGAAGCGCGTCCGGGCCGCAAGATGGGCCACGTGAACTTCACCGCGCCGACGCTCGACGAAGCGCGCACGGCCGCCCGCGACTGCGCGCGCCTGCTGCACATCGCCACGAGCTGAGGTTGGGCCGCATCATGTCCGACCAGCAGAACGCGCCGCACCATGGCACGCCACCTCTGACCGATGCCGACATCGAGCACGCCGCCGCGCTGCTCGATGCGGGCGAACTGATCGCGTTCCCGACCGAGACCGTCTACGGTCTGGGCGGCGATGCGGCGAGCCCCGAGGCAGTCGCGCGCATTTACGCGGCCAAAGGGCGGCCGGCGAACCATCCGGTGATCGTGCACTTGCCGCCCGGCGGCGACCCGCAATACTGGGCCGCTCAGTGGCCCGAGGCGGCGCAAAAGCTCGTCGACGCGTTTTGGCCCGGCCCGCTCACGCTGATCGTCAAACGCCACGAACGCATTCCTGACGCCGTGAGCGGCGGCCAGGATTCGGTGGGGCTGCGCTGCCCGTCGCATCCGGTCGCTCAGCAGTTGCTGGCGGCGTTTTCCGCGCGGCGCGGCGGCCATGGCGGCGTGGCGGCGCCGTCGGCGAACCGCTTCGGCCACGTGAGCCCGACCACGGCGCAGCACGTGCGCGACGAATTCGGCGCGGCGGTGCATGTGCTCGACGGCGGCGCATGCGACGTGGGCATCGAATCGACGATTCTCGATCTCTCGCGCGGGTTTCCCGCGTTGCTGCGGCCCGGTCGCGTGACGCCGCACGACATCGCTCGCGTGCTGGGCGAGGCGCCCCGCTTGCCCGACGGCTCGGACGCCACGGCGCCGCGCGCCTCGGGCACGCTCAAGGCGCACTACGCGCCGCGCACGCCGCTCGCGCTGCTGCCGTTCGACGCGCTGGAGCCGCTGCTTGCGGCGGCGCGCGATGCGGGCGAAACGGTGGCGCTGGTGGCGCGCGTCTCGCGCGCGGGCGTTTGGGCGCAGGCCCAGGGCGTGCACTTCGTCGCTGCGCCGGAAGAGCCGCAGGAATATGCGCGAGAGCTGTATGGCTTGCTGCGCGCGCTCGATCGCGCGAACGTCTCGCGCATTCTCATCGAGAAGCTGCCGGAGACGATCGAGTGGATCGCCGTCAATGACCGGTTGGGCCGGGCGGCGGCGGCGTTCGAGGCGCAGCAGCAGGGCTGAGCACCTTCTTTCGCGTTCAATGAAAAACACCCCACGAGCCTGACGGTCCGTGGGGTGTTTTTTCTTGCACCTGAAAACCCGGTGCAAGCGACGCTTATCAGGGCGCCTTGCCGATGCCCGCAGCAGCCAGCTGCGTTTCGACGTACGTCGCGAACTGCGAATGCAGCGCCGTGGTCGGGTGCACGAGATCCGCGAACATGTAGGTCGTGGGCGCGTTGGCCGTCGTCAGCGTTTGCGGCGAGCAGAACAGCGAGCTGCCGAAGTTCTGGCCGTAGGCCGCGGCGTACGCGTTGATGGTGGCTTGCGGCGTCGTGGCCGGGTTCAACCCGAGCGTTGCTTGCGGATTGGCGAGCGCATAGTTGGTCGCGCTGTTCGTCATGGCCGTGAGGTTACAGGCCGTATCCGTGTTCGTCACGGTGAAGCCGAGGCTTGCCGCGTTCGCGATCGACTGGTCGAGCCACGAGAACGTATCGACCAGCACGACCTTCTTCGCCTGCACGTCGGCTGCGGTCGCCTTGATCAGCGTCAGGTTATACATCGCCGAAATGAGCGAGAGCGCCTGGTCAGCCGAACTCGCGGAGCCGGGCGTTGCGCCGATGGCGGCATCAGCCTTCAGCGCCGCCGGCGTCTTGCCGATGTCGGGCACCGTGACGACCGCGATCTTCGGATTGCCCGGGACGATATCCGCATGGACGAGCGCGCCCAGCGTGCCCGCTGCTGTGAGGACCGGGGCGATCGAGGCGAAGCTGGAGGCGTAGTTCGGGTTCGTGACGATACCGAGCGCGATGGCGGCGGGCACCAAGGCTGTTGCCTGCGCCTGGGTGAAGCCCGACTGCATCAGGCTCACAACCGTGCTCTGCTGCGTCGCGGGATCGTTGACGAGCGTCGAAAACGGAGTGGCCGCGAGCGCCGCGCCGAACAACGCCAAACCCGTGGGGCTGCCGTTAGTGGGCACGTCCAGCAGATTCAGGATTTCATTCGCGCCACCTTCCACGAGCACGAGCTGATTCGCATTGAAGCTGCCGTGCTGCGCCAGATACTGCTGGAGCTGCCACGTGACCGGCTGCTCGCTCGCGGCGGCGATCACGGCGCTGGTATTCGCCACGCCGCCGCCCGTCACGAGCGCGCCGCCTTGCGCGTAGTCGAGCCCGCCCGTGGCCGTGAGCGGCAGACCGAAGCCGCCTTCGAAGGCCGGCGAAAGCGTGTTGCCGAAGTACTCGGACACATGCTGCGCCCAGACCTCGCCCGGGTTGGTCGTGAAGCGGCCGCCGCCGAAGCCCGGCAGAATCTGCTCCGAATACGTGCCTGCGTCGGACAGGCTCGTGCCGAACGCCACCACCTGCATGCTGACGCCCGACGGCGGCGGCGTGCTCGCGTTGTTGTTCCCCCCGCTGCCGCCGCCGCAGGCGGCGAGCAGCGCAAAGGCGGCGCTCGCGGCAGCGATCTGGGTGGCGCGCAACAGCTTACGGTGTCTCGGTCCTTGATGCTTCATATTCACTTCATCTCCTCTGTGTGTGGCCTTTGATGCCATGCCTGCCTACTCATGCAACGGGTGCTCGTGGCACGAGCGGCTGCCCCGTTGTCGATGTTTTTTTCGATCGCCGGCCTTGCATGCAGCCCCTGTGTGCTGCTGCCCCAGGGTCAGGGCCAAGGCCGACAGACTACGCAATCTCTCACCTGTTGCGCGACCCGAACTCACCCTCGGTGTTGTTTTCCGGCACGCCGTAGCGCGTTCCCGCGGGTGTCGCCGGCGCCGTCACCGATGCGAGGCCCAGTGCGTCGTGGCGCTCGCACCAATCGGGCGGGGCGAACAGCGCGGCGAGACGCGAGCGCCAGTCGGGCATGCGCGCGAAGTCCCGCGCCATCGCGAGCCATTCGTGAAACGTCGCCCGGAGCGGATTGCATGACGCAAGCGGCTTGACGATGCCGTAGTCGGGCGCGTCGTGCGCGTCTTCCTCGACATAGCTGCCGAACAGGCGGTCCCAGACCGCGAGCACGCCGGCGTAATTGCGATCGATATAGCGCGCATTGCGCGCGTGATGGACGCGATGCATCGACGGCGTATTGAACACGTATCCGAGCCAGCCGAGCTTGCCTACGGCCTGGGTGTGCACGAAGAACTGGAATGCGAGATTGACGAGCACGATCGCGACGATCTGCTCCGGCGTGAAGCCGAGCATGGCGAGCGGAATCCAGAACAGCCACATGCCCGCCACCGGATACATGAGGCTCTGGCGAAACGCCGTGGAAAGGTTCAGGCGCTCCGACGAATGGTGGACGACGTGTGCAGCCCAGAGCCAGCGCACGCGATGGCTCGCGCGGTGAAAGACGTAGTAGAGCAGGTCCTGCGCGATAAAGAGTGCGAACCACGCGACGAGCCCCGGCTGCCACGAAACGAGCCGGCAGTGCCGGTAGACATAGGCATAGACGGGCACGGCGACGAGCCACGCAAGCTTGTCGGCGCCCTGGTGCATGAGCGCGAGCGCGGCGTTGCACAGCGTATCGGGCCAGGCGTAGCGGGCGCTGTCGAGAGGAGCGTTCGAGGCAGGGCGCGGCCGCGTGCGGGAGAGATGCCACGCTTCCCAGCCGATGCAGGCGAGAAACACGGGGGCGAGGGCGAGCAGCAGCCATTGCGCATCGAACTGCACGAACGTCGTCCTCCTTGTCCCGTGGGCGGCGCTGGCGGGCAGCGCGGCGGTTGTAGTCTCATGTCTTTTCGGCCGCGTTGGGGCGCGTTCTCACGGGCGCGCGGCTCGATTGGCGGGCGCGCGTGACAGATTTTTATGACGCGCCTTCGGCCTTTGCCCGTCAGGGTACACGCCTCGCGCCCAGGGCGGGCGGCGCTTTGCTAGAGGAAAGATTCGAGCCCGGCGCGCGGCGGCGGGCTCGGGTGAGGCGCACGGGGACAGGTCCGCGGCGCCCGCCCGGCGTGTACACAGCGTGCTCGCCGTGTGCAATCAGCGCGTGGTCAATGCGTGGTCAATGCGTGGTCAATGCGCGCCGCGTCGCCTGGCCGGAGCCTTGTGCGTGGCCTTCGCGACCTTCGACTCTTTCGTCGCGCGCCTCGGATGCGGCTCGACATACACGGGCTTTTCTTCGGGCATGCCCTTGTAGACCCACTCTAGCAACGCGTCATGCGCGGCGCGTGCCGATTCGGCGCGCGGATCGTTGATGAGGCTCACCACGATCCAGCTCTCGCCGTTCTCGGCCGCCACGTAACCGGCGATGGCGCGCACGTCGCGCAGCGTGCCCGTCTTGATATGCGCGTTGCCTTCCACGCCCGCGTTGGTGAGGCGGTGGCGCATCGTGCCGTCCACGCCGACGATCGGCAGCGAGTCGATGAACACCTGCGCGACCGGGCTCGCGTTCGCGTTCTGCAGCAGGTTCGCGAGCGAGAGCGCGCTGATGTGCTCTTCGCGCGAAAGGCCGCAGCCGTTGTCGAGCACGAGTTCGGGCATGTTCAGGCCGCTGCGCCGCAGGTACGCATTGACGGCCGTGGCGGCCTTGGCCGTGGTCGCAGGCGGCCTGCCCTCGACGGCGCCGAGCGTGAGGAACAGATTGCGCGCCATCACGTTGTTGCTGAACTTGTTGATGTCGTGCACGACGTCCGAGAGCGGCGGGCTCTGGTGCACGGCGAGCAGACGCGCGCGCGGCGGCACGACGCCTTCGCGCACCGCGCCGGCCGGCGTGGCGAAGAGGCTGCCGCCCGTTTGCTGCCAGAGGGCGAGGAAGCCGTCCGCGAAGAACGTGCTGTGGTCCACGGGCGCGGCCATGTTGAGCGTGCGCTCGCCGCAGCGCATGGCATAGCTGCCCGCGAAGCTCGCGGTGACGACGCCGTTGCCGCCCGGTGAAACCTGCGGGCTCGGCAGCATGCCGCCGCACGCGCCGGCGCGCTCGCGGATCTGGTTGTCGATCTGCCACTGCGCAACGGGTGGCACCACATCGATCGACACCCCCTCGCGAGAGGGCGAGAACGTGAACGAGACCGACTTGAACGCGTACATCAGCGGATCGGGGCCGACGTTGTAGGGCGCGCTGTCGTCGCCGTCGAACGAGGGCAGGTCGCGCGTGGACGGATCGAAATCGCTCTTGTCGAGCACGAGTGCGCCGTCGATGCGCGCGACGCCCGCCGCGCGAATCTTCTGCACGAGGTCGATCAGCTCTTCGGGCACGAGCTTCGGGTCGCCCGTGCCCTTGATATAGAGGTTGCCGTGCAGCGTGCCGCTCGCATCGACTTCGCCGTCGGTATAGGCGCTCGTTTTCCAGCGATAGTCGGGACCGAGCATCGCGAGGCCGCTCCACGTCGTGACGAGCTTCATCGTCGAGGCGGGCATCATCGGCTGGCCGGCATTCACGGCGACGCTGGGCTGGCGGTCGCCGACCTTTTCGATCACCACGCTGACCGACGAGAGCGGCACGTGTGCGCGCTCGAGGCCCGCCATGACGGTGGGCGGCAGCACGGTGGTCACGTTGACCGTGGGAATGCGCGCGCCTTCGGGCTGCGCATAGGCGGCCGGCGCGGCGGCGAAGCCCGCGGCGAGCGTGGCGCAGGCGAGTGCGAAGGCGAGCGGTCGAGGCAGGCGCGCAGTGGCGGCGGTGCGATGCGTGCGGTCGGTGTGCGAGGCAGGCAGTCTGAACAAGGAGCGTAGGCGGGACAGCGAAGCGGGCGGCATGAAAAGCGTTCGGGCGAGTGCAGGGGCGGTGCCAGGGCCGGGCGCGGCGCACGGAAAGGAGGACTCTCCGGTGCTGCGCGCGGGCGCGAAAATTGGGGCGGCGTGCGATTCGTGGTGTGCGCGCGATGCGCTCGCTGAAGGTACTGTACAAGCCTGCACGCGCGCATCGCGGCCGAATCACGAGTGGAGCGCCGCAAAAGCGCACATTGTAAAGACCTCGCGCCGCGTGCGCGCATTGCCGGCGAGAAAACGCTGCACATTGCGTGGCGTGATTCAAACACTGCCCATCACGCGCGCCATTGCATCGCGACCGGCTGCGTGCCGCAGCGGCGCGGCGCCCCTGTTCAGGCGCTAGAATGCTCGCATCCTCATCCACTCCTGCAGCGCGGCGCCAGCGGCGCCGCCCGGCCAACATTACGATGCGCATACTGCTAGTCGAAGACGACCGCATGATCGCCGAAGGCGTGCGCAAGGCGCTACGCGGCGAAGGCTTCGCGGTCGACTGGGTCGAAGACGGCGACGCCGCCCTCTCGGCCGCGAGCGCGGATTCTTACGACCTCATGCTGCTCGATCTCGGGCTGCCGCGGCGCGACGGTCTCGACGTGCTGCGCACGCTGCGCGCGCGCGGCGCGGCGCTGCCCGTCCTGATCCTCACCGCGCGCGACGCCGTCGCCGACCGCGTGAAGGGTCTCGACGCCGGCGCGGACGACTACCTCATCAAGCCCTTCGATCTCGACGAACTGGGCGCACGCATGCGCGCGCTGATCCGCCGCCAGGCGGGCCGCAGCGATTCGACCATCCGTCACGGCTCGATCACGCTCGATCCGGCTTCGCACCAGGTCACTCAGGACGGTTCGCCCGTTGCGCTCTCGGCGCGCGAATTCGCGCTGCTCGAGGCGCTGCTCGCGCGGCCGGGCGCGGTGCTCTCGAAGACCCAGCTCGAAGAGAAGATGTACGGCTGGGGCGAGGAGATCGGCAGCAATACCGTCGAGGTCTATATTCACGCGCTGCGCAAGAAGCTCGGGGCCGACCTGATCCGCAACGTGCGCGGTCTCGGCTACATGATCGCCAAAGACGCATGAAGCAGGTCATCGAGCGCTGCCATGCATGGGACCCGAGTCAGCGCCGAAGCGCTACCTCCGGATCGACAGGGAGCCCCCTTTAGCCGATGAGTTCCATCCGACGACAACTGCTGTTCTGGCTGCTCGCGATCGTCGTCGCGGGCGTCGGGCTCGCGGGCTGGCTGATCTATCGCCAGGCGCTCGCCGAAGCCAACGAGCTGTTCGACTATCAGCTGCAGGAAATCGCCGAGGCGCTGCCCTCCGAGCCATTCAACGAGATCCTCAGTTCGCGCGACACGGGCGACGAAGGCATCGTGCTGCAGATCTGGAATCGCAACGGCGTACTCATGTACTACTCGCATCCGCGTGCGCCGCTCGCGCCGCGTGCGGAACTCGGCTTTTCCACGGAGCGCACCGATCGCGGCGACTGGCGCGTGTATGGCGCGATCGTCGGCGACAACGTCGTGCAGCTCGCGCAGCCCGTTTCCGTGCGCAACCGGCTCGCCGCGAACGTCGCGTTGCGCACCCTCTGGCCGCTCATCGTGGTGCTGCCGTTTCTCGGCATCGCCGTCTGGATCATGGTGGGGCGCGGGCTCAGGCCGCTCTCGCGCGTCGCGCGCGCGCTCGACACGCGTCATCCCGAAGCGCTCGACCCGCTGCCCGAAGAGCGTCTGCCGCGCGAAGTCACGCCGCTCGTGCATGCGTTGAATGCGCTGCTCGAACGCCTCGCGCAGGCCATCGACACGCAGAAGGCGTTCGTCGCCGACGCCGCGCATGAGTTGCGTACGCCGCTGGCGGCCGTGCAGATCCAGGCGCAACTCGTTGCGCGCGCAAGGGATGACGAAACGCGCCGCGAAGCGCTCGTCGATCTGCAGGCGGGCGTGACGCGCGCCACGCGTCTCGCCGAGCAGCTGCTCGCCCTCGCGCGTTCCGAACCCGACGGTCATGCGCGTGCGCAAAACGTCGATCTGCATGCGCTGCTCGATGATTGCGTGCTCAACTATGCGCCGCTCGCGCAGCAGCGCGGCGTCGATCTCGGCATCGAGGAAAGCGCGGCGGCGAGCGTGCACGGCGACGCCGATGCATTGCGCGTGATGCTCAACAACCTGCTCGACAACGCGACCAAATACACGCCCGCGGGCGGCCGCGTGGACGTGAGCCTCGCTGTCGTCGACGGGCATCCGCGCGTGCGCATCGCGGACAGCGGGCCGGGCATTCCGGAAGAGGAGCGTGCACGCGTGTTCGATCGCTTTTATCGCGTGGGCGCCGGCGCGAATCGCGCGCGCACCGACATCGCCGGCACGGGCCTCGGACTCGCTATCGTGCGACGAATCGCGGATCAGCACGACGCGACCATCACGCTCGGCGATTCGCCCGCCGGCGGCCTGCTCGTGGACGTGCGGTTCTGAATCCGGACCGCCCGCAAATGCCCGCGGCGCGGGCGTTTGCGCGATTATTGCGATTTCCGCGTACTTAAGACTCCTTTAAGCGACACGGCTTACTCTTCGTTACGTCGTGATGAGTACCCCGCGCAAGGAGTCCGCAATGAATACAAAAGTGCTTTCCCGCAGTGCCGTGGCAGCCGCCGTGGTCGTCGCATTGTCGGCGGGCTACGTAGCCGGGCACCGTGATCTGCCTGCTCCGCAGGTCATCTCGCCGGCCCAGGCCGCGGCGATGATGCCCGCCGAAGCGGCAGCCAAGACTGGCATTCCCGACTTCTCGGGTCTCGTGGAAACCTACGGGCCCGCGGTGGTCAACATCAGCGCCAAGCACGTCGTGAAGCAGACGGCGCTGCGCAGCGGCGGCAGCGGCTCGCAGCAACTGCCGATCGATCCGAGCGATCCGTTCTACCAGTTCTTCAAGCACTTCTATGGCGGCGCGCCCGGCATGGGCGGCGGCGACAATGGTCCGCAGGCGGACCAGCCTAGCGCGAGCCTCGGCTCGGGCTTCATCGTCAGCCCGGACGGCTACATTCTCACGAACGCGCACGTCGTGGACGGCGCCAACGTCGTGACGGTGAAGCTCACCGACAAGCGCGAATACAAGGCGAAGGTCGTGGGTGCGGACAAGCAGTCGGACGTCGCCGTGCTCAAGATCGACGCGAAGGATCTGCCGACCGTGAAGATCGGCGACCCGCGTCAAAGCAAGGTCGGCCAGTGGGTGGTGGCGATCGGCTCGCCGTACGGCTTCGACAACACGGTGACCTCGGGCATCATCAGCGCGAAGTCGCGTTCGCTGCCGGACGAAAACTACACGCCGTTCATCCAGACCGACGTGCCGGTCAACCCCGGCAATTCGGGCGGCCCGCTGTTCAATCTGCAGGGCGAAGTCATCGGCATCAACTCGATGATCTATTCGCAGACGGGCGGCTTCCAGGGTCTTTCGTTCGCAATCCCGATCAATGAGGCGATCAAGGTCAAGGACGAACTCGTCAAGACCGGTCATGTGAGCCGCGGGCGTCTCGGCGTCGCGGTCCAGTCGATGAACCAGACGCTCGCCAACTCGTTCGGCATGGACAAGCCGCGCGGCGCGCTGGTGAGCTCGGTGGACGCGAGCGGTCCGGCCGCGAAGGCAGGCCTGAAGCCCGGCGACGTGATCCTGTCCGTGAACGGCCAGGCCGTGGACGATTCATCCGCTCTGCCTTCGCTCATCGCGGGCATGAAGCCGGGCACGAAGGCCGATGTTCAGGTGTGGCGTGACAAGAGCACGAAGGACCTCAGCGCAACCATCGGCACGCTCGGTGACGCGAAGGTGGCTTCGAACGACGCACCGCAGGCGCAGATGCAAGGGCGCCTCGGCGTCGCGGTGCGCCCGCTCACGCCGGAAGAGAAGAACAACGGCTCGCTCGACCACGGTCTGCTCGTCGAGCAGTCGGGTGGCGCGGCCGAAAACGCGGGTGTCCAGCCCGGCGACGTGATTCTCGCCGTGAACGGTCGCCCCGTGACGAGCGCCGATCAGCTCAAGCAAATGGTTTCGAAGGCTGGCAACAGCATTGCACTCCTGATCCAGCGAGACGACGCACAGATTTTCGTGCCCGTCGATCTCGGCTGATCCCTGCTGTCGCGAATCCGGCTCCGTGCGCCGGATTCGCGGCGAGAGCAGGTTTCATGACGTTGTACCCGCGCTGCCGCCGTGGCCTTTGGCCTCGGCGGCAGCGTTTTTTTTCGGAGCACAAAACCCTTCTGCGCGCGGCTCGGGCACGCGCCTTGCGGATGCATTACATCGGACCACCTGAAAGGAGCGATCGATGAAGAGCTTGCGCAACTCGCGCCCCGTCCATACGACCGCTTACGCGGCGATTCTCGCGGCCACGCTTGCTTTTGGCTACGCGGGCGGCGCGGCGGCACAGCAGGCCGATGCCTCGGGCACGGTCGGCGGCACGACCACCGACACCACGAGCGCCGGCAACACCAATGGCGGCGGCATGCCGCAGGTCCAGCAGCAGGGCGACGTGTCGTTCGTCTCCGGCGGCGTGGGCCTCGACGAATCCAAGGCGCTGCTCGGCGCGGAGCGGGAGTGGCCGCTTGCATTGCGCTTTACGCAGCGCAGCGGCGAGTACGTCGCTGATGTGCATGTGCAGATCACCGACTCGCACGGCGCGAGCGTGCTCGATACGACGTCCCGCGGGCCCTATATGCTCGTCAGGGTGCGTCCGGGCCGCTATAGCGTGCATGTGAGGCATGCGGGGGTCGACAAGACGAGCGCCGTGACGGTGGGCTCGAACGGCAGCGCGCGGGCGGCATTCATCTGGTAAGCCGCCTGGCCGGGCCCGGCCGCGTTGGGGCGCTCCCGCACGCGCGCCGCGC
The DNA here is from genome assembly GCF_024206495.1 of Paraburkholderia sp. CNPSo 3272. Taxonomy (GTDB): domain Bacteria; phylum Pseudomonadota; class Gammaproteobacteria; order Burkholderiales; family Burkholderiaceae; genus Paraburkholderia. Next base: position 81,261 of record NZ_JAMBPQ010000012.1, on the reverse strand, counting down.
ATAAGATTCGCACAGCCAGGACGAGTTTGGCCGATAATGAAGCCGAGGGGAGGCCGCGATCGCTCAGGCGGTTCGTGAGCGAGTTCGCGTGTGGCCGTCGGTCGCCGTCGATTGCGTTGATCGGCGCGGCAAAAAGCTACTGGCAAGCGGCCATCCCGTGGCATTGCACGGCACGCGCCTTCCTGGCGGCGGGCCACGCGAACCGGTGCGGCCAGCCGCCCGGCGAGGGCAGGGCGCCGCAGGCGCCGCCTACCAACAGGGGAGCCGAACATGGCGGTCGAACCGGATGCGGACCATCGCATCGAACTCGTCGCGAACCGTCACCGCGTGCGCGTGATTCATGGCGGCATCACCATCGCCGATACGCTGCACGCCGTCACCCTTTGCGAAACCGGCTATCCCGACGTCTTCTACTTTCCGCGCGCCGACGTGAACATGGCGCGGCTCGAACGCTCCGGACAGACCTCGCATTGCCCGTTCAAGGGCGAGGCGACGTATTTCCATTTGCGTACCGAAGACGGGCGCGTCGACGACGCCGCCTGGAGCTACGAAGCGCCGCTCGATGACGCAAGCGGCATCAAGGGGTATCTGGCTTTCTACGCGACTCGCGTGGACCGGATCGACCAGACCTCCTGAAAGGGCCCGGTGGGGAGCGCCATGGAACTGAACGATGCGTTGAGAATTCCGCTCGAACCGGCCGCCGTGTGGGCGGCGCTGCAGGACGTAGCGCTCGTGCGCGCGAGCATGGAGCATTGCGAGTCGTTCAGGCGGCTCGGCCCCGGCGAATACGCGATCACGCTCACGGTGCCGCTCGGGCCGCTGCGCGCGCGCTACGAGGTGCGTGCCCATATTGCCAGTGACACGGCGCAGGTGCCGCTCACGCCACGACGCGTGCTGAGCTTTCGCGCCCGCGCGGACGGCATCGGCTCGCTGCGCGGCCAGATCGATGTGGCGCTGCGCCCCGAAGAGCGCGCCACGGCGCGGGAGCCGGGTGTCGGCGCGGATGTGAGCACGCGAATCGACTACTCGGTGTGGGCCACGCTCACGGGACCGCTTTCCGAGTTGCCGCCGCGCCAGATCGAGAACGCCCTGCACGAGCTTGCCGACGACTTCTTCACGGAGTTTTGCGCCGTGGTTGCGGTCAAGCACGGCCAGGCGCCTAACCGCGTAGCGGGCGAGCAGCCGCGCCGGCAGCATGTGTTCCTGCGGCCGATCAACCTCGCCGGTCTGGCCCGGCGCGCGCATATCCTGCCGCAGCACCATGCGGGCGGCACGCTTTCGGGCCGCGCGGCAAGCACGCTGAATCACGAACCGCCGCCGCACGCCATGCCGTATTGGGCGTGGGCCGCGATGATCTTTTTCGTCGCGTTGCTGCTGTATGCGGCCCGCTGGTTTACCGCGACCTGAATTCGGCAACGGGCGGCGCGCGGAAGGTGCGCCGGTCGCCGAACCGCTCAAAGAACCGTTCACGCCCCCCGAAACTCCCGCCGCCACGCCGACGGCGAAATCCTGAACGCCTCCACGAAATGCTGACGCAGCGACGCGGCCGAGCCGAAGCCCGCGCGCTGGGCGATCGCGTCGATCGGCTGTTCGGTGCTTTCGAGCAACTGCTGTGCGCGGGCGAGGCGCTCGCCGAGAAGCCACGCGCTCACCGTCGTTCCCGTCGTCGAACGGAACTGGCGCGTGAAGGTGCGCCGGCTCATCAGGGCGCGCTGCGCGAGCGAGTCGAGCGTGTGGGGCGCGTCGAGGTGGGCGCGAATCCACTCGAGCAGACCCGGCAGCCGCTCGCCGCGCCCGGCCGCCGCGAGCGGCTGCTGCACGTACTGGGCCTGGTTGCCCTGGCGATGCGGCGGCACGACGAGCCGCCGCGCCACGTAGTTCGCGGCGCCCGAGCCGCACAGGCGCCGCATGAGATGCAGGCAGCAGTCGAGTCCCGCCGCGGTGCCCGCCGAGGTCAGAAGGTCGCCGTTGTCGATGTAGAGCACACCCGGATCGAAGCGCACGGCCGGGAAGCGCTGCGCGAAGTCGTCGGCGGCGGCCCAGTGCGTGGTGCCCGGGCGGCCGTCGAGCAGGCCCGCGTGCGCGAGCACGTAGGCGCCGAGACATAGCCCGACGAGGATCGCGCCGCTTGCGTGCGCGTCGCGCAACGCGTCGCAAAGCGCGGTGGGCGGCGCCTCGTGGGTATCGCGCCAGCTCGGCACGACGATCACGTGCGCGCCGCGCAGCCCTTCGAGGCCCTGCGGCGCGCCGATCGTGAAGCCTGCCGTGGTGGTGAGCGTGCCGGGCTCCGCCGCGCAGACGGTGAGTTCGAACGGCGGCACGCCGCCTTCGCTGCGGTCTTCGCCGAAAACGACGCAAGGCACCGAGAGATGGAACGGGCTGATGCGGTCGAAGGCGATCACGGCGACGCGCAACGGGGCCGGTGACGGAGCCTGATGGGTAGCAGTGGCCATGACGAGTCCCGAAGAGGAATGGCCCGATTCTAGCGAAAGTTGTCATCCGGGCCACTGTCGCGTGGGCGCGCGCGGCGCCACAATCCCGCCATCGACTTCGCGTCTTCGGACCGGTCGGTTCCTTTCAACCCCAGGAGGCATGGCCATGTCCGCGAATCCGCGCCGGGCGCTCGTCGTCATCGACGTGCAGAACGAATATGTCAGCGGCGATCTGCCGATCGAATATCCACCCATCGAGACGTCACTCGCCAATATCGGCCGCGCGATCGACGCCGCGCGCGCGGCCGGCGTGCCCGTCGTGGTGGTGCAGAACTTCGCCCCGGCGGACTCGCCGCTGTTCGCGCGCGGCAGCGTGGGCGCCGAACTGCATCCGGTCGTGGCCTCGCGCGAGCGCGATCACTACGTCGAAAAAGCGCTGCCGAGCGCCTTCGCGGGCACCGATCTCAAAGCGTGGCTGGCCGGGCGCGGCATCGACACGCTCACGGTGGTGGGCTATATGACGCACAACTGCGACGCCTCGACGGTGTTCGAGGCGACACACGCGGGTCTTGCGGTGGAGTTTCTGGCCGATGCGACCGGTGCGGTGCCGTATGCGAACGAGGCGGGAACCGCTAGCGCCGAGGAGATTCACCGCGTGTTCAGCGCGGTGATGCACACGCGCTTTGCCGCGGTCGTGAGCACGGATGCATGGCTTGCCGCCGTCGAAAAATGCGTGCCGCTCGCGCGCGACAACATCTACGCGTCGAATCAACGGGCCCGCGCGAACCGCGTGCCGGCCTGAGCAGTCAAGAAAAAGGCGGCCTCGTCAGCGGGCCGCCTCGATCGATCCGGGATGCGCACGCGCGTCAGTCAGGTGTCCCGCTCGCTCGCGCCCATGCGCAGCGACGGGCTGAAGCGCAGCGCGTCGAGCATCGCGTCGACGTGCAGCTCGGCATTGCTCGCCACGTCGAACACGTCCGGCAGGATCGCCATGTCGCGCAGCGCGCCGCCGATGAACGAATGAAGCACGCGCGAAGCGCGCTTGGGGTCGAGGTCGGCGGGCAGCTGGCCTTTCGACATCGCATTGCGCAAACCCTGCTCGATACTGGCCAGCCCCTCGTGCATATCGGTCTGATGGCGCGCCATCACGGGGCCCATCTCCTCGACGAACTCGCACTTCAGGAACAGGATCTCGAACACGCGGCGGCGGCGCACGTCGGTTGCCGTATTGCGCAGACACAGAATGCAAAGGTCGCGCATGCGCCCGAGCGGGTCGGGCTCGCCGGGATCCGTCGACGCCACCTTCAGCTCGTCGAGCGGCAGCACCACGCGATCGAACATGGCCGTGAACAGGTCGCCCTTGTTCTCGAAATGCCAGTAAATCGCGCCGCGCGTCACGCCCGCGGTCTGGGCGATGTCGGCCAGCGAAGTGCGCGACACGCCCTTTTCGTAAAAGACGTGTTCGGCGGCGTCGAGGATCCGGTTGCGCGTCTCCAGCGCTTCCTCTTTCGTTCGGCGGACCATTTTGTAATGTCTGTGCGTTGGAGCGGGGTTAGTCAAGAAAGGTATTCGGGGTTCGAACCGTAATGTATTGATATGTAATATGGAGGTAACGCGCGGATCGCTCCTGAAGCACTACTCCACCGTTACGTAACGTCCTTTTACATTCGTTCGCGAATGTATCTATAATAGCACCCCACCACTTGGGTGCCTCAAGTGGTGATGTCCGGTTAATATCCGTCCTTGGCCAAGTGGTCGTAGAAACCCCAATGCGCGACGCCTCTCGCGGCGGCGCGCGGCAGTATCGCCCGGACGGATATGCAGAACCGGAACGCGCCTTTCTAGAAGAAGTACCGGGCTTATCCGTCAGGTATTTGCCAGATGCTGGCGTGCGTGGTCGTCCTCCTCGTGCAGGACGCCGCACGCTTTTATTGTCAGTTATAGACAGAGGTCGCTCCATGCGCGTCGAACGGGTTCCATTCCGCCTAATCAGTGTCGCGACGGCTGCCATCGTGCTCGCAGCCTGCGGGCAAAAGCAGTCGGCGCCGCCGCCGCAAACCCCCGAAGTGGGTATCGTCACCGTCCAGCCGTCCGCCGTGCCGGTCGTCTCCGAGCTTCCCGGCCGCACCAGCGCCTATCTCGTCGCGCAAGTGCGCGCACGGGTGGACGGCATCGTGCTGCGCCGCGAATTCACCGAAGGCGCGCTCGTCAAGGCCGGCCAGCGGCTCTACAAGATCGACCCCGCGCCGTATATCGCCGCGCTGAACAACGCCAAGGCCACGCTCGCCAAGGCGCAGGCCAACCTCGTCACGCAGAACGCACTGGTTGCGCGCTACAAGGTGCTCGTGCAGGCCAACGCGGTGAGCAAGCAGGACTACGACAACGCGGTTTCCGCCCAGGGCCAGGCCGCAGCCGACGTCGCCGCCGGCAAGGCCGCAGTCGACACCGCGCAGATCAATCTCGGTTATACCGACGTCGTTTCGCCGGTCTCGGGCCAGGTCGGCATCTCGCAGGTCACGCCGGGCGCCTATGTGCAGGCGAGCGCGGCCACGCTGATGTCGACGGTGCAGCAGCTCGATCCGATGTACGTGGACGTGACGCAGTCGAGCCTCGAGGGGCTGAAGCTGCGCCGCGAGATCCAGGAAGGTCGCCTGAAGACCAACGGCCCGAACGCCGCGAAGGTTTCGCTCGTCCTCGAAGACGGCCGCACCTATTCCGAGAAGGGCAAGCTCCAGTTCTCCGACGTCACCGTCGACCAGACCACGGGCTCGGTCACGGTTCGCGCGATTTTCCCGAACGCCGACCGCGTGCTGCTGCCGGGCATGTTCGTGCGCGCGCGCATCGAAGAAGGCATCAACAACAACGCGTTCCTCGTCCCGCAGGTCGGCGTGCAGCATGACCAGAAGGGGCAGGCCTCGGTGTACGTCGTCAACCAGGACAACAAGGTCGTGCCGACGCCGATCACCACGGCGGGCACGCAGGGTCAGGACTGGGTCGTCCAGAGCGGTCTGAACGCCGGCGACCGCGTGATCGTTCAGGGCACCGACAAGGTCAAGCCGGGTGCGCAGGTCAAGCCGGTTCCCGCGCAGCTGCCGCCGCCGCCGCCGCAGGGCGCGCCTTCGGCTGACATGGCAACGGCTTCCGGCTATGCGAACGCCGCCAGCGCCGCATCGGGGCCGAAGGCTGCCTCGGCTGCACCTGCCGCCTCCGCAGCGCAATAACGGGGAGCCTGCTTCATGGCAAAGTTCTTTATTGATCGCCCAATCTTTGCATGGGTGATCGCCATCATCCTGATGCTGGCGGGTGTGGCGTCGGTGTTCACGCTGCCGGTCGCGCAGTATCCGACCATCGCGCCGCCTTCCATCCAGATCAGCGCGAACTATCCGGGCGCGTCGGCCAAAACGGTGGAAAACACCGTTACGCAGGTGATCGAGCAGCAGATGAGCGGTCTCGACCACCTGTTGTACATCTCGTCGACTTCCGATGACTCGGGCACGGCCACGATTACGCTGACGTTCGCGGCGGGAACCAACCCGGACATCGCGCAGGTGCAGGTGCAGAACAAGCTGCAGCTCGCCACGCCGATCCTGCCGCAGGTGGTGCAGCAGCTCGGTATCAGCGTCACGAAATCGAGCAGCAGCTTCCTGCTGGTGCTCGCGTTCGTGTCCGAAGACGGCAGCATGACCAAGTACGACCTCGCGAACTACGTGGCGTCGAACGTGAAAGACCCGATCAGCCGTATCGACGGCGTGGGTACGGTCACGCTGTTCGGCTCGCAGTACGCGATGCGCGTCTGGCTCGATCCAAACAAGCTCACGAACTTCCAGCTAACGCCAACCGACGTCACGGCGGCGATCACCGCGCAGAACGTGCAGATCGCGGGCGGTCAGCTGGGCGGCACGCCGGCGGTGGCGGGGCAGGCGTTCCAGGCGACCATCACCGAATCGACGCTGCTGCAAACGCCTGAGCAGTTCGGCAACATCCTGCTGAAGGTGAACCAGGACGGCTCGCAGGTGCGCTTGAAGGACGTGGCGCGTATCGGTCTGGGCGGCGAAAACTACAACTTCGACACGAAGTACAACGGTGCGCCGACGGCCGGTCTGGGCATTCAGCTCGCGACGGGCGCCAACGCGCTGCAGACCGCGAAGCTCGTGCGCCAGAAGATCGACGACCTCTCGAAGTACTTCCCGCACGGTCTCGTCGTGAAGTACCCGTATGACACGACGCCGTTCGTGCGCCTGTCGATCGAGGAAGTGATCAAGACGTTGCTGGAAGGCATCGTGCTGGTGTTCCTCGTGATGTACCTGTTCCTGCAGAATCTGCGCGCGACGTTGATTCCGACGATCGCGGTGCCGGTGGTGCTGTTGGGCACGTTCGCGGTGATGGCGGCGGTGGGCTTCTCCATCAACACGCTGTCGATGTTCGGCCTCGTGCTCGCCATTGGCCTGCTGGTGGACGACGCGATCGTGGTCGTGGAGAACGTCGAGCGGGTGATGGTGGAAGAGGGGTTAGGGCCGAAGGAGGCCACCCGCAAGGCGATGGGCCAGATTACCGGCGCACTCGTTGGCGTGGCGCTCGTGCTTTCCGCGGTGTTCGTGCCGGTGGCGTTCTCGGGCGGCTCGGTCGGCGCCATCTACCGGCAGTTCTCGCTCACGATCGTGGCGGCGATGGTGCTGTCCGTGCTCGTCGCGCTGATTCTCACGCCGGCGCTGTGCGCGACCATCCTCAAGCCGATTCCGAAGGGCCATCACGAAGAGAAGAAGGGCTTCTTCGGGTGGTTCAACCGTACGTTCGAGACGAGCCGCGACAAGTACCACTCCGGCGTGCACCACGTGATCAAGCGCTCGGGCCGCTGGCTCATCATCTATCTGGCGGTGATCGTCGCGGTTGGCCTGCTGTTCGTGCGCCTGCCGAAGTCGTTCCTGCCCGATGAAGACCAGGGCACGATGTTCGTGATCGTGCAGACGCCCGTGGGCTCGACCCAGGAAACGACGGCACGCACGCTCGCCAACATCCAGAACTGGCTGCTCAAGGACGAAGGCAGCATCGTCGAGTCGGTGTTCACGGTGAACGGCTTCAGCTTCGCGGGCCGTGGCCAGAACTCGGGTCTCGTGTTCGTACGGATGAAGGACTACAAGCAGCGTCAGAACGCGGACCAGAAGGTCCAGGCGCTGGTGCGGCGTATGTTCATGCACTACGCGGGCTACAAGGACGCGATGGTGTTCCCGGTCAATCCGCCTTCGATTCCTGAACTCGGCACCGCGTCGGGCTTCGACTTCGAATTGCAGGACCGCGGAGGTCTCGGTCACGAGAAGCTGATGGAAGCGCGCAACATGCTGCTCGGCATGGCTGCGAAGGATCCGACGCTCGCACTCGTGCGCCCGAACGGCCTGAACGACACGCCGCAGTTCACCGTGGACATCGACCGGGAAAAGGCCGAGGCGCTCGGTGTGACGGCGGCCGCGGTCGACCAGACCTTCTCGATCGCGTGGGCGTCGGCGTACGTGAACAACTTCCTCGACACGGACGGCCGTATCAAGAAGGTGTACGTGATGGCCGATGCACCGTTCCGCATGACGCCGGAGGACATGAACCTCTGGTATGTGCGCAACAGCGCGGGCGGGATGGCGCCGTTCGGCTCGGTCGCGAAAGGCCGCTGGACCTTCGGTTCGCCGAAGCTCGAACGCTACAACGGCATTTCCGCTTTGGAAATCCAGGGTCAGGCGGGGCAGGGCAAGTCGACCGGCCAGGCCATGACGGCCATGGAGCAGATCGCGGCGAAGCTGCCCGCGGGTATCGGCTACGAATGGACGGGGCTCTCTTATCAGGAGCGCCAGTCGGGCTCGCAGGCGCCGATCCTGTACGGCATCTCGATCCTCGTCGTGTTCCTGTGTCTCGCGGCGCTGTATGAAAGCTGGTCGATTCCGTTCGCGGTCATCATGGTGGTGCCGCTCGGCGTGCTCGGCGCGCTGCTGGCGGTGACCTTGCGCGGCCTCGAGAACGACGTGTTCTTCCAGGTGGGTCTGTTGACCACCGTGGGTCTGTCGGCTAAGAACGCGATTCTGATCGTGGAGTTCGCGCGCGACCTGCAGGCCGAAGGAAAGATGGGACCGATCGAGGCGGCGCTCGAAGCTTCTCGACTGCGTCTGCGGCCGATTCTGATGACGTCGATGGCGTTCATTCTCGGCGTGCTGCCGCTCGCGATCAGCAACGGCGCCGGTTCGGCTTCGCAACACGCGATCGGCACGGGGGTGATCGGCGGGATGATCACGGCAACGTTCCTCGCGATCTTCATGATCCCGATGTTCTTCGTGGTGATTCGCGCGAAGTTCGCCGGCGAGAAGGAAGACCCGGACGTCGCGCTCCAGCACTACGAAGAGCACCACGCGCACGACCACGACCAGGACAATGGCGCGAATGGTGGTGGCACGGGTGGCAACGACCGTGGTGGCGAAGGTGGCAACGACGGCAGCAACGGCGACGGCCCGGGCAAGGAAGGACATTGAGATGCATAAATTATCCGTAATTGCAGCGGCCGCCGCGCTTCTCGCGGGTTGCACGATGGAGCCGTGGTACCACCGGCCCGAAGCGCCGGTGTCGCAGAGCTTCCCGCAGGGCGGCGTGTACGCCACGCAGCCCGTTGCTGCGGGCGCGAATGGCCAGAACGGTCAGAACGGCCAGGCCGCCCCGAGCGCCAATGGCGCCGCGGCGACCGACATCGGCTGGCGCGAGTTCTTCGTCGATCCGCGCCTGCAGCAGCTCGTCGACATCGCGCTGAAGAACAACCGCGATCTGCGCGTGTCGGTGCTCAACGTCGAGGCGGCGCGCGCGCAGTATCAGATCACGCGCGCCGAGCTGTTCCCGGCGATCAACGCCACCGGCACCGACACACGCACGCGTGTGCCAAAGGCGTTCCAGACCGCGCCGAGCAACCCCTACAGCGTCTACAACGTGGGCGTGCAGGCGTCGTGGGAGCTGGACTTTTGGGGGCGCATCCGCAGCCTGAAGGACCAGGCGTTGGCGCAGTACCTCTCGACGGCGTATGCGCGCAAGGCGGCCGAGATCACGCTGGTTTCGGAAGTCGCGGATCAGTACCTGACCATGCTCTCCGACGACGACCTGCTCAAGGTCACGCAGGAAACGCTCAAGACGGCGCAGGACTCGTACAACATCGCGAAGGCGCAGTTCGATACGGGCACCGGCACCGAACTCGATTTGCGTCAGGCGCAAACCGTGGTCGAGAACGCGCAGGCCAACATGCAGGCGCAACTGCGGGCACGCGCCCAGGCCGAAAACGCGCTCGTGCTGCTGATCGGCGAGCCGCTGCCGGCGGATATGCCGCAGGGTCTGCCGCTCGACGGCCAGGCGCTGCTCAACGACATTCCGGCAGGCTTGCCTTCGGATCTGCTCACGCGTCGTCCGGACATCATGCAGGCTGAGCAGACGCTGCTTGCGGCAAACGCCAACATCGGCGCGGCGCGTGCGGCGTTCTTCCCGAAGATCTCGCTCACGGCGGCGTTCGGCACCGAAAGCCTGTCGCTCGGCGGGCTCTTCAAGGCCGGCACGGCGGCGTGGAGTTTCGTGCCGCAGATCACGCTGCCGATCTTCGAAGGCGGCTCGAACATCGCGAACCTGCAACTCGCGAACGTCGAGAAGCGCATCGAGATCGCCAACTACGAAAAGTCGATCCAGTCGGCGTTCCGCGAAGTGGCCGACGGCCTGGCTGCGCGCGGCACCTACGACGAGCAGATCGCCGCGCTCGAGCGCAGCACCTTTGCGAACCAGCGCTCGCTCACGCTTTCGGAGCTGCGCTACAAGAACGGCGTGGACAGCTATCTGCCGGTGCTCGCCGCGCAGACCAGCCTCTACTCGGCGCAGCAGTCGCTCGTCACGGCGCGCCTCGCGCGCCTGACCAACCTCGTCGATCTGTATCGCGCGCTGGGCGGCGGCTGGATCGCGCAGTCGGGCGAGACGCCGCGCGAGCCCGATGCGCCGGCCGATTACGGTGCGGCCAGCGCGCCGGCGGCGGCTTCGGCGGCGACGGCGGGATAACGCGCTACGGTTTCGGAATCGGAAGCCAGAACGCCACGGGAGACCGTGGCGTTTTTTTATTTGCTGCTTCCGTTATTCAAGGCTATCCGCATCCTGCGTCGGTTGGCGAGTGTTGCGGTCGGTCATCAAGTTTTCCTCTTATCCAGTTCAAAGTCGTCCCGGCGGAGTGTCGGACGGAATATCGACTATGAAGCATGTTGGGCGAACTTATTGAGATATGTGCTGAAACTATGCGATCTTGATCAACATTGCCGAAATTTTGCGTTTCATGCCCGCCAGGGGTTGTGCTGGGTAAGCGGGTCAAAAAAAGCGCCATGGTTTCCCATGGCGCCGAACCAGCAAAAGACCCCGCCCGCCTGTGTATGGATGGGCACCTGCGAGCGGGGCACCTCTCGCGTCAACTCAATACGTTCAAACCCGGTTCGATGCGTCCAGTGAGATCGACTCAGTGCGCGGCCGAGCGCGGCATTTCGTGGCCCGCATCCGGCGCTTGATCCGCATTCGGACGGCCTTCGAGATCGTGACCGGCGCGGCGGATGGCGCGCTCGGCGGCTTTTTCGCTCTTCGCGCCGTTGAAGATCAGATTCAGCACCACCGCCGAAACCGAAGCGAGCAGGATGCCGCTGTGAAGCAGCGGCGAAAGCGCGGGCGGCAGCTTTGCGAAGAAGTGCGGCGACACCACCGGCACGAGGCCGAACCCCACGCTCACGGCCACGATGAAGAGGTTGTGCTGGTTCTTCACGAAGTCCACGCGCGAGAGCACCTTGATGCCGTTCGCCGCCACCATGCCGAACATCACGATGCCCGCGCCGCCCAGTACGAAGGCGGGCACCGAGGCGACCATCTGCGCCATCTTCGGGAAGAGGCCGAGCAGCACGAGGATCACGCCGCCCATCGCGCATACATAGCGGCTCTTCACGCCCGTCACGCCGATCAAGCCCACGTTCTGCGAGAACGACGTGTGCGGGAACGAGTTGAAGATGCCGCCGATCATCGTGCCGAGACCGTCCACGCGCAGGCCGCGCACGAGCATGGCCTGATCGACGGGGCGCGCGACCATATCGCCCACGGCGAGGAACATGCCCGTCGATTCGATGAAGGTCACGAACATCACGATCACCATCGTCGCGATCGGCAGGATATGGAACTTCGGCATGCCGAAGTGGAACGGCATGACGATGCCGACCCACGGGGCGCTAGCCATGCCTTCGAGGTTCACGCGACCGAGCGCGAGCGCGATGGCGAAGCCCGCGACAATGCCGAGCAGCACCGAGATATTGGCGATGAAGCCGCGCCCGAACTTGTTGATGAGCAGGATCAGCATCAGCACGAGCAACGAGAGGCCGAGGTAGACGGGGTTGCCGTAGTCGGGGTTGCCCACGCCGCCCGCGGCCCAGTTGATGCCCACTTCCATGAGCGAGAGGCCGATCACTGCGATCACGGTGCCCACCACGACAGGCGGGAAGAAGCGCAGCAGCTTGCCGATCATCGGCGCGATCACGATGCCGATTGCGCCCGCCGCGATGGTCGAGCCGAAGATGTCGAGCAGGCCGAGCGACGGATTGGTGCCGATGGCGATCATCGGGCCCACCGAGGCGAACGTGCAGCCCATGATCACGGGCAGACGGATGCCGAAGATCCACAGGCCCAGCGTCTGGATCAGCGTGGCGATGCCGCAGGCGAACAGGTCGGCGCTGATGAGAAAGGCGACCTGGTCCTTCGGCAGCCCGATCGCGCCCCCGACGATGAGCGGCACGGCCACCGCACCTGCGTACATCACGAGCACGTGCTGGATGCCGAGTGTCAGCAACTGGCTAAACGGCAGGCGCTCGTCGCAGGGGTGGACCTGCTTCTGGCCAGACCGCTGGGCGGCCTGGTCCTCAATGCCCTTGGCTTGCATGTCGTCTGTCTCCGTCTCTTGGTTTAAGGATATGGCCTCCAAGGTATGCGGTAAGAAAATATGCAACAAGACCACTGGAGACTATTCCGTGCTTTCCGGCGACGATATGCGCCCGTATCGATTGCCCGGCGAGATAAGGGTGGGATCGGCGCGCGTGGGCCGTGCGCGGCGGCTTCATCGCGGCAGCGCCGGACGCCGGTTCGGACCGCGCGAGCGGCGGCGCAAGGCGGGAAGCGCCCTGTTTGCGGCGGTTGAGCGCCTGGGCGCGATCGGCGCGGCGGCGCGGGCGTGCCGGCGCCGAGCCACGTCGAAGCGTATGCGGCTGCGTCGAGCCCACACCGGCGGTGCCCAGCGGGTCATGTCACATATGGCAGGGCCGTTATGATCTCTATTTCGAATGCGGAATGTGAGCCAATCTGCATCGCACATACGAGCGCCGGGTTAACCCGCGCACGGGCGTTTTTTGCGTCGAAATCGGCTGTGTTGCGCGCGAGTTCGCGGCACGGGTTGAAGCCCCCGCTTAACGCGCATTCGGCGCCGCGCCTCTCGCCGGTATGATCGTTTTTCCCGTCCTCACCCACCTCGCACATCGTTCCCCATGAGCCCATCGCAGACGCGCTTTCTCGGTATCGACCTCGGCACCGGTTCACTCAAGCTCGGCATCATCGATGGCGACGGCGTCGAGCGCGCCGCCGCGAGCGTGGCCTACGCGCTCGAAACGCCGCAGCCCGGCTGGGCGGAGATCGCCGCGGACCGCTGGTGGGACGCGCTCGTCGCGGCCTGCGCGCGGCTGCCCGAGAGCGAGCGCGCCGCTGTGCGCGGCATCGGCTTTTCCGGACAGATGCATGGCGTCGTGCTCACCGACGCAGCGGGCCGCGCGTTGCGCCCCGCGATGCTCTGGCCCGACACGCGCGCGCACGCGCTGCTCGATGCGTGGCCCGACGACCCCGAACATCCGCAGCCCAACCCCGTGGCGCCCGGCATGGCGGGTCCGCTGCTGCGCTGGATCCTGCAGCATGAGCCGCAACTCGCCCAAGCCGCGCGCTGGGCGCTGCAGCCGAAAGACTGGCTGCGCGTGGCGCTGGGTGGCGCAGTCAAAGCCGATCCATCGGACGCGTGCGCGACGGCGCTCGCCGCACCCGACGGCACGTGGGACTTCGCGCTGATCGAGCGGCTGGGACTGCCGCCGCGGTGGTTCGCGCCGCTGGCCGCGTCGCATGAAGCGAGCGGCGCGCTGAGCGCGCAAGCCGCCCAGGCGCTCGGGTTGCCCGCCGGCATCGTGCTCGCGACGGGCGCGGGCGACACGCCTTGTGCCGCGTTCGGCAGCGGCCTGGCCGGCGAAGGCGATGCGCTCCTCACGACCGGCACGGGCGGCCAGATCGTCGTGACCGCGCGCAGCGAGCCGCCCGCGCGGCGCGGGCTGCATCGCTATCGCTCGGCGACGGGCGGCTGGTACACCATGGCCGCCATGCAGAACGTGGGCGTGGCGCTGGAAGCGGCGCGCGGCTGGCTGGCGTACGACTGGGCTTCGGCCTACGCGGACGCGTTCGCCGTGCCGCCGTCGGCGACGCTCGCGTTCCTGCCTTACCTGAGCGGCGAGCGCTCGCCGTGGCTCGACCCGGCGGCGCGCGGCGGCTGGCTCGGCGCAACGCTCGGCGACTCGCGCGGCACGCTCATGCGCGCGGCGTTCGAGGGCGTCGCCTTCGCGTTGCGCGCCGGCCTCGATGCCGTGCGCAGCACCCGTGAAGCCGCCGATGGAGGCACGCGCGATGCGCGCAGTGTGCCGACACTCAAGCTCGCGGGCGGCGGCTCCGTGGATGCGCGCTGGCGGCAGTTGCTCGCCGACGCGCTCGACGCGGACCTCTACGCGATCGACTGCCCGAACGCAGCGGCGCGCGGCGCCGCGATGCTGGGCGGCATCGCCTGCGGGCACTGGCGCATGAGCGACCTCGCGGCGCTTGCGCCGGCCGCGACGCAGGTGGCATCGCCGCGCGAGGACGCCGCGCTCGCACAGCGCTATGCGCGCTTCATCGATCTGTATGGCCGCGTTCGAACCTGGTTTGCATCGGCATCGTGATGAGGCGTATCGACATCACCGAGACACAGGAGCAGCGAAGATGAAGACGAAAGCCGCCGTCGCATGGAAAGCCGGGACCCCGCTGACGATCGAGGAAGTGGATCTGGACGGTCCGCGCGCCGGCGAGGTGCTGATCGAGGTGAAGGCGACGGGCATTTGCCATACCGATTACTACACGCTCTCGGGCGCGGACCCCGAAGGGATCTTTCCGGCGATCCTCGGCCATGAAGGCGCGGGCGTCGTGGTCGATGTCGGCCCGGGCGTGGGCACAGTGAAGAAAGGCGATCACGTCATTCCGCTTTACACACCCGAATGCCGCCAGTGCAAATTCTGTCTCTCGCGCAAAACGAACCTGTGTCAGGCCATTCGCGCGACGCAAGGCAAGGGCCTCATGCCAGACGCCACCTCGCGCTTCTCGCTGAGCGGCAAGCCGCTCTATCACTACATGGGCACGTCGACGTTCTCGAACTACATCGTCGTGCCGGAAATTGCCGTGGCGAAAATCCGTGAGGACGCGCCGTTCGACAAGGTCTGCTATATCGGCTGCGGCGTGACGACGGGCGTGGGCGCCGTGGTGTACTCGGCGAAAATGGAGGCGGGCGCGAACGTGGCGGTGTTCGGCCTGGGCGGCATCGGCCTGAACGTGATCCAGGGCGCGAAGATGGTGGGCGCCGACAAGATCATCGGCGTGGATATCAACCCGAAGCGTGTCGAACTCGCGAAGCAGTTCGGCATGACGCATTTCGTCAATCCGAACGACGTCGAGAACATCGTCGATTACATCGTACAACTGACCGATGGCGGCGCCGACTATTCGTTCGAATGCATCGGCAACACGAAGGTGATGCGCGAGGCACTCGAATGCACGCACAAGGGCTGGGGCCAGTCGTTCATCATCGGCGTGGCGGCGGCGGGCGAGGAGATCGGCACACGCCCGTTTCAGCTCGTCACGGGCCGCCAATGGAAAGGCTCGGCGTTCGGCGGCGCGCGCGGACGCACCGACGTGCCAAAGATCGTCGACTGGTACATGGAAGGCAAGATCAACATCGACGATCTGATCACGCATACGCTCGCGCTCGACCAGATCAACGAGGGCTTCGACCTCATGAAAAAGGGCGAGTCCATCCGCTCGGTCGTGCTTTACTGAGCGAGCCGTAACAGCAAAAGAGGCGTTGCCACCGCGAGGAGCAACGCCTTTTTCGTGGCGCGTACAGCGTTCTAGCGACGCCCGATCAGACTCGCGCCGTAGACGAGCGCGGCGAGCGCGGTGATCCAGAAGCTGGTGGGCCAGTCGGTGTAGAACGCGAGCGTCACGCCGAGCCACGCCTGCATGAGCGCGAGCAGCGCGGCGAGCACGAGGCCGGTGGACAGGCGCGTGGTGAGATTCTGCGCGGCGGCGGCCGGCCCGACCATCAGCGTAAAGACGAGCAGCACGCCGACGATCTGCGTGCACGCGGCCACCGCGAGCGCGGCGATGGCGAGGAACAGCATCGAGACCGCGCGCAGCGACACGCCCTTCGCTTCGGCGAGTTCGGGCTGCAGCGAGGCGAACAGCAGCGGCCGCATGATGGCGGCCAGCGCCGCGAGGCTCGCCACGGCGAGGGCGGCCAGCACGCCGAGCGTCTCGCGATTCACGCCCAGCACGTTGCCGAACAGCAGCGCCGTGACCTGCGTGGCATACGACGTGAAGAAGTGCAGAAACAAGAGGCCGAAGCCGAGCGCGAGCGAAAGAATCACGCCGATCGCGACATCGCGGCCCGCGAGCTTTTCGCCGAGCGCGCCCATCGAAACGCCGGCCGCGAGCGTGAAGCCCACCATGCCCCACATCGGCGAGACGCCGAGCAGCACGGCGCCCGTCGCGCCCGTGAAACCGACGTGCGAGAGCGCGTGGCCCGCGAAGGTCTGACCGCGCATCACGAGGAAATAGCCCACCACGCCGGCCAGCACCGCGACGATGCCCGACGCCGCGAAGGCGTTCACCATGAAATCGTATTCAAGCATCGTGCGTGTGGCCGTGCGTGTTGTCGTTGTTGTTGCCGTGGGCGTGTCCATGCGCGTGGCCATGGCCGCCGTGGTCGTGGCCATGGTCGTGCTCATGCTCGTGGTCGTGCTTTTCGACTTCCACGTCGCCAGACATCACGAAGATGCGGCCCTTCATGCGCATCACTTCGATCGGCGAGCCGTAGAGGCGTGAGAGCACGGGCGCGGTGATGACTTCATCGACGCTGCCGAGCGCGGCCACGCCGTTGCCGAGATAGAGCACGCGGTCGAGCGCGTTCAGGAGCGGATTCAGCTCGTGCGCGGAGAACAGCACCGCGATGCCGAGCTCGCGCTGCACGCGGCGCACGAGTTCGACCACGCCGCGCTGGTGGTTCGGGTCGAGGCTGATGAGCGGCTCGTCGAGCAGCAGCAGCTTCGGGTCGCCGAGCAGGCATTGCGCGAGCAGCAGGCGCTGGCGCTCGCCGCCCGAGAGCTCCGAAAGCGGGCGGTCCGCCAGTGCCGTCGCACCCACGAGATCGAGTACGCGCGCAACCTCGGCGCGCGTGGCGGCGTCGGCGCGCGGCAGGCCCCAGCGGTGGCCGTCGGCGGCCATCGCCACGAAGTCGCGGCCGCGCACGCGCCGGCTCGCGAGCGCCGTGCGCGTTTGCGGCATATAGCCGATTTTCGCGTTGCCGCGCGCGACCGGCTCACCCAGCACGCGGATCGCGCCGTGAGAGGCCGGCACGAGGCCGAGAATCGCCCGCATGAGCGTGGTCTTGCCCGCGCCATTCGGCCCGAGCACGCCGATGAATTCGCCCTGGTTTATCGCGAAGTTCGCGTCGCGCAGGATCGTGCGTTCGCCGAGCGTCAGCGTCACGCCCGCCAGCGTGAGCACGGGCGTGCGCGCGCGGTGCGCGCCGTTGTGCTGTGCGTTGTGCGATGAAGCGATATCGGTGGGCGAAGAGCCGGCCCCGGTCATGACGTCTGTCCTTGCTGAATACGGTTAGTGTTGCCCTGCTGTTCCCGCTGCCAGCGCCTTGTCGAGCGA
This sequence comes from Paraburkholderia sp. CNPSo 3272, assembly GCF_024206495.1. GTDB lineage: Bacteria > Pseudomonadota > Gammaproteobacteria > Burkholderiales > Burkholderiaceae > Paraburkholderia. The sequence goes on along the minus strand of NZ_JAMBPQ010000012.1, from coordinate 63,772 downwards.
GTCGAGCTGCGCGAGCATCCATTGCTGGAAGTTCACGCCGGCCGGCTGCGTCTCGGTCACGCTCACGGACGGCACCTTCGACTGCTTCGCCAGCGCCAGCATGCGCCGCGTAAGCGCCTCGGTCGCCTGGCTGTTGTAGATCAGCACGCGCACGCGGCGCTCACGCAGGTCGCGCTCGAACGCGGCGATGTCCGAGGCGCTCGCCTCGGTGTCGTTCATCGTCGCGAGCTGAAAGCGCAGGTTGCGCATGTCGAGGCCGATCGCATCCGACATATAGCCGAACACCGGCTCCGTGGCCGTGACGGGCTGCCCGTGGTAGTGCGCGCGCAGTGCCGCGACCTTGGCGTCGACCGGCTGCAGCGAGGCGAGGAACGTTGCCAGGTTGGCATCGTACACGCTCTTGTGCGCGGGGTCCGCTGCGCCGAGCGCGGCGCTCACGGCGCGCGCCACGGCAGGCATGGTCTTCGGGTCGTACCAGAGGTGCGGATTGTCGCCCGCTTTCTTGCCGACGAGGTCCGCCGCGACGATCGTCGTGCGGTTCGCGCCGCTTTTGCCCGCGCTGCCGGTGGCGCCGAGCAGCTTGGTCATCCACGGGTCGTAGTCGGCGCCGTTGTACACCACGACGCGCGCATTCTGGAGCGCGCGGGCGGTCTTCGGGCTGGCCTCGAAGAGGTGCGGGTCCTGGTCGGGGTTGCTCAGGATGCTCGTCACGTCCACGTAATTGCCGCCGATCTGCTTGACGACGTCGCCGTAGAAGTTTTCCGCCGCAACAACGGGAATCGCGGCGCTGCCAGCCTGCGCCGCCACGGCTGCGCTCGCGCCGCCGAACGCGCCGACCAGCGCGAGAGCGAGCCCGCCCGCGAGGCGCGCAAGCGTGATGCTAGCGCGCGCGCCTGTGGTGGCAACCCGGGGCGCGCAGTTGGCGCGGCTGAACGTGATCATGGTTCTATCCTTGTCTATAGGGAGCCTGAAAGCGGACGCGGGCGCGTCGGCGTCGCGAAGGCGAGATGATATAACGTATCACTTCGATTGGCGAGTCAGCACATCATCCGGTCAGGGGGCCGGACCGGCAGGCTGCAGCCAGTCGAGGCTTGCGCGTCGCACCATCGAAATCTCGGCCAATCGCGTTCGTTCGCCTTGACAGTCTCCGACTCGTATCCGATCATTCGATCAACGACAGAGCAAATGCTCACATGTCGGGCGATCGCTCAGCTGCTCCTCTGGAGTGTCTGCCGGGCGCGCCCCGCACGAACGAAATTGGAGACAACCTGTGGCACACACCGCGACCCCAGCGGGCGGACGTTTGCAGGACAAGGTAGCCGTGCTGACTGGCGCGGCGAGCGGCATTGGCGAGGCGGTCGCGCAGCGTTATCTGGACGAAGGCGCGCGCTGCGTGCTCGTCGACGTGAAGCCCGCCGGGTCCGTCGCGCCAACGCTGGCCGCCGCGTTCCCCGAGCGCGTGCTCGCGATCTCCGCCGACGTCACGCGCCGTGAGGACATCGATCGCATCGTGGAGAGCGCGGTCGAACGCTTCGGCCGCATCGACATCCTCTTCAACAACGCGGCGCTCTTCGACATGCGCCCGCTCCTCGACGAATCCTGGGACGTGTACGACCGCCTCTTCGCGGTGAACGTGAAGGGCATGTTCTTCCTCATGCAGGCCGTGGCGCGCCGCATGGTCGCGCAGGGCCAGGGCGGCAAGATCATCAACATGTCGTCGCAGGCGGGCCGCCGCGGCGAAGCGCTCGTCTCCCACTACTGCGCAACCAAGGCCGCCGTGCTGAGCTACACGCAGTCGGCGGCGCTGGCGCTCGCGCCCCATCGCATCAATGTGAACGGCATCGCGCCGGGCGTGGTCGACACGCCCATGTGGGAGCAGGTCGACGCGCTCTTCGCCCGCTACGAGCATCGTCCGCCCGGCGAGAAGAAGCGCCTCGTCGGCGAGGCGGTGCCGCTCGGGCGCATGGGCTTGCCCGAGGATCTCACGGGCGCCGCGCTCTTTCTCGCGTCCGCCGACGCCGATTACATCACCGCGCAGACCCTCAACGTCGACGGCGGAAACTGGATGAGCTGAACCGCAACCCTCGCCCAACGCATCACGACAGCAGCCCGGCTGCAGCAAGACATAACGCAACGAACAAGGAGACAACGTCATGAAGCCAGCAATGAAGACCGCCGCGAAGTGCATAAGTCGAGCGGTGAGTGTGGGTGCACTCGTCGCCGCCGCGAGCGCCGCGCACGCGCAGACCGTCACGATCGCGATGTTGAACAACCCGGACATGATCGAGCTGAAGAAGCTCTCGCCGGCCTTCGAAAAGGCCAATCCGGGCATCAAGCTGAACTGGGTGATTCTCGAAGAAAACGTGCTGCGCCAGCGCGCGACCACCGACATCACGACCAACAGCGGCCAGTTCGACGTGATGATGATCGGCACCTACGAGGCGCCGCAATGGGGCAAGCGCGGCTGGATCGTGCCGATGACGAACCTGCCCGCGAGCTACGACCTCGACGACGTGGTGAAGACCGCGCGCGACGGCCTCTCGTACAACGGCACGCTTTACGCGCTGCCGTTCTACGTCGAAAGCTCGATGACGTACTACCGCAAGGACCTGTTCGACAAGAAGGGCCTCAAGATGCCCGAGCAGCCGACCTATGACCAGATCAGGGACTTCGCCGACAAGCTCACCGACAAGTCCGCCGGCACCTACGGCATCTGCCTGCGCGGCAAGGCCGGCTGGGGCGAGAACATGGCGTACGTGACGACGGTCGCGAACACCTTCGGCGGCCGCTGGTTCGACGAGAAGTGGCAGGCGCAGCTCACCTCGCCCGAGTGGAAGAAGGCGGTGAACTTCTACGTCGACATGCTGAAGAAGGACGGCCCCCCGGGAGCCAGCTCGAACGGCTTCAACGAAAACCTCACGCTGATGTCCTCGGGCAAGTGCGCGATGTGGATCGACGCGACGGTGGCGGCCGGCATTCTCTACAACAAGCAGCAGTCGCAGGTGGCCGACAAGATCGGCTTCGCGGCCGCGCCGACCGAAGTCACGCCCAATGGCGCGCACTGGCTGTGGTCGTGGGCGCTGGCCGTGCCGAAGTCGTCGAAGTCGCAGGACGCCGCGAAGAAGTTCATCGAATGGGCCACGTCGAAGGAATACGTCCAGATGGTCGCGCAGGACGAGGGCTGGGCTTCGGTGCCGTCGGGTACGCGGATTTCGACCTATCAGAATCCCGAGTACAAGAAGGCCGCGCCGTTCTCCGAGTTCGTGCTGAAGGCGATCCAGACGGCCGATCCGAATCATCCGACCGCGAAGCCGGTGCCGTACACGGGTATCCAGTTCGTCGGGATTCCTGAGTTCCAGTCGTTCGGTACGGTCGTGGGCCAGAGCGTAGCGGGCGCCGTGGCAGGACAGATGAGCGTCGATCAGGCGCTGACCGCCGGTAACGCCGCTGCCAACCGTGCCGTGGCGCAAGCCGGGTATCAGAAGTAACTGCGAGCAGTCAGGCTGCGCCGTTCAGGCAGCCAGCGTAGTAGCGCGAGCGCGCGCCGGGCCGCCCGGCGCGGCGCGCACCCTCGCGACAGCCGATGCCGCGCCGTGTCCCGCAGGCGCGCAACCGAGAAGGGTGGTCCTCATGCGTCATCTCCATCTCCCCATGCCTATATTCAATCGAGCGCGCACGCCACAGAAACCGCAGCAGGTCGAATCGCGCCGCTCGGCCTCACGCTGGCTCGTGACGCCGTCCGTGGCGGTGCTGCTGCTGTGGATGACGATCCCGCTCGCGATGACGATCTGGTATTCGTTCACGCGATACAACCTGCTTAACCCCGATCTCAAGGGATTCGCGGGCTTCGACAACTACAAGTTCCTCGCCACCGATCCCTCGTTCGTGCCGTCGATCGTGCACACCATCGAGCTCATCGTGGCGGTGCTCGTGATCACCGTGGTCGGCGGCGTGCTGATGGCGGTGCTGTTCGACCGCAAGTTCATCGGTCAGGGCGTCGCGCGCCTGTTCGCGATCGCGCCGTTCTTCGTGATGCCGACGGTGAGCGCGCTGATCTGGAAGAACATGATCCTGCATCCGGTGTACGGCCTCGTGGCCATCGCGATGCGCTCGATAGGCATGACGCCGATCGACTGGTTCGCCGTCTATCCGCTCACCGCGGTCATCATGATCGTGGCGTGGCAGTGGCTGCCGTTCGCATTCCTGATTCTCTTCACGGCGATCCAGTCGCTCGACCAGGAGCAGAAGGAAGCCGCGAAGATCGACGGCGCGGGCCCGATCGCCTTGTTCTTCTACATCACGCTGCCGCACCTGCGGCGCGCGATTGCCGTTGTCGTGATGATGGAAACCATCTTCCTGCTGTCGATCTTCGCCGAGATCTACACGACCACGGGCGGCGGTCCCGGCAACGCGACCACCAACCTCACTTACCTGATCTACTCGATGGGCCTGCAGCAGTTCGACGTGGGCATCGCTTCGGCTGGCGGCATTCTCGCCGTCGTGCTGGCGAACATCGTGTCGTTCTTCCTCGTGCGCATGCTCGCGCGCAACCTCAAAGGGGAGTACGAAAAATGAGCCAGATTACCGCTACGCCCGCGCAATCGCCCGACGCGGTCAACCATTCGTCGCCGATGCAGTTCATCGGGCGCGTGCTGCCGGGGCTGCTTGCCTGGCTGATCGCGATCGCGCTGTTCTTCCCGATTTTCTGGATGACGATCACGGCGTTCAAGACCGAGCAGCAGGCCTATATCCCGACGATATTCTTCCTGCCGACGCTCGACAGCTTCAGAGAGGTGTTCGCGCGCAGCAACTACTTCGCGTTCGCGTGGAATTCGGTGATGATTTCGGCCGGCGTGACGATCGTTTGCCTGATCCTTGCCGTGCCCGCGGCCTATGCGATGGCGTTCTTCCCGAACAAGCGCACCCAGGGAATTCTGCTGTGGATGCTCTCCACCAAGATGATGCCTTCGGTGGGCGTGCTCGTGCCGATCTATCTGCTGTGGAAGAACTCGGGGCTGCTCGACACCGTGAGCGGACTGGTGATCGTCTACACGCTCATCAACTTGCCGATCGCAGTGTGGATGGCGTACACGTACTTCAACGAGATTCCCAAAGACATTCTCGAAGCCGGACGCATGGACGGCGCGGCCACCTGGCAGGAAATCGTCTATTTGCTCATGCCGATGGCCGTGCCGGGGCTCGCGTCCACGGCGTTGCTGTTGATCATTCTTTCGTGGAACGAAGCGTTCTGGAGCATCAACCTCTCCAGCTCTAACGCCGCGCCGCTGACGGTGTTCATCGCGTCGTACTCGAGCCCCGAGGGGCTGTTCTGGGCGAAGCTCTCCGCGGCATCGCTGCTCGCAGTCGCGCCGGTGCTGATCGTCGGCTGGCTTTCGCAGAAGCAACTGGTGCGCGGCCTTACCTTCGGGGCTGTCAAGTAATGGCCAATGCGATGTCCATTCAAGTCCTGATCTGCGATTGCGACGGCGTGCTGATCGACAGCGAAGCCGTGGCGGCCCGCGTGCTGGTGCGCGAACTCGAAGCGCGCTGGCCCGGCGTCGACGCGGCGCCCGTCGTCATGCCGCTGCTGGGCCAGCGTATCGAGCGCGTACTGGGCGGCGCGGGCGAAGCGCTCGGGCGCAGCCTCACCGCCGCCGACGTCGATGCGATCCGCACCGTGGCCGAGGCCGAAGCGTGCGAGGCGCCGCTGTTCCCGGGCGTCGTGGCGGCGCTGGAAGCCGTGGCGCTCACCAAGGCCTGTGCGAGCAACAGCTACACGGCTGTGGTGCGCGAGGTGCTGGCGCGCAACGGACTCGATCGCTTCTTTGGCGCGCGTGTGTACTGCGCCGATATCGTCGCCCGGCCGAAGCCCGCGCCCGACGTCTATCTCGCGGCGGCGCAGGGCATGGACGTCGCGCCCGCTGCGTGCCTCGTGGTCGAGGACAGCGTGACAGGCGTGAGCGCGGCGCGCGCGGCTGGCATGACGGTGCTCGGCTTCGTGGGGGGCACCCACGTGGGCGGCGACGCGCATGCGCACGAGCTGCGCGAAGCGGGTGCAGGCGAAATCTTCGACGACATGACGACGCTGCCCGCGCGGGTTGTGCAATGGATGAACCAGGCGCGAACGCGTTCGGACTGAACCGGCTTAAGCAGACTTAAGCAGACTCAAGCAGACTCAAGCAGAAACGGAGACACATCATGGCAAGCGTGATTCTGAGAGACGTACTGAAGCGCTACGACGACAACGAAGTGCTGCGCGACGTGAACCTCGACATCGGCGACGGCGAGTTCGTCGTGTTCGTGGGCCCGAGCGGCTGCGGCAAGACCACGCTCATGCGCATGATCGCGGGGCTGGAGGACATCAGCGGCGGCGACCTGATGATCGACGGCACGCGCATGAACGACGTGCCGCCGGCCAAGCGCGGCATTGCGATGGTGTTCCAGTCGTACGCGCTGTATCCGCACATGACGCTGTACGACAACATGGCGTTCGGCCTCAAGCTCGCGGGCGCGAAGAAGCCCGAAATCGACGCGGCCGTGAAGAACGCCGCGAAGATCCTGCACATCGACCATCTGCTCGACCGCAAGCCCAAGCAGCTCTCGGGCGGCCAGCGCCAGCGGGTGGCGATCGGGCGTGCGATCACGCGCAAGCCGAAGGTGTTCCTGTTCGACGAACCGCTCTCGAACCTCGACGCCGCGCTGCGCGTGAAGATGCGCCTCGAATTTGCGCGCCTGCACGACGAACTCAAGACGACGATGATCTACGTGACGCACGATCAGGTCGAAGCGATGACGCTCGCCGACAAGATCGTCGTGCTCTCGGCGGGCAATGTCGAACAGGTCGGTAGTCCGAACCGTCTGTACCACGCGCCGGCGAACCGCTTCGTGGCGGGCTTCATCGGCTCGCCGAAGATGAATTTCCTCGACGGCACGGTGCAGCAGATCGGCAGCGACGGCATCGTCGTGCGCTACGAAACGGGCGATACGCAGAAGGTGGCCGTCGAGCCGGGCAACGCGCGCGAAGGAGACAAGGTGACCGTGGGCATCCGCCCCGAGCATCTGCACATCATGACGGGCGCGGAAGGCGTGAGCGCGAAGGCGATGACGGTGGAGTCGCTCGGCGACGCCGCTTACCTTTATGCCGAATGCGCGGTCGCGCCCGATGGCCTGATCGCGCGCATTGCGCCGCTCGAGCGGCACGAGCGCGGCGAGGCGTTCAAGGTGGGATCGACGCCCGACCATTGCCATCTCTTCGACGCGAACGGCCTGGCGTTCGAGCGTCGCTTCGCGCAGCAACTGGCTGCGTGAATTCACTGGCTTGCCGGACGCGCTGCCTCGCAGAGTGAGGCGGTGTTCTGTGTGGCGAGGTACCTGAGGTTGCCTTTGTTAGCCCGCTTCGAGCGGGCGTTTTTTTGGTCAGCGTTCGATTGCGGCGCGCGCGCACAGCTCGTCGGTGACGAGCCCGGAGAGCCAGCCGCCGTGGAGCGCCGCGATCACCGCTTCGCGCTTGCGCGCGCCGCCGGCGAAGCCGATGGTGGGGCGGCGCGGCGGCGAATCGAGGTACACGCTCGTGACGCGGCGGCCCGTGGGCGAATCGACGCGCTTGCCGGCGGCGTCGATCGGCAGGCCGAGCATTTCGGCCACGGCGCCCTGGCCCATCAGTTCGCGCACTTCGTCGGAGGTGATGAAGCCGTCCTCGTGCAGCGGGCAATGCTCGCCGATGTTGCCGATGCCGACGAACGCGACATCGGCTTCGGCCGACAGCGACTCGACGATGCGATAGAGCCGGTGATTGCACCATTGCGCGCGCTCGGCCTCGTTATCCGCGATGAGCGGCGCGGGCAGCAGAAAGTGCTTGCCGCCCGTCTTCTCGGAGATATGCAGCGCGACGTCGTAGCGGTTCGACGAGCCGTCCTGGGCGATCGCGCCCACCATCGAAACCAGCCGATGCTGGGGCCGCTCCAGCTGCGCGATCTGGTCGACGGCGGCCTTGAGAGTGCGTCCGCTGCTCACGGCCACCACCATCGGCCGCTCTTCGCTCAGGTAGCGCTCCATGACCTGTGCGCCCGCCACGGCAAGCTTGCGGTCGACTTCCTCGGGCGTGTCATTGTCCACGGGCACCACTTCGCAGACCGAAAGGCCGTAGCGCTTCGAAAGCGCGTCGGCGAGCGCGAGGCAGTCGGCGAGACGATGATCGACGCGCACACGAATGAGGTTCTTCTCGACCGCGAACGCGACGAGGCGCTGCGCGACCGGGCGCGACACCTGCAGCTTCTCGGCGATTTCGTTCTGGGTGTTGCCGGCCACGTAGTAGAGCCAGGCAGCGCGGGTCGCGAGATCGAGTTTTTCGGTGGACTTGGGCACGATGGGAGTCGGGGGTATGCGGGGCCGAAGTGTACTGCACGCGTTACGCGAGGCGCTCGCGCGAGGGCTCGAAGAGCGGGCGCACGTGGCGGTACAGCGCGCGGTAGGCAGTGAGCCGCTCGCGCAGCGCCGCGTGGCGCGCCGCATTCGGCGTGTACTCGGCCACCACGGGCGGCTTGGTCAGCACCTCACGCGCGTTGCCGCCCGCCGCGAGCCAGCCAAGGCGCGCCGCGCCGAGCGCCGCGCCCGTCTCGCCGCCGCCGTGCTGGCGCGTGGGCGTGTTGAATGCGTCCGCAACCAGCTGCGCCCAGTAGCCGCTGCGCGCGCCGCCGCCCAGCATCGACAGCGCGCCCACTTCGGTGCCGGCGGCCGCGAGCGCGTCGAGTCCGTCGGTGAGCGCGAGCGTCACGCCTTCGAGCACGGCGTAGCCGAGCAGCGCGCGGTCGGTCGCGTGCGTCATGCCGAAGAACACGCCCTGCGCATACGGGTCGTTGTGCGGCGTGCGCTCGCCCGAGAGATACGGCAGGAAGAGCGGGGCTTCGGCGAGGGTTGGCGCTTTGATCTGCTCCACTTCAGCGAGCAGTGTGGGCTCGTTCGTGCCCGTGAGCTTGCAGACCCAGCGCAGGCAACTCGCCGCCGAAAGCACGACGCTCATCTGGTGCCAGCGGTCCGGAATCGCGTGGCAGAACGCGTGCACGGCGGAGGCCGGGTTGGGCCGGAAGCGGTCGCCTACCACGCAAAGCACGCCCGAGGTGCCGAGCGAGACGAAGCCGTCGCCGGGCTGCGTGGCGCCGATACCGATGGCGCTCGTCGCGTTGTCGCCGCCGCCCGCCGCCACGACCACGTCCTCGCGCAGACCGAATTCGCGCGCGAGCGCGGGCAGGAGCGTGCCGGAGGGCGCGCTGCCTTCGGCGAGCGCAGGCATTTGCGCGCGCGTCATGTTGCAGGCGTCGAGCAGCGCGTCGGACCAGTCGCGTTTGGCCACGTCGAGCCAGAGCGTACCCGCGGCATCGGACGGATCGGAGACCTTGCCGCCGGTGAGTTGCAGGCGCAGATAGTCCTTCGGCAGCAGCACACAGGCCGTCTCGCGAAAGATCTGCGGCTCGTGGCGCGCGACCCACAGCAGCTTGGGCGCGGTGAAGCCCGGCATGGCGAGATTGCCCGCGATGCGATGCAACTGCGGCGCGCGCGCGGTGAGTTCGGCGCATTCGTCCACCGCGCGCATGTCGTTCCAGAGGATCGCGGGACGCAGCACGTTGTCGTGCGCGTCGAGCAGCACGGCGCCGTGCATCTGTCCGGAAAGGCCGATGCCGCGCACCTGCGCGAAATCGTGCGGATGCGCCTCGCGCAGCGCGGCGAGCGCGCGGCGCGTGCCGTCCCACCAGTCGGCGGGATTCTGCTCGGACCAGCGCGGGTGGGGGCGCGAGACGACGAAGGGCGTGCCGGCAGTGCCGACCACGCGGCCGTCGGGCGCGAGCAGCAGGACTTTCACTTCGGAGGTGCCGAGGTCGATGCCGAGATACATAGGCGCGCTGAAGTCGTGATGAGGAGTTGCGCTACTTTAGCCGCGCGCCGGGTGCGACGCCATGCGCGCCGACCCGGAGGGCGCATGGCGCGGTCTAAGGGGTGATGCCGCAGTGTTGCTTCAAACGCTGCAGCCGCGTGAGGCGAGCCACGCGTCGACGCGCGTGAGCGCGCCGCGCACTGCGCCGCCCAGGGTCGGATTGCCGGCGAGGCCGCCCCACAGCAGCTTGTCGCCGAGGAACGTCGAGACGGGGTCGCCGCTATCGAACATGCGGTGCACGGCTGCTTCGTCCATCACGCCGTCCTGGTAGCGGTACGGCAGCGTGCCCTTGTGCCAGCGTTCCAGAAAGCGCAGGAAGAGCGCGGGCAGCATGGCCGTGGCGGCGGGCGTCGCGCCCGCGGCGATGCGTTGCGCGAGCGTGGGCGCGATGAAGCCGGGGATCTTCGAGTAGCCGTCGGCGGCGACGCGCTGGTTCGTGTCCTGGATGTACGGATTGCTGAAGCGTTCGAGCACGACGTCGCGATACTTCGCGAGATCGAGCGGGCTGGGCGTGAGGCAGGGAATCACGTCCTCGCTCACGTACTCGCGCGCGAAGGTGCGGATGTCGGCGTCGTGGGTGCCTTCGTGGATGAAGTCGAGCGCGACGAGCGTGCCCGCCCACGCAATGCAGCTGTGCGTGGCGTTGAGGATGCGGATCTTCGCTTCCTCGTAGGGCATCACCGATTCGACCATCTCCGCGCCTGCGCGCTCCCAGGCGGGCCGCCCCGCGCAGAAGTGATCCTCGATCACCCACTGGATGAACGCCTCGCCCATGACCGGGCAGGCGTCGTCTACGCCGGTCGCCGCTTTCACGCGCTCGCGCACGTCGGGCGTGGGGCGCGGCGTGATGCGGTCGACCATGGAGTCGGGGCAGGCCGTGTTCGCGTCGAACCAATCGCGCAGATCCGTTGCGCCGCGCAGCGCGAGAAATTCGCGCATGCCCGCGTGAAAGCGCTTGCCGTTGCTGCGCAGGTTGTCGCAGGTTTGCAGCGTGACGGGGCCGCCGTCGCGCGCCTTGCGCGCTTCGAGGATCGCGGCGAGCGCGCCGTAAATAGTCGTGCGGCCGCCCTTGAGGTCGGCGGCGAGGTCGGGGTTCGCGGTGTCGAGGCGGTCGTGTTCGTCGAGGTAATAGCCACCTTCGGTCACGGTGAACGCGATGATCCTGCAGTTCGCGTCGGCGCCTGCATCGGTCAGGCTCGCGAGATCGGCCGACCACGGCAGCACGCGCGTGATCGAGCGGATCGTCTCGTAGGCGCGCTCGCCCTGCGGGGTGACCGTTTCGAGCGTGTAGGCGCCGTTCTGCGCGGCCAGCGCGTCCATCACGGCGTTCATGTCGGAGCGGATGTTGCCGACGGTGAGCGACCATGCGGCCTCGTCGGGCTTGCGCGTGAGGTTCACGCGATGCAGGTACCACGCCTGATGCGCCCGGTGAAACGACCCGGCGCCGATGTGCAGGATCACGTTGGCATTGCTGCGTTCGGTGTTCATTCGGTGTCTCCTTACTCGAAGCGGCCGATCGGCTCATGCCTGAGCAATTGCTCTATTGATGAACGAATGATCGCATCGGGTCGATTGAAAGTCAAGCGGGCGAGGGGGATTTCGGTGGCGCGCTGCGGCGGCCGATGGCGCGCGTGCAGCGCACCGACGCGCGCCGCCTGCCGGCCGAGCGGGGATGCTGTGGCGCACAAAGCGCCCGGCAGCAGAGGGTGGGAAAGGGGAGCGGCGGGCTTAGCCGCCAATCTGCGCGACTGCCGCGACGGCCTGTGCGCTCGCATCGCGCGCGCAGCAATCCACCACGATGCGCTCCGGCATGGCGCGCAGCCATGTGAGCTGGCGCTTGCAGAGCTGGCGCGTGGCGAACACGCCCTTGTCGCGCATGATGTCGTAATCGACTTCGCCGTCGAGGTATTCCCAAACCTGGCGATAACCCACGCAGCGCATGGACGGCAGGTTGGGGTTCAGGTCGCCGCGCGCGCGCAGCGCCTTCACCTCGTCGATGAGACCGCCCGCGAGCATCGCGTCGAAGCGTGCTTCGATGCGCGCGTGCAGCACGCTGCGATCGGACGGCTCGAGCGCGACGGGCACGAAGCGGTAGCGCGCGGCTTCATCCTCGCGCGTGGACGGCGTGGCGAGCAGCACTGACATGGGCTGCCCGCTCAGCATGAAGATTTCGAGCGCGCGCTGGATGCGCTGCGAGTCGTTCGGAGCGAGGCGCGCAGCCGTGGCGGGATCGACCTGCGCGAGGCGGGCATGCATGGCGGGCCAGCCATCGCGCGCGGCCTCGGCGTCGAGTTGCGCGCGCACGGCCGGATCCGCCGAGGGCAGGTCGTTCAGGCCTTGCGTGAGCGCCTTGTAGTAGAGCATCGTCCCGCCCACGAGCAGCGGCACGTTCCCGCGCGCGACGATCTCGCCCGTCACGCGCAGCGCGTCGGCGCGAAAGTCGGCGGCGGAATAGGCGTCCAGAGGATCGACGATATCGATCAGATGATGCGGGGCGGCCGCGCGCTCCGCGGCGCTCGGCTTCGCGGTGCCGATGTCCATCTCTCGATACACGAGCGCCGAATCGACGCTCACGATCTCCACCATGCGCCCGCGCGCCGCCGACTGCGCGGCATACGCGAGCGCGGCCGCCGTCTTGCCCGAGGCCGTGGGGCCGAGCAGACAGGCAACCGGCAACGCGCCGCTTTCTTGTTTCGTGGACTGCGTCATTGACCGCGCATGAAGAGCCGATCGAGATCGGCGAGCGTGAGCTGGTACCAGGTCGGCCGGCCGTGGTTGCACTGGTCGGCGCGCTCGGTGGCTTCCATCTGGCGCAGGAGCGCGTTCATTTCGTCGAGCGTGAGACGCCGGTTCGCGCGCACCGCGTGATGGCAGGCGAGCGTGCCGAGCATCTCGTGCTGGCGCTCGGTGAGCACGCGCGAGCCGCCGTACGCGTGCAGATCGGCGAGCACGGCGCGCGCGAGCGCCTGGAGATCGGCGTCCTTGAGGAGCGCGGGCACCGCGCGGATCGCAATCGAGGTCGGCGAGAGCACGGCGAGATCGAAGCCCAGCGCTTCGAGCGTGGCCTTTTCTTCTTCGACGGTGCCGGTTTCGACGGGATCGGCTGTCATCGAGATCGGGATCAGCAAGGGCTGCACAGCGAGCGAGCGTTCGGCGAGGGCCTGCTTGAACTGCTCGTACAGGATGCGCTCGTGCGCGGCGTGCATGTCGACGATCACGAGGCCGCGCGCGTTCTGCGCGAGCACGTAGATCCCGTGGACCTGGCCGAGCGCGAAGCCGAGCGGGTGGTCCTCGCCGGCTTCGAAGGCGGCGTGGGGCGCGCCGGCGGGGAACGCACCGGCGGCACGGGCGGCACCGGCTGCGCCGTCTTGCGCCTGCGGCACGCTCGAACCTTGCGCCGTGCCGGCGCCGAGATCCTTGCGGCCGAACAACGCGTCATAAAGTGCGAGCGGCTGCGCGACTGGCAGGCTGCCTTGCGTCATGCGCGACTGGCGCAGCCAGGTGTTACCGCTGCTCGCGCCCGCATCGCCGCCGCCTGGCTGGCCGAAACCCGACGCGCGCGAAGGCAGGCCACCCGCGCCGCCGCCGAAGCTGCTCGCCACGCTCGCGGTGCCGAACCTGCCGTCCGCGCTGAAGCCGCCCGCCGCGCCCGGCGCTGCGCCCGCGCGCGCGGAGTCGGCCGCGCCCGAAGCGAGCCCGACCGAGGCGCCCAGCACCCCGGCGCCCGGCAACGCCCGCGGCTCGATGAGCGCGGCGGCATGGCCGCCCGAGGTCGTCTCGGGCGAGGCGCCCGCGTGGCGCGCGAGCGCGCGCTGCACGGCATGGAACACGAACTGGTGAATCGAGCGCGAATCGCGGAAACGCACTTCGATTTTCGAGGGATGCACGTTCACGTCGACGGCTTCGGGCGGCAGGTCGAGGAACAGCACGTACGACGGGTAGCGCTCGCCGTGCAGCACGTCCTCATACGCCGAGCGCACCGCGTGCGTGAGCAGCTTGTCGCGCACGAAACGGCCGTTCACGAAGAAGTATTGCTGGTCGGCGCGGTTGCGGCTCGCCGTAGGCAGGCCCGCACAACCGTAGACGGCGAGCGGCCCGGCGCGCTCGTCGAGCGGAAGATGCGCCGTGGCGAACACTTCGCCGAGGATCTTCGAGACGCGCGTGGCCGGATCGCTCGCGTTCCAGTGCTCGACCGCGCGGCCGTTGTGCAGCACCGAGATCGCGACGTCCGGGCGCGCGAGCGCGCTGCGGCGGATCATCTCGAGGCAATGGCCCAGTTCGGTCTGCTCGCTCTTGAGGAACTTGCGGCGCGCGGGCGTGTTGAAATACAGCTCGCGCACTTCGATGGTCGTGCCCTGGCCGCCCGCAGCCGGCGAAACCGCGCCGGTGTGCCCCTCGATCTTCACGGCGTGCGGCGCGTCGGCGCTGCGGCTCGTGATCGACATCTGCGCCACCGAGGCGATCGACGCCAGCGCTTCGCCCCGGAACCCGAGCGTCGCGACGCTCTCCAGTTCGGCGAGCGAGCGGATCTTGCTCGTGGCGTGGCGCATGAGCGCGAGCGGGAGTTCGGCTTCGGGAATGCCGCAGCCGTCGTCGGCGATGGAGATGCGCTTGACGCCGCCCTCGTCGAGCAGGATGCGCAGCGTGCTCGCGCCTGCGTCGAGCGCATTTTCGAGCAGTTCCTTGACGACGGAGGCGGGCCGCTCGACCACTTCACCCGCGGCGATCTGGCTGATGAGCTGGTCGGGCAGCGCCAGGATCGCGCGCGCGGGCTGCGCGGCACGCGACGCGAGTGTGGCGCTGGTCGCGCTCGCAGTGTCGGCGTTGCTGGCGGAATTCGGCACGGCGCCGGTGGGTTCGGAATTCGAAGACATGCGCGCAATTATAGCGAGTCGGCGCTAACCGACCCGGCGCGCTTCAGCGCTCGCGAAACCCTCATCTAGCAGCGCTTTGTGCGCAAATTCACCGAAATTAGCGGGAAATTTTCGTGGCGCGCGGGCACTTTCGGTATCATGGCGCGGTCAATTTGGCTTCTCGCGCAACACAGGGCGAACGCGCTTTTTCAGGCGCGCGGCCCACGCTCAATAAGGGACACTTTTGGATACGCTCCTGCAGTTCGTCAATCTTGTCTTGCACATCGACAAGTTTCTCGGTGTCTTTATCCAGCAATACGGCGGCTGGGTCTACGCGGTGCTGTTCCTGATCGTGTTCTGCGAAACCGGCCTCGTGGTGCTGCCGTTCCTGCCCGGCGACTCGCTGCTCTTCATCGGCGGCGCGTTTGCCGCCACGCACGAAATGAATCTCGGCGTGCTGATCGTTCTGCTGCTCGTGGCGGCGGTCCTCGGCAATACCGTGAACTTTCTGATTGGGCGCGCCATCGGGCCGAAGGTGTTCAACACGCACATTCCCGTCCTCGAACGCTTCCTCGACCGCGCCGCGCTGCAGAAAACGCACGAATTCTACGAACGCCACGGCGGCAAGACCATCGTGCTCGCGCGCTTCATTCCTGTGGTACGCACGTTTGCACCGTTCGTGGCGGGCGTCTCGCAAATGCCTATGCGACGCTTTCAGTTCTTCACGGTCACGGGCGCGCTGTTCTGGGTGCTGCTGCTCGTGCTGCTCGGCTACTTCTTCGGCAACATTCCGTTCATTCGCCAGTACCTCAACGTGATCGTGCTCGTCGGCATTGGCGCGGCGATCGTGCCGATCCTGATCGGCGGCGTGTGGAAGATGCTGCGCAAGGACTCGCGCAGCGGCGCGGTGCGCAAGCCCAACGGCGGTTGAGCGAGCGGCGCCTTCAGGCCGCACCGCAATCAAAAAACGGCATCGCCTGCGCAGGCGATGCCGTTTTGTTTTGGCGCTCGCGTCGTATGCGGCGCGCTAGGCGCCCACGCGGCGAATGATCGAGGGCGTTTCGGGCGTGGGGTAGCCCGCATCCTTGAAGGTCTCGACAATCGCGCGGTTGGTGTCGAAATAGACCTGCCAGTAGCTGTCGTTGCTGGTGTAGGGCCGCACGGCCAGCAGCGGGCCTTCGGGCGTGAACGAGAGAATCTCGACGTCGGGCGGCGGCTCCTGTACAACGTTCGGAATTTTCGCGATGGCTGCGCGCAGGCGGCTGGCGGCGTCGACGGGATCGACGCCGTTGGCGATCTTCGCGGTCAGCTCCACGCGGCGCACGGGCGTCGCGCTGTAGTTCGAGATGGTGTCCGAGAAGATCTTGTTGTTGCCGACGATGTTGACCACGTTGTCGGGCGAGATGATGGTCGTGCCGAAGATGCCCAGTTCCTTCACGGTGCCCGTCACGCCCCCGGCCGTCACGAAGTCGCCAACCTTGAACGGGCGCAGCACCTGCATGAACACGCCCGCCGCGAAATGCGCGAGCAGGCCGCCCCACGCCGTACCGATGGCGAGGCCGAGACCGGCGAGGAGCGCCGCGAACGAGGTGGTCTGCACGCCGAACACCTGCAGGATCGCGAGGACCAGCAGCAGGTTCAACACGGCGGCGAGGATCGAACTGAGGTAATGCGCGAGCGTGGGATCGACGCGCTCGTTGCGCGCGAGCACCTTGCGCAGCACACCGGCGAGGAGGTTGATGGCCCACCGTCCGATGATCCACAGGACGATTGCCGCCAGGACCTTGGTCCCGAAGTCGATGCCTCGGGTCATGAGGAATACGCGGATGGTTTCGAGATCCAAAATGCCCTCGCTTGTGTCGTTGGTTGAGCCTGGAAGACGTGCAACTGACAGCGGCGGGAGCATGACGGGCGCCGTGGTACGCGCAGTCTGTCCCTTGGCGCATTTATAGGCGAAGCGGCGAAAGCGTGCATCCAGCGTGCCCGGCCGTCTCAGGGTTGACCCCGGCGCACACGCGCGCGGCGCGCGATCGCTTGATGCGGCATGCATGGCCGTTCGGCTGTATCGTTGCGCGATCGACCCCGAAACCAACCGACACTAAACAGGAGGCCCGCCATGAACCTGCCGAATACCGATCTCCGTCTCATCACCGTGAAGCTCGACGAGCTGCGTCCCACGCAGATCACGGTGGGCTTTCGTGAGGTGAACGCCAAGCGCGCGCACTGGCAGACGCTCGACAAGAAGGGGCGCGCGGCGGCCATCGACTCGCACTGGTTTCCCGCCGTGCTGGGGCCGAAGTCGCGCTACTACGTGGTCGATCATCACCACCTTGGCCGCGCGTGGCTCGAAGAATCGGTGGAAAGCGTGCGGGTGACCGTGCTCAAGGATCTTTCGTGGCTCGAGCCCACCATCTTCTGGCGCATGATGGAGCACGACCAGTGGGTGCATCCGTTCGATGCTGCGGGCGAGCGCTGCGAATTCGACCAGTTGCCCAAGCAGCTCCTCGGTCTTGCCGACGATCCGTATCGTAGCCTCGCGGGCGAGTTGCGCATGTCGGGCGGCTACGCGAAGGACACGACGCCGTTCAGCGAATTCCTGTGGGCCGACTATCTGCGCCGCAAGGTATCCAAAACGCGCCTGCGCAAGGACTTCGACGCGGCGCTCGCCGAAGCGCTATCGCACGCTCACGATCCTGACGCGCGTTATTTGCCGGGCTGGTCGGGCGTGGCGCCAGCCGCGGCGCCAGCGACGGCGGTGGCGGCGACGCCCGCCAAGGCGGCCAAGGCTGACAAGCCTGCCCGGGCGAGGAAGGGCTGAAGCGGGTGGCGCGCCTTACCTCGCCAGGGCGACATTCAGGCGTGCGCGGGACTGCATTCGTACAACCCGCACACGCATCGCTCCCCGCCCGTTCAGCGTTCAGCGCGCGTCGGGCAGCGGCGCCTGCGGCGGCGTGCCTTGCGTGAGGTAGTGGCAGAGCCACTCGCTGGCGGGGCCGCGCGCCGCGTCGGTGCGATGGATCAGCGAGATGTTGTAGCTCACCGAGCGCCGGTCCGCGAGCGCGACGCGCACGAGCCGCCCGGCCTCGAGATCGGCTTGCACGAGGTGTTTCGGCATCGACCCCCAGCCGAGGCCTGCGAGCAGCAGCCGGTGCTTGGCGCCGAGGTCGCCGAGCTTCCACGCGCGATTGCTGTACACGCCGAAGTTCTGGCCTTCGGTGAGGCGGCTGCGGTCGGTGAGCACCAGCTGCGTGTGCTCGCGCGCATCCGAAATGCGTATGGGTTGCTCCGCCCTGGCGAGCGGATGGCAGGGGGCGGCCACGAGCACGAGTTCCACGGTGCCGATGGACTGCGCCTCGATCACGTGCGGCCAGTTATGGTTCGGCCCGCTGATCCCCACCGCGCAGTCGCCGTCGAGCACGAGCTTGAGCACGCCGCCGAGCGCTTCCATGGTGAGATTCAATGCGACGGTGGGAAACGTGAACGCGAACGCCTGCAGCGCCTCGACGAGGCGCTGCGACGGAAACATCACGTCCACGGCGAGCGAAACCTCGCCCTCGAGCCCCCTCTGCAGTCCGGCCGCCTTGGCGTTAAGCTGACCCATGAGCAGATCGAGGCGGCGCGCGTCGGCGAGAATTGCGCGGCCCGCGGCCGTGAGTTCCGGCTTGCGCTTGCCGCGCTCGAACAGCGCGACGCCCAGCAGCGCCTCGAGATTGGCGATCGTATAGCTGACCACCGATTGCGCGCGGTCGAGTTGGCGCGCCGCCGCCGAGAAGCTGCCGGTTTCCGCGACGGCAATCAGCGCGCGCAGCTGCTCGAGGCTAGGGGAGCGGTCCGAGGTGCGGTCCACGAGGTGCGGTCCTTTTTGAGCTATCGAAAAAGTGGATGATAACCATCCATTTTAGACGATTGTTTGAATAGGTTTCGCCGGGTAAAGTGCACACCTCGAATAATGGAGTCGTATGCCGATGAACCCGCACATCAAGCCCGCCGGCCGCTATAACGGCGTTGCCATGCTGCTGCACTGGCTAATCGCCGCGCTGATCGTCTGGGGCTTTGCGCTCGGCTGGGTCATGACCGACATTGCGGGCATCACGCCCACGAAGCTGCGCTACTTCTCGTGGCACAAGTGGATTGGCGTAACCGTGCTTGCGCTCGTGCTCGTGCGCATTCTCTGGCGTCTCACGCACACCGCGCCCGCGCTGCCTGGCTCCATGCATGGCTGGGAACGGCTCGCCGCGCACCTCGGCCACA
Organism: Paraburkholderia sp. CNPSo 3272; assembly: GCF_024206495.1. Lineage (GTDB taxonomy): Bacteria > Pseudomonadota > Gammaproteobacteria > Burkholderiales > Burkholderiaceae > Paraburkholderia. The sequence goes on along the minus strand of NZ_JAMBPQ010000012.1, from coordinate 44,740 downwards.
CCGCGCTTTACGTGTTGATGGTTGCGATACCGGTGACGGGTTATCTCTATAGCTCGGCGGCGGGCATTCAGGTCGTGTACCTCGGCATCTGGCCGATGCCCGTGCTGATCGGCCCCGACACCGCGCTCAAGGGCGTGCTGCGCGTCGTGCACATCTCGCTGAACTACACCCTGCTCACCGTGGTCGTGCTGCACGTGCTCGCCGTCATCAAGCACCAGTTGTTCGACCGCCAGAACATCCTCTCTCGCATGCTGCCGTTCGGCACGCCGCGCGACTGACTTCGCGGCGCGCATGCGCCGACTCCGTTTCCCCGTTGTCTCCCACCTTGGACCGACTGCCCATGATCCAGCGTTTTGCCCATACCGCTTCCGTCGTCGCGCTAGGCGCGGCGCTCGCCGCCGGCGCGGCTTTTGCCACGACCTTCGCCACGAACGCCAGCGCTGCGGCCGAAGTCGCGAAGAACTCCGTGAGCGCCGTGTTCAAGCAAATGAACGTGCCGGTCGAAGGCCGCTTCAACCACTTCACCGCCGACGTCCGCTTCGATCCGGCGAACGTCGCAGCCTCGAGCGCGAAGCTCGACGTCGAGGTGGCGAGCTTCGACCTCGGCGCGCCGGAATACAACAAGGAAGTCGCCGGCGACGAGTGGTTCGACGCTTCCCATTTCCCGCACGCGACCTTCGTCTCCACGCAGATCAAGCCCGCCGCGAACGGCGCGTTCGCGGTGACCGGCAAGCTGACCATCAAGGGCAAGACGACCGACGTCGTCGTGCCGGTGCAGTACCGCAAGGACGGCGCCAACCAGGTGTTCGACGGCACACTGCCGATCAAGCGTCTCGCTTACGGCATCGGCTCGGGCGAGTGGAAGGACACCTCGATCGTCGCCGACGACGTGCAAATCAAGTTTCACATCGTGTCCGCCGCGCACTGACGCGCGTACGGCATCGCTTTTTCACCCAGTTTCTCCCGCACCAGGAATCGATTCATGAAGACCACGATTTTCGCCGCGGCCGTTGCCGCCTCGCTCGCAGCCTTCGTCGCCACACCGGCGCTCGCAGCCGCCACGACCTACAACCTCGACCCGATGCACACGTATCCGAGCTTCGAAGCCGATCACTTCGGCGGCGTCTCGGTGTGGCGCGGCAAGTTCACGAAGAGCTCGGGCACGGTCACGCTCGACCGCGAGGCGAAGACGGGCACGGTGGACGTGACGATCGACGCATCGTCGATCGATACCGGCAACGCGAAGCTCGACAAGCACGTGAGCTCGGCCGAATTCCTCGACACCGCGAAGTACCCGACGGCCACCTACAAGGGCACGTCGATCCGCTTCGAAGGCGACAAGCCGGTGGAAGTGATCGGCTCGTTCACGCTGCATGGCGTGACGAAGCCGCTGAACCTGAAGATCGACTCGTTCAAGTGCTTCCAGAACCCGATGCTCAAGCGTGAAGTGTGTGGCGCGGATGCATCGGCGCAATTCGACCGCGCGGACTACGGCGTGAACTGGGGCCAGTCGTATGGCTTCAAGACGGCTACGACGCTGCAGATCCAGGTGGAAGGCGTCAAGGCAGACTGAGTTTGCGCGCGGCATGGGCCGCGCGTCGCTCGATGCGAAGCCCGTGCGCCGTTTGGCGTGCGGGCTTTTTTGTTGCGGGAGGCGCTAAGGACGACGAAGTGTCGTCAGTGGATTGGCGACGTTGCGTGCGTGCCGCGCGGCGACAGCGCGACGTCGACGACGTGCGAATGCCAGATCCCGCAGGTGGCCTTCACGGGCACCCAGGCGTACTTGCCGCGGACCTTGGCGAACGCGCGCAAGTGAATCAGCGTGTCGATGGACGGGACGGGCGTGAGCGCGTCGCTCGCGGCGGGCGCGGGCGCGGGCGTGGCATTGGCGGTCGCGGGCTGCTCGATCGTCGCCGAGAGGGCGCGCCGATCGGGCACGAGCAGCGAATCGTAGCGCTGCGCCTTATGCACCCACTGGTCGAGCGCGGCAACGCAATTGACGACGGCGTCCGGCACGCGAATGCGGCGCAGGTATGAGTAGTCTTCGGGTTGCGGTTGAACTTGCGCCTGAACGCGCAGACTGAGCCAGAAAAGCGCGAGCAGGGCGCAGGCAGGGGTCGTGAACTTCATGATGACGTGCTGTGCAGCGGGGATGGGACGGCGGGGAGGAGGGAGTATACATGCTGGACGCATGCTCGCGCGCCGAGCCTCTCAGACCGCTTGAGCTTGCGCCGTACGCTGCAAAGCAAAAAGCCCAGTCCGAAGACTGGGCTTTTTGTTTGATGCTTTGGTAGGCCGTACGGGATTCGAACCTGTGACCAACGGATTAAAAGTCCGCTGCTCTACCAGCTGAGCTAACGACCCAAAAGAGAAGCGGGATTATAGCGGCGCATGGCTAACGCGTCAACCTTTGCCGCCATAAAGCCGATGGAAGCGCCCGGAGCACACCGCGCCCCGGGCCTTCCCTGTATGCGAGAGGCGCATTTCGCGGTGTTGGCATTACGCCATCGCCACGTCACGCCAAAACCAGCCAGCAGCGCTTATTTGAGCTGTGAAAGCTTGCTCTGCGCCGTCTGGGCGACATCCGAGTTGCCGTATTGGGAAACGACCTGCTCGAGCGTGCGTTTGGCCGCAGCCTTTTGCCCCTGCTCGATCTGGTTGTTCGCAATGGCCAGTAGCGCCTCGGGGGCGCGCGGATGCTGCGGGTATTTGTTGACGACGTTCTGCCACGTCGCGGTCGACCCCTTGTAGTCCTTCAGCGCATAGAGCGCGTTGCCGAGCCAGTACTGCGCGGTCGGCTGGTAAGGACTCTGCGGGAACTTCGCGATGAAGCTACGGAACGATGCCGCCGCGTTCTTGAAGTCGCCGTTGCGGAACTGCTGCGAAGCGGCGTTGAACGCGTCCATCTCACCCGGCTGAACCGTGCCTTGCATGCCGTCCACGGTCTCCTGCTGAGGCTCGAACTTCTTGAGTCGCGTGTCGAGATCCGTGTAGTAGTCCTTCTGTTGCTTCTGCAGGGTCGCCAACTGGTTCGCCATATCCTCGTTCTGTCCGCGCAACGTCGCGACCTGCTGGTTGAGCTGGTCGAGGTGGTTGGACTGGTCGAGGATCGTGCGTTGAGCGGCGGACAGCTGGCTGGACAGGCTATCCGTTTTCGCGCGCAGGTCGAGAATCGCCTGGCGCGCCTGATCGTCATCGAAGATACCCGCGTGAGCGGGCAGCGCCGCAAAGGCGACGCCAGCCACGCAGGCGGCTGCGGCTGCGCGCAGCGGGGAGAAACGGTGCGACATACGCCCCTTCATCCAATGCTCAATTACTGTTGATACACGAGGTCAGCACGGCGATTCTGTGCCCACGATGCTTCGTCGTGGCCCGTTGCGACCGGCTTTTCCTTGCCGAGGCTGACGGCTTCCATTTGCGAATCGGGCACGCCCATCAGCGAGAGGGCGCGACGGACCGCTTCAGCACGCTTCTGACCCAGCGCCAGGTTGTATTCGCTCGTGCCGCGCTCGTCGGTGTTGCCCTGGATCAGGACATGACGTTCCGGGTGCGTCTTGAGGTACTGTGCGTGAGCTTGCAGCAGCGACTGGTAGTCGTCCTTGACGGCGTAGCTGTCGAAATCGAAGTACACGCTGCGCTTGGCGAGCGGGCTGTTCGGGTTGTTCAGCTCATCGACGTTCACCTGGGCGACCGCGTTCGGGTTCGGCTGGGTGTTCATCGCACCGGCGTTCGGGTTCGTTTCCTTGACACCCGACTTGCACGCTGCCAGTGCACCGATCATCAACACGGCCAAGGCCAGGCGTACTTTCTTCGACATCATTTTTTCTCTCCTGAAGTGTTATTGCATAAAAGGACCCCAGGACGGCTCGCGTACGCTGCCGCCCTGAACGGACAGGATTTGCCGCGTACGACCGTCGGTCGATACAGCAGCCAGCACGCCACGGCCGTTCACCTGTGTGGCGTAAAGAATGTACTGACCGTTCGCCGCGAAGCTGGGCGATTCGTCATGTGTCGTGTCAGTGAGCGCCGTGGCGACACCGGACTGCAGATCTTGAATGTACAGCTTAAATCCGCCGCCCGTGCGTGAGATGTACGCCAGTTGCTTGCCGTCCGGGCTGACCTTCGGGCTCGTATTGTAGTTGCCCGTGAACGTCACACGCTGTGCCGCTCCGGCGCTTTCGCCCTGGGCCGGCATCTTGTAGATCTGAGGCTGGCCGCCGCGGTCGCTCGTGAAATAAATCCAGCGTCCGTCAGGAGAGTAGTTGGGTTCGGTGTCGATCGTCGTGCCTTGCGTGAGACGGTGCAGGCCGGAGCCGTCGGCATTGACGGCGAAGATCTGCGTGTTGCCCGTGCGCGACAGTGCTACCGCGAGCGTGCGGCCGTCAGGAGACCATGCCGGCGCCGAATTGTTGCCCTTCTGGTCCGAGATGATCACGCGGCGACCCGTCGGCAGGTCGTGCACGTAGACGATCGGCTTCTTCTTTTCGAAAGATACGTAAGCGACCTTGGTGCCGTCGGGCGACCAGGCCGGCGAGATGATCGGCTCGGGGCTCGACAGCGCGATGTGCGCGTCTTGTCCATCGGAGTCCGAAACCTGCAACTGGAAGCGGCCGCCCGTCTTGATCACGTACGAAAGACGCGTGGCGAACACGCCGCGATCGCCGAGCAGCTTCTGATAGATGTAGTCCGCAACCTTGTGCGCGCTCATGCGCAGGCCGCTTGCCGGGCTCGTGAGCACGAGGCCGCCGAGGCTTTCGCCCTTTACGGTGTCGTAGAGCTTGAAGCGCACTTCGTACTGGCCGTTGGCGAGCTTGTTCACGCTGCCCGCAACGAACGCATTGGCGCCCTTGGCCTTCCAGCTGCCGAGGTCGACGGAGTCGTTTTCCGAGATCGGTGCGCTGCCGGCGTCGATATTGGTGAATTTCCCGCTGCGTTGCAGGTCGGCGCGCACGATGGCCGCGACCTGCTCGGGCGAATTCGCTTCACCGGCAAAGTTAGCCGTGGCGATGGGGAACTGGGTCGAGCCCACGCCGGTGACGAGGACGTTGAGTTGTGCGTTTGCCGCGCCGCCCGCCGTGATCAGGCAGGACGCGACGAGGGTTCGCAGGCCAAGCTTCGTCATCAATGTCATGCTGTGATATTTCCTGAAAAAAGCAATTTTGTCATAACGAGCAACAGCAGACTGACCGGAAAACGTTCGAATCGTTCCTTTTTAGCCACTGTTGCGCGGCGGCTTTCCTCAACCTTTCTGCGCCTTGCGCACGCCATTAACCTGCCGGGCGCAAGGTGATCTTGAAGCTCGAAGGCGTCTTGCCATCCGTGTCTTGCGGCATCGGATCCGAGCGCTGGACTGCACGCAACGCGGCGTCGTCCCACGACGAGTTGCCGCTGCTGCGCGTGATCGCCGCCGAAAGCAGCGTGCCGGTCGGCGAGCAATGCACCGCGATTTCCGTTTCGAGACCCGACGTCTCGCCCGACCACACGATGTTCGGACGCACGCGGCGGCGCACCTTGTCGGCGTAGCCCGGCGACGTCGCGTTGCCGCCCGAGCCGCTGCCCGTGCCGCTCTTCGCAAGACCGTTGCCGCTCGTGCCTTCGCCGCCGCCCATCGAGCCTTGCATCTGCGCGATGCGAGCGCGGCGTTCCGCGTCGAGCTTCTTCGCCTGGGCGTCAGCCTGCGCCTTCGCCTTGGCGGCCTTCTCGGCGTCGGCCTTCTTCTGCGCGTCGAGCTTCGCCTGCTTTTGCTGCTCTTCTTCCTGCTGCTGCTTCTTGAGCGCGTCCTGCTGCTGTTGCTGCTGCTTTTGCTTCTCTGCCGCGGCTTGCTGCTGTTCCTGCTGCTGCTTGAGCTTTTGCGCCTTCTGCTGCGCCGCGAGCTGTGCAGCCTGCTGGGCCGCGAGCTGCTGTTGACGCTTCGCTTCCGCTTCCTGCTGGGCTTTCAGACGCTGCTGCTCGGCCAGTTGCGCCTCGCGCTGCGCTTCCTGCTGCTTACGCTTTTGCTGTTGCAGCGCAATGTCGGCTTCCTCGGTTTGCGGCGGCGGCGGGGCAGGGGCAACCGGCGCGGGCGGCGGCAGCGGCTTCGGTGTGGACAGGTCGGGCACCTCGGTCCACAGTTCCGCTTCTTCACCCGCCGGCGTGCTGTTCTGCCAGTGAATGCCGTGATAGAGGAGCAGACCGAGCAGCACGTGCATCAGCACCGCGAGGGCGATAGCACGTCCCGTGCCACGCTCTCGCGGAGGCTGCAGCGGATACGAATCGTTCTTGCGGATCATTGCGATTTGACGAGCAGTCCGACACGTTTGACGCCATGCGACTTCAGGTCGGACATCACGTTCATCACCGTCTCGTATTTGACGGACTTGTCGGCGGCGATCACGACGGGCTGGTCGGGATGGCTCTGCTCGCGATCGGCGACGAAGCCGTTGAGATCGGCGCGCGTCATGGTCTGCTGCTGCGTGGCGCCGGAGTCATCCTTGTAGCGTACGCTCAGATTGCCGTCGGGGCGAATATTGACCACGACGGGCGGCACCTGCTGCTGCTGCGACGCGCCGCCGACGGTCGGCAGATTGACGATGGACGGCGCCACGAGCGGCGCGGTCACCATGAAGATCACGAGCAACACCAGCATCACGTCGATGTACGGCACGACGTTGATGTCGGCCATCGCACGGCGCGAGCGGCTGCCTCGCATGCTCGAACGGACTGAGCCTCCCATCTTCGACTCCTTGCTTCGTGAAGATTAGTGGGCCTGACGCTGCAGGATGTTCGAAAACTCTTCGATGAAGGTTTCGAAGCGGATCGCCAGACGGTCGATGTCGTGCGCGTAGCTGTTGTACGCGACCACCGCCGGAATGGCGGCGAACAGACCGATCGCGGTCGCCGTCAGCGCTTCGGCGATGCCGGGCGCGACGTTCGCGAGCGTGGCCTGCTGCACGTTCGCGAGACCGCGGAACGCGTTCATGATCCCCCAGACCGTGCCGAAAAGACCGATGTACGGACTCACCGAGCCGACCGAAGCGAGAAACGACAGGTTCGCCTCGAGCGCATCCATTTCGCGCTGGAAGGCGGCGCGCATTGCGCGCCGGGCGCCGTCGAGCACGAGGCTCGGATCGTTCAGGCGCTTCTCTTTCGCCTTCAGGAATTCGCGCATGCCCGACTCAAAGATACGCTCGAGCGCGCCGATCGTGTGACGGTTGTTGGCTGCGCTCTGGTAGAGCGCCTGCAGGTCGCCGCCTGACCAGAAGTCGCGCTCGAAGCGCTCAGTCTGCGACCGCGCCCGGCGGATCGCAAACCACTTGCGGAAGATGAAAGTCCAGGAAATCAGTGACATGAGCAGAAGAAGCCCCATCACCGCCTGTGCCAGTATGCTCGCATTAAGAACGAGAGAAATGATCGACAGATCTTGTGTAGTGTTCATATAGGTTCGTTGTGACGTCCCGAAAGGGGCGAGCGGCTGCAAGACAACGCAAGGCTTCCTGTAGGCGGTTGGGAAGCTTTCGCGCCGTCGCGGCCGAACCCTGCTTGGTCCTGCATTGACCGGCGCGAGTTCACTGGCGTCGTATCAACGGTAATTACTGCGCTGCCGTTGACACGGCGTGCACGTCTTTCTGTGGTCCACGTTGCAAGGCTTCATGAACGGGGGCCGGAATCGGTGCGGGGCGCATGACTGTGCTGTCGACGCAGGCGACACGAATGGTGCCCGTGGCGAGCAGCGTGTTCTCGCGCCACGCTTCCTGCACGAAGTCGACCGAAGCGCGGCCCAGTTTCTCCACGCGGGTTACGGTAGTGACGACGTCGTCGAGGCGCGCGGGCGAACGGTAGTCGAGCGCGGTGCTGCGCACGACGAACAGCGCGCCCGTTTCCTCGGCGAGCCGACGCTGATCGACGCCGCACGCGCGCAGCCATTCGGTGCGCGCGCGTTCGAAGAACTTCAGGTAATTCGCGTAAAACACGATGCCGCCCGCGTCGGTGTCCTCGTAGTAGACGCGCACCGGCCATGTAAAGCCGCGCGCGGCCGGTGACGACACCGCGTCCGGCTTGCTGGTGGAATTTTCCATGCCGCGCATTCTACCGGAACGGGAGGCCCCTACGTCTTTCGTACGACTGACGTAAGTATTAATTTTGTAAGGTAATTTTAGCCTCGGTGCACACTGGTGCCGGCGAACGTCTGGGCCACGGGCATCAGTTCGATCGTGTTGATGTTGACGTGCGCGGGGCGCGTGGCGATCCAGTAGATCGAATCGGCGATGTCCTCGGCCGTGAGCGGCTGCACGTCCTTGTAGACGTTGGCCGCCCTCGTGTCGTCGCCGCGAAAGCGCACGTTCGAGAACTCGGTGCCGCCGCACAGGCCCGGCTCGATGTCGGTCACGCGCAGTGCCGTGCCCGCGAGGTCCGCGCGCAGGTTCAGGCTGAACTGGCGCACGAACGCCTTGGTGGCGCCGTAGACGTTGCCGCCCGCATACGGCCAGCGGCCCGCCACCGAACCGAGGTTGAAAATGTGGCCGCGGTTGCGCTCGACCATGCCGGGCAAAAACGCGTGAGTGACCTGCACGAGGCCCGTGCAGTTGGTGTCGATCATGGTTTCCCACTCGTCGAGGTCAGCCCTCTGTGCCGGCTCCACGCCGAGAGCGAGGCCGGCGTTGTTGACCAGCACATCGATGCCGGCGAATCCGGGCGGCAGCGCGCCGGGTGCGGCTTCGACCGCCGCGCGGTCGCGCACGTCGAGCTCGAAGGGCAGGAGGGCGTCGCCGAGTTCGGCGGCGAGGGCGTCGAGGCGGTCCTTGCGGCGAGCCGTGGCGACGACACGATGGCCGCCCTTCACGAAGGCGCGGGCGATGGCGGCGCCGAATCCTGCGGACGCGCCGGTGACGAAAACGATCATGGGGGCTCTCTGGTCGATAGAAGGCGAGAAAAGGGGAGAGCCTACTTGCAATGCCGCATTGCGGCAAGAAACGGTCGGTACGCGCGCGGGCCCCAGGGCACGAGGCGCCGCCCGGCGCGCCACAGGCCGCGGAGCGGCCGAGCGCACTGGGGGCGGGCGGTTGCCTATTCCCTGCCGTTCCAATAAACTAACGCGCTCAATCCCTGCGTGACTGGCGATAGGGTTCCGGAACGGCGGCATAGGCGGTAACCATGCGCTCGTTATTGGGGACCCAAGGTGGAACGACCCACCGTGAAGCGCAGGGTGCCGTTTTGCCGTTCGCCTGGGCAGCCTGATTTCGCGCGCTTTCGTTTGCGCTGCCGTGGCTGCCCTGCCTCGCGTGTGCGGCACCTCCTTTCGCCACGTCAAGGCTGGCCTCTTCGCCAGCAGCGCCGCGTACCCGCTACGCGTTCCGCGCGAGACCCGGTCAACCTGAACACACTTAACGGAATCCGTATGTTTGACAGAGCCGAAAGCACCATCGCCAACGTCGATCCCGAACTCTTCAAGGCGATCGAACTCGAGAACCGCCGCCAGGAAGAGCACATCGAGCTCATCGCGTCGGAAAACTACACCTCGCCCGCGGTCATGGCCGCGCAGGGTTCGCAGCTCACCAACAAGTACGCCGAAGGCTACCCCGGTAAGCGCTATTACGGCGGCTGCGAAAACGTGGATATCGTCGAGCAGCTCGCGATCGACCGCGTGAAGCAGCTGTTCGGCGCCGAAGCCGCGAACGTTCAGCCGAACTCGGGCTCGCAGGCCAACCAGGGCGTGTTCTTCGCCGTACTCAAGCCGGGCGACACCATCATGGGCATGAGCCTCGCCGAGGGCGGCCACCTCACGCACGGCATGGCGCTGAACATGAGCGGCAAGTGGTTCAACGTCGTGAGCTACGGCCTCGACGCCAAGGAAGACATCGACTACGACGCGCTCGAAAAGCGCGCGCATGAAACGAAGCCGAAGCTGATCATCGCCGGCGCGTCGGCATTCGCGCTGCGTATCGACTTCGAGCGCATCGCCAAGGTGGCCAAGGCGGTTGGCGCGTACTTCATGGTCGACATGGCGCACTACGCGGGCCTCATCGCCGCGGGCGTCTACCCGAACCCGGTGCCGCACGCCGACTTCGTCACCACGACCACGCACAAGAGCCTGCGCGGCCCGCGCGGCGGCGTGATCCTGATGAAGGCGGAGTTCGAGAAGCAGATCAACTCGGCCATCTTCCCGGGCATCCAGGGCGGCCCGCTCATGCACGTCATTGCCGGCAAGGCCGTGGCGTTCAAGGAAGCGCTCTCGCCGGAATTCAAGACCTACCAGCAGCGGGTGGTTGACAACGCGCGCGTGCTGGCGGAAACGCTGGTCAAGCGCGGTCTGCGCATCGTTTCGGGCCGCACGGAAAGCCACGTGATGCTGGTGGACCTGCGCGCCAAGAACATCACCGGCAAGGCGGCCGAAGCCGTGCTCGGCACCGCGCACATCACGGTCAACAAGAACGCGATCCCGAACGACCCGGAAAAGCCGTTCGTGACGAGCGGTATCCGTCTCGGTTCGCCGGCCATGACGACGCGCGGCTTTGGCGTGAAGGAAGCCGAGCAGGTGGGCAACCTGATCGCCGACGTGCTCGACAATCCGGAAGACGCCGCGACGATCGAGCGCGTGAAGGCGCAGGTCGCCGAGCTGACGAAGCGTTTCCCGGTTTACCGCTAAGCCAGGCGATAACCCATGCGCTGCCCCTTTTGCCGGCACGAAGACACGCAGGTCGTCGACTCGCGCGTGTCCGAAGACGGCGCCGCGATCCGGCGCCGCCGCCGCTGCCCGGCCTGCGACAAGCGTTTCACGACGTACGAGCGGGTCGAGCTGGCGATGCCTTCGATCGTCAAGAAGGATGGCAGCCGCACGGAATTCGACCGCCGCAAGATCATGGCGAGCATGCAACTGGCGCTGCGCAAGCGCCCGGTTGCGGCCGATGCGATCGACGCGGCGGTTGCGCGTATCGAGTATCAATTGCTCGGCAGCGGCGAGCGCGAAGTGCGCAGCGAGCGCCTTGGCGAGCTCGTCATGGGCGAATTGCGCGAACTCGACAAGGTCGCGTTCGTACGGTTTGCTTCGGTGTATCGACGCTTCGAGGACGTCTCCGAATTCGAAGACGTGATCGAGGAATTCCGCCGCGCGGGTGCGAACAACCCCGCGAAAAAGCGCTGAGCGCATTCGCATTTTACTTCCCCCTGCCAGGCCGCTGTCGTAACGCTTGCATTCTCGCGAGCCGCCGCTGCGCGCACCAGCTAGCCGTTCGGCTAATTGTTCCGTTTCGCTTTCGTCCGTAGATTGATGGCAATCCGCTCGAACTAAGGATTGCTGATGAAGTACGGAGGATTCACGCTCATTGAGACGATGGTCGTCATCGTCCTGCTGGCGATTTGCGCAACGGTTTCCACGCCGGTTTTCACCGCGTGGCGCGTGCGCGATCAGGTCGACGCGCGCGCCAACGCCTTGCTCGGCACGCTCGCCTACGCACGCAACGAGGCCATACGGCGCAAGTCGCGGGTTACCGTTTGCCGCGTCGACGCCGCGCGCCATTGCATCGAGGCTGCCAAAGCGTGTCCGTCCGGTGTTGCAGACTGGTCCTGCGGCTGGGCCGTCATGATAGAGCGCGCCGGAGCCTCTATCCCGTTGCGCATCCAGCCGGCGCTCGACACGATTTCCGTGGCGTCGGGGCTCACTGCCATCACGTTTTCGCCGCCGGCGGGGCAGACCATCGGCAGCTTGCGCAACTTCGAGATTGCCCCGCGGGCCACGTCGGCGGCACAACGCGGCGCGGGCTGGCGTCGCTGCATACGGATCGCGCAGGGGGGCCGGGCACGCATCAGCGACGGTGCATGCACGGCGGCGTCATGAGCCAGGTGAGCGAGCGCGGCTCGACGCTGCTGGAAGTCGCCATTGCGCTCGGCGTCATGGCGATGTGCGGGCTCGGCCTGATGAGCACGCAGCTTGGGCTCGTTCGGCACGCACAACTGGCGGCGGAGCGCGAGCGCGCGGCGTTTGCCGCTGACGCCATGGCCGAAGCGGCGCGCGTGGCGATTGCAACGCCCGCCGTGGGCGATCGATGGAAGGCACTGACGGCGAGCATCGTGCCCGAAGGGCGGCTGACCACGTCGAGCGTGGGCGGCAACGCATCGGTCGCGTCCGTGAGTTGGGCGACGTCACCGCTCGGCGCAGCGTCGGGATCGACGGCCGTTTCGCGGGTTGCGCCGTGTCTCGATGCCACGGCGCCCGCCGGGCGCGCCTGCGTCGCCCTCGCGTATCTGCGATGAACATTCGTTTCGCCCACGTGCGCCAGCAGGCCGGCCACACGCTGCTCGAACTAACGATTGCCGTAGCGTTGGGCCTCGTGGTGACGCTTGGCGCGCTCTCGGCTTATCGCACGCAGCGCCAAGCCTATGCGCACGCGAACGACGCCGCGCGCATCCACGAGGCCGGCATGAATGCGTTGATGCTGATCGGCGAGCAGATCCAGATGGCCGGCTTTGTTGCCGCGGACGCGCGCTCGACACTTGCCGGCCCGGCGATCTTCGGCTGCGCGGCGGGGCGCCCGATCGGCACCGATGCGGCGCTTAGCTGCGAGCCGCTGCCGAGCCGGTCGGACGGATTGGCCGTGCGCTATCAAGGCGACCGTGTATCGACGTGGCCCACCGTAAACGGCCAGGTAACCGACTGCCTCGGGCAGGGGGTTGGCGTGGCAGGCGTGGAAATCGTGAACCGCTATTACGCCGATGTGGCGAGCCAGACGACTCGCGGGAGCGAGCTTTACTGCGCGGGCGCTGGCAAGCCGCAGCCGCTCGTGGAGGGCGTCGAGCGTTTGCGCCTGCGCTACTGGACGGCGGGCGCGGCGCAGGCGGTCGAGGCTTCGGCGCTCGCGCGCGATCAGTGGGCGTCGGTCGTGGCAGTCGATCTGTGCGTGCTGGTGCGCGGGGCGGCCTTTGCGCGGCGCATGCGCTACGTCGATTGCGATGGTGGGCAGGCCGTCGGCGCGGATGGGCGAGCGCGACAGGCGTTCTGGCGGCACATCGTGCTGCGTAACGTTCTGCCGGCAGCGTCATGAGAACGAGCCCGCGCGGGGAGCGTCGCGCGCGCGCCGCGCGTCGCGGCGTGGCGCTCCCAGTCGTGCTGCTTGTTGTCGCGATGATGCTCGTGACTTCGGCGGCGTGGTTCGAGGCAGCGCTGCTCGCGCGGCGCAACGCCGATGCCGTCGCCGATCATCTGCAGTCCTTCCATGCCGCCGACGCCGCGCTCGTGTTGTGCTCGCGCGCGCTGACGAATGGCTCGCTGGCCGCGCCTGTGGCGGCCACGCAGCCCGGCGAGCCGCAAGCCTGGCGACGGCAGGACAGCTTCGAGCGGCAGGCGGTCGCGCCCCTCGCTGCGTGGCCGGGGTCTGTGCGCACGCCGCAATGCTTCGTCGAGGCCTGGCGCATCGATAGCCGTCCGCTGGCTCGAGCGTATCTCGTCACGGCGCGAGGGTTCGGCGCATCGGAAGACACGCAAAGCTGGCTGCAGGACCAGGTGGTCATCGCAGCCGAGGGTTACGCGACGCGCGTCGAGCATCACTGGCGTCGCGTCGTCGCGAGGCCATTTTGATGAGGCAAACGGGAGGTAACGTGAAGAGCAACCGGTACAACGCGTTCACACTGCTCGAACTGGTCATCGCGCTGGCCGTGGCCGCTATCGTGGCCACCTTTGCGATGCCGGGGTGGAGCGCGCAGATCGCGCGGGCACATCGCATCGACGCCGTGGCCGCGCTGTATCGCGCAGCGCAACTCGTCGATACGCAGAGCGCGACGATGGCGCGTTTGCCAACCGGGTTCGACCAGGCTCCGCCGACGGGAGCGCCCGTCTACCGCCTGCGTCTCATGCCCGCCGACGATTCCAACGGTGGCTACGCCCTCGTAGCCGATCCAGTGGAGGCCGGGCCGATGCGTGGCGATGCGTGCGGCGCCTTCGTGCTCGACGCAACCGGCGCGCGCAGCAATCAAGCCGCGGGCGGTGGCGCTGTCGCGGCGGCTACACCGATGTGCTGGCGGGATCGTTGAACGCCCCGGAGGGGCATCGCGGAGGGCAATCAGCCGGTGACGTCGTCTTCGTCGGACCTGTCGCGGGCAGGCGGATGCGCCGAGGCGTCGCGCTGGCGCCGCATCTGCTGCCACACGCGATACGCTTCCCACGCCGTAAAGGCGAGGCCTCCCCACTTGATGACGGGGCGCGCGGCCGAAACGATGCTCGTCCGCAGCGGCTTCGCCACGACGAGCGAGATGAGCGAACTGACCAGCGGATATTGCTTGAGCAGGCTGCCGAGGCCGAAAGCCACGCCGCCGCCGGCGCCGGAGCGACTGAATCCGGGCACCACGAAACGCAGCCAGCTGAAATTCGTGACCGTCGCGCGGATGTCCACGAGCGCTTCGGCCATTTCGGCACGCTCGACGCTCGCTCGCACGAGCAGCAGTTCCTTGCGCAGGGCGCGCAACTGCGGTGTCGAGAGATCGTGCGCATGGCCGCGGCGGGGGCGAAAAGCAGTGTCCGGTCGGGGTTGATTCATGGCGTCGGCTCGCGGCTAGGGGTTGCGCAGGGCATCTCGGTCTTTCTCGAACTCATCGAGCGTCGCCTGGAATACGAGTGGCGCGGTGTGCAGCCCGCGGCGCGCCTTCAGGCCGCAGAAAATCGCCGCGATCGCATAGACGATCGTGAGACCGGCGAGCGCCTCCCAGCGGTACGTGTCCCAAAAGGCGATGGCCACGAGCGCCGTGAGCGCGATCAAGGCAAGCATCGCGAACATCATCCCCGCGAGGCCAAGGAAAAGCACGCCGATGAGGCGGTCCTTCTCCTCGGCGAGTTCGATGCCGATCAGTTCTAGCCGCGTCTGAAGCATCGCGGACGCGGAGCCGAGCAGGCGGCGCAACGGCCCGTGTTCGTGTCGCTGCGAGTGGGTGTCTGTCGTCATGGCGATGGCAGGTGGCGCAGGCGGATGCGCGAGCAATGGGCGAGAAAAAACGCGAGAAAAGACAACGGGCTCGATTAGCCCGGCGAGACCAATCAGTGCGGCAGGCGGCGTCAGCAAAGAGCCGTCAGCCACCCGCTGCCAGCGGCTGGTCGAGCCGCGCCGCGCGAGCGGCCCGGAGACCGTCCGCGTGGTGCGGCGAAGCCTCTTTATTTGCGGTTGATCAGCAAACCGACCAGTACGCCCAAGCCGGCGGCGATTCCGATCGACGCCCACGGATGCTCGTGGACATAGTCGTCGGTGGCGCGTGCCGCTTTCTTGCCTTTCTCGACCACGACCACCTGGACGTCGGCGGCCTTCTCTTTTGCCTGCTTCAGACGCGAGAGTGCCGTTTCGCGCAACTCCGAAGCGCGCTCGCCCGTAGCGCTCGCAGCCTGCTTGAGCAGGTCCTCTGCATCCGCGAGGACGGTTTTGATATCGGACATCAGCCTCTCCTTGTTGACCTCTGACATTGACTGGCTCCCATCGTGTCACATCACGCGTGAATCGTAACAAAGATACGGGCGCTGGCAAGCGTGACGCGCCGTTACGACCTGCGCATTCGCACGATTCGTTCCCGCGAGTGTGCGTCGACGGGGTTCTGGATCCCGCTCACCAAAACTCGCGGGGGTAAGAGTCATTGATTTGATCCGGCACCTAAAGTTTCCTCCAAGCGGTTCAAAATTACAAAAACTCATACCGGTGTGAGGCAATGTTCGTTCGCGGGGCGCAGCCAGGGCCTGTATGCTCGAATGTTGTAAATGTCCACTGGATCAACGCGCCGCGCGCGCCGTTTCGATCAAACCCGTTCACCTCGTTCAAAGGAACCGCACCATGAGTCTACGTCTTGGCGATATCGCACCCGACTTCGAGCAGGATTCGAGCGTTGGCCGCATCAAGTTTCACGAGTGGCTCGGCGATAGCTGGGGCGTGCTGTTTTCGCACCCGGCCGACTTCACGCCGGTCTGCACGACCGAGCTTGGCCTGACCGCCAAACTCAAGGACGAATTCGAGAAGCGCAACGTGAAGACGATTGCGCTTTCGGTGGACAGCGCCCAGTCGCACAACGAGTGGATCAAGGACATCAACGAGACGCAGGCCGCGAACGTCGGCTTCCCGATTCTCGCGGACGGCGACCGCAAGGTGTCCACGCTGTACGACATGATCCATCCGAACGCGAACGAGACGCTCACCGTGCGCTCGCTGTTCGTGATCGACCCGAACAAGAAGGTGCGCCTCATCATCACCTATCCGGCGAGTACGGGCCGCAACTTCGACGAAGTGCTGCGCGTGATCGACTCGCTGCAGCTCACCGACAACTACCAGGTTGCGACGCCCGGCAACTGGAAGCAGGGCGACGACGTCGTGATCGTGCCGTCGCTGAAGGACGAAGAAGTCCTCAAGCAGAAATTCCCGAAGGGCTACAAGGCCCTGCGTCCGTATCTGCGCATGACGCCGCAGCCGAACAAGTAAGCCGTTCGGCCAGCGTCCGCCCCACAGGCGCCAAAACAGAAACGCCGCACGAGACAAGTCGTGCGGCGTTTTTTCATGCACCGGCGAGGCTGGCCCAGGCGGCGTTCAGAAGAACGCCTGAATGCCCGTTTGTGCGCGGCCGAGGATCAGCGCGTGGATGTCGTGCGTGCCCTCGTAGGTGTTCACCACTTCGAGGTTCACGAGGTGGCGCGCCACCCCAAACTCGTCGGAAATGCCGTTGCCGCCCAGCATGTCGCGGGCGAGACGCGCGATATCGAGTGACTTGCCGCACGAGTTGCGCTTCATGATCGACGTGATCTCGACGGCCGCGGTGCCTTCGTCCTTCATGCGGCCCAGACGCAGGCAACCCTGCAGGCCGAGCGTGATTTCCGTTTGCATGTCGGCGAGCTTCTTCTGGATCAGCTGATTCGCGGCAAGCGGGCGGCCGAACTGCTTGCGGTCGAGCACGTACTGGCGCGCGGTGTGCCAGCACGACTCTGCGGCGCCGAGCGCGCCCCAGGCAATGCCATAACGCGCCGAGTTCAGGCAGGTGAACGGGCCGCGCAGGCCCTTCACGCCCGGCATGAGGTTTTCTTCGGGCACGAACACTTCGTCGAGCACGATTTCGCCGGTGATCGAGGCGCGCAGCCCCACCTTGCCGTGGATCGCCGGTGCCGAGAGACCCTTCCAGCCCTTCTCCAGAATGAAGCCGCGGATGTCGTCCTTGCCGTCTTCCTCGAGCTTTGCCCAGACGACGAACACGTCGGCGATCGGCGAATTCGTGATCCACATCTTCGCGCCCGAGAGCGAATAGCCGCCGTTCACCTTCTTCGCACGCGTGACCATGCTGCCCGGGTCCGAGCCGTGGTTCGGCTCCGTGAGGCCGAAGCAGCCGATCCACTCGCCGCTCGCGAGCTTGGGCAGGTACTTCTGCTTTTGCGCTTCCGAGCCGAATTCGAAGATCGGCACCATCACGAGCGACGACTGCACCGACATCATCGAGCGATAGCCCGAGTCGATGCGCTCCACTTCGCGAGCGATCAGGCCATAGGCAACGTAATTGAGGCCGGGGCCGCCGTACTGCTCGGGAATCGTCGGGCCGAGCAGACCGACTTCGCCCATCTCGCGGAAGATCGAGGCGTCCGTCTTCTCGTGGCGGAACGCTTCCAGTACGCGCGGCGCGAGCTTGTCCTGGGCGTACGCGGCGGCGGCGTCGCGCACCATGCGCTCCTCCTCGGTGAGCTGCTGGTCGAGCAGAAGCGGGTCTTCCCAATGGAACTGGGCGTGTGCGGCCATGGTGTCTCTCCTTTCCTCAAATCCTTGAACTGGGCAAATTCGTGCTTGACGTGAGTTCCGCTATGCGGAACAATGTTTTGCAGATTGAGTTTAGTGTAGCACCAGGGCGCCCATGTCTGCATCCGGAATGACTACGACTTCATCTTTTTCTTCTTCGCTGGCCGAGGGGCCGATCGACGAGCGCAAGTTCGTCGTGGCGCTCGCCCGCGGGCTCGACCTGCTGCGGGCGTTCCGCCCCGGCGAGACGCTGCTCGGCAACCGCGATTTCGTTGAGCGCACGGGCCTGCCCAAGGCGACCGTGAACCGGCTCGCGTACACGCTCACCGTGCTCGGCTATCTGCGCTTTGACGAATCGTTAGGCAAATATGCGCTCGACGCCGGGGTGCTGTCACTCGGCTTTGCGCTGCTCTCCGGCACGGACACGCTCGAACTCGCCCGCCCGCATATGCGCGCATTCGCGCGCGAGGTGGGCGCCGCGGTGTCGCTGGGGTGCCGCGACGGCCTCGACGTGATCTATCTGGAGACGATCCGCAGCGAGACGGCGCTCACGCTCGGCCTCGCGTCGGGCTCGCGCCTCTCGATGCTCACGAGCTCGATGGGCCGCGCGTATCTGGCCGTGCAGCCCATCGATGTGCGCATGGCGTTGTTCGCGGAACTGGAGAAGACAGCGGGCACCGAAGGGCCGGCGTTGGTTGCGGCCGCGAAACGCGAGATCGAGGTGTTCGGCAAAGAAGGGTGCTGCTATTCGTTTCGCGACTGGCACGAAGACGTCAACGCCGCGGCGGTGCCGTTTCGCGAGCCGCGCGAGCGTCGCTGGCTCGTGCTCAGCTGCAGCGGGCCGGCTTCGTCGATGGGGCCAGAGGTGTTTCGGGAGCGCGTGGCTCCGCTTCTGAAGTCGCTGGCGCGTCGTCTTGGCGAAACGGTCTGACGCGCGGGCCGCGAGCCACAGCGGGCACAAAAAAAGCCGACCTTCGGGTCAGACCTTCGGGTCGGCTTTCTTCATGATGGCGTGCGCCAGGCTCAGTGGTTCAGGCGCCCGAGCAGCAGGAACTCCATGAGCGCCTTCTGCACGTGCAGGCGGTTTTCCGCCTCGTCCCAGACCACGCTCTGCGGGCCGTCGATCACTTCTGCGCTCACTTCCTCGCCTCGATGCGCGGGCAGGCAGTGCATGAAAAGCGCATCGGTGTTGGCGCGGGCCATCATCGGCGCGTCCACGCACCAGTCGGCGAAGGCCTGCTTGCGCGCTTCGTTTTCGGCCTCGAAGCCCATGCTGGTCCAGACGTCGGTCGTGACGAGGTCGGCGCCGTCGCAGGCGTCGTGCGGGTCCTCGAACACGTCGTAGAACGGCTTGCTTTCCGGCGCGACCAACGCCGGATCGAGCGCATAACCGGGCGGCGTGGAGATGCGCAGCTTGAGGCCGAGGATCTGCGCGGCTTCGATCCACGTGTAGAGCATGTTGTTGGCGTCGCCCACCCACGCCACGGTCTTGCCGCGGATCGGGCCGCGGTGCTCGTAGTACGTGAAGATGTCGGCCAGCACCTGGCAGGGGTGGTACTCGTTCGTGAGACCGTTGATGACCGGCACGCGCGAGCTTTCGGCGAAGCGCTGCAGGATGTCCTGGCCGAACGTGCGGATCATGATGATGTCGACCATGCGCGAGATGACCTGAGCCGAATCTTCGATCGGCTCGCCGCGGCCGAGCTGCGTGTCGCGCGTGTTCATGAACACGGCGTGGCCGCCCAGCTGGAAGATACCCGCTTCGAACGAGAGGCGCGTGCGCGTGGAGCTCTTCTCGAAGATCATCGCCAGCGTGCGGTCGTGCAGCGGGTGATAGGTCTCGTAGTTCTTGAACTTGCGCTTCAGGATGCGCGCGCGCTCCAGCACATATTCATATTCGTCAAGGGAGAAATCCTTGAACTGCAGGTAATGGCGTATGGTCCGGGAGGTCATGAAACAGAAACGGCGCCCGATCCGGCCTCGAACTGCAGGATTGGGCCGGCGACGCCGCTGCGGTTGGTGGTAAGTCAAAGCAGCATAAAGGATTTTGCGGATTTTGACGAGTTGCCCAAAATATAGGCAGGGTGCCGTGGCGCACGGTTGGCGGTGCTTTCGCGTCGGCTTTTCTGCTCGTTTCGCTCGCACCGAGAGGGCCCGGTTTCAGCCTTTCAAGTGCCTTGTGTGCACTGCGTCAAAACGGTCAGTGCGCTATAATCCCAGAGATTTCTTAGGCACGACAAACGGGCCCCTAACGTGTGTAAGGCAAGGTGGGAACACCTTTCTACCGCGCGAGGCAAGCCCGCGGGAGCGGCCTGTGCGTCGGCTGGCGGTGCGCCGCGAAATCGTCCTGTCGATCCGGTTGCGAGGACTGCTTGTGACACGCGTCGGCGGCGAATTTCGAGACGTCACGCCAGGGCGGGTGCGGCAGCCGTTCCCTATCCATCGGACTGTCCATGCGTGTGGCGGCGGACCATCTCCGCGGCCGGCGTTCCGCGGTACCCGCGCGGGCGCAGCGCTCGTGCCGCCGTTACACGCTGCAAACGCACCCAGCAGCTACACACACAGGTACTCCTGCATGGCCGACGAAGCTCCAACCGAATACTTCATTCAAGGCATCACTAGCGCGGGGAAGAAGTTTCGTCCGAGTGACTGGTCGGAGCGCCTCGCCGGAGTGATGTCGAGCTTTGGTCCGAAAGCGTCGGCCAATGCGCGCGGCCCGAACGCTTATCTGCGCTACTCGCTCTATGTGCGCCCGACGATGATCGGCGACCTCAAGGTCGTCGTGCTGGACTCGCGCCTGAAGGACATCGAGCCCATGGCCTTCAATTTCGTGATGAACTTTGCGAAGGACAACGACCTCGTCGTGACCGAGGCGTGCGAACTGCCTCACGACCACGCCACGCAGCAAGCCAACGTGCGCTGACGGCGACCAACGCACCCGCTTCGGCGGGTTTTTTGCGCTCGGCAGTAACAAAAAACCCGCCGAAGCGGGTTTTTTGTGGTGCAGCGCAAAGAGGGGGCTGCCAGCCGTGGCCGGCAAGCCGAAGCCCTTTACTGCGCGGCTTGCATTGCCTTGACGGCAGCAGCCAGGCGGCTCTTATGGCGAGCGGCCTTGTTCTTGTGAACGATCTTCTTGTCGGCGATGATGTCGAGCGTCTTGCCCGATGCCTTCAGAACTTCAGCGGCCTTAGCCTGGTCGCCGGCGTCGATTGCCTTGCGAACAGCCTTGATGGCGGTGCGGAACTTCGAGCGCAGTGCCGAGTTGTGCGAGTTTGCCTTCGCGGCCTGACGGGCGCGCTTGCGTGCTTGTGCGGAGTTTGCCATTGCGATTCCTTGTGATTGCGGAGCGTGGTACGACCGCGCTCTTTGCCTGGATTTGAACGACCGGCAGCGAGGCCTGAGACGTTCAAAACGGTATTTGCCGGCTGAGTTTCGCTCAACC
Source organism: Paraburkholderia sp. CNPSo 3272 (assembly GCF_024206495.1). Lineage (GTDB taxonomy): Bacteria > Pseudomonadota > Gammaproteobacteria > Burkholderiales > Burkholderiaceae > Paraburkholderia. Next base: position 23,593 of record NZ_JAMBPQ010000012.1, on the reverse strand, counting down.
AGCCGCGCCTCTTGTGCCAGAGCGGGTTTCTGACGCTTTCCTGCCCCCTTTCCAAGACGCGTTTCGAGCCCTCTGGGAGAACTCGAATCAACAATTATAGCAACAGAATAATGATGGCGGCAATCGCGACGCTATGGCGTAGCCAGACGCTATCGGTGTGAACGCCTTTCACGCGGGACGGTCACAATCAGCGCGCTTGGACTTTGCCTCCCGCTCGCCTGGGCGTCGCCGGGGTTTTGCGCCGACCTTTGCGCTGCGCATCCGCGTTGGAGCGGACGACGCCCGTATAATGACCGCCCCATGAATCTATTCCGAGCCCTGCTGACAGTCAGCGGCTTCACGCTGCTGTCGCGCGTGACCGGTCTGGCCCGAGAAACGCTGATTGCACGCGCCTTCGGTGCGAGCCAGTACACCGACGCTTTCTACGTCGCGTTTCGTATTCCCAACCTGCTGCGCCGCATCTCGGCGGAAGGCGCCTTTTCGCAGGCGTTCGTGCCGATTCTCGCGGAGTTCAAGAACCAGAAGGGCCACGACGCCACGCGCGCGCTCGTCGACGCCACTTCGACCGTGCTCGCCTGGGTGCTTGCGATCCTCTCGCTGCTCGGCATTTTCGGCGCCACGTTCGTCGTGATCGTGGTCGCGTCGGGCCTGAAAAGCGACGGGCAAGCGTTCCCGCTCGCCGTCACGATGACGCGCATCATGTTCCCCTATATCGTGTTCATCTCGCTGACGTCGCTCGCGTCCGGCGTGCTCAACACGTACAAGCAGTTCTCGCTGCCCGCGTTCGCGCCGGTGCTGCTCAATGTCTCGTTCATCACGGCGGCGCTCGCCTTCGCGCCGCACATGAAGCAGCCCGTCTACGCGCTCGCGTGGGCCGTGATCGTGGGCGGCGTGCTGCAGTTCATCGTGCAGTTGCCGGGCCTGAAGCGCATCGACATGATGCCGCGCATCGGCTTGAACCCGCTCAAGGCGCTCGCGCACAGAGGCGTGAAGCGGGTGCTCGCGAAGATGGTGCCCGCGATGTTCGCCGTCTCGGTCGCGCAGATCAGCCTCATCATCAATACCAATATCGCCTCGCGTCTGGGGCCCGGCGCGGTATCGTGGATCAACTACGCCGACCGCCTGATGGAGTTCCCGACCGCGCTGCTCGGCGTGGCGCTCGGCACGATCCTGCTGCCGAGTCTCTCGAAGGCGCACGTCGATGCTGATCCGCACGAGTACTCGGCGTTGCTCGACTGGGGCCTGCGCGTGACGTTCCTGCTTGCCGCGCCCTCGGCCGTCGCGCTCTTTTTCTTCGCCGAGCCGCTCACGGCCACGCTCTTTCACTACGGCAAGTTCGACGCCACGTCCGTCATCATGACGGCCCGCGCGCTAGCGGCCTACGGCGTGGGGCTCGTCGGCCTCATCCTTATCAAGATCCTCGCGCCAGGCTTCTACGCGCGCCAGGACATCAAGACGCCGGTCAAGATCGGTGTGGGCGTGCTCATCGCCACGCAGATCAGCAACTACATCTTCGTGCCGATCTTCTCGCACGCGGGCTTGACGCTCTCGGTCGGCCTCGGCGCCTGCATGAACGCGCTGCTGCTGTTCATCGGGCTGCGCCGCCGCGGCATCTATATGCCGTCTTCCGGATGGACCACGTTCTTCGTGCAGTTGCTCGGGGCATGTCTCGTGCTGGCCGGCGCGATGCACTGGTGCGCCATCAGCTACGACTGGATCGCACTGCGTCATGCGCCGCTCGAGCGCATCGCCTTGCTCGGTGCGTGCCTCGTCCTGTTCGCGGCGCTATATTTCGGTATGCTTTGGCTGATGGGCTTCAAATACGCGTACTTCAAGAGGCGGGCGAAGTGATCACGATGACTACGCGGGTTCTGGATTATTTCAGCGCGCTCGTTGCCGACGACGAGAGCCTGCCGCTCACCGAGGCGGCACTCGCGATCGCGCAGGACGCCTATCCCGATCTCGATCTGCAAGGCACGCTTGCCGAAATCGACGAACTCGCGCTGCGCGTGCGGCGCCGCATGCCCGAAGGCGCGGACGTGCGCCAGCAAGTTGCCGTGCTCAACCGCTGCTTCTTTCGCGAGATGGGGTTCGCTGCCAACCTCAACGACTTTCTCGATCCCGAAAACAGCCACCTGAACGCCGTGCTCAAGCGCAGGCGCGGCATCCCCATTTCGCTCGCGGTGCTGTATCTGGAAATGGCGACCCAGCTGGGTCTGCCGGTGAAAGGCGTGTCGTTTCCGGGGCATTTTCTGCTGCGCGTGGCGTTGCCCGAAGGCGACGAGATGCTCGATCCCACCACGGGCCGCACGCTCACCGAATCCGACATGGTGGAGATGCTCGAACCGTTCGTGGCCAACGCCGGCGATTCCGTGGCGCGCGCGCTGCGCATGCTGCTCGAGCCGGCCACACGGCGGGAGATCGTCGCGCGCATGCTGCGCAACCTGAAGTCGGTCTATCTGCAGACCGAGCGCTGGCAGCGACTGCTGGCCATCCAGCAGCGGCTCGTGATCCTGCTGCCGGAGAACATCGAGGAAGTGCGCGACCGTGGCTTCGCTTATGCACGGCTCGACTATCTGCGCCCGGCGCTCGAAGACCTCGAGCACTATCTCGACGAGCGCCCCGATGCGGAAGATGCAACCGTAGTCGAGTCGCAGTTGCATGAGTTGCGCCAGCGCACGCTCGATAACGACTGAAGCCCGCGGCCTGGCCGCAGAAAAAAGCCCGCGAAATTTTCATCGCGGGCTTTTTTTATCGCGCGGGGAGAGGGCGCGCCGTTACTTCGGCTGCATGCGGATCGCGCCGTCCAGACGGATCACCTCGCCGTTGAGCATCGGATTCTCGACGATCTGCTTGACCAGCATCGCGTACTCGTCCGGCTTGCCGAGGCGCGGCGGGAACGGGACCATGGCGCCGAGCGCATCCTGCACCTCCTTGGGCATGCCGAGCAGCATCGGCGTTTCGAAGATGCCGGGCGCGATCGTCATCACGCGGATGCCGCTGCGCGAAAGGTCGCGCGCGATCGGCAGCGTCATCGCGACCACGCCGCCCTTCGACGCGGCGTAAGCCGCCTGGCCGATCTGGCCGTCGTAAGCGGCCACTGAAGCCGTGTTGACGATCACGCCGCGCTCGCCGCCCTCGGCCGGTGCGGTTTGGGCGATGGCGGCCGCCGCGAGGCGGATCATGTTGAAGGTGCCGATCAGGTTGACCGAAATGGTCTTCGAGAACGTGTCGAGCGGATGCGGACCGTCCTTGCCCACGGTCTTCACGGCGGGCGCAATGCCCGCGCAGTTCACGAGGCCGCGCAGCGTGCCGAGCGCGGTTGCCGCGGCCACGGCGCGTGCGCCGTCGTCCTCGCTCGCCACGTTGCACTTCACGAACGCGCCGCCCAGTTCCTTCGCGAGCGCGTTGCCGGCGTCCTCGTTGAGGTCGGCGATGACGACCTGGCCACCCTCGGCCGCAATCAGACGCGCGCTGGCCGCGCCGAGCCCCGACGCGCCGCCGGTGATGAGAAATACGTTGCCGCGGATCTGCATCTTTTGTCTCCTGTCATTGTGGCCGTGCTGTCCTGCGCAGAGAGCGAATCCGCGCGAGACTCACCAAAAACAAAACGGGCCGGCTGGCGTCGCGTCCCGAACCACCTCGGGAGTGCGGCGCCAGCCGGCCCGCAGGCAAACCAGCAAGTGTGCCGAAACCGGCTTCGGGTCGGCCTTTGACCCGCGGATCGTGACCCGCGGACTTTAACCCGCGAATTTTGACGCGCTTACTTGAGCGCTTCGAACGCGCGCTCGCGAATTTCGTCGACGCTGCCGAGGCCCGAAATCGCGCGATACCGCGGCGCCTGCAGGCCGTTTTCCGCACCGCGCTTTGCCCAGTCGCTGTAGTAGGCGATGAGCGGCTTGGTCTGCGCGACGTACACGTCCAGACGCTTGCGCACCGTTTCTTCCTTGTCGTCGTCGCGCTGGACGAGCGGTTCGCCCGTCACGTCGTCCGTCATGTCCACTTTCGGCGGATTGAACTTGACGTGATAAGTGCGGCCCGAAGCCGGGTGCATGCGGCGGCCGCTCATGCGCGTGATGATCTCGTCGAACGGCACGTCGATCTCGAGCACGTAATCGATCGCGACGCCCGCCTGCTTCATCGCTTCGGCTTGCGGCAGCGTGCGCGGGAAACCGTCGAACAGGTAGCCGTTCTGGCAGTCGGGCTCCTGAAGGCGCTCCTTCACGAGATTGATGATGAGCTCGTCGGTCACGAGCTCGCCGGCGTCCATGAATCGCTTCGCTTCGAGGCCAAGCGGCGTACCGGCCTTGACGGCCGCGCGCAGCATGTCGCCCGTCGAGATTTGCGGAATGCCGAACTTTTCCTTGATGAAGGTTGCCTGGGTTCCCTTGCCCGCGCCCGGGGCGCCCAACAGGATCAAACGCATGTGAACAATCTCCGATCTGTGTGAATTCTTGCGGCGCGGCGGCTGCCCCGCACGCGCGGTGGGGCGGCATCGTCAGCGTCGTGCGTCTCCTCGCCCGTTCGCTCACGGCCGTCGAGGCAGCGCTGGCGGGGGCGACGGCACGTCCCGCGCGGCTTTCGCCCGGTGTTCGTGAGTTGCACTGGACACTGGGCGGCGCTGCAAGACGGTGCCGAAAAGCGGGGAAACCCCGACGCACAAAGGCTTTAGACGGCTCGCGCAAACAATTGATTATGCCATGGGATTTTTGCCCCACGGCACGGAATTAAGGCCGGTATAACGCCTGCACACGGGCGAGGTCGGCGGGGGTGTCGACGCCCGGCGCGGGTGCCTCGGTCGTCACGAGCACCGCGATGCGCTCGCCGTGCCACATCGCGCGCAGCTGCTCCAGTGCCTCCACCTGCTCGATCGGCGAATGCGCGAGCGAGGGATAGCTGCGCAGGAATTTCGCGCGGTACGCGTACAGGCCGATGTGGCGATAAACGGTCGCGGGAGCCGGCGGGGCGGGCATTGCGCCGAGATCGAGGCGCGCCGGCGACCAGTGCGGCTGCCATGCGTCGCGAGCCCACGGAATCGGCGCGCGCGAGAAGTAGAGCGCAACGCCACGTGCGTCCAGCACGACCTTCACGACGTTTGGACTGAAGATTTCGTCGGGCGCTGTGATGGGATGCGCGGCGGTGGCGATCGCGCATTCGGGGTGCGCGGCGAGGTGCGACGCAACGTCGCACACGAGCGCGGGGTCGATCAGCGGCTCGTCGCCCTGCACGTTGACCACGATCGTCTCGTCGCGCCAGCCGTAGTGCTCGGCGACCTCGGCGAGCCGGTCGGTGCCCGACGGGTGGTCGGCGCGCGTGAGCACTGCCTCGAAACCGTGGGCACGGGCCGCGTCGAGCACGCTCTGGGCGTCCGAGGCGATCAGTACCTGCTGCGCGCCCGAATCGCGTGCGCGCTCGGCCACGCGAACGACCATGGGCTTGCCGCCGATGTCGGCGAGCGGTTTGTTCGGCAGCCGCGTGGACGCGAGACGCGCCGGGACGACGGCGATGAAGGGTTGCACGGGAGCGGTCATGGCCAGTTCGAGCTAGGACAGGAAAGGGAAGTGGGGAAACCGGTCGGGGAAACCGCCTTGGGAGACGACAGCGCGCCGGGGGCGGCGCGCGTGATCCAGTTTCGAGCCGGTAAGATGAGGTGAGCGGCGCGAGCGGCGTGAGCGGCATGAGCGGCGCTAGTGAGCGCGATCGCGGCCAGCTGGCGGCGCGCGCTGCGCCGCCAGCACACGTTACGCGGCGCCGGGCCCGTGCGGATCGACCGGCGTGCCTTCCACGGTTTGACGCGCTTCGTCGACGAGCATGACCGGAATGCCGTCGCGGATTGGGTAGGCGAGCTTGTCGGCGTTGCAGATCAGCTCCTGCGCGGCGCGGTCATAGCTGAGCGGGCCCTTGCAGATCGGGCAGACCAGGATTTCAAGCAGACGAGCGTCCACGGAGTTTCTCCACAACCAGGGTAATGAGGCGATGATCGAGCGCGGCTTCGACGGGGACGACCCAGATGCGCGCGTCGTTCCAGGCCCCCAATTTTACTGCATCCTTTTCGGTGACCAGGATCGCGTCGGCAGTGACGTCGGCGAACGGGCTGGTTGCGTAGGCATAGTGGTCGGGCAGCGGCAGCGTTTGCGGCGCGAGGCCGGCCGCGCGCAGCGTCGCGAAAAAGCGCTCCGGCGAACCGATGCCGGCCGCCGCCACGAGGCGCAGCGCGCCCTGCGATCCCTGTGTGCCTGCGCCTTGCCCCGGTGCGGTCGCGCCCGCGGCAAACTGCGCGAGCGGACGGCGCAGCGCCGGATTGGCGAGATGCCAGGCGTCGCCGGGTTCGAGCTTCAGCGCGAACGTATTGGGCCACGCTGGCAGCGTGCGCTCAAACGGGTTATTCACGAGCGTGGCGTCGCGCCGGCGCGAGAGCGGCTCGCGCAGCGGGCCCGCCGGCAGCAGAAAGCCATTGCCGCCCAGGCGATGGTCGAACACCACGATTTCGACGTCGCGCACGAGGCGGTAGTGCTGCAGGCCGTCGTCGCTCACGATCACGTCGACATCGCTATGGGCGCCGCACAGCGCCGTGGCCGCCGCCACGCGGTCGGGCGAGACCCAGACGGGCACGCCGGTGCGGCGGGCGATCAGCAGGGGTTCGTCGCCGCAAAGGCGCGCGGGCGTATCCGACGTGACAGGCGTGGGGCTGGCGATTTTCGCGCCGTACCCGCGCGAGACCACGCCCGGCGAGAAGCCGGCGGCGCGCAGCGCCTCGACGAGCGCGATCACCGTGGGCGTTTTGCCCGTGCCGCCCACCGTCACGTTGCCGACCACCACCACGGGCACGCCCACGCGAATGCTCTTGAGCCAGCCCGCCGCAAAGGCGGCGCGGCGCGCACCGCTCACGGCGGCGAACACGGCGGCGAGCGGCGTGAGCACCCAGGCGAGTGCGCCACGGCGTTGCCAGGCGTGCGCAAACTGCGCTTCGAGGCGTTCCTTGAGACTGGAGACGGGGCCGCTCATCGGCAACTTGCGCGCGAAGCGCCGCACGCGGCAAGCGGGAAGCAGACAGGCAGGGCGGGCATCGGGTCGGTTCTCCGGTTCCAGGTGAGCTGAGCGACAAACAGGCCGGCAGACGAGTGACCTGCGCAGGCGAGCAACCGCTGCTTCGCGCGATGCGGCACAGGCGCTCGTGAACCCGGCACTCTAGCGCGGGTAGGCGTTGCCCGGCAAGTTGCCGGGCCGCACGCAACTGTCGGTTGCCTGCAAGCCGCGCGCAACGCCCGAAAAATCAACGCCTGTGGATAACTTTGTGGAGAAGTAGGTCCCGGGAAGGCGCAAAGGCCCATTCTTCGGCCTCTCCATCGGCCTGTCAGGATGTGATATCGATAAAAAACGTATAAAAATCAACGGCATCAGTATTTTTTCAGCGTTTGCGGGCCGGCTGCGGTCACCATGCCGCATGACAGCGCCGATGTGGACACTTCGCGGGGTTTGCGGGCCGGGTCTCATTCGTGCTGGACTAGCGCCCCCTGAACGGTCTATCGTCTGTCCGGCCAAGGTTTCTCCCCACCCTTACGCATGCTATCCGACCGCTTCTCCGCTCCCTCCGCGCCTTCGGGCGACGTCGTCGTGCCAGTCTCGGCGCTCAACCGGGCAATCGCCTCGATGCTCGAGCGCACGTTTCCGCTTGCCTGGATTTCCGGCGAAGTTTCCAACTTTACGCGCGCCGCGAGTGGCCACTGGTACTTCTCGATCAAGGACGCCCAGGCGCAGATTCGCTGCGTAATGTTCCGCGGCCGCGCGCAGTACGCCGAATTCACGCCGCGCGAGGGCGACCGCATCGAAGTGCGCGCGCTCGTCACCATGTACGAGCCGCGCGGCGAACTTCAGCTGAACGTCGAGGCCGTACGGCGCACCGGCCAGGGCCGGCTTTATGAAGCGTTCCTGCGACTGAAGGCGCAACTCGAGGCCGAAGGGCTCTTCGATGCCGAGCGCAAGCGCGCGCTGCCCACGCATGCGCGCGCGATTGGCGTGATTACGTCGATGCAGGCCGCCGCGCTGCGCGACGTGCTCACCACGCTGTGCCGCCGCGCGCCGCACGTGCCGGTGATCGTCTATCCGGCGCCGGTGCAGGGCGCGGGCTCGGCAGAGAAACTCACGGCGATGCTGGCAACCGCGAACGCGCGCAATGAGGTGGACGTGCTCGTGCTGTGCCGCGGCGGCGGCTCGATCGAGGACCTGTGGTCGTTCAACGACGAGGCGCTTGCACGCGCGATCGCGGCCAGCGCCATTCCGGTGGTGAGCGGCGTGGGGCACGAAACCGATTTCACGATCGCCGACTTCGCCGCCGACGTGCGCGCGCCGACGCCCACTGGCGCGGCCGAACTCGTCAGTCCGCAGCGCACGCTGCTGCTGCGCGACCTCGACCAGCGCCATGCCGCGCTCGCCCGCGATTTCGGCCGTCTGCTCGAGCGGCGCGCGCAGCAGCTCGACTGGCTGGCGCGCCGGCTCGTTTCGCCCGTCGAGCGGCTTGCGCAGCAGCGCACCCACTTGCGCCAGTTGACGATACGGCTCGGCTCGGCGGGCTCGCGTGCCAGCGCCGAGGCGCGTGCGCGCCTGAACGTCATGCAAATGCGCTGGCAGCGAGCGCGGCCCGACGCCGCCGCGCAGCGCGCCCAGCTGGAGTCGCTCGGACGGCGTCTGGACGGCGCCTTCGCGCGCCAGCGCGAGCGCGAAGCGGCACGTGTTTCGGAACTCACGGCGCGGCTCGAAGTGCTGAGCCCGCAGCGCACGTTTGAGCGAGGTTACGCGGCGCTGCTCGACGCGCAAAGCGGCGCGGCCGTGCGCTCGCCCGCCACGCTCAAACCGGGTAAGCGGCTTACGGTGCACCTCGCGCAGGGCAGCGCCGACGTCGCGCTCGCCGATGTCCAGCCGCGCCTCGCCGACGGTTTCTGAGCTCGGCGCGCAGCCGGCCTGCCGGGCCCGTTGCTTGCTACTCAGCCAGGCACCGGCGCAATCGCCCGATCGCTTCGCCCCGACGAATCATCGTGGCGGCGAACCATTGTTGCAGTCTCGTTGCAGGAAGTTTGCACATCGGTTGCGCGGAGGTTGCAAAGCGATTGCAGCCGTCTTGCCTGCGTGCGAAGCGGGCATGGAAAGCGCGGCATGAAAAGCGTTGTTCGAGCGTCATTGCATCGGCGCAAAACGCATCGCGGTTGATTCGGAAAAGCCCCGCGCAAACGATATCCGGCATAAAGGCCGCTCGTTTGCGGGGTTATTCCAACTCGCCTACAATCGAGTGCTCCATGCCGGTTATCACGCAGAACTCCCCATAACACGACGAAGGAACCGCATCATGTCATTTACGCTCCCGCCGCTGCCGTTCGCGAAGAACGCCCTCGCTCCGCACATGTCGGAAGAGACGCTCGAGTTCCACTACGGCAAGCACCACCAGGCTTACGTCACGAATCTGAATAACCTGATTCCGGGCACCGAGTTCGAAAAGCTCTCGCTCGAAGAGATCGTCAAGAAGTCGTCGGGTGGCGTGTTCAACAACTCGGCGCAGATCTGGAATCACACGTTCTTCTGGAACAGCCTCTCGCCGCAAGGCGGCGGCGCACCGTCGGGCGCGCTCGGCGAGGCGATCAACGCGAAGTGGGGCTCCTACGACGCGTTCAAGGAAGCCTTTACGAAGGCTGCCGTGGGCAACTTCGGTTCGGGCTGGACGTGGCTCGTGAAGAAAGCAGACGGCTCGCTCGACATCGTGTCGACCAGCAACGCCGCCACGCCGCTCACGACCGACGCCCGTGCGCTTCTCACGATCGACGTGTGGGAACACGCTTACTACATCGACTACCGCAACGCGCGTCCGAAGTTCGTCGAAGCGTTCTGGAACATCGTGAACTGGGACTTCGCAGCACAAAACTTCGCTTGATACGAAGCCCTGCTGAATGCGCCGCACTGGCTGCGGCACATGCAAAAAGCCCTCGATGCGAATCGAGGGCTTTTTTGTTTTGCGCGAAGCGTTTTACGCAAACGCGGCGATGGTTTCCTGCGTCGAGCGCACGTGGCCCATGTGGCGGAACAGCTTCTCGAACGAGAAGTGATGCATCTCTTCGTTCAGACCCGACGTGGCATCTTCGACGAACACGAGCCTGAAGCCGAGATCGAACGCCGCGCGCGCGGTGGACTCGACGCCGAAGTTCGTGGCGATACCGCCGATGACGATGGTGTCGATGCCGCGGCGGCGCAGCTGCTGCTCGAGGTTGGTGCCGTAGAACGCGCCCCATTGGCGCTTGGCGATGATCACGTCCCCGGGTTGCGCGCCGATCTCGGGCACGAGTTCGGAGGCTTCGGCCGGGGCTGGCGGCGTGTCGGGCGTGCGGCCGGGCGCGTCGGCGGGCAGCGAGAGCAATTCGTTCAGGAGCACGTGCACCCAGACGACGGTGCCGCCCTTGGCGCGCAGTGCGTCGGCGAGCGGTCTGGCGTTGGCGACGACCTGCGCGCCGCTATAGGGCGCGATCTGGCGGCCTACGATGCCGTGCTGAAGGTCGATCATCACGAGCGCCGTGGTGCGCGCGTTCAGTGAAAGTGCTTGCGTCATGGTTCACCTATATGTGAGGATGGCTTCACATAATCATACACGAATGTGAAGGAGGCTTCAGATATGGCGGCAGACCCGCTCGCGCGCAAGGAGGCGCAAAAGGAAGCGGCACGCGAAAACGCCCGGCGCGTGCCGCGCCAGGAACGCGCGGCGCGCACGGTCGACGCGCTGCTCGAAGCCGCCGGCGAAGCCTTCGCCGAGCGCGGCTTCGAAGCGGCGACGATGACGCAGATCGCGCAGCAGGCGGGCGTTTCGGTGGGCGCGGCGTACCAGTACTTTCCGAACAAGGAGGCACTCGCCCTCGCACTGCGCAAGCGCTACGGCGACGAAATGGACGCGCGCTGGAGCGCGCTCATCGCCGCGCACGACGACGCAGGCAAGCTGCCGCTCGCGCAGCTTGTCGAGCGTCTGTTCGACCTGATGGTCGATCTGATGCACGACTATCCCGCGTATTTGCCCCTGCTTTCCGTGCCGCTCGGCTTCAGGCGCGATGCGGCCGTGCGCAATCTGCTGCGCCAGCGTTTCACGGCGCTCTTCCTGCGTTATCAGCCGGCGCTTGCGTGCGATGAGGCCTATCGCGTGGCCGAAGTCATGCTGCAGATCATCAAGAGCCTCAACCCACTATACGCCGCGGCGAAGCCGAAGGAGCGCAAGCTGCTGGTCGCCGAGTACAAGGGCGTGCTGGCGGCGTGGCTCGCCGTGCGGCTCGCGTGAGTTCGCGAGCCGCAAACACCGCGCCTTAGCGCAGTAACGGGTCGTTGCGTGACTCGAGCACGCGGTCGATCAAGCCGTATTCGGCGGCCGCCTGGGCCGACATGAAGTTGTCGCGGTCGCTGTCGTGCGCGATCTGCTCGATGCTGCGTCCGGTACGCGCGGCGAGCATCGCGTTCAGGCGCTCGCGCAGATACAGGATCTCGCGCGCCTGCAGCTCGACATCGGCGGCGGTGCCCTGGCCGCCACCCGAAGGCTGATGGATCATGATGCGCGCGTTTGGTAGTGCGAAGCGTTTTCCATGCGCGCCCGCGGCGAGCAAAAACGACCCCATGCTGGCGGCGAAACCCGTGCACAGTGTCGAGACATCGGGCTTGATGAATTGCATCGTGTCGTAAATGGCGAGTCCGTCGTAGACCGACCCGCCCGGCGAGTTGATATAGAAGCTGATGTCCTTGTCCGCGTTTTCCGCTTCGAGAAAGAGCAGTTGCGCGACTACGAGGCTCGCGCTTTGCTCGGTCACCGGCCCGACGAGGAACACGATGCGCTCGCGCAACAGGCGCGAGTAGATGTCGTAGGCGCGCTCGCCGCGCCCCGAGGTTTCGATCACGGTCGGGACGAGATTGAGCGCGCTCGGCGGCAATGCTGCATGATTCAGTGCAAAGGATGGCATGAGTGGCCTCGTGTTTTTTCCGTTGGCGGCGGTTGGCGTTGGCGGCGCGATTGCGCCGCTGTTGTCATGACGCCCGGCGCGGCCCGCGCGTGACGAGAATATTTTCGCGAGCGGCTGTCACGCCGGCCGTGTGCCGGACGTCATGAGGGAAACGGGCGGAAGCGAGCACGCATGGCCAAGGAGCGAAGCGAATGACGCAAGCGATCGACACAATCGAAGCAACGAGTCTGGAGGGTGCTGGGCGCAATGAGGCTGCGACCCCAGTGAGCGACGAAGCCGGGCCAGAGGCAGCGGCGTGGACCGACGCTCGCCGCGCCGCCGCCTTCGGCGAGGCGCGCGGGCGGCTCATTGCGCTGGCCGCACGCGTGCTGGGCAGCCGCGCGGAGGCCGAGGACGTCGTGCAGGACGCGTGGTTCCGCTGGCGCGACGCCGACGCACCGGCCTTGCGCGCACCGCAGGCGTGGCTCGCCACGGTCACCGTGCGGCTCGCCATAGACAGGCTGCGGCGCCTGCGTCGCGAGCACGCGGGCGAACACGAGGCCTCATGGCTCGATGATGCGGCGCCTTCGGCGGAAGAGGCGGGGTTGCGCACGCGGCGCTTCTCGGACGCACTGCGGCTCCTGCTCGAAAGGCTGGGACCGCTCGAGCAGGCGGTGTTCGTGCTGCGCGAGGCCTTCGACTGCGACTACGCGCAGATCGGCGCGCTGACCGGCTGCACGAACGAGCATTGTCGGCAGATCGTGCGGCGTGCCCGCGTTCGCCTCGCCCGCGAGGCCGCGCCGCAGGCGGCGCCAGCCGACAAAGTGCAGCACGCGCGCACGGTCGAGCGTTTGCGCGACGTGCTGCATGCACACGATCGCGCGGGATTAATGGATTTGCTGGGGGTGACGGCAAACGCGCTCGTCGCGGCGAGCGTGGCCGAAGCGGCTCACGGCGAGTCCCGGCAGGAAGCGCCCGCCGCGCACGTTTTGCGCGCCGAAGCACTGGCGCTGGACGGCGAGCCGGGCGTGGCGCTCGTCGCGCAGGACGGTGCGTTCGCGGCCTGGCTGCATGTGCGCGACGACCGCGACGGGCTGCCCGGGCCGGTCGTGTGTATCGCGGCAATGGAGGAGGGGAGCGCGGGGCCGGCCAACCGGCTCCAGGCGGCCAACCGGGCTTTCGGCGGCGAGGCAGTGCGCAAGATGCTGGCACGGCTCGCCTCGAGCGACGGCGCGGCGTGCGTGTCCACGCTCACCGTCACCGCCCGCGCGTCCACCACACACGGCGGCGCGAACCTGCTCGCGCAGCCGCTCGTCCTCGCGTGAGCGTGAGCGTGAGCGTGAGCCTCAGCCTCAGCCTCAGCCTGAACGCACGCTAGCCGCGCAACGCGGCGTCCCAGTTGATATCGACGCACAACACCTGCACGCCGTGCTCCGTTTGCACGGCGACCGAGGCCGTGACGCACAGGTGCGCCTCGTTGATCGACAGATAGGGCGGCGTGAACTGCACGCGGCCTGGCGCCTTCATTGCGCCGATGAAGTAAGGCCGCCGTTCCCAGCTTGCGCCCTCGGAATGCAGCAGCGGCCGGAAGCGCTTGGCGCGCTGCGACGTGCGGCCGTCGGGCAGCACGTTGTCGCCGATCTGGCGGCCCGACGCGTCGAGCAGGAAGCAGCGCGCCGTGTCGTCGAGGCCTAGCAGCGGCAGCGTGGCGTCGCTTATGTTCGCGCCCTCGGCAAGCTGCTTCGCCGCCGCTTCGATGGCGCTCACGTACGGCGCGAGACGCGCCGACTGCGAACGCTCGCGCGCGGCCACGCGCTCGCGCAGGCGCGACGAAAGATCGTCCATGAGCTGCGCGGCCTTGGCCGGCGGCACCGGCTCGACGTCGGGTCGCGCGAAATACGCACCCTGCACGAAGTCGGCGTTGCTCTCCAGCGCGATCAGTGCGTCGCGCTCGGTCGAAAGGCCGCCCACGAGCACGAGCTGACCTGACTCGTGCAGCATAGAGACGAGCCCCGGCAGCACGCGCTCGATATGCGCGTGGCGACTCGCCTGGGCGAGCAGGCTGCGGTCGAGCGTGACGATATCGGGCCGGACCTGCCACACGCGGTCGATGTTCGAATGCTTCGCGCCGAAACCATCCAGCGCGATCACGAAGCCCGCCTTGCGCAATCCGTCGATGATCTCCGCGAAGCGCGGATTCTCGCCGCCCGCCTGTTCCGACACTTCCAGCACCACGCGCTGCGGCTGCAGGCCGAGCGCCTTGAGGCCGGCGAGCAGGGCGTCGCCGTAACTCGTGTCCATTAGCGCGGCCGGGTGCAGGCTCAGAAACAGCCATTCGTCATGCGAATCGAACGCGTTGAAATTGCCCAGATGCAGCGATTCCGCGAGGCGCCCCAGTTCTAGCAGGTCGCCGCGGCGCGCCGCCTGCGTGAACACCTCCTGCGACGGCGCCTGCTGGCCTTGCTCATCGTGCGCGCGCAGCGACGCGTGATAGCCGATCGCGCGCCGGTGCGCAACCGAAAACACGGGCTGGAACACGCTGAAGACGGTGTAGCCGCCGTACAGCACGGTGCGGCGGGCACCTTCTTCGCCGGCGATAGGGCGCGACTGGAAGCCGGGGGGATCGATGTCGATCATGCTGGTCATTTTCGTTTCGATGGCGCGCGGGACGGACGTGACGGGCGGGACGCGTGAGCGCCAAGTTTACAGGATAGGACAGCAAAAAGTATGCGAGTCCCGGGTCCCGCGGCCGTCGGCCCGTGCGATGGCGCCCGCGCTATTTCGGGAGGGTGTGCGGGTTGGTGCGCAAAGCCGGCGCGAACCCGGGCGACGCACGGCCACGAGGCGCGCCGCACCTTTGAGGTGCGCGTCGGCGGCGAGGATGCAACCGCAACGACCGCGGTCCCGGCTTGACCGGTTGTTGTCAGGTCCGCTCGGACGGATCGGTCTTCTTCGCGGTGCGGCGCAGGTCAGACGCGAGCTGCGCGAAGATCCACGACGAACCCGCCGTGATGATGCCCACGCAGATGAAGGTCGCATGGAACGCCGGAATCACGTTCTCGCCGGTCTTGTGGGCCATGATGCCCGTGAAGGTGGTGAGCAGCGCGCCCGCGACGGTCACGCCAAGGCTCATCGAGAGCATTTGCACGAGCGAGAAGAGGCTGTTGCCGCTGCTCGCGCCACCCGTGCCGAGATCCTTGAGCGTGAGGGTGTTCATCGCCGTGAACTGCATCGAGTTCACGGCGCCGAAGATCGCCAGTTGCGCGATGCGCATCCACAGCGGCTCGTGGGGCGTGGAAAGCGCGAAGCTCGCCATCATGAGGCCCACGAGCACCGTGTTCGAGACCAGCACGCTGCGGTAGCCGTAGCGCATGATGAGATACGTCACGAGGCGCTTGGAGAACATGCCCGCGGCGGCCGTGGGCAGCATCATGAGGCCGGCCTCGAAGGCCGTGTAGCCGAGCGCCACCTGAAGCAGCAGCGGGATCAGATACGGCATCGCGCCGCTGCCGATACGCGCGAACAGATTGCCGAGCAGGCCGACGCTGAAGGTGTGGATCTTGAAGAGGTCGAGCGAAAAGATCGGCTGCGGTGTGCGCACCGCGTGCAGACCGTAGGCCACGAACGCGGCGAGCGAAAGGATGAAGAGCACGAGCACCGTGGCGTGCTGGATGCCGAACTCGCTGCGCCCGTCGAGCGCGAACGAAATCGCTAGCATCCCGATCACGAGCAGCAGGTAGCCCGGCACGTCGAAGCGCGGCGTGTCGGGGTTGCGGCTGTCGGGCATGAAGATGAAGGTGGCGACGCAGCCCACCACGCCCACCGGCACGTTGATGAGAAAGATCCAGTGCCACGAGGCGATCTGCACGAGCCAGCCGCCGAGCGTCGGGCCGATGAGCGGGCCGATCAGCCCCGGGATCGCCACGAACGAGAGCGCGGGCAGATAGCGTTCGGCGGGAAACGTGCGCAGCACGGCAAGCCGGCCGACCGGCAGCAGCATCGCGCCGCCCACGCCCTGCGCGATGCGCGAGACCACCAACTGGTTCAGCGTATGCGCGCTCGCGCACAGGAGCGAGCCGACCGTGAACACGAAAATCGCGCCGAGGAACACACGCCGCGTGCCGAGCTTGTCCGCGAGCCAGCCCGATACGGGGATCATCACCGCCATCGTGAGCGAATACGCGATCACGACTGATTGCATGCGCAACGGTAGTTCGCCAAGACTCCTCGCCATCGCCGGCAACGCCGTGTTGACGATGGTCGAATCGAGGGTCTGCATGAAGAAGCCGGTGGCGACGAGCCACAGCATCACGGACAACGAGCGGGGCGACGCAATGGTGCTGGACGCAGTGGTGGATTCGGACATGGGCGAGGAGAGTGGCGCGCAGGCAAGCGCCATTGTAGGGAAAACGGCGTGCCCACGCAGACGGCCGGCCCCGCAGCCGCAAACGTGGTGCAGGCGGCCGAGGCGCCTCGCGCGTTTATCCTCCCAGACGCGCCGCCGCCGCGAAGAAGGCCTGGGCGCGCGGGTCGAGCGTGAGCGCCACGTTGATGCGGATCCACGGGCTCGACTCGCCTTGCGGGCGGAAGTGGCTGCCCGGCGAGACCGCGACGCCGAGCGGCTCGCCGCAGGCGGCGAGGCGGGTGGAATCCTCCACGTGCGGCACGCGCGCCCAGACGAACTTGCCGCCCGTTTGCGCATAGCCGCGCGCCGCGCTCGCCGCGGCGGTCGACGCCGCCGCGCTGCCGAATAGCTCCCACCCATGCGCTTCGAGCGTGCGCGTGGCCGACCCTTGCGCCTCGGCAATGCGCCGGCGCAGTCGTTCGAGGTATTTGCGATACGCGCCGCGCTCGAGCAGCGTGGCGGCGACGGCCTGCGAGAAGCGCGAGCCGCTGATGCTGGTGAGCGCCTTGATGGCCGCGAGATCGCGCACGATCGCCGGGTTGGCGACCACGTAGCCCACGCGCAGCGCCGAGGAGAGCGTCTTCGAAAGTCCGCCCACGTACACGACGTGCTCGAACTGGTCGAGCGCCGCGAGCCGGTCGGTGGGATCGGCCTGGAAGTCGGCGTAGATGTCGTCCTCGACGATCGTGAAGCGGTGCTCGCGGGCGAGCTGCAGCAGGCGGAACGCGACGGGCGGCGAGATCGTCGAGCCGGTCGGGTTGTGGAACACCGTGTTGACGAAGAACGCGCGCGGACGGTGCTCGGCGAGCATCGCGTGCAAATGGTCGAGATCGGGGCCGCTCGCAGTGCGGCGGATGCCCACGAGGCGCACGCCATGCAGTTTGAGCAGACCGTACAGGTTGTAGTAGCCGGGGTCCTCGACGAATACCGTGTCGCCGGGCTTGAGCATGTAGCGCATTAGCAGGTCGAGGCCTTCGCTCGCGCCTTCGGTAATGAGGATCTGCGGCGTCTCGGCGACGATGCCAAGCGGCGCGAGCCGGTTGCGCAGATGCTCGCGCAGCGTGGCGTCGCCCGTCGGCGTGCCGTAGTCGACGAGGCTCGCGGGGTCGCTGCGCGACACATGGCGGATTGCCTGGCCGAGCGCGTCGATGTCGCGCCACGCCTGCGGGATCGAGCCGCTGTCGAGCTGCAGCAGTTCGCCCTCGCGTTCGAGCTGGCTGAGCAGGTGACCCGATTCGTCGGCGGCGTTCGAGAGGTCGCAGGTGCCCATGCCGGCGAGGCCCGCCCGCGCGTGCTCGCTCACGTAAAAGCCCGAGCCGTGGCGCGAGTCGAGGTAGCCGAGCGAGACGAGCCGGTCATAGGCCTCGATCACGGGAAAGCGGCTGATGGCGTAATCGGCGGCGAACTGGCGGATGGACGGTAGGCGCGAACCAGGGTGCGCCGCGCGCGAGCGGATCCACGTCTGCACGCCGGTGACGATCTGTTCGGTGAGCGGCACATCGCTCGCGCGGTCGAGTTGGAGTTTCATCTGGGTCTCGCAGGGTATGCCGCTTGAGGCTGCGGTTCGAAACGGCAGTGACTGTTCGGTTTTTCGGCTGCACAGTTCTACATGAACTGTTCGGAACTGTACATGGGACCGTGCGTCACTGCTCGCAATAATGCTCCTACCGGTAAGGCGCTTCAAGTCCTTGTCAGCCAGCCTTCCGGTGGCCGCCCGAGGGGACTCGGCGGCCAGTCTGCAAGGAGCACGGCAATGCGCGAAATCCGAATCTTCGAACTGGAACATGGCGAACCCGTCGAAACCTGGCGGCTTGCCCAGGCAATGCAATTGCACGTGAGCGAAGGCGAACTCTGGCTCACGATCGCGGGCGACGCCGGCGACTACTGGCTACGTGCCGGCGAGTCGGTCGGGCTCGCGGCGGGCGTGCGCGTGCACGTGAGCGCGGGCCGCCAAGGGGCGCGTTTCGTGCTGGGGCTGGGCGGAGCAAGCGCCGCTGCGCCAGCGTGCACGGTGGCGCCCGTCGACGTGGAACGCGTGCGCGCGGCGGGTGCGAGCGGTGTCGCGGCGCGCGTCGGCGAGGCGTTGCGCGGCTGGGTGCAGCGCGGGCAGTGGGGCGTCCGGGCGGCGGGTTGAACCGGGTTGACGTGGTCGCTCGTGCTAGGCGATGCGCCGCGCGGCATGCGTCGTATCGCCTGCCATTTCGCCCACGTAGCGTGCGCGCGGGCGGATCAGCCGGCCATCGGCGGTCTGTTCGAGCGCATGCGCGATCCAGCCCGTCACACGGCCTGCGGCGAACAGCGTGAACGCCGCGCCGCGCGGCAGCCCCAGCACGCGCTCGATGGCCGCGAGCGCGTAGTCGAGCGTCGGCCGCGCGCCGCTCGTCTCGGCTACGGCCTGGGCGAGCGCGTCGACTTCGTCCATTGGCGAGCGCGCCGGCGCGCGTTGGGCGAGCAGGTCCAGCAAGAGCCGCGCGCGCGGATCGCCATCGGGATAGAGCGGGTGGCCGAAGCCGGAGAGCGGCACGGCCGCGCCGAGTTCGTCGGGCGCGAGGCGGTCGGCAAGATAGCGATGCAGGTCGTCGGCGCGCGCGGCTTCGTCGAACAGCGCAGCCACGCGCGTGGTCTCGCCGCCGTGGCGCGGCCCGGCCAGGGCGGCCAGGCCGCCCGTCGCCGCGCCGAACAGATGCGTGCCGGTGGAGGTGATGCAGCGCACCGTGAAAGTCGAGGCGTTCAGCTCGTGGTCCGCGCACAGCACGAGCGCGGCGCGCAGCAGGTCGGTCTGCGCGCGCGAGCGCACGCCCCACGCCTCGCCTAGCTGACGGTGCAGCGGCTCGTTCGACGGCGCGGCGGAAACGAGCGCCGCCGCGAGCAGGCGCATGAGCATCGCAGCGGTGTCGATTTGCGCGTCGCGGCCCTGCGCCCAGATGCGCGGCATTTGCGCCGCGGCGGCCGGCAACAGCACGAGTGCGCGTTCGAGCGGCGTGTGCCCGCTCCAGATCTTCAGCCATGCCGACCATTGCGCGGCCGCGATGGGCGCCTCGGGCGCCTGCAGCACGCGGCGCGGCGCGCATTGCCAGAGCAGCGCCGCGACCTCTTCGAGCGAGGCCTGACGCGCGAGCGCGATGGCGTCCTCGCCGCGATAAAAGAGCTTGCCGTCGGCGATCAACGTGATCGACGATTCGAGCACGGGCACGCCCCAGTCGAGCACCTTCTGCGCGACCTTGCCCGCGCGCTTGCCATCGGCCTTGCGGCGCGCGAGGCGGCGCACCTCGGCGGCGTCGTAGCGGTTGTGGCGGCCGTTGGGCGAGGGCGCCGAGGCGATGAGTCCGCGGCTCACGTAGGCGTAGAGCGTGGCGCGGCTGATGCCGAGTTCGGCTGCGGCTTGTTCCGCGGTCATATAGCTGGACATGGTGGCTCGCCTCCTGGAACCGGAGAAATCAATCTATGTTGATCATGATAATCAAGATTGATCCCGGATTCGAGCGGCGCGACGATGCGTGACATCACTTCGGCTCGCTTTCTTACCGTATTCCCTCGCAAAAGGACTGCTCGCCATGACGCCACGCGACGCGCTCGAACACCTCTGGATGCTGGCGGGCTGCGACCCGTCCGCGCTCGACTGGCTCGACATGGAAGGCGGCGATCCGGGCCTGCCCTCGATCTTTCGCGTGGGCACGCTCGCGGCGGCGAGCATCGGCGCGGCGGGGCTCGCGGCGGCGCAACTGCACGCGTTGCGCACGGGCCGGACGCAGCGCGTCGCAATCGACGTGCGCCGCGCGCTCGCCGCGTTTCGCAGCGAACGCTATTTGAGCGTGGACGGCAAGCCGCCCGCGGAGCTGCGTCATCCGGTGACGGGCCATTTCCCGACCGGCGACGGCCGCTGGGTCCAGCTACACGCGAACTTCCCGCATCACCTCGCGGGCATCCTGCGCGTGCTCCGATGCCCGGACGACCGCGACGCCGTGGCGCGCGCGATCCTGGGCTGGGAAGGCGCGGCGCTCGACGACGCGCTCGCGCAAGCGGGCCTGTGCGCCGCACTCGTGCGCGCGCCGCGCGAATGGGCCGCGCACGAGCAGGCGAAGGCCGTGGCGAGCCTGCCGCTTTTCGAGATCGAGCGCATCGGCGACGCGCCCGCCGAGGCGCCGCGTGGGGGCGCCGGGGCGCGTCCTCTGGAGGGCGTGCGCGTGCTCGACCTCACGCGCATCATCGCGGGGCCGGTGGCGGGGCGCACGCTCGGTCAACACGGCGCGGACGTGCTGCTCATCAACGGCCCGCATCTGCCGAACATCGCGCCGCTCGTGATCGACAACGGCCGCAGCAAGCGCTCGGCCACGCTCGACCTGCGTGATGCAGCCGCGTGCGAGCAGTTGCGCGCACTCGCGCGCGACGCCGATGTGTTTGTTCAAGGCTACCGGCCGGGTGCGCTCGCCGCGCGCGGATTCGCGCCCGAAGCGCTCGCGCAGGTGCGGCCCGGCATCGTGTGCGTGTCGATCAGCGCGTATGGGCACCGCGGGCCGTGGCGCGAGCGGCGCGGCTTCGACAGCCTCGTGCAGTCGGCGAGCGGCATCGTGTGGGCCGAGAGCGTCGCCGCAGCAAAACCCAGCAACGGCGTAGCAGGCGCGCAGCCGTTCACTACGGCGCGCCCGCTGCCGTGCCAGGCGCTGGATCACGCCACGGGCTATCTCGCCGCGTTCGGCGCGATGGTCGCGCTTGCGCGGCGCATGCGCGAAGGCGGCAGTTGGCACGTGCGCCTTTCGCTCGCGCAAACGGGCCGCTGGCTGCAGACGATGGGCACGCTCGAGGACGGCCAGCAGGCACCCGAGGTGGGCGCCGCCGAACTCGCCGATTGTCTGGAGGAAATGGATTCGCCGTTCGGCCGCGTGCGCGCGGTGGCGCCCGCCGAGCGGCTCGAACTCACGCCTGCATTCCATGCGCGGCCGCCGGTGCCGATCGGCAGCAATGCGCCGGTATGGAACGACTAGATGCCGCCGCGTTTGCGCGCGCTACTTGCGCAATTCCGCGACGAAATCGTAATAATCGTTGCGACAGTAGGTATCGGTGAGTTCGATCGCGCGCTGATCGGCGGTATAGCCTACGCGTGTGATGAGCAACAGCGCCTCGTTGGGCGCGATGCTCATCTGCCGCGCGATTTCCTCGCTCGCGTTCACGGCGCGAAAGTGTTGCAGCGCGCGCACGATCGAAAGCCCGCGCTGTTCGAGAAAGCTGTAGAGCGAGTCGCCGATCGCGTTCGGGTCGGGAATCAGCGCGGCGGGGAAGGTGGAGTTCTCGACGGCCATGACGATGCCGTCGGCCAGACGCAGGCGCTTGAGGCGCGTGACGGCCGCCGCCGGCGAGAGCCCGAGCTGGATCACTTCGTCGCGGCTCGCGGGCTGGATTTCGCGCGAGAGCCAGCGCGAGCTCGGCGTGAAGCCGCGCTGGCGCAGCATCTCGCTGAAGCTCGTGAGGCGCGAGAGCGGGTCTTCGATGCGCGGCGTGATGAAGCTGCCCGCGCCTTGCGTGCGGCGAATCAGGCCCTGCTCGACGAGCAGCGCGATCGCCTTGCGCGCCGTGATGCGCGAAACGCCGAGCGACTCCGCGAGTGCGCGCTCCGAGGGCAGGGCTTCGCCCGCGTTCCAGCGATTGTCGTGGATCGCAAGGCTCAGCTTGCGCGCGAGCTGCAAATACAGCGGCGTGTCGTTGTCCGGGTCCGGGCGCAGGTCGCGCCAGCGGTCTTCCGAGGGTGCGTTCATGGGAGGCAGGCATGAAAGGCGAACGGCAATTTTATGTCATCGATGCGCAATCGCGGAAATGAACGGCTTGCGAGAGTGCGTATGACCGCATTGCGCGCGAGGCGATACACTGGCCGTTCTTTGCCAGTGGGCGCCGTTGCGGCGCGCAAAGGGAGATCATGACGACCGATATTGCAAGCGTCGCATTGCCGGACGGCGAACGCATTCCGAAGCTCGGGCAGGGCACGTGGGAAATGGGCGAGCGCAGCGCGCATCGCGCGGCGGAAATCGCCGCGCTGCGCGAAGGCGTGGCGCTCGGCATGACGCTAATCGACACCGCCGAGATGTACGGCGACGGCGCGACCGAGCGCCTGGTGGGCGAGGCTTTGCAGGGCCTGCGCGACGAGGTGTTTCTGGTGAGCAAGGTGTATCCGCACAACGCGAGCCGCAGCGGCGTCGCGCGCGCGTGCGAGGCGAGCCTCAAACGTCTCGGCACCGACCGGCTCGATCTCTATCTGCTGCACTGGCGCGGCGGGGTGCCGCTCGAAGAGACGGTCGAAGGGTTCGAAGCGCTCGTGCGCGCGGGCAAGATCCGTCACTGGGGCGTGAGCAACTTCGACACCGACGACATGGAGGAGCTGTTCGCCACGCCTGGCGGCGAGGCGTGCGCGACCAACCAGATTCTCTACAACATCTCACGGCGCGGCGCGGAATTCGACCTGCTGCCGTGGAGCGCTGTGCATCGCATGCCGGTGACGGCGTATAGCCCCGTCGATCACGCACGCTTGCCCAGACGCTCGCCGCTCGACGACATCGCTCACGCACACGGGGTGTCGGTCTATCGCGTGGCGATGGCGTGGGTGCTGGGCCAAAGCGGGGTCTGCGCGATTCCGAAGGCCGCTCGCGTGGAGCACGTGCGCGACAACCGCGCGGCGCTCGATCTCGTGCTCGGCTCACAAGAGCACGCGGCGCTGGACGCGTATTTCAAGCCGCCGCGCAGCAAGCGTCCGCTGGAGATGCTGTAGGGCGCACGTGGTTGGGTACGCGCCTGGCGCAAGCGGTCATGGTCTGCGCCGGCGTATGGCGAGCAAACAGCCGGTGTGGCCGCCAGGGGCCGCCACGCGCATCGCGCATCCGGCGACCGGCCCACGGCGGCGGTGCCCGGCCGGGGGACCGGGACGCCGCCGCCGACGCCAGGACTGGCGCGCCTGGCCGTCGCGCCAGATCGGAGTGGCTGCAGCGGTCTGCCTGCACCGCCGTACAGGTTCAATGACCGCTGCCATGGCCGCCACCGTGTCCGCCGCCGTACCCGCCGCCCGGGCCGCCCGACGGTCCACCTTTGCCGAATCCACCTCCGAAGCCACCGCCGAATCCGCCGAAACCCCCGCCAACGCCACCACCGGATCCGCCTGCGGGACCGCCCGAAGGGCCGCTTGCCGATCCGCCGTGGCCGCCACAGCCACAGCCGCCTGAGCTGCCGCCGCTGCTGCTTGCGCCGCCGCTGTTGC